>CAWCJR010000011.1:0-44970 GCA_963796015.1 uncultured Acidobacteriaceae bacterium | reverse complement strand
GTTTTTCACTTTCAGGCGGGAGTTCTTCTAATTACGGCCTCATCTTCGCTCCGTTAAAGCCTATTGATGACCGCAAAGGCAAGGGGCACGCGGCCAGCGATATCGTGGCAAGAGTGTCGCCTAAGCTTTTCGGGGTTCCGGGAGCAATCGTAGTTGCGTTCGAGCCTCCGGCGATTCAGGGTCTGGGAAGTTTCGGTGGATTTCAGTTTGAGTTACAAGATCTGGGCCGTAACACCTTGCAGGATCTTGACGCCACCGCCCACAAGATTGTGGCAGCCAGCCATCAGCGCGCCGACTTGCGAGGCTTATTCACTAGCTTTACCGCGAATGATCCGCAAGAACTTGTCCAGATTGATCGTGAAAAGGCGAAAGCCATGGGCGTACCGCTTACTCAGGTGACGCAGGCGCTCGGGGTTTACATGGGATCGGAGTATGTGAACGACTTCGATTTCAACAATCGCTCGTATCGTGTATATGTACAGGCCGACCTGCCGTTCCGGATGACTGCCCAGGACCTGCGGCAATATTATGTTCGATCAGACACCAACGGTTTGGTTCCGCTGGGAAATATTGTGTCGCTAAAAGAGACGTCGGGGCCGCAGGTAATCAATCACTACAACCTGTTTCGCTCGGCGGAAATTGATGGCGCTGCTGCCCCCGGATACAGCTCCGCGCAAGGACTCAGGTCCATGGAGCAGTTAGCAAAGCAAAATATGATGCAAGGCATGACTTTCAGCTGGACCGGCCTGGCCCAGGAAGAAGTCGAAGCCGGGGGCAAGGCCATCATTATTTTTGCCTTGGGGCTTCTGGTGGTCTACCTCACGCTGTCAGCACAGTATGAGAGCTTTGCCCTGCCGTTCATCATCCTGCTTGCGGTCCCCATGGCGGTGCTCGGCGCCCTGAGTTTCATCTCGATGCGAGGCCTGGTGGACGACGTCTATGTACAAATCGGCCTGGTGATGTTGATTGGGTTGTCGGCGAAGAACTCAATTCTTATCGTCGAATTTGCCGAACAACTGATTGAGCGGGGACGATCAATCATCGAAGCCGCAATCGAAGCCGGCGAACTGCGGTTGCGTCCCATTCTGATGACGTCATTTGCTTTTATTTTGGGCGTGCTGCCACTTTACTTCGCTAGCGGCGCTGGGAAGCTGGGACGGCACTCAGTCGGAACCGCGATCGTCGGCGGTATGTTGTTCTCCACGATCCTTAATCTGTTCTTTATTCCCGTACTGTATGTGATTGTCAAAAGCATCCTGGCTTCGATCACCGGGAAAAAAGAAAAAGAAATAGAGATCAGAGAGCCTCAGGAAGTCGCATAATTTACGCGAGGAGCGCGATGGATGTTTGAAAGCATTCTCTGCGAGGTAACCGAATACGATCCGGACGTTCTCGAGCCGTTGATTGATCTCGCAGTCGAAATCGCGCGCGAGGGCCGGGAGGGAAAACGAGTCGGCACGCTTTTCACACTGGGAGACGAAAATGCAGTGCTTGCCCGCTCCCGACCGTTAATTCTAGATCCTTTGTTCGGACATCCTGAATCTTCGCGTCACATTACGAACCTCAATCTCCGCGGGACGATAAAGGAATTGGCGCAGTTGGATGGCGGGTTCGTGGTCAGTCACGACGGAATCGTTCTTTCCGCTTGCCGCTATCTCGATGCTGTGGCGGCACAAGTGGACGTTCCGCTGGGGCTCGGCAGCCGTCACATAGCAGCTGCCAACATGAGTGCTGTCACCAAAGCGGTCGGCATCGTGGTTTCTGAGAGTTCGGTAGTCCGGCTCTTCTGCCATGGACACCTCATCGGCGAAATCATTCCAGAGATTTATATGATAGAGCATGCGGCGCAACTCCGCGGTCCGGTAAAGAGCGAGCAAATCGGCGACTTTACAGTGCTGACGCCCAGCAGGCGGCGCGCCTCGGTAGCCTCTTAAGCGGGCTCGTATGCGGTATTGTATTGCCGCTTCGTCGCAAGGCGTTCTCATATTTTTTGTTAGGGATATAAAACCCGCTGACGCGGTAGGAGCATTTGGTTGGAGAGCCAAGAATCTTTGCCGCAGACCGATGTCAAACTCCGGACCACAATGGCTTTCGCTAGACTCGGCGTTGTGGCTAAGGGGGTCAACTTGTCTGGTTTAGATCTCGAGGTGGCGCCGCGGTGCTTGGCCGGTCACCTCCTGGCGACACCGCTGGCCAATCTACTCTCCATGCATCGGGAGCTGTGGCGTTCGCGTATCTTATGCGCACCGGCATCGCTGCGAGCCGCTCAGAAAGCCGAATTTCACTGCGAATTGGCCACCAGTCGTACAAGAAAATCTCCAAAGGGCGCCACATGGAAACCCAGCCCCCGATCGTAAGGCTTTCGCGAATGATCTCGCCAATACGGCTACCCTTCATCAAAGCAGCTAGAAAATCGCCCAATGCAATTGCCGACGCTAAGGCAACGAGCCCGATCAGAAGGCTGGTCCGACCCACACGGAGCAATTCGCGCAAATGCCGCCCATATTCTTGAGCGCGTTGACTGAAGAACTCGTGAATCGAGTCGCGTAACACAGCGGCCTCGTCGGGTAACCCGGCCTCCCGGTCGAGATCAACCACCAGAGCAAGCGTTGCTTCGCGGGGAAGCTCCTTGGCCCAACCGACAATGAACTCTTCAGCTTTGGGGTCCAGGTCCTTATTGCGAAACGGAGAAGGATCGATGGAGTTGAATAACTGCTTCAATTCGCCTACGTGCACCTCGATGACCGAACACTTGGGAGGAATCGGATCCCCGGCGGACGCTTTATCTTTATCGCTCTGGGGAATCATTCCAGGTGCGTTTGTCATTACATTGGCGAACTTAACGATGATCCTAGACGATGAATCTACTTCGATGCGTCTGCTAACGGAAGCCAAACCTGAAAACGCGTGTCACCGGGCTTGGAATTAACCTGAATATCCTCCCCGGTGCTTCTTCACAATTCGCTGCACAGTGTCCAGACCAAGGCCAGTGCCTTCTCCGACCCCTTTGGTAGTGAAAAAAGGCTCAAAGATGTGGGGCTGAACCTCGGTGGAAATCCCGGGGCCGTTGTCTCCAATCTCAACTACAACGCAACGTATCGTCGCGGTAGGTCCGAACTCGAAGCTCGCCCTTTCCGCCCATGGCGTCAATGGCGTTGTCAATGATGTTGGTCCAAACCTGATTGAGCTCGCTGCCAAACGAATTCACCAGAAGGGGAACGCGCTGGTAATCGCGCTGCACCGCTACTCCTTGCTTCAGCTTGTGATTCAAGATGGTAAGCGTGGTTTCCAGGCTCTTTACAATGTCGACGTTCTGGATCGCGCGCCTGGTCCATGTAGGTGTATTCCTTGATTGCGCCGACCAAGTCCGATATCCGCGAGGTGCTGCTCTCGATTTCGTGTAACAGAGTCGCTACCTCCACCGAGGCGGCGATCCTGACCAACGCGGCCCGGGCGGTGTCGGCATCAAGGGACGCGAACAACGATTCCAGCATCTCCGGCTTGATGTTCCGTCGCGCGAGATCGGCGGCCAACTGCCACAAGTCGTCCTGTCCATGACTGCGCAGTAAAGAATCAATCTGATCTTCGAGGTCGCTGATGGTCAGCGCATCCGGCGGAACTACATCCGGTTGCGTGAAGGAAGCCTCCAATTTTTCAATTTCGGATTTCTGGGCAGGTGTCAGATCGCGCCTTCCCAACTCGAGGCTCGCGTTTTTGATCTTCTTTAAAATGTCGCGTAATTGGCTAGTGGCACGCCTTGCCGCCGAAGCAGGATTGTTGAGTTCATGAGCCAGACCTGCCGATAGCTTTCCCAATGACGCCAACCGGTCTCGCTGTTGTTCGACGCGAGTGGTCTCACGAATTCGGTCGGACATCAAGGCAACCAGACGGCTTGCCAGTTCCGGCATTTTCTGCACAAGTTCAGGGAACTGCGCCGAAGGAAAACGCAGACATGCGGCCATCGAGTGACTGCTCGTCCGGTCACCGGAATTGTCTTCATTCGCGAAAAGGGCAGTACGCCGGTCACATCGCCAGCCTTGACGGGAAAACGCAAATGTCTCACCGTTAATTTCGCCTCGCGCCTGGAATTGTCCTTCAAGGACCACAAACATCTGCTCGGCAGGATCGCCCTGGCTGGATATAGGCATCGCCCGGCTTGAGAACCTCTTCCTGCGACTGGCTAAGAAACCAGGCAATCTGATCCTCCGGCAAGTCGGCAAACGCGGGAACGCGAAGTAATTCTGATTTTTCGGCCATTTACACCTTGCTCAGATACTGATGGATGAACTGCACCGCCACCGAACCTTCACCGACTCCTGAAGCCACGCGTTTTATGGAGCCGTGGCGCACATCGCCAACCGCAAAAATGCCGGGAACATTGGTCTCCAGCAAGAACGGATCCCGGTCGAGCGTCCATCCTTTGGGACGTTGGCCGTCGCGCATGAGATCAGGGCCGGTCAACAGGAAACCGCGCTCGTCACGCTCGACGACGCCCGCCAGCCAATCCGTGCGCGGCAGTGCTCCAATGAAGATGAACATCGCACTCGCCGGCACCCGCTCAACCTTGTTGGTATCGGAACAAAGCACCGAAATCTCCTCCAGATGTGTTTCGCCGTGCGCCTCGGCCACGCTGGCGTGCGTCCACAGCTGAATATTCGGGGTCTCTTGAATCTGGTCGATCAAATATTGCGACATGGTGCTGGAAAGCGATTCGCCGCGCACAAGAATGACGACCCGCTCTGCGTATCTGGCGAAAGTTCATGGCGGCCTGACCCGCCGAGTTCGCGCCACCCACCACGTAGACGATTTCACCCTTGCAGGACAAGGCCTCGGTCGCGCCACCGCCATAGTAAATCCCTGCACCTTGCAACCTGTCTATTCCGGGAGCTTCCAGCCGCCGCCATTGCACTCCAGTTGCGATCATCAGTGCGTGGCATGAGATCTCGCTGCCATCCGCGAGTTTGACGATCCGGTAAGACGCCTCGGTTCGAACGCCGACCGCCTCCTGTGGCGACAGAATCTCCACTCCGAAACGCTGGGCTTGCACTACGGCACGCCGCGCCAAATCGCCGCCACTGAGTCCGGTCGGAAATCCAAGATAGTTTTCGATGCGGGAACTCATTCCCGCCTGGCCCCCGGGCGCTTCCCGCTCAACCATCACTGTGTGCAGACCTTCCGAGGCTCCATAAACGGCGGCGGCCAAGCCGGCGGGTCCTCCACCGACGATGGCCAAATCATAGAAGCTGGTTTGGGCGCGGGTGCGCAGTCCAACCTTTTGCGCTACATCCGCGGGAACGCCCTCCAGAAGCTTCGTGCCGTCCGGGAAAAGCACGACCGGAAGATTGGCAGCTTCTGGGCCCAGAGCCTCCAAAAGGCGCTTAGTCTCCGGATCATTGGCGGACAGTTTCGACGTCGATCCACTGATAGGGCACGTGGTTGCGCGCCAGGAAATCCCGCAACTCGTATGATCTGGGCGACCAGCGGGTGCCCAACACTCGGATCCCTTGAAACGTGGGATGGAACGAGGCTTGCCAGTCGTCGAGCAAATCATCCAACTGGGGATACAGATGCTCGGCGGGAGGGTCCCAGGGCTTCAGAAAAAAATAGTTGATGCTGGCCTGATTGATGGCGCTGATCGCGGCATTGGTATCCGCGTAAGCGGTGAGCAATGCCCGCTTCGCGCTCGGGAAAGATTCCCATCGCCTGCTGCAAGAAATTCCACCCCGTCCATGCGCGGCATGCGCTGGTCGGCAAGCAGCAATGCGACGCTGTCGTTACGAACCTTCAACTGCTTCAACATATCGAGCGCGCCCTCGGGCGAATCGCTCCCGATGACACGATATTCAGCGCCATACTTGCGAACGAAGATCGCGCTCTATCGCCCGCAGGACATCGGAGTCGTCATCCACACTCAGCAAAATTGGCTTGGCCATGCTAGGTTCGGTCCGGCAAAGAGATGATTACAGACTTTCGTGATTGCCTGCACGACTAAGTTAGATACAGAAAACTGCGTTTGGTCGCGTAATTCTTGTTACAGGGTCCACGATCCGCAGGCTCTCATTTGGAGAAGGAACGAGGGGCAAATGATCACTTGGTTAGGCGCGACAGAAATGCAAATTGGGGACGCCGTCCGTTCCGCGGGGCAGCCGAACCACCGCCAATTATGCCCGCTTTCTGTACAGGCTGTGAACTAGCGCCTACAATGCACAAGCTGGAAGTGCGAATCGGAATTCTAGTTCCAGAGTCACAGAATTGGTTCAGATCTCAGATCGAGCGAACAAGGAGCGGCCATGCTACCGGCAAACGTCATTTCATGCATGCTCAGCATTGTCGGCGCCTGTGTCCTGACGCCTCGAATTCCTGCGCAGACGCTCACCTCGCCGCACCGAACAGTAATTGCCGCGAGCGAGGTGATTGATGGCAAGGGTCACGTACTCCATGACATTCGGATCGTGATCGAGGGACCAAAGATTGTTTCGATAGGTCCTGCGGTCGAGGGGCCGGTGGACTATGACCTGCGCGGCCTGACGGTATTGCCCGGCTGGATTGACGCGCACGTCCACATTACATGGATCTTCGGAAAGGACGGAAAAAGTGGGGGCACGGAAGGGATAACCCAAGAGGATACCTATAAAGTGGCCTCGAATGCCTGGGTGACTCTGATGGCGGGCTTCACGACGGTGCAAAGTGTAGGCTCGCCAACCGATATTCCCCTTCGCGATGCCATTGCGAAAGGAATAATTCCGGGCCCGCGTATCCTGACGGCCAACGAGCCGCTCGAAGGGCGTGGCGATGCCACCGGCACGCCCGAAGAAATCCGGGCTTATGTGAGGAAGCAAAAGCAAGCCGGTGCGGACCTGATCAAAATCTTCGCGTCAAAATCCATTCGCCAGGGCGGAGGAATGACTCTTTCGCAGGAGCAATTAAACGCGGCTTGTGATGAGGCAAAGAAGCAGGGATTACGCACCCTGGTGCACGCTTACAAAGAGGCGGTCCGCGCCGCGACTCTCGCGGGCTGCACTGAGGTTGAGCACGGTACGCTGGCCGCAGACGATGACTTGAAATTGATGGCAGAGAAGGGCACCTATTTCGATCCGCAATGCGGACTGGTCATCGAGAACTACTTGCAGAACAAAGAAAAGTATCTTGGCACCGAAGGTTATACGCCAGAGGGATTCGCTGCGATGGAGAAGATCCTGCCGGTGGATCACGAGATCTTTCAACACGCAACAAACACCCCGAAACTGAAAGTCGTTTTTGGCACGGATGCCGTGGCAGGCGCTCACGGGCGCAATGCCGAGGAGTTCATTGATCGCGTGCATGACTGTGGCGTGGCCCCAATGGCAGCCATGGTCTCTGCCAACTCGCTGGGCGCCGAAGCGCTGGGCTTAGGCGATCAGATTGGCTCGATCGTCCCCGGCTTTCAAGCGGACATTATTGCGCTCGATGGAGACCCGTTGAAAGACATCACCGCCGTCCGGCGCGTTGTATTTGTAATGAAGGGCGGTGTGGTTTACAAGAACGCCGCGCGCGGCGCGATTCCTCTTTATGCCGGCGTCCAGCCTTAAGCCAACGCGTAAAGGTATTCGACGAAGGAGCGTATTGCCCCATCCATTCCCGCAACTTTTGGATTCGTTGAGTCAATCAGATAGTACTCATTCGGAGCATGCGCCCCGGTTCCGTGCCCCACTCCGAAATGTCCGGCGGGAAGATTGAGAGGTTCGGAAGTGAAGATGTATCCCGGCCAGGAGCCGGCGGATCGAGGCCACAGCCCCGGATCCAGACCCAACTTGCGGTAGGTTGCAATTTGCGCCTGGATGAGCTTCGAATCCTGCGAGGTCTGTGTCGGATCGTACCCACCACTCATATTGACCTCGATATCGCCGAAGCCATGTTTGGCCAGATGATCCTTCAGCAGTGCCAGTGTACCGGCAGCCGTCATGTCAGGCACCAGCCGCATGTCAATCTTCGCGACGGCGCGATACGGCAGAATGGTTTTGCCACCGGGACCTGTGTATCCACCCACCAAGCCCTCGATGTTGATCGTGGGCTTGGATTCGAGCAGCACGAGCGAGTCAAGCCAGTTTGTGTCGTGCACCCAATGCTCTACTCCCAGCTGCTTCTTAACCGTGGCTTCACTGCGGCGAGCGGCGGCATCCTGAATCATCTTCATTTGTTCGGGAGTGAGCGGCTTGACCTGGTCAAAAAAGCCCGCGACAGCAGGCGTGTGCCCGTCGGACTCGATTAGTGTATTGAGCGCTTGTACTAAGTGCCACGCTGGACTGTCCACCTGTGCCTCAAGGCTCGAGTGAACATCATGCTTCGGCCCTCGTCCCCAGCGTTCTCCACTGGAAACCAGTTCGAGCTCAACTACTCCCTTGGCGCCTAGTGATATCTCTATGCCCCCATCCGCGTCCTGGCCCGCTTCTGGCATGAATACCCCCATGCATTTCTTTAACGCAGCGGTGACTTTGGGTTGATGGATAAGCTCCGGAAAGTGGGTCGAACCGATCTCTTCTTCACCTTCACAGACGAGCACAAGATTTACCGGCAGCTTTCTGCCCGCTGCCTTGAAGGCATGAAGGGCGCCGAGGAAGGACGTTTCAGGTCCCTTCTGATTTACAGCGCCCCGACCGACGCAGGTCCTGCCCAGCCCTTCCTTGTCCACGATCCGCCCTTCGAGCGGTGGCGAAGACCACTCCGAGGGGTCAAACTGTTTCACGTCGTACATAAAATAGATGCCGACGGTAGTTGCCGCACCTGCATCGAGAGTGCCGAAGACGCCGGGCTTGCCCGATGTTGGCACAATTTCAACGTTCGCGAATCCGGCATCGCGGGCGAGTTGGGCCATATGCTCAGGACCCTGGGGATAGTTGCGGTTCTCGGCCGCGATCGAGGGCAAAGCGATCCAGTCCTGGAGCCGCTTCACATTCTCATCATGCATCTTCGGTATCTGGCTCAGCACCGACTGGAGGCCGGGATCATCTGAAGAGAAAGCAGAAATTGGCAGCGCGGCGAAGGCGGCTCCAGCAAGCGCGCCGTGGATGAACTCGCGACGATTGAAGTTAGTCAATGCGTCCTCCATTGGCCGGAATAAAGATGACTATCTTTGGTTGGCCTCAGACTCAATTCCAAAAAGAAAACCTCCTGGATTTCGTCGAACGACATCATACCAGTGGGCTCCCCACAAACCAGCCATTCTTCTAATGAAGGGGACAAAATAATTCCGGGTTCGTGTCGGCACGGAAACAACGTGCACGAGCGGAGGCTCTGTTAGTGCAAGCGCACTGCCCTATAGTATGTTTTTCGGCAGACGGCTTTCCGCCGGGCACACCGGCGATTCGGATTTGGAGTGACACGATCGCTCTTCATGTTTGAGTCGGGTGGATGGTTCGCTAGAAGACCTTCGTCTCCGCGCGAAAATTACATTCTGCGCGGGGAGTGAATCGCACGTCTACTAGTCTGGTAGTAAGTTCCCTGCATCGCTAATCTCCTAACCAGCTGTTTCGCCGCATCTTTTGGTAAACACACTCATGCCCGCCAGAATTTTGTTTTGCAAGATATGGACATTCCACCTGTCCGTGAGACTCCTGGTCGTAGCCCTTTTGATTGTTCTGTCAACAGTTGGATTTGCGCAGAGCCCGAACGGCTCGCTCCGAGGGGAAGTTTCGGATACAACCGGCGCACGAGTTCGCGGGGCCGTTGTGATCTTGAAATCGTCCGGGTCCACTGTAACGCGCGAAGTGACTGCGGATGATCGAGGAGAGTTTCGGATTGAAGGCTTGTTGCCTGGACCCTATCGTGTAAGCGTGACCGCACAAGGCTTTGCGGAAGCTGCCGCAGACGTGAGCGTCGTGGTTAGTCTTGAGCGCGACATCATGGTTTCCCTAAAGCCGGAGGGTGCGCATGAAATCGTGAGTGTGGAAGGGGCGGCGTCGTCCATTACAACCGAAACGATTGATACGGCAAGCGCGGTGCATCAAGGCGCAGTTACCAGCCAGGACCTGCAAACTCTTCCACTCGCGGCGCGAAGCTTCGCCAATATCGCTTACCTGGTTCCCGGCACGGAACCAGTCGAGCCCTCCGACCCGACCAAGGCGCGAATTACGGCAGTCTCAACCGGCGGGAGTTCGGGATTGAATAATGAACTATTGGTTGACGGCGGCGACAACTCCGACGACTGGATTGGTGGTTTCCTGCAAAATTTCTCACCTGACGCCATTCAGGAATTCGCTGTGCGCACGGCAAATGAAGATGCTGACACTGGCTGGACCACTGCCGGGTCGGTTGTGATTACGACCAAGCACGGCAGCAACGACTGGCACGGCGACACCGGCTTTTATGAGCGCGCGGCATCGCTCAATGCCCGCTTCCCGATTGAGAATCCAGCGCCAAATCCAAAGCAGCCGTTCTCCCGGCAGAACTATGTGGGAACTCTCGGCGGGCCGCTGAAAAAAAATAAGGCTTGGGTCTTCGCTTCATTCGAGTACGTGCACGAAAATGCCAGCATCGCCTACAGCCCTGACAGTACGGCACAATTCAATGCGTTGGCGCAGTTGGCTGCGGGTGGCTTGGTCCCGGGCGTCCCTTCCATCGCCGTCCCGAACAACGTCTCCATTCCATTCCGCGACTATATCGGCTCGTTGCGTTTTGATTGGGCGCAATCTTCGAAGTCGCAATGGTTCCTACGGACGTCGCAGGACAGCTATCTCACGCATAACAACCTGGTGCAGCAGGCCACTCTACCCTCGACCGGACTGACCACGCACAACAACTATTTCAACACCGTGATCAGCAACATATATACCTTCAGTCCGACGTGGGTCGGCACTTTCGTCTTCGATGCCAGCGAGTTGCACCTGACGCAAACGCGCACCTCTACTCTGGGCTTTGCGCTGCAATTTCCCTTCAGCTTGACGTCGCTCACCGTGTCGGGCTTCGAAACGTTCGGCGACAATCAGTTCGCCACACCCATCACCGCCTTTCCCAGGCTCCGCAACCAGGAAAAATATCAGCTCCGATACGACCTCAGCCGGTCTACCGGCGATCATTCGTTGAAGTTTGGCGTCAATTTTATTCACGAGCCGGTGCTAAGCGGGGCGCTATCGTCAAACTCAGAGGTTCTCTACACGCTGCCCAGTGACCCAACGTTTTGGACACAGAGTCCAGGCAATATGGCGGCATTCGGCACGATTTTGTCGTGCAATCCGGCTGTGCCTCCCTTCCCCATATGCCCGGACACCGTTTACACGCCTCCAGGGGACGGCAGCTTTTCGCAGAACGTGCAGAGACTCGGGCTATATGCCCAGGATTCCTGGCGAGTCACACGCCACCTCACGGTCAACTATGGGCTGCGCTACCAGACCACTTTCGGCCTCTTCACCGCCTCGGGACTGAGTCAAACTGCAAATCCGGTCTTCTTAACGCTTCCCTTAAACGGAGTTCCGGCCGCAGTACCTCACGATTACCGTAAGCAATTCGCGCCTCGCCTGGGAATCGCCTACTCACCCCGCGACAGCGAAAAGACCGTGATTCGCGCAGGTTTCGGAATGTTCTACGACGATCTTGCTCAGAACGGGTGGGCGACTGCGTTTCAAGCCGTAAACGGGGGAATTGACAGCAGCCCACCGTCTTACATTGACCCACACTACAAGACGCCTTATAACATACACGCCACTGCCGGAGTGCAGCACGCTTTCAATGAGCACTGGGGTATGAGCGCCGACTACACTCATGAGGAAGGCAATCATGGCTATCGCGCCTATCCATTCCCGGAGTTCAATCTTTACCGAAGCGACAACCGTTCCAGCTACAACGCTCTGATGCTTCACTTGCAGGGAAATGTGTCTAACCGCCTCAGCCTGGTCGCGAACTATACGCTCGCACACGCGCAGACTTGGGGCTGTATCCTTGGCGAAACCTTTGACTACGTAAATGGCGTTTGCGATCCAAACAACGCCTTCGCTCCGGGCGACTACGGCGCCTCCGGCGAAGACGTGCGCCATCGCTTTGTAATCGCCAGTACTGTGCATGTCCCCGGCGGCTTCGAATTAACTGCTCTCACCCAGGCAGAGAGCGCCCGTCCTTTCACTATTACCAATAACGACAACAGTGGTCGAATCTCCGTAAACGGCTCGCCGACCAGCCTGGACGAATTCCGGGGGACTCCCTACATCCAAATGGACCTGCGTGTCAGCCGCCCCATCAAAGTCGGTGAGCGCTGGGAAGTTTACCCTTTCGCGGAGTTCTTCAATCTCCTCAACCGCAACAACCCGGGCGCGAACTACGTTGCCAGCGTGGCTGCGCTCCCGGTTCCCCAGGACCAGGTCGCAAGCGGCAACGTGACCAGTATCTGCACCGTTTCAGATTGCTCCATGACCGTACCCGTCACCAGCTTGAAGCAGCTTGAGATACCGGCGGGCGGTTTGGGAGACTTCTTCGGTCCCGGCACAACTGTTGGAATTCCGTTCGCGGCCCAGCTTGGTGTGCGGGTGACTTTCTAGGAGCAGCGGGACTGGATGGATATCTATCCGCCTCAAGACGCGATAACTTCAAGGTAGGGAAAAACGGAAGTCGCGGACGGGAATGACAAAAGTTTCGACGCGCAGCGAGACGGTGGTGACTACGCATCCTTGACGAACTTCAACGAGGCAGCGTTCATGCAATAGCGCAAGTAGGTAGGCTTGGGGCCGTCGTCAAAAACATGGCCTAAATGCGCCTCGCATTCGGTACAGGAGACTTTGGTTCGTGTCGCTCCGAAGCTCGTGTCAAGTGTGGTCCGGATGTTCTCTTTCGCGATCGGAGCCCAGAAACTCGGCCATCCTGTCCCGGAATCAAACTTTGTTTCCGAACTGAACAAGGCGTTGTCGCAGCAGATGCACCGGTACAGACCTTTGTCATGTATGTCGTACTGACCACTGAATGCCCTTTCGGTACCCTCTTGACGCGTGACCTGATATTGCAATGGGCTCAACTGCTGCTTCCATTCGCTATCTGCCTTGCTGACTTTCTTGACGCGGGCGCGCCCCAGTTCTTGACCGGAGTCACTGAATTGAATAATTGTCACCGTGTCTTTGTCTTCCGGCGATTTACTTTTCGCCAGCGCTGGGATGGGGCTTACGAGCCACGAGGCCACGCTCGCACCGGCAATTGTGACAACGGAGTTGACGAGAAACTTTCGGCGAGTCGACATGTGCGTACCTCCCTCTCAGTGACAGCCAAACGTAAACGATGCCTTCATCCTTGCCTCGTTCATTCTACATTTCCTCATGTGTGGTCCGACGCCGATTTGGCCAGAAAATGAATGGAGCCGGAAAGCCATACTGTGCGGTGCCTGCGGTGTAGAGCTAACGGTCCGCCAATACTTGGACTGCGAATTTCTCTGCCCCGGTTGCGGCGTTCCGTTCAATCCTAAATGTCGCCGACACTATCATCTTTATTTCCAGGTGCCCGGCATTCAGTAGATTTGGGTATGAATATTTTCGTAAGTGGCTTCGGAGAACTATATGACCGAACGGCGGAAGTTGCTTTTCTGCGTGATCTGCTTTTTCTTCGTGGTTACTGGCCTATCGGCACAGACACTCCAGATCATTGATACAAAAGGCCACGCGACCCAACTCACGGCGGCACAGATCTCAACCTTGCCGCACACAACTGTCAAAGTGCTTGACCACGATGTGCCTGTTCAATTTGAGGGCGTGTCGTTGGCCAGCCTGCTCTCAAGGTCAGGCATTCCGTTGGGTGACAAACTACATGGCCGGGAATGACCGAAGTGCTGACGGTAGAGGCGGCCGACGGATACAAAGTAGTCTTTGCGCTCGCAGAAATAGACTCAGCGTTCGCGGTGCGCGATATCATCCTGGCAGACAAACGGGATGGCAAGCCACTCGACACTATGGAAGGGCCGTTAAGAATTATCGCACCCGGCGATAAGAGGGGCGCGCTCTGGGTTCGTCAGGGCAATACATTGAGACTGATCGCCATCAAATGACCCCTTGGAATTATCCTTGGAGAAGATAAGCGACAGAAGCGAGACCTGACGAGGGCCGCCGCTCTGTATGTCTACGTCCATCGAGGGTCTGGTTCTACATCGCCTCGCTCCTCTTCCGCAGAAACGCCGGAACATCCAAGTCAGACTGTTCGAAATTAGCGATCATGGCGTCGCGCATGTTATCCAAAGCGATCGTTTCGGGTGCCGCGCTCGACACTTGGCGCACCGGTTCTTCTTGCACCGTGACTGGAGGAGGCGGCTCGTTTTCGCGATTATCGTCGTCGCCAAAGTCGTTCTGATGGCGGTTCATGTCCCGTGAAACTGCGAAGCCAAAGTTGGATTCTTCGTGACGAGGCCTTCGCGGGCGATCTCCATCTCTGAATCCCGTGGCAATGACCGTGATCTTGACCGCGTCCTTCATCTTTTCATCGAGGACAGCGCCGAAAATTATGTTGGCATCGTCATCGGCGGCGCTCTGAATGATGGTGCAAGCTTCCTGAACTTCGGCGAGTTTGAGCGAGGCGGAACCAGTGATGTTGATGAGAATGCCGCGCGCGCCATCAATTGCTCCGGCTTCGAGCAGTGGGGAGGCGATGGCTTTCTGCGCCGCCTCGACGGCGCGGCGGACGCCGTTCGCGGTAGCCGTACCCATGACGGCATAGCCCATGCGCGCCATGATCGCTTTTACGTCGGCAAAATCGCGGTTGATGATGCCAGGGATCGTGATGATGTCGGAAATTCCCTGCACGCCTTGTCGGAGAATATCGTCGGCGACGCGAAAGGATTCGAAGAATCCGGCGTCTTGCGCGACGCCCAGCAAGTTTTTCGTTAGGGATGACGATCGTGGTATCCACCGATTCCATCAGTTCGGCGATGCCGCGCTCCGCCTGTTGCATGCGGCGCTTGCCTTCAAACGCAAAAGGCTTGGTCACGACCGCAACGGTGAGTGCACCCATTTCGCTGGCAAGCGAAGCGATGATGGGCGCCGCGCCGGTGCCAGTGCCGCCGCCGAGTCCGGTGGTGACGAAAACCATGTCGGCGTCTTCCAGAGCTTCGATGATTTTGTCGGAATCTTCGAGTGCGGCTTTGCGTCCGACTTCAGGATTCGCGCCAGCGCCAAGTCCATTGGTCAGTTTGACGCCGAGTTGAATCTTCACCGGTGCGCGCGACATGCGCAGGGCTTGCAGGTCGGTGTTGGCGACAATGAACTCGATGCCTTCCATGCCGGCATCTGATCATTCGGTTCACGGCGTTTCCGCCGCCTCCGCCTACGCCGATAACCTTGATTTTTGCGTCGTTGCGGGCTTCTTCATTAAACTGATGCGAATGTCGTTCTCTTTTTTCATGATCTGCCCCTCCGTAGACTTTGGTTACTTCCACACATTGTCATTCCGAGCCGATCGCAGCCGCGCTTGCACGGCGAGATCGTGTCGAGGAATCTGCTTTTGGTCAAACGTCGAAAGCATCCCTGTTCACGCTCCTTTACCCGCGAACAACGACATCAATCGCGAACTCCACCGCGTATCCTGCATTCCCCTTGCGATTCGCGCGCGATGCCCGTAAAAAACCATCCCGAGGCCGTCGCGTATTCGGGCTGCGCCAGAGTCGAGGGCATCTTCGCGAGTGGCATCGGCCAGGACAGACGCACCGGCCGCCGCAAAACTGAGTCCGCTATATCCAGCATGCCGGGCAGGCGTGACGCCCCGCCGCTCAGGACAATGCCAGCCAGGCAAATCTCCAGCATGCCGCTATGACGCAAATTGTCCCGCAACATTTCAAATAGCTCGCGAGCTCGCGGGCTCCAGAATTTCTCCGACCATGCGCTGCGAAATCAGGCGAGAGGCTCGATCTCCGACGGACGGAACTTCGACTTCGTTGCCTTCGGGAATCAATGTGACCATCGCATTGCCCGTAGAGTTTTTTTATCTTCTCCGCTTCCGCGAGCGGAGTGCATAAGCCGACAGAAAGGTCGCTGGTAAAATGGTCGCCGCCAACCGGCAAGACGGCGGTATGCGCCACGGCGCCTTCCTGAAAAACGACCAGGCTGGTTGATCCTGCGCCGATGTCGGCAAGGCACACCCCTAGTTCGCGTTCATCCGCACGCAGCACGGAGTCCGCAGCACGCAAGCGGCTCGAAGATCGTGTCATCCACGTGCACTCCTGCACGATTCACCGCCGTGACCACATTTTGGGTTGCGCTCGCCGCGGCGGTAATCATGTGAACGCGAACTTCAAGACGGCCCGCCAACATGCCGAGAGGGTCATGCACGCTGGTGTGATCGTCGAGAATAAATTCGTGGGGAAGCAGATGAAGTATTTCGCGGTCGGCGGGCATAGGAATTGCGCGTGCTTTGTCCACGGCAAGGCGAATTTCGTCGCGGGAAATTTCCCGCGTGCGGGCTCCGAAACTCAGACCCCCCTGCGTGTTCACTCCACGCACGTGCGCTCCCGAAACTCCCAGCAATGCATGCTCGATTGGAACTCCGCAGGCATCTTCAGCCAGCTCCACCGCCTTTTGAATCGAACTCACCGCCTTTTCAAGATCAACAATTACGCCTTTTCGCGAACCTCGTGATTCGGCGATGCCATGGCCCCGGTAGCGAAGGCCGGTGTCCGTTGCCTCGGCCACCAAAACACACGTCTTGGCGCTGCCTACATCAATCCCTATAAGAAGATTTTCGTGAGAATTCGGCATTGTTCGTTTCTGCTAACCCCTTACTGTTGTTTCGCAATTGACGGGCTTGGTTTTTTCTTTGTGGCGACCGTCACGGATTCCTGAGGCGCCCTTTGAATCGCTTGCGTGTTCTGCGTTTTATTGACTGTTTTCGTCCGTTTTGAAGCCAGTATCATTTTGTGTGGCACGGTTCGATGACCCCGCCGCATCATTTTTCTCTGTACTGCCGGCTTGAGGCGTGGCCCTGAGTGCTGCGTTGTTACACCCATTGTTGCCCTAGGCTGAGCAGTTTCTTGACTGACGAATGCGACGGGTTTAACACTGGCTGCAATCGCTTTTCTTGCAGCCGAGGTCGAAATCGTCGCTTGCTTGACGGCGCCTTCAGAATCAGGATTCACGATAATCTGCCGGTCATAACGAAGGTCCACCGACTCCACTTTTTCGAACTGTTGCCGCCACTCTTTCACGTGCGCGACGTAAATTTTGTAGCGATCCAAATACTTTGACGATCCGAGATGAACCAGAACATCTCCGTCAGCATTGGCGGCCAGAACCTTCACATCATCCAAATCGGAAAGATCAACTTCGCTGAGGTCCTGCGAATAATGCGCGCCGTCTGAATCGAGCTGGCTCACCAACTCGTTGTAGATTTTCATGCGAGCCTTGCGGGTGGAAGGCGGTTCGTTGGCGTTCATCCCCAAAATCACGGGAAAGGAAAACTTATTCCTGCCGGTGGGCAGATCCATCGGCGTGCCCACCTCGTCAATGAGGAAGATTTTCGATCCGATTCGTGCGAATGCGACGGGAATACGCTCGACGATTTGTACCGCGATGTGGTTGGGGGCAAATCTCATCACGCTGGCAGAACGAACCCAGGGGATCTGCTCCAATTGCGCCTTCCGGCGCGCTAGCGGGATGAAAAATATGTTTCGGCCAATGTCGCCGCCCATAATTTCCATCACTTGGACGCGGGTCACGTTGTGAATGCCGGTTACGTCAATGTCGTCGCTGGACTCTATGCGGAATCGCCATGAGTGCTCACCGTAATGATAAAGAGCAGCGACGCCCGCCATGCAAAAGAACGCCACGCAGATTGCGAGCGCTGTCCATGCCAAACCGGTTGCAGTTTTCTTTGGGATCGTGCCCCGGCGGACGGAGACGCGCTTTTGTCCGCGCAAGAATGGCGATTCCTGTTCCGCGTCCAGATCAAGCAGCCGCGCGTCATCCAATTCTTCGCGGACGTGCCCGTCCGAATGAGGGTACAACTCTTCCTGCGAGATGGTGGAACCGCTTTTCCTTGCCATCAACTCAGGTCAGTTGTCGTCAGCGAATCGCGAGCGAAATTACTATAACGGCTTTTTGCCGCCGGAGATAGAGAAAGTTTGGTTCGTTTTACACAGAAGGGCTCGCGAAGGGGCAGAGATTTTGATCTCCCAAACACCATCGTGAACGAGGGTGCCATCCTTCGCTGCCTTTGCTAAAAGTGGGAGGCGTACGGCCATGACCACACACCTACTCCGAAATCATCCCGATCGTCCGCAACCACGTCTCCACCAACTGAGGCCAGCCCGTAATCGGAAGCTTCGTGCGTCGTAGCCCAAACGCGTGCCCACCATGCGCATACAAATGCATCTCGACGGGAACTCCAGCGCTTTTCAGCGCAATGTAATAAGCCAGCGAGTCGTCTACGTTGTCTACGTGGTCGTCCTCAGCCTGCAGCAAAAAAGTCGGCGGAGTCTGGCTGGTGACCTGGAGATCGGGGTTCAATGAAAGGTCTTTATCGGCATTCCCTAAATGAGGAATCACGAATTTCTTGGCGCCTTGCTTGGCATCCCACTCGGCTGCGGAAAGCGACAGATGACCCGGATAGATTGCAACCGCAAAGTCCGGGCGGCAACTCTGCTCATCGGCGGCGTCTACAGACGCATACAAACGCTTCTCAAAATGCGTGCTCATCGCCGCCACCAGATGTCCGCCTGACGAAAACCCCAGCACACCAATCTTGTGCGAATCAATGTGCCACTCCGCGGCGTGAAAGCGCACCAGTCCCAACGTCCTCTGCGCATCTTCCAATGCCATCGGTGATTCCGGATACGGCCCCGATTTCGGATACGGCCCCACATCCGTCACACGGTATTTCAGCAGCACACATGTGATTCCCTTGGGTGTCAGCCAATCACAGACCTCCGTGCCTTCAAGGTCAATGGCAAGACCCTGATAGCCCCCGCCAGGAAATACAACCACCGCGACACCCGTATTGCCTCCCTTCGGTGAGTAGAGGGTCATCGTAGGCCGCGAGACGTTGCTCAACCCAGTCGCGGGCCTGCCGGTATCCTGCCACGCCTTCGCAGTTGTCTCAGCCGACTCCGGTCCCGCCACAGGCTGCGAATCAGGTACAGCACCCGGCCATATCGCCACTTGCGTATGTCCCGGCGATGGGTGCCAGATGGGCGTTTGCGCTATAAGGGTGCGACACGCCAACAAAACGTAGAGACTAAGGAGGACTCGGGGCGTGGTAATCCAAGCATTCTGCAAAATATTTCTCCTCTTTTGTTGTGCGCACCTCATTTGCTTTCAGCGGAACTAAGTACCCATCTCGGCGGCTCCGGTTCTAGCCTACCGTTCACCTGCACATTCAGTTCTTTCGCCCAACGGTAGCCCCACATCCAGCCATACTGAGTGATGAACGTATCTGGGATGCTGTACGCTGCGTCCGACTGAGCAGTCGCCAGAGAAACGAACTTGTAGTTCTTTCGGACGAACAGCTCAAGCAAACTGTTGATCACATCTGCATTCAGACGATTATCGTGCAACAGCATGACCTGGGGCGGTTCATACCCCAGTACTTTCTTATTTAGCGAAGCGTAGTAGTCGATTTCTGAACTAGTGTAGGCAAGGTATTCGACGCGGAGTTTCTTTGCGGTTTTCTTATCTCTTTGTGCCAGAGTACGGACATAAGCGTCATTAAATAAGTAGTCGGAGTTGTCAATCGTGCAGGTAGCTACTTTGTAGCCATGCCGTGCCAGGAATACCGCAACCTCATCGTGCTTTGCCGTGGTATCGCCCGTGTGGTTCATCGGGAATCGAAAGAATTCGGGTTTCTTGCCGGCCTCTTTCATAAGGAGCGCTACGATGTTTTCCCCCGAAGAATCTCGTCCTCGATTTGAGGAACCGAAAGGTCATTGATGTCCGAGTGTGAGTAGGTGTGATTTCCTAAGTCGAGGCCTTCTCTTATCCATTGCCTCAGAATTTGCGACCCGGCTTTCAGCCCCAGACCTTCGACACGGCCTTCGTTTACGAATCCCGTTACTGGGACCCGATACTTCTTAAATGCAACTAACAATTTTCGGTTGACTCGCCGGGCGTTGCTGACATCGGTCAATGTCAGTGCAGTGCGGGTATGGCTAACGTAAGGTAGATCGTCAACCGTGATCGAGACGGTTCGCTGCTGGGCAGATGCTCGCAGACACAACACGAGCAGGGTTAGTACAAAACACCGGACAAGCTGCATGTGGTTAGCCTTCGATTCGTTAATGCCTTGCGTCAACAGCGAGAAAAAGCGCCTACTCCGAAATCATCCTGATCGTCCGCAGCCAAGGAAAAGTTAAATCGAACTGGCGGCGCTGGCTGAGTTCTTCATGATTTGAAGTTTCTCCAAAATCATCGGCGCAAGTTGTCCCACGTTTCCCGCACCGAGGGTCAGTATCAGGTCCCCCGGTTCAGCTATGGCGACAACTGAGATGATCGCCTCTTCGAAAGAATTGACGCGACCCGCAGGAAGGTCGTCGCTAGCAACAATTTTGCCGGCTAATACCGCGCTGGTAACTCCCTCAATAGGATTTTCGCTGGCAGGGTAAATATCAAGCAGGAAAAGCGAATCACAATCTTTGAAAGCGGTTGCGAATTCCTCCATCAGCAACTGAGTGCGCGTGTACCGATGCGGCTGAAAGACTACGTGAATTTTTCCGTAGTTGCATTGCCTTGCAGCGGCTAGTGTCGCGCGGATTTCCGTGGGATGGTGACCGTAATCGTCCACGACCGAGATTCCAGCAACTTTTCCGCGCAACTGAAAACGGCGATCCACTCCCCGAAAAGTTTCAATGCCAGCCCGGATCTGCTCAATATTTATATCGAGTCCGACGCCCACCGCGATGGCTGCCGTGGCATTGAGGACGTTGTGCAATCCTGGGACGTGCAAACGAAATTCCCCTAGTTTTTGGTCTTTGTAGGCGACGGTGAAGTGCGAAGTAGGATAATCGTCATCAATGGAGGGCGGGACAACCATCTCTCGATCGAGAATCTTAATCCTGAAATCCGAACCTCGCCTTAGTCCATACGTCACTGTGCGGCGGCGAATTTGCGGAATGATCCCGCGCAGCACGGCATCATCGTTGCACGCCACGACCGTTCCATAAAACGGAACTCGATCACTGAAATCAAGGAAGGCGCGCTTTACATCCCGCATATTTCGATAACAATCCATGTGTTCGCGATCAATGTTCGTGATTACCGCGAGAATCGGGGACAACTTGAGGAACGACCGGTCGCTTTCGTCCGCTTCCGCAACCAGATATTGCGAATTGCCGAGACGTGCATTCGACCCCATTGCGTCAATGCGTCCTCCAACCACCACTGTGGGATCAAGCCCACCTGCGGCCAGCACCGCGGCGACCATGGACGTCGTGGTGGTTTTGCCATGCATGCCGGCGATTGCGATTCCATACTTCAACCGCATCAACTCGGCTAGCATTTCAGCCCGCTGAATCACCGGTATGTGAAGCTGCCGCGCCTCCGCGAGTTCTGGATTTTCTGCTGAAATCGCCGAACTGGCAACCACAACTTCCGCTCCTGCGATATTTTCCGTGCGATGTCCTTCGAATACGATCGCTCCAAGGCTGGCAAGGCGTTCCGTCACCGCGCTGACTTTCAGATCCGATCCGGAAACCTTGTAGCCGAGATTCAGCAGCACCTCGGCGATGCCGCTCATTCCGATGCCGCCGATACCAACGAAATGAATTCTCTGAATTTTGGCAAACACTTAGATGGGTTCCTGAGTTTAGATGAGCTTCCTGGACGTTTCCACGGCTGCCTTCGTTTGATTGATTCCCGCCAATCGAGCAGCTATCGCAGCAATATCCCGCGCGGCGCCGGGATGTGAAAGGCTTCGTGCCGCGTCTCCCATTTTCGCGAGGCGCGCAGGATCGCCTAGCAACGAGGCTACGACATCAACCAGGGTTTCGGAAGTCAGCTTGGATTCCTCGAGCATCACCGCGGCACCAGCTTTTTCCAATGCTTCTGCATTACGTTTCTGATGATCGTCAGCCGCCCGGGGGAACGGAACAAATACCGCCGGCTTTCCCGCCGCCGCTATTTCCGCCACTGTGCTGGCCCCCGAGCGGCATAACAACAAATCCGCCTGGCCGAAGAATGAAGGCATGTCGTCTATGAAACGGTGAACTTCGACTTCGCCCTCAGCGTGCTCGTCGGACGCTGCGTACGCAGCTTGCGCCTCATTATAGTCGCGCTCTCCGGTCTGATGAATGATCCGGAGCTGCGGGATTCGCGTGCGCAATAGTGCCGCCGATTCCAATACGGCGCGATTGATCGCGTGCGCCCCCTGACTTCCCCCGAATACCAGCAGCGTAGGATTGGGGTGAGCAATGCGACTGTTTGCTTTGTCGAAGAAAGCCTGCCGCACCGGAACGCCGGTCACGCTGCATCGGCGGAAATACTTCGAAGTTTCCTCGAAATGCACCGCTGCTTCCGAAACAAACCTGGCGACCATACGATTCGCAAATCCCGGGACGACGTTGGGTTCAAATGCAAGCGTCGGAATGCGACGCAGGATGGCCGCCAGCATTCCCGGACCTGACGCATACCCTCCAACGCCGATCACCACATCGGGCCGAAACTCGGACAATATTCGTCCCGATTCCCAAACCGCCCGCGGCAAATCGAACATTGTCTTAACCCGAGTGGCGACGCTCACGTTCTTGAGCGCGCCTACTTTTACTAATCGCAATGGAAATCCAGCCGCGGGCACAAGACGATTCTCAATTCCCCGGGAAGTCCCGATGAAAAGCACTTCGGCGTTGTAATTGTTTTTAAGTTCCTGCGCGATGGCGAGTCCCGGGATGACATGTCCTCCCGTTCCCCCGCCCGCGATAATTGCCCGCATGCAGTGACTATAAACCGGAATAGGCTAGACGACGCAATGTGCGGCTTGTTGCTACTCGACCTGCTTGGTCACATTCATCAACACGCCCACGCACGCCAGTGTGATGAAAAGCGACGACCCTCCATAGGAAATGAAAGGAAGCGGAATGCCTTTGGTGGGCATCAGTCCGAGGACGACGCTGATGTTAATGAACGCTTGCAGCACGACCATGCTGGTGATGCCGATGGCAAGGAAGCGCCCGAAGCTATCTTGCGTTCGGACAGCGGTGCGAATGCCTCGCCACAAAAATATCGAAAAAAGCGCAACGATAATGAGCGCACCCACCAGCCCAAGCTCTTCGGCGGTAACGGCAAAAATAAAATCGGTATGCGGCTCCGGCAAATAAAATAATTTCTGCTTGCCCTCCATCAATCCCACTCCCGTGATTCCCCCGGTACTCACCGCGATCAGCGATTGAATGATGTGGAAGCCGCGTCCCTGCGGATCAGAATAAGGATCCCAAAATGCCAGAATGCGCGCGCGCCGGTACGCGACATGAAAAATCAAAAAGTACAACGGCAGAATCGAGGCGGCGAATGCGTATCCCAGATAACGCATGTCAAGCCCGGCAACGAATAGTATTGAGGCCGTGATGGCGGCGCACGCAATTGCCGTTCCCAAGTCTGGCTCAAAAACAATGAGGCCGAGAAAAAGCATCGTTGGAACGATTGCCGGCAACAATGTACTTCGCCAGTCTCCCATGGCTTTGGTTCGACTCTCAAGGAAGAACGCCAGAAACAGGATGATCGCGGGCTTTGCCAGTTCAGAAGGCTGGAAAGAGAATCCTCCCAGGTGTATCCAACGATGCGTATTATGGGCGCGGTCGAGGAAGAATACCGAGATCAACATCAGCGTAGTGACGCCTAGCGTGGAAAAAACCACCGCAGGATGGTTGTAGCGGCGATAGTCCACCCTCATCCCAATGACCATGGCGATGAGGCCTACGACCGCCCATCCCATTTGCCGCAGCAAAAAAAAGTAAGCCGAGCCATAGCGCTCTTTTGCCATGACCGCCGAAGCGCTGAACACCATCACCAGGCCAACGAACACAAGCAACAAAGTCGCCGTAAACAGCCAGCCATCAACACTGACACGTTTTGCCATGGGAAGATTTCATTTCACCACGCGGCGTGAAAAAATGAAGTCTTTAGATCGTGGGTTGTTGATTGTCTTGGTACGAGCCCTTGGGTAGGGCGGATATTCCAGTCCGCGCGCTCGATGGCTTGTTGCCGGAGGACTGGCCACGTCCGCGAAATTTTGATCTCCTCGACATCAAGAAAAGGCGGGTGCCCATCCTTGCTCGGTTTTCGCAGACAGGGTGCCGCATTTAAGCGAGCGCCTTCACAATCTCTTTGAACGTCTTGCCGCGATGCTCATAATTTTGAAATTGGTCGAAGCTTGCGCAGGCTGGGGCTAACAGGACAATATCGCCTGGCTTTGCGGCCTTTGCGGCGCGCTTTACGGCTGCATCCAGATTTTCCGCGCGAACGATTTCTGCCGCGCCCTTAATTTGCGACTCAATCTTTTCCGCTGCCGCTCCAATCGTATAAACGCTTTTCACTCTTTGTCGCAGCAACCCGTTTAAAACCGAATAATCGCTTCCTTTGTCTTTGCCGCCCAGAATCAAATGAATATTTGCCGGAAAGGACTCGATGGCTTTAATAGTCGCGTCAACGTTGGTTGCCTTTGAGTCGTTATAGAACTCCACGCCGCGAATGGTGGCGACGTATTCCAACCGGTGCTCCACGGCTTTGAACGCGCGTATCGCATTACGAATCTTGGCGGGATCGCAACCCATGAGCATTCCCGCCGAAGCGGCCGCAAGGACGTTTTCGATGTTGTGCGAGCCTTTGAGTGAAATTTCGGCGATTGGTAGAACCTCTGTTTCTCGTTCTGAATCTCGAAACAAAATACGAGCGTCGCGAACGAAGGCGCCTTGCACTAATTCTTTCTTTCGGCTGAACCAGAAAATCTTGGACTTGACCTCTTCCGCCAGACTCGCGCAGGCCGGATCATCGGCGTTCAGAACTGCAAAATCATCTTGCCGCTGATTTTCGAAGATACGAGCCTTAGCGGCGGCGTAGGCGGCGAATGTGCGATGTCGGTCCAGATGATCGGGCGTGATATTCAGCACCGTAGCAATATAGGGCCGGTAGCTTTGGATAGTTTCAAGCTGAAAGCTGGAGACTTCGAGCACGGCGATCGTTTCCGGGGTGGCATCGTTGACCAGTGATATTGCGGGCGTGCCAATATTTCCGCCAACCAGGGTATGAAAACCGCCCGCGGAAACAATTGCGCCAGTCAGTGCGGTTGTAGTGGTTTTGCCATTCGATCCGGTAATGGCGATTATGCGTCCCGGAAAAAACTGGGCGGCGAGTTCGATCTCACCAATCACATTCTCGCCCATGGCGCGGGCCTGTTGCAGAAGAGGAGCATCGAAGGGAACGCCGGGACTCACGACGATCAAGTCTTGTTCCCGGAAGGTCCGCTCGCCGTGTCCCCCGGTTTCGACAGCGATGCCGCGATCAAGTAATAGAGAAAGTTCGTCGCCGAACTGCTCTCGCGGCTTCGAGTCCGAAACCGTGACATGAGCTCCTCTGGATTTCAGGAATAGCGCCGACGCGATGCCTGATTTGCCGAGGCCGACGACCAGAACATTTTTGTTGGCGACTTCCATAGCTGATTTGCCCACACAACAGGCATTTTACTGAAGTTCAATGTGCCGATGAATTTTGTAGCGGAAGGGCTCGCCGCATTTTGTGGCGTTTTCGTCGGTGCAGTCACGCTCCAAAACTTCCAAAGGATTGTCGAGGCTGCCGGAGATCATTCGACCGGTCTTTAGATCTACTTTCATTTGCACTTCGAACGTTTCTTTTCCGACCGAAGCGGCGTATTTGTCAGCGGCAGACTTCGAGGCAAAATTCCTGGTCAATTCGACCCAATTATTCGGAGTATCCGCGACCGGCGACTGCATCCATGGAGCGGGAAGCTTTACTTCTGGCTGCGACGGGGGAACGTGACGCACTGTCAACATGGCTGTTTTATTTGTCGTGTCAATGGAGTCCAGAGTTACGTCGAAGTCAATCGAATCTTCTCCAATCAGCGCATAGTTGCCATCCGCCCAGGAATTTGGAGCGCCGTGTTTGAAATAGAAATGATCGCCCGCTCGGGTGAGATTGCCCTGACTCGTTGCGACCGTCATGTCCGCATAAAATGTCAAGAGATCGGTAATGGGACCGATCAGAATCGGATCAACCTGGCTTAGATTCGGAACCGTCAGAGTGTATCCGGGCTCGAGCGACAGGCTCTGTTTGAAATTTGCGCTCGCATCGGCAAGCGGCTTCGGCGTGCCGTTCACCACCAAATTCGACCAGCCGAATTCTTCCACGAATTGGCCCGAAGCATTCTTTCTCACGACGCCGTCGGCCTGAATTTCGTAGCGTAACGTGCCATGCCGGTCTTCGTTTGTCGCCTTCATTTTGTAGGAAAGCTTTTCCGCATCCTGATAGTGACGGCTCAACAGCTTTTGGGATGCCTTGGCACTGCCGTTGTCTGGAATGTCTTGAGCTAGCGCAGGAACTGAAAATACAGCCATTAAGGCAAAGCAAGGCAAAATGTGCCGCAACGTTCTCGGGCATGGAGAGTTTCGCATTTCCGAATTGTAACCTCCCGCAAGAAAAAGGCAGCCGTTGGCAACCATGGCATTCCCCGCCGGTGTCATATAATGAGCCGTTGGCAGCTGGACCGGACGGTCGCTCTCTTCACGTCAAGTGTTGAGGGAGGAAAGTCCGAACTCCGCAGAGCAGTGTGCCGGATAACGTCCGGGAGGGTGGATTTAAGTCCATTCGACGGCTAGTGCCACAGAAAATATACCGCCCTGGCGGCAACGTCAGGGTAAGGGTGAAAAGGTGCGGTAAGAGCGCACCGCTGCCGCAGTAATGCGACAGGCATGGCAAACCCCACACGGAGCAAGACCAAATAGGGAGGAACGTTTCGCCGTCGCTATAGATTCTTGCAGTATCGAGAACCTGAAGCGACGGCGGAACACGCACCGGCTCGGCGCGTCACAACCTCCGGGTAGGTCGCTTGAGCCTCGCAGTAATGCGCGGCCCAGAGGAATGATCGTCCCGCGAGAGCAATCCCGCGGACAGAATTCGGCTTACAGGTCCAGCTGCCTACATTCTTCAACTTCCTCTACAGTCTCGGGTCAACTGGTTCACTCTCCAGTGCCAGCACACCAAAGACGCACTCGTGAACGCGGCGGAGTGGTTCTTTGTGTACGAATCGCTCCAGTGCCTCAAGTCCGAGGGCGAACTCACGAAGAGCAAGCGATCGTTTGGTGCCAAGACCTCGGCTCTTGAGCCTCTCCAGGTTTTCGGGCAGCGTGTATTCTGGCCCGTAGATGATCCGCAGGTATTCCCGCCCACGAACCTTAACGGCAGGTTGCGCCAGCCCTTTCCGTCCTTTCGTCACAAACTCAAGCGGCTTTACAACCATGCCCTCGCCGCCGCTTGCCGTCAGTTCCTCCCACCACTGGATTCCTTTCTCTTGATCCGCTTTGTCGGTGAGATCCACAACTCGGAATGGCGTCGCGAGCAACAGATCAGGATCAGCGTCGCAGATTCTGGCAAGCGTCTCCATATGCCACACATGGTCATTCGCAGTGTGAACACCAGACTCACTAGCGAGTACGTGAAAGGGAGCGAGCTTCAGATCGGCCAGAGAATGCACGGGCCAGCAATATCGCCGGTATGCCTCGATATAAAGGTGAGCAGCTTCCTCGCGCTGCTGGAATCGTTCTGCCAAAGCGGCTATCTCAGGATTGCCAGCTGCCGCTCTCAAAGCGGTGATGGCCGCGGGCAAGGCGGCTCTCGCCGCTGCCCCGGTTGGAGCATATTGCTGGCGCAGCAACTCTTGTGCTTTGGCCGACCATGGCATCAATTCGCAGTCAAGACAAGCCCAATCGGTTTTCAGACTCTTCCAGATGTCGGCCGTCTCTACTGCGTGGCGGACTCGCTCTAAGAATTGAGATTCCAGCGTTGTGGCGTTGAAGAATCGCCGGCCTGTTCGCGTGTAGCAGGCTCCGGATTCTCCTTCCATGATCCCGAACCGCTTCCGGGCAGAATCTGCATCACGACAGATCACGACTACCGCACGCGACCCCATGTGCTTCTGTTCACAAACGACCTTGTGCACGCCTTCATGCAAGTAGTATGCGAAGGCGTCCTCGGGGTGTTCGAGCAGCCCATCGCGTCTACTGGTCTCGCAAGGAGACATCGTGGGTGGTAGATAGATGAGCCATTTTGGATTCGACGCAAATCGGCTCATAACCTCCAACGCGGTGATGGCGTTCTCTTCCCGAATTGTGATGGTTCGGTTTAGGCGCGTGTTGATGATCCGCTTGCCGATTACATCCTCGATGTCCAGCAGATCATCCAGTTGTTGTTGAGCGGTCAGCGCAGGAGCACTCGCATCTTCGGACAGGAACGGTTTTACCGACTCGTAATAAGTATGCAGCGCCGGTACCGATGCGAGCTCACGTTCGGGGTAGCGCAGTGCTGTCAGTTTGCCCCCAAACACGCACCCGGTATCGATATTGATCGTGCGGTTTAGCCACTCGGGCTCTGCAATCGGCGTATGCCCGTATACGACCATGGCTGGGCCGCGATATTCGGCAGCCCAGTTGTAACGCACGGGGAGTCCATAAGCGTCTGTCTCTCCCGTTGTCTCGCCGTACAGAGCAAAATCGCGCACCTTGCCCGATCCACGCCCCTGCATTTCCTCCTTCATGCCAGCGTGCGCGACCACAAGCTTTCCGTCGTCGAACACGTAATGGCTGACCAGATCGTCGAGAAACTTGATGACAGCTTGCTTGAACTCGGGGCTTTCTTTGTCGAGCTGCTGAACTGAGTCGGCGAGCCCGTGCGTCAGCTGCACATCGCGGCCTTTTAGTTTCCTCATCAACTTCATGTCGTGATTTCCAGGAACGCATAACGCCGTTCCTTCATCAACCATTCTCATGACCAGACGCAAAACTTCGGGAATCTTGGGTCCGCGATCGACAAGATCGCCGACGAAGATAGCTTTCCGTCCATCTGGCGGAGTAACCTTCGGTCCGTCCGGTCCGCTGTCGATCTTGTACCCAAGTTGCGCGAGCAGCGCGCTTAGCTCGTCGTAGCAACCGTGCACGTCCCCAATGATGTCGAAAGGCCCGTGCTCGTGTTTCAGATTGTTCCAAAGCGGCTGGCGCGTGATCGTCGCGCCATTGACTTCCTCTGGCGACGACATCATGAATATGTGGCGGAATCCCTCGCGTTCCAATCCTCGGATTGATCGCCGTAGTTGTTGCGACTGGTTTCTGACGACGTGCGGACCGAATTGCCGGTCTGGTCGGTCCTGATTACGTTCGTGGCACAGCTTCTCCGGCAGGTTGAGCACGATAGCTACCGGCAGAACATGGAATTCGCGAGCGAGAGCGACCAGCGGCTTACGAGCTTCCGGCTGAACATTTGTGGCGTCAACCACCGTGAGGCGTCCTCCGGCAAGTCTTTTGCGGGCGACGAAGTGCAGCACCTCGAACGCATCTCTCGTGGCCGCTTGGGCATTCTCATCGTCCGATACCAGACCCCGACAGAAGTCGGAGGAGAGCACTTCTGTTGGTTTGAAATGTGCGCGAGCGAAACTCGACTTTCCGCACCCAGATGGGCCGATCAGAACGACCAGCGAGAGTTCAGGGATCGTTATGTTCACAGGCTGAAGACCCCCATTTGCGTGGGCGAGCCGACTTGAGGATCTTCCTCTCCCACAGGCAGAAATCGCACCGCATATCCAAAACGCTCGGAGATGCGACTTGACCACTGTTGGAACTGTTCCCGAGTCCATTCAAATCGATGATCCTTGTGGCGGAATTGCCCCGCTGGCAGGGTGTCAAACTTCACGTTGTATTCGGCATTGGGCGTCGTCACGACGATCGTTTTCGGGTGCGCTGCTTCGAAAAGCACTCGCTCGAATGCCGCCAACCGTGGCGCATCCAGATGTTCGATTACTTCTACGACCGTCGCGGCATCGTATCCCGTTAAACGATTGTCGCGATACATCAGCGAGCCATGCATCAACTTCAGCCGTTCTTTTTGCGTCGTGGGCATTCGGTCGAGTTTCAAACGTTGGCTCGCAATTTCGAGGCTTCGATAGGAGACATCCATGCCTACGATCTCGGTGAACGACTTCTCTTCCAACAGCGCCCGCAGGAGCTTTCCTTCTCCGCAGCCCAGATCCAAGACACGTTTCGCTTCTGTTGATCGCAGTACCGCAACGACGGCTCCCATCCGCTGTTGCCACAGCCGGATCGGCTCCTCCATCTTCGTTTCTTGTTCAGCGTGAGCTTCCTCAGTCGCATCGGGATCAGGATTGTCTTCCTCCGTGAGCCTGGCAAGCGCCTCTCGTGCGAGTTGCCGCTGTCTTGGTAAATAGCGCTTTACAATCGTTTCTTTGTGAGGATGCGAGGTCAGCCAGCCCTCTCCCTTACGCAGTAGTTTCTCAACTTCATCTTGGCCGATCCAATAGTGTTTCTCGGCATCGAGCACCGGCACCAGGACATAAAGATGATTGAGGAGATCCTGCAGGCGGAATGTCCCCGCCAATGTGACTGAGTAATATGGCCCCTCGCCCCACTCGGGAAACTTCTCGTCAAGAGCATGCTGCTGCGCCGTGACCATATACCCAAGAGGCTCGAACAATTCTCGGATCAGGCTTTCGCCAGCCCTGCATGCGACCACCGTCAGGTTTGCGGTCAACGGGATCGGCAGGTCAGCCAATTCTTGTCTTCCCTTGCTGCGCCCGGACATGGCTGTCCCAAAAGCGCGGCCCATCGCGACGCTAAGGAAAGAAGAGAGTACATAAGGCCGATCGTTCACATACTGATCGAGCGTGCCACCAGCATGTTGTCCTCGCTTGCCACGAACCAGTCCTACCGGATCGACATCAAGTAGGAGGGCTGCCGTGCATCGGTCACGCGCCGCCTCTGGGTAAAACACATGTGCCTTCCCAAACGACAGGTCAAACGAATGCAAATTGGCAGGATTCTTATGCAGCAGGTAGCCCAGGTCGGTTGCCGGCCGATGCGTCGTTGTGATCGTTAGGAGCATGTTCGAGATTATACGTAACGAAAATCCCGGTCCCAGGGCAATGCCATCAGTGCATCCCTATTTTCCCAAAACATATTCGCTAGCGGCATCGTCTGCTCATTTATCATTTCTAATTACTATCAAGGAGAGAAAGTAATCGGCATGGATCAACCGGCACAACTTCAAAGCAGAATTTACCCGACCCTGACAGGCCTTCCTCTTTCGTTCCAGCTTGACTGGCCTTTTCACAAGTCCACTTCTGGCGCCGATTTCTGGGTGCTGCACGGGGACATTCGGCTCGAAAATTCCGGCGGACTCCACGCGCCCGTTGCCGTGAATCTTTCTGCAACCGTTCATGAAACGTTGCCGTCACTCGAGGCGAAAGATGTTGAAGCGCCAGTGATCAATGCATTGCGCAAGCAAGTGGCCCGCAGGCAGGTTGAGTTCGTGAAATCGGGAAAGTTAGTGCCAGTCCACTTTTCCAGCCGCTTTTATGATTTCAAAAACAAAAAATGGGTGTTCGGAAAAACGACGGACGATGACATTTCCCGCCTGCTGCTGAGGAAGGTTTACTGGCAAACCTTAATCTCGCCAACGCCCGTGTGGCTAGCCGACCCCGCTGAGGCGTTGTACGTGGAATCGAGCGCCGAGCATGTCTTGGGAATAGCGCGAAAATTGAAAGAAGATGGATTAATTACCCTGCAAGGGGAATCGGCATCGGCAAATGCAGCCCTGATGGCTCAGAAAGAAAAATTCGAGGCCGAGATGCAGACGGCTTTATCCGAGATCGAGAAAAAGTACGCTTTCGAGCGAGGATAAAAAAGAAAATAAATAAAGAGGTAAGAACCCTGCAGATTTCCGAATTGTCCGATTTTCTGATTGCAGAATTTAGCAGTCCAATGAAGGTAGCTGTAGAATCGCGGGACATCTAAATTTCTACAATTCGAAAATCTGTCAATCCGCCAATCTGACCTTCTAGTAACAGGGCGGCTTCAATCCCGCTCCATGGCGTCAATCATCTGATACAACTGGCTGCGGTCGGTAACTTCGACGTAGGGCTTTCCGCCGGGTTTGCTGCTCACGATATAAATTGTGGGGGTCTGATGAAGGCCGATTCTGGTTCCCAGATCGCGCTCCGCTCTCACTTCGGCTGCCAGTTTTCCCTGCGGATCGATCACGAATGGCAATGCCATTTTATGGTCGGCGGCAAACTTGTCAGAAAACGAGCGCAAATTCTGAGGAGTGATTTCGGGCTGGTGCTCAAAAATGTAGTCGCGATATTCAAGCCCAAGAGTTCTGGATTTGGCGTCGAAATAGTGCGCCGTGACAGTGGCCTCGAATGACCAGTTGTGCATAGGTAAAGGAAAATCGTGGCGGACCACCGGAATTTTGTATGTTTTCGCGGCCTCCTTCAGCAGAGGCGCAGTCTGACGGCACAGCGGACACTGCAAATCCTCAAAAACAACAATGGCAACTTTCGCGCCCTTGGGCGGATGGAGTTCGGTGGCCAAATCCTGTGACCACGCCGAAAGAGCGTTGAGAAATAACATAACTGTGAGGGCTTTAGCCGTTGTTTTCATATCCTTTATGGTAACCGATAAGCGAATTACACAATCCGATTTTTGACATGTTATCTTACTGACGTCACCCTAGGATGTCCTGGCCGCGGGATACTGCGAATCCCCTTGCGGCGCACTCTTCCGGCGGTTGAAGCCACAACTTCTGCGTGGTAGGGTAAATGCTTCCAGTCCTTCGAACCTGCCCCCATGAGGAACCTCATTGTCTGCCGTTGAAGCTGTCTCGCCCACAATCCGCAAGACCGCGCTGAACGCCGCTCATCGCAAACTGGGTGCGAAGATGGTGGACTTCAACGGCTGGGATATGCCGGTCGAATATCCTTCAGCGGGAGGAATTATTGCCGAGCACAATGCGGTCCGGACTGGAGTCGGCATCTTCGACGTCAGCCACATGGGCGATATCCGCATTTCCGGCCCCGATTCACTGGCCGCTGTGCAACATATTTCCATGAATGACGCTTCGAAACTTGCCATCGGACAGGCACAATATTCGGCGCTGCTGTATCCGCAAGGCACGTTCGTGGACGACGTTGTAGTTCACCGCCTCGGCGAGAATGACTATCTGCTGGTCATCAATGCCGGCACTCGTGAAAAAGACGTCAGTTGGGTTCAAGATAATTGCGCCGGATTCAACTGCAAAGTCGAAAATCTTTCCGATGACTTCACGCAGATCGCGATTCAAGGGCCCAAAGCTGTAGATCTTCTACAGGAACTCACGGGCGCTGATCTTTCGACCGTGAAGTTCTATTGGCTGACCCACGGCGACGTATGCGGATTGTCAAATACACTGATTGCTCGCACCGGTTACACGGCCGAGGATGGATTTGAAATTTATGTTCCTTCCGATGAAACAACGAGTGTCCGCGTCTGGAATGAAGTGTTGGAGGCTGGCAAGGAGTTCGGCGTCGTCCCGTGCGGACTCGGCGCTCGCAATACCTTGCGGCTCGAAGGAAAACTGCCGCTCTACGGTCATGAGATTTCCGATACCATAAACGTTTGGGAAGCTGGTCTTGATCGTTTCTGTAAGATGGACAAACCGGATTTCGTCGGACGGTCCGCATTGGAATACGCGAAGGACCAGGGGCTTACCCGCACCTTAGTAGGCTTGGAAATGACGGAACGTGGCATCGCCCGCGACGGGTACAGGGTCCTCGACAATAGCGGAAAAGAAATCGGATACGTTACCAGCGGATCTTTTGCCCCATTCTTGAAAAAGAATATAGCTTTGGCTTATGTTCCGCCGGGATTCTCCGAACTCGGATCAACCTTGAAAGTCGAGATTCGCAATCAGCCCGTCGCCGCAAAAGTGGTGCCAACACCTTTTTATAAACGTCCGAAGAAAATCGCTTCGTAAAGAAGATTTACTCGAGCAACCAGGAGCAGGCAAGAATGTCCTATCCCCCCGACTTCAAGTACACCAAAGAGCATGAGTGGATCAAACCCAATGGCTCGACCGCGACCATTGGCATCACGAGTCACGCGCAGGAATCATTGGGCGATATTGTTTTTGTCGAGCTCCCCAAAGTGGGGACCGAAGTTGCGAAGGGGAAGACGTTTGGGTCGGTCGAATCGGTGAAAGCTGTCTCCGATTTATACTCTCCGGCGTCGGGCACCGTCACCGAAGTGAATGCGGACTTGGCTACGGCTCCCGAGAACATTAATAAAGACGCTCACAGCGCGTGGTTGATAAAAATCGCCTTGAAAGATGCGGCGGAATTGAACACGCTCTTGTCGTCCGAGGATTACGAGAAGTTCGTCGCAGAAGAAAGCTGACGGCCTTTTCTGCCTGGATTAAAATTTGTCATCCTGAGCGAAGCGAAGGACCCGGGCCAAAATTGGGTCGTACTTTAGCTACACGATCAAATTTGTCGGACAACACATCTAATCTCCATGCGCTATTTGCCTAAATCTCCCGCTGACCGCAAAGCCATGCTTGACGCGATTGGCGCTCGTTCCATAGACGACCTCTTCTCTCCCATCCCCGCCGAATATCGGCTCAAGCGAGATCTAAAAGTTCCGCGGCAGATGGCAGAATCCGAAATCGTGGATTGGTTTCGCGAACGCTCTCACGAGAATGGCGACGGCTATGTCACTTTTCTAGGAGCGGGCGCGTACTACCACTATCGTCCCGTAATCATCGATTCGCTGATTTCGCGCGGCGAATTCTTAACGGCTTACACACCATATCAAGCTGAAGTTTCGCAGGGGACTCTGCAATCAATCTTTGAGTTCCAAACCATGATTTGCGAACTCACCGGGATGGAAGTCGCCAACGCTTCGATGTATGACGGATCAACCGCTGCCGCGGAAGCTGTAATGATGGCGGTTCGTCTGACCGGTCGCCGCTCCGTAGTCGTAGCCCGCAGCGTACATCCCGAATACCACGAGGTTCTCACGACCTATGCATTCCATCAGGGAATGCCGCTTTCCAATGTGGCTTTCGCAAACACCGGCCGCGTTGATTTGATCGCGCTCGAGAAGTCCATCACCCCTGAAACCGCGTGCGTCCTCATCCAGTCGCCAAACTTTTTCGGAACCATTGAAGACGTTGCGGCCATTGCTGAGATCGCTCACAAGCATGGCGCGATGCTCGTGGTCTCGATCGCGGAGGCGATTTCGCTGGGCATCGTCGAGCCTCCCCGGCAAGCCGACATCATTGCCATGGAAGCGCAATCGTTCGGCGTCCCGCTGGGATATGGCGGCCCTTACTGCGGGGTGATTGCCACGCGAGAACAATATGTCCGCCAAATGCCCGGACGCCTCGTCGGCCAAACCACCGACAAGAACGGCAAGCGCGGATTCGTTCTAACCCTCGCCACTCGCGAGCAACACATTCGCCGCGAGAAGGCGACTTCGAACATCTGCACCAATCAGGCGCTCATCGCGCTTATGGCGAACATCTTCATGACCGTGTACGGAAAAGTAGGCCTTCGAGAATTGGCGAAACAAAATTTAGCGAAGACCGCCTATGCAGCCGCGCAATTCGGTAAACACGCGACTGTTTTGTTCGACGAAGCGCCGCGTTTCAACGAGTTCGTCGTGCAATCGTCCGAAGATCCTTACCAGCTAAACAACCTTGCTCTGCAACATAAAATCGTCGGGGGACTTCCCCTGAAGAAGTTCTTCCCGGAATTGGGCAATGCGTCTCTGTGGTGCTGCACTGAAATGACGCCCCGCACCGCCATAGACACGGTTGTGGGCCTGGTCGCCGAAAACGAGCAGCCCGCCACGCCGGAAGTTGAGGAGGTGGCCCGATGAAACATTCCACTCGCAAAGCCACGCGCCACACCAGTCAAAACGAGGGGCTGATTTTCGAAAAGTCGTCTCCCGGCAAGGCCGCGTGGAAGCTGCCGCCACTTGATGTTCCAGAAGTTGATACATCGCAGATATTAGGCGCAGCGGAAAGAAGAGATTTAGGGAATCTTCCGGAAGTAAGCGAGATTGAAATCATTCGCCACTTCACGCGGCTTTCAACCTGGAATTACGCGATTGATCTTGGCATGTATCCGCTTGGCTCCTGCACCATGAAATACAATCCGCGCGTAAATGAAGTTGTAGCGCGGATGGACGGGCTCGCCGACGCCCATCCTTACCAGCCGGAGAAGATTTCTCAGGGCGCGCTGCTCATCCTGAAGACTCTGGCCGATTGCCTGAACGACATCACCGGAATGGACGCCATCACGCTTGCAGCCCGCGGCGGGCGCTCACGGCGAACTCACCGGCCTGCTCATGGTGCGTGCGTACCATCAATCGAAAGGCGCGCCGCGCAAGAAAATATTAATTCCAGATTCCGCACACGGCACGAATCCCGCGACAGCCGCCCTGGTTGGCTACGCGGTCGAGAATCTCAAGTCAAACGCGAGCGGCATGGTGGATGTCGAAGCCCTGTCGTCGCAAATGAACGAAGAAGTTGCCGCGCTCATGCTCACCAATCCCAACACCTTGGGAATCTTCGAGCAGGAGATTCACAAGATCGCCGACGTCATGCACGCCAAGGGCGGATTGCTCTACATGGACGGTGCCAACATGAACGCGCTCGTCGGCAAAGTGCGTCCCGGAGATTTCGGGGTTGACGTCATGCACCTCAACCTTCACAAGACTTTTTCCACGCCTCACGGCGGCGGCGGACCTGGTTCCGGACCGGTCGCGGTAAAGAAAATCCTCGAGCCGTTCCTACCCACTCCTGTGGTCATTACGAAATCGGACGGGACGTTAGGCTTTGACTACAACCGGCCAGATTCGGTGGGACGAGTCCGCGCGTTCTACGGAAACTTTGGAATGTTTGTTCGCGCTCTCGCGTACATCATGGCCAACGGTCCGGATGGCCTTCGCGAAACCACCGAAGACGCAGTTCTAAATGCCAACTACATTCGCAAGGGGCTCGACGGGGCATACGATCTGCCCTACAAGACTCCTACGATGCACGAAGTTGTTTTCAGCGACAAGATTCAAGCCAAGAAAGGCGTTCGCACCATGGACATCGCAAAACGCCTGATTGACTACGGATTCCATCCCTACACCACGGCCTTTCCGCTGATTGTTCCGGGCGCGCTGATGATCGAACCCACCGAGAGTGAGTCGCGGGAAGAATTGGATCTGTTCGTAGAAGCTATGCGCTCAATCGCCGAAGAAATCGAGGAAGACCCGAACATGGTGCTGCAAGCACCGTACACCACCCGCGTATCCCGTCTCGACGAAACCGCCGCCGCCAGAAAGCCGGTCCTCAGGTGGAAACCGGCTTAGATCGTCGTTGGCCGTCCGTCGTTGGTCGTCGGCTCCAATCTCAAGGTCCTTCTCTCTCCAAAACCTTACCGGTTTAGCGAACGACCAGAGACCAACGACAGTTTTCTACTTTTTCTCCGCGATATCCACCGAGGCATCGTTATCGTCCCAGGTAATATGCAGAGTGCACGTATCACCCTTGGACGGAAGCGAGATCGTGAAGTTCTCAACCGGGGATGGCGGCTTTGAAACCATCATATCCGTGCGCAATAATTCATCGCCTTCCCATTTGTATGGAATTCCCCATTCCTTTGTCTTTTTATTGACAATCAACGTCCATTTGTCCTGGTTCGGAACGGTGAAAATAGTGTAATTGCCCGCGGGCACATCTTTACCCCCCACGGTGACGTCTACATTCGGCACAAATGTCGTGGCTTCGTTCGCGCCGGTGCGGTCCACCTTGCCGTAAGGCACCAGAGCGCCTTCTTGCTCCGTGCCGTAAATCTTGCGGCCTTTCATCCGGGGGCTGGAATAATCAATAGTGACGGTCTTTCCGTCGGAAAACGTGCATTGCGCATTAGCAGGCGGGCTGGGACGCTTACTCTTATCCTGCGCGAATGTAATTGTGGAAACCATGCCCACCAAAATGATGCAGCCCAGACTTGCGATATTCTTTTTCATGTTTGTCTCCCTTCGAATTTAATAGAACTTAGACTGCCAAAAATGCCAATCCGTTAGCGGCGTTGAGGATTATCCTATGCAACCACGGCAAAGTACAATCGAGGCATGCCTGTATTTGACGAAAACCGTGAAGAACTCGACCACTACGAGACCATGCTGGGCGTCCCGCGCGGACGCCTCGCAGTTACTATGGACATGATTACGAACGCGATGGCGCTGGTTGGACAACACGGCGTCTATTGCCAAACCCAGCGCTGGCCAGGCAAGCCGGTAATGGATATCCAAATGGTGATGAAGAATTTAACCAATGCGAAAGAATTGATTCAGAGCGTAATGGAAGAGATAAAAAGTAAGGCTTAGCCAGTCTGGCGCGGGCGCCCTCGCCCGCGAAATTTCGTTCGATGGCCAAGGGCCGCCTACCCCAGTGCGTATTTCCCTCTCTCAATCATCTTATCCGCGATCCGCTGACGTAACTCAATCGTGTTGAACGGTTCCCGCTTCGCCAGCCTTCGCAGAATCGCCATTTGTGTGCGCAACATGTCCCCTTCGGCGACCGCGGCGATAACTTTTCTAGCCGCTGCTTCGATCTTCTCCATGCCCTGCGACAAATAGACCTGCGTCATCGCAATTGGCAATGCCGCTCCGGCCTCGCCCGAAGATGAAGCAATCTTCTGCGAGCGCAGTGTCGCCGACTCCATGGCGTAGGTTTCAATCACCATGTCGGCAATGGCTCCCATAATTTCCTGCTGGTCCTGAATCGCCTGCATATATTTCTGGCTGGCGGCTCCCGCGGCAAACAATGTTAGCTTCTTCGCCGCCGCCACCACCTTGCGCTCTTCGGCCAACGGCCCTTCAAGTTCGTCGCCTTGAGAGGGGCCTGACAGAACCTCATCCATGAGCTTCTTGATCGCGGGCATGAGCGGCAATTGGCCTGATGTCGCCCGCTTCAGAAGGAATCCTGTAATGATCAGGCGGTTAATTTCATTGGTGCCTTCGAAGATGCGATTGATGCGAGCGTCACGATAGGCCCGCTCTGCCGGATATTCTTCGACGAATCCGTAGCCTCCGTAAATTTGCACCGTTTCGTCCACCACGAAGTCCACCATCTCCGATCCCCACACTTTGATGATGGAACATTCCACCGCATATTCTTCGATGGCTTTGCGGGTCTGTTTCGCAGCGTCGGGACTTGACTTCTCGATTTCCGAGAGCGCTTCATCCATCATGCCCACGGTTCGATACACCATGGACTCGCCAGTAAAGATTCCCACCGCCATATTGGCAATCTTCTCGCGAACCAATCCAAAGTCAGCGATTGTCTTTCCAAAAGCCTTGCGCTGTTTCGCATAGCCGATGGCATTCTCAAGCGAGACTCGCGCCCCACCGACGCACATGGCTCCGAGCTTGAATCGTCCGACATTCAGAATGTTGAATGCGATGACGTGTCCCTTGCCAATTTCGCCGAGAACATTTTCGACAGGAACTTTGCAATCGTTCAGAATTACCGGACAAGTGGACGAGCCACGGATCCCCATCTTGTGTTCTTCCGCACCGATTGAAAATCCAGGGAAAGTTTTTTCCACCAGAAATGCCGTGAACTTCTCGCCATCAATTTTGGCGAACACCGTGAACAGATCGGCGAATCCGGCATTGGTGATCCACATCTTCTCGCCATTTAAAAGATAGTGCTTTCCGTCAGGCGACAACGCGGCGCGAGCGCGGCAATTGAGCGCATCCGAACCCGACGATGCTTCTGACAATGCGTATGCGCCAATAATTTCTCCCGCAGCCAGGCGCGGCAAATATTTCTGTTTCTGCGCTTCGGTTCCGAAATAAACAAGGGGGAGCGTGCCGATACCAGTATGCCCGCCCCAGGTGGTTGCGAAGCCGGCATACTTGGCAATGTGATCGGCGATGATCGAGGCCGTGACCTTATCCATCTCCATTCCGCCGTATGCCTCGGGAATTTCCGATGAACTCAGCCCAAGTTCTCCCGCTTTTCTCAACAGATCGCGAGTGACGGAGAAATCCTTGTGCTCCATCTTCTCGATGTTGGGCACAATTTCGTTAACCGCAAAATCTTCAGCCGTTTGCGAAATGAGTTGATGCTGTTCTGTAAAGTCTTCCGGAGTAAATACCTCAGAGGAAGCCCGGTCTTCGATCAAAAAGCTTCCGCCAGAAATCTTGCTTTTGACGGTTACAGTAGTAGCCATGAAATCCCTTCTTAACGGCAAAGGACAATTAGTAACGCGAAGGCTTCGCGTCAAAGGTCTTCCTTTGTGTACCTTCGTGTCCTTGATGGTTAGCGATTTTCCTTATTTCCAGCTAGTGCCGTTGACGAAGCGTCTAATCCATCTTTTAGATGTACAACATTGAAGTTTATAAGCAGGCCGAGTGATTTACCACTGAGCTTAAGGTACGAAAGTATTTGGGCAAGATGTACTGGCGAGATGCTGTCAACCGACTTGATCTCCACAATCACGAGATTTTCGACAACTAAATCCATGCGATAGCCGAGTTCGAGCTTCACTCCCCGATATACGACCGGCAATCCGACTTGAGCAGCCGACCCGAAACCAGAGCTGCTTAACTCGTGCTGCAGGCAAGCTGTGTAAGTGCTTTCCAGTAACCCCGGCCCCAGCTCGGTATGTACTTTCATGGCCGCAGTGATGATGGCGTGGCTGACTTGTTGTGAAGTGAGTCTGTGGATGGGCGCGGTGGCCATTAGCATATGCCTCCGCTTGGAGATTTTCATTTCGCAGGTTATGGCCGCAAGGCCATCCGTCACAGACGCGAAAATAAAATCTTTAACCAGTAAGGACACGAAGGGGCACGAAGGAAACCAAGTTCTTAAGTAAGCACATTCGCGCGTATTTGGCTTTTCCTTAGTGTCCCTTTGTGTCCTTAGTGGTTGAACCTTTTCAAAAATCCGGGCAGGTGCCGATCCTTAAAGCCTTTCAAAAATCCCGGCAGCCCCCATACCGCCACCCACGCACATCGTCACCATTCCATAACGAGCTTTCCGTCCTCGCCAATTCGCGAATGATCGTCGCCGTCAGCTTGGCGCCTGTGCATCCCAGCGGATGCCCCAAAGCCATCGCGCCCCCATTTGGATTTATCCGCTCAGGATCGAGTCCAGCCTCTTTAATCACCGCCAGCGATTGCGCCGCGAAGGCTTCGTTCAATTCGATCACATCAATGTCAGAAAGCTTGAGTCCTGCAAGTTTTAGCGCCTTCGGAATCGCGAACACTGGCCCCAATCCCATCTCTTCCGGCTTGTATCCTGCCGTAGCGAATGCAACGTAACGTGCCAGTGGCTTGATCCCCAGAGCGATTCGCGCGCTCCGCCGACATGACCACCGCCGCCGCCGCTCCGTCCGACATCTGCGAGGAATTGCCCGCCGTCACCGTGCCCTTGGCATGAAACGCCGGCTTGAGTGACAGCAATGCTTCGAGCGAAGTATCGGCGCGCGGCCCTTCGTCCATTTTGAAAACGATTTCCTGGCGCTTGGGCTTCGATCCATTTGGCGTGGTGAAGCTTACCGGCACCGACACAGTTTCATCCTCAAACTTTCCCGCCTGAATCGCCGCCAGCGCCTTCTGATGGCTTCGCAATGAGAATTCATCCGCCGTCTCGCGCGTGATACCGAACCGCTGCGCCAGCCGCTCCGCGGTCAGCCCCATCGAAAGATAAGCGTCAGGATAATGATCCACCAGCCACGGATTCGGCGAGATTTTGTGTCCACCCATCGGAATCATCGACATCGATTCCGTTCCTCCCGCGACAATCACCTCCGCGCCGCCACTCATGATTCGCTCGGCTGCCATGGCGATCGCCTGCAGTCCGGAGGAACAGAAGCGATTGATCGTCATCGCGGAAACCTCAACCGGCAACCCTGCCCGCAAAGATGCGATCCGCGCCACGTTCATACCCTGCTCGGCTTCCGGCATGGCGCAGCCCAGGATGACGTCTTCAATTTCTTTGGGATCAAGTTGCGGAACGCGATCGAGCGCGCCTTTGATCGCGATGGCGGCAAGTTCATCGGGACGTGTCGCGCGAAGCGTACCTTTGAATGCTCGTCCTACCGGAGTGCGGACAGAAGAAACGATGACTACTTCACGCATGAACAGTCCCAAACACTGATTACCAGAGAACACAACGCACCATTCTTTTTTCGCGATCCTACACCCTTCACTATCCAGAACAAGAACAGGGCGTACAAAAGCACATCTGCGAGCCCTCCAATGGCGTACCATGCACGAAGACTGCTGGGCAAAGAACGCCGCTAGCGTACCCGTGAACGCCTCCACTCACAACGTAGACAATTAACATGCCGGGGGCGAACAGATAGGTAAGCGACGGGAAGATTAAAGAAAGAGCAATACCAACGAGCGTTATGCAGGCTCCTCCAACGAGAGCGATCTGCAGTGATGAGCGTCCGTTAGCGATTAGCACTTAATCCACCACCCTGCATTATCCCCCGCGAAAACCCGGAGTGCCATGATGAAGTTCAGAACTGCCGCAACTGCACTCCTTCGTGTACCTTAGTGTCCTCTGGTGGTTTAAGAAGTTAAACGAAGCTTGGAATGACCACCGAAACCGCCCGAATCGAAGCTTTCTCCGACGGAGTATTCGCCATCGCGATTACTCTGCTGATCCTCGAAATCAAAGTGCCAATGCCCTCGACCGGCATTTTGGTGCCCCAGCTATGGTAGGCAGTGGCCGTCTTACGTTTCTTTCGTAATCAGCTTCGCCTTCATCGGAATCATGTGGATTAACCACCATCGCCTTTTCACCCATATCCGGCGATGCGATAACGGGCTTCTCCTATTAAACCTTTTGCTATTGTTAGGAGTAACCTTTTGTGCCGTATCCCACTGCCGTACTGTCCATGTACCTGGGAAAAGCCGATGAGCGGCTTGCGGCCATCTTCTTCAACGAAACCTTCTTCTTCATCGCCATTTTCTACAATCTGCTATGGCGCTACGCCACTTCTCCTAAACGGCATTTGTTGGCTCACGACGTGGATCTCAAGGCCATAGAACGGATTACCCGCCAGTTTGCCTTCGGTCCTCTGCCTTACCTTGGATGTGTAGCTCTGGCATGGGTGAGCGTGACTGCCAGCCTGGCGGTGAATATTATCTTGCCGGTCTTTTTCGCGCTGCCTCCAGATTTCAAGGCAAGAAGGGAAAGCTAACTGGCGAGCGTACTTGGGACAAGTCACTTCGCCCAGTCCTGCCAATTCAAGCCTTTTACTCGCGAAAACTCGGCCACGTTTGCCGTTACTAGGGTGAGTCCGCGTTGCAACGCCTGTCCGGCAATTAACAAATCGTAAGCCCCGATCGGCCTTCCGGAAGCTTCCAGGCTTGCTCGAACCATTCCAGCAGTTTTGGCGTCCTCATCTTCAAAAGCCAGCGGCGTGATTGGGCCCGACAAGAATGTCTCAAGACGTCTTGCGTTAAATTCTTCCCGCGCGCTTTTGCGGACACCATACCAGAGCTCAAAAAATGTGATCGAAGATACAAATACTTCGGCCCCCGAGATCGTCACTTTTTGAAATCGAGCACGCACGGATAGCGGCCTGCCATTAATCAGCGCGATGCAGGCGTTGGTGTCGAGTAGATAGCTCATTTGAAAATGCGACGTTTTGGCGTTATTGGTTGACGCCGGGTTTTGTCCATAAAAACGTCGGGCTTGAACTGATCTAGTTTCTCGAACCAGCTAAACGCGTCTGGAGTGACAGGTTCCAGAGCATCCTCTTTTGCAACCTGTCGGATTCGCACGCGGTCTCCATCAAAGCGAAATTCACGAGGCAGGCGTACCGCTTGACTGCTCCCATTGCGAAACAATCTTGCAATTCCGGATTTAGTCATATTGGATCTCCATCATCTAAGTATATACTATTTGTATATATTTATATGGAAAGATGCCTTTAGGCTTTCCTGCAGGTCGGCGGGATAATCTCGCCGCAAGGTGCAGTTACCGCTTTGGCCGGTATATATCAGTGCTGGTCCCTAGAATATGTTGGCGGCATTCATCAGCGTCTCAGAGAGGGTCGGGTGAGGATGGATAGTCAACGCCATATCCTTCGCGAGCGTTCCCATCTCGATCGCCAGCACCCCTTCGGCGATCAATTCTCCCGCGCCCGCGCCGACGATTCCTACGCCCGACACCCGTTCGCTTTCAGGATCAATCAGAAGCTTGGTCATACCCTCGGTGCGGTCAATCGTGGTAGCGCGCCCGGAAGCCGCCCACGGGAATTTCGCCACTTTGACTTCCCGCCCATCTTTCTTCGCTTGCGTTTCAGTAAGTCCACACCAGGCGATCTCCGGATCGGTGAATACGACGGCTGGAATCGCGTTCGGCTCAAAAGCTACTTTGTGCCCGGCAATGGCTTCGACAGCCGTCCGTCCCTCATGCGAGGCCTTGTGCGCAAGCATTGGTTCGCCGACAACGTCTCCAATCGCGTAGATCGCAGGATCGTCGGTCTGCAATTGCTTGTTGACCTGTATAAATCCGCGCTGGCTAACTAACGACGCCGGTCTTGTCGAGACCAGGAATCTCGGAGTTCGGCCTTCGTCCCACAGAGACTAGAACTTTCTCGAAAACTTTTTCCCGCTCCTTAACGTCGGCTCCGTCAAAGCTTACGCGGATTCCATTCGCTTCTTCCTTCACCGCAGTGACCGATAGTATTCAGCAAAATCGCTTCAAACGTTTTCTCGATTCGTTTTTGAAGCGGAAGCACCAAATCGCGATCGGCTCCCGGCAGCAAGCCCGCGGTCATCTCAACCACCGACACTTTCGATCCCAGTGCGGCATAAACGCTGCCCAATTCAAGCCCGATGTATCCGCCGCCAACCGCGAGCAGGTTCTTCGGCACTTCTTGGATGTCGAGCGCGCTCGTCGAATCCATCATTCGCGGCGTGTCGAGTTTGAGGGTTGGGATTACCGATGGGCGTGACCCGGTCGCGATGATGATGCGGTC
>CAWCJR010000010.1:0-122987 GCA_963796015.1 uncultured Acidobacteriaceae bacterium | reverse complement strand
AAAGCTGACGTCAAAGACGACGAAGGTACGGTCCGCGAAGACAGCCAGAAGGGCGAAAAAGCAGGGCAGGCCGCCGAGCACGGCATTCAGGGAGCAGAAGGCGGCGCACTCATCGGCGCTCTTGGCACTGGCAGCAGGGCGGGCGCCGGTATCGGCGCGGGCCTCGGAGGTGCGGCTGGAGTTGCGATCGCGATGTTAAGTCGTGGCAACGACGTAAAAATGGACGTTGGAACATCCATCGAGATGGTGATTCAGCGAGACGTGACTCTCGACGCCAGCCGTCTGCCAAGATAGCTTTTCGGATGACGGAGAGAGAGCGAACAGCCTTTTCGAAAGAAGTATCAGGAAAGCTTATTCGCGGAAGCCGAGTAGGCAAAGCGGTAGATCTGGGCATCAATCTCTTTGCGCAGATCGTCCCAGATATTCTGCGGCATCGAAACAAAAACCTTTACGACTTCGGGGTCGAACTGACGCCCTGACCATTTCTGTATTTCTTCGATTGCAGCGTCCAATGTTTGGGCAGGGCGATAAGGCCGGTTGGAAGTGATTGCGTCCAGCGTGTCGGCAACCGAGAATAGCCGTGCTCCCAGCGGAATTCCTTCACCCTTCAGACCGCGAGGATATCCCGTTCCATCAAAACGCTCCTGATGCGAATAGACAATTTCCGCGGCTTCGGCCAGGAAAGGAATTTTTCGTAGCATCTGGTAGCCATGATAGCAATGCTCACGCATGATCGCGACCTCATCCGGATTCAGTGCGCCAGGCTTGCGAAAAATCGCATCTGGAATCGCCATCTTCCCAATGTCATGCAAAAAAGCTCCCCGGGCAATCACCCGAATCTGGTCCGACGACAACCCTATTGCCCGCGCGATGGCAATCGTAAATGCGGTAACACGCTTGGAATGCCCTTCCGTCTCAGCATCTTTTAAATCGAGCGCATCGCCCAACGCCTCGAGGGTGATGTCATAAGACCGTTCGAGCGTCCCAATCGCTTTTCGAAGCTGCTCGGTCTTTGCCGTGACCAGGGATTCGAGGTTTGTTTGATACGCCCGATTCTCCAGCTTGAGGCGGCGATTTTCCAGAGCGCGCCGCACCGTTGCGAGAAGTTGCTCCCGTTCGAACGGCTTTAGTAAGTAGTCATAAGCCCCGTTGCGGATAGCCGCCAGGGCCACGGATATGTCGTGTACCGCGGTGACCATCACTACGGGCAGGTCTGGAAACCGCTCCTTCGTTCGCTCGAGCAGGCCAATTCCATCGAGGTCGGCCATCATCAAATCGGAAAGCACCAGCTCGAACTCTTCTCCGGATTCGAGCAAAGCCAGCGCCTGGAGGCCAGAACCCGCCTGGCTGCATTTGTAGTGTGCCGCAGTCAGCATGGAAGACACGATCTCGCGAATCGCCTCTTCGTCATCAACGATCAAAATGCGGTCTACGGGCATGAGCGAATCCAGTGTATTTCAATTCTATCTTAAGGGATTGATGCCGAAAGTAACTGACGGGTAGTGGAAAGGGCAATGCACGCGTACCGAGGCGTGTTATCAAAAGGAGGGTGCAGGCCCGTCCTCGCAATGAACATTTTTGTCTCTAACGGTTGGAATGTCGCAAATCTTATCCTGCCGAACCTCGAACTCAGCGGCCTGATCGTTCTGGCTGCAAGTCTGTTTGTCTTCCGTACTTTTCGCGAGCGCTATTTACTGACCTGGATTGTAGGCTGGTTGACCTATCTGCTCTCTACCAGCACTACCGCCTCGGGGTTGCAGCATCGTGAGACAGTTGCCATCTCGCAAGCGGAATTTGTCCTGGCAGTCTGTCTTTTTGCGGCTGCAATATTTGTTTATGCACGCGTCCAAAGATTGGTTTCGTTTCTGTTCCCAGCATTGGTCGTACTGGTCGTGTTCTCAATATCGCGCGCTTTATGGTGGCCCGATTCATTTCGTCTCCGGGTGGCGCTGGAAGTCTCCTACCGTATCGTCGCCATGAGCGCAGCGGCTCAGCTTATTCGATTTCGCCGCGCCCGATGGGAAATCGGTCCTTGGGCGCTTTGCTTTAGTATGTTGTTCCTGCACCTCAGTTGGGCTCCTGTAAACGGATATTTCCCGCCGGGTTCCGGGCGCATGATCGAATTCCTGCTTGGATTCAGCATTCTCTTAGTGGTTTTCGAAGATTCCCAGATGCGCACTCTTCGCCTCGGGGTACTGAACGCCGTAACCACGAGCATCACGAGGGAGCAACAAGATGGCCCGATGCTGCTCACTGCACTCGATAAATTGAAAGGTTTGTTGTCGGCCAAGGCAGCATGGTTTCGAGTACTGGAAGGAGACAAACTCGTACTTGTCCAGCACATCGGCCTCTCTGATGAGTTTCTCAAGGATCGAAATGGAGTCGCCGTTGACGACGTACTCAAAGGCATTCTGGCTTCAACTTCGCCCACGATTGTTGAAACCGGCGACGCCCCGGAAAACATTCGCCCGTATTTCAAACGCGAGCGGTTTCATCACGTCCTGGTGATGCCCGTAGTCGGGAAGAAGTCAATGATCGGCACGTTGGTACTTGGCAGCCGTCACCGGGTTGCTTATGCCCCCGAGGATCTGGAATTTTTAGCCAACAGCGCTCACCAGTTGGGACTTGCGGTGGAAAATTTGCGGCTCATGGATGAGATTCTGCGATCGCACCGTCAATGGACCAACACCTTCGATTCCATTCAGGATTTCGTTCTATTGCACGATTCAGATTTTCGCATTATGAAGGCGAATCGAGCTTTGTTGCAGCGGCTCGTACAGGCGCCGGCGGACGTGGTCGGAAAATGTTGCGAAGAAGTTCTTCCTCAGGATCAAGGCCACTGGAGTAAGTGTCCATATTGCGGCGATGCCGAGGACGGATTCCATGAAGGCAATGATCCCTGTTTTGGCGGCTTCTCAATGGTTTCCAGCTCCTCGTATGTGGAACAGGGGGCCAAGCAAAAGGGAACCATCCACGTGATCCGTGACGTTAGCGACCGCCGCGTGGCCGAAGAAAAATACCGGCAACTGTTTGAGCAGGTTCAGGAGGGAGTGTTTGTCGCGACACCGGAAGGGAAGCTGCTCGACTGCAATGACGCCTTCGTCCGCATGTTCGGCCACAGACGCGAAGAACTGATGGCGATTAATGTTGATCTTCAGCTCCACGCTTCGGCGGAACAGCGCAGCGCATTTCATCGCGAAATCGAATTTCATAATTACGTCCGGAATTTCGAAGTAAGCTTGCGCCGCAAGGATGGAACACTCCTTACCGCGGTGGAGAGCAGTTTCGCGACTCGCGATGCAGATGGGAAAATCGAACGCTATCAGGGGTTCCTCCTCGACATTACCGAGAAAAAGCGGGCAGAGGATGAAATTCGCCGCCGGAACCGCGAACTGAATGCGTTAAATGCGATGGCGGTAATCGCAACTCAGTCTTTTGATCTCGATGAAATTTTGAATCTCACCTTGCGGCAGGTGATTTCTTTGCTCGACACCCAGACTGGGTCCATCTATCTTTGCGATTCTGACGCAACAATTTTTCGACGGCGAGCCGGATGGGGCAAAACCGCTGCCGCACGGGCCAGCGTTCCCGAACTGAAGTTCGAGAGCGGCTTTGGTGAACTGGTCACGCGATCTCGAACCGAAGTGATCACCGCCGATTACATCCCGCATCTTCCGCCAGGGGTGGCGGATTTCGTTCGCGGCGATGGATCAAGCTCATGGATTTGGGTATTGCTGTGGGGAAGAGACAATCCAATCGGAATTATGGGCATCAGCAGCGGCCAGGCCCGTGACTACACGAGTAACGACGAAAACTTGTTAGTCGCGATCGGGCGTCAGCTATCCACAACCATAGAAAAAGTGCGGCTATACGAAGAGACCTGTCGCGCCTATGAAGACCTGCGGCACACTCAGGAGCAGCTCTTGCAGAGCGAGAAGATGTCGGCAGTCGGCCAATTGATCGCCGGCGTGGCGCACGAACTCAACAATCCCCTAACGGCAATTCTTGGGTATGCGCAATTGCTTGAGAGTGAAGGATTGAGTGAACGTGCCAGCGATTTTGTTGCAAAGCTTTTCAAGCAAGCCCAGCGGACTCACCGGGTTGTGCAAAACCTGCTCTCCTTTGCGCGTCAACGCAAGCCGCACAAGCAAACAATAGATATTTATAAGGTATTGGACGAAACATTGGCGCTCCGTGACTACGATATGAGAGTCAACAATATATCGGTTGAGCGCGACATCGAAGCGAGATTACCAGCGGTGATCGGTGACTCGCATCAACTTGAGCAGGTATTTCTGAATATTATTAACAATGCGGTAGATGCCATGCTCGAATCCGGAAAGACCAATTGTTTAAAAGTCCGCGGATACACTCTTGAAGGCTGCGTTCACATTGAGATTCAAGATTCCGGCGGAGGAATTAAAGAACCGAAGCGCATTTTCGAGCCCTTCTATACGACGAAAAGTGTTGGGAAGGGAACTGGCCTTGGTTTGAGCATCTGTTACGGCATCATTAAGGAACATGGCGGCGATATTTCTGCGCGGAATGCACCAGAGGGCGGCGCCATTATCGAAATGCGATTACCGTCAGCAGGCAAGGCTGTCTCGGCCGATCTCGCATTGCCCTTGCAGCGCCGCGAAATTCTAATTGAAGGAACAATTCTGCTCGTGGACGACGAAGAGGCGGTTGTCGAGTTTGAACGCGATGTGCTCACCGGAGCTGGCGCACAGGTCGTGACTTTGATGAATTGGGAAGACGTGAAGCTCGCATTGATCAGCCGCCCCTTCGACGCCATCATAATGAATGGGAAAATGCCTGGAGGATGGAGTTTGAAACAGGTACACCGGTGGATTTCAAAGAACTGTTCCGGACTGGAATCTCACTTACTGTTCACCTTTTCAAGTGTTGCGGAACCGGAAGAACGCGCGTTCCTTCAAGAAAAAGCTGTCCCCTATCTAGTAAAACCCTTCGAAGTCAGTGATCTGATTACGCAAGCGCGCCGGCTTTTACAAAAGACCCACGCTGCTACCGCTGGATAGACACCCATAAAAAGCACCGTGTCACAAGTCTCGTGGGCGCTAACCTGAGAGAACTACAGCGTAGTTACTTTTTTAGGATTGGATTGTAGCCGTCACTCAGCAGTTGGGCCCGCATACTTTCCGCATCTTTTATGGCGGCAAAAGGCCCTACCTGAACATGGAAGAGTTTATCTGACGGTATTTGGGCGGCGACCGCATTATATTGTTTCTTCTTTAGAGCCTCCACCAAAGCTTCCGCGTCATCTTGTTTGCTCACCGCAGCCACCTGAACAAAGTATCCATTTGCGGGATCAGCAGCATCCGGGGCTGGAGAACTCTCTTTGGTGCCGGGCGGATTCGCACTGTTCACGGCCGGGGACAGCTCGGAACTCGTATCACTCTGCGCTACAGATTTGTAAAACGTCATATCAGGAGTTTGCTTGGATTCGCTTGGAGAGCTTGTTGGGGAGGTTCTTTTCCCAGCTTGAACTACGGTGGGAGTAGTGGCCTGATCGCCAATTTGCATCTTGACGGAGTTTTTTCCCAGCGAGAATCCCATCGCAAAGACAACAGCGCACAAGATCACCAGCGCGAAAAACAGTCCCAGCATTCTGCCGGTACCCAGCGTAATTTCCGTATCCGGAGACGCAGTCATGACCATTGCATCCTCTTTCAACGCTATCTCTCTCGCTACAAATTAAACTTCATGAGCACGACCCGTGAGAATGTCAAAATCTACCTTTGCTAATCCATTCTTTCACCTCGTCTTCGACAGAAAATAGTTGGTTCGGGTTAGACTCGAATCGATCGCCAAGGGAATATGCATTTATTTCCAAAGGTATAGCTTCATAGCTGCCACCTTTGAGAAAACCACCGACGTAGAGCTCCGAAAAACGCGAAATACCAAGCTGGTGATACTGCTCGACGTGAACAAGTTCATGGAACAATAATCCATAGGAGAATGGTCCGTGGGATACGACGACATCTGCAAAAGTAATCGCTCCCGTCATCGATTGGTTTGGCAGATTGTCGAAGCCCATCTGTTTAAGCATCGGATAGAAATCGGGATTTTGCACACGTTCGCCTTGTAGAACGAGCAGGCGAGTTTCGTCCAGAAGGTGTGGTGAGAAGAATCCAGCAACAGGCGCCCTCTGCGCTGCAGACAACGCGATTGCGCCAGCTATGTACTTCTCTCGCTGCCCAGATATGTACTGGGCGACCAGCCCGGAGACTTGTGTGATTTGATCGATTGTCAATACAGGGGTGGCCATAACGATGTTAGATCATCGAGAAACCGCATCTCCAGACCCCGGCTTGGACAAAATCCTTTGCAGTCCCGACAAGAAATCTACCGGAACCGGGAAAATCACAGTCGTGTTTTTCTCCACGCCAATTTCTGTCAAGGTCTGCAAATATCGCAACTGCACGCTGACCGGTTCGGTCGCAAGCAAAGCAGCCGCATCAACGAGGCGCTGCGCGGCAGAAAATTCACCCTCGGCGTGAATGATCTTGGATCGCTTTTCCCGTTCCGCTTCAGCCTGCTTAGCCATCGCCCGGAGCATGGATTCAGGCATATCAACTTGCTTTACTTCCACATTGGTCACCTTCACACCCCATGGGGCGGTGTGCTGGTCGAGGATGGTTTGCAGGCGCAGATTAATCTTGTCCCGGTGCGACAGTAATTCGTCTAGTTCCTGCTCGCCGAGAACTGAACGCAACGTGGTCTGGGCAAATTGAGATGTTTGGTAAACGTAATTCGAAACCTCTACTACCGCGCGACGTGGATCAATCACCCGCAGGAAGATCACCGCATTTACTTTTAAAGTAACATTGTCGCGGGTAATGATGTCTTGGGGTGGCACTTCTAGCGCTTCCTGCCGCAACGAAATGCGAACCATGCGGTCAAGAGGCGCGAAAACAAAAATCAATCCTGGCCCTTTGGCATCCGGAAGCAGTCGGCCCAAGCGAAAGATAACACCCCGCTCGTATTCAGCGAGTATCTTGATCGAACTTAGGAAATACAAAATAATGATAATTAGTATGACGAAGCCGACTGAGCCAAAACCGAATTCCATCAGAACCTCCCAAAACTCCGCAGAACGCTACTGACGCGGATTGTATCGCACTTCCGAGCCGGCAGATGTTGATTCAGTGGCACGCGGGGTGCCTCGCAAGATTCGTGAAATGTCACCGGGCGTCAGCCTTGACAATGTCTCGCGCGGACGGGGCGGGGTCTACACGCAGTTGTAAGCCATCCACTTGTCGAACAATGACGGATTGCCCGGGAAGCACTGGGTTGGACGAGATTGCGTCCCAAATTTCCCCGTGAATGAAGACCTTTCCGAGCGGAGACAGGGCGGTGCGTGCGACCGCGATCCCTCCCAGCAATCCTTGAGCGCCCGTCACGACTTTGTTGGCTCGGGCTCTCAGAGCGATGCTCATGAGGAAAACCGTAATAATTCCGATTGGAATGCTCACTGCCAGCGCCGTCAGGAGATGTACGCGCATTTCTGGAATCGGCGCGTCCACGAGAAGCAGTCCTCCGAGCGTCAACGTTATGATCCCGCCTATCGCCAGCACTCCATGCGTGGCGAATTTAGCTTCCAACGCAAACAACGCGAAAGAAGCAAAAATTAACACTATGGCGGCAAAGCGCGTGGGCAGCAAATTCAACGCAAAGATTGCCAGAAGAATAAAAATGACTCCCACCGTCCCGGGAACTACGGCTCCCGGATGGTTGAACTCCGCATAGAGCGCCAGCGCTCCGATAGCAAGCAGGATGAAAGCAACATTCGGATTCAGGATATACGCGAGAATGTGCTGCTTCAAAGTCATATCGAAAAATCGCACCGGCTGGCCTGCCCAATGCAACACTACTGTCTGGCCGTCAAAACGCTTTACCGGCTTACCATCCATTTGCTTGAAAAGATCCTGTTCATTGGGGGCAACGTAGTCAATTAACTTTTGTGAAAGAGCTTCCTGGTCGGTGAAAGATTTAGATTGCCGCACCGTACTCTCGGCCACATCAACATTTCGCCCACGCTTTGACACCACGGACCGCATGAGCGCGGCCGCATCGTTCTCGATCTTCTGCTTCATCACGTCGTCCATCTTCCCGCCGTCAATGGACACTGGATGGGCCGCGCCGGTGTTCGTACCGGGCGCCATAGCGGCAACATCCGCGCTCTCCAGTATGAAGAAGCCAGCGGATGCAGCCCGGCTTCCGCTGGGAGTTACGTAGATAATCACCGGAACAGGCGACGCCAGAATTTTCTGAATGATTTCCCGAGTAGAATCCAGCAGCCCGCCGGGAGTATTCAGCTCAATGAGAACTGCCTGATCGTTATGCTGATGAGCTTCGTCGAGAGCACGACCGATATATTCGTCGGTAATGGGATGAATAGTATCGTCAACGACAATCTTCAAGACTTCGGCGGAAGCGGACGCGCACGCCATGGAGAAGACCACGGCTAAACATGCGCAAAGAATCGGCCGGGAAGAATTTAATTTCAACGCATTAGCGGCGATTGCGCTTTCCGCGCCGATTCGCCGCAAAGTTCGAGATGTCAACTGCTGTCATTATCACTCGTGGAGATGCCAGGCATCAATGACGAAGCTCTCCACTCGTTACCATCTCAGCGTGATGTTCCGGCAATCCTTCCTCTTTGACTAGCTCAGACCATCCGGGAAGCGGGGCGTCTCCGGTAATCAGCCGGACTCCGCGTTCGTATGTGAAGTAGGACCATGCCCATTGAATCATCACGATCAAACGATTCCTGAATCCGATCAAGAAGAAAATATGGATGAAGAGCCAGGCCAGCCATGCCGGGTACCCGGAGATGTGCAGCCTCTTGAATTCCGCAACCGCGGCGGCGCGTCCAATTGTGGCAAGATTCCCTTTGTTCAGATAATGGAAGCCCTGCCGGGGTCGGCCTTTCAAATCATTCTTAATGTTGCGCGCCGCCCACGCTCCTTGCTGCATGGCGGCGGGCGCGACTCCGGGAACCGGGCGGCCATCGGCATCCTTGACGGAAGCTAAATCGCCAATTACAAAAACTTCGGGATGACCCGGTAGGCTCAAATCGTTATTCACCAGCACCCGTCCCGCCCTGTCCAACCGGGCTGCGAGTTTCGTTCCCAACGAAGAAGCCGCTACACCGGCCGCCCAAACCGTCACCGCTGAAGGAAAGCGGGTAGTGCCGGTCAATACACAGGCGGGTTCCACACCTGTCACCATCGTGGACGTATGCACTTCGACTCCCAATTTTTCCAATTGTTTCTGCGCGCTTGCCGAGAGATCCGCAGCGTATGCCGGCAAAATCCGCGGACCGCCTTCCAAAAGAATGATTCGGGTTCGCTTCGGGTCAATCGTGCGAAACTCGGTGGCCAGCGCCCCATTTGCAATTTCCGCCAGAGTGCCTGCCAATTCAACGCCCGTAGGGCCGCCACCTATGACCACGAAATTGAGCTGTACTTGCCCCTCGCCGCGCGCCGCGCTACGTTCGGCTAGTTCAAAAGCCAGCAACACACGACGGCGGATTTCTAGGGCATCTTCAATGGTCTTCAATCCGGGGGCGAATGGCTCCCACTCATCGTGACCAAAATATGAGTGCCCAGCGCCCGCCGCGACGATCAGGTAGTCGTAGGGCACCTCGAAACCATCCAGCTTCACGACGCGGCGTGTCAGATCAAAATCCAGCACTTCACCCAGCATTACTTCGACATTCTTTTTTCCGCGCACGATCCATCGAATGGGCGCGGCAATCTCTCCGGGAGACAAACCGGCGGTCGCGACCTGGTACAACAGCGGCTGAAATGTATGGTGATTCTTTCGATCAATAAGGGTCAGGTGAAGCGGACGTTTCGATAGTATTCGCGCGGATTGCAGGCCACCAAATCCCGCACCCACGATCACCACGCGCGGCATGTTGTTCTCCTGCATTTTATGGCCTCCCCTTTATAGATTCGGGATCTGCGCTAATGGACGGAAACTTTTCTTCTCAGCTTACGCATTTCATTTTCCGAGCGAGGAGCACATTTATCTTTGATCAGATAACATCACCAGATTGGGGCAGGATATCGTTTTGAATTCGAAGACTGTTCAGCAGGGAAAAGGGCTGGCGACTCGGAGCGAAGAGCCATCCGCATGGTCTCGCTTTATTGTGCCATCGGTCGCAGATTTGTTCTTTGTCGCCATTCTCTTTTCTCTTAGCTGCGGCCCGTTCGGTGTCAAATTGCTGAATGATGCTGGAATTGGATGGCACATTCGCAACGGTGAGCAAATTCTGCAAACCCGCACCATTACCCGCATTGATTTGTTTTCCTCAACCATGAGTGGCCACACCTGGTACGCCTGGGAATGGCTTTACGACGTCATCATTGCCGCCGTTCATCACTGGCTTGGGCTTAATGGAGTTGTTTTCTTCACTGCGATAGTCATCGCCGCGACTTTTTCCGTAGCCTTGCGTGTGGGGCTGAAGCGCGGAGCCTCACTACCGGTCATGATGGTCCTGCTGGCGCTATCCATGGGAGCAGCCAGCATACATTTCCTGGCCCGCCCTCATGTTTTGAGTTGGCTGTTTACCGTGATTTGGTTCCATCTCGTGGACGCAGACGCTACGGCATCGGGTCCTCGAGCCTTCCATCGGCTGTTCTGGTATCCCTTGCTAATGCTGGGTTGGGCTAATCTGCATGGCGGCTTCCTGTTCGGCTTGCTGCTTCCGGGACTCTATTTCGCAGGTGAATTGATCCACCTGGCGACGGGCCCCCTGGAAAAAGATCGAAGGCTGATCTTTGACAAGCTGAGCCACCTCGGCGCGGTTATTTTCTTATCGTTCCTCGCCAGTTTGATCAACCCGCATGGCTACAAGCTCTACTCGCACATATATGGATATCTTACGAACCGTTTCCTCATGGATCACATTGACGAGTTCCTGTCCCCTAACTTCCACGGGGGCGCCCAACAATGTTTTGCCGCGATCCTGCTGATTACTCTGGTTGCGCTAGCCAGTGCCAAAGAAAAAGTCACTCCGGGCAGAATCCTGGTGGTGGTATTCGCGGCTTATAGTGGCCTCTATTCCTCACGCAACCTCCCGGTTTCCTCGATTCTTCTAGTGTTAATAATTGCTCCGATTCTGACGGCGACGATCGCAAACGCGGCCCGTAATCAGATCGTATTTCCGTTGCGGAAAGTATTCTCTAGCATTGATTCGTTTTCAAATCGAATGAATTCAGTCGAGTCGAATCTGCGAGGACATCTCTGGGCAGCATTGGCTCTCATTCTTGGCATAGCGATGTGCATGCATGGAGGAAGGCTTGCCGACCAGCAATGGATGAATTCCCACTTCAGCTCCAAACGCTTCCCCATAGAAGCAACGAATATGATTTTGTCGCGACAAATTCATGAGCCGATCTTTTGCCCTGATTATTGGGGAGGGTACTTGATCTACCGGCTTTATCCGCAGTCAAGAGTAGTGATTGATGATCGCCATGATCTGTACGGCGAGAACTTTCTCAAGGAATATCTACAGGTGATTCGCGCCGCTCCGGAATGGAGCAACCTGCTCGACCGGGAGCGTGTGAACTGGGTTCTCGCGCCGGCGCACTCACCGCTTGCCAACATTCTTGAACTTTCGCCAAATTGGAAGTCGGATTACGAAGACGGCACTGCCCGGTTATTTGAGCGAACTCAGAAATAAATAGAGGCTTAAGAAACTTGCCACGCCTCTCTACTGCGTATCAATGTCAAAACCCAAAATCGCATTGACTTCGACCGGCTGATTTCCTCGAAACACGGGGCGGAATTTCCAGCTCGCGAGAGCAGCCACGACTTTTTCGGAAAGCTCTGACGAATTTGCCTGAAGCACTCGCGGCGCTTTCAATAGGCCCGTGCGGTCCAGCGTGCAGGCAATCACCAACCGCGAAGGGGTGACATCGAACGGCAATTCGGCGCGCAGCGCTTGCGGAGCGGTCAAATCCTCCGGGTAATTCTGGGTCGCCGATTTCGGATCAGCGAACTGCATGACCGCCGTTCCAAGTGCAGTGTCAATATAGATGGTATAAACTTTGTCGCCCTTTAGGGCCCCATAAAAATTAAAAGCGCCCGCAGAGTGCGATGTAGCGACGACTGTAATGCCTGGTCCGCCCGGGTTCGTGATCGCAGGCGAGTGTGCAGGATCGGTGATCGGGGCGCCATCGGTTCCGAAACTAGGCAGTTTAACCGTGTTGTTTCCGCCTCCCGAAACTGAAACTCCCGGCATCGTGGGAGGCGCCGTTCCCCTTCCTGCGCCGCCAGGGCCGGGAAAGGGCGAAATCCCATTATGCGCGGTCTCGGTGGACCCTTGTCCAGAACCGTTTGTTTTTGCGCCGGGTCCTTCGCCTGAAGTGCTGCTTCCAGGTCCGCTGCCATGACTGATGCCTTCGCCTCCTCCGGTTCCACCCAGTCCCGGGTGAGTCCCTCCGGAGGGAGACATCGCCAGAGAACCTGCCGCTCCGTCGCTTGGGGAGCCTACCTTCGGCCCGGGACGCGCTGAGAACACGATCCCACTTCCAAGCGCAGGTGAAGGTGGCACAACCGATTCCGCGATTTTTTCGTCCGGGCCACGTCTCCCCTGACCGTCAGAGGCGGAACCGGCTGAGGCCGACGGTGGGGGTTGGATGGCGGAAACCTTCCCCGACAATCCAGCCGCCTGGCGATTCGTTAATGACCCGCTCGATAATGATCCGCCCGATAAAGACCCGCTCAATTGAGCCGGTGGAGGAACGACTCCGGAATCACCCAGGCTCTTGCCCTGTCCATGCGCAAACGAGACATTGCTAAGCTGTGATGGTGGGCCAACGACCGCATTGTTCACGGTCGCGGCCTGCCGGCGCCCTGACAATACATTATTAATCTGAGTAGTCGGCGCAACCGCTGCGACAGTGCCCACGCCCGCCGTTTGCCGCCCGGTTATCACGTTGGCGGCCTTAGGCGCCGGCGGCACAACCGTGTCCCTCCTCAAACCTCCAGTAGCGAATCTTGAATCACTCCGAATGTCCTGTCCTGAAGGAGCGGGCCGAATAACGTTGGACGTAGGCAGCCCCACCTGTGAATTCAGGCTCGCGATTTCTTTCGGAGCTGAAACTGGAGGTGGCACCACGTTTTCGCGCGGCTCGTACCCGCGACTCTGGCGTCCAGTCGGAACATTCGCTGCTTGAGGCGCAGGAGGCACAACCGTGTCCCTCCTCAAACCTCCTCCAGCGAGCCTGGCGTTACTTCTTATTTCCCGGTCTGACGGTGCGGGTTGCACAACCATGGACTGCGGCAAGGCTAGTTGCGGATTCAGGATCGCGACTTCTTTCGGGGCTGAAACCGGAGGAGGCACAACATTGTCACTCGACTCGTACGCGCGGCCCAATTGGCGCCCCGCCAGATCGTTCGCCGCCTGCGGAGCCGGAGGCACTACTGTCTGGCTTCTTAAATCTCCGGGAGCGAGCCTGGCGCCAGTTCTGATTTGCCGCTCCGATGGAGCGGGCGCCACCACCAGCGATTGCGGCAGGGTAAGTTGCGGATTCAGGACCGTGACTTCTTTCGGAGCTGAAACCGGAGGCGGTACCACGCTTTCATGCGATTCGTAAGCACGCCGAGAGTTCAGTTCATGACGCAACGCGCTCGGAGATGGCGCAATGGCTTGAGCTTGCATGTTCGGAGCGCTACGTGGGCTGACATCTTGGACTGCTGCCGGCGGTGGAATCGCCGTTACCGGCATTTCCGCATGCCCCAGGGACGATTCCAGTCCTTTATCAGGAGGAGGCCCAGGAAGGCTCTTAAATGCAAGCAGGTTCGCAACCGCGGCATTCGAATTCGGAAGGTTAAGCTTCGGAGCGTCCACAATCTGTTCTCTCAGCGCGGGGCCCCTGGCAACTCTTATGACTTGCGTGGCATGGTGGCCTTCGCTCCCTCCTGAACGGCCCGAGCGGCCGGACCGCGCACCACCGGCATCTTCAGTCTTTGGAAGTTCGTCCCCTGAAAAATAAATTACGTCGTATTGAGGCGGTGGAGCTGGCTGGGACGCGTGCATAGTGCGAAGTTTCGACGGAAGCAGTATGAGGGCCGTCACTAAGACCGCTTCCACCACCAAAACCGCCAGTCCCCCGCGATACGGGAACAGTCCGCTATGTGTCTCCGCCGCAAGTGGCGCAGCCGAGCGGCCTAATGCCGGACGAATAGCGGTAATGAATTCTTCCCAGGGAGAAGACCATTCCACTAAAAGTTTTAGCTCATCATTCATGCGTGTTCAGGTTCTTCAACCTTTCCCAAAGTAATCTCAATTTCATCTCCAATCGTGGTTCCGGTGGCTTTCAAAGTGTCTCCCGGAAGCTCGAGGACGGAACTGGTTTTCATCTTAACCGGAGCCATCCGCCAGGGCCTTAAATTGTGGGCTATGTAAATGATAGTTTTCCTTTTGTCCAGATACGCCACATCAATAGGGAATCTCATTACGAAGGTGTGGATACCGTGGGAAGGGAAAATCCACAATCCGGATCCGGCCCCGAAGGCTGCGGAATCAGCGCCCATCAACCCACGCAATCTTGACCAATGGCTATCCGCGATCGAAAGACGAGTCGCTAAATAAGCTCCGCGGGTGCGATTGAAGGCAAAACCTGTGGGGCCCTGCATCACTACTCCTGATTCGCAAATTGCTTAGTCACAAACTTCCTGGGGGAGTTTATGGATGCGTGGCGTTCTCAATGGCCAGCCGTCGGCGCCAACGTGCGAACGAGTTGGATGATGGCTGGACCAAGCGTCACAAAAATAATAGAAGGCAAAATAAATAACACGAGTGGCAAAACCATTTTAATCGTAGTCTTTGCCGCTTGCTCTTCGGCGCGTTGCCGTCTTTCCGTTCGTAAGGAATCAGAATGGACTCGAAGGGCCTGGGCCACGCTGGTTCCGAAACGATCGGTTTGCACCAACGTCGCCACCAGCGCCCGAATGTCATCCACACCGGTGCGCGCAGTAAGATTCCGCAAGGCTTCGGCCCGCGGCTTGCCGGCGCGCATTTCCAGATTGACCATGTGGAACTCATCGCTCAGTTCTCGATGAGCATGTCGAAGGTCCTCGCCAACTCGCAGAAGAGCCTGGTCAAGCGCCAGTCCAGCTTCAACGCAAATCACGGTGAGGTCCAGCGCATCGGGCAATCCCAACGTGATGCGTTGCTGACGTTGCTTGATCATTCGTTTCAGGACGAAGCGCGGCAGAAAAAATCCAAACGCCGCGACGCTAATCATTAATGGAATGGATTTTGCGCCGCTGATGGCAATTACTAAGACGAATCCGACGAACGCCAGAAGAACTCTGCTTCCGACGTAGATCGTGAGATGACGGCGGTCGCGGTATCCGGCCTGGATCAGCCATTGCCGCGCGCGCGACACCTCCGATGGCGATAATGGAATCGCCTTGCTAAGAGGGTCCAGCGCCTGCTCTAAGCGTTCTTTGAAAGCGGGCTTCTGTTGCTGAGTACGTTGCCCACCGAGTGAACGCAGCCGGGAACCCAGTACGGATGACGGGGCGTAGGCCGCCGCGCCAAAAGAAAACACGACCAGGGCTACCGTCAGGAACAATAAAACTGCCAATACAGCTGCCATGTTAAACCTGAATCCGAATGATTTTGCGAATCACGAAATATCCAATCGTCTGCAACGTAAGCCCCGCGACAATAAGAGTGTGGCCGATTGGGTCCGCAAACAACGGCCGGATAAAGTCAGGGTTCATCGTCAGCATCACGACCACAATAATCGGCGGCATTCCCATCAACAGCATCATGGTGAGCCGTCCCTGCGCGGTGTATACGCGCACCTGACGCATAATCTTGAAGCGCTCGCGAATCATGTACGAGAGATTGTCCAGGATTTCTGCGAGATTGCCTCCAGTTTCGCGCTGTAACATCACCGCAGTAACGAAAAACTTCACGTCAACCAGCGGCACTCTTTCTGTGAGGTTCAGCAGAGCGTCGCGCACCGGCAATCCGAATTTCTGCTCTTCAAATAACTTGCGGAATTCAGAAGCGATCGGCTCCGAGAGTTCGTTGGCAATCAATTCGAGCGCGGTAGTAAAGGCGTGTCCAGCGCGCACCGCCCGGGCCAGAGTGTCAATTGCTTCCGGAAACAGCTCCTCAAATTTGCGAAACCTGCGGCCTCGCATGTAGGAGGCGTAGGAATACGGAATAATTCCTCCAAAAACAATTCCCATGAAGACAAAAAGCGCGGATTGCTTTCCCGCCATGGAGGACGTTAGAAGCAGGGCCAAACCGCCCACAATGATGGCGCTGATCATGCATAAGATCAGAATGTTGCCGGCGCGAATGCCAAGCCCACCCTGTTCCAGCATCGTCTGAAGATTCGATACCCTCACCGAACGGCGAAGCAGACTGTCGAAAGCCGGTATCCGGCTCAACATCTCATCCCGCAGTAACGCGAGCTCCTCGCCCGTACTGGGCTCTAAGGCTTTGTCAACGTTGGACAGGCGCTCGCGAATCAAACGCGCTCGTGCGCTGCGCTCGTCCAGCAGAGAACCCACGGCAAAAACCGCGAGTGCGACGGCCACGAAAATTATGATTGCGATTAATGGCAACATAAAAACCTATAGATCGTAGAACTAAATCTCCATTCTTGAATCAAACAAAGCCGGCCGAGATGGAACCCGCCTGTCAGCAAACGTTCGGAAAATTTCGGCTTCAACCCCGTCCCCCGGAACGTCCCCTTCACCTTGCCGTTTTCGTCAATCCCGCGCCGTTCGAAGACGAAAATGTCCTGCATGCCGATTACGTCTCCCTCCATGCCAAGCACTTCGGAAATCGTATCACTTTGCGGGTGCCGTCCACCATGCGCGCGATCTGCACCACGGCATGAATGCCCGAAGCGATCTGCTGGCGCATGGCACGCTCGGGAATATTTAAGTTGGCCATGGAAAACATGCTCTCGAGCCGTGAAAGCGCATCGCGTTGGGAATTCGCGTGCACGGTGGTCAGCGAACCTTCATGGCCGGTATTCATTGCCTGTAGCATGTCAAAAGTTTCTTCGCCGCGAACCTCGCCTACAACGATGCGATCGGGACGCATACGCAAACTATTGATGACCAGTTGCCTCTGCCGCACTGCACCTTTGCCTTCAATGTTTGGAGCACGCGTTTCTAATCGAACTACGTGTTCCTGCTTCAGCAGAAGTTCTGCCGCATCTTCAATGGTCACGATGCGCTCAGAGTTTGGAATGTACCCTGAAAGCACATTCAGCAGGGTGGTTTTCCCAGCACCCGTGCCACCGGATATCAGGATATTGAGCCGTCCCTTGACCATCGCTGAAAGCAATTCCAGCATGGGTTCAGTCAAGGTTTTATTTTCAAGCATGTTGCGTCCAGTGACCGGCTCGCTGCCAAAGCGCCGGATGGACAGGCAGGGTCCATCAATCGCCAACGGAGGGATAATCGCGTTCACACGTGATCCGTCTGCCAGACGCGCATCCACCATGGGGGAAGATTCGTCCACGCGGCGTCCTACGCGGGAGACGATGCGATCAATGATCTGCATGAGGTGCTGATCATCCTTAAAACTCAAGCCCGTCGGCTCGAGTTTTCCCGCACGCTCGACGTACACACGGTTGTAGCGGTTTACCAAAATGTCGGAAATCGTAGGGTCTTTGAGAAGCGGTTCTAATGGACCCAGACCAAAGATTTCGTCGAGTATTTCGCGCGCCAGTCTTTCGCGCTCGGCAAAACTGAGTGGAACTGCCTCGCTGTTTACCGTATTCCGGATCAGCAGCAATACTTCATCGCGCGCGGCATCGCTTGGAGTGCGCCCCAGTTTTTCCAGATCAAGGCGATCAAGAATCTTGCGATGAAGATCCGCTTTTACTTGCTGGTACTCGGTTCTCTCGAAGGTCTGGAGATTTGGCATGAACTACCTAACCGATTTTGAACATGGACCAGGCGGCGCGCTTCACTTCTATATCACTCTCCGTGAGCCGGCTCGCGAGAGCAATGAAGGAACGGGCAATCTCTGAGTTTCCCTGCTGCAATAACGGTATCCCGCGGTCAATGGCGGTTGAGGCCGCGAAATATTGGTTCGGGATCTTCCAGAGCAACTTCATGCCGGACGCGGCCGCAGCGTCCGCCTCCGTGAACCCGGGCGTCTTCTGAAATCGATTCAGGACAAGCTGTAGTCGTTCCCTGCCACCGGTTTCCCCGAGATATTGCTGAATTTTAGCTGCGCTCCACAACGACGCCACATCGGAGTGAGCAGTGATCAAAACCGTTTGCGAAAGATTGCTTACAAGCCGCGTCGTGGGATCCATTCGCGATGAGGCGTCCACGACCACATAGCGGAAATGACTGACGAGCATATCGAATAGCCGCGCAAACTCCGCCGTCGTAGGCTCGACAACCATGGGAATGTTGGTGCCGGCAAGCAGCTGCACTCCGCTGCTGTGGCGGGTCGTAAAACTCTCCAGCAGAGAACTATCCATGCGATGCAGATTCTGAATGGCGTTCGCAATCGTGAAGGATGGCTTTAGGTTCAAATGCAATGCGGCATGACCAAGCGGTGCAATATCTACAAGGGCGACATTGCCATGGGCACTCTGCAGCGCGAGCGACAAATTTACCGCCAGGGTGGTAGCTCCGCTTCCACCTTTCGCGTTCACCACCGTGAAGACCCTGCCGCGAACCTCTTCCCTCTGAACTTTTCTCTGTGCCGCGCTGAGCCGCACAAAAGCTTCTAACAGATCAGTAGTTGTGGTTGGCCGCTCAATAAATTCGCGCGCCCCGGAGCGCATCGCAGTCACAATAATCTGCGGCTGAGACATGCTTCCTAAAGCAAATATCGCCGATCCGGGCAATTCCTGATGGATCAATTCAATCGCTCGTAACGCTGGCAGAGAATCCGACTGTATGTCCACGACCACCACATCGGGATTGGTGGCATGAATCTTCCGCAAAACCGGATCTGTGGTCGCCACAGGATACGTAGCAAAGGTCTGGCGGGTGCGGGCTACACCGGTGCCGTCCACCATAACCTGCATTACGGATCGCTGTTCGACGTCTCCGGCAACGATTGCTACTGAAAGTTCAGGCATGAAGCTGTTCCTTTGATTAAATGTTCAGCTGCCATCATTTCTTGTCAGTCGAACTCTTTCCGTCAAATTCATTCTTGTTTAAGAACTTCCTCGGATCTTTCGGCAGCGTCTGGTCTTGGGTGCTGGCCGAAATCCGATGCACGGTACAAAGAACCATCAATTCGGTTTTGCTCTTTTGCTGGTTCTTGCTGCGAAAAAAATTGCCAAGGATCGGGATATCGCCAAGGCCCGGCACCTTGCTGTAGATATCAGTGAGACGATTATCCAGTAAGCCGGCGATCACAAAACTCTGACCATCTCTCAACTCGAATTCCGTATCCGCTTTCCGGGTGCTGAGCGCGGGAATCGTAAATCCGGAAATGGTTAGAGCATTCGTGAAATCCAACTGGCTGACCGATGGTGCAACCCGCAGATGGATGTTCCCGTTCGGCATAATCACAGGCGTGAATTTAAGCTGGACGCCGAATTCCCGGAACGAAATTGTAACGGCTGTAAAACCAGCCCCAGGCTGCACGACAGGATAAGGAAACTCTCCGCCCGCTAGAAAGCTTGCCTCTTTTCCGTTTACAGCGATAAGGTTGGGCTCAGCCAAAATCTGCAACAAGTTTTTTTGTTGCAGCGCCTGTATCACAACCCCGAGATTAAGATCGCTCCGAAAAAGAAACATATTGAGCGCGTTGTTCACGGAAATCGTAGGCGGAGTTGTTGTTGTCGCCGTCGTGGTAGTGCCGCCAGCTGTGGTGGTAGCCGCCGAATTTGTCGAAATCCCTAAACTGCCAAACTGTCCAGTGGTCACTGTTCCTGTAGTGTTGCCGAGTGACGGGGCGAAGAAATTCGCACCTAACTGGACCACGGCGGTGCGGTCAACCTCAGCAAACTTCACCTCCAGGAGCACTTCCTGGGCACCTACCGGTCCGAATGTCAGAACGTTGACTACATTTTTCGAGTAAGCCTCGGCGATCTGGCCTGCACGTTTGGCCACGTCCTCGGTGGAGACGTGTCCGGAAAGCACAATCGCGGAGAGCGACGGTGTGACCGTAATTTGCTCATCCGGAAAAACCGCCTTTTCCTCCTCCGCCGCCGCACTGACGTCCACATCCACTCGCAGGTCGAAGCTCCGCGAACGTTCCAGTTCATCCCAAATCAACAACGATACTTCCCCGGCAGAACGGCCATGCACCAGAATCTGAGTCGGAGAGATGACTTGGGGATCAGCAATACTCGAATCGGTTACCGAGATTCTCTTGAGCCGCTCCGTGGTGTTAATCAACAAAGACTTGCCAACCAAAACCCTCAATGGCGCCGAACCCTTTACCTCAGTCTCTGACGTGGGCGACACAACCGTTGTCGTCTGAGCCGGCGCTTGTTCCGAAGGCGCGGCTCCGGGAACCGCTTGCGGCGCGGATTGATCTTGTGCGATCGCAGTTAGAGAAAGCGATAACGCCATGGCCGCGGCAATGAGTACCTTGCCGCAGTTTAGATTTCTTTTCTCCCAAATGCGGGAGCGCTTAGCCATCGTGTATGACCTCAATCTTCGTAGCCCTTCAAAAAGTCTGCGTCTCTTTCTTGTCCCCGCGAATGACCTCTATCGAATAAACACTGGGCGCCGCCGGAGCCTGCCTTATGACGATGTGTCTGGGGACTCCGCCCTTTTCTTTCACCGGCGCTGCGGCCTGCGTGGGCGTTGAAACGTTCTTATATAGGTTCCCGGAATTCACCGCCGGAACCGTTTCCTGCCCAGTATCCAGCGGGTTTCTCAATGCCAATTGAATGTGTCCCTGTTGGCTCGCGAGGGTGAGCTTCTCGGCATCATCCGGCGAAACCAGCAATGTAATTACCTGAGCAGTCTGGGGTTCGCCCGCGGAATTGCGCTCCAACTTTTGCCCGACCGCAATTACCGCAACATTTTCCAAAACTGTTGTTGTCTGTTGATCCCCAGCTCCCGATGGATTTCCCGTGAGCAACACGTCAACATGGGTTCCCGGAATAACAAAGCCGGCAACCGCCACAATGTCATTGACCCGGACAGAAACGGCTCGCATGCCGCGTGGAATCAGTGTCGGCATGCCAAAGCCTGCGTTCTCGCCGGCCAGCTTATAAGGCAGGATGAATTCACCTTTCGAAATTGGCAATACGGCGCCACGTCCCAGAATCTTGGTCTTCGAGCGGAAACTATTTGGAGGCAAATCGGCTGAGGGGAATCGCACAACTTTCAAGTCCTTGTCTTCAATCCGCGAACCCACCGGAATGTCTCCCGCCGCAATGACTACATCCTGACCGGGAGCCTGATCCGCGCCGGTCCGCGTCTGCAAGCTTCGGTACGCCACGAAACTGGCAAAAGCACCCAGCATTAAAGCCACAAATCCGATTAACAAAAGCCGATTGCGATTCATCCAAACTCCTCAGCAAAAACTAAACCGCGCGCCAAAGATACGGCCGCAAGAACTTAACCCTCGCGACAAAACCGCCAAGGCCCAGAATGAAATGGGATCGAAAAACCTTCCCAGCTTGCAAAGGGAACCGTGGCGCAATTTCCCCTATTGGATCGAGCTGGCGACCGATGAGAACACGGTATTCGCGTTGGTCCCGATGAGCCTGATCGTGCCCACCACAATCACCAGTATCACTGCCAGCATGACCGCATATTCTGCAATATCCTGTCCGTCATCTTCCGCCCAAAGTCCAATCAAGACATCCTTCATTTCCGCCTCCGGTTGAAACCGCCCACGACAGCATTGTTACCACTACCGTGTGCTATTTAGCGCGTGCTTGTCTCGGGGAAGTCAAAAAATCTTCAGTTCTTAATCAGTAACTTACGGGAAATGTGGCGTACATCTCAGAATGTTTTCCCATAATACCCGACATACCTATATATAGGCGATACTTTCTTGCGAGGATCTGGCATGAAACCCAGTCTTTCGTCACATTTTGGCGGTTAAGAGGCTGTTAAGTGGGCTGTTAAGGAAGACCGCTATGTCATTCATTAGCTTGATGATTGGTCCTGGAGAAAATCACCGCCTGCGAATCGACATAGACTTCTTTCCAGCCTGGAGTCAATCGCAGTGCGGAGGCTAATGGAGCGTCGGGAGACACAAGGACAGTCCGAATTCCCCACTCGCCCAGCGGGACTCGCCATGCTGGATTCGAGATCTCATAGGTGCCGGCGAATTGGTCCAGGAACCTGTCACCATACAGATCGGCCCGCCCATCAACATAAACTGGATATTCAGGGTATAACTCCCAGATTAAGTACCCGCCCCAGTTGTAGCTGTTGAAGAGAGGCGCCGGAAGCCTGTTTTCGCGCAAAAATGACACTGCCGAAACTGGGAAAGTACGCTTCTCGACCTCATTTTGAGCGCGGACAATGCTCCGGACTCTGAAACCGCCAAATGAGAAAAACGCCGCGAGCACAATCACGTTAACAAGTTGTGTGGCCGAGTTGTAAGAAGTTCCTTTTACAGAGTCGAAAAGGCTCCAGTTTTCCCTCGTCCATGCGTGCACAAGGTTACTGAGTATCGGCGCTGCCACGAGAGCAAAGAGCGGGATATGGCGGGCCGAGTGTAGCGCCGCCCACACCGTAACCAAGAGCAACAATAATTCCCGGGCCCGAAGGCGAAGGGGCGAGATTGCCACGGCAACCAATATCGCCAGCAACATGAGAAGCGCCGGCAAGTACATACTTTGATGGAAGTTTGGCGAACTCCATTCGCTGATGTAACCCTCAATTGACTTCGAATATACGGTTCTCAGCGGATACCAGTACATCCGCATCCCGTATGGGTTCAACGGAACTATCGCAAGGCACGCCGCGATCGCTACGCTCAACTTCCGAAGTCTTACCTGAAATTCTGACCATCTTCCAAATCCTAGCGCTATATCTAATACGTCCCCGGCGAGAAACAAGATCATGAAAGCAATTCCAACTGCGAATCCCGCATGAAGGTCTACCCATAGCACCATGAGCGGCAGCGTGTACCAAAGAACCTTGGGCCGCACATACCACCGTTCCAGCAGAAAAAGAAACAGGCTCGCAAAAAAAAGAGAAAGGGTCTGCGGACGCACTCCCCAGGCCGGAGCCGATGCCATCGCGGCCCAAACCGCAAACGCCACCGCGAGATACGTTCCGTCTTCGCAACGCACAAAGACGAGCATAAAAGTGACGGACGTAATTGCCGCGAATGTCACAATCAACCCGCCCCATCCCGCCAGCCGATAAACACTGAATATGAGAACGTCAGAAAGCCATTCATGATTCACCCACGGCTGCCCTAACTTTGTGAACGAATAAGGGTCAGTATGAAAGACGGCGTGGTTCTGAAGGATGAGCTGTCCCGTGCGCAGATGCCACCAAACATCCGGATCCGTAACGTTGCGTGCAGCCATGGCAAATAGACCAACGGCGACGATGGCAACAAAAGCGCGGCGGGTGGTGAGAAGGGAAGTCATCTGCCTGAATGGTGGCGCGGAAGAATTGCCCTTTCTTCGCAATCTTTGTGTCATTCCGCAGTCATCACTATTGGTCTTCGCTATTGGTCATCGCCAATCTAGCTGTCCAGAAGGCTCATTTCCGATAGCTTATAATGCCGCTCTTCCTGTGTTGTATGTTGAAAAAACAAACTCAGCGAAAACTCGCGCTCTATTTCAGCGCCATGATTTTCTTGAACGGGTTTTTTTTCTGGCGCTCAGCACACGGGATCGCGACCGGACTTTCGGACTTCTCCTCCGTCTATACAGCCGCTCAAATACTCCATGAAGGCCGGGGCCATCAGCTATATAACCTCGATTTGCAGGAGGCGGTCCAGCGCTCGGTTACGCCGGCCGGAGTCAATGAGCGAGGCGCGGTGATTCCATACAATCATCCGCCCTTTGAAGCTCCATTGTTCCTGCCGCTCATTGCATTCCCGTACTGCGTTGCCTATTCCATTTGGCTCGTGATCAATGCCGGATTATTGGCCGCTGTGATCATCATCTTACGCAGAAATCTGCATTTTCTTGGCCAGCTTCCGTTGTACTTATGGATTGCCGCATGCCTGGCTTTTACGCCGATAACTTTTGCGCTGATTCAGGGGCAAGACTCCATCGTGCTGCTGTTTTGCTTCTGTATGGCGTTCATCGCGCTGCGCCGCAAAACAGAATTTTCCGCCGGTGTGCGGATCGCTCTTGGCTTGTTCAAATTTCAACTATCGCTTCCCTTAATCGCTCCGTCTCTGCTGCTCAAACGCTGGCGGGCTGCGGGAGGTTTTTGCGTTGTCGCTTTGCTGCTGGCACTGATTTCCTTGGGGACCGTCGGTCTTGCAGGCTCGTGGCATTATCCGGAGTTTGTCTGGGACCTTCACCACAACCCAAAATTCAGTTGGTTGGCGCCGATTGGCACTCCCAATCTGCACGGGTTGATTTCCGTCCTCAGCCTGCCAAACCATCCTCGACTTGGAACCGCCTGCCTTGTGATCATCTCCGGAATACTGCTGGCCGTGGCAACAGTGGTGTGGCGGACGGTGCCGGATGCCGACCACAGACATCTCGATCTTGCCTTCTCATCAATACTTATTATTTCGGTTCTGCTCAGCTATCACATTTTGGTACACGACCTCAGCGTCTTATTCTTAGCCCTCTTATTAGCCTTGGAAAATACAATCGCAGGACGAACCGCGTCATTATGGTCAAAGCATTTCATATCGTGGTGTTCGCTGATTCTTTGGAGTCCCCTCGTACTTATTCTTTTTGAAGATCACCAATTGGAGCTGCTCGCAATAGTTTGCCTCGTGCTTCTTGGCTCTCTTCTATTTGAGAACCGCCTCATCTCGCCGCTCGTTACCGTAAAGAACGACCACTAGCATCGGTATGTAGATAAACCACACAGTCCACCTCGCCACCTGCGTTACGTTCTGAGGAATGTGGTACCAACGCCAAATGCCGGCGCCCCAACTGAAGAACACCGTCCAGACTATGGCCCGGCGGGTTTTAGGAATCAGCCAAAGCGTCAGGGTGTCGTAGAACCAGCGTTGCGGCATCAGTGCCATGGACAGTAATAGAAGCGCGTTCTTCTCACGCCAACGAAAAATTGCCAAAGCGAGGAATGGGCCCGGAAATATCAGTAAAGGTGTGAAGTGTTGGTATTGCCCGAAATTTGCGATCCAATTCCAGGGCCACCGCGGAGCCACAACGAGGCTAAGGATCGCAACCATAACGCAGGCCAGGAAGCCGCGCCGGCTTGGGTAGGCGAGCGCTATTGGTATGCCGAGTTGTGGCTTAGCCATTGTGGCTGGCAAAGCGAGAGGCAGAAAAGCGCCGGCCATAATCAACGGTGACCATTGCGCTGTCAAAATCCCGGCCCAATAGGGATACGCAAGAAAGATGAGAAGACGATGATATCCATCCTTCGCCAATCCGAATGCCAGCAGCGCCGAACTGATTCCATAGAAGATTCCACCTGCAAGTTCACCTGTCAGGTAAATAAAGGGAAAACCAAATAGTGCCGACGGCAACGGATAGAGCTGCAAGGTTCTTTGATAGGGATCTTTTCGCGCCAATATGTCGCGTGCCGCAAAGATCGCCCAGCGGAAGTCTCCTGCTCCCTGTTGGAAATGCTTGAGCAGGTACCAACAGAATATTCCGCTGGCTAAACCGATTCCCCCCGACGTCAAAATCCGCAATCGCACAAAATTTGTCCGCATAAGTTGTAACATGCTGCCTGGCATTGCTTCGAAACTCTATAACTGGCTTGCTGTTGTCTCTGCTTTTTGCAGGGAGCATGTGGTTTTACGTTCGGCGAGTGCTGGTTCCATACCAGCGCGCGGATGCAGCCATCCACGGAAGACCCAGAGGCAATCTCTCCGACCTCTATCCACGTTGGCTTGGTGCGCGCGAACTTCTTCTGCGACATCGCGATCCTTATAGCCCTGAAATCACTCGCGAAATTCAGGCGGGCTACTACGGACGTCCTCTAGATCCTGCGCGTGCTGGCGATCCGAAAGATGAAGAAGGCTTCGCTTATCCGGTGTACGTCATTTTTCTTCTTGCCCCGGCGATCAAATTGCCGTTCGCAATTGTCCAGGCGGCATTTCTATGGATTTTGTTGATTCTTACAACGGCTTCGGTCCCGCTGTGGCTTCGTGCCATCGGCTATCGGCCACATTTCCCCACGATTGCGACTTTGATCGTCCTAACGCTAGGTAGCTTCCCTCTTGCCCAAGGAGTGCAGCTTCAGCAATTGAGTTTACTGGTGAGTGCATTGATCGCTGGATGCCTGGTATTAATCGCAAGTGGCTATCTCTGGCTTGGGGGTATTGTGCTGGCCGTCGCAACCATCAAACCTCAACTCGTGCTTCCACTAGTTTGCTGGCTCGGACTCTGGGCGCTGAGCAAATGGAAAGAGAGAAAAAAACTAGTCTATGGGTTTGGTCTGACAACGATTGTGCTCGTCGTAGCGGGCGAGGTCGTCTTGCCGGGCTGGATCGGACGTTTCATGAATGCTGTCGTGGAGTATCGGAGATATACGCACGCAATGTCCATTCTTGAGGTGCTCACAACGGAATTCGTGGGCAGAATACTTGACGCAATCGTCGTCATTGGCGTTGCACACCGTTGCTGGAAAGTTCGGCGAGAGGCATCGGGTACGTTTTCATTCGCGCTGGCAACTTCACTTGTTCTTGCCGCGACACTTGTAATAGCGCCCACGATCGCACCTTACAACCAGCTCTTGCTGTTGCCGGGAATTTTTCTCGTGGCCGGCAGCGAAAACTTTTTATCGAGTAAAAATCTGGGCATCAGAATTCTGGGCATAACTGCTGCCGCCGCTCTTTTCTGGCCGTGGATTGCTGCGCTCGTTCTGACCGTCGCCTCGTTCATTTTGCCTGCTTCCCGCGTTCAGCAGGCTTGGGCGCTGCCGTTCTATACAAGTATTGCTATTCCTCTGGCAGTCCTTGCGTTGCTATTTCAGTATGCCTTTCAAATCTTGCGTGCCGGAGAGCAGACGAAGGTTGCGTCTGAGCGATCTTAAAACTGGGTGCTTTTTGAGGGCGGATTCGCAAAAATCAACGTATTTCGCATATTTGAGCTTGCGCAGTTTTATTGGCCGGGACGGGGTCTCGTTGCACGCCCAGTAATATCAATAGCTTGAGACGACATTCCGCTCGAAGGCCAGATGCCAAGGGCATCCAAAAAGACCTGAAAAACGCACGGGCACTTGTGACAGTGCGTTTTTGGGGCATGAACGCCGGCGCAAGTCTTGAAGTCACTTGGGATTAGCCGCCCCATAGGTCAAATTCGTTGATTTTCGCGAGGAAAGGCTAAAAAGCCACGGGTCGAACCAGTTCTTAATCCCCGTGATCTGACTCGCAGAAAAATTCGACTCGCATTCTGCCACGCCCTTTCTGGTAACCTAGGAAGCGTTTCAAACTCCCATGGGCGTAACGGGCATTATCAATCCGGTATCGAAGGCTGGTTCGGGCGTCTTTCCTACGCTAGTTTTTGTGCAGGGGAACGAGCAGCGGACCATCAATCTTGATCACAGTCCCTTCACCGTGGGCCGCAAGGTTGATAAAGACCTGGTCATCGCCGATCCGCGGGTTTCGCGCGAGCATGCGCTCATCGTTTCCGAAAATGGCGAATTCTGCGTCGTTGATCAGGCCAGCAAGCATGGCACGTTCGTCAATGGGGAGCGCATTGACCGCAAGACTCTGGAGAGAAACGACCGTCTCGAATTCGGTGTTCGCGAAACCGTTTATGTAGTTTTTAATCCTCAGCATGAAACTTCCAACACGGCGCGCGATTTCTTAAGTCAGATTTCCGGCATTCACATTTCAGACGAAACCACCGACCTGGAAAAGCTGACTCTGTTCCTTGAAGCAGCGCGCAAGTTGAACACGGTCGGCGTGCTTGACGAAATTCTGATGACGCTTCTCGATGTCACTCTAAAATTGACTCGCGGCGAACGCGCTTACGTCTTCATGAAAGGCGTTGACGGAAATCTGCGACTGGCCGCGGGGCGCAATGCCAAAGGCGAGCCGCTGCTCGATGACAAGACTATTTCGCACTCGATTCTTGACGACGCGCTGAAATCGAATTCCGAGTTCGTTCTCACGGACACAAGCCGTTCCCTCGACCTTTCCGGGAGGCAAAGCATTGTCGCCTACGATCTTCGCACTGTGATTTGCGTTCCTCTGCGCAAGCCGCAGGTCCAGACCACGCGTGAGGCGCTGGAATCGCCCTCGATGTCCGCCGAAGTAATGGGCGCGCTTTATGTTGATTCCCGCTTTGCCTCCCGCGATATCTCTACGGTAAGCAACAATATTCTGCACGCGATCGCGACAGAAGCCGCTTCGATGATCGAAAATGCGCGCCTCGTGCAGGCCGAGGAAACATCTCGCCGCTACCAGCAGGAACTTTCGATTGCCGCATCCATCCAGCAGCGCTTGATGGCCGTCACGATTCCCGAGGTTCCGTTTGCCCGCATGGGAGGCAGAAATCTTTCCTGCAAAGAAATTGGCGGCGACTTTTTCGATGCCGTGAATACCGAAGATGGACTGACCGTCGTTCTCGCTGACGTAAGCGGCAAGGGGGTGTCTGCCGCCCTGCTGGCTTCCACTCTTCAGGGCATGATCTATTCGCAACTGGTCGCGCACATGCCTCTGACAGAAATCGTCGCGGCCGTAAATCGTTTCTTCACCCACAAACATATTGGAGAAAAATACGCGACCGTAATCATCGCGCGCATCCGACGCGATGGAGAATTGGAATACGTGAACTGCGGACATGTCCCGCCGCTACTGGTTTGTAATAACGAAATTATTCGCCCCGGACACGGAAATCTGCCAGTAGGATTGTTAGCCGATGCGGCATACGAGAGCGACCGTTGCAATCTGCATCCGGGCGATCGCCTTGTGATGGTCACGGATGGAGTGACCGAAGCGGAGAATGCTCGCGGAGATTTTTTTGATAACGAACGCCTTGAACACGCCGCCAAGAAGGGAACTCTCGACGACATCTTTTCCGCAGTCGCGGACTTTTGCGGCGGCACTCCGCTGAACGACGACTGCACGGTCGTGGAACTGGTTTACACCGGAGAGTGACGGCCTTTCCTATGAAGAACTTTCAACGACTACGGAAAAGTTTGTGCCTTCCCATCGCTGCGCCTCTGGCCAGAAGAAGGTAAACACTATTTCAGCACTGGCGGGCAGCTTGCTGCTGGGCAAATCAGCGGCGTACATTCCCAGTCCGGTATCGCGTGTATCCGTATCGTGAACCGTCTTCCATCCATCGAAACTCCAGTGCACGCGGGCTGGCGACAATAATGCCAAGCGCAAATTTTTGCCTCGAGGCATGCTTCGGGGTTTATTGTTAAACCGCCATCCAAAGCTGGTTGATTGGGTTTTTTCGACGATATATCTCTTCACCGGTTGTGGAGGTTGATCAAAAATCTTCCCATCTCTCAGCGACCGCCGCAGTTTGATGTATTCCGAATGAGCCCAAACCAGAGGACAGGCCGACCCCGAGGGCTTGCCAAAAAAAAGCTCACGTTCCGGAATGTCAGCACCATCCCACACCTGCTCCGGAAGCAGTCGCGTGCCCTGAGTCGAATATTCCATCGCATACAATAGGTCTTCCGCTGTTTGCCTGTGTCCGGCCGCGAGTTCGTAATGAGCGCGCTCACCCGCCAGCAGGGGCCAGGGTCTTCCAATCCCGGTGCCGTCAAAGGGCGAACCATCTTCATGTTCACCGTAGCCGTCGCCGTTGTAGCGGTACCAGCACGGCCCTTGAGGAAGTTGGACTTTCAACACAGCATCTATAACCTTGACAGTGTTCAGAATGCGCGGATCATCGGCGGCGCGCAGCCCAAAGCGCACCAGCGCTAATGCATCGGGACTGATTAGATCCTCTGCGGGCTCATTGCTCTGCCCCGGCGGTTTGTTCTTGATTGGCACAAAACCCTCGAGCGGAGATGCCGCGCCATCAATGTCCGGGGGAGCGATGCGGACATAATATCCTTCTACTCCCAGATGTTTCGCCAGCGAAGTATTTGTGGTGTAAATCCATCGTTCGATATTGTCATTCCAGTTGTCGGCGGTCTCGCGCAGGTAGATTCCGATTTCTTTTTGACCGACCGCGTCCGCTAAATCAGCTGCGGCCAGCAACGCCGAAATCTCGACCGCTAGAGTAAAAGGGGAGTAACCAGAATCTTCTTCCCAACGGTCTTGTTGCGTGACCGGCCCGTTTCGGATCAAAAACGCCGCAGCGCGACGCGCCACTTCCCACCACCGGTCGAGGTCGCCCAATTCCTGGGAAGCTTCGCGGCGCAGCAGGTCAATGAGCAGGATGGGGAACGCGGTTTCGTCCATCTGCTGACCGCTCCAATATGCGCGCCCGTCAAGCCACATGTTCTGCGCCCAGTGCCCATCCGCTTCCTGCGTGGATTCAAGGTATCGAAGCACTCGCACGGCGTCGGCTGACGCGCCCGCGGCCAATAGTCCGCATGCGGATTCGACCAGATCTCGCGGCCAGACCAGGTGATAACCACCGAGGTCTTCGTCTCCCTTATTGAACCCCCAGGGAATGGAAAGGCTGGCGATGATGCCGCCGAGAAAGTCTTTTGATTCGTGGACCCGCAGGATCACCGCGCTGGCACGATATAAGTCGCGTTCACGCGGTGGCTTATCAAGCTCCAAAAGAGTGTCGTGCCATGCTCTCCAGTGGCGGGAATAGTGCCTGGGAAGTTCCGAATAGGGTTCGAGCAAAGTCGCTCGAGCTTGCTGTCCCGCCTCGGCCCAGATTCCGCCGAACCCGACAGCCAAAACGAATTCACCGCCACAAGCCTGTAGGTCAATCTCGCCGGTCAGCGCGATGTTTCCGTTCTCCGCTCGCGTGTAACTCCATGTCAGCTGATAATTGCTGGAAAGATCCTGCCATCCATCTGAGGAACCAACAAAACCTACCGACATTTTTCGCCATGGCGTCGAACAGGCGAATGCCAGCGCATGTCCATCGTGTTCGGCGAAGAGCATGGGGTCGCCTTTGTAGTCGCCAATCCATCCCGTATTGTGATCGCCGCAATTGGCCAGATGCGGAGAGAGCAATGCGTACAAATGATAGTCGGCGATGGTTCCTTGCAGCGGCACGAATCGAACCTTCTGCACCACGACGTTGCGATACGGATCAGTGAGAACTTCCTTTTCGATCAAATACCGGCCCTGCATGTCGGTGTTCGTGAGTTCGTAAAGAGGCGTTCCAGGCTCCGTGGCATGACTGAGAAAAGTGCAATGGCGTTTTTCTTCGGAAAAAAAAGCCTTGCCATCGGTCACGATGAATCCCAAATCCCGTGTGCATGCCTGATCCACCCGGGGATAATAAATTTCGTTGAGAATGCCGTGACTGATTGTGAACCAGACGCGGCTATGCTGGTTCAAAGCCGTGCCAACGCCGGTCTTTGCGCTGGAGGTCCATCGCGGCGGGATACCGGGCCAGCCGGGTGCGAATCGTTCAGGATCACTCATTCAAGTTCGAGTTGTTTCACCCGGTTGCTCGTGACTGGATGCGAACTGCGCGGAATATCAAATACTTCCAGACCGTTTACAGTGCGAGTCGGAGTGGGGTACCGCAAGCCTATTCTTAGAAGTTGTGAAATCGCCTTCCGTGGCGCAAGCGAATGCTTTTGAGCGTAAGCCCGGATTTCTTTTGAGAGCATCTCATCGATAGTTAAAGTTATTTTCATTGCGTGGATAGAACGTCCGAAGATTTACATATCATTCTATACTTTCAGTGCGGAAGATACTGGAGTCTTCAACTCCAACTGCCCCGTATAAACAGCCATTCCAACTACTGCGTCCACGCCCATCGCCTGCAACTGCTCTACTTCCCCATTTGTCGAAATTCCGCCGGCGGCGATTAACTGTTTGGAAGTCGCCGCTCGCAAAGGACGTACCGCTTCCAGCGGGATGCCTTGCATCATTCCTTCGGTTTCGATGTGAGTGTACAGAAAAGCGTCGCAATATGAATCGAGCGAAGTGATCATGTCCGCGGGAGTAATGGAAGTCAATTCGCGCCATCCCCTGATCGCAACTTTGCCGCCCTTCGAGTCAATCGCAAATACCAGCCGGTCACTTCCCAAAGCCGTTGAAATTTCCTCCGCAAATCCAACGTCCACTTTTCCTTCACGGATTAAAGTTGACCCTAGAATTACGCGGTGTGCCCCCATATTGAGGGTTTCTCGGGCGGTTTCGATGGAGCGAATTCCGCCGCCCACCTGGCACGGGAGGCGATCCAAAAACTGCTGGAGCAGAGCGTGGTTGGTTCCAGTCCCAATGGCCGCGTCAAGATCAATCAATTGCACCAGCGGAAACTTCGAGAAGCGCTCGATCCACTCCTCAAAATTATCAAATTCAAGCGCTTTCTTTTTGCCTTGGACTAGCTGCACAATTTTGCCGTCCATTAAATCAATCGAGGGAATCAGCACGCGCACCTCATCGGAATGCCCGCGTCTTGCAGTTGCTGTTTCAACTCGGCAATAGATCGCAGGCCGAAGTGGAAGATTGAGGCCGCGAGTGCGGCATCTGCATGGCCTTGTTTGAACACCTCGGTAAAGTGTTGCGCATTACCCGCACCCCCGGAGGCGATGACTGGAATTCTTACAGCGTCCGCGACTGCTTTCGTCAGCTCGCAATCGAACCCCTGACCAGTTCCATCTTTATCCATGGAGGTGAGCAATATTTCTCCGGCCCCGCGATCCTCGGCTTGCTTGGCCCAGGTCACAGCATCATGATCAGTTTGCTTTCGCCCGCCCTGCACCCACGCTTGGAATGCCTTGCGTCTTCAAATTCCGCTTTGCGTCAATTGCTACGATTGCCGCTTGGGAGCCAAAACGGTTGGCGATTTCTGTGATCAGATTTGGATCGGCAATCGCTGCCGAATTCATGCTGATCTTGTCCGCGCCGGCATCGAAGATTGCTCCCGCATCCGCCAAAGTTCGAACGCCTCCGCCAACGGTAAATGGAATAAACAATTGTCGCGCCGTTCGTTTCACCGTTTCCAGCAAAGTGTTTCGTTTTTCATGAGTCGCAGAAATATCGAGCAACACAATCTCGTCGGCTCCGGCTTCGCTATGAGCGGCGGCCAGTTCCGCGGGATCTCCCGCATCTTTGAGATTCAGGAATCGTACGCCCTTCACGACACGTCCCCCGTCAACGTCAAGGCAGGCGATGATGCGTTTAGTCAACATTCTGTTCCGTCAGAACTGGAGCATCACAAGTTTTCGCAAGATTCAGCGAGCAGAAATTCTCCAGCAACTTCAATCCGATCGCCCCCGATTTTTCGGGATGGAACTGCACTCCAAACATATGGTCTTGTTCTACGATCGCCGAAAATCTTCCACCGTATTCACATTCAGCAACAGTGTTGGGGAGCAAAGGCACACGATAAGAATGGGTGAAATAGACGTAGGAACCGGACGGAATGTCCCGCAACAAACGGGAAGGCCGATCGCGAAATTCCAACTGATTCCACCCTACGTGCGGTGATTTTACAGAGGCAGGGAAGCGAACGCATTCGCCCGGCCATATTCCGAAGCCTGGCACTTCTGGGGCTTCCTCGCTCGACTCCAGCATCCATTGCAGACCGACGCAAATTCCAAGAAACGGCACGGCGCGCTGAATGGAATTAACGATAGCATCGCGCAATCCGGAATTAGTGAGATAAGAGGTGGCGGAGAAATGCCCTACCCCCGGCAATACGATTTTTTCTGCCCGCGATACCACGGATGGATCGGAAGTGATGACTGAATCGGCGCCCACTTGATCAAGCGCTTTCTTTACCGACGTAAGATTCCCGGCGCGATAATCTACGATGGCGATCATCAGATTAAGCCTTTAGTGCTGGGAAGCAATCGCGCCATCTGGCGGTCCCGCCAGCATGCGGCTCGCAAGGCGCGGGCAAACGCTTTGAAAATAGCCTCAATCTTGTGATGATTGGAGCGGCCGTAGAGAATTCGTGCATGCACGTTTGCATGCGCTCCGCGTGCGAATCCTTCGAAAAAATCGAACACGAGCTCTGATTGCAAGTCTCCAACCAGTCGGGTTTTCACTTTGGCATCTACCACGGCCGCGGTGCGCCCTGAAAAATCTACCGCAGCAAGCGCCAGCGTTTCATCCATCGGCATCACGAAATATCCGGCACGCAGAATGCCGCGCTTGCTCCCCAAAGCTTTGGCGAACGCCTGCCCCAAAACGATTCCCACGTCTTCCACTGTGTGATGCTGATCCACGTCCAAGTCGCCCTTCGCTTTCAGCTGTAAGTCGAATGCGCCGTGGTGCGCGAACAGCTCCAGCATGTGATCAAAAAAACGGATGCCGGTTGAAATTTTGTTCCGGCCCTTACCATCAATATTTAAAGAGATCGAAATATCCGTTTCTCTGGTCGCACGTTCGAGAACCGCTCTTCTCATCGGCGCACCTGCTGCCGGATGCCGATCTGCTCAAACGTTTCCCGCAGCGCCGTGAGCGTCTGATCGGTTTGCGCTTTCGATCCCAGTGTAATGCGCACACAGCCCGCACACCCATGGTCGCTCGATCGGTCTCTGACCAAAATTCCCCGCTCCCGCATCGCCGAAATAAATGCTGCGGCTTGCGATCCGAAATACATAAGGACAAAGTTCGCACGGCTCGGCCAGAACTTAATACCCCAGTCTTGAAGTTCCTGTTCCAGCAGATCCCGTCCTCTGAGAATTTCTTGAACATATTGCCGAACGTATTCCTGATCATCCAAGGCGTCCGGGAGGCAGGCCAGCGCGATTGAGTTGACGTTGTAAGGCGAACTTACCGGGCGGACAAAATGTATTTGCTCTTGGTGACCTGCGAGGATTCCGATCCGCAATCCCGCCAAACCGTAAGCTTTGGAAAATGTTCGCGACACGAAGAGATTCGAGGACGTGCGGAATTCCGGCAACAATGTCTCGCCGCAAAATTCAAAGTATGCTTCATCAATCAATATGGCACTGTTTGGGGCATGCTCCGCGATCTTCAGCAAGTCAGTCCGGGATGCTATTGTGCCGGTGGGATTATTCGGATTGGCAACCGCGATGAGGCGCGTGCGTTCGTTAATATGAGCAAGAATATTTTCCAGCGGAAACCGGAATTCTTCCGCCGCGGGCACGGCAACGACTTTCGCGCCGGTCGCAGCCGCGTAAATCTCGTACATGGAAAATGTCGGCACAACAATGAGGGCTTCGTCGCCGGGCTCAAGATAAGTTTCGCAGACAAGATGGATAGCCTCATCCGTGCCATTCGTAAGCAACAATTCTTCTGCACGAATTCCTAAATGCGAAGCGACGACTGCCTCAAGCGGCTCGCGCTCCGGATAGCGCGCCAGTTGCTCCGCATCGAGCTTGCGCAATCGCTGCATGACTCGCGGCGAGCAGCCGACAGTGTTCTCATTGAAATCCAGCCGCAGGCCCTGCCGGTTTCCCAACGGAGGGTGATAGGACTTTAATTTGCGCACGGCTTCTCGTGGATTAAGCATGGCCCGTCCTCACCCAAATGGATTCTGCGTGGGCGGCGAGACCCTCGGTTTCGGCTAGACACTCGATCGTCGGGGCCAAGCGCTGCAAACCCTTGCGGGATAGTTCCTGCACCGTAATAATTTTCACGAAGTCGAGCACGCTTAACCCTCCGCGAAATCGCGCAACCCCAGCCGTAGGCAAAACGTGATTCGGTCCAGATGCATAGTCGCCCGCAGCTTGCGCGGAATAGTCTCCCACAAATATTGAACCCGCATTGTGTATGAACGGCAGGTCCATGCGTTCCACCGTGATATGCTCTGGCGCGATTGCATTCGCCCAATCGATGGACTGTTCGCGGGATTCCGCCACAAGAACCACTCCATTCCGGTTCAACGATTCTCGAGCGATGGAATTGGAGCGGGCCAGTTTCTCCGCATGTTCCGCCACCGCTTTTCCCACTGCGAGCGAAGTCGTAATAAATATTGCGAGCGCTTCGGGATCGTGTTCCGCCTGGGCAACTAAATCCGATGCAATGAACTGCGGATTTCCGCTATCGCTCACTACAACAATTTCTGTTGGTCCAGCGAGAAAATCGATAGCGCAATCAAACGAAACCAACTTTTTCGCAGCCGTGACGTAACTATTTCCCGGTCCTACAATTTTGTCCACGCGGGGAATACTCTCGGTGCCGTATGCCAATGCGGCAACTGCTTGTGCTCCCCCAACCCGGTAGAACTCTTGAATTCCCAACATGGCGGCGGCGGCAAGTACTTCACGCCGTGGCTTGGGGGAAGCAACACGAATGGTCTTGACTCCCGCAACTTGCGCCGGAATCACGGTCATGAGCACGGTCGAGACGAGCGGATATCGCCCGCCTGGAACGTAACATCCAACCGACGACAAGGGGCGAACCAACTGTCCGACTGAGACGCCCCCAACGCTTCGTTTCCATTCTTTCGGCTTTTGCAACTCGCAAAACTTCCGGATGTTCTTGGCAGCATCTCGCAACGCGAAACGCAGCGCAGGCGGCGCTGCTTTCCACGCTTCCTGCATTTCTTCTTCTTCAACTTTGAAAGCGGAATCTTTTTGCAGGCCATCCCATCGCTCGGCGTAAGTGCGCAGTGATTTGTCGCCGCCTCGCCGAACATCATCCACGATCCTCTTCACCGACGGTTCAATCTCCGAGCATTGCGAACCGCGATCCTCAAGCGTGCGAACGTGCTTTGCCGCGGCGGGCCCGGACAGTATTCTCATTACATCACCACCTTGTTCAGCGGATACTCGACGATCCCTTGCGCCTTGGCCTCTTTCAGGCGCGGAATCACTTCCCAGGCAGTGACTTCTTCGATCACCGTGTTCACCGCAAGCCAGTCGGGATCGCTCAAGGTCGAGATCGTCGGCCGCTTCAACGCCGGAAGCACCGATAACACTGCCTCCAGGTGTTCTTTGCGTACATTCAGCATCAGGCCAACTCTCTCTTTCGCTTCCATCGCGCCACGCAGCATCATGGCCAGGTTCTCGATCTTGCGGCGCTTCCAGGCGTCAGCCCATGCGGCCTTGTTGGCGATAATTTGCGTGTTGGATTCGAGAACCGTTTCAATGATGCGAAGGTGGTTTGCCCTGCAGCGAACTTCCAGTCTCGGTCACTTCGACAATGGCGTCGGCCAGCATGGGCGGTTTTACTTCGGTCGCGCCCCAGGAAAATTCAACTTTGACTTCCACATCGCGGCTGCGGAAATAGCTCTTCGTCACATTGACCAATTCGGTAGCGATGATGCATCCATCGAGATCTTTTGCTTTCTGGAAGCGGGAATCTTCCGGGACTGCCAATACCCATTTCACTTTGCCCCGGCTTTGTTTGTTGTAGCTCAGATTCGCGACCGTTTCGACGTGCAGGCCGCTTTCGATGACCCAATCAAAACCGGTGAGGCCGGCATCCAGTGCGCCGTGTTCGACGTATCGCGCCATTTCCTGAGCGCGAATCAACATGCACTCGATTTCGGGATCCCCCGTGGAGGCGAAATACGAACGCGCATTGACGTGTAATTTGCAGGCCAGCCTGGGCGAAAAGCTGAAGCGTGGCCTCCTGCAAACTTCCTTTGGGAATCCCGATGCGAATTTTCATCGCTTGCTCCCACGGTCCTGCGCAACGGGTATTGATTTGGTGAAACACGACCGCGTGCCTTCGTGGCAGACTACGCCCTCGCCTTCTACATTGACGTGCAGCAACAGCGTATCGCGGTCACAATCCGTGCTTGCTGCCAGTAGCTTCAACTTGTTGCCCGAGGTTTCCCCTTTGGTCCAAAGCTTGTTTCGGCTGCGGCTGTAAAACGTGACGTAACCTGTATCTTGCGTGCGTTCCCAAGCCTCGCGGTTCATGAACCCAACCATCAGCACTTCGCCATTATCTGCATCCTGCACAATTGCGGGAATGAGACCCTGCGTCTTTGCGAAGTCAATTTGTTCCGTCATACGCTTTTCTCTCTTCCGAGCGATTTAGAAAGTTTTCCGAATATTTCGTCCGATCCGGTTTTGCAAACAAAAAGCCCGCTGCACGTTAGCGCGTCAGCGGGCCGGATCTTGTGATTGCTGAATTATGAATCGAACCGACTCAGCTACACACATCCACCCGCGCGCAATGCGCGTGATGGCGATGGTGGTGATGTCGGGTACTATTCAGCATACCCACTTAGGGTAAAAGTTCGAGGCGGTTGTGTCAATTACTCAATCGCGATTTGCCACAATTTCTCTCCGATGAGTTTCGTGATGTTAAACTTGAGCGCTGGGACAAAGTTGCCAAGACAATTGCGCACGTAGGGACAGCCGCCCTCGGCTGTCCAGTCGAGCAACGCTCGACACCCCACACATTCAGCAACGCCGGACAGCCGAGGGCGGCTGTCGCTACGTAAATCGAGATTAGGAGAAGAGAATGGCGAAGATTGCAAAGACTGCGGATCGTAAGAAGGTAATGGATACGTCGAAGAGTACGGACTGCCCAAAGTGCGGCAAGTCCACCCGAATCGTGAAACGAGTGAAAGACCGCGAACGCGGGATTCCAGGGGGGGTCTTTATTTCCTGTTCCGCGTGCGAATTCTACGAAAAATTGTAGCGCTCTTGCCTAGATCATTTCTGCCAGGATATCTTTCGCGGCCTGCCCGGGGTCGGCGGCCTCAATAATCGGCCGCCCCACCACAATATGGGTTGCTCCCGCCGCCATCGCTTCTGACGGGGTCACGACCCTCGCCTGATCTCCATGCCCGGCTCCCGCTGGGCGGACGCCAGGGGTGACGATCACGAAGTCTTGACCATACCCCCGCCGAAGCGCCGGAGCTTCCTGCGCCGAGGCCACCACGCCGTGGCATCCTTCCGCAATTGCTAAGGCCGCCAGACGGATCACGGTCTCCATAACTCCTCCTAGCACGCCAACCCTTGCGAGTTCAGGTTCGGCCATGCTGGTCAACACAGTCACGGCCAGCACTTTGACATCAGGATTTTCCGTCCGAGCAGCGTCTACGGCTGCGCGCAGCATTTTTCCGCCGCCCAGTGCATGGACTGTAATCATGGACACGCCAAGCCCAGCAGCCTCCCGGACTGACGAAGCCACAGTGTTTGGGATGTCGTGGTACTTGAGATCGAGGAAAACTTTGCGCCCCGCGGAAATGAGATCGCGAACTACCTGGGGGCCTTCGGCGGTGTAAAGCTGTAACCCGACCTTGTATGTGGTTACGGAATTTCCCACGGCCGCTACGAGCTTCCTCGCGGCGGCCGCAGTAGGTACGTCTAACGCAACAATCAGCTTTTCCCGCGGATCCATTCCGTCAAGAGTATAGAACTCAAGAGGTTAACGGTCCACAGTCGCCAAAGCCGCGATAATTTGGGGGCGGGGGCGCGGCTTCACGATGTCCAGCCGCACTCTCTGAAGACCTTGCGCTTTGAAATGGAGGACCTTCGCGGCGCTATAAGACAGGTCAATGATCCTTCCCGGAACCACAGGGCCACGGTCATTGATTCTCACCAGAACGGCTTCCCGGTTCCGGAGGTTTGTAACCCTTACCACGGTCCCCAGCGGCAGGGTGGGGTGGGCTGCCGTAAGGTCGTACATATTAAAAGGCTCGCCGCTGGCAGTTTGCTTGCCTTCAAAGTAGTCGCCGTACCATGATGCCGTCCCAACTTGATACGGCTTGGCATGGCTAGCCTTCGCAGGAGCAACTTCGCTTGCCAATGCTGTTGCGGTCACTTTTCGGGTGTCGCTCGACCCCGAGCTGTTTGGCCCCTGAGCCGCTCCCAAGCCGACGAGAATTAATATCGCCAGTCCACGAGCTATGAATCTTCGCATTCAGTCACCTCGCATCTCTAAAAGTCAAAAAGCTTGCCTCCCCGGTTTCGGCCGTTCAACGCTAGCGTTAGAGAAATGCTATGGATCAGGGCAGGGGGTGTCAATCCAGAATCCCCTGTACGAATGTAACTAGCCTGTTTATAGATGTCTTACGTAACTTATTGTATATATTGCAGAAACATCCGTGGATCGCTGTATTAGCAGCGAGTTAGCTGTTTACCAATAGGTAAATAACCTCGCGAAGCAGGACTCAGAAATTAGTACATCCTGAGTGTTTTGATCGGCTTGCGGGGAAAACTATAGTTTATCTTTGTTTTCAATGGTTTGCGCTTGGGCTTACCAAAATCTATATGTACAAACTATTTTATTTAAATTCCGGCGCCGCTGGATTTCGGATAGATTGCCGCTATGGCCCAACCGCCCGTCGTCTTGACGATTGCCGGATTCGATCCCTCATCGGGAGCTGGGGTTTCGGCCGACATCAAGACGATCGCGGCCCACGACTGCTACGGGGTCGCCTGCATAACCGCCCTTACCGTGCAATCTACGCTTGGGGTAAGGCGCGTTCAGCCTGTCGAGCCGGACTTGCTTACCGAGACCTTGGATGAGCTTGCGCGAGATGTGCTGTTTGCGGCGGTGCACATCGGAATGTTGGGCTCGGAGGAAACGGTTAAGCGCGTCGCCGACTTCGTATCCCGAAATCGTCTTCCGAATGTCGTTTTGGACCCCGTACTCAAGGCGACCTCAGGGGCGGACCTGCTAGACGGACCCGGCTTGACCATCTTGATTAAGAGGTTGATTCCGCTATCCTGCGTAGTTACCCCGAATCTGGATGAGGCGTCTATTATCAGTGGTTTGGCGGTGGCTCGCCGAGAGGATATGGCCCCTGCCGCAGCCAGACTGCATGAATGGGGGGCTCGAGCGGTGGTCATCACTGGTGGGCATCTTGAGCGGCCATGCGATCTGCTGAGTTGCAAGGGGGAATCGGGAATAGAGCAGAAATTCTTTGAGTCTGAGCGCATCGCTTCGACTTCGACGCACGGCACTGGATGCGCCTTTTCTACCGCGATAGCCTGCCATCTCGCGCATGGCAGAAGCATTGCGGATGCCGTCTCGCGAGCGCAAAGATATGTGAGAGCCGCGATTGCGAACGGGTATCAGGTGGGAAAGGGCGTCGGCCCGCTTAACCACCTGCACGCGATGCCGCCAGAAGAGAACTTATAACCAGGGCGGAATTGCTAGCCAGACGCTTAGATATTCGATCTATCGCGCCTCAGTAAGATGCCGGCAAGGAACGCAGCAACCGAGCCGAGCAGCCATTCAATGCGAAGCAGTTGTACAACCTGAAATTCCGCCGCAGTCTGAGGCCTGAGAATGCTCCCGACGGCCAGCGCAGCTACCAGGCAGCCGATTCCGACAAATAAACCCGCCAGCGAAGGGAGCGGCAGCCCTATCGCCTGTTTGATGTGTTGGAATCCAAAGATGCGGAGAAAACTCAGAGAACTCTTCAACCGGGCTGAAGTCGCTCTTACCCCGACGCCTCGCGCGGCCCCGCAAAGGTAGCAGAACCTCGAACCGGGCATAAACTCGGTGTGGCAAGCCGCACATGATTCGAGGGAGGGGGAGGTGATTGCAGAGGCCTGGCTGGAACCTGCGGCCTGCGACACCAATGGCGGACGCCAAAACTCCTGATGTGTATCTGGAACAACTTCAGACATAGAGATGAGCCTTTGAAATCACTCTCGCAAGCGAATGACCATAGGCCATTTGCAGAAAGGTCGTTTACATTCATCGGGTTATGGTTTAAAGCGAGATGCCTTCCTCCATAGACAATGAAGGAATTACTCCATCCGCTCGGGCAAGATTGTCTCTGCCCTAAAGTGATCTTCAAACACAGTCTCCCTTCCGTTGATACTCGAGAGTAATAGCCGCCGTGGTTCATGTTCGGCGCGCATTGATCTAGTAAACTAAAGTCTCGATACCTCTGCCCAGGGAAAATCCAATTCGCAAATTCCAGTTGATGTTGGGACTGTTTCTTTCCTGCTGTTTCTTGGTTCCGGCTTGGGGAATGAATGACCGTGCTGCGAAGGCCGAGACGCCTGCCGCGGAAGATTTTTCGTTCCTTCCCAACGATCCCGTTACTCTGGCAGGATTCAACCACTTTTATAATTTGGAATACGATTCCGCGGTCCGTGACTTCGATGAGGTACTGCACCGCCATCCGGACGATCCATTCGCCATCAATCACCTGCTGACGGCCGTCCTTTTCCGCGAACTGTATCGCATGGGAGTCTTGAATACGGGAGAATACGCGAACGACAGTTTCATTAAGGCTTCGCACCTTCAGCCGAATCCTCAGGTTCAATCTCAGGTCAAATATCTGGTCAAGAAGGCGCTGAGTATCGAGCAGAATCGTTTGGAAGCGAATCCGAACGATGTTGGGATTCTTTACGCCCGAGGTGTTACTCGCGCGCAATTTTCGACTTACACCGCACTCATCGAACACGCGTGGTTTTCTGCGCTGCGTAATGCGGTGGGCGCTAGGCATGACCATGAGCGCGTTCTCGAACTTTCGCCGGGGGATACAGAAGCCAAGCTAATTGTTGGAGCACATAATTATGTCGTAGGCAGCCTGCCTTGGGCGCTGAGGTCCGCAGGAGCCATGGCCGGACTCGGCGGCAACAAGGAAAAAGGCTTGCAGATGCTGCGAGATTGCGCCGCAGGGCACGGGGAAACCGCCGTGGACGCCAAAATCCTCCTCGTGCTGTTCCTGCGCCGGGAACGCCGGTATGAGGAAGCGCTTCCCGTGGCGAGAGGGTTGATCGTCGCGTATCCCCGTAACATCCTCATGGCTCTAGAAGAGGGAAATCTGTTGCGAGCGGACGGTAAGACAGACGAAGCGGCCGCGATTTACCGAAAGATTTGGCAGGCCGGGAAAGAGGGTCATTATCCGGCGTCTCATTACGAAATTGCAGCCTTCAGCCTCGCCGATCTTCTTCGCGATAAGAAGGATTACGCCGGATCAGCCGCTGCTTATGAAGATGCCGGAGCCGTGGCGCATCCGGATACCGACACCATACAACGCGCAAATTTGGGAGCCGGAGAGATGTATGATCTTCTGAACCGACGTGACCTTGCAGTAAAGAAGTATCAGTCGGTGATGTCGGCCGGCGCGAACACTCCCTTCGCCGATACAGCGGGCAAATGCCTAAAGCAGCCTTACCAGGGGCCATAGCAGCGGGGATAACAAAATGTGGAACTTGTTAGTCATGATTGGCGTATCTTAATTCCAGGAGGTGAACCTTGTATTGCAACTATTGCGGTAAGGTGATCCAAGACGACGCCAATGTCTGCGCCTACTGTGGGAAGCGCATCGGCAGCATAGAGTCCCGCCACCGTCTCATGCGCTCGCGGACGGACCGTAAAGTCGCCGGGGTCTGCGCGGGCTTTGCCGAATATTTTGACCTGGATGTGTCTCTCGTGCGAGTAGTTTGGCTGATCGCGGCACTGCTCCCTCCTGGCATTTCGCTAATCGCGTATGTGATTGCGTGGATCGTAATGCCGGAAGAGCCGCTGATGCTTCCCGAATCCGCGGGACAATCGGTTGTCAACACGTAAATCGCTTTGAATTTGAAATCCGTCAATCCGTAAATCCGTCAATTCTTAAATCTCCGCTACACTTGTGTCTCTCACCATGCCGCGGACTACGAGCGACGACGCCGAAATCTCATACCAAATTCTCGGCGACGGACCTTCCATCGTCCTGCTGCATCCCTTTCCAGCGAATCATGAATTCTGGTTGCCCGCGGCCCAATCACTGCTGACTCGGTATCGCCTGATTCTGCCAGATCTTCGTGGACATGGAGATTCCGATATTGGCGACGGCCCGGCTACGATGCGGAAGCTGGCAGCGGACATCGTTCGTGTCATGGATGATGCAGGAATAGATCGTGCTGCATTCGCCGGCGTCTCGATCGGAGGATATGCGTTGTTCGAATTTTGGCGGCGCCATCGCGACCGCGTTTCCGCGCTTGTTCTGTGTAATACCAAAGCGCAGGCAGACTCTCCGGAAGCCCGTAGCGCAAGATTGCAATCTGCGGCAGACATAATAGAACGTGGCACCGAACCATTCTTCGAAACCATGATTCCAAAATTGTTGGGCGAGACCACCCGCAACACCCGCCCAGACCTTGTGCAGGGAGCGTTGAGAATGATGCGTAAAATGTCCGCCGAGGACGTGGCCATGGTGCAAAGAGGAATGGCTGAGCGTCCAGATTCAGTCGCAACTCTGAAAACAATTGGCGTGCCTACGCTAATTGTGAGTGGCGAAGAAGATCTCTTCTCTGGCCCAGCCGAAGTAGAGTTAATGCGTCAAAATATTCCCGGAAGCAGCGTGAGAATTATTCCAAAAGCAGGACACTACGCTGCCTGGGAGCGGCCAAAGGAAATGGGTGAACTGCTACGGGTGTTTTTCGATTCCGTTCGAATGTAGAAATGTAGAGACGTAGCTTGCTACGTCTCCGTCGAAACCATCAATTATTAAACTGTCATCCCGACCGGAGCGCAGCGGAGTGGAGGGACCTGCTCCTGATGCCGTGGTTTGAAACTTCGTCCCTCCTTCCCGATCCTTTATATTAAAAGGTCAATGAAATCAGATTCTTCTGTAATCATCCGCCCAGCCCGAAATGTGTCCGGAGCGATACGTCTACCCGGAGACAAGTCCATCTCGCACCGCTACGCCATGCTTGGCGCCATCGCGGACGGCACAACGAAATTGGAAAACTATTCCACGGGAGCGGATTGCGCCAGCACATTGGGTTGTTTGAAAACGCTGGGAGTCACTTGGCGAAAAGAGAACGGCGCAATCGAGATTGATGGCAAGAATTTGAAGCTTCGTTCGCCCGCCTCGCCTTTGGATTGTGGCAACTCCGGCTCGACCATGCGAATGTTGAGCGGCATCCTCGCTGGTCAAGAGTTTACCAGCGAGCTGATCGGCGACGAATCTCTATCGCGTCGTCCTATGTCGCGCATCATTAAGCCGCTGGAAATGATGGGAGCGAAGATTGCCGCGTCTGACGGCGGCCGTCCGCCTCTTCGCGTCACCGGAAATTCGCTTAAAGCAATCAGCTACGAAACTCCCGTTCCCAGCGCGCAGGTCAAAACCGCACTACTCTTCGCCGGCCTATATGCGACGGGCGAGACCACGATTCGAGAATCCGTCCGCACCCGTGATCACGGCGAGACCGCATTGCGAGCGTTCGGCGCGGTGGTGCAGCAACAAGGCGACGAAGCGCGGATTTCCGGCGGCCAGCAGCTGCACGCCATCGAAGCTCAAGTTCCTGGCGATTTATCCAGCGCGGCCTTCTTCTTATGCGCCGCCGCGTTATTTCCGGGATCGCAACTTACGATTGATTCTTTGCTGTTGAATCCCACGCGGGCTCGCCTTCTCGACGTGCTGATTGGGATGGGCGTCGGAATCGCCATCACTCAATTGGAAGAAAAACATGGGGAGTTGATCGGCACCGCTCAAGTCACTGGCAAGACTCTGACAGGAGCCAATATTTCCGGCGCACACACCGCTGAGTTGATAGACGAAATTCCGGTATTGGCGGCCATTGCGCCTTACACCTCGAACGGAATCGAAATCCGCGATGCGCGTGAACTTCGCGTAAAAGAATCCGACCGCATCGCTGCCGTTGCCACGAATCTGCGCGCGATGGGCGCACGCTTAGAAGAATTCGAAGACGGACTGAAAATTCCTGGCGGCCAGGAACTTCACGGCGACGAACTCGATTCCTTCGGAGACCATCGCATCGCGATGGCGTTTGCCGTTGCGGCATTGCGCGCGAGAGGAGAGACGAAAATCAACCGTTCCGACGCAGCCGTGATTTCGTATCCCGCATTTTACGAAACTCTGGAAAGCATCGTCGAGAGATGAATCGTTCCATGTCTAGCGTGAATGGCGAAGCGCATAACTTTCACAGATTACGGAAAAATGCACTTTTGCCATTGTCTTGAAAGGGCGCGCCTTCAGGCGCGCCGTAAGGCTTTCGATCTGATAACGGCGGGGCTGAAGCCCCGCCCTTTCAAAGCTACTTCCGCCTCAGGCCGTGCCCTCCCCGCTAATTTCTGATTAGCTTTGGGACGAGCTCCCGTTTCATCCGTACGCCAACTCTTTCGCGCGCTGCGTGGCTTTTACCACGGCCTTAATTAGCGTCACCCGCAGCTTGCCTTCCTCCAATTCCATAATGCCGTCCACCGTGCACCCCGCCGGAGTCGTCACAGCGTCTTTCAGCAATGCCGGATGATCTCCGGTTTCGAGCACCACTGTTGCTGCTCCCAGAGTTGTTTGCGCCGCGAGCAGAGTCGCGATATCACGCGGCAAGCCAACTTTCACGCCAGCTTCCGCCAGCGATTCCAGAATGATGTAAATGTAAGCTGGACCGCTCGCGGAAAGCCCAGTGACGGCGTCCATGTGTTTCTCATCCACCACTACTGTTTTTCCGACCACATTAAAGAATGCGCAGGCAGCTTCGACATCCTGGACGCTCGCGAACTTACCTTTGCAAAGACCCGTCATGCCGACCCCGCGCAGGCATGGGGTATTCGGCATCGCCCGCACCACCGGGACATCTATCTCGAGGGCTTTCTCAATCTGGTCGGTGGGAATGGAAGCGGCCACCGAAATAATGAGTTGCTTCGGCGAAACGTTAGGACGAATCCGATGCAAGACTTCCTTCACCACCTGAGGCTTCACGCAAACCAGAACGATGTCAGCGTCTCTTACTGCCTCAAGATTGTCGGTGCCGACCGTGATTCCCAATTTTTCCGATAGTGTTTTGGCACGCTCTTCATGCTGCACCGTAGCGCGGGTTAGCTGGCGGGAAAGTAGTCCTTTTTCCAGCAGGACCTTAAGCAAGATTCCACCCATTTTCCCGACGCCGATCACGGCTACCCGTTTTCCCGAGAAGTCGAACTTCATTTTTTCGCCTCCACTCTTCGATGTCGCAGGAATCCTCCCAGCTAAGGACCTGTTCACAAATCTTGCCGCGCGGGAGGAATGGTGATCGTAACAGAACCGATTCTAAGCACGGAAGAGGTTAGGCATCCGCTAATATCCAAGCAAGTTTGAAGCAGGGATGAGCTGGCAGGATGTCATCGCGGTTGTGTAGTGTCGGGAGCGCATGGACGCTGGCACCGAACCTATTGCGCGGTCTGGACCGTTACTGAAATCGTCGTGCTGGCAGTGAGCGATCTGGACGTCCCGATCACTGTAACCGTGTAAACCCCGACCGGCGTGCCCGGGTTTCCGGCGGGCGCCGCTGAGCCTCCTTGCAGACCTCCGCATCCAGAACAGAGGCACAACATCAGCAGCATGAGCGATGTTGGCAATGACCAACGTGCTCGTGCGGAGCCAATTCCACCAAAGACGATCACGAGGCCAGGCAACGGCAACCACAGACTATACAGATCAGCCCGCGCTTCAGACCTACGCGCTGGGGAAGTGGTTGCGATGGCCAGGAAAACGTCTGTCGGGCCACTTCCAGCTGCTACTTGAGACGAACCAAGGGAGCATGTGCTTACCGCTGGACATCCCGTGAACGTGATCGTTACAGGATTCGGAAATGTGCCCGACGAGGGCGTCACGCTGATGTCGTATGTTGCCGACGATCCGGCGACGATTGTCGAAGGACCTGAACTATTCATGGAAAAATTGAATGCGCCGGCCTGCGTGGTTACGGTGAGCGGAATCGTTGTGATTGCCGTCAGCGGACCGGATGTTCCGGTGACAGCAATTGAGTAAGGACCAGCGGGTGTTCCAGCCGATGTGGCCACGGTTAGAAAGACATTGGCAGTTCCGCTTCCGGCGGCCACGACCGCGGTATCAAATGAACAAGTGCTGGCCGCCGGGCATCCCGTGAATGAGAGAGCTACAGGATTCGGGAACGTGCCAGTTGAGGGCGTGATCGTGATGTCATATTTGGCCGAGGACCCGGAAACGATTGTGGCTGGCCCTGAATCTCTCATCGAGAAACTGAAAGCACTGTTTCCTACTGTTAGCGTCAGCGCTGTCTTCGCGGTCAACGATCCCGACGTACCGGTGACGGTCGGGGAATAGGTTCCTGGGGTTGTCCCGACGGACGTCGCAATCGTGAGCACAACACTCGTGGTCCCACTTCCTGCTGGTACTTGCGGAGAACTGAGCGAGCAGTTACTCGCCGCGGGGCAGCCATCGAACGTCAGAGCCACCGAGTTTGGAAAGGTTCCTGAAGATGGCACAACGCTCAGGTTGTATGCCGCAGACTGGCCGGCGATGACCGCTTGCGGTCCGGAGGTGTTGTTGATTGAGAAGCTGAATCCTCCTATGACGGTGACCGGCAAGTTCTGCGTTTGTGTGGTAAGTCCCGGCGACGCGGCTTGAATCGCGACCACGAAAGGGCCGGCCGGTGCTGCTGCGGTCGTAACTATCGTCAAGGTCACGACCAAAGGATTGGCAGGATTTATATTTTCCATCAGGGTCGGGCCGCCTCCGAAAAAACTGCACTGCGCGAAAGTGGGCACTCCGCAGGAAAGGTTCACGACAACACCCGACGACGCGGTTAACTGCAATATCACTGGAAGCGATGTGCCCGGAGCGCCGACAGTTACAGCGTCGGGCACCGGACGACTGAGATTGAATCGTGATAATTCCCACAAGCCGCGCCCATAGGTCGAAGCGCGCAATCGGCGACTCGCTCCCGGGTCGAAGAGATGAAGTGACGTAACTGCCACATTCGGCAAGAATCCCGGATTGTTGCTGCCGGGCGCAGGGCCGACTTCCGTCCAGTTCGCGGCGCCGGTGGCACTGACAAACACTCCAACGTCAGTTCCCGCGTAAATCGTCCCGGGCAGCCCCGATGGCGTGTCCGCCAGCAAAGCATTCACAGGCGCATCCGGCAGGTTCGCTGTGAAGTCAACCCAGCTTACGCCGCCCGTGGTCGTCTTCCAGACATGCGAGACGCCGAAGCCCATGATTCCAACATAGGCGGTGAGTCCCGATAAATCCGAATTGTCAATCACAATAGATGAAATCGGAAAATGGCCAGGATTGATCGTTCCAGTCTGATCTGCCCAGGTTGAAGATCCCGCTCCGACATTCGTGCTGATCCAAACGTGACCGCCAGTCGGCAAGCCAGTCGAGAGTGGCCCCGTTCCGCTGGTCCCGGCATAAATCACATTGCTGAAGCCGTTAGAATCTTTCGCGCCTCCAGCGGCGATTGCTCGCACCATGTTGGTCTCAGCACCGCTGCAAATTCCAGTGCCGCCAGTTTCAAAGTCAAAGCTTAGATCAGAAAATGATCCACCTGAGCTGGGGCCTCGCCAAACTCGGCACGTCCCAACAATCATTTCGTCAGAATCTTGCGGATCGAGGATGAACGGAGTATTAAACGCTCCAGCGTCACCGCCCAGAGTCGTACCGCTCACGATTTCGTTGTTCTGGAAGTCCGGTGTACGGCAATTGATTCCGGAATTGCATTTGAAAATGTTGACGCTAGATACGGAATCGGGCGGATTCGAAACAAACCAAACTGTGTCATCATCCGGGTTGATGGCTGTATAGCCCCCATCGCCCGCATTGACATTTTGCCAGGTCGTGCTGGTCTGGGAAGACGCGGTTGCCGGTGATCCATTTGCCTGCGCGCCTGCCAGCAAAATATCGGCAGTTGGCGACTGCGTAGTAGATTCCGAGAATGATACGAGTTGTGTTAATGAGCCGAGCGTGCCGTTCAAGCTATCGAAGATATTGCTGCCGCCGCAATTTCCGTCAAGCAGTCCCGTGTACCCGTCCAGTGCCCGGTAGACTCCGCCATCATTGGCAAAATACATTACGTCCTGGGCGGCGTTATTGATGAGCATGAACGCCATGGAGTGTTGGGCCGGATGAACCTTTGCGATAGAACTACATCCATATACGTGAGTCAGATTGAGGAAAGTGCCTGATCCGGTTCCCGCGCAGTTTGGCGAGATGACCGAGATCGTGCACTTGTAGAGATTTACTGCGCCTGCATAAAGATCAGTCGCAGTTCCATTTGGAACCGCGGCCAGCGCGAGGTTGTATGTGCCTTGCTCAGTGCCGCAGCCGCCAAATAAGTCTCCGCACGATGTGATTCCGCTCTCGTCAATCTGCGCCCACGACGCTCCTCCGTCGGTGCTCGTCCAGATTCCACCGTCGTCATCGGCTGCGTCCACGTACCACGCGTACATTTCGCCCTTTCCGGCTGGCCCGGAGCGGTTGGGCACGACGGTCAATTCTCCGCGATAAATCGGGCACACATTTGGAGAGGCAACGTGGGCGGGACATGCAGTAGCGCTCAGGCCGCCGCCCGGCTGGGTCGCGAGCCGAAACCAGTTGATTCCGTCGGCCGAGGAATAAATCCCGTGCAGGCTGATTGCCGCGAAAAATTTTCCGGCCGCCGCGTTGTATACAACGTCGCTCACCGAGGCTGGATCGGTGATAGTCGCGCCGTCGTCTACATTCGCGTAATTCCACGACGCACCGCCATTTGTTGAGTAATAGATTCCGCGATTTACTCCCACAGGATTTTCTTTATTTTCGGTTATGCCCTCCGCAGTCGCGGAAGCGGCCGCGACGACTAGATTGGGATTGCCGATGCTGAATGCGATCTTGCTGAAACCAAGGCCGGCAAATGACCTCGGGGGCAAACTGCTGTCGTGCGCTATGAGCGTCCAGGTATTGCCAGCATCAGTCGAGCGCAAAACACCCAATCCGTAATAAGAATCGCCGGAGCCGTTCGTTTCTCCTGTACCGGCCAGAATCACACTCTTTGCCGGATCAGGGTTATTCAATTGCGGTTGAATCGCAATCGAGCCAATGCCGAGCGTCGCTTGATTGTCAGTGAGGGGCGCCCACGCGACACTTCCTGGAAACGAACTGAGAGGCCCGGCGTTGCTGGATTTCCAGACTCCGCCAAATGCGCCGCCTACATAAACGGTGTTGCCGGTTGAATCCGCGGGATCAACTGCAACCGTGGTAGCACGTCCTGCAACGAAGTTATAGTCTTGCAATCCCACGCCACTGGCATCGGAAATTACCGGCGCTGGACCCAGTTGTACCCAGTCGCCAGAAAGCGCATTAGCGGGTGAATCAGGGCTCGGACTTTGTGCGCTCCTGACAACTCGCAATACCATCTTCTGTCGAATAGCACGCTGCCGCGCGGCTGCCGCCGGTTCCCCTACCGCGCTACGGCCCTGGGCGAACCACTGCTCGCGTTGATGTATTTGCCGTGAAGGGGTCGCCGAGATCTGGTTTTCTGTGTGATTCTCCTGCCCCAGAACGAACACACTCGCGAATAACAATCCGAGAAGCGTCAGAACAATGCGGCACTTCTTCATTCCTAAGCCACTTTCGTTGGAGGCATCTTTGAGGTGACTTTTCCAAGTCTGATTAACCGCGCCACAATGGACGCGACTGTGCGGTCGTGAATCTTAGCGATCTGTTGAAAATCTTTCCCGCCTCGCAATTCATCGCAAAGCTGCACATCCTCCTGCGGGGACCACGTGTTCCCGGCGTTCTTGGGCAGCAATCTCCGGTTTCGCTCCCGCTCTTCCATGAATTGAAGTGCGCCCACGGCACGATGTAGTGCGCGCACATTCTGCGGATTCTGATATATCAAATCGCCAGACAGGGCTTCCCCCGTTTCTGGATTTACGCCGTCCGCCAGCGATTTCATGATTTTCAATGCTTCTTCAATCTCCATGGATGAACCCTCCGGTCAAGAATCGTATGCTGACCGGTTGAAGATCCTGTGTGACTTCCAAACATGCGATAAGATTTCAGCCCACATTGGGAATGGTCGGGGAGAGCACTCAGCATTCAGCAGTCAGCCAAATCAAGCATTCAGCACTCAGCAATCAGCCAAAGCAGGTGGGTGGCGACCTGACTGAGTGCTGAATGCTGACTGCTGATTCTGAAATGACCGCCTAAGATAAACTGCACGGGAGGAGAAGTTAGTGGACTGGGTGTCGCTGTGGCTTACAATCCGACTGGCTGCGATTGTGGCGGCATTTTTATTTCTGCTTGCACTCCCCATTGCGTACTGGATCACGTATTCGCGATGGCGCTGGAAGTTTCTCGCGGAAGCCGTGGTCGCCCTGCCAATTGTGCTTCCACCGACCGTATTGGGGTTCTATTTGCTTGTCGCGTTGGGACCACGCAGCCCCTTGGGACACTTATGGCAAGCCCTCACCGGACATAGTCTGGTCTTCACTTTTCAGGGCTTAGTTGTTGGGTCAATCCTCTACAGCTTGCCATTTGCCGTGCAGCCATTCGCGGCATCGTTTGCGGCGGTTGATTCCAGACTAATCGCCGCTTCGGCGACACTCGGGGCATCGAGGTTCCGGACTTTCCGCGAGATAGTTATGCCTTTGTCTGTTTCCGGATTGGTCGCTGGACTGGTTTTGTCATTCGCTCACACCCTCGGCGAATTCGGCGTGGTGCTGATGATTGGCGGAGACATCCCTGGAGTAACGCGGACGGTTTCGATTGATATTTACGATCAGGTGCAGGCGCTCAATTACTCCGCCGCCAGCATTACGGCGATTGTGCTATTAGCAATTTCGTTCGGATTGCTTTCCTTTGTTTATGCCTTGAACCGGAAAGTTCTGGCAGTTTGGCTGTGGAAATGAAGAACGTTGCCAGCGAGATCCCTCCGAGTACCGGCGCGGAGCACCACACACAGATGACATCAGGCGTTTTGAGCTTGCAAATCCGCAAGCGCTTTGACGCCACAAAGGCGAGCTTCGAACTCAACGTCAGCACGAGTGTTTCTCCCGGCGTGACGATTATTTTTGGACCTTCAGGGGCGGGGAAGACTACGCTGCTCGAGTGCATCGCAGGCCTCCTGACGCCTAGTTCCGGCCAAATTGCAATCGGGGGCCGAATTTTGTTTGACGATTCCAGCAAAGCTTTTGTGCAGCCCAACCAACGAAGGATTGGCTACGTATTTCAGGATCTTGCTTTGTTTCCGCATCTCACTGTTGAAAAAAATATCAGCTATGGAATTCGCAGCCTCAGTTCCGACGCTCGCCAGCGAAAGATCGCGAACATCGTAGATTCGTTTCGCATATCCGAACTTCGCCAGCGCAAGCCCGACGAAATCTCCGGCGGCGAACGTCAACGCGTGGCCTTGGCCCGCTCTTTGGTTACCGATCCGTGCGTGCTGTTGCTGGATGAACCTATGGCGGCACTAGATGCTTCCACCAAATCGAAGATCGTTGAAGATCTGCGGGCCTGGAACGACGTTCACCAAGTCCCAATTTTGTATGTGACGCACAGCCGCGAAGAAGTGTTCGCACTAGGAGACCGCGTACTCATGCTGGATGCCGGAAAGATTGTTGCCGAGGGCACTCCTGAACATGTCATGCGGCGATGACGGTGCGCGATTCATCGGCAACCCAGCTTCTCCAGGTCCGTTCGCAATTGTTCCGCATTTTGCATTTGGATTGCGTGCATTCCCAGCTGGCTGGCGCATTCTAGATTCAGTTCGCGATCGTCAATGAAACAGCACTCTTCGGGCGCTCGCTGGGTAATGTCCATCGCCAGCCGATAGATTGCGGCTTCGGGCTTCCGCAATCCCACGAAGCAGGAGCTTACAAACAGGCTGAAAATTTCGCGCAACTGGAATGTCTGAATGCGATAAAGATTCAGCTCGTTCGATTCGTTATTTAAAGTGGACATCAAATACTTGCCCGATTTCGCCAACTCCCGTGCGAGATCCAGAACTTCGGTCTTAGGACGCGACAGTGAGAACATATAATCTTTGAACGCATCGCGGGAAAACGTGCGCGTTCGGTAGAAGATAGTGCGCTCAAGATATTCGTCGAGGGTAATCTTCCCCCGCTCAAACGACGAGACCAGCATTTGATGGCGGTCGTTAAAATCCACTTCATCCAATTCAAATTGGATCAATGCGCGGTTGCGCTCGGAATGGTCCCACGCGTTGCTTAGAAGTACTCCACCGACATCCCAGAAAAGGGCAGTGATTTGAGGCATGCAAGAGATTCTACAGGCTGGTGGCCGCCGCGCCCGACGTCATCTCGAAGTCTCACTGGCGCGCAATGCGAAGCTCCCAGCCAATGTCATTCGGAGAAGCGTAGCCACTAGTCGACCCAGCCTTGCAGACTGCTGCCAATAGCGATCTTCGCTTGCGCATGGACCCTTGTGAGCAAGCCTGCATCCTCCGCTCGAGATCGCAACGTATCGCATGCCCTGCCTTACAAAAAAAAGCCCCGGCCGTAAACGCCGGGGCGCGTGAGAAGTTCAACTACTGCTACTGCGGCGTAAAGTTTTGGTGCTCGGTGAGGTTATTAATATCCTGCAACATCGGCGTTCCGGGAGGCAGGTTATTGGGATTCTGGAAGTCGGTATCGAAAGAGAAATTACGGAAGGGAGCGTTGTACACTTCAGTGCAACACTTGAATGTTCCAGTGGCGTACTCCGAATAGAAGAGACTAACTAAAGATCCACGATAATAGAGATTGAATCCGGGCCAGTTTTCCAGAAGGCGAAGGTAGTTGTGCACGCCGCCATCCGTGCCAAAATCAGGTTTGGCGGGATCAATGGTCGGGAAATTCATACTCTTTCCAGCGGCGATCGCGGTCCTGAAGTATGTCGCGTTTGGAACACGGCCGCCGAGGTTCAGAGTATTTAACATGCTGATTTGATCGGTCCACTGGTTCGACATCAGCGAAACCGCGTCCGCGACAATCGAAGCTGCTGCGTGGGGTCTCGCGTCGTCGTTGCCGGTATTCCAGACCGTATCCGCGGCGTCGCTGTTGTAGTTTCCCGCAATATATACCGGGTTTTCCGAAGCTACGGTGAAACCGCCGGCGCCGCCGGGTGCGGTGGGCAGGTTGCCAATAGCGCCGTCAACCAGCTTCAGCACATGGCGCGCGCCGGTTACGATATTTTGCGTCGCAACGGTCGCGCAGTTGGTGGTAACGTAAGGATTGGTGGTCGTGGGAACCCCGAATCCGTTCCCCACATCAGCTGCGCCCCAATTATCCAAAAGCCCGTTTTCGTCAGAATCCTCCGGCGAATACGCTACCCCATTGCTCACGTCAACGTTGTATCCCGGAGTGGATGGTTCCAGCGTTTGATTGGGTGGTCCATTCGCAGCGCCAGCGGCACTGTTGACAACATCTTCGAAGCCGTATTCACCATTAATTGCGTTAGGCACAACTTTCGTGTCAATCTCCATGCCACGGCGATCCGAGAAATACAGAACATAACCGTTCTGCGCGGTGGAGTTTACGGAAGGGCCGCTTCCAGCTCCGTACGGGGCCGCTCCCTGCAGCCAGTGATTCAAATTGCCCACGTCGAGTTCAATGGCGTTCATTACTCCATTGACATTGCATTGAGTTCCGGTGAGAGCGCCTGCATTGTCGCGCGGCAAGCCCTCGCGCGGATCCCAGAAGTTAATGGGATACCAACTGAGTTCGCTGGCCGCATTTCCCGAACCGGTGTCATATTTCTGAACGCCGGCGTTTTTCATTTCCTGAAGAACCAGGATTGCATTGGGATGGGCAGGATTTGTTCCCGGAGCCGTTGGCGGCGGTAATGAAGCAACTCCCCGGCCAATACCGTATCCGAGCCATTGCCGGGTTATCCCGTGCCACCCGGGGGTAGGGGCGGCGGTGTCGAGATATTCCACCCTGATCCAGCCATTGACTAGATTCCAGGTCTTGGGGTTTCCAGCGCCTGGGTTAGGGTGCGTCAAGCCAGGGGCTAGCGGCGGAGCTGTCCAGGCGGGATCCGCACCACCTGCTTGTGCCATGGCAACATGGGTCCACTGCACAGCAGGAAGAGGTGCGCCAGGCATTTGCACCTGGTACCCGTTTAATGCGCCCCCGCCGGTCAGATCAATGTCATCGGGGTCGCCAATCAGATTTCGGCCATCCTGGACCAGTCCCGCTTCGGTATCAGCAAGCAAAATTCGTATCGCTGCCTTGTTATAAAGTTTTGAATTCGCCACTGATACCGAGTCAGTCGAAAGGCCTTTGCGGATGATCGCAATCTGCTGCGCGGCTGTGCCCAAGAGCGGGTTATTACCCTGCACGAAGGGCAACGTTAATTTCTTGGCGCCGGTAGCGCCGGTTTCGACAAATCCAGTGGCGACGAAGGTTGCATCGCCAGGGAAAGCAGGATTGGCGACGCCAGCCGGGGGAATTCCGCCGGACCAGCTGGCATTATTGGTCGCGTTGTTGGCGTCGGCACCGAAGTCAATGCAGTGAGATCCAGCGGGTGGATTTGGAGAACCATTGGGTATATACGGAGCGCAGGCACCGGTTTGATTCGGAATGAATACGCTCCCGTTATATTGCCCGCCGGCGTTGAAGTCGTTGGCGAGCCGGTCGCGAATGACTTGCCCGAATGCGGTGATTTTTGCGTCGGCAACCAGCGGGCCCGCGTTCGCGGCCAGGAATAAGTTTCCGTTGGTATGGATGCGGCCTTCAAAACCGAAGTGCGGACCAGCAAAGTAGCTCAAGTCGCTATCGGAAAACACGCCGAATTGAAAAACTGGAATCAGTGCGATCTCAACTGTGCGGAGCATGTTTACTGAGGCGCCGCTGGGGCGAGTCGCCTGAACCTGCAAATTGATCGGAATCGTCAATGCCGAAAGGCCCTGTTCCGGACCCGCGCTTATTGAAGAAAACCTGGAAACAGGATTTCCCGCGTTATCTACTTGCTGGGTGGGGGGGGTAATCACATAGGCCATCGCACCCACCTCAGCCGCGGTGGGAGGAAAATTTGCCAGGTTGGCAAGTTGCGCCGCCGTCGGAGCCTGGGTCGAGCTATACAAGGCGGAAAGATCGGAGGTCAATTTCTCCATGCCTGATTCCGCACCATAGAACGCGAGATTGTCTTCCATGTCATTGCTGCCAACGTGCTGCTGGCTGTTTACAAGAAACATCAAGCCTATGGCGACCCCGGACAACAGCACCAACAACAGTAAGCTGGCGATCAGAGTGAATCCGCGCATGCGGCTTATTGTTTTGCCCATAAATAGCCTCCTGGTTTTCACGCGGCTCATTGATAACGATCCTTAAAGGTCAAATCCCTTGTACTCACCGATGTGGTTAGCTGCATGCTTTGAGCCTGATTTCCATAAGACAAAATGCTTTGGCCCATAACCGAAATGTCCACTTTGTGAATGTTGTTCGGCGTATACCCAGATCCAAAGACATCTGAGATTCCGGCGCAGTTGGGGGTATTGATGGTGCCGTCGCAGACGTCATAGGTAAATTTCAAGGAAATAATGTTATCGGCCACGGGTTGCGCTGGGTGACCGTCCACTTGGCGCATTAGCTTTGGTAGTTGTCCCGCGACGGCGGGCACTTCCACGAAATAGGTAACCGCGTAAATGCGATAGATAGTTGGGGAGGCTGAGGTGGTGCAGTCTCCTCCATTGCACAGAGAGTAATAAATATTTCCGCCGCCGCCAGCCGTCAAACCGGACTGATTAATATTCAATGGATCGAGATCGGCGAACGTCATCCCCAACGCCGTCACATTCGTGATCTCGGCTATGGCACTGGTTCCGTTGCTCGAGAGGAGAATCAGATCCCCAACCTGAATCCCTCCGGGACCGTTTATGAACGCTGGCAGTGCCGGTATAGGCGCGGGCACGGGTATGGTTAGATTGACCCCGGTGCCCTTCTTATTGGCGAACGTAGCGGTATATTGGTTAAGCGGGAAAGCGTAGTCAACATATATGGAAGTGATAGCATCCGCCGCCTGATTAGTAGCAGGAATCTTTACGGCGCCGCCCTTTTCCATTCCATTTGCCGGCCCCGGAAGCAAGCCATACATGTAATTGTCGACCGGCGCGGCCGGAGTTCCGAAATTCCCCGTCGGATACGTATTGTTGTTAAGCCAGGTTTTTAAATTCGTGTCTTTTCCGAACAGCGACAGTCCGTTGTTGCCGTTGCCATATGGCAGCGTTGCTCCTCCCGATGGGATGCCGGCCCCCGCGAGAGTTACATCTTTGGCGATCATATTGATCGCCGCGCGAACGTTGTCCTGCATTTCCGCTCGCTGTGATACCACCCTGCTGGCCCCCATTCCGTTCTTGAAAAGCTGAGTAACGGAGCCAAGAATAATCAGCCCGATCGCCATCGCAAGCAGTAGCTCGATTAGACTGAAGCCGCGCGATTTGTTCACCGAATGAAGGTTCATATGCGTTTGCCGTTCAGCGATAAGAGGAGATCAAAGCCTGGAGCACATAATTTCGCGGGTGGTTGTGCGCGTCGGTATAACCAATGGTTATGACCACCTGCTTCAGATCCGGATTCACATTTCCAAACGCGTCGAGCGTATTGTTTATCGCGATCGTACGGTTGAAGTTGCTCAACCGCAGCGTTACGTCGTCAGCAGTCCCAAGTATTCCGTCAGGCCCGGGCAAAATTGCGCATTGATATGGCAGTGGACAGGTACCTTGCGGAGTGGTTCCATCGTCGGCGGTGCCGGCTAGACCATCAGGACCATCCGTCAGGATTCCATTCACGAGTCCCGTAGTAAAGATTCCACCGCTACCAGTATTTGCGATTTGCGAGAAGGTGATCTGTTGCGTAGCGCGCGCGGTATAGATACTTTCCATCGCGTCCATCGCTTTTTGCTTCGCGATTTGATCGAGTTGGACGCCTTGCGTAGTGCTGAGGGCCAGAGTAAATACGCCGAGCATAGCGATTAATCCGACCATTAGGATCACGCCCGAGATCGCAACTTCGAGGAGACTGAATCCTGCTTCGCCATTTCTATGGTTATGCTTGTCAAATTTTCTTTTCATCATTGTTCAATCCAGGCGCCAGCATTGAGGCGCCATCCTCGGACTCTTCCCGTGGTCCCGAATACGGTAATGGCTTTTGAAGTTGTGAGTTTGCCGCCGCGGGCCAAATACAATACGCCGCTGTTGTAGTTTCCGTTTTCGTCCTGCGACGATCCATCCGGCAGGAACATCACGTAATTGAGGCCGCCTGCGCCGACGCCTTGGTCGAAGTCAAGCGCAGCTGCTCCGGTTCCCCAGCCGTCTGGCCCGGGGGTCGGGAGACCGCCTACAGCCTGGAATTGCACGTCAATCGGCAATTCAGCTGAACTGATTGACACGGGAGGCGGCGATACCGGTGTCGCAACTGCCCAATGCCACAACTGGATGCTCTGAGCATCTGGAGCTGGGACTGTAGCGCCGGAAACGCCGAGCGGCGGCAGATTTGCGCCGAAACTAACGATGTAGCGTGTGCGCTCCGAGATGGCTCGTTCACGCGCGACTCTCAATTGTGTTAATGCCGTGTCGTAGGCGTTATTGATGTGTGCGTCTTGCAGGGCGGGTTGCAGGCTGATGAACGTAATCCCGGCCATGATCAAGCCTATGCAAACGACGATCATCATTTCGAGTAGCGAGAAGCCGCGCATTTTTTCGTTGCGCATGGGCTTTTTCTTCCCGGACTGTGGTGGACGTGAGATCTTTTTCATTTTGCGATGCCTGTCCTCGACCATGCTGCCGGCCCGGGGATTGAGCCAGCCATCTTGCTTCTACAAAGTTGGGGAGGGCAGCCTGCTACCGGCTTTGCGAGTTATTCCCGCATGAGATCAATCGTAGGGTTAGGGAAGAAGAGCGTCAAAGTACTAAAGGGCGACCAAAAAGATTGGACTTTCGTAATGTAGTTCGCGGGGGATTTCAGTGAAGTTCAGTGTGGGAATGCGGCTACGCTCCGCGAGCTTTCGCCTGCGCGGCTTTGTTGGGTTTGTTCGTCGCTTTTCGCGGTGTCGGTATATAAATGCACGAACGAAGGTCATAGTGTTGCGCCAGGCAATTTCCGCACATGTGAAGTTGGTGAATCTTGCAAAAGACTACCGGCGATTCCGGACCGCATAGGTCACATCCGCCCCGCTGTTTGCGGGCAACTGAGGGCGCCGGCGAAACGTTGGCCGTGCTCAACGCTTGTAGCGATCGGGCTTTTATGTAAATGCCCGCGGCTACGCAAATTGCCCCCAGAGAGAACAGACAAGCCCCCACGGGAAGCAAGCTTTGGTCCGCGCTTTTTCCCATCGCGCCCGGAAGTATGCAGAGTCCGGCGAATACTACGATTACGCCGAATCCGATAATCCAATTTCCCATTCGTGATGACATAAAGGTAATCCTTGTTCTAGAAACGAACTGTGGACAGGGTAACCAGCGGTGGTGCTCACTGCGAACATAGCGCGTTCGCAGTCACCCCTCCAGATTACGAAAGTCACTGAGAAGCGCTAACTTCAATCGTGGCGAACAAACGTAACTTGTTACCGCCCCTTCTCAGAACTTAAGATTTTCGAGGAATGGCATTCACATCACTCGTAGTATGCGCGGACGCCAGGACTGTTCAGGCGCTTGACCGCATTCTTTCCAACATCGGAATGACCGTGGAACATTGCAGCGATCCTGCGATTGCCCTGTCATTGTTTACCGATCAGCACTTCGATACCGTGATGGTGGACTGCGAGAGGGAAGAAGCCGCGGGCGCATTGATCTCTGAACTACGATTGCACGGCAGCGCCAAGAATGCGGTGGTCATTGCCATCTTGAAACGCGGCAGCAACCCGCGCGGGATTTTTGCAAGCGGCGCAAATTTCATCTTATATAAGCCGGTTTCAGACGACCGGTTAAATAAGAGCGTGGCAGCGGCTAAAACGATGATTCACACGGAAAGGCGGCTCACGCAGAGAATTCCGGTGAACGCGAATGCGTCTATCGCGTATGCGTGCACCGAGAATGTGACCATCAAAGTGGTGGACCTCAGCGTGGACGGTATTGCCGTAGCTTCCGCAAAACCGCTCCCTAGAAACTGCAAAATATATTTTCAATTTTCTTTGCCCGGTGAACAGTCAACGATCCGCATTTCCTGTGAAGTGATTTGGCAAAACGATTCCGGGAGCGTTGGATTGCGATTCGTAGATGTCCCAACGGCATCACGGCGGGTGCTCGATTACTGGATAAAAAACAAGCTTGGCAGACAATTGCAAGTTGTGCCGTCTCCCGCGCCGGATGCGCACAACGATTTGAAGCAACAGCTGGTGGTTCAGCTTGGTTTAATTGGGGCGTCCAATCCGGAGCGCAGGCAACAACCGCGTCATGAATGTTCTCTGGGCGCCGAGGTGGCGCGTGCGGGTACCACGATTCAGCAACGGTGCCTGGTGAGCGATCTCAGTATGGGTGGATGCTATGTACAAACCAGCGAGCCGCTTCCGGTTGGCACAGCCATCGAAGTGGTGATGAGGACCCAGGAATTGAAGTTGAAGATCACTGGGAAAGTGCAAAGCGTGCATCGCGGTTTGGGCATGGGGATTCACTTCCTCTCGGAAAAAATGCCCGTGGAATTGCAACGACTCGTATCTGAAGTGCAGAAGCAGCACGTCCCCGTCTAGCCGCCATAAAATTCTCGTTCACGATTTTCGCGGATTCTTCCCCGAAGTTTCATCCAGTGCAACGGCCTTCTTGAAATATTCGAGCGACATTTGCAATCCTGTATCGAGATTGACCCTCGGTTCCCAACCCAGCAACGTTTTGGCTTTCGTAATATCCGGGCAGCGTTGCTTCGGATCATCCTGAGGCAATGCTTCATATCGAATCGTACTCTTTGATCCTGTCACCGCCAGCACTCGTTTAGCGCACTCCAAAATCGTAAATTCCGACGGATTCCCGATATTCACCGGAAGATGCTCCGCAGATTTTGCCAGGCGCAAGAATCCGTCAATCTCATCGCTTACATAACAGAAACTTCTCGTCTGACTGCCACTTCCGTAAACAGTCAGATCTTCGCCACGCAAAGCCTGCTTCATGAAATTTGGGATCACGCGGCCATCATTCAATTGCATGCGCGGGCCGTATGTATTGAAAATTCTTGCGATGCGAGTATCCACCTTGTAGTAACGGTGGTAGGCCATGGTCGCGGCCTCAGTGAATCGCTTGGCTTCGTCATAAACCGAACGAGGGCCTATCGGATTGACATGTCCCCAATACGTTTCCTTTTGAGGATGTTCGAGAGGATCACCATAACACTCTGACGTGGACGAAACTAAATACTTGGCTCCGTATTTTCGGGCTACCTCGAGAGCGTTGAAGGTTCCCGCTGAACCAACCTTAAGTGTTTCGATTCCATGCTGCATGTAATCCACCGGACTTGCCGGACATGCGAAGTGGAAGACGTAATCTACTTTGCCGAAATCGAAGGGTTGATTGATATCGGACTCCTGGAATTCGAATCGGGACTCCGTCCGCAGGTGTTCGAGGTTACTCCGCCTGCCGGTGAGAAGGTTATCCACTGCTATGACCGAATAGCCTTCGGCCACTAAGGCATCACATAGGTGAGAACCCAAAAATCCGGCACCGCCAGTGACCAAGGCGCGTTTTGAGGTCATAAATTAATTCTGTTTGTGGACTGGAACAGCCGCGGGTTGGCTCTCCGGAGAAGCTGACGGTCTACCGACGCTATAGTAGGTGAATCCTTGAGCAGCCATTACCGCGGGATCGTAAAGATTGCGGCCGTCAATGACGATCGGATATTTCAGGGCCTCGCGCAAGCGACGGAGATCAAGCGATGCGAACTCCTCCCACTCCGTCAGTATTAATAATGCATCTGCTTCCTTCGCCGCTTCGTAGGCATTATTTGCATAGTCAATGCCCTCGCCGAGAATTTCCCGCGCCCGCTCATTCGCCGCGGGATCATACGCAGAGATCTGGCAACCCTCCTGCAAGAGCGATTGGACCAGCAGAACAGCCGGGGATTCGCGAACGTCGTCCGTCCCACCCTTGAAAGCAAGCCCCAACACGGCGAGCCGCTTGCCCCGCAGGGTCCAAAGCGCGCTGCGGACGGTGCGAATAAAACGCTTGCGCTGATCTTCGTTGATGCGCATGACTTCATCGAGCAAGCGAAATTCGTAGCCACATTCGCGGGCCACCGACCTGAAGGCCATTAAATCCTTGGGGAAACACGAGCCGCCATATCCAATTCCAGGATTCAAGAATCGGGGGCCGATACGGCTATCCGTCCCAATTCCCTGACAGACCTGTTGAACATTTCCTCCCACCATCTCGCAAATGGATGCCACAGCATTAATGAAAGAGATCTTCATTGCGAGGAAAGCATTCGATGCGTGCTTGATGAGTTCTGCGCTTTTCGCTGTGGTTACGATCAGGGGCGGAGGAATGCGGGCGCGGTCGGGCTGAGGAATGGCGTCTTGACGGCGGTAATAACTGCCGTCGGTTAGCGGGGCGTAGATTTCAGCAAGTACGGCGGCGCAGCGCTCGTTATCGGCTCCCACAACGATTCGATCCGGATAAAGAAAATCTGTGACGGCCGTTCCTTCGCGCAGGAATTCTGGATTCGAAGCGATATCGAATTCATCGGGAGCAGTCGCATTGCGCAAAATGATTTTACGAATCCAATTGCTGGTATAGACCGGAACCGTGCTCTTTTCCACGACCACTTTGTATCCATTGATAGCGCTCGAGATACTTCGCGCAACCGACTCGACGTAGGAAAGATCGGCTTCGCCCTGTTCCGTTGGCGGAGTGCCGACGGCAATAAAGATTGCCGCGCTCGCGCGAACGGCGGCGCCCAGATCATCCGAGAAGGTGAGCCGGTTTCCGCGATGACGCTGGAGCAGTTCCGGGAGGAAATTCTCATGAATTGGAACCTGGCCCTCGCGCAACGCGGCGAGCTTCTTGGGATCGTTGTCCACGAGAATCACATCGTGGCCGAGATCGGCGAAGCACGCCCCCGCCACTAAGCCCACATATCCCGATCCAACTACTGCAATCTTCAAGCGTTCATCTCTCCTAACGCGGAAACACCTCGGGGGTCAAAAAGTACTTTAACAGTTTTCCGCTCGCCGCGGGCTATTGGGAAGACGGTATATTGCAATTTCGCCGATATGGAATTTAAAACATTTCATGATCAGCCATCTGCCATTGCGAAGCTTCGGCCCTTCTTCTCTGAACCTAACGCAATCACAATCACCAAAATCACGATATTCGCAACTTCGAAGCCGGCTAAGGCCCAACCGTATCCCAGACTGTTGCGCAAGGCATATTCGATAGTGCCGGTGCCAGCGGCCAGCAGGATTCCGAGCTGGTAAGCGAAACCTGGTATTACGCCACGAAGCGTATCTGGAGAAAGCTCATTCAGGTGCGCCGGGATAATCCCCCAGGTCCCCTGCACGCCGGCCTGCAATGCGAATGCGCCGATCGCCAATACAACCAGCGATTGACCGAACGCCCATGCGGGAATCATAAGCAAAGATAAAATTAATGCCGTAATCATGCTAAACCGGCGTCCCAACCGCTCCGACAGGTGGCCAAAAGCGATGGAACCGATTACCGCGCCAATGTTGTACAGCATTGCCATATACGACACGGCTTTAGGCGTTACGTTGTGTACTGACTTCAAGAAATCGGGATATAAGTCCTGCGTTCCGTGAGACAAAAACATCATGAACGTCATTAGCATGGTGAGATAAGACAAAAGTTTCCAATGCCTGGCGGTGGTACGCAGAATTGCACCGAAGGAAGATTCATGGTGTTCTTCCCAGGCCGCCGACTCGGGCACTCGATACCGGATATAAAAAGTTAAGAGTGCGGGCGCCCCTCCGATCCAGAACATGGCTCGCCATCCCCACACAGGAAGCACAAGCCTGGCCGCAACGGCCGCCAGTAGATAACCGACGGAATATCCACTCTGCAAAATCCCGGAGAAAATCCCTCGCGATTTGCGGGGAGCGCTTTCCATCGCAAGCGAAGCCCCGACCCCCCACTCCCCGCCCATTCCTATTCCGTAGAGTGCACGCAGAACCAGGAAAACCGTATAACTGGGTGCAAAGCCGCAGAGCAATTCGATTACGGAAAAAAATAATACGTTCGCCATAAACGGCCTGCGGCGTCCAAATCGGTCGGCGAAGAAACCAAACACAAGCGCGCCGACTGGCCGCATCGCAAGGGTCGCGGTGATTGTCCAAATGATTGCGGCTTTCGAAACCCGAAAATGTGCCGCCAATGTGTCAACCAGAAATACGAGCACGAAGAAATCAAAAGCATCGAGGGTCCACCCAGGAAGCTGGCGGTGACGGCGTGCAGCTTTCCTGCACTTGCGGACGGGGGTGTTTGTCTAGCCGATGAATCCATGTGCTTCGGTCAAAATTGTCATCAGAACATGACTGAAAGACGGATGCAAACACAATGAAGATGTTAGAAAATTCCCGGGCAGGTGATCGCAATCACAAACCATGTTTGAAAATCCCAAATTTCAACGCTTCCCATTGGGGCATTTGCCGTGTTTGATATTGACAAGGCCATGCTTTCGCGGGAAACTCCGCTCAAATAGCGTGTAATCTGGAAGCTCGGATCAGTCGTGCGGTATGAGTATGCGAAATCGTTTAAGATTCCGGCCCGACCCTTTCGATTACTCGCTATTGACCGGCATCCACAAGGAACCGGCCGCCGAAAAGCCCGTGGAACCGGAACCCGCTGCGTCTATATCTCAAATAGCAAACGCACTCTCCGTCGCTGGCGGCGGTGCATCCTCGACCGATCTCGCGCTAGATCTTGTGCTCCATGAAATTGCCGAGCAAGTGCGTTTGTCTATTGCAGCTACTGGAGTTGCAATTGCACTAACCCGGGCGGGGGAACTGGTGTGCCGCGCTACCACTGGCGGCGCTCCAGATCTGGGCCTCCGCCTGGATCCGCATTCAGGACTTTCAGGACTCTGTCTACAAACCAAGAGAATGCAACAGTGCGACGACACCGAGATGGATTCACGTGTGGACAGCGCCGCTTGCCGGGAACTCAGAGTTCGCTCGATCCTTGTTGCCCCGGTGGTTGCAACCGCGAGCGGGGAGGCAATTGGTATTGTGGAGGCTTTTTCCGCGAATCCGAATCATTTCAGGGACCGTGACGCTGAAACGTTAATGAGTTTTTGCAAGCGTATCGTGCATACGATTGATTCCGCGCGAGAAGTTGCCGCTTTTCCTGAGTTGAAACCTCTTCCCAGCATAGAAGACACGCGCGCCAGAATGTACCCTTCAGATTCGGATGTAGGCAGGCGGAGATCCCGGCTATCGGATCGTGGGACAGTGTTATTGACGGCCGCTGTGCTCACCGCGGCATTGGTGTTGGGGTGGATGATTGGCCTAGCTGATAGACGTAAAGTTGCGATTCGTAACCCTGCGCCTATAAAAACCAGGACACCAGAGACATCGCCGGCCGGGAGCGTTTCTAACCAAAGTGCAGTACGAGTTGATGCAAGAGCTGCGGCTGTTTCGCGGCCTCGCCCGATCCTCGCTCCAACTGCCAATTTGTCGAAAACAACGCAGGAGGGAAATCCGAGCGGAGGTTTAATCGTTTACCAAAACGGGAAAGTTATATTTCGTGAAGTTCCGCATGGCCAATCTGGAAAAGACCACACGCAGCCGACTAAAGCCGCATCGGTTTCTCAATCGAGCGTACCGTCGGTCGTCATTCCTGCGGCTAAGACAGAGCTTTTAACGCCGGAGGACGCGAATCAATACGTTACCAATCGTGTACAACCAATCTATCCGGAGCTCGCGCGAAAACAACGCGTGCAGGGCGCGGTTGTACTGAAGGTCCTAGTGGGCAAAGATGGGGGAGTGCAGCAAGTTCAAGTGGTAAGCGGAGATCCGAAGTTGGCGTCCGCTGCCGCCGACGCTGTGATCCGATGGCGATTCAAGCCGTTTATGGAAATGGGGCAACTTGCGGAATTCCAAACCCAGGTGACTGTTGATTTCAAGCTCCCTTAATTTTTACAGCCGAACCTTCCGCGGTCATTGAGAGTCGCCACTGTCCGCTCTTGGATACAAATCGTAAGAGATTGTCGCCCCAGCCAATCGCGGTGCGAGGCGTGGGCTTACCTGCTGCGGAAGTGCAGTGGAATTCTGTGCACCCGCGATGTTCTCCCCGGTGGAATTGCTGGCTCCAACCTGCAATTTCGGCTGCGATAAATTCATACTCGGGGTCGAAATTAGAGGAATGAAAGGTGCTGAGTACAGACCGGGCCCAAGTATCAGGGGTTCAGCCAAATCGAAATTCTGCTGGGGATTAGCGATTGGTGAACTAGTTTGAGCGAAACACCCAATTCCTGCAAAGATGAGACCGATGAGTCCGCAAAATACGATGGCACGCATTTTCAACCTCCCGAGTGCACACTCTATAGTGCACACCTTATGATTCCGTAGACATCGCGCGGGCTGCCTACCAGCGAGCCAAAAGGACGGCTATTTCAGGCGCCCACGTAGCGTGCGTAAAAGCCGCGTGCAACGGCCTTGTCCACGGTTCCTTTAATGATTGCCCGGCCGTCGGGAAAGACCGTCATTTCGTAGGGGTCCCGCCAGAACTTCAGGACAAATTCAGTGTGTCGCACTTTGCCGTGGGGCATCAGAGTTCGGCTCATTTCCGCCAGATTTATGGTGCGCGCTGCCTCGTGGATTTGCACAGAGTTACGTCCGCAGAGGGTGATTTGAGGACGTTGTGTCCCCCGAAGGTGGACGAAATTTCGTTCTCCGCATGTTCGGCAGCCCGCGCGGGGCTTTGCCGCCGACACTTCGGCGCTTTCATTACGCCAAAGGTCGAATGAGAGCAGAGTGCGCCTCACACTATGTCCGCCGCCCACCAGTATCTTTATGGCCTCCGTTGCCGCTACTGATGAAGCCATACTCGCAGCCGAATTCAACACTCCGTAGGTCTCGCAGGTTTCCAGCGCGCCTTTGGGAGAATCAGGAAAAACACAGCTCAGGCACGCAGTTTCGCCCGGCAGAATGTTCATCGTGGCCGCATAGCTGCCCACTGCCGCGGCATAAATCCACGGAGAGTTTCTTTCGACCGCGAAGTCATTGATCAGATATCGCGTCTCAAAGTTATCGGTGCCGTCCATAATCAGCTCGGCACCAGCAAGAAGATCCTCGATATTCTCAGGAGTAAGGTCGGCGACCCGTGGCTCGATCACAATCTGTGAGTTGAACGCTGTCAACTTCCGGCTGGCGGCGATTGCCTTCGGCATGGATTGGGCGGCATCCTCTTCATCAAAGAGCGTCTGCCGCTGAAGGTTGCTCGATTCGACATAATCCCGGTCAATGATCCGGATTGCCCCTACGCCGGCTCGCGCAAGAAGAGATGCGACCGCTGAACCCGTCGCACCGCATCCTACAATCGCAACCTGCGATGAGGATAGCGTCGCCTGTCCTTCGGACCCAATTCCCTTAAACAACACTTGGCGGGAATAGCGGTCATCACGTTCGGTGGAGAGTGGATTTCGAGAATCCCAATCTGGGCGCATCAAATTTCACAAGTCCGGGTTTAAAAGATCTGAATGCAGGTTCAGGGTGCCGAAGAGATCACCAATTCCTGTCCCATAAACCATTATTATAGGGGACGCTTCGGTCGAGGCCGGGAAATGCCGTCTCCTGCTTCACCTTGGCTGAATTGGGCCGGTTTGACAAAAGTAGCAACTGCGTGGGGGAGCCTATTTGCGAGTTAGCGAAGTGCTGGTTCATGTTCTGATGATGTCAGCGCTTACTTCGGGGTTCGCGGCCCATGCCTTACCCAACTCGCAGGCCGGAGAAGGCGTCCCGCAGGCCGCAGGCAGCGTCGAACAGAACGCAGGGAATTCCGACACTCTGAATTCGTATCAAGGTCTGAAAATAAAAGAAATCCGTTTCTCCAATGTGCCGGCAACTTGGGATCAAAAGAGTCTGCTTGAGCTTTTGCCCCTGAAAGTGGGCGAGCCCTTGGATCGCGAGAATATTAGTAAAAGCATTCGAGTTCTCTTCGCCACAAAACGTTTTGCCGATATACAGATCGCAGCCGCGCCAGTCGGGAGTGATGGAGTTTCAATTTCCATAGAAACTGTTTCCAATTATTTTATCGGCGAAGTTCGCGTCGAAGGGGAACCGAACCGCCCAACATCCAGCCAGATTGTAAATGCTTCAAAGCTTCAGCTTGGTGAGTTGTACTCGCAGGAGAAAGTGGATACGGGCTTGAAGAACATAAAGCAACTGATGGATGAGAACGGCTATTACCGGTCGTCCGTGACGGTGAAAGAAACCAAACAGGAAGATTCGCAGCAAGTCATTGTGGTCGTCTCCATACGGCCCGCGGAACAAGCGCATGTCGGACAGGTCAATGTTGTCGGAAACCGCGTTTTCACGCGCGAAGAGATTGAAGACATCACCAAGATGCACAGCGGAGATCCGGTTACAGTTCAGCGGGTCTCCGGCGCATTAGATCGTCTGCGAAAAAAGTATCAAAAGCAAAATCGCTGGCTCGCCCAGGCGGCAATGTCCCGCCGGACTTACATCCCGAGGACGAACGCTGTTGATTTCGACTTCAAAATTGATGCCGGGCCCATCGTCACGATTGCAGCGGAAGGATTCCACATTAGCCGCAGTGTTCTAAGACAGAATGTGCCGGTTTACGAGGAGAATGCTCTGGATGACGATCTACTGAATGAAGGCCGCCGCAATTTGCTCAACTATTTGCAAGCCCGCGGTTATTTTGATGCGAAAGTTTCGTTTACAAAACACTCCGATGCCTCGGGCGGTGAGGTGCGAATTGTTTATGACATTGACGCTGGTCCTGTTCACAAACTGGTGAAGGTCGAGATTACCGGCAATATGAACCATGACAAGGGGCTTCCCGAGGAAATGCTTCGCAGCCACATGCAGACGGTTCCGGCGGGGCGTTTAGTATCGCATGGCCGCTACAGCCAGTCCTTGCTGAATGACGACATCAAGACGCTGGAAACTCTTTACCGCGCCAACGGATTCGAGCAGGTCAAGATCGAGAGCAAAGTAGCCGATGACTACGAGGGGAAGAAGAATATCCTCGCAGTGTTTGTAAACATTGACGTTGGTCCGCAGACCCTTGTGGGAACCTTTCACATCATTGGAAACGACGCCAAACTGGGAGACCCATTTCCTGCGCTGAATACCGAGGTAGAGCAGGCTTTCGCGGATTCGAAGATAGCGGACGATCGCGAAATCATTCTGAACTACTACTTTAACCAGGGATTTCCCAACGCCACCTTTGAAGCTTCCGCGAATCCCATGCCGGACGATCCTCACCGCATGGATGTGACATTCACAATCAATGAAGGCGAGCGATTATTCGTGGATCGAATCTTCGTTTCAGGATTGCACTTCACACGGCCCTTTGTAGTTCAACGCGAATTGCTGATGAAGCAGGGAAATGCCCTGAGCCAGAACGATATGTTGCTAACTGAGCAGCGGCTGTATGATCTCGGCATCTTCAGCCAGGTGGAAACCGCCGTGCAAAATCCCGAGGGGGTTGAGGATAAGAAAAATGTGCTGGTGGATGTTCGAGAGGCGAAGCGGTACACGCTGACTTACGGCGGAGGATTCGAATTCCAAACCGGACAGCCGAGTGGAAGCAGCACGCAACCACTTGGGAGCGTAGGAGTCAGCCCGCTGGTGTCCCTCCAGGTTACGAGGCTCGATTTTCGAGGGCGGGATCACACCATCACTTTTGATTCCCGCGTTGGCCGGCTGCAACAGCGTGGGTTAATCAGCTACCAGGCGCCGCGCTGGTTTAACGATCCAAACTGGAAACTCTCTGTCACCGCCTTCTACGACAACACGCTCGATGTCACGACATTCACGTCCCAGCGGCTTGAGGGATCGGTGCAGGCAGAACAGACCATCAGCAAGGCCACAACCATGGACTATCGCTTCACGTACCGGCTCGTGAAAGCGAGCAACGTGGCCATAAGCACGAATCTGATTCCGCTGCTCTCGCTTCCGGTGCGAGTAGGAGAGCCGGATTTTACGTACGTTCGCGACAAGCGGGATAGCGCATTCGAAAGTACGAAGGGAAGCTTTACAACGGTGGATGGCGGCGTCGCTGCCAGCTATTTCGGCTCGGAGGCCGATTTCAGCCGCGTACTGGTGCAAAATTCGACTTACCATGCCTTTGGAAAAAATCGGGTGGGCGCGAGGAGATTTGTCTTTGCACGTTCAACGACAGTTGGTCTTGAGGACCCTTTCAGCAATACGGTGAATGTTGCGCCGGGACAGAGTGCTCCTTCCGGCGCCACGCTGATTCCCCTGGCCGAGAGGTTTTTTTCGGGAGGCGGTAACTCCCACCGTGGCTTTGGGCTGAATCAGGCCGGCCCTCGCGATCCTCAAACCGGATTCCCTCTTGGCGGCAGCGCAATATTTCTCAATAATCTCGAACTCCGGCTTCCGCCGATGAATCTTCCTTATCTGCAAGACAATGTGAGTCTCGCAATTTTTGATGATGCGGGTAATGTATTTACTGACGGGAACAGCATGGTGCACAGCTTGGTACGATGGCGGCAAAAAAATCCGCAGCTCTGCGGTCAGCAGGCCACCGCGTCCCAGTGCGACTACAACTACATATCCGATGCAATTGGGATAGGTATCCGTTACAAGACGCCCGTCGGGCCCGTGCGGTTCGATTTCGGATACAACCTGAATCCCCCGGCATTCCCGAGTTTTGAAGTTCTGTCGGGATCCACGACCAGCACTTTCGTGCCGCAACATGCGCCTCATTTCAATGTTTATTTCAGCATCGGACAGAGCTTCTAATGAATTCGAGACTCTCGATTACGCTTGTTGCGCTCGCCATGACAACCTCAGCTCTACTTGCCCATGCCGGCCAGGTTTTGGATCGCATCGTAGCCACGGTCAATGGGCAAATAATTTTGCAAAGCGATTGGGAGGATGCGATTCGGTACGAGGCTTTTATCGCAAACCGCCCCGTTGACATGCGAAGCGCAGCCGACCGGAAGGCGGCGCTCGATCGTCTTATTGATCAGGAATTGCTGCGTGAGCAGATGCGTGGTCCCGACGCCCTGCAACCTACCGAACAGCAGGTTGAGAGCCAGATCGAGCAAATTCGAAAACAATACAATGCACCGACTGATCCGCAGTGGAAGGCTTTGTTAGCGGCACATCAGTTGACGGAAGATGAGCTTCGACGCCGTGTCACTTTGCAACTGGAACTGAGCCGGCTTGTGGACGCCCATCTTCGTCCCTCCGCAAACATAACTTCCAAGAGTATCGAAAGCTATTATCAACAGGAACTGTTGCCGCAACTCCATCAGTCCGGCGCGAAAGAAGTACCTTTGGCCGAGGTCAGTCCGAAGATAAAGGAGTTGCTGACTCAACAGAAAATAACTGAATTATTGGTCACATGGCTCGATACCCTCCGCGCAGGCAGCGAAATTCACATCGAACCCTATTTGTCCTCGAATGACAGCCTCAATGAGTGACGTGCGATGACAGCCGATAGCGCGAAACCTCCGTCTCGCAGACTCTGGAAGTATCTGGCGGTCATCGTATTTCTTGCGATAGCGGTCTTAGGCACGCTTGCCTGGTATGCGACGACGAATTCATTTCAGACCATGGTGCGGAAACGCCTGGTCGCTGAATTGGAGCGCATCACGGGCGGTCGCGTGATGGTGGGGAGCGTGCACGCCGTTCCTTTCAGATTTCAAATTGATGTTCGCGATCTGACCATACATGGTCTCGAGGGCGATGCCGAAATACCCTACGCTCACGTGGATCGCCTCATGGTGCGGCTCAAGCTGACTTCGATATTGACCTCCGGTCTTGCCTTTCGATCGGTCGTGTTTGAACACCCGACGATTCATCTTATTGTCTATCCCGATGGAACTACGAACCAGCCTGCACCCAGAAGGGAAGTCCATTCGGCCAATACGGCGGTAGAGAATCTGTTCGCGCTTTCCATCAGCCAGTTGGAGGTGCGAAACGGTGAGTTGCTTTTCGGGGATCGAAGAATCCCACTCGATTTCAGCGTGAACAGCGTGTTTGCCGATATGACTTACTCGCTCTTGCATGGCCGCTACGAAGCCAGTCTCCTCCTGGGTAAAGCGGTCACACGCTACGGAAGCCTCGCGCCAGTTGCGTGGACGGGTGCGGCTCATTTTAGGTTAAGTCAGAGTTCGATACAGGTGGAGTCGCTTCAAGTCACGTCTGGACACTCCCGCATTCAGGCCTCCGGCATACTCTTGAGTTTCGTGAAGCCGTCCGTGACCGGAACTTACGATGCCCTCATTGATCTCCACGAGGCCAGCATGGCCGCCGGCCTACGCGAACTTCGCAGCGGAATTATTGAGACCTCGGGAAAGGGAACATGGAATACGGGAGATTTCTCAGCTGTCGGAAAGTTGCAGGGAAAAGACCTCGACTGGCGAGATGGATCTCTAAATATTCGCGATGCAAGCCTCGGCACGGGATACTCAATAGACTCTAAACGCATTTCGCTCCCCGATATTGTGGCTCATGTCCTCGGAGGTTCCGTTGCTGGAAATGCGGAAATCACCGAATGGCAGCCTACGAAAACACCAAGACGCGCGCCAAGAGAGGCCAGACCCGCGGAGCAGAATTCGGCCATTCATCTGAAATTCAGGGATTTGTCAGCCTTTGAAATATCTAACTTCCTATCCACACCGCAGCGCCCCTTCGGCAAAATGAATCTGGCAGGAAGCGTCGCGGGTACCGTAGACGGGGGATGGAAAGGTTCTCCGGCCAACGCTGTCGCAGATGTTGTGCTGGATGTTGTATCGCCGGCAAACCTGAAGCCTGGGCAATTAGGACTCAATGCACATGCCCGCACCACTTATCGGCGAGCCTCAGACGAGATCGAAGTTTCTGAATTTATCGCCAGCACGCAGGCCACGCTGGTTCGGGCGTCGGGCGTACTCTCCAGCTCTTCTTCCGTAAAGCTTTCCGTGACTACGTCAAACCTTGGCGAATGGCAGCCGGTGCTGATTGCGGCAGGATACGATCAGCCGGTCCCCGTAAAACTGCTCGGCCCAGCATCGTTTAACGGGACCGCGACAGGACACATTTCTTCGATTACCTTCTCTGGAAAGTTAGAGTCGGGGAACTTCGATTTTGTGGTTCCAGCCACTTCCCGCACACCGGAAGAGGATGTTCATTGGGATTCATTCGTCACGAATTTGCGGATTTCGCCCGCTGGGCTGGCGTTGCGAGACAGCGTATTGCGTCGCAATAATACGGGGATCAACTTTGATCTCAACCTTGGCTTGCAAGACAGAGAGTTCACTCCATCCAGTCCTTTTACCGCCCGAATCACTTTGCGGCAAGCGGATGTCGCTGAATTGTTAAGCATGGCTGGATATCACTATCCGGCCACCGGTACCGTGAACCTGTCGGCTCAACTGTCGGGTACGCGCAGCGACCCTGAAGGAGATGGCAACATACAAATTAGCGCCGCCACAATTCACGGCCAGCCCATTCAGAGGTTGAACGCAACACTTAGTTTCAGCAAGGGCGACTTAGTCTTACAAAACATCGAAATGGCTCAGGGCGCGGCCCGCGTTACCGGAAATGCGAGCTATACGTTTTCATCGCACGCCTTCACATCTGATCTCTCGGGGGCTCATTTCGACCTCGCCCCTATGCTTCAGACCGGTCCGATAGCTGTGGACGGCCAATTGGATTTCGTGGCACACGCTTCCGGCACTCTCGATAACCCGACAATCAACGCCAAAATTCACTTGCAAGATTTAACTTTCGATAAGGAACTTGCCGGAGACTTCACTTTGAATGCCGTTAGTCAGGGCGGCATGCTGAACGTGTCAGGAGCCTCGCAATTCAAGACCGCGAATTTGAGTCTGATGGGAAATATTCAGCCATCAGGAAATTGGCCGGCTTCTCTGGATTTGCATTTCACTCATCTCGACGTGGATTCAGTTTTGAGGACCTTCCTGCATGGGCGCGTCACCGGGCACTCCGCGGTAGCGGGCGACTTGCATATAAGCGGGCCCCTCCGTCACGCTTCGGAACTTGCCTTATCCGGAAACCTTTCCGATATGTCCGCGGAGATCGAAAACGTGAAGTTGCACAATGACGGTCCCTTTCGCTTCTCCATCTCGAATCATGTGTTCAAAGTCGAACATTTTCATCTTCTCGGGGATAACACGGATCTCTCAGGAGACGGCTCCGTCAACTTGGCCGGTAATCGCGATATTGATTTTCGGGCGCGCGGTAAGTTGAATTTACAGCTGGTTCAGAGTTACGACCCCGATTTCACCTCGACGGGCAACGTGGACGTAGATATGACGGTCGCTGGCACGGTTGCAAACCCTGTTGCCCAAGGGCGTGTGCAAATCACCGATGGATCCGTTGCCTACGTTGATTCACCAAGTGCCTTGAGCGGGGTAAATGGGTCGCTCACGTTTAGTCAGAACCGCTTTGAAGTCGAGAAGTTGACGGGCCATGTGGGCGGGGGAACGGTCGCGTTCGACGGGCACGCCAGCCTCAACAATGGCCAGGTCAATTTCGACTTGGGATTGCACGGCGACGGAGTTCGCTTGAGGTATCCCGCCGGAGTCAGTTCTACGGCGAACCTGGACTTGCGCTTTGCCGGCAGCTCTGCTGCTTCCACAGTGACTGGTGACATAACGATCACGAAGGTGGCGGTGACTCCGGGTTTCGATTTCGGAGCTTACCTGCAACGGACAGCGCAGTCCGCTGCGATTTCACAAACGAATCCGGTGCTAAATCGTATACGCCTCGACGTCCACATTGTGACCATGTCGGAATTACAAATGCAGACTGCCGTAATCCGCCTTTCCGGCGCCGCGGATTTGCGCCTGCGGGGAACGGCCGCAAAGTCGGTTTTATTGGGGCGCGCGGATGTGCTCGAAGGTCAGGCCTACTTTAACGGAACGAAATATCGGCTCGAGCGCGGCGATGTGACTTTTAACAATCCTGTCACCACCGTTCCAGTAGTTGATTTGCAGGCCTCCACTCATGTTCGCGACTATGACATTACCCTGAACCTGAATGGTCCTTCCGACAAGCTGAACCTCACGTATCGCTCTGAGCCGCCTCTTCCCACCGCGGACATTATCGCGTTCTGGCTTTTGGCCAGACCACGCAACAATCCACTCAACTCCAGCAGAACGGCGCTTCCACAGTCAACCAGGATGCATCCAACGCGATCCTCGCCGCCGCCCTAAATGCTACCGTCAGCAATCGCGCTCAACGCCTCTTCGGCGTTAGCCGGATAAAGATAGATCCCCAGGGCCTGAACACGGAGACTTCTCCCACACAATCCGGACCAGCCATTACGATTGAGCAACAGGTCGCCAGTAATATTACGGTTTCCTACAGCACCAACGTGTCGCAGACCTCCCAACAGGTTATTCAAGCCGAATACAACATTACGCGCAACATTTCCCTCGTCGCGATTCGAGATGAAAACGGCGTGGTCAGCTTCGACTTGAGAATCCGTCAACGCAAAAGGTAGAACTAAATGACGGCCGTCGCAGCTCGCGGCACTTCAAACCCTTTTGTAGAGGCGTAGCTGGCTGCATCTTCTTGCGCGCGGGCAAAAGGTCTTGCACTGAGTATGATGAGCGAATCTCGATGAAGACCACTCCCTATGGATCCGGCGATCCCTTCGTAGTCCAGCGAAACAAGATGGTGGATTCACAGCTCCGCGAACGGGGGATCGACGATTCGCGGGTGCTCGAAACGATGTCAAAGGTGCCGCGGCATGAATTTGTCCCCGAGCGTTATCGTTTCCAGGCCTATGAAGATCACCCGATTCAAATTGGCGAAGGACAAACCATTTCCCAGCCCTATATCGTGGCGCGAATGCTCGAAGTGTTAAGTCTGGCTCGCTCAGATATGGTGTTGGAAATTGGAACTGGATCTGGATACCAGACTGCGCTGCTCGCCGAAATGTCTCATTTCGTTTATTCCATCGAACGGCACGCAGCATTGGCGGAACAAGCGGCAGCCACTCTGGCACGGCTCGGTTACAACAACGTCCAGATATCGGTTGGCGATGGCAGTCGCGGGATGCCAGAGAAAGCGCCATTCGAAGCTATCGTCGTTTCCGCCGCGGCTCCGCAGATACCAACTTCGCTCTTTGAACAATTAGAGAAGGCGGCAGAATGATTCTTCCCGTCGGACTGCCTCAATATCAGGAACTGCAATTGGTGCGAAAACAGAATGGGCGTCCCGAAGTTACGCGTATGGAATCCTGTCGTTTCGTGCCGTTGATCGGAGCGCAGGGATTCGCGCCCGACTAGCGTTGGACATAATTTCGTGTCCCCGTCTGGGTGAAAGCGCCACGCGACACAGCAAGCCGATGTGCGCTTCTGCTTTACAATCTCTCTGTGCCTGTTTTCCGGAATCTTCGCGTCACGCTCGAAATGATTAAGTGGGAACACTCCATCTTTGCGCTGCCATTTGCGCTTTGCGGAGCATTCCTGGCGGCCCGTGGACTTCCATCGGCTCATCAATTGATTTGGATTATCGTTGCAATGATCACGGCGCGTTCTGCGGCAATGGCGTTCAACCGCCTGGTGGATGCAAGCACTGACGCCAGGAATCCAAGGACAAAAATGCGCGCTCTTCCGGCAGGTTCGCTCACGCCAGCGTTTGTGACTGGATTCGTGGTTGTATCCTGCACCGCTTTTGTGTTCGCCGCATCGCAGCTTAATCACCTCGCGCTTATGCTGTCTCCGGTCGCACTCTTAGTTGTTCTGCTTTATTCCTACACCAAGCGATTTACTCGCTGGTCGCATATTGTTTTGGGATTCGCTCTTGGAATCGCTCCAGCCGGCGCATGGATCGCGATCAAAGGTTCATTGGACCCGAGAATTTTGCTGCTGACCGCAGCGGTCACTTTCTGGGTTGCAGGTTTCGACGTGTTGTACGCGTGTCAGGATTTTGACTTCGATTCACAGGCGGGACTACATTCCATTCCACGCTATTGCGGAGTCGCGAAATCGCTATGGATTGCCAGGCTATTTCATGCAGCCATGCTCGGTTTGCTTGTTGGTCTCATCGTTGTTTTCAACCTCGGTGCGCTGGCAGAATTTGGCGTCGCGGCTGTTGCGTTACTTCTAATTTATGAGCACACTCTGGTTCACGCCAACGATTTAAGCAAACTCAACGCCGCATTTTTCACGATGAATGGCGTCATCTCGGTCATATTCTTCACCTTCGTCGCGGGTGATGTGCTGCTGCGAAAAATCTAGATTCCTCCCGTACTGGGCGGGCTGCCCCAGCCGTGAGACTGGGATTCTCTGTAAATCATAAATGGTTGAGGCGGTCCCGTCCTTGCGCGGTTTTCGCAAGGGTCGGGGCATCAACTGTCAGCGGAGAGGGGGTTCCGACTCCTGCGAAAGGGGGGTCGGCACATGAATTCCCATCCGTCGAAAATCGCGACGGATGCGGGAGCCTCTCTCTTACGATCCCTCACAAAAATCAAATCCCCATCAGGGATGGGCCAGGCGCCCGACGTTGATTTGACTGTGACCTGCTCCCAGCAGGAAGTCTTTGTCTTGTTACATAAATAGAACGTCGGTGACGCTTTTTGCGCAAGGGATCCTGCAAGTTGTTGGAAAATTGCAAAATTGTAACGAGCAATACCTATCACAAATAAACAAAGTATTGTAGCAATGGTGCGGCTGTAGAAAGCGATGACGCACACTGTTTTTCTTTTCTCGGAGCGGAGGGAGAATCCACGCCTACGGCGACTCAGGTTCGCGATTGAAATAGATCCGATAATGTTTCATTATTGCATCTTGTATTGCACGGCAACGTTGAGACTAATGGGAGAAGTGGCGTCGAGTGATGCCGTACTGACACGAATCACCATTGTGGCACCGGCTGGGGGCTCGCACGGTGTTATTTTTGAGAGGTTATGCTGATTTTTCGCTTACGTTCCATTGCACCGCATGCTGCACCAGTTCGCGCGCGCTTCGCAGCGATAATTTCTCTTTGATATGCGCCTGGTAGGACTCAACGGTTTTCACGCTCAAGTGCAATTTCTCGGCGATTTGGCGGGTTCCCTCGCCTTCTCCAATGAGCCGGAACACTTCCAATTCGCGGTCGGTGAGTTCTGTGACCGAGGAGCGTCCCGTAGGCATAGAACCGCGAACATAATGTTGCAGCATGCTGTTAGCGATTTTGTCGCTGACATAAATTTCGCCGCTCAGAATGCGACGGAGCGCCACCAGCACTTTTTCGGTTGCCTCCTGCTTCATAATGTAACCGTTCGCTCCTGCCCGCAACGCACGCTCTGCATAAATGGATTCGTCATGCATGGAGAGAATGAGGACTGGCAGGTGCGGTGATCGCAGGCGGACGTGTTTGAGCAGTTCCAATCCATCGGGTCCGCTGAGCGATATGTCCACAATAAGGATATCGGGGCTTAACGTGCCAATCGCGGACAATGCCGCATGCATCTCTTCCGCCGCGCCGCACACCACGAGATCGGGTTCCTGGTTGATCAGGAGCGTCAAGCCCTGCCTCACGATCGGATGATCGTCAACTACGAAGCACTGTCTTCTTCTTTGCCGCGAATCTGCCATCCGTCTGCTTAGTGATCATGCGGCCGCCCTTTCAGTTCTTCATTATTGCGCTCCTGGAGCGGAAATAGACACGTGATCACGATCCCGCGGACCTTTCCGCTTTCGACTTGCAGGGTTCCTCCCAGTACGCGAGCCCGATAGTTCATGATTTGCATCCCCATCCCTGAGTTTCATAGTACTTTCACGAAGGCTGGCGCCGTCGTTTTCTATCCTAAGAGTACCGTGATTATCTTTGGGCAAAAAGGCTAATTACGATGTTCTTCGCTTGCCCATGCTTGATGGCATTGTTCACGGCTTCTTGCGCGATGCGATAAAGGTGAGTGGACACATTCGGATCGTAAATGAGAACGGGTCTCTCGATGCGAAGGCAACATGAAATGTTAAACAAATCTCTCGACTTCGGCTGCCCACTGCTTTAACGCGGACATGAGTCCACCGGCATCCGGAACCACCGGGGAGAAGCCGTGGGCGAGTTGCCGTGTCTTGTTAATCGCCTCATTCACCAGGCCGACGATTCTCGCGGCCTCAGTAGCTTCGGCAAGGCCTTTTTCTGCAAGCTTCTGCTCCTGCACTTTGCTCATGAAGGCGATTCCGGTCAAGTGTTGCCCCAGACCGTCATGAAGGTCCTGCCCGATACGCCGCTGTTCGGCCGCACTGATCTCGAGGATAGCTTTCTCGAGTCGCTTGCGTTCCGTGATGTCAATTCCGGTCAGAATCATGTAAGCGGGAGTTCCGTTTTCTCCCGGAAGGATGGTACTCGACCAGGCAATAAGCCGCTGCGAGCCATCGTCGCGCGACCCATGACAGTCTCATAATCTTTGGCGTTGCGTCTCCACACGCAACTGTTCAACGATGATCTTGAAGCGTTCTGCCTCTTCGGCACGCCACGCATAGATCCCAGAAAAATTTACCCTTCACTTCGGCAAAAGCATATCCGGTAACCTGTTCACAGGCTCGATTAAATCTGACAATCCGGCCTTCCGCGATCGAGGACCACCACTAAAGCCCCAACCGTGTGGAGAATTGCCGATACCACGTTGCGTTCTTCATGCAGTGCTTCTTCGATCCGCTTGAGTTCGGTGATGTCGAAGCCGACACCGTGAATAAACCAGGGCCGGCCATCTTTATGGCGAATCATCTTGGCTTCGCAGTGGAACCAGACCGTGCGGCCATCTCGGGCCAGGACGCGGTAGGCGGAACGGAGGGGCGTGCCGGAAACAAACATTTGGGCAGCTTCGATACTCCAACGCTGTTTGTCATCAGGATGAATCTGCTGATACCAGCGAATCGGATCTTCCAGCCATTCCTCCTGCGAGAAACCCAAGGTGGCTTCAATCTGAGGGCTGACGTAGGCTTCGCCGATGCCCCGATCCAAATTTGCCATGAATACGACAGCAGGAATCTGCTCAACCAGAGCCCTGTAAATTGCGTTGGCATTTGGCGACTGTTCTTCTTCTCCCCCAATCGCATCGAGCGGGGTAGTTGACCGAGGAGCTGGCGCGAGAGTCTCCGAGGAATACGGCGGCAAGACTGATGAGAAGATTTTCTGCCTGAGCGGGGGTTACGACTTCTGTATCGTTCGAATTGTGTTGCGCAATCGAATCAATACTCCCGCCAGAAAACATACTTGACCTCAAAATACTACGAAACGCCAGTCGTTCTGCTCAACTAGTGAGCTTCGATGCCGCCAGCTTGGCTCTTTATTCAACGAAGCTTGCGTAAACCGGCGCAGAGCATGAATTGCGCGGCCATAGGTCATGACCGCATTGGACGACAAAAGCGAACCTGGCGGCTGATCCATAAACGGCATAAATTTATCGGGGAATCCCGGCATCGTGCAGCCAATGCAGATTCCGCCAACGTTGGGGCAGCCGCCGATCCCATTCATCCAGCCGCGCTTGCCCACATTGCACTGCACGACCGGGCCCCAGCAACCGAGTTTTACGATGCATAATTTGCGATCCGTACTCTTCGGCGAACTCACCTTGCTCGTAGTAGCCGCCGCGATCGCAGCCTTCATGAACAGTTGCGCCGAACAACCATGTGGGGCGCAGCGCCTCATCAAGCGGGATCATTGGAGCGCCGCCCGCTGGCCATATAAAGTAGATAGAGCAGCGTCTCCATGAAATTGTCCGGCTGAACCGGACACCCGGGCACGCAAACGATCGGAATATTGGCGATCGATTTCCACTGCCATCCGAGATAATCGGGAAGCCCCATGCAACCGGTTGGATTTCCCTGCATAGCGTGGATTCCGCCGTAGGTCGCGCATGTTCCCGCCGCAACAATTGCCCATGCCCGGGGCGCGAGCCGATCAATCCACTCACAAGTCGTAATCGGCTGACCGGTTTTCTGGTCGGTACCAAAGCGACGCCCAATAGCCTTCGGATTTATTGCCCTCGTTTGGGATCGACCCTTCGACGACAAGAATGAAAGGGTGCCAGCTTGCCTTCGGCGGCGAGGTGGAAGTGGCTTAGAAAATCGTCTCCATTCTCCAGAGCGAGAAAAGGATTGTGAAGATGTACTTTAGGTGTCCAGGGCATTGCACCGAGCACAATGTCTTCAATGCTGGGCTGCGTCGCCGCTGTCATGGCAATCGTGTCGCCATCGCATCCAAGGCCAGCTGTTATCCAAAGGATATCGATTTCCGGAATTGATTGCGGAGGTTGCGCGCTCACTTTTCGAGTCCCAGCCTCAGACACCGTATCTGCTCCGGCCGGCATATAAGCGACAATTGGCGGGCTTCAATCTGTTCGACCGTCGCATTCTACATCTTCTTCACGTGTGCTGCTTCGAAGGTCGAAGTGGGATGTGCTCCCGAGCCATGGCGTGGCCTCGAGGCAAACTCGTGGAATCTGGATGCTTTTGCGGCAATATTACATCGAACTAATTTTTGCGTACCGGGCCGCGTCCTTCATGGAGACTATAAAAACATATCCGGCAAAAAGTAGGCCGGCTGTTCCGATAACATTCCGAAGTAGCTTCAGTGCATTCATTGACGTTCGCCTCGATGCCGAATTGGCATATTGGTTGGATGCCGATCATCCGCAAACGGACGCATTCAGGACTGGAAGGGAATGCGAAAGAATCTCACTAAGGCATCACCGAATAATTCACCAGTCTGTTCATGATTTGCTCGCCTGACTGAGGATCAGGGTCGGACTCCGGGAATCGAGACGACTGTGCTTCACGAAACCTTGCATGAGCGCTTCTTCTCTAGCAGACGATTTTGAACTGTTTTTGATCTCTGGCCGTTTGTTAAGTTGCCAAGAAACGCGAAAGCCGCTCAGTTCAACCCGCTCTTGCCGGGGTTGAGATCGTGACCCAGCGATCAGAGGACATAAGGCACCAGGGCAGCGGTCTGATGAACGTAGGACGCATATGCGTCGCCAAACTGGGAACGCATCCATTGTTCCTCCATGCGGAGCTTGATCCAGAACGCGAGCAAGATGAGAACGAAAGTGATGAACCCGCGCACTTGGGAGATGGCAATCGCCGTGCCAAGGAAACCGGTCAGAATGCCGGTGTAGATGGGGTGACGGACCACGGCATAGGGACCGGTGGTGATGAGCTCGTGGCCCTCCTTAATGGTGACGGAGCGGCTCCAGTTGCTGCCGAGGTGCTCGCGCGCCCAGACGGCGAACAGAAGGCCGGCGATGGTGACGGCAGCTCCCAGCCAGAAGAGCCAAAAGCCAGCCGGCCAGAGCTGGAGATAAAGCCAGCGCAGGGGTATGCGAGTTGTCGAGAGGAGCATGATCGCGATCAGAAAAATGAAGACGCGCAGGATGCGCGAAGCAGCCGGTTCGAGGCGCTGGGTGGTTTTGGTATTGGCGGCTTTGATCTGCCAGTAGAGAAGAAAGAAAATCCAGACAACTGGAAAGAAAGATTCGTAGAGCCAGAGCATTCAAGACCTCACTGAAGGTGTTTACGCAAGTGAGAAAGGGGGAGTTCCGTGGCACGCGAAATTCGCCGCCCCTATGCCAATCAAACGTGCATCCCGTTACCGGCGACCCCGGAAATAATTGCTGCCGTAAAAGCACCTACACCATAAATCAGAAAGCTCAATTCAATGGCGAAATGAAAGGGTATGCTTGTAAACGTCTGCATCAAAAAGCTATTTTTTGGTCGGGGCGATAGGATTTGAACCTACGACCCCCTGCGCCCAAGGCAGGTGCGCTACCAGGCTGCGCTACGCCCCGACTTCTGGTATGGTCCGATTATAACTGAGCTTCTTTCGCAGGCCGCCCTACGGCGCATTTATCTCGACACGATATAATCTATTTTGCATGATGCGCCCTTCGCGGTATGGCCTGGTGGCCTACGTTAAAGATCCAGTCAGGGGATTTATCCAAAATATCAGGCAGGAACTCCATCCCAATCTGCCCCATTTGGCCGCACACCTTAGTTTGCTGCCGCCGCGCTGCCTGAATGGGGACGAGGCTTCTGCCCGGGCATTAATCGAAGAAGTGTCCGTTTCCATCGAACCTTTCGAAGTTTCTTTAGGAGAAGTTGAGACTTTTATACCGGTTACACCAACGGTTTTCATTCGCGTAGCTCACGCGGCCTTTCTCATGACGGAACTGCACAGGCGTCTTAACACCGGCGTGCTGGCGTTCGAAGAACCCTGGCCATACCTGCCACACTTGACGATTGTAAAAATGAGCGCTGAGGATGAGGCGCAGGAAGCTTATCGCATCGCGGGCCGGCGCTGGTCGGAATTTGAGGGGAGCCGCAGCATTCAAGTGGATCATCTTACTTTCGTCCGCGAAGAGGCTTCCAACGAATGGGTGGATTTGGCGGAAATTCCGCTGGGCCGTCCTTTACTCAAACGATAAGCGAATTCCACAAGCAGCATGATGGAGGGACGGGAGTCCTCGCCCGTCAGCCAAAATTCTATTCACACACGACGGGCGAGGACGCCCGTCCCTCCATTGAACCTCTTGTGTCCAGATTCCCGTTGGGACATATTCCCCTTCTGGCGGTACACGTCCCTCTCGTGCATTGCCAATGAAAGACCACAAGCGTAAATAAGAAGTTGGCGTGCTACGCAAAAGGCGCAAATCGCCCTCTGCTGGCAGGCTCCGGGAGTGCGTCCCGGGGAGGATCAATGCAAATAGGCGTTTACGGCGCGGGGTATCTCGGCACAGTCATCTCGGCCTGCTTGGCCGATTTTGGTACGCCTGTGACCTGCTGCCATCCAGACAGCTCTCGGCTGGTCGAGATGGCGCAAGGGAATATCCCCTTTTATGAAAAAAATCTGAACGAAGTGATCAAGCGGAACGTGCGCTCTGGTCGCCTCGTTTATTCGACCGATATCGAATCCTTCGCCCGCAAATCGCAAGTGATTTTCCTCGCCGAAGACACTGTGCAGGAACTTTCGAATCTGGTATTGCGCATCACGCGTTGCGCTACAAAACCGCCGATCATCACGATTACCACTCCGGTTTCCGTGGGAACGGCGTCGGCCATTGAGCAGGCGGTATTGCAAGCCGGACTCAAGGCGACAATCGTTTCGCAGCCTGTGTTTTTCACTCCAGGATGCGCCGTCGAGGATTTCAACTGGCCTGACCGCATTATTCTCGGCACGTCGTCGAACGACGCTGTGCTGGCCATCAAGCAGGTATACCATCCGCTGGTGATGCGAGGAGTTCCCGTCATCGTGACCAATCATGAGACCGCGGAATTGGTGCGCGAGTCGGCGACGGCTTTTGTGGCGACGAAGATTTCATTTATTAATGAACTCGCCACGCTGTGCGAGAAAGTAAATGCGGATGCGGTCAATCTCTCGCTCGCGCTCGGCCTCGACAAAAAAATTGCGCCGCGCTGCTTGCAGCCGGGAGCCGGCATGGGTGGGCTGTTTGCCGAGTCCGACATGGATTCTCTGGCGAAATTGGCGCAGAAGAGCGGAGTCTCGCTGAAAGTGCTTTCCGCCGCGCGAGAGGTCAATAACAATCTGGCTGAGGGATTGGCCAAGAAGATCTCCGGATTCATTGAATCAGTGCAGAATAAAGACGTGGGAATCCTCGGGCTTGGCGTTCAAGCCCAACACAAATTCCGTGGCCGGATCGTCTTCCATGCAACTGGCTCGCAATCTGGTGGCGAAGGGAGCGCGTGTTCGCGCTTATGATCCGGTTGCCATTCCCGAAGCGCGGCTGGAATTGAACGGCACGGTTTACTACTGCGAAACGGCTTATGCCGCCGCTGAAGGCATGGACGCGCTGGTAGTCGGCACAGGCTGGCCAGAGTTTCGAGCGTTGGATTTCGGCCGCATCAAAAATCTTCTAAAACGTCCGTTGATCGTGGATACTAAGAACCTGCTGGATTCCGTTCGCTTGCGCGCCCTGGGATTCGAATATGTCGGCGTCGGGCGAGGCTAGGGCTTAGGCCTGGCTTCGGTTCCCCTGCGCGTCAGGATTGCCGGAGGGGGGGGTCGCGATCTACGGCAGTCTGATTCAATCTGCTGTGCTTCTGATCCAACAGTTCTGTGATCCTGGTGGTCAGTTGCACTAGCTTGTCTCCGTCTTGCTCGACGGAAGCTTGCCGGCAAAGTTCCAGCCACTCCTCGGTATTGTCTTGCATAATCTTACGCTGCTTTCGGCCGCAGTTCGGCTTCGGCTTGCAGCCAATCATCCATTTCGAAACCATCTACGAATCCGCGTTCTTCGTAGATTCCATGCGCTCGACGCCGAATTTCCTGTTCCAAATCTTCCGGTTCCGTCTTCGATTTTCCGTCTGCGGTCTCTTCGATTGGTTCCGGTGCTGCACCATTGCTCTTCATACGATTCTCCTTAACTTGGGAAGTTTTTTCTTGATCATGTTGCGTCCATCGTCACCACTCTCGTTCAAATCACATGGCGCACAGAACGGCAGTTTGATATCCCACGTCTTATCAGTCCCCGCGAACCAAAAATGTGCATCAATCATTTGCATCGTGGACCCGCATTGGGAGCAGCCGAAGATATCCCGCAGCTCCGGACTAAAACGTTTCATGAAGGTCTCAATCGAGTCCAGGATTTCAATCGTAGTAGGGTGTTTATTGGGGTTCACAGCAGCAGGATAGGAGAAGAACCTCTAGGTTGTCTGCCTGATGGCGCACGCCACTCTGTACGCAAACGCACAAACGGCTTAATTCGATTCCTTATTCCACTTCGAAGTCAATCGCACCATCGCGCCGTAACATTCGCAAGCGGCATTTTCCAGCTCAGGGCGATTCACGATGTTCACGTGGCCTCGCGTGTATGTAATCAATCCCGCTTTGTGGAGAACTCCAGCGGCGATTGTGACGCTTGACCGGCGCGTTCCCAGCATGTGTGCCAGAAATTCCTGGGTTAGAGGCACGCGATCCGAGTTAATCCTGTCCTGGCTCATCAGCAACCAGCGGGCTAGTCTTTCATCAACGTCATGCAACCGGTTGCATGCGGCGACCTGTGCAGACTGCATTGCCATAACCTGTGAGTGACGCAGAAGCCTCTTTTCCAAAATGGAGCATTTCGGAAGCAATTCAACAAGGGTGTCCGCCCGGATTCTGAATCCGCTGCCTTCAATCTGAATGATTACGCGGCTCGGGCTTGATTGGAAACCGACGAGCAAGGGCGCGCCAACAAAACCTTCTAGGCCAGACAATCCCACTTCCACACTCTTTCCATCCTCCATCACATTCAATACAGAAGCCAGACCATCATTTAAGAAGTAGCAGTACTTGATGGGTTGCGCTATTTCATTGAGGACGTCATGCGTCCTCAGAGGGAGGAATACCAGGTGGGGAATAATCTCCCGGCATTCCCCGTCCGGCAGGTTCAACAAGAGTTTATTTTTTATCGGGTTTCCGTCGGCGTGGCCGTCAGGTTTCGCCCGGATGACTGGAAGATTTTCTACCCATGACTGGCTCCTTGAAATCGAGTACCGTCTGATTCGCAAGGAACCGTCACCTTAAAGGCGCGGCCGGTGATGCGCGAGACCTATTATTAGAATACGCTCTTATCTTCTGATTTCCCTAACCTAGGAGTTAAGTGGTTAACTGGCTGGTTAAGATATGGCCGCTAGCTAAGATATAACCGTCCTAATCTTCATGGCTCGCAATTGAGGCGTCACCCGGGTTCGCGAAGTATCATTCGTGCGGCGGATGCGCGATTTCGGCCAACAACTAATGTTTGACGTCATCCTGAGCTTGCGCAGGATCTCGCGTAGCATCGCACCCGGAACCGACGCCGCTACACGCGAGATCCTTCAGGACTGAAGTCCTTCAGGATGACGTCAAGCTCATTATTTCAGGTGTCTATTCGCTCGCAGGGCGAACGTCCCTCCTCGAGTTGTTATAATCGAAACCCTGCGGTGGGAGTAGCTCAACTGGCAGAGCACCGGACTGTGGCTCCGGACGTTGCGGGTTCAATTCCCGTCTCCCACCCCAATATTTCAACGGCTTAAGTGTTGTCCCGTGCCGTTTCCGTGCCGTTCATTGGGGAATTGCCTTCGCCGCGACCTTCGCTGAGGCTTCCCGCAAGCCATCACCAACAGCGTCCCCGTAGTTCATCGTGACCCGGATGTCCCCGTGCCTCATGGCGCGTTGCTGCACAGTGACCGGCGTGCCCAGTTCATCCAGCCACGCCCGATAACTGTGCCGGAAGCTGTGAGGCCAAACGTGGACGATTCCAGCATCGTGACACGCACGTCCCAACTTCTCCCAAAACGATGTGTAGCTCCGGGGCAACTGCCATGTTTCTCCGGTGACGCGAAGACCCAATGTTCCGGGCCCGTGAAGATACTGCTTTGCTTGTGCTGTTTGAGTAGGTCCAGGACTCGCGCATCCAGCGCGAGCGGCTTGCCGGAGTGAACGGTTTTCACTTCGTCTTCAATTTGCTTTACCACGGCGCGCTTGAAGCCTCAGCTCACCATTCAACCAATCAATGTCCTGCCACTTCAGTCCAATCATCTCTACCATCGAGACCCAGCAACGGCAACTATCGCCATCGTGCGTCCCAATTCCCGTCTCCCACCCCAAAAGCTCACAACTGACAGGCGATTCAGACGACAGAGCCTCGCATGGAATTCATCCACGATGATTTTCTGCTTCACTCCAAAACCGCCCGGCGGTTGTATCACGATTACGCGGCCGATCAGCCAATTCTCGATTTTCATTCCCACCTTCCTCCCGCGGACATAGCTTCCGATCGAATCTTTCAGAATCTTTTTGAAATCTGGCTGGAGGGCGACCACTACAAATGGCGCTTGATGCGCGCCAATGGAGTTGCGGAGCGCTACTGCACCGGGGACGCTCCGCCGTATGAAAAATTTCTTGCCTGGGCTCGCACGGTTCCGTTTACGCTGCGCAATCCGCTTTATCACTGGACTCATCTCGAACTGAAAAGATATTTCGACATCGGCGAATTGCTGAACGAAAGCAACGCTAAGGCGATTTGGGACCGGGCGAACTCTTTGCTGCGTTCGGGTGATCTGTCGGCGCGTGGAATTCTGCGCAAGTTCAATGTTCAGGCAGCGTGCACTACGGACGATCCTTGCGATGACCTTTCGTATCACCGGGCAGTGAATGCGTCGGGAGCGGAGTTCCGGATTTATCCAACGTTTCGTCCGGATGGTGCGCTGTTGGTGCAAACGCCGAATGTATTCAACGCATGGGTCGCGCGGTTGGAGCGTGCGAGCAATATCGCGGTATCAAGTTTTCAGAATTTTCTTGATGCCCTGAAACAGCGCCATGATTTCTTCCACACGAATGGCGGAAGGCTCTCCGACCATGGATTGCCGTATTGCCATGCTTCATCTTGTACTGAAAGCCAGGCTGCGGCCATTTTCGCGAAGGCGCGGGCAGGAAATGCCGCGACCACCGAAGAGCATGAACAATTTGCTTCTTTCATGATGCTGTTTTTCGGGCGCATGGACGCCGAAAAGGGTTGGACGAAGCAGTTGCACCTGGGCGCAATTCGCAATGTGAACACTCTCCGCACACAGGAACTAGGAGCAAATACTGGATTCGACAGCGTAGGCGATTGGCCGCAGGCCGAGGCGTTCTGCCGGTATCTCGATCATCTTTCGCAGGAAAACGCGCTTCCGAAGATGATTGTCTACAACGTGAATCCCGCCGACAATTATGTTTTCGCCACAGCAGTGGGAAATTTTCAGGATGGCTCCGTCGCCGGGAAGATTCAATTTGGCAGCGGATGGTGGTTCCTCGATCAGAAAGAAGCGATCGAATGGCAGCTGAATGCTCTTTCCAATAATGGATTGCTCTCGCGATTCATCGGAATGTTGACCGACTCGCGATCATTCATGTCATTTCCACGGCATGAGTATTTTCGGCGCGTGCTATGCAATCTGATTGGGCGCGACGTGGAAAATGGGGAACTGCCGAATGACGAACAGCTTCTCGGCACGATGATTCGCAACATTTGCTTCGATAATGCGAAGCAGTATCTGGGCCTGGAGCTGGCCTCCGCAAAACAAACTGAACCGGTTGGAGTTTAGCCTTCTTCAAGAAATTGTCATTCCGAAGCGCGGTACTATCGCGCGAGGAATCTGCTGTCTTCAACCCAAGAAGCAGATTCCTCGCTCGCCCTCGCCTTCGGCTGCGGGCGGCTCGGAATGACAAAGGTAAAACTTTCCGAGTCGACACGACGTGTCCTCACCAGCTGTGCATCGTCCCATCCAACTTGCGATTGATCGGCAAATAAGCGCGCTGATACGGATATTTCGCAGCCAGTGATTCGTTGATATCAATTCCCAGACCCGGAGCTTCTCCGGGATGCATCAATCCGCCTTCGAAGGAATAGGAATGTGGGAACACCTTATCGGTTTCGGCGGAATGGTGCATGTATTCCTGAATCCCAAAATTGTGAACGCTCAAGTCAAAATGAAGCGCAGCGGCCATGCACACCGGGCTCATATCGGTTGCTCCATGCGCGCCAGTGCGGACCTGATACATTTCCGCCAGATTCGCGATCTTTCTCAAGTGTGAAATCCCGCCGGCATGAACCACCGTCGTGCGAATGTAATCAATCAGCTGTTCCTGAATCAACTGCTGGCAATCGAAAATGGTATTGAAAACCTCTCCTACGGCCAACGGAGTGGTGGTGTGCTGGCGAATTAAGCGGAAACTTTCCTGCAATTCTGCTGGCGTGGGGTCCTCAAGCCAGAAGAGATGAAACGGTTCAAGACTCTTTCCTAATCGCGCAGCTTCGATTGGAGTCAACCGATGATGCGCATCGTGGAGAAGGGGAATTTCATCGCCGAACTCCTTCCGCAATCGTGCAAATAGTCCCGGCACGAAATTTAGATAATGTTCGGTTGACCAGGTATTCTCGGGAGGCGCGTCCTTTTCCGCGGGCTCGTAATACATGCCGCCACGGCCTACTCCGTACGTACTGGCCAGTCCTGGAATTCCAGACTGGGCTCGAATTGCTTTATAGCCGAGCTCCAGATAGTGGGCCACGGCCTTCACGGTTTCTTCAATTCCGGCGCCGCTGGCATGGCCATAAACAAGAACGGCCTCTCGCGAAGCGCCTCCAAGAAGCTGGTACAAAGGCGTGTTGAGGCTCTTCGCCTTAATGTCCCAGAGCGCCGTATCCACGGCAGCGATTGCGGCCATGGTCACGGGTCCGCGCCGCCAGTAGGCTCCTTTATATAGGTACTGCCAAACGTCCTCGATGCGCCGTGCGTCGCGGCCAATCAGCAGTGGGAGCACATGTTCGGTCAAATAAGCTGCGACGGCAAGTTCGCGCCCGTTTAAAGTCGCGTCTCCGAGGCCATAAATTCCATCTTCAGTCGTAAGTTTAAGCGTTACAAAATTTCGTCCGGGACTGCAAATAATTACTTTGGCGTCCACAATCTTCATCGTGCGGTATCCTTGCTTGCGCAATTTTGTGAGACTTACTCTAACACTCGCGACGAAAGGTCTTTGCATCGCTGGAGCGCTTTGAAGCTACGTGGGCCTCAGGAACCATTTTTTCCGCAGCCTGTGGGGCGCGACCTTTGAAAGGGCGGGTCTCCAGCCCCGCCGTTATTCAGATCGAAGGCCTAACGGCGCGCCTGAAGGCGCACCCTTTCAAGACAATCGGGGAAAGTGCCGTTTTTCCGCAGCATGTTCAGGCGCGCCACTGAGGCCTCTATTCCGAGCGCCGGCGGGGCCGAGGCCCCGCCCTTTCAAAGGTATCCTTGCGCCGGTTTTATTCCTTTACCCTCATAATCCACCACAAGACAATCGGCTTCGCGCAGAGTAACTTAGTCTGTCATGCAAATGACTCCCGAATCACAGCGCGACGCCCCGCCCCTCGTCGTTTCCTCTTCCGGGCCTATCGCAAAGAAAAGCGTGGGGCATTATCGCTGGACCATCTGCGCGCTCCTTTTTTTCGCAACCACTATAAACTACGTTGACCGGCAGGTGCTGGGACTGCTAGCGCCGCTGTTGCAGACCAAAATTGGTTGGAATGAGCTTCAGTATGGATACATTGTCACCGCATTCCAGGTTGCCTATGCGCTCGGTTTGCTCATCATGGGGCGCTTCATTGACCGCGTCGGTACGCGGATTGGCTATGCCGCGGCCATTGGAATCTGGAGCCTTTCGGCCATGGCGCATTCGATTGTGCACTCCGCTTTCGGCTTCGGAGTCGCTCGATTTGCTTTGGGATTTGGAGAGTCCGGCAATTTTCCTGCGGCCATCAAGACGATCGCGGAATGGTTTCCAAAAAAAGAGCGGGCGCTTGCCACCGGAATTTTTAACTCTGGAACCAACGTTGGTGCAACGGTTGCACCGCTCGCCGTTCCGTGGATAGCGGTCCACCTGGGATGGCGATTTGCCTTCTTATTTACCGGCCTTTTCAGCGCGATCTGGATTGTTTGCTGGCTGATGGTCTATCGCAAACCATCCGAGCATCCAAAATTATCTCCGCAGGAATTTCATTACATTCACAGTGATCCGGCCGAAGCCACTACGAAAATCGCATGGTGGCCACTGCTCGGTTATCGCCAGACCTGGGCGCTGATTCTTGGCAAGTTTCTGACTGACCCAATCTGGTGGTTTTTCCTATTCTGGCTGCCAAAATTCTTTTCTTCGGAACACCATTTGTCCTTAACCGGGCTTGGGCTCCCATTGGTCGCAATTTATAACGCCGCGACGGTCGGCAGCATTTTCGGAGGCTGGCTGGCGGCGAGATTATTAAAAGCCGGTTTCACATTGAACGGCGCCCGCAAAACTACCATGCTGGTTTGCGCTCTGGCCGTTACGCCAATTGTCATGGCTGCGAATGTTCAAAGTCTCTGGGGAGCAGTCGCTCTCGTCAGCCTGGCGACGGCGGCCCATCAGGGATGGTCGGCGAACCTGTTCACCCTGGCATCCGACATGTTTCCCAAACGTGCGGTCGGATCAGTGGTTGGGATAGGCGGATTTGGCGGCGCAATCGGCGGAGCGCTTATCTCAGCATTTACCGGATTTGTTCTTCAGTTCACCCACAGCTACCTGCCCCTTTTCATAATCGCCGGGTCGGCGTATTTAATCGCGCTTTTGGTGATCCAACTATTAAGCCCGCGTTTGCGGCCGGTCAACCTGGAAGATATTGAAGCCGCAGTCTAAGCAAAATCCTTCGAGAATCCAGATTTGCATCCGGAGAGCAATTCCGGATTACGTTGTCGCGCGTTTGTGAGAATTCCGTGGAATCGTAAAAGCACAATTTCGTTCTTGTTACATTTTCCGGACTCATGACAAGACGCAAATCGCTGCAGCAAGTTTTCAAGTCATGGTTAGAGTCACCTCAGCCAAATTTGGCCCGAGGAACTTTCCATGACAAGATTCTTTCAACTCGCATTACTTGCAACCGCTCTTATAACAGCCCTTGCCGGCCCCGCGTCCAGCCTGATGGCTGATGGGCCAGGCCCATGGCCCGATCCGCCAAACGTCAACTTTGTAAATAGTTAACCCCCGGAGTGTGGGGATGTTGATAAGAAGTCAAGTGCGACCTGTCGCCGGCGATGACAATTCGTTTTGTTGCCGTGTGAAACGCGCGAAAACGCATCTCCACACATTCTTAGTATAAGAAGTTATTTGGGGCCGCAAGCGCGGTCCGAAAAGCATCCAGACACTCCAGAAGAACTAGGCTTCGTCTCGATGTACGGTCTGTATGGAGAAGGCCGGCATGCAAACCGCAATGTACTCGGCTCCGCCTTCGTTGGGGGTGGAATATTGGACCCATTCTCCCGGATGCGCGACCACTGCCTGGCCCTCTTCCACGTCCATCTGTCCCTCTTTGTGGCGCACTCGCACCATTCCCTTTAAGACCAGAGTCACTTCCTCAAACTCCGGGGTCTGCCCAGGCTCTTCCCAACCTTGGGGGCTGCGCATATGGGCGATGCTCATCGGTGAAGTCTTGCTGTTGACCTGACCAATATACTCATCAATTAATTTCGGTTTATTTCCCGCGCAAGCGACGCGGGTGGGTTGAGAAAAAAGCGTAGGCATGAGAATCTCCGTAGTTCGCGTGAGACAACTTTACCAAAGCGTCAGCAAACGATGAGATTCAAAAATGGCGGAAGTGCGGACGCCAACCTGCGAGGCAGCTGCGCCAGCTTAAATTCTGGCGGCGAGGGTCTTCGTTTTGCCCGAGTGTGCGACAGCCAGCATATCGAGCGGCGGAAAAGCGACCGGAACCGTGGTGGTTCTTTCGGGAGGGATGAATCCTCCCTGGCACGCTTGCGCTAGCATTTCCAGAGCTTTGCCGGTATTTGGAGGCACGACAACGGTGCCGGAGAGCAATCCTCTCTTGATCCAGGCGAGCCCGGTTTTCGAAACTCCATCCACTCCAAGATAGGGCAGACTTAACCATCGGTCCCGGCCAGCATTTTCGGGAAGTTCCTGAAATGCTTTTCGGGCGCCGATCGCCATGGCGTCATTTTGCGCGCAAATCACGTCCATATGGCTTTGGCGGGAAGTGGAGAGCCGCAACCATGAACTAATCGCCTTATATGCGCTGGATTCAGTCCAATTTGCTTTCACCAGTTTTACCTGAATGTCGCCCTTAGTCTCATACATGCCAGTGGTTCGATGTTTCGTCGCTATGCTTTCACTGGGTCCCTGAATGTAGAGGACGGATCCACCGTTCGGCAGGAGAGCATTGAACTGGTTACCCTGAATGCGGCCGATCTCTTCGTGGTCGGAGGTCACTGCAAAGATCGGAACGCGATGTGAGCGGCGAAGTTCGGAAATGTATTCCACGTCTCGGTTGAGCACTCCCCAGCCAATTCCCGCCGCTACTGCTGCTCGTGCCACTTGGGGAAGCGCGGTGCCACCGACTGGTTCGAAAATGATGCCGTCTGGATGCGCGTCACGCGACTGAATAATTTTCAGCAGTTGCTGGCTCTGCGTGATGGAATCGTTGTCGGCGTAAATGATTTGTACATCCACTCCAAGCCGCCGCGCGGCTTCTTCAGCGGCTGCGGCTTGCTCGATCTGGTAGTCGTTATCGGCGGTAACGAGCGACACTACGAATCTCAACTTTTTCATAGCTTCACCGTTCCCTGATGATATTCCTCTCTCTTTGGAAGGGCATATGACCGAAGTAATGGCAATTTAGCCGATTTGGTTAAATGAGGGCTTCACGGCTCAATCCTGAAGGGTGTTAGAATTGCGCCGCAAATGGCATCGCCGACGCCCACTACGAATATTGCAGATAGCGTTCCCGCCAAGGATGTGAAGAAGCCATCCGAGCGACTGATGTCCCTCGATCTATTTCGAGGAGCAACCATCGCTGCAATGATTCTGGTAAATAATCCGGGCGACGGATACACGTCATACATGCAACTCCGTCATTCGGAATGGAATGGCTGGACGTTTACAGATTTAGTGTTTCCTTTCTTCCTGTTCATCGTTGGAGTCGCTCTGGCTTTTTCGTTTCGTTCCCGGATGCAACGCGGAGAAACTCGCGGCAAGTTGGTTGCGCACATCCTTTGGCGTGGATTTCTGTTGTTTGCGCTTGGCATGTTTCTGAACGGATTCCCCAATCACTATCAACTTGGAGCTGGCGTGTTTACGGGGTTCTGCAACGGATCGCCATCTGCTACGTGATCTCGGCATTTCTTGAATTATGGGTCGGCTGGAAGACTCAACTCGCGGTCATTGCAGTTTGTTTGGCAGGATATTGGATCTTGATGCGATATATTCCGGTGCCGGGATTCGGTGTCCCGGGCCGCGACATTCCTCTGCTCGATCCAGATAGAAATTTGGTCGCTTGGCTTGATCGCAAACTGCTTCTTGGCCACTTGTATGAAGGTACGCGCGATCCCGAAGGCTTGTTGAGCAATATTCCCGCAATTGCCACTTGCTTGCTGGGATTGCTGACGGGGAAATGGCTTCGTTCCGCGCGAATTAGCGGCACGAAGGTGGCGGGGATGGCGGCCGTCGGAATCGCGGCATTCGCTTCCGGCGAGCTGCTAAACACGTGGTTTCCCATCAACAAGAAATTGTGGACGAGTTCTTATGTGCTGCTCACGGCAGGATTGGCAATCCTCGTATTAGCATTCTGTTATTGGGTGCTGGATGTGAAGCGCTGGCGTGGGCGTTGGACAATGCCTTTCCTAGTTTTCGGCATGAACTCCATCGCGGCCTATGCGCTCTCGGAGCTCGCTCCTGGCATCCTCGATCGTTTTACGCTTCACTCCGGACAAGGCAGAGTATTGTTGCGGGAATTCATATACCAGCATTGGATCGTACCGTATGCGAGTCCAGCTAACGCGTCATTGTTGTATGCCCTGGCCTATGTGTTCGCCTGCTGGCTCGTAATGCTGGTCCTATACCGCAAACGCATTTTCTTGAAAATATAGGCAATCTAAGTATCCGGCGGAACCAGGGATTTCGCAACAATTAGCTGGGGGCGCGCCAATCGCAATTCGTCCGAGGATCGAGTCGATCATGCTGTTCCTGCTTAGGTTGACTTTCCTGTTGATTTTTCTGCCCGTTCTTTCTGTTGCACAGCTTGAAGTCGCGGGGTGTAAATCATATGAACCCGCGTCCGTCTCGCTCCATGGCACCCTACTCCGCCGAAATTTTGCGGGGCCGCCGAACTACGAGGATATTCACAAAGGTGACAAGGTCGAAACCTTCTGGCTGCTGAAGTTGGATTCACCAATTTGCGTGGTTCAGGACAGGGCGAACCCTGACCTTAACCCAAGTCAGACAAACGTTCGTAAGGTGCAGTTGGTGCTGAACAAAGACGACAGCGAAAGGTTGAATGCCCTGTTGGGCAAGAGAGTTATCGCAACAGGTACGCTTTTCGGGGCACACACAGGACACCACCACACTCCGGTGCTCCTCACGGTCACTTACCTACATGTGTCGCATTGGAAATGAGAGGTCAACTGACGAGAACAGGGCGGCCTGGCCACTCGTAAGATTGGGATTTCCGTTAAATCAATGACTGAGGCTGCCCAACCCTTGCGCGGTTTTGGCAAGGGTTGGGCCTAATGTAAGCGGAGAGAAAGATCGAAAGTGCTGAGTCGGCGACATGAATTCCCATCCGTCGAAAATCGCGACGGATGGGGCAGCCTCATTTTTATGATACCCGACAAAAATCGGTCCCATCGAAGGTGGGCCAATCTCCGGGTGCGTCAAGGCGCTATTTCATGTCACTGGTGGGCATGGGCATGTCCGAGTTAAAGATGTCGCACTGAGTTTTCCATGTGCCATTCGACTTCTTCGACACGAGCATCCATTTGCCGTGGTCCACTTGTGTGCCGCCCGCGCCGGTGATTTCGAACGTGCCCATGCCATAGCCCAGATCGCCGCTGCTGTCGGCGGAAGTGACAGCGATCTTAACCTTGGCAGCGCCCCGATCTTTGCTGGCCTTCAGTTGAGCCAGAATTGCATCACTGCCATGGGCCGCTTCCTGATTAGGAGCCATTCGACAACCATCGGCCGCGTACAGCGCCGTAACAGCGGCGAGGTTGTCAGCGTTATACTCTTTCTCCCAAGTTGCGGCGCGCCCTGCCACGTCCGACTTATCAGCAGCCGCTGCCGGGACGGCGGCCAGCACCGTTCCCAGCATCAAAACTAATCCACAGCAGAGAGCGCTCTTCATAATATGCATGTCGTCTCCTGTTCAAAACGCAGACGGATACTAGAGGAATTGTCGGGAAAAGGCAAAAGGGAAATCTCTCAATCGCTATTCGGCAAGTTTCCCCTGAGTTCGTACTCTCCGCAGGCACACCGATCAACGAACCGTAACGACACATCGCCGTGTGCTCCGGGCATGCGGCGATAATTCCATACTTCCTCAGGGGGATTCGATCCGGCGGATGGGTACTTGTCTATCGAGTCAGGGGGACCATAAACGATATAGACGCGGCCCCGATCCGCCTCCCACCCCGGCAGCTTTGCGGCAAAGTGGTCATTGGAAATGCGAGGCGCCGGTAATGTTCCTCTTTGAATGGGTTTTCCTTACCGCCGGGATTCGGATTGCGCCGCTCCCAGAACTCGCCGATAAAGTGGTCGCGCTCCTCATTCGTTGCAAGTTTCAAAAACGCTTCTTTTTCCTGCAGCACTGATGATCCATCGGACATCTTCGCTAATCCACTTGTTGTATTCGGGAGGCAGTGCGACCGTCGCCGCGCCGTACTGAGATGTTAAGAAAGCAATCAAAAACAAAACTGGGAGTCGAAATCGCTTCTTAATCATCGCGTCGCCTCCATCGTCGCATCTTCAACCGTCAAAGCTTAGCACTGCCGTTCGCCATCATTCTAATTCCGATTTGCGATAGCAGCCCCAGGCGATTGTCGTCTAGAGTAACGTTATATGAGATGCGTGATCTGCACCGCTTTGTTGCTGTTCACGATTAGCCAGATGAATGCACAAAATGCTACATCCCCTGCCACGTTCGACATTGCCGCGGCTGAGCGCTTCGCCAATCTTGCCCTCGCATGCGTGCACAAGGAATATCCGAACAAACTCAGTCACAGCCTGAACAGCGATGCGGATGTGGCTCCGCCGCGAAAGCTGACACCCGCGTTCTACGGCTGCTACGACTGGCACTCTTCGGTTCACGGACATTGGCTGCTGGTGCGGCTAGTCAGGACTTTCCCCAGCGCTCCGTTCGCGCCGTCGGCACGCGAGACGTTGCGCCAGAGCCTGACCGCAGACAACATTGAACAAGAAGCGGCGTACCTGCGGGCGGATGGGCGTACCAGCTTCGAACGTCCCTACGGGCTGGCATGGTTGCTTCAACTGGTTGCGGAACTGCGCGAGTGGGACGATCCCGAGGCTCGCCAACTCGCGGCGAATTTGCGTCCGCTGGAACAGGCGGCGCTCGGACGGCTGAATGACTGGCTTCCCAAGCTCTCGTATCCGGTGCGGATCGGGGAGCATGCGCAGACCGCCTTCGCTCTCGGCTTAATGCTCGATTATGCACGCGCCACTGGGGACACGAAATTTTCGGATCTGCTGATATCGAAAGCCCGGCAGTTCTACCTCGGCGACAAAAAATGTCCGTTGGCGTATGAGCCCTCAGGCGAAGATTTTCTTTCTCCATGCCTCGCCGAAGCAGATGTGATGCGGCGTGTGCTGCCGAGTCCTGAGTTTGCCCGCTGGCTTCGAAGTTTTCTGCCGCAGATTTCCGGCAAAAAGGGCACTTGGTTACAGCCAGTTGTGTCGCCCGACCCCAGTGACCCGAAGTTGGCGCATCTGGATGGCCTCAACTTGAGCCGCGCATGGATGTTGGAAGGCATCGCGGCGGGCCTTCCCAAAGGCGATAAACGCCTGCCGGCAATTTTGGCGGCTGCGCAGGCGCACAGGCGTGCCGGACTTGCGGCGGTGACGGGCGAACACTACGAAGGTGGTCACTGGCTTGGGAGCTTTGCAGTTTACCTCGTCACGAGCCGAGGCATTCCCCAGAAGTAGGCTGCAATTTAGCTGTCCCGAAGTAAATTCTTGCAACTTCGAGATGCACGTTTGTGATTGATTTGCGTTCCAATGTTGGAACATAATTTTGGTCTGAGGCTTTTGCCATGAAAACTTGCCTAACGCTCCTGACTTGTCTGCTTTTTGTTCCTTGCTCAGGCTTGGCTCAATCAGCCTGTCGCCGAGCGCCAGCCAGCGTTACTGAGAAGCATGAAGCGTTCACCGTATTCAGCATTTTGTTGCCGTCGCCTTCGGGCCCCATAGCGGCCCAGGCGCTGTTACCACAGTCCCGCCAAAACCCGGCGGGTGCATTCGTATTTTCGCTTTCCCGGTTAGTTGGATCAGAGCCTAAGCAAGTCGCGGAAATGTTCCCTGTAGCGGAAGAACTCGCGACCGCCGGCCGGCCTACGATTATTCTTCAACGCACGCTGACTTGGCCCACGGTTGACAAGAGCGTAGGCAAAATGCAGGAGGACGTTCTCTGCGCGGAACAGTGGCTCTCGGCACACGCATCCGTCAAACCCGATGGCTGGGAATTTATCGGCCCGGGAGCTGACGTCCCCACCTTCGACCAGTTGCACGCGCTGGGTGATAACACCAGCATGGTCTTCCAATGGGGCCTTCCAATAGGTGGTTTCGATGAGAACGCGAATACAGATCCATTATTGCGCGAGGGCTCTTTAAACATTGCCAGTCTGACGAACCACGAGTAGAGCCTCGACATTCCGAACCCGGCTACTTGGCCGCTGCCTGCCCCCCTGCCCGGTTGACAAGCTCTTGAAGCCTCGCATCGAGGGATGAATCGGATATCTTCTCAGTTTGCAGTACCCCTTCGCCGTCAATCGTGAAAGTCTTTGGGCCCATTTCTTTCAAGCCAGAGGAGGTTATCCAGACACCAGCAATGGGGTTGGTAACATTGCGCTCGAACACAACTAGGAGGCCAAATGCTTGTGAAATGGGACCATTAAAGCCGTCCCTGCACTGCAACCCAGGGACATCGTTTTTCTTCAGAAAGGACTGCCAGTGTGCTTCGTCGTCGTCAACGTTGACGCTCAGAATGACAAATGGCTGGTTCTGGAACTTCTTAGCGATTTCTCGCAGGTGCGGCAATCCGCGCAGACAGTCGTCGCACTTTGTCCCCCAGAAGTAAACCAGGACAACCTTCCCCGCCACTCCTTCGAGCGTGACGCGGTGTCCGTCAACCGTGACCAATCCAAAGTCAGGCGCGAGCTTGGCGCGAGCCAGTTCGGGCCTACGAATAAACTGCTGAGCGCGCCACCGCTGGAATCCCCCTTCCGGCGCCATCGCAACAAACTTCTCGAACTGGGCTTTCGCCTCGTCATCCCTGCGCAAATTCGCGAGCGCTTTTCCATCGTCGAATATCGTTTCGGCGAAGTGTGGATAGAGGACGATAGCTTTGGTGAATTCGTCGTGAGCGCGGGCAAGAAGATCGTCCTGATGCTTATCGAGGCCTTCATTCATGAGACCGAGGCCAAGGTAGTGGTGGGCGATCGCCTGCTGCTTTGGGTCCTGCATCTGCGAGGCGAGTTCCGACGCGCCATCCTCGACCGCCTTCCAGTCGTGGGTCTCAAGGCCTACCTGAATCATCTGCCCTTGGCAGGTCAGACACTTTCCACCGTCCTGCTTGTCAGCCTCCCGGAAGTAATAGAGCGCCACTCCCGTAGCCCGATTCTGCAACTGCTCAAGTCCCTGCTGATAGGCCTTCTGTGCTTTTTTGCTAGTCGGACCCGGGGTCGGAGCTTGGCCGAACAGGTTCGTAACAAACCAGAACAACAATAATCCCATCACAATACAGCGCACTCGAAGACCCCTCCTTAGGAACCCGGAAGAAAACATATCACGGACCGCATCGGGGACCGACGGATATTCCTAGTTCTCTCCTTCAACTTTCCGACTCGAGTGCCAACTCCGCCAGCTTCGCCACGGTGTTTAGATTTCGCGCGGTGCCGTTCTTCCCGGCGGGAATGCGTAACTTGGAATCGCCAATGCCGTCCGGATACCAGACGTAGATTTCGCGTGTCCCAATCCGCAACTGCTCAGTTTTGTTTCCAATGGCTCGCATCAAGCAGTCGGCTGGTGGCGCGCCGTCGAGGAAGATCGCGAGTACTTCGCTGCCGGAAACTTTTGGGAACGGATTGCACGACGCAACAGCGGCCATTTCCGCAGCTGTTCGCACGAGGACTATAACCGGCCTCCCGATATAGGCCTCGATCTTGGTTTTGAGGGCTTTGTTCACCTGGTCCTCAGATTTTGATGACTGAAAAATGACATTGCCGCTGGCGATATAGGTTTTCACTTTCGTAAAGCCAGCCGCTTCGCACATTTTCTTGAGCTCGGACATGGGCAGCTTGCCAGTGCCCCCAACGTTGACTGCGCGTACGAGGGCAATGTAAGTAGGCATGATTCCTCTTGGCGAGTTTACTGTAGACCGATTACAAATTCCGGACCCTGCGAAATGGACACCCCTTCTGCGCGGTTGGGCTAGGTGCTTTTAAACGCATTCGAACGCGAATGCAAAATCAAGCAGTATAAAGCCACTCGCAGCACGAAAAAAAGCCGTGACCACCGACCTCATCGTCCTACCTTTACAAAGAACGTCAGGGTGGGCCAGCACCGGGGAACTCCCGATACTGGACGGTCGTCCTCAGGGGCTGAGGGTGTAGTTGATGCGCAGGACTGTCTCGACTGAACCGGCTTGCCTTCGCAGGCAGCAGGCTCGTAGCGCCAACCATCAATCGCATCCTCAGCCGACTTCCATTGATGCACTTCTAGCGACAACTTTGCGGATTACTGGGATACCATCCAGACCAATCAACACGTCCAGTGCAACCGTTCCCTGACATATGCCGAGCGTCAGGGGGATACTTGGCGCCGCGTCCTGATTTGTATGGCGTCGGATCATGCAACCAGGGGTTCCTGAACCCCGGCGGCACGAATGCATCTGGAAATTGGCAAGATTCTGTCCTTTGGGTTTCTGATTGTGGAGGAGTGTGGTGTCCGCATCTATCGGAGCGGAACCGAAACCCAGCGCCGCATTCGTAAATACGAAGCGGCAATCCGGGCTACGTATGGATCCAAACCATCCCCTACCGCCAACCCTCTGTGTAACCGGGAAACGATTTTCCCGCCAATGGTCAGGGTAACATCGGTAGCTTCCGTCTAATGGCTCGGCCTGCGTTTTGGATTCGGATTCATCTGAAAGGAAGGCACTCGAAAATGTTAGTCTTCGAGGCCGCGTCTTCTAATCTCTTCATCGCGTCTCGTTTGTCGATGGAATAGGAAACAAGGGAGAGTGCCGAAACCAATATTCCCACGGTTGTGAGCAAAATGTATCTGTTCATTCGATTATCGTAAAGCATTGGCGAAGAAAGATTGATGGGGGCCCACCTTTGCGGTTTTGGCAAAGACAGGAGTCTGATACACCTTGGGTCGGTACTTTCATCTTTGCTTCGCGTATCTCGCAACCGTCGGGAGGACCGGACGCGAAACAATCTCACTCGCACAAGCAAAGAAAAGCAGTGACCGCAGACTTCATCGTCCACACCTTTTCAAAATATGTAAAAGTGGCCGCCATCAAGTTTCAATTCACATCGTCTCGATCCCAGATATGAAAAGTTCCGAACATCACGTCAGCGGGCTGCCTTTCGGCTGTCGTTCGCATTGTGAAGAGTTCGTCGGGGCACCTCTCGCGCTGCAAAGCGGCTTCCAGCAATTCGATCCGTTCGGTTTCGCGAACGATGCAGTCGAGTTGCTCCGCCGCGATTTCCGCATGCAGTCACCCGCCTTTCAAAATGACTGGCAGATTCGGCCCATGCGACGACATTCACGTAAGCGCCTTTCCCATCGCCAAACCGTTTGAAGTCCTTGCAAGCGGGATCGGCGACAAGGCACACGAGACCAGTCCAGATTTCCATCGAATTGATATTCTCACGCGGAGTGTATGTCAGCTAGAGTTTGTGCAACTGGGCGGTATGAATGCTGCCGAGATGTTAACGTCAGGATACAGTCTCGCCCGGATAGTTGAAGAAGAGCTGATTACCGTCTGGATCATCAACCACCAGGAGCCGGTAGCCCCAAGAACCCTCCTTCACCGGCACGTCCCTGCCCCCGAGTTCCGCGCGCAGCGCGTCCAACGCGGCGATTGCGCCCGCGCGTGTAGCGGGCTCGACGTTCAGGGAAATGAACATCAGCCCCTTACCAATCTTTTCCGGCCATGTGTTGGCCAGGATGAGAGCGCAGCCTTGCCGATCAACCTGTGCGACGCCGTCATCGTCGTATCGCCAGGAGCAAGTGAAGCCGAGCCGATCAATGTAGAAGCGCAGCGAGGCCTCAACGTCAGAAACGTGTAGAACGGGGCGCGCGAACCAGTCTGTCATAGCGGTATCTGTACTCGAATGAAATAAGGCGGCAAATCGCCAGAATGAACGTCCGTAACTCGCAACTATGGTGCTAAGGGCTGTCAACTGTTGGTATCAGGATTGCAATCACGATCCAGCTCAAGCAATGCAACGGTGACGTTCGCCAACCACCGGATGAAATCCATCAGTTGTCCGCGCTAACGTGGAACCGCACGGCTCTTCGTAAGGAGAACGCGACCCCTATGTAGATTCCCGAATTAACGATGTAGCTGATTACCCAGGCACCGACTGGGTGATTACCATGCCCGCTATAGAGTACCCCCGCCATGACTCCAGGCAGGCACGGCCAAATGAGAACTGCCCGCGCACCCTCGAACCGCGCCATCAGATATGTCGCGGCGGCAAGCACCAACAGGATGGTGCAGGTTACGGTTTTCATGACCCTCATTATGTCGCCCCGCTTGCGATTATTGGGAGCAGACGACTAAGATTCCGCCCAGCATACTGATTACTTGATGTAATCAGGCAAACGGACTCACGATCCGGGCCAATCGGTGACCGGCGATGTTTCGCCTATTACCAGATAAAACCCCTTTATTCGGAACGGTCTATCCCTCTTTGTTGTGTCCGAAACACAGCCTGTAGCCGTTACAGTCTTCAATGTCGAAATCGCGATTGCCATACGGTTGATCACAGATATCTCGTGCGATATTCACTCCCTTGGCCCTGAATTCGCTGTACAAGGCGTCAGCGTTGTCCACCCAGACGTAGGCGTCCCAGGGCTCGCCATTCGGATCGGCCAACCGGTTCGGCTGCATTCTCCCTGCCTCGGCAGGCTGACTCAACATGATAATGATTCCACCCCGACTGACCATGCAGAAACATGCAGGATCGCCCCAGAAGCGCTCGTAGTGAAAGCCCAACTTGTCGCGATAGAAGTTAGCGGTGACCACTACATCGTCAACGATGAAGTACGGCGCCACACTCCAACGCATTTTTTCTGTCGCCAATGGGCTATTGTTTGCCATCACCACTCTCACTGAACCAAGTTTCAGTTGCTTCGGGCTTGAGGCCAAAGCATTCTACAAGGTTTGGCTACACATCATTTAGGGAAGGCCTCCAGGTGGCGTAACCAGATACATCAGCTACGTTTGGGAAAAATCGGTCTCGCTTGGTTGACGCCGGAATCGAAGTGAGACCCATGCTGCCATGGAATACGAAGCAGTCCGTGCAGCCGGTATCGTAAATATGAAGAAATCTGTACAGGCAATTCTGTCAGCCAAACAGTTCGGCGCTAGAAAGTGTCCGGAAAGGCTATTGAACGATAAAACGCTGCCGCTGCTGGCGGTCTCGTATAACAAAGCTCGAATTGCGAAAAACCCAGCTGGGAGTATCCAAACCCAAGATGCGGTTTTGGGGAGCCAGCGTCTACCAACGAAAAAACCAAGCAAAGCCGCAATTGTGGGACCCAGAAGCCATTCTCTTGTGAGTACTTCTGAAACTGAGTGTGCATGGCCAATTCGCGACCAGACGGACGACTCCATCATCGCAGTGCCGATTACCGCAACGATATAGTTCAGCAGATATTCCCCTGCAGAACGGAAGAACTTGCCGACCGCAGTATCCCGCAATCTGGAGGCGGGAGGTTTAACGTCTGTTGGGGCGACGACAAGGAGGCTCCGGCGGCGAACTTCGCTTTCAAGTATCGGACGCGCTTCTTCGGAAAGAGAATCCCCGTCAGCCGCCAGTGCCAACAGTTCATCGTCAGTTTTAGAGGAGTATATCTGCGCTAGCGACTGCGGTTGCACATGACACGCTAGGCCGCGCGGTTCGTTGCTGTCAAGGGTTCCATCATCAAGGTCCAGTAGGTTGACACAACAGGTATGTCTCGCTCACGACGGCTCAGTCATGTCCACGGTCCCAACCTTTCTCACCCATCGCGCAGAACAACGACTTGGGTAACCTTGGGTCACTGGCGAGCCCATGTTAGGCTCGAATTAGCAGGAGAATCAGCAACTTACGCTACAAAAATGCCTAGAATCCCAATATTCAGGATCGGACAGCAAGCGGCCGAGGAACTCGAGCCGCCTCGTCTCGCAAGCTATACTCCCACGCTGTCGTTTCATGAGTTGCGAATCGGAATTGACAATCTGCGGCACGATGTTTTTTTAAGTCCCAAGTTTGTTGAAGATGCCCGCCTGCAAGTCGCCCGTCTGATTATCCATTACGGAAACGTTAAGAATCTGTTGGCCGCCGAGACGGCGGAAGAACCCGCAACCCCACGGAATAATCCATTCATTGGCGGCGTCCATCCAACCGCCAAGGTCCGCGCAAAAACTGAGCCGTCGGACCTGAAGCCGCTGCTCATTGACATCCATCTTGCCGCTCTGAATCGCGCCAAGGCCGCCGGAAACATTTCGCTGGACGTGCTGGCGCGGGTTGCGATCATAAAATTCTTGCGTGCGGAGTTGAACGCGCAGTTTTCCCAGGTGTTAGAGCGATGCCGTGCCACGGTCAAAAGTTATGACGGCATCCGGCAGCAGAAAGCTCTGGAATATCGCGAGCAGGTTGCCGCCTTTCAGGTGGGAAAGAAATTCATTCTTCGCCAGACTGGGCAAGAGCTTTTCCGCACGCTGCGCGAGATCGAAAAAGAAACCATTGCGCGTACACGCCGCTCGCTATTTGGAAACCAGACCTACGCCGAGTATCGGCTTTTTCTCACGCCGTTGATTTTCAGCGACGACGGCCGCGACATCTATCTTAACGCCGAGCACTATGTAATGATCGGCAATTTCGATCGCGACCCGGACCGCTTTTGGAATAGCCGACGCATGGCCTGCGATTTGCTCCAGCTGATCGGCCTCGGGCCGGAAGCCGGCGACGACGCTGTATTAGAGACGTGGTTGAATGTCCCAGAAAATGCCGAAGTCCTCGTTGGGTCCGGAATTCCTGACGATTCCACCCCAGAGGGTCAGTCTCAGAAGATCCGCTTGATGGCGTGGCGTGAATTGCTAGAACGCGAACAGGCCATTGAGCACGTGGTGGCCTCTTATGAAGTCGTCCCGCTGCTGAACGAATATTCACCCACCATCAACGCTCAACAGTTGAAAAATGCCCTGATCTCGAAGGATGAAAGAATTCGTGTCGAGAAGCTTATTGCCGAGCATGGAAAACTTTCTCCCGGAAGTTTTTCCGCGGCGTTGACTCGAGTGGCGAATTGCCGGGGAGACGAACAGACAAAGATTGCGGGCCGATTCCTAAGGGACTTCTTGCGTCATCACCGCGATGTGCGGCGGCTTGAAGTTCTCAACGAAGCGCTGAATCAGGTGAACATCCTCGCCAGCGAAAAGATGCGGGATCTTTCCGCGATGAACGGCACCTTATACGAATACCTGCTGCAACATGAACAGAAACCGGTCGAAGATCGCGTGCTGCGTCACGTTGTGGTTAAGGCTGACGTTCGCGATTCGTCACTGCTTACGAAATCTTTGCTAGCACGGCAGATGAATCCCGCTTCCTATTTCAGCCTTAATTTTTACGATCCGGTCAACAAGTTGTTAGGCAAATATGGCGCTAGTAAAGTGTTCATCGAGGGCGATGCGATCATTCTTGCGCTTTTGGAGCGCGAAGCGGAGCCGGAACTGGCCGTCAGTAAAGCCTGCGTACTAGCCCGCGAGATGCTCGAAATTGTCCGCGGCTATAACCAGCTGCTCGAACGCGCCGGCCTTCCGACTCTTGAACTGGGTCTTGGTATTTCCTACCAGAATTCGGCGCCCGTGTATCTCGCGGATGGCGCGCAGCAGATCATGATCTCCGACGCGCTCAACGAGAGTGACCGGCTTTCATCCTGCGACAAGCGGATTCGGAAGGCCATGCAGACACTTACCGTTCCGTTCAACGTTTATGCGTTTCAAACGGTCAGCGAAAATAGCGACGGAGAGAATCCTGACGAATTTCTCATGAAATATAATCTCGGGGGAATTCGTATCAGCGAAGCTGCTTTCAAGAGGTTGCAACAGGAAATTTCGCTCGAACCAGTAAGCACGTCCTTCCCGCGACTATGGAATGTCGAACAGGTTCAGCTTCATAGCGGCCTGGTTCCCCTGGGCAGCGGAATTTTTCGCAAGGTTGTGATTCGATCCAGCCGAATCCCAATTATTGATGCCAGAACCTTTACCTGGAAAGGCTGGACTGACCGCTGGTTTTACGAAATGTGCTCGAATCCCGCCATCTACACCGAGATTGAAGCCAAAGCAGTCGCGGCAAAGTAGTTCTCAGGCTGATCGGTAACTAAGAAATTGAAACGCGAGAAATTATTGGCCTGCGCGAATTGGCGAGATGAGAAGCCGTCCAACCGCTTTCTTCTTCGCATCCTGCTTGTCATGCTGGTAGGAAAGGTCGAGGGAACCCTCGACCGTCGCCGAAGCATCCGCCAGCGTTGCCGCAAGCGCACGAAAAGCCCGGCTGATGTCCTGATTATCCTGAAACGTTACCGGCACTCCCTTATCAATGGCTGGCGATACCATTTGATAATTGTTGGGCAGCTTCCAAAGCAGCTTGCAGTTTGTTGATTTTTCGATGTCTTCATCACCGAATCCCGGAATCTTCTTGTAGCGGTTCAGAACCAGGCGGACCCGATCCCGCCCGGCGCCTTCTTCCAAAAACGTGCGGATCCGGTTCGCACTCCAAAGAGATACGACGTCCGCTTGCGCAACCATCAATACCGCGTTGGATAAATCGCAGAGGAAGCGTTCAGTTTGGTCTTTGCGACCCGAGCAGTCCACGATCACGTATTTGAAATGGGTGACAAGAAGATCAAACAGGCGGGCAAGTTCCGCGGACGTCGGAGAAAGTGAAGTCGGTTGCTGAGGTCCCGCGAGCAATTGCAAACCACCTTTGCAGGCTGTCATCAGGCCATCGAGCAGGGAAGAATCAAGCCGGTGCAAATTCTGCAAAGCGTCAATGACGCCAAACGTTGGACGCACGTTTAAGTGAAGAGAAGCGTGGCCAAGCGGAGCAAAATCCACCAAAAGCACGCCACCTTGAGTTTCCTGAAGCGCAATCGCGGTATTCACGGCGACCGTGGTTGCGCCAGCGCCGCCCTTTGCGTTGGTCACTACAAACACACGCGCCCGTCCGGCGGACGTTCGAGTCTTGCTGCGCGAAGAAGTGAAGCGGTCGAAAGCCTCAATAACAGCTTCCGCGCTTGCGTTACGCTCGAGGTACTCGCGCGCGCCGGCGCGCATCGCGGCCACGATCGTGCCCGGATCATTCATCGAGCCCACAGCAAAAATTGCAACATCGGTGGTATTGGCGTGAATCAGTTCGATGACGTCAATGGCGCGCTTTACATTACCCGGATCAATATCCACCACCACCACTTCGGTGCGAACATCCTGGAGCTGGCGCAGGATCGGATCGGTTGCGCTGACAGGAAAACCCACGTGGCTGAAGACGCTGCGTCCACTTTGAGTGCTCTCGACGCGATGCTGTAGAGAGGCCTGCCGTTCTTTATCTTCCGTCAAAAACGTAACTGCTAGGCCTTGCATTCGGGGACCCTCATTATGATCGCCACTAAATGAATGGTATGAACGCAGGGCATCCATGCCAAGTGACTTTTGTAATCGCAGATCAGACAAATACCCCCTTGACCCATAATCCTTATCGCTAAGTTAGGAAGTTATTGGACAGATGCAGCGGCGGGCGGGGATTCCCGGAGCGAAGCACCATCCTGGAGACCCTATTCTATGCAAAAGTGAGGAGGTTGGAAAGCCCGCTATGTGAAAATTTGCGCCTTAAACCAATCGAGAGTGCATGAATATCGTTGTGACCTTCCTTCGTTCTGCTGAAATCGAGTGTCAAATCCGAGGAACAACGTAGCTTCCGCCATTTCTGCGTTAGCATCATAGCAGCCTAATGAACGTGAGCCGCCCCGATATCTCGAAAACAATCAGAGAAGAAACTTCCAACACAGCCGGTTCCAGCGTTGCGGGCGGCAGCGTCCTTTCCGCTACATTCCGCGCTCTGCGTCATCGTAATTTTCAGTTATTTTTCGGCGGACAGCTCATCTCACTCATCGGGACATGGATGCAGAGCATCGCCGAAGCGTGGCTCGTTTATCGCCTGACCGGATCGTCGCTGCTCTTGGGACTAGTAGGCTTTTCAAGCCAGATTCCGGTATTCCTCGTGGCGCCAATTGGGGGTATCGTTGCCGACCGCCTCAACCGGCAGCGCGTAGTGATTGGCACCCAACTGGCATCCATGAGTTTGGCTCTGATTTTCTCGATTCTGACCCTTACCCATCTGATTCAAATCTGGCATATTTTCGTCCTCGCCGCCTTGTTGGGAGTGGTAAACGCCTTCGACATTCCGGCGCGCCAATCCTTCCTGGTGGACATGGTCGGCAAAGAAGACTTAATGAACGCCATCGCGCTGAACTCATCCATGTTCAACGGGGCGCGAATTATCGGTCCGGCGATCGCGGGAATTCTGATAGCAAAAATAGGCGAGGGCTGGTGCTTTTTTGGTAACGGCATCAGTTATCTGGCGGTAATTGCCGGGCTCCTCATGATGCGGCTGGATCGCCCCACCTATCGGCCCGCTAAAGGGTCGCCGCTGGCAAACATTATTGAAGGATTTCGTTTTGCGCGAAACACCTCGCCAATCCGTGCTCTGCTGCTCCTGTTGGGATTGGTCAGCCTGGTCTCTATGCCGTATACGGTGCTGATGCCGATATTTGCGGACAGAGTCCTTCATGGCGGAGCTCGCGGTCTCGGCATATTGATGGGCGCAACCGGAGTCGGCGCACTGCTCGGCGCATTGACGCTGGCGACACGCACGGGAGTACGCGGTCTTGGACGCTGGGTAGCATTTTCTTGCGGCGGCTTTGGAGTGACCCTGGCATTGTTTTCCTTCTCTCGCAATTTCTACCTTTCTACAGCACTGTTGGTTCCGGTCGGCTTTTGCATGATGCTGCAAATGTCGTCTTCCAACACGTTGATTCAAGCAATGGTGCCGGATCGATTGCGCGGCCGAGTGATGGCGCTCTATTCCATGATGTTCATGGGAATGGCGCCGTTTGGAGCGTTGTTGGGCGGCGCTTTAGCCGACCGCATCGGCGCCCCGCATACCATTAGCAATGGGATCGGTCGCATGCGTAGGCAGGTGCGGTGATTTTCGGAATCAATCTGCCGAAGATTCGCGTCGAGGCCCGGCGTCTGATCATCGCCCAAACCATGGCCGGTGGAGAGCCGTCGGTCGAGATGACGGCCAGAGTAGTAGAAGATTGATTTCGATCTACGTCAATCCAACTCATTGTCATCCTGAGGCGGTGGAGGCGTTCGCGAGCGAACGGTTCCCAACGAAGGATCCCTGCCTCCCAGAATGCACTGCCAACCCGTAATCTTTGCGAGAAACGGAAGCCAATCCCAGTCTTGCCTGACATTTGTCAGCCTTGTGCAGTGACTTTCCGCACTGGTGGGTTTTTCCAGTTTGCGGCAACCTCATAATCAGCACTGGTAATATGACAATGCCAATTTCAAAAATCATTCATCAGGAGGAAGTATGCGCATCTCTCGCGGACTGGCGCCTTTGTTTCTGCTTCTCGTATTTTCTTCACTTATGTTCGCCGCGGACCTCACTGGAAAGTGGTCCGGACCCATGCAGGACGGTCGGGCCGTCTTTACTCTCAAGTCTGACAATAACGTGATCACCGGAACGATGTTGGGGATTGACGGGAAAGAATATCCCATCACCGATGGCAAACTGGAGGGAGACAATATTTCGTTTACCGTGAACTCGCAGTGGCAGGGAAATCCAGTTAAGTTATTTGTGAAAGGTACAGTCTCGGGCGAACAAATGAAACTGAACATCGCCGCCGACAATGGCTATTGGAGTACAGACGCGACCGTACAGAGGGAATCCAAAAAGTAGCGAGACTGTCGGAGGGAAAGTAGCGACCTAGGCCGGGCCAGGCACTGCGGTCTGAGGTCGTATTGCAAGGTTAGGACACGTCGCACCTCGTGTCGCGGATTTTTCTCTCCGGGTGCGGACGAAACCATCGGGCGAACACTATCATTGATCCCAAGCTTGACTGATTTCTCCCATTTGGCATCTGATGAAAGTCGTCCGGTGGTAAATCTGGCAATGAGGCGAGTAGATGACAAGTTCTAACGTAGCTGAAAACCTGCCCGAAGAATCCCATTCAACCGACGCACTCGAAGAGAAATTACAGAAACTGATAGACAAAGCTCTTTATGGCGGCGGAAGCGCGACTGCACAAAAGATCAGGAATTTTCTGAATGGTACGTGGCTCGGCGACCCGCTCCACGCCGTCCTTACTGATGTCCCAGTGGGCGCCTGGACAGTGGCGATGGTATTTGACGTTTTGGATTTGATGGATGGCCACCGCGAGTTCGAGTTGGCGGCCGACACATCGATTGCTATAGGGCTGGCCGGTGCACTGGGCGCGGCAATAACGGGCGTGACAGACTGGTCGGATGTTGATCCTCCGGCGCGTCGCATTGGGTTGATTCATGGGCTGCTGAATATCGGCGCTACTGCTTTGTTTACGACCTCGCTGGTATTAAGAAAGAAAAAGTCTCGCACAGCCGGACGTATCTCCGCCGCTTGCGGCTATGCAGTCATGTCATATGCTGCGCATCTTGGCGGAAACATGGTGTATGACCACCGAGTAGGCGTCGATCGGACGGCTGGCGAGATATTCCCCAAAGAGTTTGCGGCGGTTTTGGCGGAATCAGAATTAGTGGACAACAAGCCCATTCGTGCGACGCATAACGGCGTGCCATTTCTGATTGTTCGTCGCAACAAACGCATTTTTGCCATGGCTGAGACCTGTTCCCACTTTAGCGGTCCGCTTTCCGAAGGCAAACTGGTGGATAACAGTATCGTGTGCCCTTATCATTCCTCTCGGTTTTCTTTGCAGGATGGGCGTGTGCTTGACGGTCCGGCTGTGCATCCGCAGCCTTGCATGGAAGTTCGTACACGAAACGGGCAGATAGAAATACGCAAACCTCGGGCTTGACGTCGTTCACGGAATTAACGGGCGGACGGAGGAACAGTATCGTGCCTGCTTAGGATCTCGTCATCTTTTCTGGCTTCACCAACTGATCGAATTCTTCCCCCGTGAGATATCCGAGCTTCAACGCCGCTTCGCGCAGGCTGGCTTGCTCGACATGCGCGGTGTGAGCGATCTTCGCGGCTTTGTCGTATCCGACTTTCGGCGCCAGCGCCGTTACCAGCATGAGCGAATTCTTCACGTACCAGTCCACCTTCGTCGCGATCCACTTCGATGCCTTTGATCATGTACTCGACATAGCCGTGGCAGGCGTCGGTGAGCAGCGTGACCGAATGCAGGAAGTTGTAGATGATTACCGGCTTGAAGACGTTCAGTTCGAAGTTGCCTTGCGAGCCCGCGAACCCCACGGCGGCGGTAGCGCCGTGAACCTGCGCGCAGACCATGGTCATGGCTTCGCACTGCGTGGGATTCACTTTGCCGGGCATGATCGAAGAGCCAGGCTCATTTTCGGGAATCGATAATTCCCCAAGGCCGCAGCGCGGGCCGGAAGCCAGCCAGCGAATGTCGTTGGAAATCTTCATCAGCGACGCGGCCAGCGTTTCCATCGCGCCCTGGGCGAAGACGATTTCATCGTGCGCCGAGAGCGCGGCGAACTTGTTGGCATGGGAGCGGAAGGGAAGTCCGGTGAGTTCGGCGATCTTCTTCGCGGCGCGCTCGGCGAATTCGGGATGCGCGTTCAGTCCCGTGCCGACGGCGGTCCCGCCGATGGCGAGATCGTAAAGCCCGTCGAGCACCTGTTCCAGCCGCTTGATGTCGCGCTCAAGCAAGATGGCCCATCCGCCGAATTCCTGGCCGAAGGTTAGAGGCACGGCATCCTGCAGATGCGTGCGGCCGATCTTGACGACATCTTTGAATTCTTTGGCCTTGGCCGCGATCGCGTCGTGAACATTCTTGATCGCGGGAATCAGTGCGTTCTTCACTCGCTCCGCCGCCGCGATGTGCATCGCCGCCGGAAAAGTGTCATTCGACGACTGCGACATGTTGACGTCATCGTTGGGATGAATCGGCTTCTTCGATCCCATCTCCCCCGCCCGCAATTTCGATGGCGCGGTTCGAGATGACCTCGTTGACGTTCATGTTGGTCTGCGTGCCGCTGCCGGTTTGCCAGATGCGCAAGGGAAACTGGTCGTTGAGTTTGCCGGCGATCACTTCGTCGGCAGCCTGGACGATGAGCTTGGCTTTGTCGGCGGGAAGCTTGCCCAGATCCTGATTCACCAGCGCGCAGGCTTTCTTCAGAATGCCGAAGGCGCGAATCAATTCCGGCGGCATAGTGTCGCGGCCGATGTTGAAGTGCAGCAGCGAGCGCTGCGTCTGCGCGCCCCAATAGACGTTGGCCGGGACTTCGATTTGTCCCATGCTGTCGGATTCGGTGCGGGTCTTCACTTTGGATGGCACTGCGGGTTCGGTGGGGGTAGACAAGGGGAAAATCTCCTGTGGGTTGGAGCGGAGTAAGCGCCTAGGGCATTACAAGAACCCAGTATTATACGGCTCGGGCGCTTTGCTAAAGGAATGCGTTGCTTACCAGTTTTGAAGACACCCTTGCAAGCCGAAGCGAGGTGCCTCAATTGATCTTTCCAGTCTTCTCAAACTCCTCAATCGCAGCATCTAAGCTGCTGTCGCTCTCGGGCTTCCCCGAACCGAACGTCGGCGCCCTCTCAGCAAGTTGGAACCGGTTCGATTGGTCTTTGTCGGCAATACTGCACAGTGTAATAGTCGACGCCAGACACGGTAAATTTGACGAACGAGACAACCAGGCCATTGTTCTTCTGGGCTCCCGAGTTCGCCACCTCTACAGATTTGAGCACGGCTAAAGTTACGCCGTCCGAGAGGAAGAGCTTGATATCCTTGCTCTCGTCCGGCTGGAATTCGCTCTTGAGGAGCTGAATGCGCTGCCCGAATATCCTGTTTTGTAGCCATTCGTTTATGGACCGCAGCGTCTGTTCCGGGCTTGAAAGGTCATACTTAGAGAGGTCTGTTCCGAGTGGGTCTCGCTGCATTGTCCGAACCGATAATGCAATAGCCACCAACGATAAAAGCACCGCGAAAATACACATTGCGCGATTGATCGCCACAGAGGTCAGCCTCCGCCGTCAGATGAGGAACCCGAACATTATACGGTGGCATGAGCGGGCTTTCGTACAAAATACCAGTGAACGGCCGCTATAGTTGCCATCTTAGCAAAGTGGCTAATGTCTCCCGTTGGCAAATGGGATTCTTGCCGTACTTTTGCTTGAACGCTTCGATCAGGCGCGTTCGACCTCTTTGGGGACAGCCTTTCCGGTGGACTTCCAGAACAGGAGTAGATCGCCCGAATCGCTTAGCTGCCAAATGTATCTGGCCGCCCCAATGTCCCGAGTTACACTTTTTACCGAATCGCAAATATGCTTTCAATCGGTTCCTGAGGGTTGCCTTAGTGCATGGTCCCCCTGCCTTGCCGATGTACAGCACGATTGCGCCCTCCACCCATTTATTTTTTAGGCAGTCGACTTCGACGTTTGGATTCCTCCCCTTGGAGCACCCTCCTGTGCCTTCAGGAAGAAGTTCGGGGGGCCGATATCCGGCCGCAAAACAAGATAAATGCCCCGTGTGTCTGGTATTTCGCGGCAACTCGATGCCTGGAGTGCGGAAACCGCAATGCCGCCAGTGAATCCGGCCAGCCAAATGTCGTCAAGGCTTGTGAAATTCATAATTTCAACCCGACGTTCCCGCGGTCACTGTGCGTGCAGTTCCTGTAGCCCATGCTGACGGCGGACCTTGATTTTGCTTTCGTCTTTCCGGGCCTGCGCTAGATCATACGCAACCTGCATCCGCAGCCACGTTTCGGGCGTACTGCCAAACGCCTTCGAAAGCCGGATCGCCATCTCGGGGCTGATCCCCGACTTGCCGTTGACGACGTTGTTGAGTGTTTGCCGGGTTACGCCAAGAACCTCCGCTCCATCAGTGATAGAAAGGCCCAAGGGTTCAAGACACGCGGTTCGGATGCTGCGTCCGGGGTGCGGCGGGTTTTTCATCGGCATGGCGATTTGCTCCTTTGCTTGTCTAGTGGTAGTCGGTTAGTTCAACGTCAAAGGCATTCGCTCCCTCATAGCGGAAGATAATCCACCAGTTCGACCGCACCGTCACCGACCAAAAACCTTTTAGCCCGCCCTTCAAGGGGTGCAGGCGATAACCGGGAAGGTTCATGGCCTGCGGCGTCTCGGCTTCGTCGAGCCGGGCAAGAATGTCTTCGACACTGTTGAGCAAGTCGGGGCGTATCCCGCTCCGGTCTCCGCGCTCGTAAAGTCGTTTGAGTCCGCGATGCTTAAAGCTCCCAATCATTAACGTACACTGTAAGGTGTACATTGTCACTTGTCAAAGGCTGGCCGAGGGTGGGTGGGCGGCTGACTTCCATCCGCGTCAGGGCAGGAACAGCCAGCCGAGCCGCTTTCCCACTTGCTCGTGCGTCAGATATCCGCCGCGCTGCAACGCTCTGGCAAGTCAGCGAGCGCCGTGCCGACACTTCCACATGCTAAAATCTTGATCTTCAAGTCAGCGTCGGCATATTTGCTTCATCTACGCATGCGCCGAATTCCTATCAGGAACACACTCTTTGGCAAATAAACAAATTTCCGAAGCGGCTAAGGAAATTCCCGATACTCTTCCTCGCGCACAGGTTGACCCGCGTCCCGACACTCAGGTGGACGTGCTGGTGATCGGCGCCGGACCCACCGGTTTAGCTTGCGGTATCGAGGCGCAAAAAGCCGGATTCAAAGTTGTCGTGATTGATAAGGGATGCGTCGTCAATTCAATTTACAACTATCCTGCGAACATGACGTTCTTTACTACGCCAGAGCTGCTTGAGATTGGCGACATCCCTTTCAGCACCGCGAACCAAAAGCCCACCCGTCAAGAAGCATTGGAGTATTACCGGAAAGTGGCCGAGCATTATCATTTGCCGATACGCCAGTATCAGAAGGTGGAGACGGTTTCCGGCGTTGATGGTGAATTTCAAGTTACGACCAGCGACCGCCTGGGAAGGATTTACGATTATCAGGCCCGCAAGTTGGTCGTGGCCACCGGCTATTACGACCTGCCGAATTATTTAGGAATTCCGGGCGAAGATCTGCCCAAGGTTTTTCATTACTATCGCGAGCCGCATCCTTTTTTCGATACGGATGTGCTGGTCATCGGAGGGAAAAATTCTGCGGCCATCTCAACTCTGGATTTCTGGCGGCACGGAGCACGTGTGACGCTGGTCCATCGCGGTCCCAAGCTGCATAACCACATTAAGTATTGGATTCTTCCCGACATCGAAAATCGCATCAAGAACGGCGAAGTCACCGCCTATTTCAATACCAGCGTTCAGGAAATTGCGCCTGATTATGTTGTGCTAAGCACTCCAGATGGCGTGCTTGAACTCAAAAATGATTTCGTCTTCGCTTTGACTGGCTATCATCCGGATTATGATTTTTTGCGGGCGATGGGGATTGAGTTTTCCGCAGAGCAGTGCCGGCCCGTGTGCGATCCAGTGACGTTGGAGTCGAATGTGCCGGGGATTTATGTGGCTGGAGTCATTGTCGCGGGGTCGAGAACGAATGAGATTTTTATCGAGAATGGACGCTTCCACGGCCAGCAGATCGCGACGCATTTACGGCAAAAATTGCAGCCAAGCGCGAATAAAGGATACGCCGACGAAAATACGTAACACAAAAATCTATGCGAGAGTTATCGCCTCTTCCCCCAACTGCTGATTGACCAGGCGCGCCACTAACGGCTTCAGGCCCTCGCCAGTTTTCTGCAACACAAAATCATTGCTTGCTTCCGACCAATCCAACTTGAAACTCGTGGCCAGCGCCGAAATCCAAATTTGCCGGACGGGCGAGTTTCCCGAAATCACAAACTTGCTGCCATCTTCAAAAGAAATATGAAGAGCGCCAGCCTGATCTTCGACCTCCAGGTCGGCGGTCTCCTCGGCTTTCATCAGGCTCTTCTTCAAGCTTTCTAATTTGCTTTCTACATGCTTGCGAAAATCAAGTTCATCAATCATCCTTCGATTATAAATTGAGCCAATCACCCTCACCATGGGCAAGAAAGGTCACATCGGCAGCGGAAGCCACCTCGATCAGACACCGTCAACCTGCCTGAAATCGCCTAAAATCAACCTCCCAGTCCGAAACTCGGCCCGGTCAGATATATTATTCCTCTGCTACCTATGCGCTGAAAGGAACTCGATGGCATCTCCCGCAGTTGATTACGCTCGTGAAAATAAGCAGCGATTTCTAGCTGAGCTCAAAAATCTGCTTCGCATTCCCAGCATCAGCACGCTGACTGAGCACAAAGCAGACGTTCAGAGGGCTGCTGATTTCGTCGCTACCGAGCTTCGCCGCATCGGAATGCAGAATGTCGAAGTCATTCCCACCAAAGGTCATCCGCTGATTTATGCCGACTGGCTGAATGCCCCGGGCAAGCCGACTGCGCTCTGCTATGCGCACTATGACGTCCAGCCCGCCGAGCCTTTGGACGAATGGATTTCCCCGCCCTTCGAGCCCACCGAGCGCAACAACAATGTCTATGCCCGCGGCGCCGTAGACGACAAGGGTCAGCTATGGATGGAAATCAAAGCCGTCGAATCCCTGATCAGGGGATATCAGGGCAGACTCCCGATTAACGTCAAGTTCATCATCGAGGGCGAAGAAGAGGTCGGAGGCGAATCCATTGCCGCCTATGTCCGCAAAGAAAAAGCCAAGCTGCAAGCCGACTTTGCGCTGGTGTGCGACACCGAACTTTTTGCTCCGAACTTGCCCACACTATGCGTCGGACTGCGCGGCCTCATCTATACCGAGATCGAAGCCGTGGGAGCCAAAACCGATTTACATTCGGGAATGTACGGCGGGGCCGCGCCGAATCCCTTGTTCGGATTAGTCGAAATCATCAGCAAGTTGAAAGATTCCAAGGGACGAGTGCTGATCCCCGGCTTTTATTCCAAGGTAAAAGCTCCGACCACCGCCGAACTCAAGGCCTGGAAGCGGCTTCCATTCAACGAAGAACATTATCGAAAAACTGAGGTTGGTTCCACCGTCCTAACAGGCGAGTCAGGATTCTCCGTGCTCTACCGAACCTGGGCGCGGCCTACGCTGGAAGTCCATGGAATGCCCGGCGGTTTCACCGCGCCCGGCGCCAAGACTGTGATTCCCGCTAAGGCGTCAGCAAAAGTTTCGATGCGCCTGGTGCCCAATCAGGATCCGGACGACATCCTCACTCGCTACAAAAATTATGTCAAAAAGCTAACCCCAAAAGGCATTCAGACGAATATCAAAGTTTGGAGCAAGGGACCGGCCTGTGTGGTTGGAACAGATAACAAATTCATCAAAGCCTCAACCGAAGCGATGCATGAGGTATTCAAGAAAGACACGGTGTTCATTCGTTCCGGCGGCTCCATCCCGATTGTGACCGACTTTCAGGATGTCCTGAAAATTCCATCGGTGATGATGGGGTTTGGTTTGCCCGACGACAATCTCCATGCGCCGAACGAGAAGTTCCACATCCCCAACTTCCATCGGGGTATCGAATCTATTTGCCTGTTCTTCGAGAAGTTAGGCGGGACGAAAAAGTAGTTTCCGGCTTCAGTTCGTAGTGATCATGCGCAGAGCTTCGTCACTACTGCTGTTGCGGAGGTTGTTTGTCTTGTGCGTCCCCCGGATCGGCCTGCTCAGGTACAGGTGTTTGGAACGCCTGCGCCGGCGGCCCCGGATCGGGCGCAGCTTGCGCCATAGCAGGTTGTGGAGTTGATCCGCACGGATAAACTACTGCCTCTGGTACGCCGCCTTCTTTGGGAGTAAGAACGACCTGCCGGATGCCTCCCGGATCACGTTCCGATCCAATCACAATAAAATTGAAATGCGAACCGTTTAGCAAAGAAGCCAGGACCTCTTTAGGAGCGCCCGGTCCCAGGCTGGTGAAGACTTGTTCGGATTCGGCGCCCGGTGGAATCGCAATTTCCGCTCCAGTTCGCCGGTGAATTTCGGAAAGAACTTCGGAGAGGCTTGCTTTATTCGATCGAATGCTCAGCAGCCCATTTTCGAACAACACTTCCACTCGCGGATTTTGCGCCGGGGCCGCCGGAGCAGGTGTGCTGACACGCGCTGGCTCTACGGACCCCACTTGTGTGCTGCTAGTATCTTGCCGCGGCAAATCCTTTTCGCGGGCATCACTCGCAACAGCAGAGCGTTCAATGGAAACAACCGTTTCCGGCGCAGCGTCCGCATCGTCGGCAGAATGGGCCACGCTTCGTTTTGCCGAAGAGTCGCCGATCCCCTTGGAGCTGAATTTCACGACAACCGTATTCCCCGACGGAAACAATTCATATGGTTGCGCGGACTTCAAATCCAACACAACTCGCGTGACCGGAGGATTCGAAGAAAAAAGCCCAACCCGTGCATCCTTCACATCGCCGCGATTGATATCAAGATTGTGTAAACCTTTGGCGGGTACCGCACCCGGAAAATCCAGGATCAGCCTGTCCGGCCCCTGAATAACCTGGGCTTGAGGTTTGACTGGCCCACTCGCCGCAATTTCCAGTTCCAGCGTGCTTCCTGCAAGTATCGAAATTCGACGAATCGTAGGCACCTCGACGAGCTGTCAGCATGAGCAAACGACGCCGCCACGCAGAACGCAATCGCGACGAACAATGAGGTAAAGCTATTTGAAAAACGCCACATGACTAAGACCTAAATGTTATCAGGGTCGGAACCGATAGCGTAGAACTTCGGTAGTAGCACCATAAGCAGAAGTACATGGGTAGCGGAGTCTATTTGTAAAATCGGGCTAATCGAATTCTGCGGGAAACGAACTTCAAACTCAAAATAATAGCGAAGAACTCCACGAAAGCCAGCTCAAACGTTCCCGGTTCCGGAACTGACACCGGGGGCGTTCCAGGACCAGGACCAGGACCTGGACCTGAACCAGGACCGCCTGGGCCTCCACCCGCGCCGGGGGCGGGCGATTTCCCACCCGATCCGGGTGCCACGGGCGAACCAATTGGTAGAAACCCGCCGCCCAATGGGGAAGATCCTCCGCCCGCCATCGCAATGAGGCTCGCGGGACCTAACCCGGGTGCTCCCCATCCTGGCCCCGGCCTCGACTCGAGCGCAGAATGAAAATTATCTGGAAAGGGCACTCGCGTTGAGCTTCCGATCGGCCCGTCGAACTGCGCGGCCGCGGGTTCTTGCGAAGATGTCTTCTTCTGTGGAAGCACAGAAACTTGATTGCCGCAACGCGTCCGCGCTGTCATTTTGCCGTCGGTGATGAGATCTTCGCCCTCATGAAGGCTGACTTTCTTCGCGGTCCAGTAAATTTGATCTCCAATGCGATATGAGAGATAAACCAATCGAGCCTGCCTGACCTTGATCACCCGCGCCTTCTGAAAATCGAATCCCGCATAATGTTCACTGACAACGTGGTCGTGAAGGCCAGCTTCCCGTAATTCTTCGGGTGTACGCACGCCGCCAGGCACGACAGAATAGGGATAAATCACGCGGGGAACTTCAGGCGCGAATAAATCGCCCGGGGATGGAGCAACCGGCTCTATCTTCGCAATGTCATTCAATTCCCACGATTGCGAATCGTTCGCCGGCGACGAAACTAACGATGAATGTAGAGAAAGGAAAAATGCACAAGCTATCAGCGCTGAGGTTCCCACCAATAAGAAATTTGCTGAGCGGTTGATCCGCTTTCTGCCTCGCGTCCGACTGCCTTGACTTCTCAAAACAACTCCCTGGGGGAAGTACTCTCAGCGCATTATAGAGAGTCTGCTAATGTACAACAGCAATTACATTTCCACAGGGTCCACTCGGAGGTTCATGAAAACAATCAGACATTTTTTGTGACACCGACCCCTTGGTGGAGAACAGTGGAAATCATTTATCCACTTGTACCTTATTTTGGAAAAGAATCACGTAGGGACAGCCGCCCTCGGCTGTCCAGTTGAGCGAAGCTCAACTGGAAATTACCGCAAAAAAATGCCAAGCCATCTACGCTAATGGAACAGAAAATCTTCTTAATTCATATTCCCGCCACCATGCGTATTCCGGCAACGCTTGCAATAAGTCGCAGGCTCACTGTTGTCCACGGTATGCTTAACCGGCTTTAAAGTCCGCAAGTATGCGTAAATTGCCTTGAGATCGTCATCCGTAAGACCCCGATAAAATTCGAATGGCATGATAGGACTCAGCGGCCGTGCGCCTACATAGCCAGTGCGGATCGCCTTTATAAATAGAGCTTCGTCGTAGTAGCTGATGCCGGAGGGATCAGGCGTAAGGTTCGCGGTGGCAGCGCTGCCCCATGCGCCCTTCATGAAATTGCCCCCCGCGAATTCCATTCCAGGGATGGGCCGTCCCTGATGCCGTGGAGTATGGCAATCCGCGCACGATGCCATCGTCGCCAAATAACGTCCCCATTCAACGCGGTTCGACGGGTCGGGAGAATTTACCGCGGCCTCGATTGGCTGCGGAGCTGAGCGGACCAAATACTTTACAGGAAAAATAATCTCACTCTTCGGCAGCGGATGCGCAACCGCCGGCAGTGACCGGATGTAAACCACGACCGAAGCCAGGTCTTCGTCCGACATTTGCCGATACATGCTGTACGGCATCATGGGAAACAGTGTGCGGCCATCATGCCCAATGCCCTCGCGAATCGCGCGAGCCAATTGGTCGTCCGTCCATGAGCCCGAACCAGTCTGCGAGTCTGGAGTTATATTGGGGGCCACGACGCGACCCGGAAGATCGTCGAAGGGCATTACTTCGCCAGCGCCTTCCATGCCGGTGACGACAGGCGCTCCCGCTTTGCTGGGATCATGTTCGGAATGGCAATCAACACAGCCCGCGAGATTGTTGAAAATGTAACGTCCACGTTCCACTCGCTGAGGTGTTCGTTCAAACTCCCGCGAAGTCAGCGGCCGCGATCTTGGGCCAATAAACGGACGCCATCCAATAGTTAGAGTGATCGCGGCAGCGAGGACCACAATAATGAGTATGACCGTGACCAGCAGGACTTTTCTAAATATTCGCAAGGTGCACCGAAACCGGGCTGTGACTCAGTTCGAACAATTCCCGATTTTGAAGTCATCCAGAGGGACTTTAGCCGCGAAGGATCTCGCGTGTAGTGCAGTCACTCGCGTGTTCCGCGCGTATCCGCTGGACGCAAGACCCCTCGCAAGCTCTGGATGACACCAAGATTAAGGCA
>CAWCJR010000009.1:0-207452 GCA_963796015.1 uncultured Acidobacteriaceae bacterium | reverse complement strand
TCTGCTATATGTGAATGCGAATGAGATGGCTTGGATATTGCGCATGGTTGAACCGAAACCAATCACGGCTGGCGCAAGCGGCAAAACAATTTATCTTCGCGAGTGCGCCGCGTGTCACGGACCGACTATGAAGGGATCGCCCCCGGAATTTCCGTCACTCGTCGGGCTGAGCAATCGCTATCCCGACGGAGATGTGGCGACTCTGGTTTCTCGAGGGTCAGGTAGGATGCCCGGTTTCGCACGTCTGGGAGATGACGCGGTTCATGCCGTTGTGGATTACGTTTACAGCGGAGTTGATAGAACCGCGAAGACTGTAGCGTCCACTGGCGACATGAAATTCGTCAGTGACGGATATAACAAATTTCTTGACACCGATGGCTATCCCGCTATTCAACCGCCGTGGGGAACGCTATCGGCAATCAACATGGATACCGGAAAGTTCGTGTGGAAACTTCCATTGGGCGAATACCCCGAACTCGCCGCCAAAGGATTGGCGAATACCGGCAGTGAGAACTATGGAGGACCAGTTGTGACCGCCGGCGGCCTGCTCTTCATCGCGGCAACGAATTTCGACAAGAAATTCCGGGCCTTCGATAAAGAAACCGGAAGACTTCTTTGGGAAACAATGCTGCCGGCGGCGGGCAATGCGACTCCTTCGACGTACGAAGTCAATGGTAGACAATTCATTGTCATCGTGGCCGGCGGCGGCAAGGCGAAGGACGGGCCGTCGAGTGGAAGTATTGTGGCATACGCATTGCCGAAGTGAACGACAGAACGTCGGAGGAGAAATGATTTCGCGGCGTGAATTTCTTGGGACTATCGCAGCGGGCACCGCAGGTGCTGCCTTAGGCGCAACTGCAAAGAGTTACGCTCAAATTCTCGGCGCAAACGATCGTGTGAATTTCGCGGTGATCGGACTTCACGGACGCGGTTATGCCCACCTGTCATCCATCAAAGCAAGCGACGGTGTCGCGCATCTTTCCCGCGTCTGCGACGTTGATTCTCGCTATCTCGATAAATTTGTAGGCGAAGCGCAAAACGAATTGGGCTATTTGCCAGCCAAAGAAAAAGATTTCCGAAGAGTTCTGGAATCCAAAGATGTGGACGTCATTAGTATCGCAGCGCCAGACCATTGGCATACTCCGATGGCTATTCTGGCAATGCAGGCGGGCAAGCATGTTTACGTAGAAAAACCGTGCGGTCACGATCCTGACGAGTGCGAACTGCTGGTGCGTGCGCAGCGCAAATATGGAAAGCTGGTGCAGATGGGCAACCAGCAGCGCTCTTCTCCTCACACCATCGAGATCATTCAAAAGATTCACGACGGGCTGATTGGCCGGCCTTACTTCGCAAAGTGCTGGTATTCCAATAATCGCGGTTCGATTGGAATTGGAAAAGTGGTTCCAGTTCCCGACTATCTTGACTGGGATTTATGGCAGGGGCCAGCGCCGAGGCGGCCATACAAAGACAACATTCATCCCTACAACTGGCACTGGTTTTGGCTTTATGGCACCGGAGAGGCGCTTAACAATGGCACTCACGAAGTGGACGTTTGCCGTTGGGCCCTGGACGCTGGCTTTCCCGAGCGGGTCACCGCTTCGGGAGGACGATACGCCTTTCACGATGACTGGGAATTCTATGACACGCTGGTCACCAGCTTCGAATACGGCGACAAAATGGTTACTTGGGAAGGCATGAGCTGCAATGGCAAAACTTATTACAACCGTGGCCGAGGTTCGATGATTCATGGCACCAAGGGAAGCGTTCTCATTGATCGCGATGGATACCAGATCTTCAGCCTTGATGACAAGCTGGTCAACGAGTTCAAGACGAACGACAAAAACTCAACCCAAGATCTGCTAAGCCGCGATTCCATGACCGACGCGCACTTCCGAAACATGATTAATGCTGTCCGAACCGGAGAGAAGTTGAACGCGCCCGTCGCGGACGCCTACATCGGAGTCGCTATGTTGCAGTTCTCAAACATTGCCTGGAAACTGAAACGGGAACTCAAACTTGACACTAGCGGGCACATCGTCGGCGACGCTAAGGCCACGAAGATGTGCGGCCGTGAGTACGAAAAGGGCTGGGAGATTCGCATTTGAAGAAGTGCCCAATTCTTCGGTGCCTTAAATTAATATTTCCGCCAACTCGTGAAACGCGGCTATCATCGGATAGTCTGATTACTATTTAAAACCATGGCCCAACGCATTCTCATTGCCGACGATTCGCAATCCGTTCGCACGGGCATCCGGCGCATGATCGAGGGCCACGACGGCTGGGAAATTTGCGGCGAAGCAAAAGATGGGAACGAGGCGATGCTGAAGGCATTCGAACTCTCCCCTGATGTTGTTGTACTGGATTTTTTTATGCCCGAGACCAATGGCATCGTGGTGGCGCGAGAGATCGCTGAAAACTGCCCCAATACCTCTGTCATTTTGTGTTCGATGTATCTCGATTCCCAGCTCGCGGAACTGGCGCGAGAGGCAGGCATCGCAGGCATCCTCTCAAAGAGCAACGCGGGACAGATTGTGGACTGCATCGAAACTGTCTTGAGGGGCGAGAAATTCTACGCGTCGTCAATTTAAGCATCAAACGAATTTAAGCATCAAAAAATAGACACGATAAGAAGGCTTAAGATCACAATGAGCAAAGTGCGCTCATTTCAAGGAGATGAAAAATGGCTGACACGGTTCACGTCGCGCTGTGGGTTCGGCTGGAAGCAAAGCCGGGGAAAGAGACTGAAGTGGAGAATTTCCTCCGCAGCGGACTCGCTATTGTTCAACAGGAGCCGGCGACAATCGCCTGGTTCGCCATTCGCATGAGCCCCTCTACATTCGGACTTTTTGACGCCTTTCCCAGCGAAGCGGGCCGGCAAGCGCACTTAACGGGACGCTTGGCCGCTGCGCTGAAAGAAAAGGCTTCGGATCTTTTGTCTGGTCCGCCATCAATCGAGAAGATTGACTTAATTGCGGCGAAACTTCCTCAGGCCAGCGCCGAAAGAGCCGCCTAGGTTATAAGCTTGATCTCGCGCAAGCGGCCGCTGGCAACGTCGTAAATGAAACCGCGAACCGAGACTGACTTCGGAACCCAGGGATGCGTGCGCAATTTTTGTAACTGGTGGCGAACGTTCTCCTCGACATTTTGAAAAGTGAAAAAGCATGCCGGAGATATGGCAGCAGTTCCGGTTCGATTTTCAATTCTGGTTCGCAAATCCTGCTCGCTGGCGTGCATCAATCCGCAATCGGTGTGATTGATGATCATGAATTCCTCAGTTTCGAGGAGGTAGTGTGAAACGAGAAGAGACCGCAGACTATCGTCAGTCACAATGCCGCCGGCGTTGCGGATAATGTGCGCGTCGCCAGTCGCCAGGCCCAGTGTGCGGATCGAAAACCGTGTGTCCATGCAAGTTAGGATGGCAAGCTTGCGGGCCGGCCGCGGAGTCAGCTTCCGCAACTCATGCGTCCGCGAGTAAATCTCATTTGCTTCCAAAACTTCGTCAATCACGCTCATAGCTCAAACAGTCTAGCAGGGGCTGATCCCACTTTCATGATGAACATCGGCGCGGGGTGTACGGCCCACCTGCCGCGCCCGCTCTATATAATTCCCAATGAGCTGAAATGCGATGTTTCGACAACTTCTCTAATGCGCTTCGAACTTTTTATTGCTACTCGTTATTTACGCGCAAAGCGGCGTCAAGCATTCATTGGCGTGATCACCGGTATCTCCATTCTTGGAGTCGCTGCGGGAGTTGCTTCGCTCATCATCGCGCTCGCGATTAACAACGGATTTCGGCAGGACCTCCAGGACCGCTTACTCGAGACCACCTCACACATAACGCTGTTGCGCACGCAGGATGACGGAATCAAAGATTGGCGGCGATTACTAGATCGTCTATCTCACCAACCTCATGTGATCGCCGCCGCGCCAACTATTTATGAGGAAGTTATGATTTCGCGGGGGCCGCGGGCGCGTGGTGCCGTACTCAAGGGAATGATTCCGAGTTCCGAGAATAAAGTCAGTGACTTGCTGAAAAGCGTGGTTGCCGGATCAGCGGTTGCGCTGGATGAATCGAAGCCGGGTGAAGTCTCGGCGTCAAATTCCGTGGGCGCGGGCGTCCGTGCCACACAGGTTGAATCGCCGGATTCGTTGGCAGCAGTCGAGAATCGTGTGGCCGCCATGCCTCCGATCATTCTTGGGAAGGATATGGCGGAAAATCTTGGCGCGACCGTCGGCTCTGTCGTACTCGTGACCAGTCCCCAGGGGGAATTAACGCCGTACGGCATGGTTCCGAAATACAACCACTTTCGCGTGGCCGGAATTTTTAATTCTGGATTTTACGACTATGACAGCGCCTGGTCGCTGGCCCGTTTGGCAGATGCGCAGCAGTTGTTCGGCATCGGCGATCAAATCGCGGCAATCGAGTTCAAGATTGACGACATTTACAAGGCGGGCGAAATCGGGGATCAACTCGAAAAGGCTGCCGGACCAGGATTCATGACCACGAACTGGATGGAGCAGAACAAGGCTCTGTTTCGCGCGCTGAAAATGGAACGACTCGTGACTTTTATCACTATCGGCCTGATTGTCTTCGTGGCCGCACTGAATATATTAATTTCTCTGATCATGATGGTAATGGAGAAAACTCGAGACATTGCCGTACTCATGTCGATGGGTACCCGGAAATCGCAAATCCGCCGCATCTTCATCGCGCAAGGCGTCTTGATCGGGGTAGTCGGGACCTTTATCGGATTGATCGTGGGCTATGGATTATCGTTTGCCGGCGGACATTACCATCTGTTGTCTCTATCGCCGGAAGTTTATTCGATTGATTACGTTCCCTTTGCTCCGCGCATGATTGACGGCTTGCTCGTGGCAATTGTGACGCTGGGAGTGTCGTTGATCGCGACGATCTACCCTTCGTGGTCCGCTGCGAAAATTCTGCCAGCCGAAGCGCTGCGATACGAATAGGGAAATCTATCTAATCTTTTCGCCAACTGCCTTGGCTTGCGTGAACAGATACAAATAATCCGGTCCTCCAGCTTTTGAGTCTGTCCCTGACATATTGAATCCGCCGAATGGGTGAGCTCCAACAATCGCGCCGGTACATTTGCGATTGATATACAAATTCCCCACATGAAATTCATGGATGGCCCGGTCAATCTTCTCCTGCGAATTTGTGTACACCGCGCCGGTTAAGCCGAACTCCGTGTCGTTCGCGATCTCCAGCGCGTGGTCGTAATTTCGCGCCTTGATCACCACCAGCACTGGGCCAAAAATTTCTTCCTGCTCAAGCCTTGATTTGGGAGGAATGTCAGCGATGACAGTCGGCTGAAGGAAAAATCCTTCTCCGGCACTGGTCGCCCGGGAGCCGCCGGTGATGAGCCGCCCTTCTTTCTTGCCATGCTCAATGTATTCCAGAATCGTCTTCATTGAGCTCTCGCTGATGACCGCGCCCATGTAGGTGTTATCGGCGGGATCGCCTATCTTGATGGTTTCGACGCGAGCTTTGAGGCCTTCGAGAAATTTGTCATACACACGCTCATCCACGATTGCACGGGAGCAAGCGGAACATTTCTGCCCTTGAAATCCAAATGATGATGCGGCCACGCCCTCGATTGCCGCGTCCAGATCGGCATCGGTATCCACAATGATTGCATCTTTGCCCCCCATTTCAAGGATGGTGCGTTTAATCCACATCTGTCCAAGAACATGTTCGGCGGCGCGTTTATTGATATCGAGTCCCACTTCGCGCGATCCGGTGAAGGCAATGAAGCGTGTCTTCGGATGCGCGACTGCGGCATTGCCAAACGTGGCGCCAGAGCCTGGACAAAAATTCACCACGCCCTCAGGAATCCCAGCCTCCTCCAACAACTCCATGAATTTCGCGCCAATCGTTGGCGATTCGCTGGATGGCTTCAGGATGACAGTATTTCCGCAGACGATTGAAGCGAGCGTCATCCCAGCCATGATGGCTGCGGGGAAATTCCACGGCGGAATCACAACACCGACACCGAGCGGAATATAAAACAGCGAATCGCGTTCTCCCGGCAACTGGACCGGGGTTTCGACGTGCGCCAGCCGCAAAGCCTCACGCGCGTAGAATTCACAAAAGTCGATTGTTTCGGCAATGTCTGCGTCGGCTTCCGCCCAGTTCTTGCTAACCTCGAACACCAGCCATGCGCACAGTTCGAATTTGCGTTGCCGGAAAAGATCCGCTACTTGAAACAAAAGCCCAGCACGTTCTTCCACCGAAGTTCGGCTCCAACTCTCGAACGCTTTGAGAGCCGCTTGCATGGCGGGTTCTACGTGTTCTTTGCCCGCTTTTTGATGGAGACCAACCACTTCGGAGGGCCTCGCCGGATTCACGGACTTAATCTTGTCGGAAGTCCTGATTCTCCGGCCGCCGATGACCAAATCGTATTCTCGGCCCAACTGGCCGCGGACCTTCTCGATGGCGGCACGCATTTGTCGCGCGTTATCCTGCCGCGAAAAATCGGTGGACGGTTCGTTAACAAATTTTCCTTGATGAGTGCGAGTACGATTTAATACTGGGGCTTCAACCGTTGCCATAGGTGCACCTCGGAGAGAACTACTTAGCGTAGAAACAATATAATTGTAGCATTCGAAAATTGGGTAAGCCGCGCGGCCCGCACGAGAATATTCGGACATGCTGATTTACAAAATGAGGAAGATCATTCGCGCATGAAGATAAGTCTTTTTGGAGCAACTGGCATATTGGGACAAGCTCTCATGCGCCAATGGACCGATGATAGCGTGGCTGGTCTCGCGTCTAAAGATGCGGATATTCGAAATCGGCAGCAAGTATTCGATGCCGCCGAGCGCACAAGACCAGACTGGATCGTGCTTACCGCGGCATACACAGATGTTGACGGATGTGAAACCAATCGCGAACTTGCCTTTGACGTAAATACGCGCGGAGCGGCGAATGTGGCCGAGGCGGCAAAGCAATTTGGCTCGCGTTTGCTCTTTATTAGCAGCGATTATGTTTTCGACGGCAAAAAAACAACTCCCTATGAAACGAACGATCCGGTTTCGCCGAAAAGTGTTTATGGCCAGTCCAAGGCCGAAGCGGAGAAAGAAATTCGCCGGATACTACCCGATGCCTGTATTGCGCGGACCTCATGGCTGTTTGGAGTGGGCGGAAAATGTTTTCCCGACACGATTCTCAAACTAGCTGCCAAACGCCCTGAAATCGAGGTCGTGGCTGATCAGCGGGGATGTCCCACCCACGTCGAAGACCTCGCCACGGCGATCATCCAACTCTGCCGCCGCAATGCAACGGGTACTGTTCACGCGACCAATCGGGGCGATTGCTCATGGTTTGATTTCGCGAAAGAAATCGTAGATGCCGCGGGCATGAATACTATCGTGCTGCCGACCACAAGCGATAAGTTTGTACGTCCTGCTCCTCGACCTGCCTATTCCGTGCTCTCTCACGCAAGCTTGGATAAGTATGGAATTGGCATGCCCGATTGGAAAACTGCGTTGCAGAATTACCTGGCACAGAGGGATTCTCTGATCGCGCGTTAAGATTTTCCATTCGATCGCACGAGCATTGTCACAACTAGCCAATGGGCTCTGGCGGCGGCAGAAACGGCGGCGCTTCTGGAGGAGCGACGATGGGCGGCGCCACCGGAGGATACAAAACTTCGCTAAGTCGCGGATATCGGGCTGCGAAAAAATAAATCGAGTACGCTGGAAAGAAAACAATCGCAGGAACCGAAATCAATGAGATTACATAAATGATAATTGCAATGAGAATGCAGCCAAACACTATGGCCAGGGAGATAGTGTAAAGACTCCACGTCAGGCCGGAGATCTTTCCAATCAGAACCACGATCACGCCAATACCGCCTACTGGTATGAGCATCAGAAGAATTGCGATCAAAGAAATAATCGCAAGGACCATGGCGGCTCCCAGGTTCATGACAAGTTTCATTCCCAGATAAGCGGCGTAGGCTCCCTTTTCCGATTGAATCATCGGCAACAGCCGCCGCCACGCCTGAATCGGACCGAGATCTTCAAGCGCCATCTGTGGCACCACAAAATCTTTGGTGAGCACCTGAATCACGAGACATATCAGGATCCAGGTAAGAAAAATAAAGAACAAAGCAATCCCACCCAGAACCATGGCAACGATGTGCTCCCTCGGTTGTTTCATCCAGCCTGCGGCGAATGCAAAGGCAAACGGAACTCCGACTACGATCGCCAGTGCGGCCACCGTCACGAAAGAAAACAGAAGTTGCCACACAAAATATCGCATGCCCGGGACCTGCCTCTGGTTCCATCCCTTTGCGATCTCGCATCGCTTTGCTACTACGCTGTCGAATAAAATGAAGCGCATCACGCTGCTTACATATAAAAACAAGACGAACAGCACAATTCCGGCGACAATCAAAATCGCTATCAGCCCTGCATAAAACATCGGGTTTTGAATGGGAAGTCCGGCACTGAATAAATGCTGGGAACCGCGAGGCTGCGCGGGTATGTGGAAATTGGGTGTGCTACAGCCTCCCGAAGTCATCTCTCCAGCTAGGAAGCCGACCAAGGCTAGTTTCGCCCACTGCGCAGCCCGAAAAGGCTGGATGAGCTGCTGCTTGGTGTGATGGAAAGCCGGAGTAATCGCATCTATCGCAGACAGCGGCACAAGCACCTCGCATATGGCGGTACGCAGGAAGGTACTAAGAACGGCAGGGCAAGGTCAACTCAATAGACCGTTTCCGAAATCAAGAGCGCGGAGATAGGATTCCGAAAAGCGCATTCATCCTCAGAGCGGCGGGAAGCCGATCTTCCGAACCAGGTCGGCATAACGCGGATCGGAGTGCAGGGAATCGAATGCGAAGTCGGTCCGTAGAGCCTCGAGCAGGACATCGTGTTCCCGATATGCGGTATCAAGCCATTCGAAGGCGCGATCTTTGTCCCGTAAATTGGCGCCCCCTAAATCAGCATAGAACCGGGCGATTGTGTAAGCAGAAACATAGCGATCATTGGCCTTGCGCTGCGCGAGTAAGGTCTCGATCGCTTTGTTTAGGGCGCTTGGCCATCCGCCGGAGCGGAAGCCCGTGTCGAGGGCGGCTGCAACCTCAGCGCTACTGTGGTCGCCTGATAATTGAGCTGCGGTCTTGAATTCCTGAATAGCCTGAGGGTATTTATGCTCCGCCCAATAGGCGACTCCCAGAAATCCGTGAGCTCTACCAAATCCCGGGTTGTCAGCGACGATTTTCTCGCCAATTTCAACAGCTTTATCAAATTGACGGGCGTGGAAGTAAATTTCCGACTGTTCCGCTTCAATGATGGGCGATAAGGGATCGAGCTGATATGCGCGGACGGCTTCATCAATTGACTCCTGTACGCGGCCACCGATAAAAGCGAGGTCCTCAGCAAACCACTGGTGTGCCGTTGCGTCGCTGGGGTCCGCCTCAAACGCCTTTCTGTATTCGGCTTCACCGCCGGCAAAATCCCAATCGAATTCCATCTTGTTGGCAGCCAGGTCGGCATGGGGGCGCGCGAGTGTAGGATCGAGTTCCAAAGCTTTCCTCGCAGCCGCATTCGACTTGGGAACGACATCGCGAGGATTGCCACCATAGCTCGGCAGGACGCCGTACGCATCCGCCACTCCTGAATATGCCGTTGCGTAACCGGGATCTTTGTCTATGGCCTGATTAAAGTAAGAAATTGCAGTATTAATGTCACCGACTGTACGTTTGTTCCAATAGTAACGGCCTTTTACGTAAAGCTGATAGGCTTCCGGATTCTGCGTACCCTGCTTGATGACCTGCTGTTTTTCCGCCCCGTTCAGTTTCGAGCGCAGCTTGTCGGCAATGTCGCCAGCGATTTGTTGCTGCAAGGAGATAATGTCTGAGGTCTTCCGCTCGTATTGTTCGCCCCAGATTTCCGTATTGTCCTGCACGTCGGTGAGATCGGCGCTGACCTGCACAGTGTCACCATGTTGCACGACTCTGCCTGTTAGCAAAGCATCCACAGCCAGAGCTTTGCCGACTTGCTGGACATCAACTTCTTTGCCTTTGTAGCGAAAAACGGAGTTGCGCGACTTCACCTTCAATTCGGGCACATGGGCAAGGCTCGCAATAAGCGACTCCGTGAGGCCATCGCTGAGAAAATCGGCGTCCGCGTTGCCACCCACATTTGCGAACGGAATTACCGCAATGGACTCGATTTGCGAGGTGCTTGCCCTGCCTCGCCAATACCACATTCCGGTTGCCGCTATCGCGATCAAGACAACCGCCACGAGGATCCAAGACTTGCGAAACGAACTCACTCGGACGCTCGCCGAGGATAGTGGAGCTGCTGCTTGAAAAGTCCCGCCCTGTCCCTCCGAAGGGCGGAGGGACGAGGACGGGCCACCCGCTGAAATCGCTGATATGCGGGCGACTGCCGCAGAAGTTCCCGAGGGAGACGCGGGCGTCACCGGCGGCACAGACGCACTCACCGCTGAACTTCTCCCTGAATCAAGCTCGCGCTTTAACCGCTTCAGATCTCCGCGCATCTCCGACGCAACCTGGTAACGCAGATCGCGGTCCTTCTCCAGTGCTTTACTAATGATGCGTTCCAGTTCTGCGGGCAAGTCGGGGTTCAGGCGCACTGGGGCCGTGGGCGCGCGGTTCAAGATGGCGTCAAAGATTACGGCCGAAGTGTTGCCGACAAACGGCTGCCTACCGGTAGCGGTTTCGTATAGAACTGCTCCGAAAGAAAACAAGTCAGTACGGACATCCAATTCTTCGCCCCGGGCCTGCTCGGGCGACATATAAGCTACGGTGCCCACGGTGCTGCCGGGGCTGGTGAGATTCGCGGGATCCACGGCCGCGGTTGCCATGGTCGCTCCCGTGTGTCCAATTTGTGAGACTGGCTGGCCCGCGACTTTGGCCAAGCCAAAATCCAGGATCTTTGCCTGTCCGCGTTTGGTAATAAAAAGGTTTGCCGGCTTCAGGTCGCGATGAACAATTCCCGCGGTGTGCGCCACGTCCAGCGCGTCGGCAATCTGCGATCCGAAATCCACCAACTGCTCGACTGACATCGGCTTTCCCTCAATGCGATACTTCAGCGTGCTGCCTTCGAGGTACTCCATCACAATGTAGTGACGGTCGTGATCCTCTCCGATGTCGTAGATAGTGCAAATGTTGGGATGATTGAGAGCCGACGCCGCCTGCGCCTCCCGACGGAAGCGCTCAAGAGCCTGCGGATCGTTAGCCACTTCATCGGGAAGAAACTTCAAGGCAACAAAGCGATGCAGTCGAGTATCTTCTGCCTTATAGACGACGCCCATGCCACCACCGCCAAGTTTCTCGATGATGCGGTAGTGCGAGATGGTCTGATCAATCACTAAGAAGTGCCCGGCTTCGGGGTCGCTTCATCTTACGGACGCAGTAGCGGCCCGTCAACGAAGGCCCAATGTTCGATTCCGGACGAATAATTTTGAAAATGGACAGCTTTTTGCCGCGATCCAGCCGGTCCGTTTTGCCTTTTCAGTGACTTAGGGCAATCTGAATGTGGATAGTCGGATGCAGGGAGTGTCGTCATTCCTTCGCTGGGGTTGCTGCTTGCCAAGGCCGCGATCGCTACAGCTCGGAATGAGTCAAGGGTGCAATACCAGACTTAATAAGCGCTTAACGATCAACGAGGAGCGAAATGAAAAATCTCTGGCGCGATTTTCGCTTTGGACTCCGGCTGCTAGGAAGGAATCCGGGATTTACTATCGTTGCGGTGCTGGCGCTCGCCATCGGCATCGGGGCGAATACCGCAATCTATAGCATCTTCTACGCAACCATCATCGCGGATTTCCCCTATCCGCATCCCGAACAATTGGTGGTGTTGTGGTCCAAATCCGCTGGTAGAAACAGAAATCCTGTCTCGACCGGCGACTACTTAGACTGGAAGCGCGAGAGCACGGTTTTTCAGACCTTGGGAGTTGTCAGGAGCGGGTTGTTCAACTTATCCATTGGCGAAAAACCCCAACAAATTGATGGTGATTACCTCACGCCCGGCTTTCTTGATCAGATCATTGGCGATCATCCGTTCATGGGGCGCTACTTTTTGCCCGAGGAAGGAGTGGCAGGCAAAGACCACGCTGCCATCATCACCCACAAATTGTGGCAAGGATATTTCGCCAGCGACCCCAACATTATTGGCAAACAGATCCACCTGAACGGAGACATTTACACAGTCATTGGCGTTCAACCTCCTGGACAACCGGACCGTCTGGATCGGCAAATTGTGTTGCCGTTTGTTTTCACCCCGGAGCAGATGAATCACGATTTCCACTGGCTGGTTGTGCTGGGACGGCTAAAGCCGGGAATAACCCTGGCGCAGGCGAATGCCGACATGGACTCGGTCAGTAAACATCTGGCTGAAATCTACCCCAAATCGGATAAGGGGTGGGGCGTGAGTGTCGAGCCACTCAAGAACGATTTCCTTGACCCTGCCGTTCGTACCGGTCTGTGGTTTCTGCTGGGCGCGGTTGGTTTCGTTCTGCTGATTGCGTGCGTCAATGTAGCAAATCTTTTACTGGCGCGTGGCACAACACGCCAAAGAGAGGTGGCCGTGCGATCGGCGATAGGCGCTTCGCGCGGGCGAATATTCAGCCAGTTCCTGATCGAGAGCCTGGCATTGGCCACTTTGGGAGGAGCCTTAGGCATCGGCCTGGCCTGGGTATTGTTGAGAACGATCATGGCGATGATGCCACCGGGCATGCTCCTCTCGGAAGCCGACGTCCGCCTGAACTTGCCTGTGTTGCTGTTTACTCTGGCGACTACGATGCTGGCAGGCATCTTGTTTGGCTGCGCTCCTGCGTGGCAAGCGACGAGGCTGAACCTGAACGAGGTTTTGAAGGAGGGCGGCCGATCTGCATTCAGCACTGGTCGCCATTCGTTACGGCGCGGCCTGGTAGTGGTCGAATTTGCGCTAGCGCTCAGCTTGTTGGCCGGAGGCGGGCTCGCACTACACAGCCTATGGAATCTCTCCCGCGAGGATGTTGGTTTTCCCACCGATCATTTATTGACTTTCTTTCTCCCCGTTCCCGAGGGTCAGCTCAAAGACGCGGCCCAGATCAACACGTTTTACCGGGAGTTGCTTGACCGGATTCAGGCTGTTCCGGGCGTGACTGCGGTCTCCGCTTCGCCCGGCATACCTCCGGGAGGAAGTTTTGGCATGCCCTTCCAAATTGCCGGTAAGCCCAACATCGAAGATCCTTCCGCGCGCCCCAACGCCAATTTCAGGCCGGTGACTCCGGGATTTTTTCAAACTTTTGCGATTCGCATGGAGCAGGGACGCACTTTCATGGAGCAGGATTTGGCCGCTGGGGTTCGCGTGGCCGTGGTCAATAAGACGTTCGCGAAGAAGTATTTGTCGGGAATACATCCTTTGGCGCAGCGCATATTGGTCCAGCAAATGGCTCCCGGGATTCCGAAGTTGGGTCCTCCCGCTGAATGGCGGGTTGTGGGTGTCTACGATGACGTACGGAACCGAGGTCCCCGTGAGGATGTGTTTCCTGAAATTGACGTCCCGTTTGCGCAGAATCCGTGGCCGCAGACTGCAATCGCGGTGCGCAGTCGAATGGACCCGGAGACGTTAACCAAAAGCATCGCTGCTGTCGTCCAGTCTGTGGATCCGAATCTTCCTTTGGCTTTCGTGAGAACCATGGACCAGATGCTAACTGAATTTCGGGCTGGTGACCGTTTTGAGGCCCTACTCTTTGGAGGCTTCGCCGCCATCGCATTGCTCCTGGCAGCACTTGGCATTTATGGGGTGATGTCTTTTACCGTGGCGCAACGCACTCATGAAATTGGTTTGCGTATGGCTTTGGGTGCTGGGCGCGGAGGTGTAATGCGATTGATTGTGAAAGAAGGCATGATTCTTGCGGGTGTGGGGCTCGCGCTGGGTTTCGGCGGTGCTTTTCTTGTCGGACGAGCCATGCGCGGCATGTGGTATCAAGTGGGGACCATTGATGCCTCCGCGTTCACCGCCGTCGCCGCAATGCTGATGGCCGCCGCTCTGCTTGCCTGTTATGTGCCGGCGCGACGTGCCACGCAAGTTGATCCGCTGCAAGCCTTGCGCGAAGAATAGCGCCATCCGGGTTCCAATTGTGCCATCGGAACCATTGCGTTCACTTAATCAATAAATCGTTTCCAAATTTATTTATTGCCTGATCTGCCGACATGGCTCTCCTCGAATACGAGGCTTAAGAAATTATCCCCACACCCTGACGTTCTTGGGAAGTATATTAACCACCTTGCTCTGTTGCGATTCGCGAAATTCCTTACACGGGAGGTCTCATGAAACTCCACCGCATTGCAGGTCTGCTATTCCTAGTTTTCGCTGCCCAGCTTGCACTCGCCGCGGATTATCCCGCACCTCAGCCCGGAGATTTCGTGGTCAAAGATTTTCAGTTCAAATCGGGGGAGCATCTCGCTGAGGTCAAACTGCATTACTACGCATTGGGCGCGCCGCACAAAGATGCGAGCGGAAAAGTGACAAATGCGGTTTTGATTCTCCATGGAACTGGCGGATCGGGGCGGCAGTTTCTCACCCCCACGTTCGCAGGAGTGCTCTTTGGCCCGGGCCAACTGCTGGACGCTGCGAAGTATTTCATCATCCTCCCCGATAACGTGGGCCACGGAGGATCCAGCAAGCCTAGTGACGGCCTGCACATGCGTTTCCCGCACTACGAATACGACGACATGATTGAACTGCAATACCGTCTGCTGACTCAGGGGCTGGGGGTGAACCACCTGCGGTTGGTGATGGGCACATCCATGGGCGGCATGCATTCTTGGCTTTGGGCCGAGCAGCACCCCGACTTCATGGACGCGGCCATGCCGCTGGCAAGCCAACCCATCGAGATCGCCGGCCGTAACCGCATGATGAGGCGCATGATCATGGACGCCATCCGCACTTCACCCGATTGGAATAACGGAGAATACAAAGAACAGCCGCACGGCTTGGAATGCGCCTTAGGCGTCCTCTTATTTATGGGAAGCAGCCCTCTCCAGATGCAAAAGACAGAGCCCACACGTGAGAAAGCTGACGCATATTTGGAAAATTACATTTCTTCCCGTTCCAAGACTACCGATGCCAACGATATGCTGTACTACTTTGACGCCTCGCGAAACTACAACCCCGAACCGCGCTTGGACCGCATCACCGCGCCCCTGACCGCCATCAACTCAGCGGACGATCAAATCAATCCCCCGGAACTGAAGATTATTGACGCGGATATCCAGCGGGTGAAAAAGGGCAAGTTTGTACTTTTGCCAATCACCGATGAGACCCGAGGCCATGGAACACATTCTCTCCCGGCAATCTGGCAGGATCATCTGGCGGAGTTGTTGCAAAGATCACAGCATTGAGCAAAAGAACCGAATCGTCGCAATTTGTTTCTGATAAATGGCACTTTTTGCGATTGCCTTGAAAGGGTGCGCCTTCAGGCGAGCCGAAAGGCTTCTGATTCTGAATGACGGCGGGACTGAAGCCCCGCCCTTTCAAAGCTACTTGCTTTTCTCCTCGTGTCGCCAATGCTTACTCGTACCTCAGCGCTTCGACCGGATCAAGTTTCGAGGCTCGCATTGCCGGCACCAAGCCGCTGGCCACGCCGACAACCATCAATACGACCGTTGAGATCAACACCGTCATCATCGAGATTCGCAGGTGGATATCGGCTTTGCCCGGAGTCATCTTCAAAGAGTGGTCCCATTAATGGCAGCGTGCCCACCGCCGCGGCAATGCCATAACTGATCAAGACGCCAATCGCGCCCCCGAGCAGCATGATCAGCAAAGTTTCCGACAGGAACTGCAGCTTGATGTGACGCTTTCTGGCACCGAGAGCGCGGCGCAGGCCGATTTCGCGGATGCGCTCATCCACCGATACCAGCATGATATTCATCACGCCGACGCCACCAATTCCTAGAGTCAACGTTCCAACGAATGCCAGCAATACTTGCAATCCAATGGTGAGTGCGTCAATCACGGGACGAAATTCGTCGCGTCCAAACATCTGGAAAGCTTTCGGATCGGTCGGCGAAAACTGTTGGCGGGTCGCCACCGCGGCAAGCACCTGAGCCATCGCTTTCTTTTCATATTGCGGAGCAATCGGTTCGAATACCAACACCGCCGCGTAACGCGTATTCCAAAGATCACCTGCCGTGGAATAAGGAATCCAGACGGAGTCGTCGTCGCTCGAAAAATAGTTGCTCAGTTGTATCTTTCGAGCCATTACGCCGATGACGGTGAAACGCACTCCGGCGATTTGAACGGTTTCGCCTACGGCAGGACGTCCGCTAAACAACTGCTCGCGGATGCGGCCCCCAAGAAAACAAACTCTGTGTCTTTCCAGTTCGTCGGTGGCGCTGATCCAGCGGCCCTCGGATGGCACTTCGTTGCGCATTTCGCCATACGCGGGGCAGACGCCCCGAATTGCGGCCGTTCCAACCAGGCGGTCACCATAAGCGATTCCCGGCCGTCTTACCGTTTCAAGACAGGCATGTTTCACCAAAGGGGCAGTCTCTTTGATGATGTCAACGTCAGCTTTTTCTAGCACGACTTTTTTGCCGGCGCGTTGTCCGCCTGGCTGCTCGCTGGTCTGTTGTGGCCAGCAGATGACCACGCTTTTCCCAAAAGCATCAAAGCCGCCGACCAAAATTTGCCGGAAACTCGAGCCGTAAGCAATCAGCAACGTGACGGTCGCAATACCCCACACAATACCCAGCATCGTCAGCAGGGTGCGAGTGTAATTGCGTTTTAAAGCGATCCAGGCTTCGCGGATGATTTCAATCAGCATTCCATCTACCAGGGAAGGCTATCAACACAGAGGACACCAAGGTCCACACCGGAAAACCAATCATGCTTGCACTTGAGCGAACAATCGAAGTCATCCTCCCGCCTCAAACCGCAGCGCTTCGATCGGATCCACGGATGCGGCTTTGCGCGCTGGATAGAGCGCCGACAGAACCGCGATAGTGCCCAACACTCCGCAGGCCAGAAGACCTGATCCCCACGTCGGCAGCAAACCGGCAAAAAAAGCTGGCATCGGCAACAAATCCACCAACGCGCACAGGCCATAAGCGACGGCCATCCCAATAGCGCCGCTGAGGCCTGCGATCAATAATGCCTCAATAAAAAATTGCCGCAGGATTGTGTGCGCCGGCGCGCCGAGCGCCTTGCGAACACCGATTTCGCGCGTGCGTTCCCGCACGGCCACCATCATGACGTTCATGACTCCGAGTCCGCCAAGAAACAGCGTGATCATTCCCACCGCACCCAGAAAATACTTCATGCCATCGGTCATTTGGCGAAAGGCCTTGGCTTCCTGCACGGTGTCCCAGATAGGGCACGCCTCTTTGTCCGTAGGATCGAAATTATGCAACCGTCCCAATACCACCTGGATTTCATGTTTGCAGGCTTCGTGTTGCTCGACTGATTTCGGAGTGACCAGAAGCTGGTCAAAACTGTCGGCGGTCTGCGGAGGCTTATTGGGAAAATCGCGCCGCATGGCTGAAAACGGAATAAATACCTTGTTTACATCCCAGCCGTCATAGCTGGAATCCTGCTTCTTGGTGGCCATTACGCCAATCACAACATAAGGAATGTCATCCAGATAAATGTTTTGATTTACAGGGTCACGACCGGGAAAAAGCTGCTTAGCCGCGTCTGTGCCAAGAAACGCGACCCGCCGTGATTGGGTCTGATCTTCCCAGTCGTAGAAACGGCCAACCCCAACATTCAGGCTTCGAATAGAACCAAACGGCGGATACGAGCCGGTCACGGTGAACGCAGCATTGTTGTAGTTGCTGTGCACGCGCAGATCGTTTTGCTCAAGCTCGGGAATTGCATTCTCGCAATCGGTAGATTCTGCTTGAAGCGCCGGGATGTCTGAATCCAGCCAATGAGTCGCCCTACCGGCGCGCGCTCCGCCAGCCTGCAGACTGGTGCGGCCGTGAAAGACAATCATCAGGTCTTTGCCAAGGGTCTGGGCTTGCTCTTCCTGTCCCTTTCGCAGTCCTTCACCCGCGGCAACCATAAGCACAATGGAGACGATTCCCCATGCGATGCCGAACATTGTCAGGAACGTGCGAAGCTTATGCGCCCATAGTGTGCGAAGAACGTCGCCAATGAGATCGCGAAGAATCATTGTGGATTGGACGCTCTTTCGACGCATAGGTAAGCCGCCGAGTAGATGCGTGTCCGAAATAGATACGGAATTCGCCCAAGCTTTGTTGCAGAAAAGCCTTGTTGCAGGAAAACCCTTGTTGCAGAAATACCCAGGGACGGCAGCTAGGAGCCGGTGATCTTCAGGCGAAGCTCTTCTGGGAGGCGTTCTCTGATCTCGGGGGGAAGCCGGTCATGGACACGGCGGGCGCCAATCTTGGCAACGTCCACCATGGTCATCGGTGCGGGAGTCGCGACAGCGACCACAAGCCAGATCAGCGCGGAGAGCGCGAACCCAGCCAGTGCACCCAGTTCAAGCCAGAATGTGTGCCGAGGCTCGAAGTGGCGAATCACGCCGAAGGCCAGCAGAAAGACGGCCCCCGAAACTGACGCCAGTACGATCAGGGCAATATCAATTGTCCGGTGCAAACGCTGGCGGGACCGGCAATGCTCACAGGCTGAAAAATGATCCTCATAGTCCCCGCACATTTCGGGAGCGAGTCCAGAAATGTCGTAACGCCAACCCGCAAGAATCTTGCCGACTATCGGATCAATACATTCACTCATAGGGGACTACAGTTGTATCGCTTCCAATGGCGCACTTTGCACCGCGAGCATCACGCGGTTGCGCAGCAACGTCTGCCGTGGACCCAGCGCTTTTTCCGCTGCCTTGCGGGCAATTTCGGGGTGATTATTGTGCTCCGACAGATGCGCCAGCACCACATATGCCGCACCTCCATCATAGTCGCTGGTAAAGAAATCCGCGAGTGCCTCATTCGACAGATGCCCAACCCGGCTCATCACCCGCTGCTTCACTGACCATGGATAAGGGCCCCCGCGGAGCATCTCAAGATCATGATTCGATTCGATTACTAGCACGTCGCAGCCGCGCAGGTAGTCACAAACGTTGGGCGGAATGTACCCCAGATCAGTCGCGATGCCGACCTTGATGCCTTGGGCGCGAAAGGTGAAGCCCACCGGATCAGCCGCGTCATGAGGGATGGTAAACGGCGTAACCGATATATCTCCAATGGAGAAAGGCTGCCCTGAGCAAAATGTCTCGAGCTTGGGTATCTTAGGGCTGCTTATCTTAGGGCTGTTTCCGCAACCGTCCTGTACGCTCCTGGCCCAAGCCTCGTGCGTCGCGCCCGTCATAAATACTGGAATATTAAGCTTGGTGGAAAGAACCAGAAGACCGTACACATGATCGGAGTGTTCGTGGCTTATGAGAATCGCGGAGAGCGAATGTGGGTCCTGGCCAGAGGCCTTAAGCCGCTTAAACGTCTCGCGGCAGGAAATGCCTGCGTCCACGAGAATCTTCGCTTGAGGGCTTTCAACGATGGTGCTGTTTCCCCTGCTCCCGCTGGCAAGGACGGAAACCGAAACTCCCATAATCCGCAGCATACTCGCCGCGCCTGTGAAAGCGATAGTGACTTTCTAAATAGCCGAGGTTAACTGTATGCCACGCCTCCCGAGAATCATCCCTTCCCGAAAAGTTCGTGCGCTGCCCTTCTCGCGACGGCTCCGCTGTATGCGCCCGCTACACCGGTGACGAAACCCAAAGCGGATTCGTAGATTTGGGCGCGATAGGGCTTTTGCCCGAATAGCAAGTAAGCTCCAAGGCGCACCAGGGGGACACAAATGCCGACGGTCACCGTCCAGCGCCACGGCTTTTCGGGACAAAGCGCGCCCAATACCATGGTTGAAACGAGCACGAATAAAGCCGTCCCCAGGAGATCGCCAACCAGTAAGTCGAGAAATCCCGCGCAAGTTCCAAGGAAAAGGCCAAGAATGTAAATTCGCAAATCGTCCATTCGAATTTCGCTTCCCCGCGCTGAACACGCAGGCCTAGACTTCCTCGTCTGGGCAGATGAGCGCAAGCTCGTCTATTCTCGGCTCGTCGAAAAAGGCAGACGAGGACACTGCCCCTACGCAAACATCTAGTATCGGTAAAAACCTCGGCCGCTCTTCTTCCCCAGCCAGCCCGCGTCCACCATTTTGATGAGCAGAGGACATGGCCGGTACTTCGGGTCCCCCAGCCCGTCCTGAAGGACTCGCATAATGTCGAGACACACGTCGAGGCCGATAAAATCCGCAAGGGTAAGCGGACCCATGGGATGGGCCATACCAAGTTTAAATACTTCGTCCACGGCCTCGGCAGTAGCCACTCCCTCCATTACTGTGTACATGGCTTCGTTCAGCAATGGCATCAGGACGCGGTTGGAAACAAAACCGGGCGCGTCATTCACTTCCACGGGAGTCTTCTCCAGCCTGTCCGCAAGTTCTCGCACCGTTGAAAACGTTTCGTTGGAAGTTGCCAGGCCCCGTATTACTTCCACCAGTTTCATTACCGGCACGGGATTGAAAAAATGCATGCCAATTATTTTTTCGGGGCGGGAAGTCAGCGCGGCAAGCTTGGTGATCGAAATGGACGACGTATTCGAAGCAATGATTACTTCCGGCCGGCAAAGTTGATCGAGCTCGCGAAAGATTTCGGTTTTGATCTCGAGCTTCTCGGTAGCCGCTTCCAATACAAAATCGCAGGTGGAAAGCTTTGACCTCGTGAGAACCGGCTCGATACGGTTGAACGCAGCCTGCTTGTCCTCGGGTGATATCTTGCCTTTACTGACCTCGCGTTCAAGATTTTTGCTGATCGCGCTCAACCCGCGATCGAGAAATCGTTGTTCTACGTCGCATAGAACCACCGGAAAACCATGCCGCGCAAACACGTGGGCGATACCATTTCCCATCGTTCCCGCGCCGACCACCCCGACACGTTGGATTTCCACGAGACACAGCCCCCGGTCGAACATCCGAGTCTAACATCCCGGATTAACCCTTAGAATTCAAAGCTGGAATGAATCTTGTGAAAACGCGGAATATGAAGGTAAATACTTGCGGAGATCACAACAACACAACCGTGGCGACGGTAATTTCGGACAACGAAACCTGATCATCTAGCGTATTCCAAGTCCGCCATTGAAATGCTGAATTGCGCGATAGCATTCGCAGGCAGCTTCTTCGAGTTTCTTGCGGTTCAAGATTTTTACTGTTCCGCGCAGATTTTCAATCATGCCCGCCCGCTGTAAAATCCCCGCTGCCAGGCTCACGCTGGGACGCCCCGTTCCCAACATTTGCGCAAGAAATTCGTGTGTTACGGGAAGCAGATCGGATTCCACGCGGTCCTGGCACATGAGCAGCCAGCGTGCCAGGCGTTGTTCAATCTCGTGCAACCGGTTACACGCTGCGATTTGCGCAATCTGCAATCCTTGAATGAGCACGAACCGGTTCAGAATGAGACGTAGTTCGGGGGAGTGTTGGAGGGTGTGCTCGAGCAGCCTGGATTTAACTCGCAGCCCGCTTCCGGCAATCTGAATAATTGCGCGGTAAGGTCCGCGATCCAACCCTACGGCGAGAGGCGTGCCAACAATTCCCTCCTTTCCTACAATCGCGACTTCAACGCTTCTGCCGTCACTGGTGAGGACGACGAGTGACGCTAGACCTTCATTCAGGAAGTAGGCGTACTCAATATTCTCGCCAGGTTCATCGAGAATTAGCTGCGGGGGAAGGTCAATCGTTTCAAGATGAGGTCGAATCAGGCTGAACTCTTTCGCCGGAATATTCAGCAAGACAACATTTTTGATAGCTCCGCCCGAAGGGGCAGTACGAGTTGAGTTGTGAATTTTTGGACGTTCCAACAGTTTTCCTTGCAAACTGGTGTACAGGGACGGTTACAACTATTCTGCGTAGGCTATTGGGATGAGGAATGGATGTCTGTTCGCCAACGAACCGAAGGGTTGGTCGAGGAGATTCGCGCGTTTAGCGCGGACCCATCGTGGCTGTAAAGTTTTGAATGATGCCATAACACTCGCAGGCCGCGTCTTCGAGCTCTTTGCGATTCAGGATTTTTACCGTTCCGCGCATGTTTTCGATCAAACCCGCGCGCTGTAATGTTCCAGAAGCCAACGTGACAGTTGGCCGTGCCGTGCCGAGCATCTCGGCCAGGAATTCGTGAGTGAGTGGAAGAAATGCTGAATCTACGCGGTCCTGGCACATGAGCAACCAGCGCGCCAGGCGTTGTTCGATCTCATGAAGGCGATTGCAGGCAGCAATCTGAGCCACTTCAAGTCCCTGACGCAGGCCGTAGCGGTTCAAAGATAATCGCAACGCGGGCGCGTCAAGGAGCGTGTCTTCCAACACTTCAGATCTGATTCGAAGGCCGCTCCCCGCAATCTGCATGATGGCGCGGCATGGCCCGCTGCGCAGCCCCGCTGCGATCGGCGTCCCAACCATGCCTTCTTTGCCCACAATTCCGACCTCAACGCTGCGCCCGTCGCGAACGGCGATCACCAGGGAAGTCATGCCACTATTCGGGAAGTATGCAAACTCAATTTTCTCCGCAGGTTCATACAATATCTTGTACTGAGGCAAGTCAACAGGCTCGAGGTGCGGACGCAACAACGCGTATTCGCTCTCTGGAAGGGCCAACAAGACACCGTTGTTCACGGATTTTCCATTTGCGTCCGTGCGCATGCCGGGCAGCAAAGGCATCGGTTTCAACGCCCTCGGCTTCAGCCGTCTGGAACGTCCAGTAAATATATTTGCCACCGCCATCTAACACCTCGCCTTTCGCACGGTTAGATGCAAAGCGATCTTTTGTCAATTTCAGAATGCCTGTATACCCCGCCAGAACTTTACCTTAGACTCCAAAATTAAAAACTGGCCTAAAAAGAGAAAGCGGACGTCTTAATCAAAGATCGTCCGCTGGAAATTTAGGATTAATTTCGTTCTAGGCGCGCGCTGCTACTGCCTCCGCAGAGGCCGTAGGCTTTGCTTCTTCACCATTCGGCTTCTGCTGCCCGCCTTTGCGGATATCAATTCCGCCCTTGAAGAAGGCGCCATCTTCGATGGAAATGCGCGCGGCAACCACATCCCCAGTGAGCGATCCGTCGCTGCGAATATCCACCCTGTCGCTGGCGGTCAAATTCCCGCGAACCTTGCCCAGTACCACGATCTCCCGGGCATTAATGTTGGCAGAAACCACACCGTTGCGGCCAACCGTCACACGATTTCCCGCGAGGTTGATCGAACCCTCGACTCGTCCGTCAATATAAAGCGACTCCGAACCGGTGACCTCGCCTTTGATCACGAGAGATTTCCCAATGGTCGCCTGATCCGCAGTCGTTGCAGTCGTTACAGGCCGAGCGGTGACCGATGAACTTTCGCTGACCGGCGGTGGTGTGATCGAGGGAGTATGCATAACGGGACGCTCCGGCTCATTGGGGCGGGCGGGCGTTGACGGGGGCTGATTTGTAGGCTTCCACATTTCGCGAGAATCCTTTCCTGACTGTATGAGATGGGTCTGCCCGCATTTTCGGTGACCTGACTCATTCTACTCCGCTCGCAGTGCCGAGTCTTGTGGAAATTTATTGCTGACCGAGATTCTCGATCAGGAAATGGGACCTTGCGAGAACCAGAAAACGGCCTAAATCCGCACCGTGATATCGTTTCAATCTGCCCAAACTACATATGAAACCAGTCAAACTCACTGGCGTCGCCATTATTAAGAAAATTGAAGGCCAGTCCAAACGCACCGCGGGATTCAAGCAACTGGTCCGGGAATTCGGGCTGCACGGAGACGGGCGCGATCAGCTTTCTGAACTGTTGCAACAATTAGTATCGCGCGGCGAGCTCATCAAAGTTGATTCCGACCGGTATTGCATTCCGCATGCAGCGGCGAACAAGAATCTCATCGTCGGGAAATTGAGCATGCATCGCGATGGCTTCGGGTTCGTTACCCCGGACACGATTTCGCTCAGTCCGGGCCTCAAAGCTCGCCTCTCCGGGGATATTTTCATTCCTCCGCCCGCTGTCGGTTCCTCGATGCATGGCGACCGGGTGCTGGTCGAAGTTGGCACGATCCGTCCAGATGGCAAAGCCGAAGGCCGTATCGTGCGATCAGTTTTTCGCGCACAAAGCACGGTCGTAGGAATATTTCACTACGGTTCTCGCCATAACTACGTAATCCCGATTGACCAGAAAGTCTCGCAGGAAATCGTCATTCCGCCAGGAATGGAATTGCCCGAAACACCGAAACCTGAAAATCACGAGAAGAACGAACCAAAAAGTGCAGATCGCGTTTTCGGCGAGCAAGCCGCCCGGCGCAACTGGGACGATCTCGAGGATGCCGTTGTGGATGTCGAAATTACTGACTGGCCAACCGCTGCTTCCGGGCCGCGTGGTCGAGTAGTGGAAATTTTAGGCTACGAGGATGACTTCGGCGTAGATGTAGAAATCATTATTCGCAAGTTTCATATCCCGCATCGCTTCCCTCCCGAAGTTCTTGCTCAGGCCCGAGAAATTGATCCCGGCGATCTCCCCCAATGCGATTCGCCATCGCCGCGACTTCAGAAGTCTTCCAATTGTCACGATTGATGGAGAAACCGCCCGGGACTTCGACGATGCCGTTACGGTTCGCCAATTAGAAAACGGGAACTTCGAACTGCAAGTCCATATCGCAGATGTTGCCGAGTACGTCACCCCCGATTCGCCGCTTGATCAGGAAGCACGATTGCGTGGAACCAGCGTGTACTTCCCCGACCGTGCCGTGCCGATGTTGCCTCTCGAGCTATCCACCGATATTTGTAGTCTGCTCCCGAAGTTAGACCGGCTGGTTCTTTCTTGCGTCATGCAAATTGATCATCGCGGCGAAATTCTTGGTTACGAAGTATCCGAAGGAATCATCCGCTCCACCGAGCGCATGACTTATACCGATGTAAACGCGGTACTCGAAGGCGACGCTGTATTGCGCGACAAATATTCCGGACTGATCAGCACATTCGAAATGATGCGCGATCTGGCGCTGATCCTGAATCGAAAACGCGAGCGGCGAGGCTCAATTGACTTTGATCTCCCGGAACCTGTGATCGAGTTCGACGAGTTCGGACTGATGAAGAGCATTGCCCGCTCGGAGCGCAACATCGCTCACCGGCTCATTGAAGAATTCATGCTATCAGCCAATGAATGTGTTGCCGGTTATCTTGAAGCCAAACGCGTTGCGTCGCTCTACCGAATTCACGAAAAACCTGACGCAAAGCGCGTCTATGATTTTGAAGTCATCGCAGCCACGTTCGGATATTCACTCGGGGTAGGGCCGCTGCCGATTCAGCGAATGCAGTTTAAGTCCGACCGGCGCGCCAATTACGGAACTGGAAAACGCGCCAAAGAAATTGAGATTCCCACAGACGTGCACATTACGCCACGCATGTATCAGAAGCTGGCGGAAAAAATCGCAGGCAAGCCGGAAGAACGAATCTTATCTTTCCTGATGTTGCGTTCGCTAAAACAGGCGCGCTACTCAGAAGAAAATCGCGGTCACTTCGCCTTGGCAGCGACGAGCTATACGCACTTTACTTCGCCAATACGGCGCTATCCCGATCTCATCGTGCATCGCATCCTCAAGCAAGTATTGCGCGATTCGCCGGAGGTGCAGGACGGCAATGTCCCGACAGGAATCTTCCCTGCTCCGGGATCGCAACATACTTCTCAGCACGAGAACTCCAAACCTTCTCCGTGGTCAAAGCGCCGTGATCCTTCTTCTCATCGCGAATCGCTGGAGCCCGTGTCCGGTCCGATTTCGCTCGACGAACTCCACGAAATTGCCGACGAATCCAGCCACTCCGAGCGCCGCGCCGACGACGCCGAGCGCGAACTGATGGAGTGGAAGAAGGTGAAGTTCATGGAGGACCGCGTCGGTGAGGACTTCGACGGCCTCATCATCAGCGTCACCAAGTTCGGATTCTTCGTGGAGCTAACTGATTTATTCATTGAGGGACTGGTTCCGCTCGATTCCCTAACCGATGATCGCTACACTTACCACGAGAACACCCGCGAGATCATCGGCCTCCGCAACCACCGAATCTACCGTATGGGACAAAAGATTCGTGTGCTGCTGGACCGCATTGATCCAGTTGAAAAGAAAATCCAGTTCGCGGTTTTCGAGGATATTGCCGCTAAACATTCCCACGCGAAGCACTCAACTAAGAAAAGAAAAAAACGATAGCCCCAGCATCAAAGACCATCAAAGACCATCGCGAAGTTCGCCGAGCTAACCCTTCGGGCCCCAGATGCGGAAGTTGCCGCTACAGTGCAGCATGCTCATGAGGTAAAGCAGACCATCGTAATAACGCTGTTCGCCGGAGGGGATCGGCGTGTTCCAGAGATTCTTCACGAAGTCCCTTGCGTGCGAATCTGTTGCCGCGAGCGATGCGACCGCGCTAGTTGCAACCATCCCAGTCGAATGTCGCTGAGAAATTGGCCGTCCGTCCAGCGTGTATTGATCCGCGAAAGTAGTGAGACCCTCCCCAAAAAGAAAATTCTGAATCCGGTTGGACAGCGTCCTCGCCTCTGGGGCTCTGCGCCACCATGAATAATCGACGGACCAGTTGCTGGCGGTGCGCCACGAGTCATAAGAAAAATCAGTCGAGAACTTGTTAAAGCTTGCACGCGGGCTGCCGTCAAAGTTGGCGTAATCAGGGGACAAGCCGGTCTTGGCGGCGACTGTGTGCGGGAAAAAATTGCGGCTCACTTCAGCGGCCTCTTCCCAGAACGCGCGATCTTCGACCGGACCCCATCGCGCCCACAACTCATAGAATGCCGGCAGATGGTGGGAGGGATCGGTAAACGTATCGCCGCCATTATTGGGCACGAAAAGAATCATGCGGTACTGCTCGTTCACCATAGGTCCGACCGTGCGAATCCCCCTTGGCGTAGGGGCGCTCATCACCGGATGATGCCGAATTGTCCACAAAAGATGATCGGCCTGAGCGTGGTAATCGTAAAGATCTTTTCCCGAACCCCAGCGATTCGCCGCGAAGTAGAGGCTCATCACGAAGTATTCTTCGCCATCTGGAGCCGGGGTCCCTGAACGCGGAGTGCCGTCGGTGTTCATGGACCATTTGAAATAGCCGACGCTCGGGTCTCTTGGGTCTGTGACTAACATATAAGTGTTGGCCCAATTCCATAGCGCGTCGAACTCGGCTTTCTTGTCCATCTGAACGGCGATCATCATTCCATAGCTCATACCCTCGGTACGCGCGTCGTGATGGGCCACGTCTGTGATGTAGGCAAGCGGGCCGTGCTCGTTACGTCCAGCATCGTAGAAGACCGCCTGCGTTGCCGGATCTCCATGGAACAGCTGCTGAAAGGCCTGATCAATTCGAGCGCGGCTTTCGGAGGGCGCGTGACCAATCTCAGCGAATAAATCGCGATAGTGTCCCGTGTGGTACGCACCATGGCCATCGGACGCGGAACTCTGCGCTAGCGAGATGGAAGCCACGAATAAAAGAATAATTCCTGAAAAGGAGGGGAAGCATTTCATTGGGTTAAGGTCAGCTGACCTTGGCGGATGATTTTCGAAGACGAATTTTATTGGTCGGGACGGGCAGATTTGAACTGCCGACCCCTCGCACCCCAAGCGAGTGCTCTACCAGGCTGAGCCACGTCCCGACGGAAGATCTCACCGCATCGGTGAGTGGGGATATCAAAAGAATTCTAACATTGATGTGCGTTGGAGAGTCTCGCGTCCCCCGGAAATAATTGTCATCCTGAGCGTAGCGAAGGACCTATGCAGTGCGAATTACACAGGTCCTTCGCTACGCTCAGGATGACAAGTTAGAGACGGTTACGAGGACATACTTAACGCGCGGCTCGTGCAGGAATGGCCGTCCCTGCACGCCGCTGCGCCGATTTCAGCCACCAGATCAATCCTCCGGTCAACACCAGGCAAATGGCAATCAGTTGGGTTCCGCTCATAACGCCCCCGAAGACGGAGCCACGTCCGGGATCGTCGCGGATGAATTCCAGAAAGTATCGCGCGATTCCGTAGAGGAATAAATATGCGCCGAAAACCTGCCCATCGAATTTTTTGCGCTTGAACATCCACATCAGAATAAAAAAGATGACGAGCTCTGCCGCTGATTCGAACAATTGCGTTGGTTCTAACGCTTCATTTAGCGGTGTCCCCACCAGAGAAGCTGCGAGCGGATTGGTAAACGTTACTCCCCACCAGTGATGTGTTGGCTTCCCGTAGCAGCATCCTGCGGCGAAGCATCCGACTCTGCCGATGGCGTGTCCCATCGCCAATCCGGGAGCAAAGGCATCGAAAGTTGCCAGCGCCGGCATGCGGTGCTTCCAGATGTACCATGCACCCGCTGCGAGGGCAGCAATTAGGCCGCCGGAGAATACTCCTCCCGATTGCAGCGTGCTCAAAGTGAAAATTTCGCGAGGGTGGGCTGAATATGTGCCCCAGTCGTTAATGATGTAAAGAACTTTCGCGCCAACGATTCCAGCAAGCACGATCAGAATGCCGAAGTTCCAGGCCGTATCCGGATCAATTTTCTCTTTCTCTGAATTGCGGACACTAATCAGCAGCCCGACCAGGACTCCCAACGAAACCAGGAACCCATAAGTAGGCAAGTTGAAATTGCCGATGTGAAAAAGGCGTGGAAACACTGTTAAGTTAGATGCGGCGCAAAAGGGATTTGTTACGGCACAGTGTAACAGGAATGAAGAGACGTCAAAGCAAAGGTAAAAGCGGACCCACGAAGCCGTGTGAAGGGCCGAGAATGAACCCGTCGGTAGACGTTGGGAACCCGCCGCGACCCATTAGGCATCTCCGTACTGGCGGAGCTCCGCACACAGGATCGTAATTTACGAGTCAGGCCCCCGTTCATTCAGTATTGGTTCAAAAATCGGTGACCTTCATCACCAACTTTGTAGGCCAGCTTTCATGTTGGATGCTAGGGAAATCTCACGAGATTGGCAAGTGGAAACGCGAAGAAAGATGGCAATCGGCTTGCCTAAGGGCAATCTTTAGTAAGGTGGGATAAATCCAGAGGTTGCTGTGGTCGCAATAAATCAAAACTAACGTTGTCATTCCGAAGCGCGCCTCGCGCGAGGAATCTGCTGTTCCGTCCCAAAGCAGTTCCTACCGATAAATCGGTTCGAAATGACAATGGAAATTCAGATTCATCGCCGCGAGAATCTAACCAACCCGCAACTCGGGCTTCAACACTTCATCCAGCGCGTGCGACAACTGCTTTGCCCGCTGCTTCACATTCGGCGCGGGCTCAAAGTTTCCCTTGGCCAGGTGATATTCGTCCGCAATGTTGATCGCAGCCAGCACAGCGACTCGCGCGGTGTCTACGGTTTGGGTGTGCTCGGCGACGGCACGCATCTTGGCGTCAACGTATGCCGCTAATTTAAGAATGTACTCCGCATCCGACCCGCGAAGATTGTATCCCTGATCGAAAATTTCAACGCGCACGCTGCCGTTAGCGGAATCTTTGGTTTGAATATTCGCGGAAGGACTTTTCGTGGCAGTCGCCATACGATCTACTCCCCAGGTTCCCGGCTGATAGCCACCGGCTAGCTTGCCGCCTGCTCTTCGGCGATGGACTCGACTTGATGCAGCATCTTTTCCACGCGGCCGCGAATTTCTTCCCGCTCCCGCCGTAACTGCACCATCTCCCGCCGTAAAGTTTCCACTTCCTCTTCGCGCTCCTCGAGTTGCTCCCGCAATCGCTTGACATCGCGCTCAGCCGTAACCTTGGCCTCGCGCGCCGTCTTGTACATCTCAATAGTGCGATAAACCTTCTCTTCCAGCACCTGAAAATCGTCGGCAGGAACCTGCGTGGATACCTCTTCAGCCACCTTAACAACCATGATTGCACGCTCGCAAAAACGAAATTAAAAACGTGAGCGCAGTATACCGCAGAAACCTGTGGAGAGATCAGTAGGAAGGGTGGTTAGCTAGGAGACATGGAGTTTCGCCTATCCCCAAAGATTCTGCGCGATCACTTGCCAGTAGTTTCCTCGTCGGTTGACTGGCCGATCGCATTCGCTTTTTGGAACCATGAGCGCGCTTGCTTCGGATCCTTCGGAACTCCCAAGCCATTCTTGTACATCATCCCAATGCGTCGTTGCGCCCATGCGAAATTCTGATCGGCGGCTTTCCGGTACCATTGCAACGCCTGCGAGTAATCTTGGGGAACCCCCCAGCCGTTCTGATAAAGGATGCCAATACTTGTTTGTGCACGCGGATTTCCCTGATCGGCCGCCTTTCGATACCACTCCAGGGCTTGGGCGTAGTCCTTACTAACTCCCAGTCCGTTCTCGTACATAAAAGCCAGACGGGTCTCAGCGGGACTGCCCCCTTTAGCCGCGCTTCTTTGGTACAACTGAAAAGCTTGGGCATTATCTTGAGGCACACCCAACGCATACTGATACATCCAGCCTAGATCGGCCTGCGCCGCCGCGAAGCCCTGGTCGGATGCCCTGCGAAACCACTGAACCGCCTCTCCATAATCCTTGCTGACGCCGAGGCCTGATCGGTACATCCAGGCTAAGTTAAATTGAGCCACCGGCAGTCCCTGATCGGCAGCTTTGCGAAACCACTGCGCCGCGCGCGCATCGTCTTTCGCCAGACCCAAACCCGACTGATACAAATTGCCCAATTGATTTTGAGCATACGGGTTTCCCTGCTCTGCGGCCTTGCCATACCATTGCGCAGCCTGTGCGTAATCCTTCAGGTTTCGGGATGCGTCCGCGTGCCGGACCATCTCTTCCACGGTCGGCGAATTCGGTGGCAATGGCGCCCGCTGAACAGAAGTCGCTGCGGTGGTTTCCGTGGAAGAGTTCACCAGTCGCTTTGGCTCACCTACGATCTGCGTTTTCTTTAAATGACTATTTGCCGGTGCTGAGTTTGGCGGTCGCGCATTGGGCGAAGATGCAGAATTGACGACCGGAGATAATGACGCTGCTTGCGGCGGCTGGCCAGATGCCTGTGGGGGCGCTTCGGACTGAGTTCCATGACGGGCACGCCAAAAGTACAAACCTCCCGCAACCAAAATCGCAGCCAGCACAATTGATAATCCGCCCGTCACCCAAAGCAGAGCTTTCGACGATTGGGTTGCTGTCACCTGCGTCGGTTGAGGTACGGGCTGGGTCGCTTGAGAAGTTGGCTGAGAAGTTGGTGGAGAAACTGGCGCCGCCGAAATAGTCTTCTGTGCAGAGTAGGCCGCGGTTGGCGCGCCGGCTTCGTCCTCATCGGCGCTCGCAACCGCTGTCTTCACGGAATCCGTGTCGCGCTTCAATCGCTGGAGATCAGAACGCATCTCGGACGCGTGCTGGTAGCGCAGATCGCGATCTTTCTCGATCGCTTTATTGATGATGTCCTCAAGCTTCGCCGGCAAATCCGGGTTCAGCCGGATTGGCGCCACCGGGGCCTTGCGGAGAATCGCGTCGAACATGGTTGCGGTCGTCTCGCCGCGAAACGGCAAGACTCCGGTCGCCATTTCATACAGCACAACTCCAAATGAAAACAGGTCGGTCCGCGCGTCAAGCGGCTTGCCCCTCGCCTGTTCAGGCGACATGTAGGCCACCGTCCCCATCGCGGTGCCCGGGCTGGTCAATTGTTCCATCGTCATCGTTGCGGTGGCTTCGTCGGGAACAGACGAGAGTTTGGCCAGCCCGAAATCCAGAATCTTGGCATGGTCGCGCTTGGTTACGAATATGTTGTCGGGCTTGATGTCGCGATGAAGAATTCCGGCGGCATGGGCCGCATCAAGAGCGTCGGCTATTTCGCTGCCGATTGACAGCACCTTCTCGAGTTCCATCGGTCGTCCCCCAATGCAATGCTTGAGGGAAACGCCATCGAGAAATTCCATGGCGATGAAGGCTTTGCCATTTTCCTCTCCGACGTCGTAAATCGTGCAGATGTTGGGATGATTCAGAGCCGAAGCCGCCTGCGCTTCCCGCTGAAAACGGGCCAGCGCCTGCTCGTCGCGTGCCATTGTGTCGGGCAGAAACTTCAGGGTAACGAAACGGTGTAAACGGGTATCTTCAGCCTTGTAAACCACTCCCATGCCGCCGGCGCCCAGCTTCTCGGTGACGCGGTAGTGCGATATGGTCTGTCCAATCATCTCTGGATTTTAGTCGGCGTATCGTAAGTCGAAGCGCGGAGAAAGTCAAAACTAAACCGGAGGTCGGTCCCCGGCGCCCCAGCAAGATTTTCCAGAAGTGACTTGGTTCACGTACTAAAGTAAGTTGACCAAAAACGCGGAATATAGGATTCCTATATTCATCATGGCGAAACGTATTCGATCAAAAATTGCCCGCGGAAGTGCCGAACTTGCCATCCTGTCGTTGTTGTCAGAGCAATCTCTTTACGGTTTTGAAATCTCAAAGGATATCGAGGAACGTACCAACGGCGCTCTCTGTTTTACACTTGCGTCTCTTTACCCCATGCTCTATGACCTCGAAAAACGTGGATTAGTAAGAGGCCGATGGGAAGCCAATAGCGCTGGGCGCGACCGGCGTTACTACAGTTTGACTCCTGCGGGAAGGAAGGAACTCGAACCATTACAACAAGAGTGGAAGCTTTTCTTTTGCGCCCTCAACCGCCTGGGGGTGCCGAATGCTTGATTGGAAGGCACTGGTCAGAAGTCGCCTCGAAACCCTCCACTTCGATCCGGACGATGAGAACGATGTCATTAACGAATTGGCCGCACATCTGGAGGATCTCTACGAGGAGGGGTTAGCTCAGGGGCTATGCGCGCCTGACGCCATCGAGCGTGCACTTGAACAGGTCGCCGACTGGCGGGATTTATCTCGAAAGATTCAACTCGCGAAACACCCGGAGGGAATGATGAACAACCGAACCAAAACGTTTTGGCTGCCCTCACTAATTAGCCTGTCAGCGGCTGAGTTCTCGCTATTGTTCTTATCGCGGTTTTTCTTGCAGTATCAACTTCCGTCGTGGAGCTTGGTCACGATACACACAAGTACCACGAGCTCAACCTTTCCGGTCCTGGCCTATCTTCAATGGTGGATTGTGCTGCCCTTTTGTGGTGCGGCAGGTGCATATCTCTCACGCCGCTCGGGCGGTCGCACTGTCGCGTGCCTCATGGCGGGTTTGTTTCCGTGGATTGCAACAGCCACCCTGATCGTTTTCCTAACTCTCATTGGCCAGATCGTGCCATTCCACCATCAATGGATTAACTTCATTACGGCACTGTCAGTTGTATCGATCCCCCCCGGCGTAGCCCTTCTTGCTGGGGCGGCACCGTTCTTAAAAAAACCGAAGTTGCGCGCAACAGTTAGTTAGTCAAGACGGCCACGTATCTCGTCATCCGGTCGGGTAAAGGCGAAACTACTTGCGTAACTTCCGCAACCTTTTCGCCGCCTCGTCTAACGTTGCATCTTTTTTGCAGAATGCGAAGCGAACCTGCTGCGCTCCATCTTTGGGATCGCGGTAAAAACTCGATCCCGGTACGGCAGCAACCCCGATTCCCTTCACCAGATATTTCGTAAACTCGACATCGTTCTCGAAGCCAAAGCCGCTGATGTCGGTCATAATGTAATAAGCGCCGCGTGGCTGAAAGCAGCGGAAACCCGCCTCAGTCAATGCTGGAACCAGGCGATCCCGTCGCTTGCGGTATCCATGGGCCAAGCCTCGGTAATAGCCAGGCTCCATTCTGAGCGCGACCGCACCCGCTTCCTGCAACGGGGCAGGCGCTCCCACGGTGAGAAAATCGTGGACCTTCCGAATGGCGTTTGTAATCTCGGGCGGGGCCACTGCCCATCCCACTCGCCAACCAGTCACGCTAAAGGTTTTCGACATACCATTAATCGTGACTGTGCGTTCTCTCATTCCATCCAGACTCGCGATCGAAATATGTTGCGTGCCGTCGTAAAGAATGTGTTCATAAATTTCATCGGTGATTGCCAGAACGTTGAATTCGACGCATAGATCACGAATGATCTCAAGTTCAGCGCGAGTGAAGACTTTCCCGGTGGGATTATTGGGCGTATTCAGAATGAGCGCCTTGGTGCCGCTTTGAAACGCTGCACGCAGCTCGCGCTCGTCAAAAGTCCACTCGTCGTTCTCAGACTTGGGCGGATGCAGTCTCACAAAACGCGGTTTCGCGCCCGATAAGACCGCATCGGGCCCGTAGTTTTCATAAAACGGCTCGAAAACGACGACCTCGTCACCCTGATTGCAGGTAGCGAGCAGAGTAGAAATCATGGCTTCAGTCGACCCGCAACAGACGGTAATCTCAGTGTCTGAATCAACCACGATCTGCTGCCATTCGAGCATGTGCTTGGCAATCGCATTGCGGAGATTCTTCGATCCCCACGTGATGGCATATTGATTGATATCAGCAGCAATCGCCTCCTGCGCGGCCAGCTTGATTTCCGCCGGAGCGGGAAAATCAGGGAAACCTTGAGCAAGATTTACCGCGCCATAAAGCATCGCTTGCCGCGTCATGTCGCGAATCACAGACTCGGTGAAGAATCCAACCTTGGTACTGAGAAAGCTTTTCGATTGGGTAATGGCCCTCGTCATGATTGGCCCAGACTAGCATGGAAGGGTGAAGGGTGAGTCCAGTTCGATTCGTACGATAGAAACTGCTGGCGCCACTACTACTTCCGGCATTGTCATTCCGAACCGCTTTAGCGGTGAGGAATCTCCTGTTCTATACAGAGAGCCGAATGAAGAATTGCACGTGTCATCAGCTTCGACCACCACGCGATGGCAAAACGACCGTATTAATCCCAGGATCAGCCCGGGCTAGGCTCGCTGCTTGCCGCCAAGGCCTTCGAGCGTTTTGACGATTTCCGCAGACCATTCCGCGACTTCGTCTTCACGCAGCGTGCGGTCGTTCGATTGAAACCTGGCTCGAAGCAGGAGTGAGTATGTGCCCGGCGTCATTGACCCGCCACGAAAGATTTCTACCGGAAGGAAGCTGCGCAATTCTTTCAATCCAAGATTTGTAACCGCTTCGCGAATCCGACCGAACACGACTGAATCTTCAAATATGAATGAGAAATCACGTTCGACGCCTGGATACCGGGGTATTGGCTTGTATCGCGGTTGCCGCAATTCGTGAGCGTAGAGCTTGTCAAGATAGACTTCGCCTATGAAAACATTGTGACGCAGCTTGCGAGCGGCGGAAATTTCAGAATTGATTTGACCGAACTGAGCCACCATTCTGCCGTCCATCAAAGCCCTGGCCGATCGCCCCTTCTGGTAGTATGCGGCCGCGTGCCCGTCATAAGTAAGTACGTCGTGCTGGAATGAGTTCAGCAAGGTCTCAATGTCGCCTTTGATGTCGAAGAACGAGAATGCGCGGCCATTTTCGTGGACTGCCGATGGTGCCGCATTCCCCGCGGCCCCAATACAAATATGGGTGGTTTCGAGACGCTTCTCTGTCGACGCGGCGAAGACATGTCCGGATTCAAATAGACGAACGTTTTCACTACCGCGATTGAGATTGTAAGCAAGCATGTTCAACATGCCCGGGACCATCGAGTTACGCATCACCGAGGCTTCGTCGCTCAGGGGATTTGCGAGCTCAATGATTGTCGCCTCCGAAAATTGGGCTGCATCTTCGTGGGCGACAAAAGTCTGAGAAATTGCTTCGTTGTAACCCAACGCCAACAATGTTGTTCTAATCTCGCGGTCTTTCCCGGCAGAAGGCGCTTCTTTAATTGCTCCGGAAAAATCCGGCAGCGTGTTAGGAAACTTATCATAGCCGTGCAATCGCGCAATTTCTTCGATGAGATCAATCTCGCGTTCGACGTCCAGCCGCCAACTCGGAATCTGCACGGCAAACTCGGTTTCAAGTCCGGCTTCCGGTATAAGGTCGAACCCGAGCGCCCGGAGGATTCGGAGAACCTCATCCGTCGCAAGCTTTTCACCGAGGATGCGGTGCACCTCAGCCATTCGCAGGAGCACTGGCGCTTGATCGAGGCGACGCGCAATCACGTCAATCTCGTGCCCGTGAAGCGTTCCACCTCCAGATTCCGTTATGCGCTGAACTACACGAGCACACGCGAGCGAAGTCGCGCCATAATCGGCGCCGCGCTCGAAGCGATGCGACGCATCGGTATGCAATCCATGCCGCCGCGAACTCTTCCGGACTGCAACCTGATCAAACCACGCCGACTCGATCAGAACATTTTTCGTCTTCGCGGTAATCATGGTGTCGAACCCGCCCATCACACCTGCCAGGGCGACCGGCTTCTTCGCATCGGCGATGATCAAATCCTCGGGTGACAGCTTGCGATCCACGCCGTCGAGCGTCTTTAAAGTTTCGCCCTGGCGTGCACGCCTCACAATAATCTTGCCGCCTTCGAGCAGATCGAGATCAAATGCATGAGTGGGATGGCCCATCTCCCAGAGAGTGTAATTCGAGGCGTCAGCAGCATTGTTGATAGGACGCTGATCTACACTGAGCAGACGTTTCGCGATGGAGTCAGGAGAATCTTTAATTTTGACTCCACGTACGATTCTCGCCGTATACCTTGCGCAGCCATCTTTATCTTCAATTTCGATTTGAAAATCTGCGGCAGTCGCAGTTTCGGGAGAAAGCTTCGGCACAATGGGTTTCAGCGAAAGATTGTAGAGCGCCGAGCACTCTCGTGCGATGCCGTAATGATTCATGGCATCCGGACGATTGGTTGTAATTTCAGTCTCGAAAATGGCGTTGTCACCTTCGCCACTGATGGATTCCACTGCGATCCCGGCCAGCGTGAGGTCTTCGGCAAGTTGCCTGGGTTCCACTTGCAGGTCAACGAAATCGCGTAGCCATTGAGGAGAAATTTTCATTAGTGGTTGTGTGGCGCGCGGGCGCCCTCGCCCGCGATCTCATAGGTAAAACCAGAAGCCAAAGGCCTTTACAAAAACTGCTCTAAGAACCTGACATCGCCCTGATAGAACAACTGAATGTCATCCACTCCGTATTTCAGAATCGCAATTCGCTCGACTCCCATGCCGAAGGCGAATCCAGAGACTCTGGTGGAATCGTAGTCCACAAAGCCGAACACGTTGGGGTCTACCATGCCGCAGCCAAGCAATTCGATCCAGCCGCTGGCTTTGCAGTTAGGACAACGGCCTCCGTCGCGAAATCCTTTGCCTCCACAGAAAATGCAACTGATCTGAACGTCGGCGCTGGGCTCCGTAAATGGGAAAAATGACGGATAGAATCGCGTCTTCACGCTTGATCCGAAGAGCGCCTTCATCGCGTGATCGAGCGTACCTTTAAGATCGCAGAAAGTAATGTTGGTATCCACCGCCAGCCCTTCGACCTGATGGAAAATGGGCGAATGAGTTGCGTCGGGTGCATCGTTCCGGTGCACTTTGCCTGGGATCACGATTCGAAGCGGAGGCTTCATTGCCGCCATTGTCCGAATCTGCACGGGCGAAGTGTGGGTTCGCAGCAAAAGGCGGTCACGAGCCGGCTTCGATTCCTGATTGGCGATGAACAGAGTGTCTTGCGTATCGCGTGCAGGATGATTCGGAGGGAAGTTCAGCGCCTCGAAATTGTAATAATCAGTCTCAATCTCCGGTCCCTCCTGAACTGAATACCCGAGATCGCGGAAGACGGAAACAATTTCGTTCATCATCTTGATAACTGGATGCTCTGCCCCGAGCGGACGATGGATTCCGGGAAGAGTAATGTCAATCTGCCCGGAAGACCCGGGTACCCCGCTTCTCGCCACCTTTGCGAGAAGTGGGTCGCGGCGGTCAAGCTTATCGCTCCCCGGAGCGCTCCCGGAAAGCGAAGCCTTAACTTCCTCAACACTCGCCTCGACCTTTTTCTTGAGTTCGTTAACCCGCTGGCCTACTTCGCGTTTCGCCTCTTTGGGCGCGGCTTTCAACCACAGTTCGTTTACGCCGGTGAGCAATCCATTGTTGCGCGAGATCCAGCGATCACGGAAAAGTTTCCATGAAATCTCGTCCGTAACTTTTTTCGATTCCGCGCCGAGGGCAGCCAACAAGTTCTCGACGGCGTTGTCTAGGGCGGCCGTAGAAAACGACTTTAATTTCGGGACTGTATACAGCGATGCCTTTTCTTTCGGCAAGTCACCCTCGCGGAATGATGAGTAAAAAAGCAGATTCCTCTGCGGCCGATGCCGCCTCGGAATGACAAGTTTAAGAACTGAAGGCCGGTGATCGGCGCTGACCGGCGGCTACGCCGTCCCAGCGATCGCAGTTTTTGCCTGCTCCGCTAGACTCTTGAACGCTTCCGGTTCTTTCACAGCCAGGTCAGCCAGTATCTTGCGATCCAGTTCAACTCCGGCCAACTTTAGCCCATGAATGAACTGGTTGTAACTCATGCCGCTCAATTTCGCCGCAGCTCCGATACGAACGATCCAGAGTGAGCGGTACTGGCGCTTCCTCTGTTTGCGTCCTGAGTAAGCGAATTTCAGCCCGCGTTCGACAGCTTCTTTCGCCGAGCGGTAGAGTTTTGATTTTGTAAGGAAATAACCGCTGGCGCGGTCAAGTATTTTCTTGCGCTTGGCGCGGCGTTTCGATCCGCGTTTTACACGAGGCATGTGCTGCTCCTTTTTTGACTTCTATGAAACGGCGGCTGGAGGTAAGGAACGTTTTTACGTTACGGCCTCTTCACGCGCCCGCAGGAAATTTCTTCCCGCGATTGTTAATGGAGAGACGGGCGTCTCGCCCGTCCTGCCGGTCCATCGGAATTCTAATATGGAATCATTCGCTTGATTTTCGGCGTGTCGGCGTCACTTACCAACACTGACTGGCGAAGCTTTTTCTTTCTTTTTTTCGACTTCGACGTCAGGATGTGGCGCAGATGCGAATGTCCGCGCTTAACCTTGCCCGACGCAGTCTTCTTAAACCGCTTCGCGGCGCCTTTATGAGTTTTTAATTTCGGCATAATTCCTCGGGAGATCCGTCAGTTGTCAGTTATCTGGTCCCAGTTCCCACCCAAATTCTATGCTCGCGTTTGCGCCGCAGCTTGTGGTTTCTGTCCACTGTCTTTTTTCGGCGCCAGGATCGCATGCAGCGTGTTGCCTTCCTGCCGCGGACGAAACTCCACAATACTCTTGTCCTGCACGTCCTTAATCAGACGCTCCAAAATCTGCCGGCCCAATGTAGTGCGAGTCATCTCGCGACCGCGAAAAAAAATCGTTGCCTTGACCTTATCGCCTTCATCAAGAAACCGCAGCACATGATTCTTTTTAGTTTCGTAATCGTGGTCATCCACATTGATACGAAACTTGACTTCTTTTACTGTGATGGTTTTCTGATGCTTCTTAGCTTCGCGCTCTTTTTTCTCCTGCTGATACAAAAACTTGCCGTAATCCATAATCCGGCAAACAGGAGGGACGGCGGTCGGCGAAATCTCCACCAGGTCCAGGTTTTTTTCTTTGGCTAATTTTAATGCATCGAAGGGGGTCAAAATCCCAATCTGCTCACCTTCATCCCCAATCACGCGAATTTCGCGGGCTCGAATGCGGTCGTTCGTGCGGATAAAGCGTTTATCGATAACAATCCTCCGTCAGCTTGCACAAGGCAAAACTAGATAAAAAGTATAGCATGGCACCCAGCAACCCACTGAACTACGCGGTTTGTGCCCTTGCCATTAAGAGTTAAGATTATTGCTGCTTCGGGTTTGCCGCACGGGACGGCACGCAAACGGGGACTTAGCATCAAAATCGCATCGGATCACAAGGGATCAGATCGCTACTTATGAACAATTTCAAAGTACTCTTTTCTGGCCATAGCGCAAAATTCTTAACTTTTCTCGCTGCTTTGATGGTCGTCAGCGGCGGTCATGCTCAGACGTGCCTGACCGCCGACGACATGGACGCGGTGACTAAATCCGCGCTGACTGCCACAGCTAAGAACTATTTCGCCATGGCTGCGAGGGGAGATTCGGCATCGTTGAAACAGAGCGCGATCCCCAGCTTTGCTGCGGATTTTTCCAGCGTGGAAACCGCTGTGAGCGACCACAAAGCAGATTTCGCGAGTGCGCAAGCGAATCCCAGGGCGCCATTCTTGCTGAAAGCCGAAGGCACGGCTCCTTTAGCGCGTGCGGAATTTCTCTGTGGAGTGTTTGGGGCCAACGGACAAACAGCCGACAGCGCGGAGTTTGTGATCCCTAATTTGCCTCCAGGCGAATACGGAATCGTGATCCTCGATGTGCCGACCACTAAACAACCCTATACCGTCTCGTTCGTCCTGCAACATGAGGGCACAGCGTGGAAGCTGGGAGGATTTTTCGTCAAAGAAACACAGACCAACGGACATGATGGGAACTGGTTCGCAACCCAGGCGCGTGCCTTCAAAGCGAAGGGTCAAACCCACAATGCATGGCTCTATTTCGTGCAGGCGCGGGATCTTATTTCGCCAGTACCTTTTATGTACACGTTGCGGACCGACAAACTTTACGAAGAAGCGCAGACGGTGAAGCCGTCGGACTTGCCGGCGGGAGGTAATTCCGTCAGCTTGGACGCAAATGGCAAGAGCTATAAACTGATTACTGTTTTTCCCCTGCTGGTGGCCAAAGATCTCGATCTCGTCATCAAATACGAATCGCCGAGTGTTTCCGACACGACGAAGACTTTCCAGGACAACATGGCGGTGATGAAAGCTCTGGTAACAAAATTTCCTGAATTACGGGATGCTTTTGCTGGAGTCGTGGCACGGGCCGTAGAGCCTTCTGGCAGAGATTATGGTTCGTTGCTGTCCATGAAGGATATCAAGTAGAAACGTCGCGCAGGGACAACCGCGCTTTAGGCCGGCGAAGCGGCGCTCTTCGCCCCATCAAAAATTCGGGCAGATTAGTTGCTCAAGGCCTGATCTGCAAACATACATTCCCGCGGCTCTTTGTCTTCGCGCAATCCCAAAAAGACTGGAGCTCGAAGCTTGAGGCCGCCTTCAGATGTCTCGTGGGTCCATTCGGAGAACTTGACTTCAGCAACTCGCTCAGGCTTCACCCAGTGCACTTTGCGCGCATCCACTTTCCCGTGGAACGGACTGCGATTCGTTTCCAAATCTATTAGTACTTGAAAAGTCGCTCTCAGCGTGGCTTGATCAAAACCAGTGCCGACTTGCCCAACGGGAATCAATTCTCCAGCTTTGTTGTAAAGTCCCAACACCATTGACCCGAAGTGCAACCGGCTGCCCTCCGGATCGGTGTATCCTCCAATAACGCAATCCACGGTCTGAGTGACTTTAATTTTGAGCCACTCGCGGCTTCTTCGTTCCTCATAGCAGCTTCCGCCGCGCTTCGCCAGAATTCCCTCGAGTCCTTGTTTTTTCGCTGCTTGAAAGAGCGCCAGTCCCCGGTTGGGATGGTGATCGGAATATCGCAGAATATCGCTGCCAGTCATAATTTCTTTCAACTTCCGTTTCCGGTCTTCAAGCGAGACGCGTCGCAGATCATATCCATCGAGATAGATAAGATCAAAAACGTAATAGATAATAGGCACGTCGGCGCGCACCGCAGTCCGCCTCCCGCCAGCTTTAATTCCAGTTCGCTGCTGCATCAGGCTGAATGAGGGCCGTCCTTTTTCGTCCAATGCAACGACTTCTCCGTCAAGAATTGCGCTTTTTGCATGGATGAACTTGGGCAATTCCTGAAGTTCGGGAAATCGCGCGGAGAGATCGTTCTGATTGCGGGAGACCAACCGAACTCGGCCATTTTCGATAAATGAGATAGCGCGATAACCGTCCCACTTAATTTCGAAAAGCCACGCCGGATCGTCAAAAGGATTTTCGGTCGCTATTGCGAGCATGGGGTGAATCGCAGATGGGGCTGGCCGCTTCATCGCCCCCTCTAGATCTTTAAGCGCCTGTGTGGGGTGGACACTCTTGTCCGGCACCGTTGATTTTATCTTTGAAGTTAATTTTGTCTTCGAATTGGTGAGCCGTGTTTCGGATTCGAGAGGAAGTTCAGCTGCGGCGGACGAACCCTGCCCTGAGCCTGTCGAAGGGAGTCTCCGTCTCGCACTTACTTCTTTTTTTTTACTGACGCGGGGGCCGGCTTCGCGGACGCAGCTTTCTTTTTATCCAACTTGGCCAGAGTCTCCGCCAGCCACGGTGCCTTCAACTTCCCTCGCGACGCCGTGCGGTTGCTCTCCCACTCCGCGGCGGCATCATCTCCTGCAATCTGGGCCATGCTTTGTTTGGATAAAACGGAACTATCGTACTGATTTATGTCGTATCCCTCGACCGCTTCATCGTCATGCTTCTTGATCAGCAACCATTCCGTGCCCTTGCTTCCCGGACGCCGTCCTTTCATGTGAATCAGCGCGAAGTCGCCCTTCATGCGTTTGCCTTGAAGTCGAATCTTGAAGTCGCCCTTCTTGAGCATGACGGAAGCTTCTGCCGCAGTGCCGGGCACGTACTTTCCATTCACCGGTTCAGGAGAAAGCGGCTCCCATGTTCCCACGTCCCACACCATTACGGTGCCAGCGCCGTAATTGCCTTCGGGAATAATGCCCTCAAAATCAAAATACGATACCGGATGATCTTCTACCTGCATAGCGAGGCGCTTGTCCGCTGGGTCAAGCGATGGTCCCTTAGGAACAGCCCACGATTTGAGCACGCCTTCCATCTCCAGACGAAAATCGTAATGAAGATGAGAAGCTCGATGCTTCTGGATCACGAACCGGTTGCCGGCCTTCTTGCCCAGCTTGGGAGGAGGCTCAGGCGTTTCTTTGAAGCGGCGTTTTCGTTTGTATTCTTCCAGGGCCATAAAAGTATTCTAACGTCGAAAAGAATATGTTGGCGTTTCTTTAGAATCCGCCATGAGCGTTGAGGTTTTCTATCGCCATTGCGAAACCCCTGCGAATGCTAGAATCCCGCCATGTCTAAGAAGCGCGCAAAAAAAATTAAACTTCTTCTTTTCGACGTGGATGGCGTCCTCACTGACGGCAAACTCTATATTTTCCCGGCGCCTCCCGGAATTCAGCAATCCATAAAACAACAGTCAGCGAAGCACGGCGGTCAAGGAGGCTTCGGCCTGCACAGCGAATCCTATATCGAGGCGAAGGGCTTCCATGCCCATGACGGTACTTCCATATCTCTGGCGCGGCTGGGAAAAATTAAGACCGGGCTTATTACCAAGCGCATCTCCGAGACGGTCGCACTTCGAGCCCGCGACTTAAAACTAGAATTTGTCTATCAGGGGATTCAGGATAAGCTGACGGTTTTTGAAGAGATCATTAAACGCGCGGGAATAAAATCCAGTGAGGCCGCGTTTGTCGGGGATGATGTGATTGATCTTCCTGTGATGCGCAACTGCGGATTCGCAATCGCGGTGGCCAACGCGCGCGACGAAGTCAAAGATGAGGCCCATTACGTAACTCCCCATAGTGGGGGAGATGGAGCCTTGCGGGACGCGGTCGAATACATCCTCAAGGCTCAAGGAAAATGGAAGCAAGTCGTGGAGAAATATATTGGCGAGAGGAGTTCAAAGAAAGCGACTGTTGTCACTTAGCATTCAGCCAATCAAAATGACGTAGCGGAAATATGAAATTTCAAATCCGCCGGCTGGATCGCTAGGATTCATCGCCGGCGGATTTTATCTCCCTACTCACCCTGTGTTTTCAGGAGCGGTTCCTCACTTGAACCCAGAGCAGCATAAAAAGTTTTGCAGTCCTACAAAAATTACCTGTCTCCTACTCGGGGATTGCGGCCGGGTGTGACGCCATCAAAGTGGTAAAGCGCGGGTCATTTCTCAAAGCGGCGAACTCGGGGTCTTTGTAAACGTCTTGCACACCTTTGTATCCTTCTTCCATAGAGCGGCGCAGATACTCCAGAGAACGGGTGAGATTGCCCATTTTTGAGTACAAGCCTGCAACCACGTAGTCGTAATGAGCCTGGTCTTGTGGAGATGAAATCCGGCCCGCCACTCCGTTTGCCGATGTGTGCTCAAAAATTTCGGGATCCAGTTGCAGTGCTTTGGCATATGCGACGGTTGCGGCTTCAAATTCCTTGCGAGAAAAATATGCTGCGGCGAGATTACTGTAAAACGATGCCGAACTGCCGCTCAGTTCAATGGCTTTTTTGTATTCCTTGAGCGCTCTACCATTCTTTTTTTCCAGGTAATCAACGACACCAAGATTGTTATATGCGTCGGCAGATTGCCGGTCGGCCTTTATGGCGTGGCTGAAATCCTTCCCTGCTTCACGGTATCTCTGTAATTCCAGTTCCACGATGCCAGCTTTGTTGTAGAGCCGCGAATTGTTCGGACTCTTTGCCATGGCCGCTTTGTAGTAGTCAACAGCGTCGAGATACGATTTCCTGGCGCGCATGAGATCCGCAGTCTGTTCCAATTGTTCCGCCGACTCCGACGCCAAGGGAGTCCCATGGCCAGGTGGCGATACTTCGACTTGCCCCGACAGCGCACTCTGAGCGAACAACGCGGTCGGGCCAGAAGTTGTTTGAATTAATACGATTAAACCAATGACGAGGAACCAAAAATATCCGCGACACATAACTCACCTCTAAAGATCCAATAAAAGATCCGAGGCCGCACTTATCGCTGCATGTTGATCATCCGGCGAAACCAACTCTCTCGGTTAATGAGGGCTGGCGTCGTCGCCTCCGGGCGGCTTGGCCGGAGGGTCGGCCGTTTTATCGTTCTTAAAGATACCCGTAATCTTACCCAACAGACCTTTTTTCTTTTTGGATGGGTCAGCGCCTACCGCGTTCGGATCCGCTGCGGCGGCATTTGCTCCCCCCGAATTCGGCGGCGGAAGCGCCTTGTCATTTCCCAACCCGAATATTTTTGAAAAGAATCCGTGAACGCCGCCCTGGTCGCAAGTCGTGCTGGGTTCCGTTCCGGCAATGAAAGCCGCCGTGTACGTTTGAGGGCATGCGGGGGTTGCCAGCAGGTTCGTTGTCTTGTCGAGTTGAACGTCCACCACGCCGCTCGGTTGAGCGAAAGCCTTTACGTTGGAATATTGCGGTAAAGCGGTGGCCTTTTTCATGAATTCAGCCCAAATCGGCAGGGCCGTTTGGGCTCCGCTCAGCCGGATATCGCTATAGTCGTCATATCCGACCCACACAATGCAGAGCAGATTGCTGGTATATCCCGCGAACCACCCGTCATGCGAGGTTCCTGTCTTCCCCGCCGCTGGAGCATTAAATGCATATTTGCCGCGTACATCAAATGCGGTGCCGAAGTTTAACGGACCCGCCAGCATGTCAGTCATTACGAAAGCCACTCTCGGATCAAGCACCGGGCGTTTCTCGGGCTGGAAATCCATGACAACGTCCCCGGTCGAATTACGGACCGAGTTGACCATGACCGGGGAGAGTCGTATCCCGGCGTTCGCGAAAACGGTGTAGGCTGCCGCCATATCCAGCGGAGTGGCGTCATAGGCACCGAGGGCCATCGCTGGAGTAGGCTTCACAGAAGTGATTCCCGCAGATTTTGCCAAATCCGCAACCTTGTCATAGCCCACTTGCTGCGCGACTTGGACAGTTGCATTGTTTAAAGACATTGCGAGGGCATATCGTGCCGTCACCTCGCCGTGGTATTCCTCTTTATAATTTCGCGGTTCGTAAATCTGATCGCCATATGCGAACGTGGTGGGTTGATCAACTACAATAGACGCGGGCGTAAATGCCGGAGTCGTGCCGCTCAGGGCGCTGTTGATGGCTGCGGCGTAAACAAACGGCTTAAAGATGGACCCCGTAGGGCGCTTCGCGACGGCGTGGTCTAGCTGGCTGAACCCGTAATTTCGTCCGCCGACCAGTGCCAGCACCTCGCCGGTATGGGGATCCATGGCGATGAGAGCGACCTGCGCTTCCGGACCAGGTTCAACCTTTATTTCGTATTTATTCTTGCCAACTTTTACTCGCTTCGTCCGGCGCTTCTTCACTTGCTCGTCCACCAGCTTCATCCCCGCATCAACGGCCTGCGCCGCAACATTCTGAAGGTTGGGATCAAGCGTCGTGTATATGCGGTAAGACTCATCGTTCAATTCGCGTTCGTTCATCTTACCGATTAATGTGTCGCGAACCAGATCAACGAAATAAGGCGCGTCGCTTGCCTCGACGTTGGGAGGCGCCATCTTCAATGGACTGGCTTTTGCGCGGTCCGCCTGTTCCTTCGTGATGGCGTGAGTTTCAACCATGCTGTCCAGGACCAGGTTGCGCCGCTCCAGCGCTCGCTCCGGATGCCGGTAAGGAGACAAGTAGCTGGGCCTTTGAATGATTCCGGCGAGCATAGCGGCTTCGGGGAGAGTCAGGTCCTTGAGTTCCTTGTTGAAATACGCCTGTGAAGCCTCGGCTAGGCCGCTGATTGCAAACGACCCGCGCTGGCCCAAGGGCACCCAGTTTGCATAAATCTCAAAAATCTCCTGTTTGGTGAACTTTTGTTCCATTTCCTCGGCGATCAACATTTCAATGAGCTTTCGTTTAACGGTTTTTTCGGGAGTGAGAAAAAAACCGCGCGAGAGCTGCATGGTAAGTGTGGAACCGCCCTGGTCAAAACGCTGATGGGTTAAACCGAGCTGGCGGGTCAGATCAATGAAAGTTGCCTCGGTCATGCGGACGAAGTTAACTCCGCTGTGCTCGAAGAAACGCCGGTCTTCGATTGCCAATACTGCGTCCACCATCAGCTTTGGAATGTCGGCGTACTTCACGACTTGTCGTTTGGACCGTTGTTCCGAATCAAAAAGCGATGTGATCAGCTGCGGTTCGAGTTCGTAGGCTTCCAGATCACCAGACCGTCCGGTGATATTTACTATCTTGCCATCGCTGATATGGATGGTCGCTGTCTCCGGACTGTGATAAGACTCTGGCCCCGGCTCAACCTCGATACCGCCTGTTAGCAGGCGATAACTTCCGATCGGCGACTTGCCGTTCTTGTCGGTGTACCCGGCTTGCCGCAATTGGGCTGATATTTCCCGGGTTTCTATTTTCTCGCCAAGATAAAGGCGGGACGGTATCGCGTATATTTTTGCGGAGTTGCTGAACACCTCACCCTTAAAGCGGCGGGCGATGATTCGGTCATACTTTACATAGTAGTAGGAGAAAAATCCGATCATAGCCACAGCCAAGGTCACAAATACTAAGAGCGCAGCTCTTATGACGGGATCCTGCGAGAGGAAGAGTCTGCCGGCTTTCCCACTGCTTTTCTTTTTCGGGAATTTAAGCTTAATGGCCACTTTGAAAGGAAACCGCTGACCGACTTAGATGTCCTTTGCCGCGGACCGGGCTACTCCAAAGCAGCGCGAATCCTGGAGAAATCCCTAAGGCTCAAGCGGCAACTGCATTCATTCTAAATCAGGACGGACGCTTAGAAAGGACTCTTGTTTTGGCTGTTGGGATCGAAATGCAGGTCGAAAGGAAAAACAGGAAGATCCAAATGGACGGTATAAGGCGCGTCTATCGTGACGGTGCCTGAATTCTGGTCGCCGGCACGTTGAACTTTTATACCTTCTTTAGTAAGCAGGGATCTCATAGCCCTTGGCTATCTTAAAAACGGCGTCGCGAATATCAGCTTCAGACTTGGGAGTGTACGTGCTGGTGAGTGCTTCACTCTGTATGTCGCCCTGAAACTCATAGTTTGAATAATATGGCGGGATCACTTCTATTCCCATATAGATCCCGACCGCGATCACGAATATCCCAAAGGCCAATTTGATCGTTCCCATATCACTCCCGCCGTACGGCCAAGATTACTTCAGCGCGCAGACCTTAAATTCTGCTGAAAGTATTCCGTTATTGCCGCGATGCTAGCATCCTGCATTTGGCGTGTCGAGCGTAGAACGACCTCCACAGTGCCTTCGGTAACCTTCTTTCCCACGGTGACACGATAGGGAATGCCCACCAAGTCGGCGTCCTTGAATTTCACTCCCGGACGCTCGTCACGATCGTCGAGTAACACGTCGTAACCAGCGGCTTCCAGGCGGTTGCAATATCGAGCGCGGTGGTCTGACAGCTTCTCGTCGGATACGTTGGTCGGAGTAACCACAATTTCAAACGGCGCAATCTGCGGCGGCAGCCAAAAGCCATTCTCGTCATTGCTCTGCTCGACCGCAGCCGTCAAAATACGCTCAATGCCAATTCCATAGCTTCCCATAATTGGAGTCACTTCTTTGCCGCCCTTGTCGAGAACGCGCGCTCCCATGGACTCTGCATATTTGTATCCGAGCTTGAAAATGTGGCCGACTTCGACGGCCGTATCTATGCGAAGCGGAGAGCCGCACTTCGGACAAGCCTCGCCGGCAGCCACGCTTCGCAAATCGGCGTATGCGGTCGGCTCGAAGTTGACGCCGGGTGTTACATTTTTGAGGTGATAATCCTCTTTATTGGCTCCCGAGATGAGATTGGTGCGGCCTTTCAACGCGTCATCTACAAATAAAATCGGACCCTCCGAGCTCTTCAAATCTTTTGCCCATTGAATTCCTATTGGTCCGAGAAAGCCCGCCGGAGAGTGGAAAAGTTGCTCGATCTCTGCCGCCTCCATCGGACGGGTTTCTCTTCCGGCCAGGGCGGTGGACATCTTGGCTTCATTCATCTGGTGATCTCCGCGCATCAGCAGGACGACCGAACGGAGTGTTGATTTCCCCGTCTTGCTATCTTTCTCGGTCGCCATGAAGGCCAGAGTTTTGATTTTGTTTTTCGGCGATACTCCCAGAAAACGCGCCACGTCTTCGATAGTTTTTTGGCCGGGAGTGTGCACCTCTAACGGATTGCCATTCCCTTCCGATTTCAGATCCTGTACTGCCTCCAGTTTCGAAGTTGCCTTCTCCATGTTGGCGGCGTAACCGCAGTTATCGCAACTCACGATCTGATCTTCGCCGGCCGGCGTTCGCACCATGAATTCTTCGGATTGCGATCCGCCCATCGCGCCCGAGTGAGCGTCAATCACCATATATTTCAGGCCGCAGCGGTCAAAAATCCGGCGGTAGGCGTCGCGGTGTTTCTGGTACGAAATGTCGAGTCCGGCAGGGTCAATGTCGAACGAATAGGAATCCTTCATCAGGAACTGGCGGATTCGAAGCAACCCTGATTTCGGACGCGGTTCGTCGCGGAACTTTGGCGCGATCTGATACCAGATTTGCGGAAGTTGTTTATAGCTACGCAGCTCTTTGCGAGCGATCTCGGTCATAACCTCTTCTTCAGTCATTCCGAGACAAAGGTCGGCGCCCTTGCGGTCTTTCAAGCGAAACAGATTGTCGCCCATAACCGACCAGCGGCCGCTGGCTTCCCAAATCTCTCGCGGATGCAATGCCGGCAAACAGAATTCCTGCCCGATCTCGTCCATTTCCTCACGGACGATGGCAACAATCTTGTTGAAAGACCGCTGCCCCAGAAAAAGATAAGAATAAATTCCAGCGGCAAGTTGACGGATGTATCCTGCGCGCACCAAAAATTTATGGCTGGCGACTTCAGCGTCGGCAGGCGCTTCGCGCAAAGTAGGAATAAAGAGTTGTGACCAGCGATGCATAGTTGAGAAGTCCTGAGTTGGAAGGAATTGGGTATTGTAAATGATTGGCGGAGCCGACGACTCCCGAAGCATGCCAGACGCTAGATTCCGCCCAAGAGCCTTTGGCCTTGAGAGTGTCGAATAGGCAAAATAAAACCTATTTCCGGTTCTACGCAAGCCTGAATGGATATAGAGCCCTTGCGCGAGGATTCCGGCGGCAGCAAAAAGTGCCAAGCCTCACGGAACGAATCGTACTTTGACCGCCTGCACCGGGGAAAGAATTCGATCGAGGTTTTTCCAACGATGAAGCGGGCGGGAATGATATACCACATATCTTCGAGAATCAGATAAGCGGCCACGAAGTCGAAAGGATTGCCTGCGTAAGAGCGACTCCCGTAGTTGAGGATTTTGCACACGTATGCGGTTTTACGGCGGTGCATGGTGGATTTCACCTGCACCCGCGAGGTATGTTGTGATTTCTCGACAATGAAGTCGTAACTTGCAGTGTCCCCCCACGGCTTGCTCACCTGAATCCCGAGCTCGGCGGCGCGCTTCAAAAAGCATATTTCGGCCCATTCGCCCCTCCGCTTTGGGTGTTTAATGCTTTCCCCGGCATTTTTCATAGAATCCTTTTTCTAGGTCTAGTTGTGAGTCTCGGTCAAAAAAAACGCGGCCCCAAAAGGAGCCGCGTCTTCAAAAATCACTATATTTCAAGCATAGCAGGTTGAAAGGGGTAAATGCGCCACGTTTCGAGCAACTATATTTGGATTAGATGCAATGACTTACGCACTTTTTGACCCCGATTTAGCTATTGACAAGAAATTGGGAAAAGGCTCCAAAACGAATGGGGCCAAGGGCCAGGGAGATTTTTACCGTTTCCGGGCTGACGGTTATGGCTTGGCCGATCAAGCACAAAATGCGAGACGCTGGCCTGCCTTTGCTGAATGCTTAAGGGCATATCTGCGAGATTACTCTAGATCATCAAGCTCTTACAATTCGTCTCGCAGTTCCTTTCCAGACCACCGACCAATGCGGATTTCCCCGTTCACTTCCTCATGATGTTTCGCGCGCGGCCTTGTCGCTGGAGTTTTGCGGGCTACGGACAGGAAGTGGGTTTGTGAGGCGAGTTATAGATGGCCTCAGGTGGTGATCATAGATTGCCAATGGGGAATGTACGCGACGACATAAATGCGCGGCTTTCTAGCCTCAGTCCTCGCTGCCCAGGAATTTGAGCAGTTCCCGCTTAGCCCTTTGAACCGCTTCTTTAGAACTACTGATTTTCGCAAACGCCCGCTCGTATAAATCTCCCAGAACATTCGGATTGTGCGAATTTAATTGGGCGTTCATTAAGTGATTTGCTTGACCCATTTGAACGTAGGCCGCAATGATTGCATGCTTCAATTCGCCTTGGAGCGTAGCGATGCTGCCGGCTCGCATCGCTTCCAAGAATTGTCGCTCCTTGAACAGACAGAATTGATCCTGCCCTGGCGGGACAGCGGTGACAGCTTCGTTGAACTCAAGTTCGTCGATCAGTGATTGCAGCGGACCGACCTCGGCACGAGCAAAAGAACTGCTCCGAAATATTTCGGGACGGTCCTTGCAAATCGACAACCATTGATCCCGGTGTCGCCGTAGTTCGCCGGGCTGAAACTTCCGACCCGTGGATGGTTTGGATTGTAGCTATGTATCTCAGCGTGGCACTCAAAACAAACTGCGATTGCATTTTCGTGGGTGTCTGGCCCGCCGTCCGACTGCTGGATTATGTGGTCGATCTCCATCTTCACGCCGCAGAAGCGATGGCAGACGCAACAACATCGGTGACACGAAGCTAGCAACTTCTCAACATCTTCTGTTCTGAACTTCCCCATCAGATTGTCTTTTGGGCCAGGTCCGAGCTAGCGAGGTTGGTCCATGCTAATGACCCAAAACTATCGGACGTTCTGAAGCGGATCCTCCAACCCACCGGAGTGAATCCATTTCACGGCATCTTCAATAAGCGCCTTAGCTGGATGATGCCCACGCCCGCCAAGCGGTACCCCGTACATTGTTCTGTAAATTCCGTTCTGGAGGAACCTTCGGCGCACAACCGGTTTGCTGTCAATCCCGAAGGTTTCGATGGTAAGCAAAAACTTGCCGTACTTAAAACTGTATGGAACTGCGGTTGATGAGGTGGTTGTCTGTGTACCCTCATAGGTACCGACTTGCTGGCCCGAAGTATCAGAGACGGTCCCTGCCGTGGGTGAAGTGCTAGTATCAGTTTCGACCCTCGTCCCGTGCTATGTCGCAGGTGTAACGGTGATCAGAAAAACTGTCTTTACTGAGGGATCTGGGGCCACATAGCAGACGTCGGGGTATTTCTTTTGTAGGTCCTTGTCGACCCACTTCAGGTTTTTCGGATCAGATATCCCCTGCTGGACGTTTCCGAGCTTGTCCTCCTCAATGACCGAGTACGTCGTAGCGCACGGCGCGCGGCCATTGTCCTTACTCTTCGCACTCGCGATAAGAGGCATTCCAACCAGCACCAGCAACAGAACTTGATTTGCTACCATATATTTACCGATCAAGGAGTGTGGTTATTCTTCGGCCGATTTGCAATACCACTTTGGTGACACGCGGCAGAGTGCTGGCTGTCCTCCACTGGTTTGACCGTGCCTCTTTAGCACAGTAATATGGCCCAAATGCCCAAAGCACGCTACCATTACAACATCATGCTACGGCCCGAACCTGAGGGTGGGTTTACCGCCATCGTGCCAGCCCTGCCAGGCTGCGTCACACACGGACGAACCTTGGCAGAGGCTCGAAAAATGGCGAAGGACGCCATATCCGGCTACATCAAGAGTCTCAAGAAGCACAAAGAGCCCATCCCGACTGACGACGAAACACTGGTTGCTTCACTGGACTTGGAGTATTCCCACTAGAAAATAGCGTCCGGGCTTTAATATAGCGTGAATAAACTACCCGCCGTTACAGCTCGCCAAGTCATCAGGTTTTTGGAGCAGAATGGTTTTGTTCTAGACCATGCGTCCGGAAGCCACTTCATCTTTTATCATCCGTTTTCGAAAAGCCGTGCGGTCGTGCCGCGTCACAATCGCGACATTCCCAAGGGGACTCTGCTTTCCTTGTTAAGGGAAGCAGGTTTCACCCGCGTTCAGTTGATGACTTTTCTGACGGGGAAGTGATGCGAAGGAAAGCCCCCGTTTCGAACCTGAGCGTCCCACTGCTCAGTAACGTCCACGCCCGCCCCCGCCACCACCGCGTCCTCCGCGCTCCCCGCCCCGGTCTCTTCCGCCGCCGCCGGCACGCTCTACTTTCGGACGCGCTTCGTTAACGTTGATTGCGCGGCCTCCAACTTGGCTGTTGTTGAGGGCAGCGATTGCTTTTTCGCCTTCTTCGGCATTCGTCATCTCGACGAATCCGAATCCGCGCGAGCGTCCCGTATCGCGATCGGTCATGATGCTTACGCGATCTACTTGTCCGTAAGCAGCGAAGAGTTGGCGCAAGTCATCTTCTGACGTATTGAAATCCAGGTTACCTACAAAAATATTCTTCACGGGAGGAGCCTCAGAGTGAGCTATCTGATTGTGCAGGCTTCGGCGGAAGCTGGTTGGTTGTCCCGCTAGAGTGCCGGAGTTGGAGAACAGTCAAATGCGGCTGGAAGTATAGCAGGAATCGGATTTGTGCAACTTAACTCGTGGCTTGGCGGTTTGAGGGATTGGAGTGTGAGTTGCAGTGGGAGAAACGAATAGAGCCTTGGAGGGGCGTGGCTTTCACAAGCTTCGCAAAAAGTGCGTTCTGAGGCGCAGGTAGCTTTGAAGTGGCGGGGCTTTTAAGCCCCGCCGTTATTCAGATCAAAAGCCTTCCGCCGCGCCTGAACAGGCTGCGGAAAAATGAGATGTTTCTCCGCTAGAATTTTCCGTGCCAAGCTTTTCCCCTGCCTCGTTTATCCTCCGATTGCGTGCTGCTCTGCTATTTATTCCTCCCGCCAGAGACACGGTTGCCCGCGGCATTACGCGGGTTGCGGCAGCAGACGTCCCATGCGGCGCAGATTCAGTGCCGCGGCCGCCAGTTGAAACATCCACTGCACTCGTCTCCGTCCGCGAAACTTGGTTTGCCGCAATCCTGCCGTGTGCTTCATCCAGCCGAATACTTGTTCCACCCGCTTCCGCTTTTTCTGACTCTCCACATATCCCGCGTCTTCTCGCTCTTCCGTTCGCAACCAGTTCGGCCAGTGTTTCGACTCCACCGCGTATTCCGCCACATGCGGTACAACTCGCCAACTGCGTAATTGCTCCAGAAAGTCTCGCTCCTGATATCCTTTGTCGGCTCCCAGCGTGATTCGCCGTTTCCCATCACTGATCTGCGGCAACATCGTGATCGCCGCCTCCCGTTCCGCCTTGCTGCTCGATAGCGTGACGCAAGCCGCCATCACCAAGCCATTGCGATTCTCTGTGATCACGTGCCCCAGATAACTTGGCCGCGACTCGGCCGTCTGACTGCGCCGGAACAAACGCGCTTCCGGATCGGTCCTCGACTCATGCGTATCGCGCAACAGCTTGCGTCCCCGCGCTCCCGTCCCGCGTTGCGGCGGATCTTTCTTCTCCACAAAGCTGCGCCGATTCGCCCAGGCTTCGATCAGCGTTCCGTCCACCGTGAAATGTTCATCCGACAGTAAGCCCCGCTCTTCGCGCCTGTTCCACTACCGCCTCTAAAAACTTCTTCGCCACTTCCGCCTGCACCAGCCGTTCCCGATTCTTTGTGAACACGGTCACGTCCCATACCTCGTCATCCATCTCCAATCCCACAAACCAGCGGAACAGCAGGTTGTAGTTCATCTCTTCCATCAGCATCCGCTCGCTCCGCCGCGATAGAGCACCTGCAGCAACAACGCCCGCAGCAGCCTCTCCGGCGCAATCGATGGACGCCCGCCCGCCGCATACAATCCGTCGAACTCAGACGACAATGTGCGTAACGCCTCGTCCGTCATCTCCCGAATCCGCCGCAGCGGGTGCCCGCTCGCAATCCGTTGCTCCGCGTTTACGTAGCTGAATACCGCCCCTTGTTGCTCTTCGTTTCCTCGCATCCTTGCTTCTTATCAGCATATCCCGTGGAAAGTCTCGTATAAACTGCGGCACCCCCCAAGACTTTTTCCGCAGCCTGTGAAGGCGCGCCCTTTCAAGACAATCGCAAGAAGTGCCATTTTTCCGCAGCTTGTTTTAGCCCCGCCGTAAATACCGGATTGCGATGATCGGCGGGTTAAAAGCCCCGCCATTTCAAAGCGGATTTCAACACCGCAAATCCCTTCGGTCCTCTCCAACGCTCTTAGATCGCAAACACTTCTCTCGCCGCGACTACGGTATTCGAATGAATCGTCACCGTATCTTCGATACGCAGGGCATATCCACCGGCGAAGGTTACCATTACTGGGATTTCACGGGTCTTGGCTATCTGGAACACCAACAGATTGCGCCGTTTGAGACCTTCCATAGTCAGGCTCAGGCCGCCCAACTGATCTTCGCGATAAGGATCAGCTCCGGCAATGTAGCAAATCAAATCAGGCGAAAATTGACGCAGTCCCGAGCTTAATGTGTTATCGAGCCACGCCAGATAAGCGTCATCACCGATGCCATCCGGAAGATTCACATCAATGGAGGACGGCGGTTTCCAGGCTGGATAATTGTTTTCCTGATGGAGCGAAATGGTGAACACGTCGCACGCGGCCGTATTTGGAGATGTGCCAGAACTCCCAACCGAGGCCGATTTCGAAGGCAATGGCTGGCTCGAAGTGGTCTTGTTCCCAAATATCGCGGCTGTTCCATTCCCTTGATGGACGTCGCAATCCACCGTCATCGCGGCGCGAATCTTCTTATCTCGCTGCATGGCCCGGATTGCGATCGCTACATCATTGATCATGCAAAATCCTTCACCGTGATCAGGAAAAGCGTGGTGAAATCCCCCGCCGATGTTTATGCATACACCGTGCTGTAACGCCAATTTCGCTGCACGGATAGAACCACCTGCCGCCAGCCAGAATGCCCGAACCAATTCTGGCGAGTATGGAATTTCAAGTTCTAACTCTTCGCGAGGCGAAAGCGTTCCAGTCGTGAGTTTTCGGACATACTCAGGAGTATGAACCAGCAGAATGTCTTCATCAGTTGCAGGTTCGGGAGCAACAAAGTCGGAGGGCTCGGCAACGTTCGTTTCGATCAAGCGATCATGCACCAACCGATATTTTTCGGCAGGAAAAACATGCGTTCCAATCGGAAGATAATAATCGTCGCTGTAAACCAGTTTGAAGGGAAGCATCCAGAATCCTGCCCAAAGCTAGACCGGCGCTAGCACGAAGAATGGCCGCTGCGAGCCTGTCTTACGATACCCATATATTGCCGCGCGCGGTCGGAGATGATCGCGTCTTCACCATCTCTTAGAACTTTCATATCAATGAGATCAGTCCCGACGCCGAGCGCTTCTGCTCCGGCTTCGATAAATGCTGCCGCAGTTTTGAGAGATACTCCGCCGGTGGGAACCAGTTTGATCTGTGGCAGCGGACCTTTAATGGACTTTAGGTATCTCGGTCCGCCGACAGCGCCGGCGGGGAAAACCTTTACCAGATCTGCCCCGCCGGACCAAGCGGCGTAAATTTCAGTCGGAGTCAACGCGCCGGCCATCATCGCTATGCCCATTTCTTTGCACGCCTCGATCGTTTTAAGGTCCAGCGTCGGACTTACAATGAATTGCGCTCCGGCCTGCACACACTCTCGCGCCGTTCGCGCATCGAGTACCGTCCCCGCTCCTATCAATATCCGTTCGCTCGACTCTTCTGCGAGCGCTTTGATCACATCAATAGCACCGGGAACAGTCATAGTAATTTCGACAATCGAGATTCCGCCTGCGCACACTGCGGCTACAGCGCGTCGCGCCATGGCCGCAGACTCCGCGCGAATGACGGGTATCAAACCAACGTCGTGAATTCTTTGAAGAACTTCAGCTTTATTGGGAGTTTCCACGAAGCTCCATAAGCGACTTGCGTTACCGTCCTACACGCACGCTTGCACCTTTCATCACTTTTTCTACCTCGGCCAATGTCGCCATTGTCGTATCACCGGGCGTGGTCATGGCTAATGCGCCGTGCGCCGCGCCGCACTCGACCGCCCATTGCGGTCCGCGTTCGGTCAGGAAACCATATATGAGCCCGGATGCGAATGAATCCCCTCCTCCTATACGATCGAAAATTTCGACGTCCTGGCGGAGCGTGGCTTGATAAAGTTTCCCTTCGTAATAGCAAACCGCTCCCCAGTCGTTCCGGGTCGCGCTCTTTGCATTGCGTAGCGTGGTGGCCACGATTTTCAGATTGGGAAACTCAGCGATCACGCGCTCAATCATGCGTCCGAAGTTTTCTGTACTGAGTTTGGAAAGATTCTCGTCCAATCCCTCGACTTCGAAACCTAATGCAGCAGTAAAGTCTTCTTCATTTCCGATGAGTGCATCAACGTGCGAAACCAATCTTCGGTTGACCTCTCTCGCTCGCTTTTGGCCGCCGAACGTCTTCCATAATGATTCGCGATAATTCAAGTCGTAGGAAACGACAGTGCCCTGCCGCCGCGCAGCCTGCATAGCCTCGTCGGCAACCAGAGGCGTGCTCTCGGAAAGCGCCGCGAAGATTCCGCCCGTATGAAACCAGCGCGCGCCTTCGTGTTCAAAAATTTTAGTCCAATCAATATCGCCGGGTTTCAATTGTGAAATAGCAGTGTGTCCGCGGTCCGAACATCCGACGGGAGCCCGCAAACCGAAACCACGTTCGGTAAAATTCAAGCCATTGCGAACGCTGCGCCCAATGCCGTCATAAGCAACCCATTTCAGGTGCGATTGATCCACTCCACCCTGGTAGATGAGGTCCTGAATCAAGCGTCCGATGGGATTGTCAGCCAACGCAGTCACGACTGCGGTCCGCATCCCGAAACAGCGCCGCAACCCACGTGCAACGTTGTACTCCCCCCCGCCTTCCCATGCCTGGAAGGTGCGAGCCGTCGCAATGCGGCCATCGCCGGGATCAAGGCGCAGCATAACTTCACCGAGACTGACCAGGTCCCATCTACACTTTTCCGCGGACTTAAGCTGCATATCTCTATTGTGCTGGATATTGGGTTTCAACGGTATAGAACAATCTTATACCGCAGAGGTCGCCAAGGTCGCCGAGTTAGACAAAGTCACTAGCCTACAATTCTTTTGTTTTTTCATTCTTATTCTCGGCGTTCTTTGCGTGCCCGGCGGTAGATGGCACTTATTCCGCTGAGATCGCAATGTGGCCGAACAACTTGTCAAGAGCTTTTTCGGAGAGTAAAACATAGAAGAACAAATCCTGAGGGAGGCTATGAAGCGCCGGGAGTTTATCGCAAAAACTTCGTATGGTTTAGGAGCGGCGGGATCGGCTCAACATCCCTTTTCCGAAATGCATTAGCAATCCCCCTGACCCGAAAATTCAACGCCAATGATACGGTCACATTAGGCAACACGGGCATTCGCACCAGCCGGCTGGCGATGGGCACGGGCACCGTCGGCGGCGGTCATCATTCGAATCAGACCGCGCTGGGAATGGCTGGATTGTCAGGCTCCTGCTCAACGGATACGATCAGGGACTGCGATTTTTCGACGCCGCTGATTCCTACGGAAGCCATCCCTATGTTGCCGAGGCCCTGAAACATATTCCGCGCGACAAAGCGACCGTACTGACCAAGACATTCGCGCGCGATCCGCAGTCTGCCCGCGCCGATCTCGATCGTTTTCGCAGGGAACTCGGCACCGACTATATTGATATCTGCCTGATGCACTGCGTGACGGAAGGCGATTGGACCGACCGATATCGAGGTGTGATGGATGTTCTTTCGGAAGCCAAAGAAAAAGGAACTATCCGGGCTCACGGATGTTCGTGCCACACCATCGAAGCGCTTCGCGCTGCCGCGAAATCTCCCTGGGTAGAAGTAGATCTGGCTCGCATCAATCCGATTGGGTCTCATATGGACGATACTCCGGATTCCGTGGTTAGCGTGTTGCGCGAAATGAAGGCGTCGGGCAAGGCAATTGTCGGCATGAAAATCCTGGGGCAGGGCGATATGAGATCCAGCCCCGATGAAGCGTTGAAGTATGCTCTGTCCCTTAACGTTCTCGACGCTTTCACTATTGGCGCGGAAAGTAAAGCCGAGCAGAATGACCTCGTCCGCAGAATCGCGGCCGCTGCTTAGCAAAATGCCCTTCAACCCTTTCGACCTCACCGGAAAAACCGCAGTCGTAGTCGGGGGAACCACTGGCCTTGGCCGGGGAATGTCGCTGGCTCTCGCCGAAGCGGGCGCGGATGTGATTCCGACGTCACGCCGCGCGGAAGTTGTAGCTTCTGCCGTCAGAGAAATCCAGGAACTGGGTCGCCGTTCTTTGCAGTGTCCCGCCGATGTGCAGGATCGGTCCAGCCTGGAAAGGCTTCTCCAGGCAGCCATTGCCGAGTTCGGTAAAGTGGATATTCTCATCAACTGCGCCGGTCAAACCAAGCGCACGCCAACTCTCGAGGTCTCCGAAGACGGAATGGAATTCGATCATGGAGACGAATCTTACCGGCACGCTGCGTGCCGCCCAGGTTTTTGGCAGACATATGTTGCAGCGCAAGTATGGGCGCATCATCAACATTGCCTCATTGAGCAGCTTTGTCGCGCTCTTTGAAGTCGCTGCTTACGCTGCCAGTAAGGCAGCGGTGGCGTCGCTTACAAAATCTCTGGCAATCGAGTGGGGATCTCACGGAGTCTGCGTGAATGCCATTGCTCCCGGCGTCTTCAAGACCGATCTGAATGCGAGTCTGTTGAATGGCACTGAACGTGGACGCGAGTTTCTAATGCGAACTCCCATGAAGCGTTTCGGAAACATCAATGAACTGGCAGGAGCAGCCGTTTTCCTGGCATCGGACGCGGCCAGCTTTGTGAACGGAGAAATCCTGGTAGTGGATGGCGGATTCCTGGCTAGCGGAGTAAATCAGTAGTTGCTGCGCGTTCAGCGTGCATCACAACACGCATTTCTTCTGTACACTGAGAATTAAGTGCACGACCTGGGCCTTGCAACTTCCTCATGGGAACACGCCGAAAATCCCGCGAACTCGTACTGCAAATGCTCTTTCAGGCGGACATGGGAAAGCAGGGCGCGGATGATGTGCGGCGAACATTCTGGAGCGAACGCGGTTCGGTGGGCGACGATGTCCAGGGATTCGCGGAAGACCTTTTTCAAGTGGCGAACGATCGCAGTTCCGATATTGATGAATTGATCGAACGCCATGCCGACAATTGGCGCATGGAGCGCATGTCCGCGGTGGATCGCAATATCTTGCGCGCAGCCGTAGCGGAACTGGTTGGCTTTCCTGCAACACCACGCGCGGTCATTATCAATGAGGCGCTCGAAATCGCCCGAAAATTCTCCAGCCCTGAATCCGTGCAGTTCATCAACGGAGTGCTCGATAGCGTGGGCAAAGATCTGGAAAAAGCCAAGACCGCATCATGACGCGCTGGATCTAGGGTCGTATGGCGAGCAGGTCTGGATTGCAAGCAGGGGTAAAAGGCGAGCCCGTCGCATTGCGGCAGAGTCCCAAGGGAAACGATATCTGCTGAAAGTCGCCTCCCGCAACCGTGCTCACCTCATGGACGGTTCCATCCGAGGCACCCACGTAAAGAACCGTTCCGTCGGAGGTAAGCGCCGCCCGCAGCGGGATCGCGCTCCCCGCCAGGCTGATTGCCGACGACGTATGATTGAGGATGTTGAATACAAGGATAACGCCGAGCGGATTGTTATTCGCATCGTTGGCCAAAATGTAGGCCGTGGAACCATCCCCGGAAATAATGAGTTGCCGGGGAATGAAATTTCCCTGGCCAAGATTAAAAAATGAAGACGTATTGCTGACTGTGAGATTGCCGGCAATCAGATCGGCTGTTCCGGGATAAGGACGGGGAAAAGCGCAGCCTGTCCCGCCGATGGTCGGAGTAAACAACTCAATTCCGGATTGTTCCACAGTCAACATTTTCCCATCAACGAGCGGACGGATGATTAACGGCGGGGCCGTGGTAGCAGACGTTTCCACCAGCGGTGGAGTTGAGGACGGCGGATTGTCGCACGTGGGCACGAGCGACAACTGCGGGATCGCGCTACTGGCTATATACCCGAAATTTCCGCTCGGCAGAAAAGCGACATCGCTGGTTCCAGCGGTCAGAGGGATGGTCTGTAAAGCATCTACTTTTGAATAGACGTATAGGGTACTGGCCCCTCCACTGCTCGCTACAATAAATGCCTTCAAACTATCGGGCGAAAAATCTGCCGCCACGCTCGTAGTACCCGAGGGAAGCTGAATTGAAGTAATACTGTTAGTGGTGGCATCGAAAACGAACGCCCGTGGCGTCGAATTCGAGTCCGCGATGTCGGAGACTATGAGGTTATTACTATCCGGAGAAATACTAAGAATTTTGCCCACGACCCCGGTGTTCTGCGTCACGGCCGGCGCAGTTGCAGAAGCGGTGTATTCCATTAACCCCCTGGTCCCAAGCTCTCCCAAGTCAGTACCCATGAAGGCATTCGTGCCGTCCGGGCTGAAGATCAGGGAATCAGGCGTGGCTGGCAATGTGATCTCCGATCCAAGGGTGTTCGCCGGAGGGGTGACCGGAATGAGCGTCGTAAAACACGCCGTCGTGGACTGGCAGTCAGAACTTGTAACGAACAGGGTCGCGGACGCTGCCGTTGTACTTCCAGCCGTCGGAGTCACCACAATGCCAACAGCGGATTGCGGATAAATGGGCAGGGAGGGTTGGAAACCAATATTGCAATTGGGCGGCGTGCACGATGCAATAACCGAAGATCCGCCGGCTGCCGTTGCGGAAGCGGTTCCGCTCGTTGTACTCTGCGAAACCGTTCCCGCCGTGACCGATACTGATGTTGGTTCTGAGGAGCTCCACGTCAAAGGCGCACCTGTGATGACATTCCCCAGGCTATCGGTAACCGTCGCGGTAATTATCTGGGATGAACCCTGCGGCAAGATCACCGGGTTGCTGTTGTTTCCGTTCACTGAAAGCGTCACGGACTGAACCGGGCAGGTTACGAAATCGAACGGCACGCTAACTGAGTTCCCCACAGTCGCGAACGTTGTGCTAATGCCCGGGACACCCGCCGTAGCCTGTACCTGATTCTGAAAGAGCCCGGTAGCAGTCGAGTCGAGAGTCACAACGGAGGCGTTCACCGTGTTCCAGTTAAACCGTCCCACGGTAGAAGTAATATCCGATCCGCGGCTAAAAGCGCTGGCCGCATACTCAAAGGTTCGGCCCTTCGTAACGCACGGCACGACTGGATTGCTCTGCGTCGGAAGTGGACTTATTGAAATGCTGTCAATGTGCTGGTGAACGTAAACGGTGGTGGGTGGACTGCTTACTCCTTGAGCGGATCCGGTGATTTGTGCTACTCCGACCGGCCCCGGCGTGCACACCTGAGGGCTGCTGATCGAATCCCACGTGCCTGCGCAGGCTATCCCATTAGCGGCAATCGTGACGACGGCGGAATTGCTGGAAAAATATGATACTGGCTGCGTCAGGTTATTGTTCCCGTTGTCCTGGGGCTGCGCGGTGAAGGTTAAAGTGGCGCCCACGTCCATCGAGGCGGTGGTAGCGGGAGTGAGCATGACGTTCGCGGGAATAGGATACGTAACCACGGCCACACCACCGCCGCTGCTACAGCCAGATAGGCCGGCCGCCAAAAAAAGTACCAAAAACGTCCCAGCCCAGACCGGCCCAGACCTACCCATCCACCCTCCGCGCCGCCAGTGATACTGGAAGCGAGATCTCTTGTGCGCGCCAAAACAATACTGGAAGACTCAGTGAAAGAATGTTAAATGCTTTCAACAAGGTAAGATGCTCGACAGGCGCTGATTCCCCACAAAAATCTTGCAATAGATAGCTTAACGCTCAGAAATTCCAAAAACAGGGCGCGGCCCAAAGTGACTTTGCCGCAATGTTAGTGGCGCAGAAACCACATGAGCCATCCTGCGACAAAAACTCCGCCGACAAACATGACAAAGCAATACAAACCATAGCGGATCTGTTCCCGCGCCACGTTGCGCTGTGTGATTCCGAAAACGACTGACGCAAATACAGCAAAGATCACCGCCGCATTGAAATGAGACAGCGCGAGAGTCATGATTTCTTCCCAATCGCAATATGATAAGCGTCCGCCACGCTGATAAAGTTCAGCAGCCCAGCCACGATAATAAATTTGCTGCCGTAGTCAGCCGTAGCATGGGCTATAAGATCCTGTCCCAAGTCGCGGGCCAGGCTCACGATGTAAAGTCCACCCGCCCCCACGTCGCCGACAAAACCCAGAATGTCGAGGATGTCGCCGCCATTCGGCCGGTAGATACGTCCATCCATCAGGACTCCAAGGACGAACATGGTGACGATGGAAGCCATCAGCAGCAGACCGCGAATCCATTTTTTCTGAATTAAATGCCCGGCCCCGGGAATAAGCCACCCAACTGCCGGAGCCACGATTGAGATTACGCTGATGGATTGCGCCGGCGCTGCCGCCGCATCCGCTGAAGTCTTCTTACTGAGCGAAGAATTTGCCATTCAGATGATTACGATTTCCCGTTGGATTTTACCAGTTACTTCGGCCGCATGTTGACGAACTAACATATTAACCTCGCTGCGCACCCCGAACTCCGGCAGATAAACGCCGGGCTCGATCGAAAAACATGAATTGGGCAGGATCTGCCGTTCGTCGTGAACTTCAAGATCGTCCATGTTTGCGCCATTGGCGTGGATGTCGGTACCGATGGAATGACCTGTCCGATGGATGAAATACTCTCCAAATCCCGCCTTCTCGATATGACCGCGCACGGCACGATCCACTTCCCAACCAGCGATCGTCTTCCTGGAAGAGACCGCATCCTGCACTGTCTTTGCCCCCGCATCTCGTGCGCCGCTGACAACTTCAAAAATTTGCCGCATGCGATCGGATGGCGCTTTGCCGACAAATCCCATCCAGGTTATGTCGTAAAAGATAGCCTCGGGCTTGTCCTTTTTGGCCCAAACGTCCAATAAGACGGAATCCCCTTCGCGAATCGGAGCGGAGGTCTCCGGGGATGGCGCATAGTGTGGATTGCCGCTGTTCTGATTCACGGCCACGATGGGAGGATGGTCCGTAGTAAGCCCCTCACGGTGGAATGCTTCCATAAACCACGATTGAATCTGATGTTCGTGCGTACCGCCGCTTCGTACCCGGCGTCCAATTTCACGAAACGCTTCAGCAATAATCTTGTCAACGCTGTCGCGGGCTGCAAAGTGGCTTTGGATTTGCTCTTCAGTCAAGGTGGCTTCAAACAATGCCACCAAATCGCCGGAGCTCACTACATTTTTGCCTAATCCCCGAATCAACTCCAACGTCCCGCCGTCCACCAGCGAAACATAAAAAACTGCATTATTTGGAGAGTATTGCATCGCGATGTCGCGATGGCCCGAAAGCATGCTCTTAATCTTTCCGAATAACTCCTGCCATCCCGAGTACTGCTCTTTATTTCCAGGGAGGGTATCAAGATGACCTGCTTCAATCTTATGAACAAGTTTCTGCGGTTCACCCTCGGACGGAATCAGATAGAACCAACGCCGGGTTACCATCAGGTTTTGAGGCAATCCCAAAACGCGGTAGGCTATCGGATCGCGTTGGTGATGGTCATAAAAGAGCCAGGCATCAATATTGCGCTCGCGCAGCGCAGCCTGAATAGCAGCAAGGTTCATGGGCAAGCGTTTATTCTAAATTACTTGGTGGGATTGCGCGAGGACACGGGCGCTTCCGTCTGGAAACCATTTACAAGTCGGATTCGCGGAATATCTTTTACCTCCGCCGAATTTTGGGAGGACTGTTTGAGCCGGAGAATACAAAAGTAACGGTGTTCCCTTTCCGAACATTCGTCACCAGCACTGGACGAAAACAAACCACACAAGTTCCTCCACACTGGCGGACACTCGGATAAACGATTCCAGCGGAGCCTAATTTCAAAAGTTCAGCGGCAAGCGCGTGCGAGGCAACGTAACTATCTGGGGAAAGAATATCCGCATACTGCTTCGGCGCGCGAATGTCGTGGAATTCGGCGCGAAAGTCCGCAAGATAATCGGTATAGTCCGCAACATCTTCTTCGTCCCACGCTGTTTCCCGCAGCCAAAGTTGCCGATGGTAGGCCACTTCGGCCTCTGAAGTCTCGAACTTGAACGCAGCATACCAGGCGGCGCGATCGGAAGAACTGAAACGCGACTTAATTGTGGGATGACAAAACGCCGCATTGATGATGCGGTAAGAAGGAATCCCAAATACCAACTCCCTCGCGTCAATGCCCGGTGACAATCCAGACTCGGCCAGGAGTCGATCGTTGGTTGCATTATCGAGCTCGAAGATTGCCTCTAGAGTGTTCTCGTCGCCGGTAAGACGGGTTAGTACCGACGCGCCGTGCTCGGCAAACTGTGCGGGAATAAGGCGATGGGTATCGCGCTGATCGAGGTCACAAGTATTCGGCAATGCTACCTGCCGCCCCTACGAGCATCCAGCAGCCTGCGGACACTGACCATGCCCAGAATTCCACTTCGGATTACCGTAAGCGGAGCGGCATTGTGAAACATGGCGTTGCTGTTGGGCCGTGAAACCCACTGATTCGCAAGCCTCCTGCTGAAAAGAATATTCAGAGCCTTATAAATTCCAATCAGCAACGAGATTCTGGTGAGTTCGTCCTGAGTGAGAACCCCCTTATGGTTTCGCTTCAGGTTGTAGTACTTGCCGTTAGAAGCGCCTCCAAGCAGCGCCATCGCGTCTTCGTTTCTGAGGTCCCAATTCTCGGCAATCTTAAAGAAGGCCTCGATTGCAGCCGGACTCAATCGCTTGCGAGTCGCAGGATCGCTGAGATCCGGCAGCTTTCTTGAATCAAGTCCAAGGTCGGGAACGATTTGAGCAGAGAGCATCTAGACTCCAAATATATACAGTATTATATACATATTTGGATAAATGTCAATATGGCCACAATTTAAGTGCGGTCGCCAAAAATCGCCGTTCCCACTCGCACGCAGGTGGATCCCTCTTCGATCGCCACCTCAAAATCGTGCGACATGCCCATTGACAAGACCTCCATGCTCACTGACGGAAGCCGGCATGCCGTGATCTCATCTCGTAATTCGCGCAGCTTCCGAAAATATGGACGCGCCTGCTCCGGATCATTCGAGAACGGTGGGACTGTCATGAGGCCTCGAAATTCCAAGTGCTCCAGCTTTGGAGCGGCCTGAAGAAGTTCCTCCAATTGCCGAGAGCCTGGCTCAACGCCGCTTTTCACGGATTCGCCGCCAATATTGATTTCGATTAATACTTTCAGTTTCTTCTGGAGCTTCCCCGCTTCGGAATTGAGTTTCTCGGCGAGGCGCAAGGAATCTACTGAATCTATGCCAGCAAATAATTCTGCGGCTCTCGCAGCCTTATTGGTTTGCAGATGTCCAATCATGTGCCAGTGCGCGTCTTGCAAGTCCCGCAGAGCTTCAGATTTCTCCGCGAATTCCTGGACGCGACTCTCGCCGAAGAGGCGAATCCCAGAAGCATAGGCCTCGCGAATAGCTTGTGCAGGAAAAGTCTTGCTGACGGCCATCAAAGAAATGCTGGAGGGATCGCGTCCAACCCGCATGGCCGCAGCCGAAATCCGCTCGCGAACTGACTCAATATTTTGCGCAACGGACATAAAAAAGGCGGTAGACCACAAAGGACACGAAGGATCACAAAGGAAAGCGGGGATCGGAGTGACGCAGCCGCAAATTATCCCGCGGGCAGCCCGCGCCGCATAATCCTTACATCATCGCGATTGGAGGCGCAGGTTCGTTCGGATCGCCAGCGCTCGATATCGGCACTCGAACCAATAATGCCGTTAAGGCAATCAAAACACCGATACCCGCTATATAAGATGGATGCTCGAAGAATTGTTTTGATTTAATCCATTCCGCACCGGACCGCAACCAGGGCGTGTGCACATAGGACAAAGCGATCACCGCCGCCCAGACCAGACCAAAAACACTTTCACCGGCGATGAATCCGGAGGCCACCAGGACTCCTGCATTATCCACGCGCGCCATCTGAGCGTCGTTGTATCCTCGGCGTTTTGCCATCCAATCTCCCAGCGAGCGAATGGCTCCTCCGATAAAAATGGCGAATGTAGTTTCGAAAGGCAAATACATTCCGACCGCTACCAGCATGGGACTGCGCACACGCATCATGATCAACGCGATCCCGAGGAATATTCCCACCACCACGAGAGCCCACGGCATATCACCGCCGACAATGCCCATGGCGAGGGTAGCCATCAATCCGGCCTGTGGCGCAGGAAGCTGGCGGCTGCCAAAGCCGAATGCTGTGTTCAGCAGCATGAGCGGGAAGTACATCATCAGACTCGCGACCACTACGGCGATCAACTCGGCGATCTGAATCTTTCCGGGAGTGCCTCCCAGAATGTAGCCGACCTTGAAATCCTGCAACAATTCGCCTGCAACGGACGCCGAAACGCAAACTACGGCGGCGACGCCCAGAACCGCCGCCACCCCTGAGATTCCAGACACTCCGAGCGAAACCATAAGGAGGGCAGCAATCAATAAAGTTGAGAGCGTCAATCCAGATACCGGATTATTGGACGATCCAATCATCCCAACCAGGCTGCCGGATACGGTGGCGAAGAAGAATCCGACAACCAGCATTACGACTGCGGCAAGCACCGCTGGCCAAACCAGCCCCGAGATGCGCATGTAGAGTAAGCACATGAGCAGAAAAGTCACCCCAATCAGGCTGAAGACAATCTTCGAACTCATATAGCGCTCAGTGCGAATGAGTTTCGCTCTGTCGTCGGCCGTCTGGCGGAGATCGCTGAACGCTTTGCCGAGTCCAGCCGTGAGACTCTTGCGCATTCCCCACAAAGTGTAGGCTGCGCCTACCAACATTCCGCCAACTGCGATGGGCCGGATGATGAATGTCCAAACCGACGTCGCCATTCCTGACCAATTCTCAGGCGTGTCCGCGGGCAAATAATGCCGGAGCTGCGGTCCGAGGAAGTACATCATCAGCGGAACCATCAATCCCCAGGCCAACACGCCACCTGAAAATTGAAGGGCTGCAAGCCGAATTCCGATAATGTAGCCGACGCCCAGGTACGCTGGGCTGATGCTTGGCGCCGAAAACATGGCGGTCCCACCCGTCGCCACGGTTTGCGGGCTGCCCACTTGACCAAGCCGCACCTGACTGCGGCCAAGCTGCCCTATCGCGAAATGGAAATCCTGATCGGCGGCAAATAATCCGAACCGGCCAAGCAGGTAGACCAGACCGCCAACACCGATGTTCCAGAAGAGATATTTTGCGGCTTCCGCGCCTCGTTGTCCGGCTTTATGAATTTCTGACGCCGCCACGGACTCTGGAAACGGCAATTCGGGGTCTTCCACCATGCCACGCCGAACCAGGGAAATGAAGAGCACGCCAAGAACGCTGCCCACCATGATCAGGGCTGTAGACTTCCAATAGGCATCCGCCGGACGGAATGAAGGCCACGCCTTCGCGATCAGGAAAGCCGGGATTGTGAAGATGGCGCCGGCGGCAATGCCCTCGCCGATTGAGCCGGAGGTACGTGCAATGTTCTCCTCCAACAGCGATCCCTTCCAGGCTCGCATCGCAGCCATCGCGATGACGGCAGCGGGATAGGTCGCAGCAATGGTGATGCCCGCGCGCAATCCAAGATAAGCGTTGGCTGCGCCGAGGACTACCGTCATCGCCAACCCCAGCAGCACCGCCCGAAGCGTTAGCTCCCGCATCTCCGTGTTTTCGGGAACGTAGGGTTGGTGCTTTTTTGGGCCCGGATTCGTATCAATAGAATTTTGGCTCATGAAATGGCGTCCTCACGAAGCGCTGCCGCGAGTTTATGCAAAGGGCGCACGTTAGCACGCCTGTGTCCCTATTTACAAGTACATCCGCACGCACATGCCTGACATCCGCCACCGGCTCAGTCAAAACGAACCATTCTCGTGCCCTTCCTTCATATTGACTCCGCATTCCGTTTCGATTTAATCTGCAATTACACCGGAAAGGAGGTGGTCGGATGACAAGTTCTGATTGTAGCGGTAGATCCAAAAGACCAGGTGAGGTGGCTGAGACTTAGAGCGGTCGCTCTGAGTGCTTCGCAACTGTCCGTGAGTAAGGATTGATTTCCGCCCGGCGTAGGTCGCGCCGGTTTTCAGGAAAACAACCCGGAAGTTCCGCCGAAGGTAGCCACGATGAGTGACCACCTCTTGGTCAATTCCAAGCAGTCCACCGGAATGGCCCGTGTGTAAAAGCACGGGCCATTCTGTCGTTGGAGCTCCTTAATTGACAACAAAATCCTTTCCCGTATTATTCGTGCGACATGGCAAACGTTAACCCCGAACACGAATTCGAACGTCTAGCGAAAATGTATTCGAGCCAGACGGATGACGAATTACTTCAAATTGCCGAGGATCGCTCTACCCTGACGGATATCGCCCAGCGCGCATTGGACGATGAAATGCGACGTCGCAATCTAGAGCCGGGCAGCAGACCAACTTCCGGCGATACAGTCGAGTTTCGTCAAATGGTAACGATTGCTAAATTCAGAGACCTGCCGGAAGCTCTGCTGGCGCAAGGCAATCTAAATTCCGCAGGCATTGAGGCCGTTTTGCTGGACGACAATTTAATACGCTTGGACTGGCTCTGGTCCAACGCTGTTGGAGGCATCAAACTTCAAGTTCGGGCAGAGGATGCGGCCGAAGCCACCGATGTGCTCAATCAACCAATTCCCGAGGAGTTTGAGATCGAAGGTGTGGGCGACTATCGCCAGCCGGAATGCCCCAAGTGCAAATCATTGGATGTCACCTTTCAGGAGATTTACAAGCCGGTCGCTTATGCGAGTTTGTGGGTTCCACTGCCAGTCCAGCGCAAGGGTTGGAAATGCCGCGCGTGCGGCCATGAGTGGGAGAGTGCTGATTCCGGAGCATCTGAATAGTCGTCGCACACACATTCCGTACGTCACGGAATCTTCACTTGAATTGAAGTTTGCTGCGATTTCAACCCTCTGAATTGTGCCGCGATTATCACTACAACAACCCACAAAGCGGCTGCATAAGCCATGTACCAGGCTGCTTCCTGCGCCGCTGTCACGCGGGGAGCGCTGAAAACTACCAGCGATCCTGTGGAGCTTATATGCATGAGTTGTGCCAATAACACACTCTTCGTGTTGGAATAAATCCAGCCGATCAGCACTCTCATGGCGGTCATGGCTGCGACGAACGCAAGGAAGTAGTGAAACCAATATTCCCCATGGGGAGTTGAGGTTCCCAGATAATCAATGACGGGAAGATGCCAGATACCCCACAGCGCGCCGAGCAACACACTCGCCATTAGAGGATTCAAACTCCGGCACATTTTGGGAAACGCAAAGCCCATCCAACCAATTTCCTCGAAGAAGCCAGCCGGGACGCCGAACAAGAGACCCATTAGGAACAAATTGGGTGCGAAAACGGGCGAGACAAAGGTTTTCAATCCGAAGAGAACTGTCAGAATCAGTGCCGGTGGAATGAGAAGCGCCGCGAACCACTTTGCCGGGAATCGAGCCCGCCGCATCCGCGAAAACAGATCGCTTAGGCCCGTTTTTCCATCCACGATTTTTGTCAAGACCATCCCCGAGATGCTTGGCCCCAGCAGCATGACCGGAAACATCAAGATTCCATCAAGCTTGGGAATGGGCTGGCCACGCATCAGCTTCGGCGCTACCACCAGCAATGCACCGCCCCACGAGATCGCATAAGTCATCGCGAAATAGGCGATAACCGAATAACGTTGGACAAAAGGATGGCGGGTGTTCAATTCTGATGACGGCATGACAGCGAGAGTATTTCACACTCGATCACAGCGGATCGCAAGATGCGCGCGCAGTAATCAATCTATTTGGAGGGCCTTCGCTGAATGTGAGGTAAACTTCAATGTTTCAGAGTTGCAATGTTGCAATCGTTCGCTGATGGAGCTCGCCATGCGATTCTCATCTCTGTTCGTATCGCTAATCGTGATTGGCTTAACCATGCAAGGACTCAGTGAAACTCATTCCTCAAACTTCGGGCACGGAGCGGTCCTGCTCGTCGCCAACAAAGGCGAACACACTCTCGGCATCGTAGACCCGAAAGCGGGACGGCAAGTGGCAACCGTCGCCGAAGACGGAATCACTGGGCACGAGGTTGCTGCGTCTCCCGATGGCCGCCTGGCCTATGTCCCAATTTACGGTAACTCGGGCGTCGGAAAGCCTGGGACTGACGGAAGCAACATCATCGTGATTAACATAGCTTCGCGAAAGAAGGTCGGCAATATTGATTTCGGACACGGCGTGCGCCCACACTGCGCAGTTTTTGGTCCGAAGGATGGACTGCTTTACGTCACGACTGAATTGGAAAACGCGATCAGTGTGATTGATCCAGCGACGTTGAAAATTATTGGTTCGATTCCTACTGGCCAGCCCGAATCACACATGCTGGCAATTTCGCCCGATGGCCGGCGTGGCTATACAGCTAACGTTGGCCCCGGAACCGTTTCTGTTTTCGATATGGCGGCGCGAAAAACCATCACCGGTAATCCCCGTGTCGCCTCAGGTACAGCGTATTTCGATTTCGGTGGATGGCCGCGAAGTTTTTACTTCTGACCAAGCAAAAGCACAGCTCGCGGTCATTGATGCCGCTACGAATCAAGGTGAAAGCTTGGATTCCTCTGCCCGCAACAGGTTACGGAACTGCTCCGACTCCGGACGGCCGCTGGCTTGTGGTAGCCATACCAGACGCCAACAAAGTCGCGGTCGTGGACCTTCGCACCATGAAAGTCGCGCACACGATTGAAGTCCCCGCCGCTCCTCAGGAAGTTTTAATCCGTCCCGATGGTCAAGCCGCATATGTCTCCTGCGATGCGAGCCGGAAGGTTGCGGTAATTCGCATTTCAGATTGGACTGTAGAGAAGCTGATTGATGCCGGGGATGGGACAGATGGATTGGCTTGGGCAAGCAACAAGAGCGTCCGGTAGGGCCATGCGCACGATTATGAGAGAGGCATGCTGTGAGGTTCGGTCTGCCGTGAGTTTTGACTTAAACACAATTTTTCTGTTTACTTTATTAACATTCAGGCGGTGATTTTATGTCAGCAGGTTCTACCACGAGCGAGCAACGCCATCTTGGCGCAACCATGCGGCGGGATGCGTGGTGGTTAGAATTATTACCGGTTATTATTCTGCTCGGCGCATTCGGCGCTTATGCGACTCTGCGTGCGTTTGAAGGAAGATTTTACGAATGGGGACCATATCTTTCGCCATTCTATTCGCCGCTTATTGACGCGCACCATGGATGGTGGCCGTGGTCGCCGGCGCTCCTGATCTTGGCTTTCCCTCTCGGGTTTCGGGTCACCTGTTACTACTATCGCAAGGCATACTACCGCGCTTTTTTTCTTGACCCGCCCGCCTGTGCCGTCGCCGAACCCAGCAAACGCCGTTACCGCGGCGAGACTAAGTTTCCATTTATTCTTCAGAATCTTCACCGCTACTTTTTGTATTTTGGGTTTATTTTTCTGGCATTTCTGTGGCGCGATGCGGTTCGCGCATTCTTTTTCGATGGCCGTTTCGGCGTCGGCGTCGGCACCGTCATTATGCTGTTCAACGTCACTTTGCTGACGATTTACGCGTTGTCTTGCCACTCACTCCGCCATCTTGTGGGCGGGAAGCTCGATTGCTTCTCTTGCGCCAAGTTTGGGGGACCGCGTCATACTGCCTGGTCGTGGCTGACCGTCCTGAATGAGCGCCACATGCTTTACGCATGGGTGAGCCTGATTACAGTGGGCCTTACCGATCTTTACATCAGGCTGGTTGCATGTGGCTCAATCACCGACGTGAGGCTCTTCTGACCATGGAATTCGAAACTCACGACCACGACGTACTCATCATTGGTGCCGGCGGGGCTGGCCTGCGCGCCGCTCTTGAAGCGCTTGCGCAAGGCGCGAAGGTAGGGGTGGTTTGCAAGTCTCTTCTCGGAAAAGCGCATACGGTAATGGCGGAGGGCGGAATCGCAGCGGCGATGGCCAACGTGGATCACGCCGACGACTGGCGAACTCACTTCCGCGATACGATGCGCGGCGGCAAGTTTTTAAATAACTGGCGTATGGCTCAACTTCACGCCCAGGAAGCCCCTGACCGCGTGCGCGAACTTGAACAGTGGGGCGCTCTCTTTGACCGCACGGCCGACGGCGATATTTTGCAACGTGCCTTCGGTGGTCACACGTTCAAACGCCTCTGCCACGTAGGGGATCGAACCGGCCTTGAAATGATTCGCACCCTTCAGGACCGTGGCGTGCAACTGGGGATTGACGTTTTCATGGAGTGCACAGTCACCCGCCTGTTCAAAGACGGAGACCGCATCGCGGGAGCATTCGGTTACTGGCGAGAACAGGGACGATTCGTTGTTTTCCGGGCCAAGTCAATCGTGATGGCCACTGGCGGTATCGGCAAGGCATACAAGATAACCTCCAATTCCTGGGAATACACAGGAGACGGAATGGCGCTCGCTTACAACGCTGGCGCCGACCTGATGGATATGGAGTTCGTGCAATTCCATCCCACGGGCATGGTCTGGCCGCCCGGAGTGCAGGGACTTCTTGTCACAGAAGCCGTTCGCGGCGAGGGCGGTATTCTCAGAAACAAACTCGGCGAGCGCTTCATGGAGAAATATGATCCGAAACGAATGGAACTCTCCACGCGCGACGTGGTGGCGCGTTCCATCTACACCGAGGTTCGCGAAGGCCGCGGGACTGAGCACGGCGGCGCATACCTCGATATATCTCACAAGCCCGCCGAATATGTGAAGAAGAAATTGCCGAGCATGTATCACCAATTCAAAGAGCTCGCGGATGTGGATATTACCGCCGGCCCCATGGAAGTGGGACCCACCTGTCATTACATGATGGGAGGCATTCGCGTAGAAGGCGAAACCGCGAAATCAACGGTGCCGGGACTCTTTGCTGCTGGCGAGGCCGCGGCAGGTTTACATGGTGCAAACCGGCTGGGTGGCAATTCGCTTTCCGATTTGCTCGTCTTTGGCCGCCGGGCGGGGCTTGCGGCGGCGCAGCATGCCAAGACCGTGACCAATACTCCGGTTGACACTGGACAGATTGAAGAAGCAGCCCGCGAAATGCTGGTTCCGTTCGAACGCAAGAGCGGGGAGAATCCTTATACGATCCATCGAGACTTGCAGGACACCATGCAGAATTTCGTGGGCATCTTCCGGACAAAAGAAGACCTCACCCGCGCACTCAATGAACTGGAAAAACTTAAAGAGCGAGCGGGACGCATGAGCGTCGAAGGGTCGCGAATGTTTAATCCGGGATGGCACCTGGCTCAGGACCTGAAGTCCATGCTCACGGTTGCGGAGGCTGTTACTCGCTGTGCACTGGCCCGCGAGGAAAGCCGGGGAGCTCATAGCCGCATTGACTTTCCCAATTACGACTCAGTTTGGGCGACAAAAAATAATGTGATTGCACGCGAGGGAGCCACAATGGTTCTTCGCCAATCGCCGGTTCCTGAAATGCCCGGTGACTTGAAACAACTGGTTGCGGAAGAAAAATAAGAGCAGGTTCGCGGTTCGCAGGCTTTGAAAAGAATCAGGAAAGGCACGACTCTCAGTCGTGTCGCAAATGTGAAAGGGTCAATGTTCGGCACGGCTGAAACAGGTTGCGGAAAAGTGAGATCTAAGGCAAAAGTAGCTTTGAAAGGGCGGGGCTTCAGCCCCGCCGTTATTCAGATTAAAAGTCTTACGGCGCGCCTGAAGGCGCGCCCTTTCAAGACAACCGCAAGACGCTTCATTTTTCCGCAACCTGTCAAAGTGGGGCCCTTCTCGTTCGAAACGGAGCGGTCCAGCTGCGCTACCCTTGTGATAATTTCACGGCTGGACCGAAGGAGCTAACAAATGGCGGAAGCAGTTTTTGAAGTGTTCCGTGGGGACCGCAACGGCGGGCAGACTGCCACTTATAAGGTTCCTATAGCCCCGGGGATGGTGGTATTAGACGCGATCCACCACATTCAAGCTCACCAGGCGCCCGACCTGGCGGTACGCTGGAACTGCAAAGCCGGCAAGTGCGGATCCTGTTCGGCGGAAGTCAATGGCCGGCCTCGCTTGACGTGCAAGACCCGTATGGATTCGCTGCCGTTGGATAAACCAATCACAGTTCAGCCTATGAAGTCTTTTCCGGTGATCAAAGATTTGGTCACGGACGTTTCCTGGAATTACCGTGTGAACAAGAAAATTCCGCCCTTCACCCCCAAACCCGGAACTGACTGGAAAATGTATCAGGCCGACGTAGACCGGGTGCAGGAGTTCCGTAAGTGCATTGAATGTTTCCTGTGCCAGAATGTCTGCCACGTTCTTCGCGAACACGAGGACATGAACCATTTCGGCGGACCCCGTTTCTTTGTGCGGGTTGCAGGGCTTGAGATGCATCCGCTTGATTCAAAATCGCGCACTCGCCTTCTCAAAGAAGAACTCGGCATCGGTCTTTGCAATATCACAAAATGCTGCACGGAAGTGTGTCCCGAAGAAATTCACATCACCGACAACGCAATCATCCCGCTCAAAGAGCGTGTAGTTGACGAGTTCTATGATCCATTGCTGATGCTGGTCAGGAAAATTCGCGGAGCTAAGCCAGAGTAGGTCCGCGAAGAAGTGCGCTCCAGAGCTTCAACGATTTGAACTTACCTGGCTACTGCCTGTATTCTCCTGCGATTCTGGAGGCGATTCCAACGAGGACCTCGTAGCGCCCGTGGCGAACCGCCGTGGCTGCCAGCGGTAACCATCGCGCGTGCGTATGTGATATTGCTTCACATGATCGCCAACCACCTTTACGGTGATCGCGCGCCAGCCATGATTGGGATTCGGCTGCGGGTAATAGCTCAAGGAATAAAGATGTGCGAGGTCGTCGCGGATTGAGGCAAAGGCTTTCTGCTCATCTTTCCAATTCTTGGCAAAGTAGGCTTTGCCGCCGGTTGCCTTCGTCATGCGCTCGAACACCGCTGTTGAAACCGGCTCTAATTGCGCCAGACGAGTGCTGATCATGTAAATACTCGTTCCCGTTGACTGGGCCAACTCGGCCACGTCCTCAGGGGGAACCATGCTGGCATTGTCGGGACCGTTTGAAAAAACTACTACAACCTTCTTTCCAGTTAACTGAGCGGCGTCTTTTACGGTTAACAGAAGACAGTTGTAAAGGGCGGCGTCGTCACCGGCGACGGTTTCGCGCACACCCCGCAAAACCTGCGACCGGTCGGAAGTAAGCGGCGCCGCACGGGAAAGGTCGCGACTGTACGAATAGAGAGCGATCCTATCGGCGTTTTCCAGCGACCGGACAAAGTCCGCAATTGCGTCTTGCGCGAAAACGAACCCGCGGTACATGTAGTTGCTGGTATCGAACAAGATAAATACGTTCGCACCGCTTGCCGGCGCGGTGATCGTCTCGTGGCCGGGGAGTCCGGGTATTTCAGCTACTTGGCCGGACGTTACTGAATCCGGTGGCAGATTTTCCACCAATCTGCGCGTAGGACCATCACCCTCTCCGAAGGTAGCGAGTTTCTCGGGAACTCCGTCTTCAGTGATCGAGAAATCCTCGGGACGCAACCCGGTCACGTAATTCCCTTTCTTGTCCGTGACGGCGACGTTCAACTGAACCATTTCGACGACGACGTGAATGTTCGGTTCGCCCTGTTGAGCTGCCGTTTGGATTCCGGAAATGGAAACGAGACCGGCAAATACGCACGAGAGGAGCAGAAATTGTTTTTTCGTCATAGTCCACCAACCACGCAGTTTACGTTAAGCCAATTTGTTGAAAACACAGTTCAAGGTATGGAAGGAGAAGTCATGGATACCGAGGCAATTTTGCCATTCCGGAACTCTTCTCCCGTTTCTTGCATAGCCCGAAGAACAGCCGGAAAATCTTCGGTATCGGTCGCAAAAATCCGTTGCACCATTCGCCGTGTCAGTTCGGGCACCACGCGATTCAGCGCAACCGGCGGATAATTCATCTCATCCGCCAAACGCGCCCAATACAAATTCGTGGAGTCCCACGACTCAGCCATGAGCCGGCTTGAAAACCCAGACAATGCCGGAAATGGTTTCACGTTCAAAAGCTCACGCGCACAGCTCTGCGCCAGAATGGGATGCGGCGTGCCAAAGTCCCGCGACAAACGCGTCCAGGACACCTGGGTCGGATGCAGCCGCGAAAGACTCTCCAACTCTTGACTTACCGGACCCACAGAACCAAAATCCGAGGGAAATTTCTGCCGGAACTCCGCTGTAAGGTAAAACACGTCGGCGGGCGTTACCGTCGCAAACGCTCCCTCGGGGCGACCGTCCTTGATTTCGCGCTCTACCATCCCTAACCGCTGCGGGAGCATGCGGTCGGAAAGTATTGCCATAACTCTATTCCGAACATCTTCGTTTTCTGAGGAGACCCGGAGCAGTTCTTCTCCAGCCCGCTGATAAAGCGCGACGGCATGAAGTTCATTACGACTCACATCCCACCAGCGCGGCAAGATGGAGCTGGTGAGAAGGCCGGGGACTAACTCCCTCCAAATCAGAGCCTGGATGTGATCCGGTGAAATGAAGTCCTGCTCAACCTCGGCGAGAACATAAGGAAGGTCAGCAAGCGAACCGATGAGGTGAGCGCCTCCACCGGCGGGTGATCCAGCCCCGAACATGTGGGGCGACTGCCAGACTCCCTCAATTCCAATGACGGTATCTCCCGAGAAATCATGCGAACGCACCAGCAAAGGATTCACACGCAGGATCTGCGCGCCGGGTGGTTCGTAATAAGCGTAGTTCATGCCAACGAGAGTGTCCCTGAGGAAGGGGGCGAGACGGCCCCGGATGTCCTCAATCTGCGCCTTGGAATGTGCGCTCGCCAGCAACTTCGCCACATTCTCCTTCATCTCGAGATCGGTATGGCGGTTGTTATAAACTCCAACAGCCCACTCCGTTCTTTCGTTGCTGGTGAAAATCGGACGCGGCATCTCGAATTCCCGAAGTTCTCCAGCCAGCGGTACTAATGTGCCGGGAGTTGTTTCTCCACGGGCGACCTCGTCGAGGCCCCTGCCCAAAGCGAGCAGCGTGTCCAGGGAAACCAGGCGTTGCCCATCCAGGATCGTGTGCATGCGATCCGCGAGTTCAGCATGCACGCGTTGACCTTCCACATCGTGTTGCGCCGGGCCTGCGAGCAAGCTGAGGATTTCATCTTGAGATCTGTTAGGCTCTCCGGTCGCCGCGCGAAGCACATCTTCCAGCGACGTGCGGCCAGCATTGAACAATACTGCCGGCGAACTGACATTGGAAAAAGGCGCGATCATTTTTTGCCAGGACTGATTCAGGTCCGTGCTTCGTATCTGCTCCTGGCGCGCAAGAATCTGCCACAGCCCGATATCGGCCTGAAATATTCCCATCGCGTTGCCCCGCAGAATGTGGTTGTGAATCCTGTCAATGGATTCGACCACTTTTACAAATTGGGTGATGGAAACATCATCCAGGCTGGGAAATTCGGAAAAAACAAGATATTGATCGCTGAACTGGGAAAATGTGCTCGCAAGCAGATGAACTGTCTCGGGCCGCAAGGAATGGTTCGGTGGCCGCCGGGCGTCAAGTTCGCTCAGTGAGAGGAAAGCTTGTACCGGGCCCGATTCCGTGGAAGCGCGGCATAAGGAAAGCATCGCCTCAAGCAATTGTTGTGGATCGTTATTCCTGCCCTTGGTCCACTTGGCAACCTTCTTGGAGTCGGGCGACTGCCGCAGAATATCTTTCCAGATCTCTACGTTTCCGGGCACATGCACGTCCCCGTCGGGATCAAATTGGAGGCGCGTTAATAAGAGCAATAGCGAAGGTGCGGGGCGAAATACTCCCCTGGCTGCTCCCACCGTGTCGTCGCTGGGTCGAAACGCGGTGTATAGCGGCTTCAGGACGCGGACATTGGTAAAGTGCGCTTGCTGGGCCTGGCTCGTGTGTGACAATGCGTCGAAGAATGCCGCCAGCCAACCTCTATCTTTTTTGACGAGGCGCAGCACAAACTCACCCTGCGCTTCGGAACTCACACCCACCAGGTCTTTCCATGCGGTTTCAGCGTCGGAACCGCCAGGCACAACTACGCGACCGGAGCGAATGCAAATTTCACTTCCGTAAAAATTTAGCAGCGGGGCGTACGGAAGCAATTTTTCCAAGCCGGGAGAGGTCCGTAAAGCAGCCACCGTGTCTTGATCCATTCGACTCAGACCCCAATACAGCAGCGCCAGATCGGGATCCCGCAGGAGCCGGTCAATCAGATTCTTGGATTCCTGCTTTCTGCTTGACTTGATTGTGATCCAGGCGTCTTCCGTGAAAAGAACCGGGACCGATGTCGAAGAGTATGCATATACGAATGGTTTTCCGCCTTGGATCGTTTGCTCCAGTTCCGTTAACGGGAAGCCGGAGTCAATGGTGAGAAAAGCTCTTTCTGGTTCAGAAGTAAAAAGAGATGCATTGCTCTCTCCGCATTTCTCGCGGATTCGATACCCCAGAATGTGCAACAGTCGGTCTGCCTCAGCACAGTTCGATACCCGGATTACGGTCTCGGTCCCTGCAAGCGCCGACAATTCCCGCGCCTGGGAAACATAGCGGTTGAGCAATATTAGAAATTCCGTTGGCGTTGTGCCACGGTAGCCGAGAAAGAAAACTTCACGCGCAAGCAGAGGTAGGACTTCCTCGGACGAAATTGTTTGGCTGATCCCAGCCATGCGCAAAAATGAGCGCAGCGGGCCGGGTATCACCACGACCGCTGGCGAGTCTGCCGAGGGAGAAATATTTGCTTGAGGAGTCTTGCTCGAATCGCTGGGGGCAGAAGCAGCAAGTCCTGCCGTGGTTGTCAAAAAACAAACGCATAGCGCCAACAAAATTCTAATCAACAAAGCGGGGAAAGAGAGAGGCGATTTCACGGCTGGATACCTCACCGAATCTCGACAGTATCCGCGTCTGTCCTGAGTTCTAACAGAGCAAAATAAATGTTGCTCCACCAGATTTTCAGGCCCCAGAACCCGGACCCACCGGTTCAATGGTGGAGAATTATACTCTGACTATTCTGTTTCGTTGTCGCGAAATACTTAGCCAACCCATTTTGCCTAATCCCGGCTTGGCAGCGGCAACGGCCTAAAATGTCAGGGCTCTCCCAGACTGGAACAGTAGGGACAATTACAGGTCGCTGGCCGGAAGACAACGATGCTGGGATTTCCAAATGGAGGAGCCTGGCTGAGAACCGGGCCCGTCGTGCCGGGTCCGGCCAAAGCCATCGCCAATAATTGACGCCGCTGCGCTAGAAGCTAAACCTCGCTTGCAACTCGATGACTCTGCCGGCCAGCCCATCAGAAGGCCGGCCGAAGCTTCCCGTGTTGATAATATCGGTCGGAGCGGTAGCTGGAAGTAATGGCTGGAAATTTAGAATGTTGAATACGTTGAACATGTTGGCCCGAATGGCCAGCATCGAGCCTGCGCCGAAAAATCTCATCTCCGGAAACTTAAAGTCTTTTCCGACGGTTAAGTCAACCGAAGTGTAGCCGGGCCCAGTGAAGATATTCCGGCAACGGCAGCCGGGTCCAAGCGTCGTGGTGTCAAACTCTGTTTTTGGGTTAGGGAAAATCCCGTTGACCCATTGTTGTTTGGTAGGGCTGGTAAGTGCGCCGCCGTTGTACGCGAAGGGCATGTCTGGACAATAACCATCCCCGTTGCGGTCGGCGTTAGTGTTGCAAGACCCGATCACAGCGGAGAAAGGGTACCCCGAGTGCTTGCTCATAATCCCAGTGATGGTCCATCCACCGAGCGCTGTTCCGAGGAAATCATGGCGGCCTCGGAATATTGGCAACTCCCATAGTGCGTCCATGACAAAATTGTTGCGCACGTCGAAGTCAGAATTGCCTTTGTCAAGGAGTTGGTTGCTGGGATCGGTTTGCTGATAGCCAATTTCGTATGATGCGGTGTCAATGGCGTGACTCCAGGTGTAGTTAGCGTCAATCTGGAAGCCATGTTCAAACCGGCGGCTGGCGCTCGCAACCAACGCATCATAGCTGGCGTTGACGTCCGGCAACGGGAAGAAAAGATTGCTGAATCGAGGGTTTCCGGTCGCGTGCGGAGCCGTGCAAGTTGGATTAGTCGGGCCACAGGGCTGTCCATTCGAACCGTCGTTCTGGAATTTATCCTGCGTGCCGTCAAACGTGTCTCCCGGCGTGAAGCGATTCATATCAATCGTCCGTATCAGCTTCCGGCTCCTGCTCCCCTGGTACCCGAGCTTGACCACCAAATCCTTCGCCGGTTCAACTTCCGTTTGATAGGAGAAAATATAAACGTAGGGATTCGGTTCGTTAGGTAAAGCAGCGAATAGTTGCACCGGATTGATGCTGGTGCAGCTTGCATTGGTGCAAAGCGCGCCGTCGGGAGCGATGCCGATTTGCAAACGCGGGATTCACTGGATAAGCTCGTCGCTTGCGTGCTCGATCCAAGGCTGTAAAGGATATTAGATCCCATAGGGCTCCGGTGGCACCCTGGCTCGGATTATTTGGGTCCCTGGATCGAAGAAACAGCAGGCCGTTGCCAGCGCCGTGTACGGCGTGTTCTGGCGGATGTTGTCGAAAACTACATCGGAGTTTCTGTTAAAGACGATGCCGAAGCCACCCCGGAAAACCACCCTGCCCGCGTAAGCAGTGGGACTCCAGGCGAAGCCAACTCGAGGGCCGAAATCGTGTTAATCGGGGGAATAGAGCTGGCCACCATTCTTACAAGGAGTCAGAGGCGCAACCGGACCGCACACGAAGCCATTGATAACGCCCTCTGAGCCGAAAACGTAATTGCTCATCGTGTTATTGGCTTCGGTAAGCGGAGTGAAATACTCCCAACGCAAACCGAGATTGACGGTCAGCGTTGGAGTTACTTTCCAGTCGTCCTGCGCAAAAAGCGCATAATCGCCGGTGCGGAAATAGCGTTGCGCATTAAGAGGGCCACCGGTTGGACTGACCTGTGCTTGCTCGTAAAAACAGCAGGCATCATTCGCAAAATTCAACAGTCCACGAAATTGGTATTGCGGTCGTTCTGCGCCGGGCTGATCGTTGTTGTTCTGCTCCCGCCGGGCTTCCACTCCGAATTTCCATGCGTGGCGGTTCCTGACCCAACTAAAAGTTTCAGCCAAACCGTAAGTGTTCTGTGCCAGCGCTCCGGGGGTGGTGGAACTTTGAGCTATACCGATGAAGCTGTCGTTGGACCCAAAAGAAGGCCCCCCCGCGCCTATATCAAAATCAAACAATCGGATTTGCGGAATCCCAAAATTTGTCTGGCCCACCGGCTGTCGCTGATCGTAAGCCCAGCGCGTAAAGTTAGCCCGGAATTCGTTGAGCATGGTTGGACCTATGGTCCGGGTCCAGCCAATGGTAGACGCATAGCTGTCTGGCGTTAGAGTTAAGTCGTCAATCGGCCTTTGGCCCCCATTGAGACTGTTGAGCCTGACGATGTATGTATTCACGAAAAACTGGTTGTTGCCCTGCGTGTAATCCACGCGTCCGTTGTATTGATTTCCTGTGCTCGAATTCGGCACCGTCAAGTCGAAAATTCCCCAGTCGGGGATTCCATCGGGACCGCCCCCGATCGCCTGGCCGTGGTCCATTTCCCGGCGACGTACCATTTTCCAAGCCCGTAACCTGGAATTAAAGAGCAACAATCAGTTTCAGACACGACGCTCGAAATGCGAGGCGTGATTCCGGGGGTGCTGAATATTTTAGCGGCGATGCTGCCGGGATTATTCTTGATCAACATACTGTTCGAATTGCGGAGTTTCCAGCGTTTGATCGCGGATGGTTGTTGTATTCGACAGGCGGACGCCTTCGTAGGAAAAGAATGCGAATAGCTTGTTCTTGATAATAGGTCCGCCGAAGCTGCCGGCGTAATCGCGATACTTCTGATCCACGCGAGTAGGGCAATGGCTAGCCGTGATCATAAATTGGCTTGAGTCCCGGTCTCGCAAGTAATCGGGGAGAGGGACACATTCGTAGGGCCGTAAAATTTATTGAAAGCATTCAGCCCCTTGTCGTTGAATTTTACGAAGGCGCTTCCGTGCCAGTCATTGGTCCCGCTCTTGGAAATGATTTTGACCTGCGCGCCCGAATTGCGGCCATCCTGCGCGGAGTAACTATTGGCGGCGACCGATACTTCGTCAACGGATTCCTGATTCGGCGTAACCACTGCGGCCCCGCCCCACTCGAGGCTGTTGACGCTGACACCATCCAGAATGAAATTGTTGGCTGTAACTCGCTGTCCGTCCGCGATTGCCTGCACCTGGTTTTCCGTCTGGAAAATCTGGCTATTCGAGCCGCCCGGGCCAACCTGCTGAGGGATCGGCGAGGAGTTCCCGTTGCCTTGACGGGCCGAATCTGCGAAGACTCCCGGAGTCAATCGGAGAAGTTCATAAGGATCGCGGCCAAATTCGGGCAGATTCACAATCTGTTGCGAAGTGATCGTCCCGCCAATGCTGGCGTTTTCGGTTTGAAGATCAACAACGCTTTCATTCACCGTAACGCTTTCTTGCGCTGGGCCCGGTTCCAGCGTGACGTCCAATCCTTTGGTAGCTTCAGCCGCGACCGTCACATCGGGAGTGGTTTGCTTTTTGAAAGTGGCAGCTTCGACGTCCACTCTATAGGCGCCAGGAGTGAGGCTAGGGATGCGATAGAAACCGGAGTCGCCGCTGACCGTATTGCGGCTCACCCCAGTCGCCTGATTTGTGACCGTGACCTGCGCACCCGCCACAGCCGCGCCCGACTTATCCAGGATTGTTCCCTGAATGCTTGCGCCATATTGGGCCCAGGCGCCGGAAGCGGCCATGAAAAGAATGGTTGAGAAAAATAACGAGCGGAGAGCAAAACAGTGTGTCCTGGCCATCTTAACCTCCACGTGCGAGTGTCGGTCTAACCTGGCCTCAGGCAACCAGTATCAGTCGCGGGGCGTATACCTTTACACTAAATCGACACTAAAGCGATTTATAGGGGTGCGGCATCGCTTATAGCACGGGGCAATTCTGACCGTCAATACAGTTCGTCCAGTATGTATTGTCGCAGGCGACTCGTGATGACATTTTTCGTGTCCACTCTCCGCGCTTTGGACACGACACGTTGCGCACCGTTTTCCGCAGTAATCGTTTTTCGGAGCGGAAGTGGTGACCTCGCCACCCCGATCAGATTCAGGCAACTCGACGAGCAACTTAGCCCATCTAGTCTCTGCGCGCGGGCTTCGGGAATTATTCATGAACATGTTAAAGTTGGTATAATATTGCTTCGAGAGCTTGGGCACGTGTGGGGTATTTAGCATGACACACAAGCGATTTCATTGTGCCGATTGCGGTAGCTCCGAAGCTTACCGCTCACATCCCCGGAACATTGCCGAAAAATATCTTCTATCTCTGGTATTGCTTTTCCCTGTTCGCTGCGCTGTCTGTTATTGCCGGGCTTATGTGTCTATATTTACGCGCATCAGTAGCGGTGGGGTGGAACATTTTAGGAGCCGCACGGCTGCATAACTCAACGGTCACGGAATAAAGCTCAGTTTCCGTACGTTGTGGTCAGGTAATTTCCCACTTCCGTTTCCAGGGCGCCATAATTGGAATGGATCGTTGCACGGAGTGCCGCTTCCGTTGAACTCCCGTCACCTAATCTCGCTAGAATGCGCTGCACATCACTCATTCCGTAAGTTTGGCTGATATACAGCACCGCTGCGAGTGATTCATCGTAAGCCAGCGCCGCCTGAAGTGGAGAAAAACCCATAAAACTGCCTTCCAGGGAATTGAAAGGGATCTCGTGTTGGGAACGAAAGAGCCGCGCGAGCCGGTTTCCGTTGGAAGAGAGCGACTTGGGTTCCATGGCTTGCGCGATACCTTCATTCAGCCATTGCGGACATCGTCCTCCAGAGAGCTGATTGATAAAAGAGTGTGCCAGTTCATGCTTGAGAACCCTTGCCAGTTCTGGCGTAACGGAGGTGATCCCATGAATTGGGATTCGCAATTTTCCATCATTCACAGCGCCACTCCAGGACGGAGCCTGAGTCACATCAAAGAAGGCCTGATCGGTGTACAAAACTACCGAGATGCTGTCTCGGGGCGCGACTCCAAACTCCCTGACCAACTCGTCATACTCCGATTCCAACGTATGAATCAGTGCCGCACGCAGTGACTCTGATGTTTGCGTGCCCTCATATTTCAGCGTGAAGTGGCTCGTTTCCCGTTCGGAATAGTCAGCCTCGATGGTGGATTCCCGCTCCGCCTTTTTCAGATATTCCTGCAACCCATTATCGGGGCGAAGCGCCAGAGACTGCCTCCAGGAGATCATTGCTTCCTTGTTGTGATCGGTTGCGAATTGCGCATACCCAAGCACCGCTAAGGTGTCCGGCGAGTTTGGCGCATAGCGGACCGCCGACTCTGCGAAAGGCAAAGCTTCAGATGCGTTACCGGTCCGCACCAGCACGGCGGCGTAGTAATTGAGGATTGCCGGATTCTTCGAGTCAAAGTGTAGCGCCCGCTCTAAGTTGGAGCGAGCTTTGCTGAAATTTCCATGCTCAAATTCATTTTTTCCCGCAATGTAATACCCCGCTGCGGCGATGCCCCGGGTCTCCATCGTCTAACTGACCAATGCTTCGGTATCAACCGCTCCGTGCTGGATGATTTTGTCAGCCACGTCAGTATTGTTTGCCACCCTTTCCGGCGGCGTAAATACTGGAATGTTCGGGAGTGTCCCGGCCGAATTCGTTGCTGCGTGTTCCGGTAAGGTTCCCGGCTTCAACGTGATCTACGGAAGAGTTGAGGATCGCGAAAGATTCTTCCCCGATTTCGTATTCGAGATGCGCGCCGTCTTGGCGCACATGATCGGCAGAAATCGTGCGGCCATTTTTCAGGTGAATAATCTCCGCGAGCGTCTTGGTAGACACCACCAGGAGACCGACTCCCAACAAGAAGATGACAAATGCGCGCACGTAAGTGCATTCTAAGAGACGAGGAGATGTGCCCGTAGGTGCCAAAGGTAACCGGCCAAAATCGCTTCTTCATCCCGCTGATCTATCTGGCGCTTGCCTGCAATTTGCAGATTGCTGCCCAGGTTAATCACGCCGATAGCTCTAAAAAATCCGCGGCGGAGGACTTGTATGAACAGCTCCGATCGGTCGGCTTGGATAGTTCACGGGTTTATCAGATTCGCGAGGCCTCTCTTGACCGTTCCTCTCTTCACATTTCGCTGAGTGACGGCACCATAGCATTCACTCAAGATGTTGCCGGGCGAATAACCGGCGCATTTTTTGATGGAGATGGCGAGGTCTTGTTAATACCTCCTAACTCAACCGAACGGGGTTCCATGGCTCTTTTTACCGGTGCCGCAATCCTGGAAGAGGGATTTGACAGTGCATACCTTCGATTTAACGACGATACATTCAAGGAATTGGAACCATTCCTCAGGCCCTCAAGTGAAAATTCTCAGGCCTTCGTCACCCGCTGGAATGATGCCGCGCGAGTTTTAGCACAGGATGATGCCCTGCGGCTTTTCACAAGCTTCAGCCGGTTCCTGCCCGTAAATGAATCTGTTGGCAGCCAGGCATCAAAAGACTCCATTGATCCCAACGATCGAATGCTTCATTTGAAGGTCGAAGGACGAAAGCTTGGAGCCTTTGATCTATTTTTCGACCTGACCGCCAGGGAGCAAATCTCCGCGGGACAACTGAAAAAGGTAGATGACAAGACCACCTACGACGTGTGGACATCCTTCGCGTTTAAGAATCAAAAGCACACTGGGGATCAACAGCACTCCGATGTGACGGCTGATATCGCGGGCGCGGAAAATGATAAGGGAGACGTTGAGGTTTCAAACTACAAGATCAGTGCCGAAATAAAACCTCCTACAGAACTTAATGCGGATGCTCGTATGCAAATGCTGGTTCGCCATGGCGGAGGCAGGACCGTCCTGTTCGAACTATCGCGTTACTTGAAAATTCGAGAAGTGAAAGCCGATGGGCGCCGGCTCGAGTTTATCCACAACCCAGCTCTTGAAGGAACGCAACTTGATCGGCGGGGCGACGATCTCGTGGCCGTGGTTTTTCCCGAACCCTTGCGGTCTGGCCAGAAAATTGGTCTTCAGTTTTCATATGGAGGCGAGGTTCTCTCGGATGCGGGAGGAGGCCTGCTTTATGTGGGCGCTCGTGGCACATGGTATCCCAATCGTGGATTTTCAAAAGCGACGTTCGACCTGGAATTCCGATACCCTGCGGGATGGACTTTAATTGCCACCGGCGAAAGAAAGGATGAAGCCGCAACTACGAATCCGTTGCCGCACAATGGATTGCCCGCCGAGCACACGGCGCAGGTAAGTCGTTGGATCTCGGAACGTCCAATTCCGGTTGCTGGATTTAATCTTGGAAAATATCGGCGCGTTACAAAACGCGCAGGAAAGGTAACGGTAGAAGTGTATGCAGCTTCAGAGATGGAGCGCAGCTTTCCACCCCCCGCCGCCGATATCATGCCTCCTCCGGAAATCACCCAGCGAAGGCCGTTGCTTCCCAGGCTGATTTCGCCACCTCCTCCGCCGTCTCCGGCGGGAAACGCTGCCGCCGTCGCCGAGGATGCCGCTCGCGCCATTTCTTTCTTCGCATCTCAATTCGGACCATATCCGTACAACGACCTTTTGGTCACGCAGATGCCAGGATCAGTGAGCCAGGGCTGGCCGGGGCTGATATTCCTTTCCAGTTTTTCATTTCTATCCGCAGATGAAAAGACCGTCCTTCATATGTCTTCGGTCGAACAGACGATGGTCACCGGAGTGATTGCGCATGAAACCGCACATCAATGGTGGGGTGATTTGGTCACATGGAGCGGTTATCGCGATCAGTGGATCATGGAGGCATTGGCCAGCTACAGCACCCTTTTGCTCCTGGAGTCGCAGAATCCCTCTGAGTTTCGAAAGGTAATGGACAAATATCGCAACGATCTATTAAAGGAGAACGACCGTGGCCAGCGATTCATGGATGCCGGCCCGGTGACGCTGGGTGCGCGCCTCACTTCATCGAAATTTCCCGATGGATACGAGACTATCGCCTATGAACGCGGCGCATGGCTTTTCCATATGTTGCGCACCATGATGCGCGACGCCGAACAGAAAAATGGTATGCGCCGCGCCGCGTTGGCAGATTCATCTGACGAGCCTTTTCTGCAAGCGCTTCGAGCATTAAGAGAGCAATATCAGGCAAAGCCAGTCACGACCGCCGACTTGATTCGAATTTTCGCGGAGCATTTGCCGCCTTCTGCCTGGCACGATGGCAAACCGTCGCTGGATTGGTTTTACGAGGGATGGGTCAACGGAACGGCAATTCCTCAGATTGAGCTGCGCGGCTTAAAATTTCGAGACCTGAACAATTCAACCGTCATTACCGGCGTCATCCAGCAAAAAGAGGCTCCCGAAAGTTTGATAACCTCAGTGCCGCTCTACGCAGCGGTTCACGGCAGAAATGTGCTCTTAGGAAGAGTGTTTGCCGATGGGCAGGAGACCCAGTTTCATTTAACTTCACCTTTGGGTACTCGGAAAGTATTGCTTGATCCCGAGCACACAGTACTGTCACGATCTCATTAAATCTCTATTCGATTCCAGAGCGGACCATACTGAACTCCGCTGAGGCTGTGAGATAATCTGATGTATCTCACGATGTATAGGCGGTTTCTGATAATGCTTTTCCGGCGTTCCATTCTTGTGTCCCTATTGATTTGCCTGGGATGTTCTGCCCAATCGGCTCCTCCCGATTTAGTCCAACGCATGGAGCGTCAAGTGCGGATTTATTATTCAATACCGCCCCATGTGAAAATTACGATTAGCCCTCTCAAAGCCAGCGATTTCCCTGAATACGATGCTTTGACGATCACCTTCGATGGAGGAGAGAAAAAGCAGACCTACGATTTTCTTCTCTCGAAAGATAAGAAGACTTTAATCCGCATGACCAAGCTTGATCTGACTAAAGATCCCTATGCCGAAGTCATGAAGAAGATTGATGTAAAGGGACGCCCCACGCGAGGAAACAAGGACGCAAAGGTTATCGTTGTCAGTTTTGACGATTTGGAATGTCCTTTCTGCTCTCGCATGCACGAAACACTCTTTCCTGAGTTGCTCAAGGAATACGGGGATCGTGTTCTTTTTGTGTATAAAGATTTTCCGCTATCCGAAATTCATCCTTGGGCGATGCATGCGGCCGTGGATGCCGACTGCCTGGCTTCCCAGGATAACGGCGCGTACTGGGAATTTGCGGATTACATTCATGCGAATCAGCACGAAGTAAATTCGGAGACCACTCGCAATAACCAATTTGCCGCTCTCGACCAAATTGCTTTAAAGAGTGCTCCAAAATATAAGTTGGATGCTGCCAAGCTTCAGGCGTGCATAAAGGCGCAGAATGATGACTTTGTAAAGGCATCGGTAAAAGAAGGCGAGTCTCTGGGAATGACCGCCACTCCGACATTATTCGTAAACGGTCAGGAAGTGGACGGGGCACTTTCGGCTGCCGATCTCCGGAAAATATTTGACGAAGCGCTTGAGCAGGCCGGGGTTCCGCCGCCCAAGAATGCTCAAGCCGCGGCTTCCGCGCCGACGGGCAACGCCGCCAGATAGGAACGATCAATCAACGTCAGGCCGGGTGAAAATCGCTTAACCGGCTGCCATTGCAATTCAGGGGGGATTTTTGGAATCGAGTTCGCGGTTTCTGCGTACATTTTCGATTGTGCTTCTTTCGCTAGTCGCTGTGGGAAGCATTGGTTGCGGGAACAAGCAGACTAGCGAAAATGATGTCGCCGCGGTAGTGGACGGCCATAAGATCTACCTCGCCGACGTCGAAAAGTATTATCAGAACCAGACTTCCGGCTCTAACCAGCAGCCTGTGGGTGAACAGGCTACTACCGTAAAGCTCAACATCCTGCATGATTTGATTGATAACGAAATACTGATGCGCCGCGCCGAAAAACTCGGCCTGCTCGCAACCGACGAGGAAGTGGACCGCAAATTGAACGAGATCAAGTCTCCCTTCAGCGCCGAAGACTTCGCCGCCCGAATGAAGGAGAAAAATATTACCCTTGATGATTTCAAGCGGGACATCCGGCGGTCTGTGACCATTGACAAAGTGATGAACAAAGAGGTCACGTCAAAAATCAATGTCACCGATCAGGAGATTTCTGAGTACTACAACGCTCACAGATCAGAATTCAATTTGATTGAGCCGCAATATCATCTGGCTCGAATATTTGTGACGCCTTTTCCTAATCCCGAGGCGCGAAATCAGAACGGCAAGGCGCAAAATCAGGCTGAAGCACAAAAGAAAATCCAGATGATCCTGACTCGCCTGGAGAGCGGCGATGACTTCGCGACGCTGGCCATGAATTTTTCCGAAGATACCCAGACAGCAGGCAATGGCGGCGACCTTGGTTTTATGTACGAGTCTTCACTGCGCAACACTGATCCAGCCACCCGCGACAGCGTGTCGAAGTTAAAGGCGGGTCAGTACACGCCGGTAATTTCAATTGTCAATCCGGCCACCAAGCAGTTCGTTGGATATCAAATTGTAAAACTCATTGCCAAGGAGCCCGCCGGCCAGCGCGAGTTCTCTGATCCTCGCGTGCAGGAAGCAATCCGCTCACAGCTTCGCGATCATCGCGAGCAGTTATTAAAGGCGGCGTATTACGAAGTCTTGCGTGATCAGGCCAGAGTGGAGAATTACTTCGCGGAGAAAATCCTGGCAAACAATGCCATCCCTAAGTAAGTCCTGGTCCTCAAGAGCCTCTATTCAACAATTGCCAGCACATCTCCGGCGTTGACATAAGTTCCTTCCGTGACTAGCTGCCGTACGACGCCTTTGCTGGGCGACTTTATCTCGTTCTGCATTTTCATGGCTTCCACCACCACAAGAGCCTGCCCGGCTTCCACTGGTTCCATCTCGGTTGCCAATACTCGAAGAATTTTGCCGGGCATGGAAGCGAGAAGCCTCGACGTCCCGCTCGTATCAGGATTTCTCGAACGAGCAGCGAGCGATCTGGGATCGGACACCTCTACTGCATACGGCACGTTTTCGATCCAGATGCGAACTTGATTCCCCAGTTGATCACGCTTTATTTCGTAGGTCTTGCCGTTGGTGATCAGAGTCATAACGTCGCGCCTGACGAGGTGGGCTTTAACTTGGATGAGCCGCCCATCCAATTCACATCTCCACTCCTGGCCTGCGCGCTCGACCTTCGTCCGATAGGTCGTGTCACCAATGCTAATTTTGAAGATCATTTGCGTGGCATTGCAGGCCCTCAGTCCTCGCCGCTTGTTTCCATCGCGATTCTGAACCAGCCGCGTCAACGGGATTCTGCGTGATCGAATCTCTCGTTGATGTGCCGTTCAAGGCAGCGAAGAGTCCAGCAGCCAATGCGGCTATCTGTGTGTGTTGCTGATTTGCTTCAACCGGGCCTGAAGCCATCAGTCTGTCAAGAAACGCGGTGTCTATCTGCCCGTCCCGGAAGCTGGCATCGTTCAATATTCTCCTGAACAACTCAATATTTGTCTGGATGCCTCCGACAAACGTTTCATCGAGCGCGCGCAACAACCGCGACACTACCTGTTCTCTGCTTTCTCCGTAGGCAGTCAGTTTTGCCAGCAAGGGATCGTAGTCCGAGGGAACTGTCCAACCCTCATAGACACCGGTGTCCAAGCGGACCCCCGGTCTAGCAGGCTCTTGCAGTAAGGTAATTTTTCCCGGACTGGGGAAATAGTGATTGTCAGGATCTTCGGCGTAAATGCGGCATTCCATTGCGTGCCCGCGGAAATGCACGTCTTCCTGACGAATTGGGAGTCTTTCGCCGGCGGCAATGCGTATTTGCATTTGCACCAAATCAAGACCCGTCACCAACTCGGTTACAGGGTGCTCAACTTGCAGCCGCGTATTCATCTCCAGAAAATAAAACTTCTTATCCTGATTCACCAGGAATTCCACAGTTCCGGCGTTCGTGTACCCTACAGCCGAAGCAGCCTGAACCGCGACCTGGCCCATTTCCTTTCGCAAAGATCCATCAACGAAAGGTGAGGGAGACTCCTCCAGCACCTTCTGATGCCGCCGTTGAATCGAGCATTCCCGCTCTCCCAGATGAATTGTGTTTCCATGCTCATCCGCTAACACCTGAATTTCGATATGCCTGGGATTCACGATTGCCTTTTCGATATAGACACTGCTGTCATTGAAAGCGCGCTGCGACTCACTCTGCGCGGCCTCCAATGCCATGCGCAATTCCCGCGGTTCGTGAACCAGCCGCATGCCTTTCCCTCCACCGCCTGCGGCGGCCTTGAGCATTACTGGATACCCGACCTCCTCCGCAATCCGCGTTGCTTCTTCAAATGATGGCAGCGCCTGTGAACTCCCCGGAACGCATGGCACCCCATTCCGCTCCATCTCCTGCCGTGCGCCAGTTTTCGACCCCATAATTCTTATGGATTCCGGAGACGGTCCAATAAACTTGATTCCCGCGTTTGCGCATGCCTCCGCGAAATCGGCATTCTCCGACAAAAATCCGTAACCCGGATGCAATGCATCCGCGCCGGCCAGCTTGGCGACAGCTATGATTTTCTCGATGTTCAGATAGGATTCCAGCGCGGGAGATGCGCCGATCGAATACGCCTCAGATGCGTGGCGCACATGAAGCGCGGCGCAATCGGCATCGGAATACACCGCGACTGGGATGATCCCCATCTCGCGGCAGGCGCGGATAACTCGAACTGCAATTTCCCCACGATTTGCGATGAGAATTTTCTTGAACATTAAATAAAAGACCGTCTTCAGGGGCCGGACTCGAGGCCGTTGTCTCGGACCCTCTCAACACTTCGTCTTTGGAAGAACGTCCGCAAAAACAAAGCCCCTTCACCGAAGGGGCTTTTCTTAGGATTAAGATGCTTCAAACCCAATCACTTGTTCTGATCCACGGTGATGCCGGAGCTGTCGGTTGCTTTTCGACCTTCATTTTCTTGGTGGCCATCGTCTTGTCAAACCACTCCTCCGCAGTCTTTTCATCCTCAGCTCGGGCTGCCGGATCGCCGCACTCCAACTCAGCCTTTTCGCGGTAGAGCAAGTTCATATAAGCCATCGCATCGTCGTAGTCCGGACGAAGATCTATCCCCTTTTTCAAGTTGTCGAGACCGCCTTGAATAATGCCCCAATTTGCGTCCCGCAGAGTTTGACAAACTTTCTTGTCTTTAAGGGGCTCGTCAGGCTTCAGTCCCAGCTTTGCTTTCGCTTCCATCCTTGGCTTATAGCTTCTCGTCCATGCAATAACGCCGAGGGTGTAGTACGACTCCGGGTCATTCGGATCAATCTCGAGCGCCTTATGGTAGTAAGCATTCGCATCGTCAAACTTCTTCTGTTGCAAATACAGGTAGGCGATACCTTTCACGCTGGTAACGCTTTTCGGATCGTGTTGCAGTACTGCCTTGAACTGATCAATAGCCTGTTCGGCCAACCGCACGTTGTCAGGTGTATCTACCTCAGGGATGTAAAGCTGCGTGTACGCTGTGGCGAGATATAAGCGTGCATTTTCGAGGCCCGGATCAAGCGATACGGCATTCTGAAAATGATCAATTGCCTGCTCATAGCGGGCGTTCTTATATGAGGCCACGCCCTTGTTAAGCTGATCGCGGGCTTTTAACTTGTTACATCCCGTAGCCGAAAGTAGAGCGGCACCCACTGCTATCAGCGCTGCGAGTCGTTGGTTTCTGTTCATCACGTACGGTTCCCCCCACCAGCCAGCCTCAGTGTCCACACACATCGGCCCGGGTTATACCCGGGCCACTTCTTTTATGTTAATAATCCAGCTACTGGCCGGACTCGATTTTAGCCGTGATCAGCCCGACTTTGTCAACGCCCGCCGCGTGAGCAATGTCTATTACATTGGCGACATCAGCGAAGGGAACGTTGTCATCTCCTTTTACAAACATCACTTTCTCGGCGCGGGTCTTGAAAATATCCGTCAAGCGGCTCTGCAAACTATCCCAGGTAGCGTCATCCGTATTGATCTTGAGCGTCGGTTCCTGTCCCGCACCACGGTCCACGACAGACACCACGATTGTGCGATCAGGCGTATCGTTCTTTGGCTCATCCTTCTTTGGCGGCTGTGGTACCAGCGCGTCCAATCCCTTCATCTGCGGGGGATTGATCACCATGAAGATAATAAGCAATACCAAAAGAATGTCAATAAAGGGAGTCACGTTCATACTTGCATTCGGGCCCCCGCTTGAACCACCCAGTGCCATTGACATAAATTTCTATCTCCTCTTATTGCTACTGTCCCGTCCCCGGCGTTCCTGTTGCGCCAGGCGCTCCCGGAGGTACCCTGGTGTGGGTTGCTTCTTCTGGTCGGTTAGCAAGCCCAGTTGATCCACTCCCGCGGCACGAACGTTATCCACTACGCCCACCACCGAGATGTATTTTGCGCGAGCGTCGGCGCGAACATACACTCTCTTGTCCACGCGGTTCGCAATGCGATCCTTAATCTTGTCGGTGAGTTGCTCCACCTGCACCTTGTCGTTCCCGAGAAATATTTCTCCACCACGCATAACCGCCACGATGATGGCGTCTTCCTTTTCAGCGTCGGGCATTGCTTCTGGATTATTCACCTTCGCCAGATCAACGCTAACCCCGTGCTGGAGCATTGGCGTAATCACCATGAAGATAATCAGCAGCACCAACATGACGTCCACCATCGGCGTCACGTTGATGTCTGAATTAACCTTGGCGCCTTCGTTTCTAACCGAAATTCCCATAGCCACAGTCTCCTAAGTACTTAACCCAACCCTCCGTCAGTCATTACCGCGCTGTGTGTGCGTTGGACGTGGCGAAGGCACATGCCTAGCCACGTCATCTTTCAGAACGCCTACGGGCGACGGCGCTATTCCCCTCCGCTTGAGGAAATAGTCAATCAGTTCGCTGGACGAGTTATCCATCTCCACGTCGAAGGCTTCCACGCGTCCGGTCAAATAGTTGAACATCATGACGGCCGGAATTGCGACCAGCAAGCCGATCGCGGTGGTGACGAGCGCCTCGGCGATACCGCCGGCGACCGCGCCCAACCCGGTTGCCTTACTGGTGGACATATCCTGGAACGTGTGCAAAATTCCCATCACGGTTCCGAACAGTCCGACGAACGGCGCCGTCGACCCGATTGTCGCCAGCCCGCCCAGGCCGCGTTTTAATTCGGCGTGAACAATGGCTTCTGTCCGCTCTAATGCGCGCTTCGACGCTTCGATGGTTTCGCCCGGGAATTTCGCCACTTTCCTGATGAGCCCGGAACTCCATGAGCCCGGCGGTAACGACTTTCGCCAGGTGGCTCTTCTTGTTGCGTTCGGCGACTTTGATGGCCTCATCAATTTTGCCGTCGCGAAGTGCGCCCGCCACTGCCGGCGCAAATGACCGGGACTGTTTTCGTGCTGCGTTGAAAGCCATCCAGCGATCAATCATTACGCCGATGGACCAACCTGACATGATGAACAGGAGGATGACGACCGCCCGGGCTATCCATCCCATTGCGCGCCACAGTGAAAGCGGGTCCCATTGCGGAGTTCCGGTATCTTGAAAAATCCAAGTGGCGGTCATAGTTACATGGCTAAGAGTATGTACTGCTAAGTTTGCTACGAACATGGGATGACTTCCCTCCTCAGATTTCGTTTTGCGTCTAGATTTTCCAGCAAAATCATGCGCTAATCAAAACTCTAACCGCCCAGAGTGAAATTCACCGTAATTTGCGTGTCCACCACGACTGGTTCACCGTTCAAAATGTAAGGCTTGTATTTCCACTGCTTCACCGCATCAATAGCCGCCGGCACGAGCATCGGGTGGCCACTTATGACCTTCAGATCCTCGATGGAGCCGTCTTTACTGATCACCGCCTGCAATAACACACTTCCTTGGATGCGCGCTTGCCGTGCCAGGGGTGGATAGTTCGGCTTGACGTCGCGTATCTTCAATCCTTGGGTCACGCCTTGGGACACTCGTATGCGCTGCGGAGTCGCCACCTTGGGCACGGCAACCGGCGTCGAACTGATAATGCCACCGATGACGCCGCCAACTCTCCACCCGGACCAGCTACTGATGCCACCAACTACTCCCGCCGTCATCGGCGGTGGCGCCGCATCTTCCTTAATCATTTCGATCTTCTTCGGGATCTTCGTCGGCGTCCGGAGCTGATCATTAATAATATTGGTCTGAACCTGCTTGACAATGTGGACTACGGCCGGGGGCGGCGGAGGGGGTGGTGGAGGCGGTGGCGCCACCAACGACATCATTAATTGCGACTTGGGAAGGGCCTCGGTGATTAGAAGGGGAATGAGAACCATGATTCCAATCAGTATCCCCTCGAAAATGAAAGCGACGAAACTGGCCTGTGCCCGCTTGGTCTTTAATTTACCGCCGGATTCGATTAGGCTGTCTTCAAACATACGGTTTCTCCTGCGCAACACCCATCTGTATAGTTAGACACCGTCTGCTTTCCCTTTGCTCCCACTTTCGATCATGAGTGGCAGCCGGGTAGCCCCCCATTCAACTGTTCACACCAGCCTTTGAACTCTTCGCCGGACCGCCCTTTTGTCCTTTGATCGCAGCAGCCGATTGCTTTTCGGTCCCACCAGAAGCCGGACCGGCGAATCCTCTATTACGCTGCGATCGCCAATCCTGATAGGCAACCAGAATCGGTGCTGCAATTGCGATTGACGAATACGTCCCAATTAAGATGCCAATTACCAGCGCAAGGGAGAATCCGTTCAAGACCTCGCCGCCGAACAAATATAAAGCCAAAACCGTCAAAAAGGTCAACCCTGCGGTCAAAATTGTCCGGCTCAGGGTCTGGTTGATGCTTCGATTTACGATGTCGGAGAGCTTCTCCCGCCGCATCAACTTCAAATTCTCTCGAATTCGGTCAAAAACCACGATGGTGTCATTATTCGAATAACCCATCAAAGTCAGGATCGCCGCGATCACCGTTAGCGAAATGTCCTTGTCCAGTAGCGAAAAGGCGCCAACCGTTATCAGCGTATCGTGGAAGACGGTTATAACAGCCGCTACACCGTAAATCCATTCAAAGCGAAATGCCAGATAAATCAGCATTCCCAGCAGCGAATAGACAATCGCCAGAAAGGCCTGCTTCTTTAACTGGCATCCACCTGGGGGCCAACAATGGCTACATTGCGTACGGCAAAGTTGGAAACGAAAAAGCCCTCCCGGACCGAATCCAACACCGCAGGATCGGCAACCGCCTTTCAAATCGTCCATTGAACTTAGGACGCCGCCCTTTGTTTTGTCCTTGATAGTCAATGATGGCTTGGGCCTGGGCCGCATAGCGCTGGCTGGCATCGGTGCCGGCATGAAGCGGATCTCTATCCATCAGGTAATTGGTCAAGGTCAGGTTGCTGGTATTGTTCAGATCCTGCTTGCCTGCCGGGACGTTGGTCTCCAGGGCATTGATAATTTGTATCTTGCCCTTATCGAGAGCCTGTTCGCTCGTTTCCTGCAAAGCAAGATCAATCAACACTTCATTGGTGCCGCGTGCCGAACCTTTGAATCCGAGCGTGATGCAATCCCGCGCGATCCATAGCGGCCCGGATCGCATTATCATCGGGCGTCTGGGCAAACTTGACCTCGACGAGGGTGCCCCCGCGGAAGTCAATGCCATAAGGAATGTGGTGCCAGAACAGCAATGAGTACAGCCCAGCCACGCTGAAAATCAGCGAGAAGGCAATGAAATACCACTTCTTGCCCAGGAAATCTATATTCGGATTGCGAAAAAATTCCACTCTGCTTTAATCCTCTTATCTCGAATCTTCTACCTTTGCCATTTCGAGTAGAGCGAGAAATCCGCATTTCTCACTACCAGCAAACAGCAGATTCCTCCGGGCTGTGCCCGTTCGGAATGACAATGTTTTAAATGCTCAAAGCTTCTCCGCGCTGCTTGCGGCTCAGAATCCAATCGAAAATCACGCGAGAAACGAATACCGCCGTGAACAGGTTTGCTAACAACCCAAAGGTCAGCGTAACCGCGAAGCCTTTCACCGGGCCTGTTCCAAAGATGAAAAGAATCGCCGCGGAAATGATTGTAGTGACGTGCGTATCCACAATCGTGATCCAGGCGTGACCGAATCCCTGCTCTACCGCGGAAGGAGGCGTTTTTCCGTTTCGTAGTTCCTCCCGGATACGCTCGAAGATCAGGACATTGGAATCTACACCCATACCGACCGTCAGAATCACTCCGGCAATACCCGGCAACGTGAGGGTCGCACTACTGAAGCCGAGGAATCCGAGCAAAATCACCAAATTTAAAATCAATGCAATATCGGCATTGATACCAGCGGCATGGTAGTAAATCAGCATGAAAATCAGCACCGCAACCATGCCGACCACGGCAGCCCTGACGCCCGCCCGAATCGAATCCGTTCCCAACGATGGCCCTACCGTGCGCTCTTCGAGATACTTGATCCCCGCCGGCAGTGCGCCCGATTTAAGGATCATGGACAGGTCTTTTGCGCTTCTGCTCCGTGAAGCCGCCTTCAATGGTTCCGGTATCGTTTATCTGGCTCTTGATTACCGCGTACTTCCTGGACTTTGTTGTCCAGCACGACAGCCAGGTATTCACCGACATGAGCACCCGTGAAGGTACCAAACCGCCTGCCGCCGTCCCCGGTGAGATCGAATTCCACTTCCGGCTGCCCGTTCTCAGTTCGTGTCGGCTTGGCGTCGCGCAAATCGCGGCCCGTTACCGCCGAAGCGCGGGAAAGCAGATACCACTGGGAACCATTGTCGCTTTGGCTCGACCCCACACTCCGGCCCGGCAACAAAACTGCATCCGGAGGAAGCACGCCGCCCTTTTCTTGCAATGCCGCCTGCTCACTTGGATAAGGACCGCCCAGTCCCAATCGCAACTCCAGCATCGCGGTGGACTGCATAATCTCTTTCACCCGCGCTGGATCGTCAACTCCAGGAAGTTGTACCAGAATTTGATAATCCCCAAGTCCATGTTCCTGAATCGTCGGTTCGGTGACGCCCAGCTGATCAATGCGGTTCCGGATCGTTCCTATCGCCTCCGTGACCGCCTGTTTCTTAAGATCAGTCAGCGCTTGCGGCTTCAGCGAAACCGTCCAGGCATTCTCCGCGCCGGATTTCAAGTCATATTCCGGCAAGCGGTCCTCCACTATGGAACGCAGATCGGAACTGTTTTCCGGCGGAGTTCCCTTGATCAAGATTTGTTCAGGATGGTTGACCGGATCGGGCTTGGTGATTTCCGTGTAGTTAATTTTGTGGGACCGAAGATCTTCTTTCAGCCGCTCGATTGCGCTATCGGTCTCAACATTTACGGCGTCGTTCACTTGAACTTGAAGAATTAAGTGCGTTCCGCCCTTTAAATCCAAGCCGAGACTAATCCGGCTTTGCATGGCAGCGAGTAGTCCGTGAGGCGACCAAGTCTCAGGAATGCCAAATATGCCGTATAGAAATACCAGCAGAATTATTATAATCGCTCCGAGTTTCCAGCCTAAATTCTTGTTCATGATCTGACTTCTATCCGGAATTGTTACTTGCCTGCCGCTTCTTCGGGAGTCGTCACCGACGTCACCGAAGCCCTGCTAACCTCGATACGCAAATTGTCGGGTGGAACCCGAAGATGAATGTAGTCATCTCTCAGAGCTACAATCGTCCCTCGCACGCCCCCACTTGTCACAACCTTGTCGCCGGTTTTGAGTTCACTCAACATCTGTTGCCACTTCTTTTGCTTCCGCTGCTGCGGCATGATCAGCAGAAAATAAAAGATGCCGAATATGAAAATCAGCGGCGCGAAGCCGATCCAACTCAATCCGCCGCCAGCCTGAAACGCCAGTAAATATAAGAAACTCATGAAATCGCGATCCGTTTGTACGCCAAGAATCCGGAACTGCGCCTGCCAACTTTACGGGCCTTGTTTGTTTATCGCGGGATTCTCGCGTATTTCAGGCCGGACAACCCATTGTCTGAAGGAAAAAGGGACGAGAGCTACGGTTTCAACTGCGACGGCTCTCTAGAAAGAAAATGCGCCCCTTTCCACTGTCCATCATGATCATGTTCCCCATGATCAAGTCCAATAGAATGACGCACTGACCGCATAGTGTCAAGATAGAAACTAAGGTTGTGAATGGTATTGAGAATCTGCGCCAGAATTTCGTTGGATGCATACAAATGCCGCAAATAGGCGCGCGAGTAACGGGCGCAGGTTCGGCAACGGCATTTCGGGTCCAATGGACCGCCATCAGAGGCATAGCGCGCCTGTTTGATGGATATTTTTCCTTCTGACGTGAAGAGCAACCCATGCCGCGCAGCCCGCGTGGGCAGAACGCAGTCCATCATGTCAACTCCCAGGTTTGCATATTCGACGACCTCTTCCGGAGTGCCGACGCCCATCAGATAGCGCGGCTTGTCTTTCGGAAGACACTCGAGGGTAGCCTCAACAACTTCTCTGGTAAGAGCTCGGGGTTCCCCAACGCTTAATCCGCCGATTGCATAGCCAGGAAATCCAATCTCGATGGTGCGCTCGGCAGACTCCTTGCGCAGAGCGAGATCCATTCCGCCCTGCACAATGCCGAATAAAGCCTGCCCATGCCGATCCTGCGTAGGGACAGCCGCCCTCGGCTGTCCAGCCGAGCAAAGCTCGGCAGCTTCGTGACTGGACTCAACTGCGAGCTTTCGCTCGCTTGGACAGCCGAGGGCGGCTGTCCCCACGCGTGCATCCCACGGTACCTCGTGCTTGTGTTCTTCGAAATACTTCTTGCTGCGCTCAGCCCATCGCAGCGTCAGTTCCATAGATTTTTGCGTTCGTTCGCGACCAGCCGGATACTCCGTGCACTCATCGAACGCCATAATAATGTCCGCGCCAAGGCCGATCTGTGCTTCCATCGCGCTCTCCGGTGAAAAAAAATGCGAAGACCCATCCAGATGAGAACGAAACGTCACTCCCTCTTCGGATACTTTCCGCAAATCGCTCAGACTGAAAACCTGGAATCCGCCAGAGTCTGTCAGAATCGCGCGTGGCCACGACATGAACCGGTGCAGGCCACCCATCCTTCTCACCTGATCAACTCCCGGCCGCAAATAAAGATGATAGGTATTGCCAAGAAGAATCTGTACGTCAAGGTCTTCGAGAATGTCCTGAGATATACCTTTTACCGAAGCCGCCGTGCCCACCGGCATGAAGACCGGGGTCTGCACCTCGCCGTGAGGAGTGGTCAGACATCCCCTGCGGGCACGACCCTTGGTTGTTTCGATTTGAAATGTCGCCCACACTGGTGAGATTGTAACAATCAGCTCTCTGCCTTGCGTTGGGATGGGGTGCTCACCCGCTGAGGGCGCGCAACCCCCCCCAGAGGGGAGAAAGTTCGAAGGGATATCGCCGCTTGATTAAGCGGGCTACACCTGAGTTGATCCGATATCCGGATGCAGAGTCTAACAATAATTGAAGAGCAGGAATTTTTGTTGCAAGAAAGAAAGTCCAGCCAGATATGTGGAAAAGCTAAGCAGCCCTACTTCATCACCCCGCGCTGCGCAATTCCAATATTATCGCGCGTCGTGTTCTTTACCAGATACATCATTTCATCGGCCTGCCGGATGATGTCATGCGGAGACTTCGCATCGTGCGGATAAGTGGCCACGCCCATCGAGGCCCGAACGTTCAGATTCAATCCTTCTTCTTTGCAGAACATGCTGGTGCGTAAGCTATCCCGCAACCGGCGTGCCACTACCAGCGCCGAATCTTTCCCGGTCTGCGGCAGGAGAACCACGAACTCATCGCCCCCATATCGGAAGGCATAATCAATCAACCGCAGCTGCGCCTTCACCAGATAGCCGATCTCGGCCAGCAGCTTGCTTCCGATCAGATGTCCGTGAGTGTCATTGACCTGCTTGAAATGATCGAGGTCAATAAACACCACCGCAAATTCATACCCAAAGCGCGACGAGCGGTAAACTTCCGTCTCCAAAGTCTTATAAAGATGACGCGCGTTGTATAGCCCGGTGCAATCGTCTGTGATCGTCAACTCCTGAATCTTCTCAACCGAACGCGCATTCTCAATCGCAATCGCCGCATAATCGCAAAGCGCCTGTAGGAAAAATAATTCCTGATCGCCAAAATGGCGCATATCCACGTTCACCAACTGAATCACTCCCAGCACGCGCAACTTCGAACGCACAGGAACGCAAATGACAGAATGCGTCTCCAGCTTCGTCATCTCATCAATCCGCTTGGCAAAGCGCGGGTCCGCCGCAACATCCGGAACAATCAACCTCTCTCCATGCTTGGCCACATATCCGGCGATTCCTTCGCCAACTTTAAGCCGCACATCTGTCAACGACTCCGAAGCCGCCCCCACAGCAATGGCGAAGTACAGCTCATTCTTCTCATGATCGAGCATAAGCAGGGACCACGTCTCGGGGCGGAAGTATTCCGCCATCTTGTCCATAATGGCTTGCAGGATGGAATCCAGGTCAAGCGAGGAGGTCAGGGCCTTCGCGACGTCATGAAAAATCGTCAGCTCTTGCGACTGACGGCTAAGCTCGGCACCGGCGGCCTTGTGCATGGGGGAATTAAACCTCTAGTGTCGGGCGAAAGTGATCAAATTATATGCGCTGCACTATTCATGGGCAATCAACGATAGTAACCACCCCGTAATGTCATCGCCAAAACCGAACCGCCCGAACTGCCAATGGTCCCGTACCGCCAAATTCATCGAAATGAATGGGGCGATGCCATTTGTCAAATCTCTCTCTTATCAGGGCAGCGGGATGCGGCGCACAAAGCCCAGTTTTCTACGATTCCGTTCGTGTCCTTCGTGGTGAAGTGCTTTTGGCTTTTCCATTACCCCGCGAAGCGACCCATTACGGGATACAAACTTGGGTTGACGATCCGGCATTCGGTTGTTATATTTGTAAAGTTCCACTCGACATTTTGCCGCCAAGCACAGGGTTGGTTATTCTGTGCGGCGGATTCTGTTGTGTAAGTTGAACTTCAACGTCTGCGTATTGGTTTTCGTAGACGCCCTCGCTGAAAACGTTCTGCGAATATCTTCCATCACTGGAAGGCTATGCGGAACGGTGTTGACGAAACGGAGCGCCTCTGGGCTTCTTATTTGAAGATCAGGCTTGGCGTCACCGTCGTTAGCGTCAGTCAACGGGAAAATCCTTAGGCTTCTCGCCGACTATTGCGGCGGGAAAGTATGGTTGGCTGATCGCCATCCAGCCCCTTTATCGGACTAAAGCAGTTGCGCGTCCACATTCGCGCGGATTGAATGTGGATGTAGGATATGCGCGCCGCGAGGAGAGTAATAAAGAGTGCCGACTTTTAATCAATTAGTGCGAGATGGACGCAAGCGTCCGCGATACAAGACGGCGAGCCCGGCGTTGCAGGGATGTCCGCAAAAACGCGGCGTCTGCACCCGTGTATACACGCAGACGCCAAAGAAACCGAACTCGGCGCTGCGCAAAGTTGCGCGCGTCCGCCTGACCAACGGAATCGAAGTGACGACTTACATTCCAGGCGTCGGCCACAACCTTCAAGAGCACTCAATCGTGCTGATTCGCGGAGGCCGCGTAAAGGATCTCCCCGGAGTTCGATATCACGTAGTCCGCGGCACGTTGGACGCCGTAGGCGTCGCGGGCCGCAAACAAAGCCGATCGAAGTACGGAGCAAAGCGCCCGAAAGCGTAAGGGCGGTCGTTGGTCGTCCGTCGTTGGTCGTTGGCAAAAGACGAAAGCAGGTCTGGCAGCTCTTAGCCAAAAGCTAAGAGCCAGGAGCTAAAAACAGAATGCCAAGAAAAGGATACATCGCGAAACGAACCGTGGAAGCCGACCCGGTGTACGGATCGGACCTGGTGACAAAGTTCATCAATTCCATGATGTGGCAAGGCAAGAAGAGCACGGCGGAAGGCATCTTCTATGAGGCCTTGACCCGCGTAGCCGCGAAAGCGAACGACGAGCCATTAAAGCTCTTCACCAAGGCGGTTGAGAATGCGAAACCGTTGCTCGAAGTAAAGACCCGGCGCGTGGGTGGCGCGAACTATCAGGTTCCCGTCGAAGTCAATGCCGACCGGCGCACGTCATTGGCGATCCGATGGCTGATTACCTACGCTCGCGGACGTGGCGAAAAAGGCATGATTGATAAATTAACGAACGAATTGCTGGACGCCGCTACCGGAAAGGGCGCAGCAATCAAGAAGAAAGAAGACGTGCACAGAATGGCGGAAGCCAATAAAGCCTTCGCGCATTACAGATGGTAGGACATTGAGTCTGGTAATCGGGTAATTGAGTAATTTAAAAAAAATTTGTCATTCCGAGCGCAGCGAGGAATCTGCAATTAATCGCTTCACTGGGTACGACAAATTGAGATTTTGATTTTTAATTACCAAATTACCCAATTACAAAATTGCCCAATTTAAGAAAGCACCAGAGATAAAGTGCCCAGAACAGTCCCATTGGAACGTTGCAGGAACATCGGCATCATGGCCCACATTGATGCCGGTAAGACCACTACGACGGAGCGCATCCTGTTCTATACAGGCAAAACGCACCGCATCGGAGAGGTCCACGAAGGCACTGCGACCATGGATTGGATGGAGCAAGAGCAAGAGCGCGGCATTACCATCACCTCCGCCGCCACCACTTGTTCCTGGCGCGACATTCGCATCAATATTATTGATACCCCCGGCCACGTTGATTTCACCGCCGAAGTCGAGCGGTCGCTGCGCGTGCTCGACGGCGCGGTTGCGGTATTCGACGCGGTTCACGGCGTGCAGCCGCAATCTGAAAAAGTGTGGCGTCAGGCCGATAAATACGGCGTCCCGCGAATTTGCTTCATCAACAAAATCGACAAGATGGGCGCGGATTTCGAGCATGCCGTCGATACCATTCGCAAGCGCCTCAATGCCAAGCCAATCGCGATTCAGATTCCCATCGGCCAGGAAGATAAATTCAAAGGCGTCATTGATCTGATTGGAATGAAGTCCATTACCTGGGCTGATGACACCATCGGCGCCGAGTACATCACCGGAGAAATTCCCGCTGAGCTGCAAAAGAAAGCCGAAGCGTTCCATACCCAACTAGTCGAAACCGTTGCCGAGAATGACGACGAAATCCTGCATAAGTTCCTCGAAGGTGAGAGCATTTCCGCCGAGGAGCTGCGCGCATCTCTGCGTCAGATCAACGATTGAACTGAAATTGTTTCCGGTTGTTGTGGGAACGGCGTTCAAGAACAAAGGTATTCAGCCACTACTCGACGCCGTTGTAGATTTCCTCCCTTCGCCGCTCGATGCGGGCGAAGTGACAGGCACGAATCCCGACAATGGCGAAACCATCGTCCGCAAGCCCGCCGACAACGAACCTTTCTCGGCTCTCGCTTTCAAGATCATGGCCGACCCGTTTGTCGGCCAGCTGACATTTATCCGGGTTTATTCCGGACAACTGAAATCCGGCGAAGCTGTGTTGAATGCCGGTACGCAGGCGCACCGAACGCATTGGCCGCCTGCTGAAGATGCATGCCAACAAGCGCGAAGACATCAGCGAAATTCTTGCCGGAGACATCTGCGCCGCCGTCGGACTGAAGAACGTCAGCACCGGCGACACGATCTGCGATGAGAAGCATCCCATCGCGCTGGAAAATATCGCATTTGCGGTCCCCGTAATTTCCGTTGCCGTCGAGCCGAAAACAAAAGCCGATCAGGAAAAGATGGGCATGGCGCTGGGACGCCTGGCGCAGGAAGATCCCACATTCAAAGTTCACACCGACCCCGATAGCGGACAAACCATCATCAGCGGCATGGGCGAATTGCATCTTGAAATCATCGTTGACCGCATGATGCGTGAGTACAAAGTCGAAGCCAACGTTGGCAAGCCCCAGGTCGCTTATCGCGAGACCATCCGCAAGAAGTCCGAAGCGGAAGGCAAATACATTCGCCAGACCGGCGGACGCGGCCAATATGGTCACGCGAAAATTCGTCTCGAGCCGCAGGCGCCAGGCATGGGATACGAGTTCGTCAACGACATCTTCGGGCGGTTCGGTGCCCAAAGAATTCATTAAGCCGATTGATCAGGGAATTAAAGAAGCCATGGAAGGCGGCAGTTCTCGCCGGATACGAGATGGTGGACGTCAAGGCCATCCTCTACGACGGCAGCTATCACGACGTAGATTCCAACGAAATGGCATTCAAGATCGCCGGATCGATGGCATTCAAAGAGGCTGCCCGCAAGGCTTCGCCAGTATTGCTCGAGCCCGTCATGGCGGTGGAAGTTGTCACCCCGGAAGATTACGCAGGCGTAATCATGGGCGATCTAAGTTCCCGCCGTGGACGGATCGAAGGCATGGAACATCGAGCCGGATCGCAAGTAATTAAAGCAATCGTGCCTCTGGCAGAAATGTTTGGATACGCCACGCACATGCGCTCCAGCACCCAAGGCCGCGCCGAATACTCAATGCACTTCGCGCGTTATGAAGAGGCGCCGAGGTCGGTATCGGAAGAAATTATTGCGAAGGTGCAAGGCAGCGCCGCGCCGAGGTGACTGGAAGCGCCGCGGTTCGTCGTCGACCGCAGATTCTGGGTTGTGGATGGCAGGCAGTCAGAGTTTGAAAGGGTTTTTGGAGTAGCTGGAGTGTGGACAACATTGCTGTCGCAGGGGGACGGTTACTCAGTTACAGAAGTTGGTGCGAATCTCCGGAATCGCGCCAATACCGAGTGAGAGACTTCTGGAATTGGCATCGGAACTTTGAAATTTTTCGCGGACGCTTTCAGCAGAGTTCGAGCACTTCGAAAGCTGGATCGTCTCCGAAGGATTGGTTGAGAAAGAGCAATTCCTAGGCGCATATTAGAAGAGCGAGCGGAGAGGATTGGTCGGGTAGAGACAGCAGCTAGAAACTAAGACTAGAGTAGTACCTGGCGAAAGTCAGCGACGGTCTAGCCGACCGAGATCCGAGCTCGAAGGAACCTTGGACGAAGAAAAAAATGGCGAAAGAGAAATTTGATCGCAATAAGCCGCACGTGAACGTTGGGACCATCGGTCACATTGATCATGGCAAGACCACGCTGACGGCGGCCATCACCAAGGTGTTGTCGAAACACAATCCGAAGATCCAGTTCCGGTCGTTTGATTCGATTGATAACGCTCCGGAAGAGAAGGCGCGCGGCATCACCATCGCCACGGCGCACGTCGAGTACGAGACGGCGAACCGTCACTACGCGCACGTTGATTGCCCGGGCCACGCCGACTACATCAAGAACATGATCACGGGCGCGGCGCAGATGGATGGCGGCATTCTGGTGGTCGCGGCGACCGATGGTCCCATGCCGCAAACCCGCGAGCACGTGCTGCTCGCGCGGCAAGTCGGCGTTCCATATATCGTCGTTGCGCTGAACAAGTGCGATGCGGTGGACGATCCCGAACTGCTCGACCTGGTCGAACTCGAAGTGCGCGAGTTGTTGAAGAGCTATCAATTTCCCGGCGACGATCTTCCTGTGGTGCGGCTTTCCGCGCTGGGCGCGCTGAATGGCGAAGCCAAGTGGGAGAAGGCCTCGACGACTTGATGGAAGCGGTGGACAAGAACATTCCGCAACCAGCGCGCGAACTCGATAAACCGTTTCTGATGCCGATTGAAGATATTTTCTCAATCTCGGGACGCGGCACGGTTGTTACCGGAAGAATCGAGCGCGGCAAAGTAAAAGTTGGAGAAGAAGTAGAAATCGTGGGCTTCCGCGAAACCCGCAAGACGGTTGTGACCGGCGTCGAAATGTTCAAAAAGCAACTCGACGAAGGCCTGGCGGGAGACAATGCCGGACTGCTCCTCCGCGGCATCGCGAAAGAAGATGTCGAGCGCGGCATGGTGCTGGCAAAGGGTGGATCCATTACGCCGCACACCAAGTTCAAAGCCGAAGTCTACATTCTGACAAAAGAAGAAGGAGGCCGTCACACTCCATTCTTCAAAGGCTACCGTCCGCAATTTTATCTGCGGACCACCGACGTAACCGGAGTAGCGGAATTGCCAGCCGGGACCGAGATGGTGATGCCCGGAGACAACGTGAGCCTGGTAATCGAACTGATCACGCCGGTGGCAATGGAAAAGGGACTGCGGTTCGCCATCCGCGAAGGCGGCCACACCGTAGGCGCAGGAACGATTTCAGAGATTATTCAGTAATTATGTAGAGCGGACACTCCTGTCCGCTGATGTTGAAGTCAAAGGCCGCGGACAAGAGTGTCCGCGCCACATAGGCAAAAGCGGCTCGCAACACGCCGCAAGTTCTTTCCTCCGGGACAGCCGGAAGGGAATCGAGAGAGAAATGATAGGAAACGAAAGAATTCGCATTCGGCTTAAAGCCTACGACTATCGCATCCTGGATCAATCCACGGGCGAGATCGTTGACACTGCCAAACGCACAGGCGCGCAAATCGCCGGCCCGATTCCATTGCCGACGATGAAAAACAAATACTGCGTCCTGCGCTCACCGCACGTTGACAAAAAGTCGCGTGAACAATTCGAAATCAGAACTCATAAACGTTTGCTGGACATACTGGACCCAACCCCGCAAACGGTGGATGCATTAATGAAGCTGGATCTCCCAGCAGGGGTAGACGTAGAAATAAAAGCTTTCGGCAAAGAGCCGCACAAGTAACACGTAGTGACAGCCGCCCTCGGCTGTCCAGCCGAGCAAAGCTCGGCGGCATTTAAAAGCGAGAGAGAAATTATGGCAAGAGTAACCGGAATCCTCGGCAAAAAAGTCGGCATGACGCAACTGTTCGACGATCGCGGAGACGTCCACCCCGCAACCGTCCTGCAAGCCGGTCCCTGCGTAGTTACGCAGCACAAAACGCAGACTCGCGACGGCTACGTAGCCGCACAAATCGGCCTCGTCGAGTTCGTAAAAGAGTCGCGCCTCACTAAGCCGATGAAAGGCCACCTCGGAAAGCACAATCTCCCGCCAGTAAAGTTCATGCGCGAGGTTCCGATTGAAGTGGATCCCAAAGAAGATCCCGCGGAAGCCAACGGGCTCAAAGCCGGAGACCGTGTGTTAGTCGACATTTTCGATGGAGAGAAATTTGTAGATGTCGTCGGCGTAAGCAAAGGCCGCGGCTTTTCCGGAGTAGTTCGCCGCCATCATTTCGCAGGCGGACCAAAGTCGCATGGCTCGATGTTCCAGATTACCGGCTCCATCGGCTCCTCGGCATTCCCATCCCGCGTATTTAAAGGCATGCGAATGTCAGGACACATGGGCGTGGACCGCGTCACCGTCCAGAACCTTCGTCTCTTAGGCGTAGACAAAGAAGACAACTTGCTCGTAGTCGAAGGCGCTGTTCCGGGCCCCAACGGCGGATACCTCATCATCACCAAAGCCAAGAAGCCGCCAAGAGAGCGCAGAGGATTCGCTGGTTCGGCCACAGTCGATCCGTTGAAGGCAGCCAAGCGCGCAGCGAAAAAAGGATAAAGGGTTCGCTGTGTGGGTAGAAAATAATTATTAGGAGTTCTCATTCCGAGCGCAGCGAGGAATCTGCCAGTCCGAAAAACTGACAGGTGGATTTAAGCAATAAAGAGAAGCATATGGCAACCATCGACATTCACGATTTAACCGGAGCCAAGGTCGGCACGCTCGATCTCGCCGATGAAATTTTCGGCGCGGTCAACGAAGATCTGCTCTGGGAAGCGGTAAAGCATTACCGCGCCGGCCAGCGCGCTGGCACCCACGCGACCAAGAACAAAAAGCTGGTCTCGGGCGCAGGCAAGAAACTTTGGAAACAAAAGGGCACAGGACGCGCCCGCGTAGGCTCGATCCGCTCGCCACTGTGGCGGCACGGCGGCACGGTTCACGGCCCGCAACCGCACTCCCATGCCTACACGTTCCCGCGCAAGAAGTTGATGGGCGCTTTACGTTCCGCGCTCGCATCGAAGCTCGCCGATGGCAAGCTGATCGTCGTGAACACCTTCAAAATGGACGAGCCAAAGTCGAAAGCTTTCCGCGAGGCCTTGAACGCATTAAAAGTGGACAGCACAGCGCTGATCGTGGAAGTCCAGCAGCACGAGAATCGCAATCTGGAACTAAGCTCGCGCAATCTCGCTGGAGTAGAACTGATCGCAGGAAACGAAGTGCATCCGTATCACCTGCTTCGTTACGACAGCGCAATTTTTTCGCAGCCGGCAATCGAGAAGCTGCAATTGTCATTGAAGAACACACTGTCAAAGCGCCAGAAAGACGCTGCGGAAGGCGAGGGCGAAAAACAGAAAGCAAAGAAAGCCACGCGCTCTCCGCGCAAGCGCGTCAAGCATGAAAAAGCAGCGGAGGTCGCATAATGAAATCCGCATACCAAATTCTTCGGCGTCCGGTGATCACCGAAAAAGGGCTCGCCATTAAAGAAAACCAGAACACGCTGGTTTTCCAGGTCGCGCCAAAGGCGACCAAGACCGAGATCAAAGAAGCAGTACAGGGAATTTTTAAAGTGAAAGTTCACTCGGTACGCACTGCAAACTTCCCCGGCAAAGAACGCCGCCGCGGAAAATTCGCCGGCTACCGTCCGGATTGGAAAAAAGCATACGTCCGATTACGCGCAGGCGAAAAAATGCCGGAGTACGCGCAGAATTTGTAGAGGCAGTCGTTGGCCGTTCGTCGTTGGTCGTTGGCAAAATCTTCGACAGGCGGCAATAACTAAGCTGGAAACTAGTAGCCAGAAGCTAAAGGCCAAGAGCTAAGAGCAGATTTTATGGCAATTAAGACTTACAGACCGACAACACAAACGCTGCGTTACCGGACCACCATCGTCAACGACGACATAACGTCCACGACGCCGCACAAAGCGCTGCTCGAACCCAAGCGCCGTACCGGCGGACGCCGCAACAGCGGTGACACCACCATGTGGCATCACGGTGGCGGCCACAAGCGCCAGCTCCGCATCATCGATTTCAAGCGCGACAAGATCGGTATCCCGGCCACGGTTGCGACGATCGAATACGACCCCAACCGTTCCGCACGCATCGCGTTGCTGAGTTACGCGGACGGCGAAAAGCGCTACATTCTTCAGCCTGAAGGTCTGAAGGTTGGACAAAAAATCGTCAGCGGACCCGAAGCCGACATCTTGGTCGGCAACGCGCTGCCGCTGAAAAATATTCCGCCCGGCACAACGATTCATAACGTCGAATTGAAGCCCGGGAAGGGCGCGCAGATGGTGCGCTCCGCAGGCGGTTCGGCGCAGCTCGTCGCGAAGGAAGGCGAATACGCTTTGGTAAAACTACCTTCCGGAGAGACTCGCAAAGTCGCGCAAGACTGCATGGCGACTATCGGACAAGTCGGCAATCTCGATCACGAAAATATCACCATCGGCAAAGCAGGACGCAATCGCTGGCTGGGATGGCGCCCCGTCAATCGCGGAGTCTCGATGAATCCGGTTGACCACCCACACGGTGGCGGAGAAGGAAAGACTTCCGGCGGACGACATCCGGTAACGCCCTGGGGGCAGCCGACGCGCGGTTACAAGACACGCAACAACAAGCGCACGGATGCATTCATCGTAAGCCGGAGAGCCAAGAAATAAGCCGTTGGTCGTTCGTAGTAAGCAAAGCAGATTCCTCACCGCTAAAAAGCGGTTCGGAATGACAAAGTGGTTTAGCTAGAAGCTAACAGCTAGAGGCTAAGAGCGAATTTATGGCACGTTCAACAAAAAAAGGTCCGTTCATTGACGCTCACCTGCAAACGCGGGTCGAAGGCATGAACGCGCGCAACGAAAAGAAGGTGCTGCGTACGTGGTCGCGGCGCTCGACAATCATCCCCGAAATGGTGGGACACACCATCGCGGTGCACAACGGAAAGAAATTTATTCCGGTATACATCACCGAGAATCTGGTGGGCCACAAGCTGGGCGAATTCAGCTTCACCCGCCAGTTTAAGGGACACTCAATGAGAGCGGCCACGGAAACAGCTGCACGGCCAGCTGGAATTCCCGGCGGACCCGGCGCACCGGCTCCAGCGGGAGCACCGGCAGCACCGAAAACATAAATCGCTTCTGGCTAGCTCTTAGCTAGAAGCCAGAAGCTAGAAGCGAACTTAATTATGGAATTCAGAGCACAAGCCCGATACATGCGCGTGACGCCGCAAAAGGCGCGTCTGGTGCTGGACTTAATCAAAGGCCGCCGTGTCGAAGACGCCTTGAACACGCTGATCTTCACCAAGAAGCGCGTCGCCGCAACCGTCGAGAAGCTCCTGCGCTCGGCACTCGAGAATGCGAACTATCTCAGTTCGGAAAAAAATATTGATGTAGACGTAGACCAGCTTTATGTAAAGAGCGCAGTCGCCAACGATGGGCCGCGAATGAAGCGCATCCGTCCCGCGCCGATGGGCCGCGCCTTCCGCTACGTGCGCCGCATCTCGCACATCGAACTGGTTCTCGCCGAGCGCGGACGCAAAGATCATGAAGGCCTGGCCACCGTCGTGAGCGAGGAACCGGAGCATGCAAAAAAAGCTCCGGCACGAAAGAAGAGCAGCGCGACCAAACATACTCACGCGAAGGCCAAAGGCAAAGCGAAGGGTGACAAAAGCAAGAACAAGAAGAAAACAGCAGCCAAGTAGCAGGAGAAAAAACTAAACATGGGACAGAAGGTTCATCCATACGGGTTCCGCCTCGGCTATACCAAGCCCTGGAAGTCGCGGTGGTTTGTCGAACGCGATTACGACAAGCTGTTGCTCGAAGACGTCAAGCTGAAGAATGAACTCAAAGACAAACTCAAGTCCGCGGGAGTCAGCTCCATCGAAATCGAGCGCCCCGGCAACAAACTGCGCGTCATCATTAAAACCGCGCGGCCCGGAATCATCATCGGGCGCAAGGGCGCTGAAATTGACAAGCTGAAAGTGGATGTCCAGAAGCGTACCGGCCGTGAAGTTTACATGGATATCCAGGAAGTGCACAAGCCGGAGCTCGATGCGCAGCTGGTGTCCGAAGCCATCGCGTTACAGCTGGAAAAGCGCGTGGGATTCCGCCGTGCCATGCGCAAGTCGGTGGACTCGGCGCTGCGTTTCGGATGCAAAGGAATCAAAGTTCGCGTAAGCGGACGTTTAAACGGGAACGAAATCGCCCGCTCCGAATGGTATTTGCAAGGACGCTTGCCGCTGCACACGTTGCGGGCCGACATTGATTACGGCTTCACCGAAGCTCGAACGACTTACGGCGTAATCGGCGTAAAAGTTTGGGTCTACAAAGGCGAAATTTTGCCGGCCGCAAAAAAACGCGACACATTGCAGCCAGTAGGCGCATTTTAGATTCATCTGAGAACTGAGAACCGGAGAAACTGAGAACTGATTTTGTTATTGCGCCAGGATTTTGGTTCGCCGAGAGCTGAAAGCAGATTTTTATGTTAATGCCAAAAAAAGTTAAATACCGCAAGCAGCAGCGCGGACGCATGTGCGGCAAAGCCTGGCGCGGAAGCGAGCTGTCCTTCGGCGACTATGGACTTAAAGTCCTCGAGCCGGGATGGATTACCGACCGCCAAATCGAAGCCAGCCGCGTTGCCATGACTCGCTTCGTCAAGCGCGGCGGCAAAATTTGGATCCGCCTTTTTCCGGATAAGCCGGTCACCAAGAAACCTGCCGAGACCCGTATGGGAAAAGGCAAAGGCGCGCCCGATCATTGGGTGGCAGTCGTCAAGCCGGGAAAGATTTTGTTCGAGATGGAAGGCGTCACGCTGGCAGATGCCACGGAAGCAATGCGCCTGGCGTCGCATAAACTGCCGCTCAGAACCAGTTTCGTGAAGCGGCAAACGCTGGTCCATTAAAGATATTTGTCATTCCGAGCGCAGCGAGGAATCTGAAGTTAAGAGACAGTAAACATGAAAAGCGATAAAGTACGAAACTTTACCGACGAGGAACTTCGCCATCAGGAGCATGAGCTAAACGATCAGCTCTTCAAGCTGAAATTCCAACTCAATATGGGGCAGACCGAAAGCCTGAAGAAAATTCGCGGACTGCGCAAAGATATTGCCCGCGTAAAAACCATTTCCCGGGAGCGTGAACTGTCCGCCACGGGCACACAGGGCGGCGTCGCCACCGCAGTGGCTCCAAAGGCCACTACCAAAAAGGCCGTCGCCAGCAAGACAAAGCGGAAAACGGAGAAGAAGTAATGGCAGAAACAAATCCAAATACACCGGTTGCAGCCGCCGGTCGCCGCAAAGAAATCGTCGGCGAAGTTGTCTCAAACCGCATGCACAAGACCATCGTCGTCGAAGTCGTGCGCAAGAAATCACATGCCTTTTATGGCCGCGTGGTTTCCAAGGGCAAAAAGTTTTATGCGCATGACGAAAAAAATGAAGCGCACATTGGCGATGTGGTGCGGCTTGAAGAGACTCGTCCATTGTCGAAGTTGAAACGATGGCGGTTAAAGCAGATCGTTAGAAAAACTGCGCTGGTGCCGGAAGTTGCAGCGACGGAAGTGGCTTCATAAATATGCTGCTGCTGTAAGGAGACCGAACTATGGCCGTGATGATGAGAACCATGCTCGAAGTCGCCGACAACTCCGGCGCGCGCAAGCTCCAGGTAATCCTGCCCCTGGGTGGTTCCACCGGCCTGCGCGCGGGATTGGGCGATGTCGTCACCGCCAGCGTGAAAGAGGCTTCCCCGGATGGGCAGGCAAAAAAGGGCACGGTAGTAAAAGCGGTGATCGTGCGCACCAGAAAAGAATACCGCCGCCGCGATGGCACATACATTCGATTCGATCAAAACGCCGGAGTTCTGATCAACGAAACCGGTGAGCCGGTCGGGACTCGTGTATTCGGTCCGGTGGCAAGAGAATTGCGCGAGAAGAAATTTTTGAAAATTGTATCGCTGGCGCCAGAAGTCATTTAACCCTTCCAGGGATTGGGCTGGATGTAGTTCGTATCAGGGCACGACTTCAGTCGTGCCGCTAAGATTCGCAATAAAGGGGCTTTAGCCCCTGAGGTTAGGAATCAGAAATCATGAAGACCGTAGTCAGAAAACACATTCGAGTGGATATCCGGCACAACGACACCGTAAGAGTGATCACTGGCCGCGATAAAGGAAAAGAAGGCCGCGTGCTTCGCGTGTTCCCGGACGACGCCAAGGTGCTCGTCGAACACGTCATGCTGGTAAAGAAGCATGTTCGCCCGAATCCCCAGCGCAACATCAAAGGCGGAATCGCCGACCAGGAAAGCCGTATCGCCATATCCAACGTGCAACTGGTTTGCTCAACCTGCGGCCCAGTGCGGGTAGGCCGCGAAATTCGCGGAGACCAAAAAGTCCGGGTCTGCAAGAAATGCGGAACCACGCTTGAGGGTAAGAAATAGAAGCATTGAGTAATTCAGCAATTTCGCAATCGGGTAATTGATTTTCAATTGCGAAATTACCCAATTACCCAATCGAGAAGACACAATGGCAAAAGAAAAAGAAAAAAAAGATCGGGCTGACAAATCGCAGGAGCCGAAAGCTCCGACCGTCGCTCATCACAGCGCCAAAGAAACGCCCCGGCTGAAGGAACGCTTCGACAAGGAAGTCGCGCCCTCGCTGATGAAGGAACTTGAGCGCAAGAACCCCATGGCTGTGCCGCATCTGCACAAAATCGTGGTCAACATGGGAGTTGGCGATGCTACGCAAAACGCCAAGATCCTCGATCCGGCAATGAATGAATTGACTCAAATCACCGGGCAGCGCCCGGTTCTCACACGCGCCAAGAAGTCCATTGCTGCGTTCAAGGTCCGCGAAGGTCAGGCCATTGGTGCCATGGTGACCCTGCGGGGTGATCGCATGTATGAATTCTTCGATCGCCTGGTGAGCATGGTGCTGCCGCGGGTTCGAGACTTTCGTGGAGTCTCCACCAAGTCGTTTGACGGGCGCGGAAACTACACGCTTGGTCTTCGCGATCAATTAATATTCCCGGAAATTGACTACGCAAAAGTGGATAAACAAAAAGGCATGAATGTCACCATCGTGACCACCGCTCGAAACGACGACGAAGCCCGAGCTTTGTTGCGGCATTTAGGAATGCCGTTCCGGGCATGATTCTTAAAGCTAGTTACACAAGGATTCGATGACTACTGCAAAACGAGTTAAGGACGCGAAGATTCAAAAGAAGTTCGACGATGCGCGCGGCAGCAAAGCCGAAAGGCCAAAGTTTTCTACGCGCAAACATAACCGCTGCAAGCTGTGCGGGCGGCCAAGAGCCTATCTGCGCAAGTTTGGTCTTTGCCGCCTGTGTTTCCGCGGACTGGCATTGAAAGGCGAAATTCCAGGCGTTTCAAAATCGTCCTGGTAGTTGGTGTGAAGTACACAAGCAGCCGCTGAAAACCGGCGGCTGAGGAGAAGCAAAGCAATGAGGTTGACCGATCCGGTCGCAGACATGCTGACGCGCATTCGCAATGCGATTAGCGCACGCCACCAGAAAGTGGATATTCCCGCTTCCAAGCTGAAGCTGGAAATTGCCCGCATCCTGAAAGAAGAAGGATACGTTGCCAATTTCAAAGCTACAGAAGAAGATGGCCACAAGGTTTTGCGCGTTTACCTGAAATACGGCAACAACAACGAGGCCGCGATTTCGAACGTTGCCCGCGTCTCCCGGCCCGGTTGCCGCGTGTACGTGCGCCGTACCGAGATTCCGCGCGTCCTCGGCGGGATGGGCATCAACATTTTGACCACGCCGCAAGGCGTAATGACAGGGCGCCAGGCCCGCAAACAAGGCTTGGGCGGCGAGTTGCTCTGCGAAGTTTGGTAATAAGTAACTAAGAACTGAGAACGAAGAACTAAGAGCTGAATCTATGTCCAGAATTGGAAAAAAGCCGATTCCCCTCCCCAAAGGAGTGACGGTAAAAATCGAAGGCAATACTGTTGCCGTTCAAGGACCCAAAGGCAAGCTCGATACCTCACTGCCCGCGGGCATTAAGATCGAGCAACAGGATGGCCATCTTGTCGCTATCCGCGAGAATGATTCGCAAGCTGCCGTGCATGGCCTCGCTCGCGCTCTTGTGAACAATGCCGTCGAAGGCGTAACCAAAGGCTGGACGCGTGATTTGGAAATTGTCGGCATCGGCTATCGCGCTGAGATGAAGGGCAAGGGCACAGTCGTATTCACTTTGGGATACTCGCATCCCATCGAATATCCGCTGCCGTCCGGAATCGAGGCGACGGTAGATCCCAAGCAGACGAAATTAACGGTTACAGGAATTGACCGCCAGAAAGTGGGTCAGGTCGCGGCGGAAATGCGCAGCCTTCGTCCGCCCGATCCTTACAAAAACAAAGGCGTCCGCTATTCCGGAGAACGCCTGAAGAAGAAAGTAGGAAAGACCGGAGCGAAATAACCGTCGTTGGTCGTTGGCCGTGCGTCGTTGGCCAACCAATGGTGGATACTTAAGCTGGTTCGTGGTTCTGGCCAACGGCCAACGACGAACGACCAAGGACAGATTTTATGCTGACAATATCATCCAAAAACGCGAACCGCCGCCACGTGCATGAGCGTATCCGCAAAAAGATTCTCGGCACCGCCGGCCGCCCCAGGCTGAACGTCTATCGTTCGCTGAATCATGTATACGTTCAGCTCATTGACGACACCCAGGGTACGACGCTCCTAGCGGCCCACTCGGCCGAGGGCAAAAAGGGCGAACGCAAGACTGGCGGCAATCTGGCGGCAGCCAAAGAAGTGGGCAAACTCATTGCCGAGCGCGCCCAGGCCAAGGGAATCAAAGAAGTCGTATTTGATCGCGGCGGTTACATTTATCACGGACGCGTAAAGGCCCTCGCCGATGCCGCCCGCGAAGCAGGCTTGAAGTTCTAACATTGACTAATTTCGTAATCGAGTAATTGAGTAATTTAAGGATCCAGTAATTAGGAAATGGGATGTTTGAGCAATTTGAAATCAGATTTTGATTCTCAATTACCCAATTACTAAATCCAATACAAATGAAGGGTTTGAATGCCAACTATTATCAAGAAACTCGACGCGAATTCCTACCAGCTGAAAGACCAGGTAGTCTCCATCAACCGCGTCACCAAAGTCGTCAAGGGAGGCAAGAATATGTCCTTTGCCGCCTTAGTCGTCGTGGGAGATCCCAGCGCTGCCGTCGTGGGATACGGCTCCGGAAAAGCCAAAGAAGTTCCGCAGGCAATCCGCAAAGGAATCGAGTCAGCCAAGAAAAATCTGATCAAGATCAATCTTACGCAGACCACCATCCCCCATCTGGTTCTCGGACGTTACGGATCAGGCAAAGTCCTTCTGAAACCCGCTCCCGAAGGAACCGGCGTAATCGCGGGCGGTGCCGTGCGCGCCGTGATGACCTCCGTAGGCGTTCAAAACGTTCTAACCAAATCCATCGGAACCACCAATCCGCACAATGTAATCAAGGCGACCTTCGACGCCCTGAAACATTTAAAGAGCAAGGCAGACGTCGCCGCCATGCGCGGCAAAACCGTCGAGGAGTTGAATTAATGGCGCGCGCATTAGCAGCAAGACCAAAAGCAAAAGCGGCAGGAACGCTTCAACTGAAATGGGTGCGCTCCGCCATCTGCGCTCCATTCCAACAAAAGCGTGTAGTCAAAGGCCTGGGATTCACTCGACTCAACCAGATAATCGAGCGCCCAGACAATCCGGCCATCCGCGGCATGGTGGCCAAAGTCCCGCATCTGGTAGAAATTGTGAAATGAAGCCTTCAGCTCTCAGCTCTCAGCCATCAGCTAAATCCAGAGCTGATCGCGGCAAGCTGAAAGCTGATAGCTGAAAGCTGACGGCTATTATGAATCTTTCAAACATACGAGCCCCCAAAAAGGCCAACGAAAAAAAGAAACGCGTCGGGCGCGGCATGGGTTCCGGCATGGGCAAGACTTCCGCTCGCGGACACAAAGGCCAGCGCTCCCGCAGCGGTTCCCGCATGATGCGCGGCTTCGAAGGCGGCCAGATGCCTCTCCACCGCCGCATGCCTAAGCGTGGATTCACCAACATTTTCCGCAAGGAATTCAACGTCGTGAACCTGGAAAAACTCATAGCCCTCGGCGAGACCACCATCACTCCCGAAGTCCTTCGCAAAGCCGGCATCATTAGCACCAAGCACCCGGTAAAAATTCTCGGCGACGGCGAGCTCACCACTGCCATCACCGTGCATGCCCATAAGTTTTCCAAAGCGGCTCAGGATAAAATTACCAAAGCCGGCGGCAGCATCGAGGTTTTGCAGTAATGCTCGAGAAATTCACTAATATTTTTCGGATCCCCGATTTGCGCAAGCGCATCCTCTTCACCCTTGCGCTTCTCGCCGTGTACCGTCTCGGCGGACACATTCCCACGCCCGGCGTGGATGCGAACAAGCTCCAGCAATTCTTCGAATCGAACCGCGGCTCATTCCTCGGCTTCGTGGACCTCTTCTCCGGCGGCCAGTTGCGGCGCTTGACGATTTTCGCTCTGGGGATCATGCCGTACATCACGGCCTCCATTATTCTGCAATTGCTCACCGTGGTTTACGAGCCTCTCGCCAAGCTGCAAAAAGAGGGCGAACTCGGACGCAAAAAAATTACTCAATGGACCCGCTACCTCACCGTCATGTTAAGCGCCGTCCAGTCTCTCGGCATCGCTATCAGCCTCGAAAAGGGCCAGGGGTTCGTCTTGAATCCCGGTGTCGGATTCATCTTGATGACCATGCTGACCCTGACCACGGGCAGCGCATTCATCATGTGGCTTGGCGAACAGATCACCGAACGCGGCATCGGCAATGGCATGTCTCTGCTCATCTTCGCAGGCATCGTTGTAGGCTTGCCCCGCGGTGTCGCCGACCTTTATGACAAAGCCGCCACCCAGGCTTGGGGGCCCTTCACTCCATTCGCGATCCTGATGCTGATTGTCGTCATGATCGTTGTTGTTGCCTTCATCGTTTACGTCGAGCGCAGTGAGCGGCGCATTCCCGTGCAATACGCCAAACGCGTCGTCGGACGAAAAGTCATGGGCGGACAATCCACCCACCTCCCACTTCGCGTCAACGCTGGCGGCGTGATGCCGGTAATCTTTGCCTCGTCCATCCTGACCATGCCGCAAATGATTGGCGCGGGCTTTAAGAACAATCGCTACTTCGGCAACTTGATTCACGCCATGGGATGGGGTGAGCCGCTCTACACCTTGCTCTACGCCGTCGGCATCATATTTTTCGCGTACTTCTACGTTTCCATCGTATTCAATCCCAACGAAGTCGCCGACAACATGCGGAAGTATGGCGGATTCATCCCCGGCATTCGTCCCGGCAAGCGCACCGCCGATAACATCAACGAAATTTTGACTCGCATTACTCTCGTCGGCGCGCTGTATCTCATCATCATTTCGTTCATTCCCGAATGGATGATCGCTGGTATCCATCTGAATCATCTCCCGGGAGCATTGGGCGCTTTCTTTGAACGGCTGCCCACTTGGGTCACCAATGGTTTGGGCGTAAGCTTTTACTTTGGCGGCACATCTCTATTGATCGTTGTCGGCGTGGCAATGGACACCGTCACACAGGTTGAAGCGCAACTGATCATGCGCCATTACGACGGCTTCACTCCACGCAGCGGCAGAATTCGCGGACGCCGCACATGGTAAAGATTTAGTTCTCAATGGACGGGCGTTCTCGCGAGCCTGCCCTGAGTGTAGCCGAAGGGTCCACGATGTAGTATGCAAGATGCGGTAAACAAGATACGGCAAGGCAAGATTGGAATGGAGACAGCCCGGAGCAAGTTCGATGGCAGAAGAAGTATTGCGCAACATCGGACCAATTGTGCTGCTGGCCCGCCCGGGGCGGGCAAGGGTACTCAGTCCAAGCGGCTGTCTGATCGCTACGGCATTCCGCAGATTTCTACCGGAGACCTTCTCCGCGAGAATGTGCAGCGTGGCACGGATTTGGGACTAAAGGCCGAAGCCCAGATGGCGCGGGGAGATCTCGTTCCCGACAATCTAGTCTGCGATATGGTGGCATGGCGGCTGCGGGATCAGGATTGCGAGCGGGGATTTATCCTTGATGGTTTTCCCCGCACCGCAACGCAAGCGGCATGGCTCGACGCTTTTTTGAAGCATCAGTTCCTTGAAAACCCGAAGCGTCACATGTGTTCGCCAATTGTGGTGCGGTTTGACGTGGATTATAATAAGTTATCGCTCCGACTTACTGGACGTAGGACTTGTCCTTCCTGTGGCCGAATTTATAACGTCCACCTCCAGCCACCTCTGGTTGACGAAATTTGCGACGTTGACGGCACTCCGCTGATCATTCGTGATGACGATCGCCACGAAGTGATCCGCGAGCGCCTGGCAACGTATGATCGCCAAACTATGCCGGTGGCGGCATATTATGAGCGGCAGGGCCGTCTGATTTCTGTGAATGCCGATCAGGCGGTGGACGATGTCACCGCGCAGCTTTTTCAGGAGATCGAGAGTCACGCGGCAGCGCCTGCAACCGGCGACTGAAAAGAATGACCCGCACGGGACGAATAGGAATCACGTAGGGACAGCCGCCCTCGGCTGTCAAGCGGAGCAAGGCTCCGCAGGATTCGGTAACGAGTTGTTGAATAAAAAAACTGTCATCTCGACCGAAGCGAAGTGTAGTGGAGAGACCTGCTTTAAAGCAACAAGCAGCGGTAACGTGTGGCTGGGCTGGAACCGGAGATAAAATGGTTCAGCCGAAAGCTAGGAGCTAACAGCTAAAAGCCCTTATGGCAATTGTTTGCAAATCCGCGGCCGAGATTGACAAGATGCGCCAAAGCGGCCACATCGTTCGCGAGGTCCTCGATGCCGTGCGCGCTCTTGTAGCTCCCGGCGTCACCACTATGGACTTGGAACGCGCCGCGGAGCAGAAGATCAAAGAACTCGGCGCCAAGCCGGCTTTCAAGGGATACTACGATTATCCCTGCGTGCTTTGCACTTCCGTGAACGACGAGATTGTCCACGGCATTCCCTCTGAAAAGCGGGAACTGAAAGCCGGAGACATTGTTTCAATTGATTGTGGAGTCGTTCTCGACGGCTACTATGGGGACGCTGCAATCACAGTACCCGTAGATGGTTCTTTGAAGCCGGAGATTGAGAAGCTGCTCAAAGTTACCGAGGCTTCGCTGTACAAAGGCATCGAGCAGGCGCGCGTAGGAAACGCAGTAGGTGACGTCGGCGCGGCGGTTCAGGAATACGTCGAAGCCAACGGATTCAGCGTCGTCCGCGAATTCGTAGGGCACGGTATCGGCACTAAGTTGCACGAAGAACCGCAGGTCCCGAATTACGGCGCCAGAGGACAAGGTCCACGTCTGCGCGAAGGCATGGTGCTCGCAATCGAGCCAATGGTAAATTTCGGGGAGCCCGGCACCCGCGTATTAAGCGACAAATGGACCGCAGTAACCGCCGACGGCAGTTGCAGCGCCCATTTCGAGCATTGTGTCGCAGTAACACGGGACGGCCCGATGATTTTGACGCAGTGAGCCGTCAGCTTTCGGCTATCAGTTTTTCCGCGAAAGGGCCGTTCTGCTGTAGTTGGGCAGCGGTTACAGTGTTCGCACGAAGTGAAAACGTTCTTAGCTGAAAGCTGACGGCTGAGAGCTGAAAGCTGTTTTTAAGGAGCTAATGAGTAAAGAAGACGCGATTGAAGTCATGGCCACGGTAGTGGAACCGCTGCCCAACGCCATGTTCAAAGTAGAGCTTGAGAATAAGCATCAAGTACTGGCCCACGTCTCCGGAAAAATGCGGAAAAATTTCATTCGCATTCTCCCCGGCGACAAAGTAGCCGTAGAGCTCTCGCCATACGACCTGAATCGCGGCAGAATCGTATACCGCTATAAGTAGCTTAATAGATGGAGAGACGGGCGTCCCAGCGAGCTTGCCCTGAGCGTAGCCGAGGGTCAAGGTCGAGCAAAGCTCGACAGGCCGTTAGCCAACGACGAACGACCAAGGACAGATTTTATGAAAGTACGAGCATCCGTTAAAAAGATTTGCGATAAATGCAAGGTCATCCACCGCAAGGGAGTAGTCCGGGTGATCTGCGAAAATTCCAAACACAAGCAGCGTCAAGGATAAAGGACAGACTATGGCACGTATCGCAGGCGTTGATCTTCCGCGCAACAAGCACGTGGACGTCGCGCTCACTTACATCTACGGCATCGGCAATCCGCGCTCCGCAAAGATTCTCAAGCAGGCGAATGTCGAGCCCATGAAGAAAGTTCAAGATCTCGGCGAAGATGAAGTAAACCGCATCCGCCAGGTCATCGAATCCGAAGGCATGGTCGAGGGCGACCTCCGCAAAGATATTACGATGAACATCAAACGGCTCATCGAAATCGGCAGCTATCGCGGATACCGCCATCGCCGCAACCTTCCAGTTCGCGGACAACGCACTCACACCAACGCGCGCACCCGAAAAGGCCCGCGAAAAGGCACCATAGCGCAGAAAAAGAAAGCGGCAGCAAAAACGTAATACCCGTCGTTGGTCCTGGGTCGTTGGTCGTTGGCAAAGGCCCCCGAGACCCAGGATTTGGCCAACGACCAACGACGAACGACCAAGGACGGACTCATGGCAAAACCAGTAGCGGCAGCAGCAACCCCGGGAACTCCGGAAAAAAAGGGCAAGAAGAAGACATTCAAAAAGAAAGAGCGCAAGCATGTCACGCACGGTATCGCGCACATTCAGGCCTCTTTCAATAACACGATTGTGACCATCGCCGATCAGTCCGGCAATGTCCTTTCATGGAAGAGTTCCGGCTCGTTAGGCTTTCGCGGATCGCGCAAAGGCACTCCCTTCGCGGCCCAGCAGGCAGCGTCGAATGCGGCCAGCATGGCTCGCGATCACGGTGTTCGCAGCGTCGAAGTCCGAGTCAGCGGCCCCGGTTCAGGACGCGAATCCGCAATCCGCGCCCTCGCCGCCGCAGGCATAGAAGTTAGAAACATAAAAGATTCCACTCCCATTCCGCACAATGGCTGCCGTCCGCCAAAGCGCCGAAGAGTGTAGGAAGCTGTCGTTGGTCCTTGGCCGTTCGTCGTTGGCCAAAGCGAAATCTCGCAAGACTTGGCAACGTTTTAGCCAACGACCAACGACGCACGACCAACGACCAGATTTTTCGTCCGGGACGAAGGGTTGAAGCCATACCCGTAAACCGGTCATCTAATAAAGGAGAACAAATTGGCACGTTATACCGATCCCGTTTGCCGTCTATGCCGCCGCGAGGGAATGAAACTATTCCTCAAAGGCACCCGATGTTTTTCCGATAAATGCGCCATCGAAAAGCGCAACTTCGCTCCCGGTCAACACGGAAAAGACCGCAAAGCGAAAATTGTCGGATACGGCCTCCAACTGCGCGAGAAGCAGAAGACCAAGCGCATGTATTTCACGCAGGAAGGCCAGTTCCGCAATTATTTTGAGAAGGCCGCTCGTTCCAGGGGCGTCACCGGCGAAATCCTTCTCCAGCAACTTGAACGGCGTCTTGACAACATCGTTTACCGCATGGGTTTCGGTATTTCCCGTCGTCAGGCCCGGCAGCTGGTTCGACATGGTCACGTCCATGTAGATGGACGCAAAGTGAACATTCCGTCCTACGAAGTTAGCGTAGGAGAGGAAATCTCGATCCGCGAAGCCAGCCGTAAGCTGACGATCCTGGAAATAGCGAAAGAATTTGCCAGCCATCAAAACCCGGTGAACTGGCTGGACGTAAATCGCGACAACTACAGCGGAAAAATACTTTCCCTGCCGAAACGCGAAGACATCAACCTGCCAGTCAACGAACAGTTGATCGTAGAACTTTATAGTAAATAATTGTCATCCTGAGGAAACGGAGTCCTGCGCGAGCGCAGGACTCCCAACGAAGGACCTCTGTATTGGTTTTAGCTAGAAGCGAGCACCTAGAAGCGTTTTACCGGTCCTACAAATTTCGAGCCAGCACAGCCTTCCGGCGCCCGACCTGAACAGGACCACTCAGGGAGCCAGGACGAGCCAAATGGCCGAAGGAGAATAACAAATGTTGTGGAAAGGTTTTCAAAAACCCAAGCGTCTCGCAGTTGACACTTCAACCCTAACCGACCGCTACGGAATTTTCTGGGCGCAACCCTTCGAGCGCGGATTCGGCACCACCGTCGGCAACGCTCTGCGCCGCGTGCTGCTTTCCTCCATCGAAGGGGCGGCAATTACGGCGGTGAAGATTGAGGGTGTGCTGCATGAATTTCAATCCATTCCCGGCGTGGTGGAGGATGCGACTGACATCATCCTCAACCTCAAGCAAGTCCCATTCAAGTTGAGCGGCGACGCGCCCAAGGCGATTTACCTGCGGGCCGATCAGCCCGGAGTTGTCACTTCGGGGATGATCGAAGCCGACTCCGATGTCGAGGTTCTCGATAAAGACGTCTACATCGCCACCGTAAGCGAAGGCGGCAAGCTCGATATGGAAATGCGTCTCAAGCGTGGTCGCGGTTACGTTTCCGCCGATAAGAATTTCGACGAAGATCTCGGAATCGGATTCATTCCTATTGATTCCGTGCACTCGCCTGTTCGCAAGTGCAATTACACCGTCGAAGCCGCGCGTCTCGGACAGATCACCGACTACGACAAGCTGACCCTCGAAGTGTGGACCAACGGCTCCATCCTGCCGGCAGATTCCATTGGCCTCGCTGCCAAGCTGCTGAAAGACCACATGAACATCTTCATCAACTTTGAAGAAGACATCGAGACCTCCAGTTCGAGCGAAGAGCGCAAGCCCGAGATCAAAAACGAAAATCTCAATCGCTCCGTCGAAGAGCTTGAACTTTCCGTGCGCAGCTACAATTGCCTGAAGAACGCCAACATCCAAAGCATCGGAGAACTCGTTCAAAAGACCGAAGCCGAAATGCTGAAAACCAAAAACTTCGGACGCAAGTCTTTGAATGAAATCAAAGAAATTCTCGGAACCATGGGCCTAAGCCTGGGCATGAAGATTGACGAACAGGGCAACGCTGTCCCCGGCCCAACGTCAAATCAAATTCTCCCAGCCTCAGCCTACGGAGACAGCGATCTGTAAGTTGCTCGTGTGGGGACAGCCGCCCTCGGCTGTCCGCGCTCGGCAAAGATATTGCTTCATGGAGTGACGGGCGAGGACGCCCGTCACTCCATCGAGCTGCTACAACAAGATCGAGTCCCGCAGGGACCACAGAAACACCGGAGCCTCATCATGCGCCACAAAGTAGCCGGATATAAACTAGGACGCAACACCAGCCACCGCCGATCGTTACTTCGTAACCTCGTCACCTCGATCATCCTCGAAGAACGCATCGAGACCACCTTGCCCAAGGCCAAAGCCATGCGCCCCATCGTCGAAAAAATGATCACGCTCGGCAAGCGCGGAGACCTCAACGCCCGCCGCCAGGCACTCGCCTATTTGATGACTAGCGCCGCCGTAGATAAATTGTTCGACATCGTCGGCCCCCGCTTCGGTGACCGCGAAGGCGGATACCTCCGCATCATCCACACCGGTTGGCAAAAGGGAGACGGGGCCGACAAAGCCATCATCGAACTCCTGGGCAGCGAAAAACTCCAGGAAGAAAAACGCGAGAAACGCGCCGAACTCCGCAACAAACGCGCCGAAGAAACCAAGAAGGCCATGGAAGAAGCCGAAGCCAAAGGTGGAGTCGAACATCCCACCGACCACGCCGAAGGTGCGGATAAGATTCCCGAGGAAAAAGAGAAATAAATTTTCTTCCCGGTTGCTTCGCGTTCCTGAGCCGTTTCTGCAATGCAGATCCCTCGTTGCGCTCGGGATGACAACGGAATTTTTGTTTTCATCTTTCGTCAGTCGTGTTTTTCAATGCAGATCCCTCGCTGCTCGGGATGACAAAAGTATTTTTGATTGATGAAGTACTTTTCCGTCTTTCATCTTCGTCAGCCGTGAGTCAACAGCAGATTCCTCGCGCGGTAAGCCGCGCTTCGGAATGACAATTTTTGGTTGATTTTTTTTCTCATGATTTTTTTCTTTATTGATTTTTTCAAACTGACTCATCCTTTCTATCTCCCTCGACTTGGGCCAACATCAACTCCCAGGCCTCTTCGTATGCGCCGTTTTTCGAAACCTCCTTATGCGGGGATAAAATTACGTGGTTCTTCTGCTTCAAGACAACGTCTATGGGAAAGATGAACCAAATGTTTTTTGGGATGATGTACATGGCGACAAAGTCAACTTCCTCGCTGGTGTAAGCTCCGCGGCGTCCGCGAAGCTGGCAAAAATATGATTTACTGCGACGGAAAGTGGTGGATTTGACTTGTACTCGCAGAAGGCGTCCCTGATGCGCAACGATGAAGTCGTAGGCTTCGCTGTCGCCCCAGGGTTTGCTGACTGAAAATCCGTGCTCGGCGGCGCGAGCCATGAAGCGCAGTTCTGCCCATTCGCCCCGCCGTTTTCTATGCCGGATGCTTGCTCCGGAAACCTTCATAATAGCCTCCCAACCTTGATGGCTTTGTCTTGACGAGCTTCATCTCAATGGCCAATAAAAAACGCGGCCCGCAAGGGAGCCGCGTTCAAAAAATCACTATATTTCAAGCATAGCAGGTTGAAGGGGGTAAATGCGCCACGGTTTCCGCAAATATATTTACCGTGCTTTCAGCAACTTAATGAATAAAGGCCCTCACTTGCCTATTGACAAGAATCCGGCAATTAGGCCAAAAACCACACGGTGACATGTCACCGTGTGGAAATGGCGGTATTTGGTCCAATAGTTTTCGCTTCAACTTTTCAGGATTCTTAGTTTCGCATTCCCACAACGTGAGCACGACCCAGCCGAGCTTTCGCAGTTGTTGGGTGATGTTGACTTCGACAGCTATTTTACATTCGTGCCGGACTGGCTTAGTACCGGGCAACATCTAAGCGGAAGCTTAGGGTCATCGAAAATCGGCGCCCATCCACAGTCGAGCACGGTTTCGGCGGGTTGAATCTCAGAGTCGCATTGCCGCTGGAACGAAGCCCGATGCAGTGGGCCACATTACTCTTGCCCACGGGTCTGCGGAACAAAGTTCGGCGAGTTCAGTCTGTCATATGGATCGAATGCCTGCCATCCTGCGCGAGACTCCCGAGCGACTTCGGTCAGGAACTCGCTGATCGTACGCCCGAAACGATCATTCGGGGCGTCGATGGTGAACTCTAGCGAGTCGAATTCATGGAAACAGTGGTCGTCGGAAGTGAGGTTTCCATCAAGGTAAGGTAGAAGCTCGGGCACGCGAACCTGGTGCGCGATGAACAGACCGTCCTGCATAAATGCGCGCAGCAAGGTGGATGTCATCCCGCCGGGCGTCAGGCCGTCGCCTTCGAAGAACACGACCTCGCCTCGGGTTTTGTAGTTGCCTGCGTCGCGGTAAAGATAAAGGAATTTTACGTTTTTCATTTTGTGGGCCTATGACGTCAGAAAAACCCTTTCATTGTGGAATCGCAGACACTCTGGGTCCGGAGGGAAGCGGTTTGGAACCCAAATGGAAGCGCCATCGTATTTGCACAAAAGGTCCTTAACCGCCTCATCGGATGATTTGGCCGTTACCCTTGGCGAGAGACGAACCCTAAGGTCCGAGGCGATTGTCAATAAGCCACAATCAAACGCCCGGTCATGAATGACGCTTAGGCATAATCCGTTCCGAGGATTCGTTCGATTCTTAATGTCGACCGCCCACGGGATTATGTGACTCGCATTTAAGAGTTCTGGCACAGGGAGGCCGGTAATGCAGCATCGCGCCTCATAAGCCGCCAGTACAGCCGCCCTAAAGAACCTCTGATTAACACGCGCCCGAATGATCGTTTCACGGGTCAGTCCTTCGGGGAACTCTTTTATCTCCTCTACAGCCTGAGACCGCTGTCCCGTCATCTTCTCAAGTAACCCCTCGCTTTCGAAGGCAAGGCTCTCCCAGTTGTTGTTGAACTCCTCCCACACGCGTACCTCTCCTTGCGCACCATGCGACGCACCAGCTATGTTGCGCTGCTGAAGAACAGGATCCAGTCGGGCGAAGTTCGCCAACTTCCAAGAAACCGCCGAGGGTGACCTCCCGATGGCCTTTGCCAGCTCGATAACCAACGGGTTGCGAATATGTATTCTGCCGAACGGAATCTTGCAGTACAGATTGAAAGCGACAATTAATTCGTCGTGGGTCCATTCTCGGCGGGCCATGGAAGCACTCAGTTCCTCGGGCAAGGTTAGCATAGAGCTGGATCCCATCATGCCGGGGATGCATGCTGACCTCTAGGTTGCATCGCATGAGTAGGCGCACTTGCCACCGAGTTCCTTCAGTGCAATTCTGAAAGTGCCACATAACCTTAAGCGAATACAAGGCGAAAGATGTACATTTCAGGAGGTGACGTGGGACTGCTCCCGCTGTAGCACTCGTTCCGTTTCTGCCAAACGTTGTGCAGGACTTCCATCTGCTTGTAAACCTCAAGGTCTTCAATACCGAGCAGATGAATCAGGCGGTGTTTGCGTTCCGCCGCCACGAGGATGCTTCACTACGATACACGGGCATCGAGAGCCACGAAGGGCTTACACATTATGGGCTCTACGACACCGTGGTCGGAAACGCAAGGTCTCTCGACTTCGCTCGAGATGACAATTTCAGGTGATGTTCCCTACGCTGCGGGGGATGTCCGATTACTGCGGGTGGTTACCATTCGGCGCTGAAAGCATTGCCTTCCCCCTTCGTCTCTGATAACTTTTTAGGGTCCACTAAAGCGCATTTCTGGCTGCTGAGCCTCGTATTCCCCGCCCAGATGTGACGTAAGATTTGAAGATCGTGACCGCTTTTGAAGATTAATGCCCGCTTAAGGAGAAGTTGATTTGTCATCCAAGAATCCCTACCTGTTCACGTCCGAATCCGTAACCGAAGGCCATCCCGATAAGATCGCTGACCAGATTTCCGACGCTATCCTCGATGCCTGCCTGACCGACGATCCGATGTCGCGCGTAGCCTGTGAAACTCTAACCGCAACTGGCCTGGTCGTCATCGCGGGGGAAATCACCACAAAAGCCTACGTGGATTTTCAATCGCTCGTGCGCGGAATGATTTCCTCCATCGGCTACAACAACGCGCTCTACGGCTTCGACTCAAACACTTGCGCCGTGATCTCCAGCATCAACAAACAGTCCGGCGACATCGCCATGGGCGTAGACACCGGAGGCGCCGGCGACCAGGGAATGATGTTTGGGTATGCTTGCGATGAGAATGATGAATTAATGCCGACGCCGATTCTTTTGGCGCATAAGCTGGCTATGAAACTTTCGGAGGTGAGGAAGCATGGCAAGCTTCCGTATTTGCGGCCGGATGGGAAGTCGCAAGTCACGGTCGAATACGACAAGAATCACAAGCCGGTGCGTGTGGACGCTGTCGTCATCTCGACGCAACATTCGGAGACGGTCGGCAATGACGAATTGCGCGCCGACATTTTGAAGCATGTGATTCAGGCCACGATTCCTACGCATCTTCTCGATGCGGACACCAAATATCACATCAATCCTACTGGGCGGTTCGTGATTGGCGGGCCCATGGGCGACACCGGGCTTACCGGACGCAAGATTATCGTGGATACTTACGGCGGTATGGGACGGCACGGCGGTGGGGCTTTCAGCGGAAAAGATCCGACGAAGGTGGATCGCTCGGCGGCTTACATGGCGCGGCACATTGCGAAAAATATCGTCGCGGCGGGACTGGCCGAACGCTGCGAAGTGCAGCTGGCTTATGCGATTGGCGTGGCCGATCCGGTGAGCGTGCTGGTGGATACTTTCGGGACCTGCAAAGTGGATCCTGCAACGCTTCCCGATATCGTTCGGTCGAATTTCAAGCTCACGCCGAAGGGGATTATTGAGTCGCTGAATTTGCGGCGTCCGATTTATTGTAAGACGGCGGCTTATGGGCACTTCGGGCGGACCGATCCGGATTTCACTTGGGAAGCGACCGATAAGGCAGCGAAGCTGGCGACGGCGGCCGGAGTGCGCGAAACGGTTGGGGCGAGAAAGTAAATCCCCAGCCTCTCGCGAAGAACGCGAGAAGAATGGGGCACCAGCAAATAGTGATTGCTGCGGAAAGAAGCAGGTCTCTCGACTTCGCTCGAGATGACAATTTTTAGGTAAAGCATTTACGGCGTGGCTAAAGTCATGCCCTTTCAAAGCCATTATAAAATTTCAGCTTTCAGGAGATTCATGTCAACTACGCCGACGCAAGTGCAATGCGACATCAAGAACATTGAGTTTGCCGATCTTGGCAAGAAACGAATTGACTGGGCGAACCAGTCCATGAAGGTCTTGCAGATTCTCCGCAAGGAATTCATCAAGAACCAGCCGCTGAAGGGCATTCGTGTTTCCGCCTGCCTGCACGTCACGGCTGAAACTGCAAACCTGGCAATCGCCATGCGCGACGGCGGAGCCGATGTCGTCCTTTGCGCGTCCAATCCGCTTTCCACGCAGGATGACGTTGCCGCCAGCCTCGTCCGCGACCACGGCATTCCTGTATTCGCCATCAAGGGCGAGGACAACGAGACTTATTACAGCCACATTCTTGCCGCCATTGACCACAAGCCGAACATCACCATGGATGACGGCGCCGACCTCGTCACCATCCTGCATACCAAGCGGCAGGACGCATTGGCCGACGTGATCGGCGGCACCGAAGAGACCACGACTGGCGTCATCCGCCTTCGCGCCATGGCAAAAGAAGGCGTGCTGCGCTTCCCTATCGTCGCCGTCAACGACGCCGACACCAAGCATTTATTCGACAACCGTTACGGCACCGGCCAATCCACGATTGATGGAATCATCCGCGCCACCAACTTCCTGCTCGCAGGATCAAAGTTCGTCGTCGCCGGCTACGGCTGGTGCGGACGCGGTCTTGCCAGCCGCGCTCGCGGACAGGGCGCCGAAGTAATCGTTACGGAAATTGATCCCACGAAAGCTCTCGAAGCCGTGATGGACGGTTTCCGCGTCATGTCCATGAGCGAAGCCGCAAGATTGGGCGACGTTTTCTGCACCGTGACCGGAAATAAAAACGTCCTCACCAAAGATCATTTTGAGCTGATGAAAGATGGCGCAATCATTTCGAATTCGGGACACTTCAACGTTGAGATTGATATTCCCGCGCTCGAAAAAATGTCATCGTCGAAGCGAACTACCCGCACATCTGTCGAAGAATATTCTCTGCGCGACGGGCGCAAAATCAACCTGCTCGGCGAAGGGCGATTGATCAATCTCGCCGCGGCCGAAGGACATCCTCCATCAGTCATGGATATGAGCTTCGCCGATCAGGCGCTCTCAGTCGAATACATGGTCAAAAATTATTCGACGCTGGAGAAGAAGGTCTACACGGTTCCGGTGGATCTCGATAAGCGCGTGGCGAAGTTGAAGCTCGAATCCATGGGCATCAAGATTGACCGGCTGACTCCGGAGCAGGAAGAGTATCTGGCCGGGTGGAGTGAGGGAACGTAAAAGCCGTCGTTGGTCGTTCGTCTTTGGTCGTTGGGAAGGGCGGCGTAAGCCGGGCCTCCCACCCTTCGCAAAATCGGCGAAGGATGGGCCACCTGTGATCTTTCAAGAGGTTGTCCATTCGATCGGAACCGGAGAAGCTGATTGTGACGAGCAATCCAGTTTCCGAGGACAGACCGAATGGACATCCACAAGAATGCCCGACTTACTCTTCGCAGTCGAGAGGCGTTGGTTGAAACCGTCATTCGCGGCATGACCTGCAGCCGTGCCGCCGCCAGCTTTCACGTGACTCCCAAAACCGCAGCCAAATGGGTTCGCCGTTATCAGAGCGAAGGCGTTGCCGGATTGCGCGATCGTTCTTCTCGTCCGCATCGCAGTCCCCGAGCCACTTCGTCTAGCCAGGTGGGGTTGGTGATTGAGCTCCGCCGGCAGCATCGTCCCGCCTATCACATTGCGCGAAGCACCGGACTCAGTCCGGCCACCGTCAGCCGCATTTTGCGCCGCGCTCGTCTCAGCCGCTGGCGCGATCTGCATCCGCTGCCGCCGGTGGTGCGCTACGAGTATCCCTTTCCCGGCGATCTCCTCCATCTCGACATTAAGGGCATGACCCGCTTCCAGCAAGTCTCTTGGCGCGGCGATGGCCGCCGCCGTGGGCACCAGAAACATCCGGGTTGGGAGGCCTTGCATGTCGCCGTCGACGATCACTCTCGTCTGGCCTTCACTCAAATCCTCCCCGATCAGAAGACCCACACCTCCATCGCCTTCCTCCGGAATGCGGTTGACTTCTTCGCTCGCCACGGCATCTTCGTCCGCGCTTTGCTCACCGATAACGGCAGCTGCTATCGCTCCCACCACTTTCGCCAAGCTTGTTTCCAGATGGGCCTCAAACACCGCCGCACTCGCCCTTACTCCCCGCAAACCAACGGCAAAGCCGAACGCTTCATCCAGACCGCTCTGCGCGAATGGGCCTATTGCACTCACTGGCCCGACTCCGAGCAACGCGACCTCGCCCTCGCTCCCTGGACCCACTACTACAACCATGACCGCCCTCATGGTAGTCTCCACTACCAGCCGCCCATCAGCCGCTCCGAACCAGGTACAACCTCTTGATCATCTACAGCCAGTTAGGCTGTGTCTGGCAGGATAAGTTACCCCGCCTGCACTCTACGCGTGGCTGAAAAGAGCTATCAGGATCACGATTGGGATTGGTACTCCGAGCAATAAAAGTAAAATGGAACGCATGGTAAACCTCCTCGAAATTTAATGACTGCTAAATCGTCGCTACGTGATCGCGCTGCCTGCCGCCGATTGTTCCCGCGAAGCTCGCGCAGAATGCTCCGCATAACAGAGCTACGAAAAGCCATAACGACAAATGAGCGAATGACCTTCGCGCTTCATCGGCTGCCTGCTGAGCTTGCGCGAAAACATCGGAAACACGCTTTTCGGAATCAGCCGGGCTCATTCCCGTTCTGGCGGCTACAACCTGATCCAGATAAGTCTGATCGGATGGCGGAATTGCGCCTTCTTTAAGGCCGTGACCGAATATGCGTTCGATCTCGCCCCGCTCGGCGGTATCGTTATCATTGCGGGCAGCCGCCGCACCATTCGAGCGCAGTAGCATGTCCACGTAATAGGCGTTGGGATTCAGCATCCCTTCGTCGGATCGAGCGGCTGCTGCATTGCCACCAGAGCGTTGCGCCATCCCTCCGGCAAACGTCGCAGCTGCGGACGTCAAAAACGCGGCAGTGATTACCATTCCGACTGCCCATACCAGAAAGCCGTGTGCGGTGTCGCGGAAATATACCTCGTCGGTGTGCACGTGAACCCACTTTGTGCGCAAACGGCCGGCGAGATATCCACCCATAGCAGAAGCAATAATCTGAGTTAGGATGAGCCAGCCGATCGCCGCCCCACCGATAGCTGAGCGCGACGCACCAGCGTTTGCCCAAGGCGAAACTGCGGAAAATCCAAGCCCGGTGCCCAGTGACAGAAGGATTAGCGCCAGTGATGCGGAAACAAACGCGCCACCTATTACCGCCGCCCAGGAAATACCGCCCGAGTGATGGTCATGCGCATGCGGAGCTTCGTCAATCGGATATTCACGATCCACTACCGGACGTGGAAGTGCTGTTGGTTGCATAAAGTCTCTCCGTTTCCTATTTCCAGACTGAATCTCTAAGAATGATGATGACCGGTTCGTTGCAACCGGTATCGGGGAGAGAGTCGTAAAGAGCCCCGATTTAAAATCAGGCCGTGTGACGCTCTTTGAAGTTTTCGATTTTGTTTTTTACTTTTTCCTTCGCGTTCTCTACCGACTGGCTGACCTTGCCTCGAGTCTCGTCCGCCTTCTCGCTTGCGGCTTCCTTGTGCGAGTCCTTGACCTGCTTGCCCGCGTCCTTAGCATCGCCCCAAGTTTCCTTTACAGCGCCCTTTGCCTGTTCAGCTACACCTTTGTTGGCTAATTTTTCGTTGCCAACTGCTTCGCCAACGCCTTGCTTTACTTTTCCAACAGCCTGATCAACTTTGCCGGAAACCTGATCCTTATTCATGAGTTCCTCTCCTTGCGGTTTGATTGCTTGTGATGTCGCCTTTGCTGCCGCAATAGACCGTATAGGCCTGTCGCGTGCCTGACTATCGGGCGAATACTCTAGAAACTGTGAATTGGCACTGCACAAGAGCAAACTTCGAAGAGATGATATAGGACCCACTCTTACGTTCTTGGAAGGAACGTAGCTCGTTCAGTTTGTGTGGCGCGGGCACCGACGCACGCGAAGATTTGATCGGAACAAACGTTCAAGCGCCCCTTTTTTGTTTTAGAGTTTCTGACCGGTAGCCGATTGATTCGTAGCAGAAATGTTTTGGGATAACTGCCTTCGCCGCAAAGCTTAAAGGCTCCGAAGTCCTTATACCAGCGCCCTTCGGGCACTTCCGGTTCTGATTCCATCCAAAGCCGCAGTTGATTTAAGTCTTCGACGCTAATGTCTCGATCGTGCATGCGTTGAATGAGATGGTCACGAACGGAGAATGGGAGACGGGACCAGGTTTTAATCTTCATTCGAAATCTTCTGGCATCACTCCCCGAAAACGAAGCGCCCTAACTCGTGACCCAAGTTCTTGACCTGTTCCGGATCACTGGCAGTACGAAACCGTTCGGCCAATTGGAAGAACGCCCGTTCTTTCTCTTTTTGAGCCTCAATTCCCTGCTCGATCAGTTCCACCAGGACACGGTTATCACTGAGAGCGCGCTTTTTCGCGATGGTCTCGACCTGCTTGGCGACTTTAGGGGGAAGCGATACGCTTCGCCGTACGGTCTTAAGCGATACGCGTTTTGTTGGCATAGCACCAGTATACACCAGTTTGGTGCAGACACGCGAGAGCCCAATGCGGGACCATCCCACCAGGTGGCCACCTTTACGCTTTTTGTAAAGGTGGGGATTCAGTTAGAGTCGAGCGGGGAACCCGCCGCGCGTTTGGGTGGCGCGCGGTTCACCGCTGCGATCATGTGGATTGAGAGACGTTTACACAGATCTAAAGTGCGGCGGGAAACAAGGGGCAGGACTCACGGTTTGAAATTCCAACTGGATTCCTCCCAGCCATCTCGCCATTAAATTGTACAGAAATGCCCCGATAGCCCCCATAACGAAGCCCATCACGCCATAAATAATTGGGCAAAGAACGGCCATCGCGACTCCACCAATCGCGCCAAATGGATTCGGTCTCTGGCCGGACATGGAGGCGATGGTTCCCATTAATAGAAACATGGGTGCGAAGAGCAGGCCGAGAACCGCATAAACTGCGCCCCCGATCTTTGCCGCCGATAGAACGCCCACGGATTTGATTGTCTGCATCGAGTCCTCCCTGAAATATATTCTGCCAACGGATTGTACAGCGGTGTGCGGCCCCCAGCGCATTTGGGTGGCGCAGCGGTTAACCGCTGCGATCATGTGGAGTGAAAGAAGGCTTCAGCCGCTGAGGTAAGAGGGCACGGTTTCCCGTGCCCTTCGCTTGTTATCGTTTGTAGTGGTTACGTTTCGCTCCGTCGTAATGTCCGGACCGCATACAGCACTTTTTGAAACCTGCGGTTCGACCCGCATGGGCACAGATCGTCCTGCCCAGCTTCTCGAATAGCTCTTTATCGCCACGGACCACGCGGAAACCCGCGCTTAACTTTGCTCTCAGGCGGGAATCCCTTACGACGCTTGCTGCTAGGCTCGAAGAAAAATTCGTTCTTCACGGTAGTCTCTCCTTCCAAATGGATTTGCCCGTCACATCCGGAATGAGAAGCCGTCTGCAGGTACTATACGTGGGTTCCACTCTCCCACACTTCGCCAAGGGCGCGAAGTATGGGGCACCCGGCCACATAAAGTTGCAAACGAAGGTCACATCTAGGCAATAGGAATGGCGACTACGATTCCTTCCAATGCGATTACGCATTGGCCAGCAAAGAAAAGTCCAGAAGTGGTCAGCGTGGCTTGCAGGTTTCGATGGGTTTCCGACTGGTGCATAATCCCCAGCACAAGGCCCGCCGTCGGGTGGACGAACTTCGATAGTAACTTATTGTTTGACACAAAGAAATCGCCTAAGCCAACGGCTTTGGCAGCCTCCGCCACGTGGGTGTAGTCACTGTCCAGAGAATCCAACCCGAGCTTGTCCCGAGCCTCCGCAATTTTCACACGAGCAGAAGCTTCAAATTCATTAGGTATCCCTTGCAGCGCATGCAACTTGGAAAGAGCATCCGTAAGCCCCTTCATATCTCTTAGGACATCTTCATAAAAACGACGAGCGTTCTCTTGCGAGGTCGCGCAATACTTCAGCCAGACCCACAGTTCAAGCAAGTTCCGTGAATTCCACGCTGCACCCGAGACAGCATTCTGATCGATCGTTTTGAGAAGATCGCCGCAAACCCGGTTCACACTCAATAGAATCTTGACGACAAGGTCAGCAAACCAAGGCTCCGCTGTCCCTTTGCTCTTGCAGTTCAGGATCATGTCGTAGAGTTCCTGCAATCGATTTGGTATGGCCGTTTGCAGCTTCTCGCGGGTGAACTGGGTCTCCGCGTCAACATCGTAATCCTTCGGCGCGGTTTCCATGTTGTCATTGTGGCTCAGCGCTGACAGAATCTCAATGAAATGGTTGCGGAAAACCCAGCGTTGCAGTGAGTCCCACTTTTACAAAAACCGTAAAGGTGGGTTTTACCGCAGCGTTGTAAGCGTCGCGCCACCAGATTCTGCGACGCCCAATTCTCGATCGTGCTGTTCCAATCCCAACAACAGCCCCTGAAACTCTGCCATTGTCTCTGCCCACTGGTTTTCCTCCACGAATGCTTCGGCCTCGAACTCCGACGCTTCTGGAAAGAACCTTCGATAGAGTTCGATCCTTTGGCGGTCGGTAGATTTCCCCAAATACAACTTGTAGTCAATTCGGCCCGGCCGTAACAACGCCTCATCGAGAGTTTCTATCCTGTTCGTCGTCATCATGAACAAGACATTCGTTGGCGCATAGAAACCGTCCAACACGTTCAATAAGCCGGAGAGCGTCACTCCATTCTTCTCGGCAACGGTTTGTTTTTCCTCACGCACGTGTGTCCCAACTTCCTTCGATGGCTCGCGAGCATTGCTGCTTTTCATACAATCAATGTCTTCAAACAACATCACCGAATCTCGCGAAACCTGGTTGACCGCGTTCATCAGAGTGCGGTCATTAAAGTCCGCCAGGTTCATCGAGTAAATCGAGAGCCCGAAATGCGCCGCCAGTGCTGACACCAGCGACGTTTTTCCAGTGCCCGGAGGTCCATAAAACAAATATCCGCGATGGTAAGGGATTCCCAGACGCGCATATCTCCGTTTCGACCTCCGGAAAGTTTGAATGTCCTGCACCAGGTGTTCCCTTTCCCCAGGTTGCAAAATTACCGATTCCAGCAACCGCGGCGCGTATCCCTCAACCATGTCCCATCCGTCGTTGTACGCGTACAGAAATGACTGCACTCCCAACCGCCGGATATGACATGCCACAACATCGTCGACCAGTTGCTGCAGGAACTGTCGTCGTCTTCCGATTGTTCTGAAAGTCAATGCTTCGACTCGCCTTGATACTCGCTCCCGAGTCTCTTCACTGCGATAGAAGTAAACGACAAACGGTCTTCCGCGATACCAGAACCAATGGCTTCCCGGAGCCGGGATCAATGCGATACGTTGCCCGCGCATGGTGGTGTCAAGATCCACCCTGTCGCACTCTTTTCAAAAACTTCTGCTCCAGGAACCATTCCTTCACCCACACGAATGCCACGTCGTCATCCTTGACCGTGATCATCATGGTGGTCTGGCCGACCACCCAGTACCAGAGGGTTTCCGGCACTGCTCGCAAATAAACACTGAGGCCGCCGATGATCATGAGGATCATCCCACCAGAAGCAAACTGATTCTGGCCGGCCAAAACGCTTCGCAAGAAATTGAACATACTTAACTGCTTTTCTAACCGGCCCGTGGCCGGAGGTTTAGCATTGCGCGCAGCACGGAGCTGGGCACTGCTTGTTTGGTCTTTTTGGTTTATTGCGGGGTGAGGCGTCAGAACTAGCTGACGAAATAGAGTGACGCCCGCATGCAAGACAGGCCGATTAGCCCATCTTGCCCACGCAGCCGATTGTGCGTTTTAGTTGTCATTAAAAGGGCGTCCTTTCATAAGACGATATTAGAAGGTGCCATGACTCTGAATTTTTTGCAAGACAAAAATCTCGGGACCTTAAAGCGCGGAGTGTGAGTGCCCCGCCGGAATCGACATGCTCCGTGGGACGATGGAATTGTACACCGATTCACTCGGGTATTTCCCGCGCAGCGGACGCCCCGCAGGGCGTGGTCCGGGTTTGATCTCACCCAGGAACTTACATTCCTCGGCTTTGCTCAGGGGGCCATTATCTGTCGTCCCTTCGGGACTGGGATTGGGCGTATGCCTCACACCCTTCGCAAATGCGGCGAAGGATGGGCATCCCGATTGTGGCGGTGCAGGCGAGGTCAGAACCTGCCTAGGGTGGCCACCGCTGTGTGCCTATTGAGCGGAACAGCAGATTCCTCCGGGCTGAGCGCCCATTCGGAATGACAATGTTGGTAGTGATGTGGAAATACTCCTGCGTTCATCTCCTGCGGAATGTTTCTATTCGTAGCGAAGGCTCTCGACTGGGTCGAGTTTCGCGGCGCGCGTTGCGGGAACGGTGCCGAAGAGGATGCCTACGAAGGACGAGACTACGATTGCGATAATTGCGGACAATCCAGAGATAGGGACGCGATATTCGGTCAAAAAGCGGACGGAATATGGGATGGCTAATCCGATAACGACGCCGATTAGTCCTCCGCCGACGGAAATCAGAATCGCTTCCGATAAAAACTGCAAAAGAATTTCGCGGCGAGTCGCGCCCAGGGCTTTGCGGATTCCAATCTCGCGGATTCGCGCGCTGACCGTCGCGAGCATGATGTTCATGATGCCGATGCCGCTTACCAGAAGCACGATCGCCGCGACTGCTAACAGCACCATGGTCAGGGCGTTTGCCGTCCTCTCAGCCACGGCGACAAGCTGGGTGAGGTTGGTGACGTTATAAACCGATTCCGCGCGATGCCGGCTTTTAATTACCCGCCGGATCTGATCGGTTGCGGGCGCCACCATGGATGGGTCGGCCATCGAAAAATAAATCTGCTTCACGGTCGGCGTGTCGGTAAAATACCGCGCCACCGTATACGGTATGACAATCGTGTTGTCGGTGACTTCGGATTGTCCGAAGGTGTTGACTCGCTCTTTGAAGGTGCCGATCACAGTGAATGGCAATCCGGTAAGCCGGATTACTTTGCCGATTGCGTTTTCGTCCGATCCGTAAATTTCGCGGGCCATCGTTTCCGTAATGACGGTGACTTTATTGTGGGCCTGCTCATCTTCGGTATCGAAGAACCTGCCGGAAAGAACGACCAGGTTTCGTACGGTGAGGTAGTCGGGATAGACGCCTAGAATTTGGATGTCGCGTTCTTTTCCGTTGCCGATGGGGATGCGATCGCCGAGCGGAACCACGGGCGAGGCCGCAACGATGCCGGGAACATCTCGCACGGCGGCGGTCATATCGTCGAGACTGAGGGGGTCGGGCGCGGAATTGGTGATAGGCTGGCCACCTCCCTCATACTCGGCATAAATGAGGTTCGCTCCGATGGATTGAATCTGATTCAGGACGTATTGGCGGCCGGTCATCCCGATGGTTACGACGAGGATCAGGGACGCGGTGCCAATCACCATCCCCAGACTCGTCAGCGCGAAGCGTACCTTGTTGCTGCAAAAGGTGTCGTAAGCGAAACTCACGATCTCGCTGAAGACGAACGTCGGCTTGTGACGGGTTACAGCAGGAGCAGTCGTCGTAGCCATTTTGTGATTAGATGCTACGCGGAATGAGTGGGAGGCAGCAAACGGTGAGTCACAGATCGCTTTGATAAAGAAAAAAAGGACAGCCCGGAGCCCCCCAAAGCTGTCCCAAACCCTCCCGGTTTCTGAAGGGTGTGTTACTGGAATGAGAGTAGCGGATGGTAGTTTCAGGATTGTTGCGCAAAAGTAAATTTCTAGTGAATTTAAGTTAGGGGCGGGATGTCCTTCTCTCGATCGCTCGAGTTGGGTGCGGATGGTATAGTCTTTTGAATTTCCCGCTGAATAGGAAATATTACTTTGAGGGGGCCGATGTCTCGTGGCATAGAGCAGTCGCGCAAGCTTGCAGAAGCGCGCGGAGTCGCTGATTCCCGGCGGGGTCAATTCGCCGGTGCGCGCGTTTGGATCCGTGGGCGGCGATCCGCCGTTTATTGTGAGGGGGAAAGGACTCGCATATCTGGGATGCGGATGGAAATCGAGTTTATTGATTATGTGGGTTCGTGGGGTCCGCTGATTTTGGGTCATGCCGCGCCGGAAGTGTTGTCGAGGCGATTGTGGGCGCGGCGAGCAATGGGACCACTTTGGGGCTTCCACGCGGCGGAAGCGGATCTGGCGGAGTTGGTGATTTCGGCATTTCCGCACGTGCAGAAAGTTCGCTTCGTGAGTTCTGGAACGGAAGCGACGATGTCCGCCATTCGCCTGGCGCGCGCTTATACCAAGCGCAAATACATTGTGAAATTCGAAGGATGCTACCACGGGCATTCGGATTCGCTGCTGGTGAAAGCGGGGTCGGGGGTGGCGACGCTGGGAATCCCAGGATCGGCGGGGGTTCCGGAGGAGTTCACGCAGTTCACGCTGGCTTGCCATTCAACGATGTGAAGGCTGTGGAGTACGCGTTTCAGAAATTCAAGCATCAGATTGCGTGTGTGATCGTTGAGCCAGTGGTGGGAAACATGGGATGTGTTCCGGCCATGGACGATTATCTGGTGGCGTTGCGGGCTGATCACCGAGCGGGAAAATCTGTGCTGATTTTTGATGAGGTGATGACGGGATTTCGTGTGGCGTTTGGAGGGGCGCAGGAGCTTTACAACATTCGTCCCGACCTGACGACGATGGGGAAGATTATTGGCGGAGGATTGCCGGTGGGGGCTTATGGCGGGCCGAGCGGAGATTATGAATCTGGTCGCGCCGCTGGGGCCGATGTATCAGGCGGGAACGCTGTCGGGAAATCCGCTGGCGATGGCGGCGGGATGTCGCGATGCTGAAGACATCTGCGGGACGACAAAGCAGGAAATTTATTCGCGAATCGAAAAGTTGAGTGGAGAATTGGTGGAAGGTGTGGCGGCGGCGGCGAAAGATGCGGGCGTGGCGCTCTGTGCCAATCGCGTTGGTTCGATGTTTACGTGGTTCTTTACGTCAGGGCCGGTGACGGATTGGGATTCGGCGTCGAAATCGGATACGGAAACGTTTGGAGATTTTTTCCGCGCGATGCTGGATAGTGGAATTTATCTGCCACCTTCGCAATACGAGGCGGCGTTTTTGGGTGCGACGCACACGGCGGAAGATGTGCAGCAGACGATTGCGGCGGCGAAGAAGCCGCTGGTGAGGAATTAGTCGTTCACACGAATTGAATTGCATCAGCTTTGAAAGGGCGTGCCTTCAGGCACGCCGTAATTTGCCTGGATTCGATTATCGGCGGGGCTGAAAGCCCCGCCCTTTCAAAACAATTTCACCCTCGAAGAAGTTTGTCCGGATAAAGACCCGCCCTCTCGCAAAAAACGCGAGAAGGACGGGGCACCCGCGCGGCTACCGCAGCTTATGCAGCTGTTTGTGCGGCCATGCGGCGTTTCATTTCGTCGTCCGACACGTCTTCGACGTGGGTTGAGACCGTCCATTTATGCCCGAATGGATCGGAGATAGTGCCCGAACGATCGCCATAAAATTGGTCCTTCACCGGACGTAATTCTTTCGCACCAGCTGAGACCGCTTGTTTGAACACGTCATCAACGTCTGGGACGTAAACCATCAAACTGACAGGAGTTCCTCCGAAGGCTTGAGGACTTCGCGCATCCATCTCAGGATGTTCATCGGCCAGCATGACTATGGAATCGCCGATTTTAATTTCGGCGTGCATGACTTTTCCGCCGGGTCCTGGCATTCGCATGATCTCTTGTGCGCCGAAGACTTTTTTATAAAAATCTATGGCTTTCGCGGCACCCTGGACGACCAGGTAAGGAGTAACGGCATGGTAATTTTCTGGGATCGGCTTCACTGCTTTTGTCATAATTCACTCCTTTGAATATTTCTCGCCCATCATCTGTGGAATGGTTACAAATTCGTAACCCTCCGACTTATATTTCGAGATCATTTTATCGGAAGCGGCAATGGTGCGCGAGCGGTCAGCGCCGAATTGTTTGTGACCACCGTCGTGCAGCAGGATCACGTTTCCGCCGCATATCCGGCGAGCCACTTTGACTCTGGATATGTTCGGCGGAAGGCGCATTCCAATCGTAGCCAGTCACGTTCCACATTACGGGTTTAAGCCCGAGTTGCCGCGCTATGCGAAGCACTGCCGGGCGGCGTCCTCCAAATGGCGGACGAAAGAGATTGGAATGTTCGCCGGCGGCCTCGCTGATGGCCTCCCTACATTCGGCGAGTTCGCGCTTGATCTCGCTCCCGGACAGAAAAATCAGTAGCGGGTGAGTGAACGTATGATTTCCGATTACATGACCCGCTTGCCGTATTTCGCGAACGATATCTGGCCGCTGTCTTACGTACCGGCCAATCAAAAAGAAGGTGGCGTGGACATTGTGATTTGCCAGCACGTCGAGAAGACGAAACGTGTGCGGATCGTTGGGACCGTCGTCATACGTGAGCGCCAGCTGCTTCGAATTGGGGTTTATTCCAGTGAAAGTTTTGCCGTACCATTGCGCGGTCGGCGACATGGACTGGTACGCCGCGGTCGCAGCGATACCGATTCCAGCGGCGGTGCACAGGGGGCCGAGCATGGAGGGATTGTAATGGATGGGGGATTGGAGATCGCAGATTTGAGATTTCAGATTTCAGATTTGAGATTTCAGATTAGAAATTCAGATTCCGTTCATAATCGGCGGCGGTGAGTAGTGTGGCGTGTTTTCAATACTTAATCCTATTTGACGCATCGTTCCAGTGCTTCCTCCTCTCCAAAGCCCATTTGACTAGAGGATGCTTTTCATCGGTCAGGACGATTGACATGTCTCCTTCCGCCCCTTGTGCGAAGAAAGCATGGTTCATCGGGTGAATCGTAATGACGTTGCCATTTAGGTCTGGCAGTTCAATCTGCAACTTCTCAAATTTGTCCATTTGAACCTTGATCGCTGGACAATTCATTTCCGTAAAGTCATAACCCCTAAGCTTAATGCGTGATTTGAAATTGGCTGCCTCCCGAGTTGCCGGATTGCTACGATGAAGTGCGATTAATTGGTCGTAAATCGAATTTGGGCTGGCAATCCGAACGTGCGCCGAGAAAAAACTTTGCAATCCGCAGCCCTGTTTCTGGTTATATTCGTATCCGATTCGGAACCAGTACTCAGGGATATTAGTGACAAAATCCCTATTCGCACGGTAGCTCACGTAGAGGCCTCCGTTCGTTTGCAGAGGCATGAAGCCGTCGAGAACGGGGCCGAACTCTTTGTTTGTCCAATCCCAATCGGCTTGTGTTTGCGAGTTGAGCCTTCCACTAGCACAACAGAAAGCGACCAGTCCGAGGCCTATGACCACAGCTAGCCGATATCGCATGTCACGCATTATGCCACTAGATTTGCGATAAATCGCCGTAGCCCTCATTTGACCCTATCGGCCGAGTGCTCCAATCATTCGCGTTCTTTCCAAGTTCGTCCCATCTTCTTGATCTCTGGCCGTCACGGGGCGGATGGCCCGGGCTGGCCCACTGTGAGATTTTGATTTCTTCAACACCATAGACAGAAGAGACTGCCCTAAGCGAAATCGACAGGATTCATCTGATACGATTCTCGTCGCGATCAAATCTAACAAGAGCAGTCCACTGCCCGCACTCCATGGAGCAGAATCATGCGATCCAAAATTATCCAATTGCTCTTCGCCAGTGCCGTAGCGGCAGTATTCCTTTGCACTGCGATCGGAGTTGTTGCTCAATCAACGCCGAGCCGGTCACTTTTGGCGCTTTCGAAGCGTGACCACATACTCGCCATAGTGGATCCGAAAACGTTGCAGGTCATCGCGCGCGCTCCCGTCGGCCCAGACCCTCACGAGGTCATTGCGTCTTCAGACGGAAAGACGGCTTATGTCTCCATCTACGGTGGTGGCCGCTACCACGTGCTTTCAGTGATTGACCTGGTCGGGCAGAAAGCGCTTCCCGACATTGACACCGGAGCCTTGAACGGCCCCCACGGACTCGCGTTTGTTGGAGGGAAGGTCTGGTTCACGGCCGAAGGCGCAAAAGCCATCGCGAGCTACGATCCTGTGTCCACCAAAGTTGATTGGATCATGGGCACCGGCCAGAACCGCACGCACATGATTTACGTCACTCCAGACGAGAAGCATATTTACACAACTAACGTGAGCTCGGCGACCGTCAGCATTCTCGAGAGAGTAACTGTGCCGCCGATGGGCCCCTCTAACGGAGTGCGTCCGCAACAGGGTTCCGTGCCATTTCCGCTCCCGGGGGGAAATCAACCTCGTACGGATTGGAATCAGACCATCATTCCCGTCGGAAAAGGCGACGAGGGCTTTGACGTATCGCCAGATGGACGCGAACTGTGGACCGCAAATGCGCAGGACGGTACCCTCTCGGTGATTGACCTCACTACCGTGGGTCACGGCCACTCTGGACTCGAAGACGTTCGGTGCAAACCGCCTCAAGTTCACTCCGGATGGGAAGCTGGTGCTGATATCGAGTCTGCGCGATGGCGATCTAGTCCTCTACGACGCTGCGTCGAGAAAGGAATTCAAGCGCGTCAAAATCGGCCACGGAGCGGCGGGTATTCTGATTGACGCGGACGGCAATCGTGCTTTCATCTCTTGTGGGCCTGACAACTATGTCGCCGTACTCGATCTAAAAACCTTGGAGGTGACGGGGCACATTGATGTCGGCGGCGAGCCGGACGGTTTAGCCTGGGCAATCCGGCCCTGATTTTCAGAATCCCCAGCAGCCAGTTTAATGATGGTGCTAAGGAAGATCGGAATCTCAGGTGGGCCAGCCGGGCATTACGCAAACGGACGAACGAGTGACGGCAATTTCCAAAATCGCGGTGTTTAAGCAAGAGCTTGCTCGTACATGGTCGAGATTTAAGAGCCTGAATTCCTTGGAGCGTAGCGCGGTATGCGCAGTGTTCGCGTCGTTAATTCTATTACCACTCTGGGAAGGGTGGAGCAGCAGACAGCAAGTGGAGATGGAGAATCTGTATTATTCCGCTTCCACCGGCAACGTCGAAAGCGTGAGGGAGCTTGCGAGCCATTCATTGCCTGGCAGCACTGGGTGGCTGGAGCGATTGGCAGATGACCGTGATGCCGATGCCTACTCGCGTGTCGCTGCGATTGATTCGCTCTTGCAGAAGAGATTCGCGGACCCAGGGGCGAATCGCGCCTCTTTTGTGGATTACAGTACCATTCGTTGTTCGCGATGAAGGCGTCGCTATGGTTCATGAGGCGCGGGTGTACCCAAGATTGCATACGAGTGGCCCTTGATTCTCTCCACGCGTTATGGAACGGTCGACCCACGCTTGAGATGCAGTTAGATGTAAACGCAAAGGGCACACGTGACGGCCACGATGAATACACGCAGCAACTCCAACAAAAGACTGAAGCAAACTACCTTGCGCTCCTAAAAAACGCTCCCTGCGCCTGTCGCAGGTACCTCCGATCGGATTACTCAGCAGATCAAGGTTTCTCAGCTAGGATCGAAAACCAACTTGGAACCGCGTGCGCCGACCGCTCATGAATCCACTCGTCGAAAACCGCGACGAATGGGGCAGCCAGTTTAATGATGGTGCTGAGGAATCAAAATCTCAGGCCGCATTTGAGATTTCAGATTGGGGATTTCTGATTGGAGATTGGCCGGATGGCCCAGCCCGCGCCAAAATGCCTCATATTCTCTTACAGCCCACGTCGCGTTCGAGGCATCCTAGAGAGCCGGGCAACACAGGTCCTGGGCTAGCATGCGCAACTGGCAACATCTTTCCGGAACCGCGACGCGTCGCCTCCGTCGGACATCCCTTTTTGTCTTCAAATTTATCTTTATCTTCATCTTTATCATGCTCCTCGCCGCCATCGGCTGTGGGGGCGGCTCCAGCGGCAGCCAGACCTCTTCCCCGTCGTCGGCAATTTCCTCGGTTTCAGTGGCTTGTACTCCCTCGTCAGTCGCACTCAGCGCAACCTCGCAGTGCAGTGCGACCGTTCAAGGTACCGGCTCCTTCAGTTCGGCAGTGACGTGGACTGCCAGCGCAGGCACCATCAACGCAACCGGACTCTTCACCGCTCCAGCGTCTGCCGGCATGGCGACGATCACTGCCACGAGTACTCAAAACACAACCAAGACAGGAGCCGCGACGGTGACCGTGCAATCCGCTGCAACTCACGATTACTTCTGTTGCCGTGACCTGCAATCCATCCACGGTCGGCGTCAACGCAACTTCGCAGTGCAATGCGGTGGTTCAGGGTACTGGCTCGTTCAGTTCCGCAGTTACGTGGACCGCCAGTGCAGGCACGATCAATGCCAATGGGCTTTTCACTGCGCCAGCTTCACCGGCTACCGCAACTGTGACCGCGACCAGCACACAGGACACAACGAAGTCTGGCACGGCGATGCTGACCGCCCAGTTGCATGACGCCGCAGAGCAAGCACGTCGTTATGGTGATGGAAGAAAACCAGAGCTATGCAACCGTTGTGGGCAACACTACCGATTGGCCAAATCTCAATGGCCTGATCAACCATGGCGCTCTGGCGAACAAATTATTACGCGAATTCTCATCCCTCGATTGGCAACTATTTCATGCTGATTACGGGCCAATTGCTCACCACCGATGACAGTTCCACGACCGTCTGGACCGTGGACAACATCGCCCGCCGAATGCTGGCTTCAGGGCGTCACGTTCAGAATCTATGCGGAAGGCATTACGCAAGGCTATGTCGGCGGAGATACGGGACTTTACCTGATTCGCCACAATCCCTTTGCGATGCTCTCCGACGTTGCCGAATAACGCGCAGGTGGCGAGCGAAACCATCTGGCCATTTACGCAGTTCGCCGCCGACCTAGCCGCCGGGACATTGCCAGAATTTTCATACATCGTTCCAGACATTGACGACGACGCGCATAACGGAACGCCTCAGCAAGCCGACACGTGGTTGCAGGCGAATGTGGTCACCCCATTGTCGGGCTCTTCCGCATTCGCATCCGGAGGCGATGGCATTCTCATCGTGGACTTCGACGAAGCGTTAGACAGCGACACCACAAACGGCGGAGGCCGCGTCGCCGCAGTTTTCTGGGGACCAAGCGTGAAATCCGGCTATACGCAAACCTCCAGCACCGTCTATCAACACCAAAGCATGCTGCTCACCATGATGCAGGCACTTCAATTGCCGAATCCTCCCGGAGCGGCGGCTAGCGCACCTTCCATGTCAGAGTTCTTCGTGCAGAAGTAATTGCGGCTGTGTCCTGATTTTCCCTGACAGGCTATGCTGAGGTGATATGCGAATGTCCATCGTTCTTGGCGTGGTCGCTTTGTGCCTTAGCATTTCGGGCTGCCATAAGGTTTCCGGTAGCAAAGCCGACTCTCCAGCAATCGTTGGGACGTGGTTCGTGAAAACCCCCGAGGCGCCGTTTCACTATCACATGTTCGTTTTCCATCCAGACGGGACCATGCAGCAAGCTAATCCGGACGCGGGAGATCCCAATACCAGCGACAGTAATGGCATGGGCGTGTGGCTGCCGGATGGCGACAGGATCAAAGGGAAGTTCGTTGAGGTTACGGCCGACAGAACGACACGGCAATTCGTGAGCCGGGGTGAGATTTCCTTCTTGATAAAGGTAACCGGCAACAATTTCAGCGGGACGGCGAGCGCGATCTTCTACGACGCCAAGGGACTTCGGCTAAGAGGGCCGTTGCCGGCAACATTGGAAGGTCAACGCGTCGTACCGTAGCGTTGCGATGATGACAGGTAACTTGAACCCAAACGAACGACGTAAGCACACAGCACCCGACTGAAAACGTCAGTCCCCTCTGCCCGGCCTGATGGCTGTCCGGATGCAATAATAAAAGTTGTGCCAGCGGCGTCGAAGGCGACGAGCTCGCAACATTTAACGTTAGGGAAAGCCAATGCTTCCGAGTCCCGTAACCGATCTTAAGCCGTTTGTGCCCGCTAAAGATCCCGAACTTCCAGAGAGTTTTATACCGATCTCGGATTCACCATCAATTGGAGCAACGAGCAGATTGCAGAGCTTCAGATCGGTTCGTTTCGGTTTTTGCTACAGACGTTTTACGTCGCCGAGCATGCGGGAAATTTCATGATGAGCCTGAGCGTTGAAGATGCGGACGCGTGGTGGGAGCACATCCAGCGCCAGGAGTTGACGAAGAAGTATCCCGGCATTATGTGCAAGCCTCCGCAGATGCAGCCGTGGGGAATTCGCGTGCTCTACCTGAGCGATCCTACGGGGGTGCTGTGGCACATCACGGATATGCGTAAGTCGTAATGTGGAGGGTCGGGTAACCACTGAGCCACGGAGTCACTGAGATTTCGCTTTATTTTTACTGTGTCCGTGTCTCCGTCTCCGTGTTTAACCGTAGCACTGGGTCCGGTACGCATCGGCAAACAATGAACTGGAAATCTTTTGACAGAGTGATTCGATGGATCGGGCTGATGTCGGTGTTGTTGGCATGTCTGTGGCCGCCGACGCCGGTTCGTGCCCAGGCCGGTCCCGCTGCGCCGACGACACAACGCGAGACTAGCACTCCCTATACTGGCGATCTCTCCGTTTTCGATGCTCCGGGACGCGATGAGCGCCTGCAAATCAACCGCGTCATGGATATGCTTGGCATCAAGCCCGGCAAGAACGTTGCCGACATCGGCGCTGGATCGGGGTGGTTCACGGTGCGCGCCGCTCGCCGCGTCACGGGCTCGGGCACTGTTTATGCCGTGGACATCAACCCCGAGGCAATTCATTACATTGACCAGCGCGAGAAAAAAGAGCAACTCCAGAACATAAAGACGATCCTCAGCAAACCCGACGATCCGCAACTCCCTCCCGGCAGCATTGACGCCGTGCTGCTGCTCAAGACCTACCACGAGGTAGCCCATCCGGTTATGCTGCTCAGGAATCTTCGCTCATCGCTTAAACCCGGAGCCAAAATCGGCATCATTGACCGCAACGGCAACGGAAAAAATCATGGCGTGAATAAAGACGTGGTCGTTCGCGAAGCTGCCCAAGCCGGATACGAACTGCGCGACTCGCAGGATTTCGTGAAAGCCGACGGCATGGATTATTTTCTGATCTTCACTGCGAAGCCGGGACTAGGACCAGGCTTCAGGTGAATGTACTGGCGCGGTAGTTCTAAGCCACCGTGCTGGCGCAATAAGTCCTCGATGCGCTGATAGCCATGCATTCGCGCCCAGTGCAAGGGTGTGCCGCCGTCGAGGTCTGCGGCGTTAACGTTGGCTCCGTTCTCGATTAGCAAACGAACAACGTCCTCATGGCCGCGAGCGGCTGCCGCGCTTAGCGCGGTATAACCGCCAACAGTTCTCGCGTTGACATCGGCCTTGGCGGCGAGAAGTATGCTGACTTCTTCGATTCGACCGCCCGCCGCAGCGTCATATAATGGCGTGCGCCCCATTCGGTCTCCGATGTTAATGTTGGCTTTGTTCGAGAGCAGCAACTCCGCAACGTCCTTGTGGCCATACGACGCAGCGTAATGCAACGGAGTGTCGCCGTTGCCGTTCTTTGCATTCACATCGGCATTCTTGGTGAGCAGCAACTCTGCGATTTCCAAGTAGTCATACGACGCAGCGTAATGGAGAGCCGTGGATCCATCTCTGCTCTTACTAAATGCCAGGTTCGGATTACGGTCGAGTAACACCCGGACCTTCGCCAAGTCGCCGTTGCCCGCCGCTGCAAGAATTTCGGTGACGTCCGAGTCAGTCTTGTGACACCCAGACGCGATACTGATCAAGACTGCCCCAAGTAGCAAGACGGCTGCACGGTGGCGAAGCGGAAATCCGCAGAGCGACGACTTCATAGGCCTTCGTCTTTAGAAACATGCAAGTATATCGAATGGCCGCTTGGACGGCGACAGAAACGGGGCTGGCCCCCAATGGACGCAATCTGTCGCTCTCTCTTAGACTTGTTGTGCTCTCCAAAGTTACGGTGAACGGCAATGTTTGAGCGATACACTGAAAAAGCACGTCGGGTTATTTTCTTCGCCCGCTATGAGGCCTCACAGTTTGGTGCTCCCGACATCGAGAGCGAACACCTGCTCCTGGGAATCCTCCGAGAAGATAAGGCGCTAACCAATCGGTTTTTGCGCTCCGAGGTAGCATCCATCCGAGATCAAGTAGAGAGCCAGACCACTACTCGTGAGAAAACTTCTACTTCCGTAGACCTTCCTCTGAGCACCGAATCGAAACGTGTGTTGGCGTACGCGGGGTGAGGAAGCGGAGCGCCTCGCCCACAAACATATTGGCACAGAGCATCTGCTGCTTGGGTTGTTGCGCGAGGAAAAATGCTTTGCCGCGCAGATCTTAGTGGAACGGGGTGTAGGGTTAAGCCAGGTCCGTGAGGCACTCGCCCGGCAGCCGCACGAGGCGGCGCAAGCGCAAAAACAACTTTCCGTGCACGATGAACTCAGCTCTTACATCAGCGATCTGGTGGACCACACTCAGCCGCTGATTGGGCGCGAGAAGGAACTTGATCGTCTCATCGAGGTTCTGAGCCGCTTCAATGGGAAGAACCCCGTTCTAGTAGGAGAGCCAGGAGTCGGCAAAGAGAACCATCGTCGGAGCATTGGCTCGGCGCATTGCGGATGGCAATATTCCCCAATCACTCGCGGAAAAGGCCATTCTCGTCCTCGATCTACCTCCTCTTCGGGTACTAGAAAGAGATGGTTCGTGGCGCGAGAGACTGGATCGTGCCCTGGTAGGGGCGGCAGAAGATGGAAAAATCTTCTTTTTGAACCGGATGCATGACAGGCCTGGAGGAATTTCCCCGGTGGCTCCGATTCACGTCACAGAACTGCTGCAGCGACCGATCATAGCGGGCAAGATTCAGTGCATCGGCACCTCCACGCCCGCTAACTTCGCCAAGTTGCGGACAGACGGACACTGGCTTGCCGAGTACTTTGAACCGATCGAGGTCGCTCCGGCCAATGAACAAACCGCGATCAAAGTGTTGCAAGGCATCAAAGGAGCTTACGAGAAATTCCACAATGTCTCATATACGGACGATGCCATTGTGCATGCGGTTCTCTGCGCCCACGAGTACGGGAAGAATAGAAGTCTGCCGGGTACCGCGGTCGATGTTGTTGATGAGGCGGGCGCGGCTGCCCAGTTGCAGCAGAGTTTATTGCCAGAGGAGGTCGTCGAAGTTCAAAAACGCATTCGTTTCATCGTGCAGCGAATGGAGGCCTCGATCGCGAATCACGAATTTGAGAAAGCTCGCTTTTATTCACAGGAAGAACGCAACAAGCGTGACAATTTGAAACAGTTGCGCGAGAAATACAAACTGGACAACAATCCCGCCTTTAACATTGGTCGGGAAGAGATCGAGAGAGCTATCAGCAAGCTGATGGGCAATGCCAACGATTGAGATTCGACGCTCATCGACGGGCTGTGCAATGATTGATTTTCAAGTCCGCACAAAGAGTGTGGCCACCGACATCGTAGCCCCCACCTGTACAAGGAACGTAAAGGTGAGCCAGCCACCTATGCAGCGTACCGCTGAAGGATGCTACACAAAGCATGGCAAATGCAAGAGACTCGTAGGGTCCGCGACTATTGTTTCGACAGAAGCTCGATCGCCTTCAGAACTTTCAGCGTCATCTTGCTCTGAACCATGGCAAGAGCCGCCGCAACGTAAACCATCCCGAGAAAGAGCGCACCCGCAGCTAACAAGATCATCTTCCGTACGTCGGTTGCCGGATTCGCAAAGAGGAAAGCGAGCCAGACAAGCGAGCCCAACATCACGCAGAACAGAATGCCAAATGCGACGGTCTGGCGTTTCCTTATGCCGTCTACCTCGTCCAAAGACTTGCGCAAAATGTTATCCGTTTCCTGAGACATTTAAACACTCCTTGTCCTGGCTAGTTGTTTTCTGAGGGCTGTCAAACCATAGGCCAGGCGCGATTTGACAGTACCCACTGGAATTTCGAGGATCGCTGCTATTTCCTGGAGGGGTAGCTCTTCTTGAAAATGGAGGACCAAGACTGCGCGACTTGCTGGCGAAATACTCTCTAGGTCCAGCAAGTGTTGCAAGAGTTCAGCTGGCGGGTGCACATCCGGCGCGGGGATTTCTTCAAGCATGAAGTCGTCGGGTAGCTGTTCGGGCCAGCGTTTTTGCTTTTTCAAATATCGGAGCGCGGCGCGGCTGGCGATCCGATACACCCAAGCTCGAAACACCTCAGGTTTATTTAACCAGGCTAGCTTGCGACAGACGATGACAAGGACCTCTTGCAGCACGTCGTCGGCCTCGGAAAAGCCGACCAAGCTGCACAGGTAACGGTGTAATGGAACTTGGACACCGAGCAGCAGAAGCTCAAGAGCTTCACGATCATCGCACTGTGCCCTCAGGACCCACTGCGCCTCTTGTATAGAAGTCGTCACTCTGCCCTTTCATTAGTTAAGAGACCCCCAGGAGGCAGAAGGGTTCGGAACAACGCCGAAAAAACGTAATGAAATGCAATTCCCGGGTTTGCTGATAGCGCTTTAATCCCCACGGCATGAAGGGAGACTATGATGAATCCCGCGCTTTTTCTGTGATGAGTGAACATCCCCATCCTTCGCAAAAAACGCGAAAGGCTGGGCCACCCACAAGTGCTCACTCCAGGTTTTGTGGCATACTTCTGTGGCCGTTCTTAAATTCTCTTCTCAAATTTCAGGAGGCCCATGCGGCGATCCGTGCTTGCCCTGTTTGTCATCGGAGTATTTCTAATCCCAGCGAACGCAGACTGGTCCGAGCCTAACCTTGACGCTCCTCTTGACGGATTTTCATCGCCGCATGCGCGCACCGAGCGCGAGTGGGAGAGCAAGTTCCGCGCCCTTCCCGATCCTCAGAGGCAGCGCCAGTATATGCAGTTGCTGAGCGCACGTCCTCACCACGTGGGGTCGGCATACGACAAGCAGAACGCCGAATGGATTCTCTCGAAATTCAAAGAATGGGGGCTGGACGCCAAGATCGAAACCTTCAAAGTACTTTTCCCCACGCCGAAGCGGCGACTGGTCGAGTTGTTAGCGCCGACACATTACATGGCGAAATTGCAGGAGCCGGCGTTCGCGGAGGATCCTACATCTAACCAGAAAGACGAGCAGCTTCCCACATACAACGCTTACTCCCGCGATGGCGATGTGACTGCGCCGCTCGTATACGTGAACTACGGCTTGCCCGACGACTATGACCGCCTTGCCCGGCTTGGCATTTCGGTGAAGGGAGCGATTGTGATTGCTCGCTACGGACACTCATGGCGCGGCATCAAGCCAAAGGTTGCGGCGGAACATGGCGCGGTGGGATGCATTATCTATTCCGATCCGAAAGACGACGGATATTTTGAGGGTGACGTTTTTCCTAAGGGTGCCATGCGTCCCGATCAGGGTGTGCAGCGTGGCAGCTTGTTGGATTTTGCATCGTCGTATCCGGGCGATCCTCTTACGCCGGACCGAGGTGATCCCAATGCGCCCCGCATGACTAAGGACAACGCTCCTAGTATCTCTAAGATTCCGACCCTGCCAATTTCTTACGGCGATGCGGAGCCTCTTCTGGCCGCACTCAGCGGACCGCTTGCGCCGGAGGAATGGCGCGGGGGCCTGCCGATTCCTTACCACGTTGGGCCGGGGACCTCCAAAGTGCATCTCGTGATCGAATCCAATTGGGACATCAAAGAAGTGAACGATGTCATCGCCCGCATTCCAGGAACGGGCGCGCCCGATCAGTGGGTGGTGCGCGGCAACCATCACGACGGCTGGGTAAACGGGGCCGAGGATCCTATCTCTGGCCAGATGACGCTGCTCGAAGAAGCGCGTTCGTTAGGCGAACTGCTGAAGCAAGGATGGAAGCCCAAGCGGACCATTATTTACTGCGCATGGGATGGCGAAGAGCCCATGCTGCTGGGTTCAACCGCGTGGGCTGAAACCCACGGCCGCGAGTTGCAAGAGCATGCCGCCATCTACATCAATAGCGATGGCAACGATCGCGGCTATCTCGCGATGGAGGGATCTCACTCGCTGGAACACTTCATGAATGATGTGGCCCGGAACATTGAGGATCCGGAGAGCAAGCTTTCGGTGTTTGAGCGCGAGCGCCTGGCGGGCATTACCACGGCCGAGTCCGACGAAGAACGCAAGGAGTTACGCCAGAGGCCTGACCTGCGCATGCGTGCTCTCGGTTCCGGTTCCGACTACACGACTTTTATTGACCATCTCGGCATTGCGTCCCTCAATCTCGCATACGAGGGCGAGGACGACCAGGGAATCTACCATTCCATTTACGACGACTTCTACTGGTATACGCATTTTTCCGATACGAATTTTGTTTACGGTGTGGCGCTCTCGCAAACCATTGGCACGGCCGTCATGCGGATGGCCGACGCCGATGTTCTGCCGTATCAGTTCACTGATCTCGCCGACACCATGCAAAAGTACACCAAAGATCTGCAAAAACTGTTGCACGACAAGCAGGACGAGGCCCGCGAACGAGCCGAAGAATTGAAGGAGGGCGCATTTTCTGCGGCTTTCGATCCGCGCAAGCCGGTCATCGCTCCGCCGGCAGAGGACATTCCTCCACATCTGAATTTTGCGCCGCTGGAGAATGCTCTCGATGTGCTGAGTAAAAGTGCCGAGCATTACAAGACCGCCTTCGACAAAGCGGAGACCTCGGGATTTTCCGCGAACGAAGCCCAAATGAACGCGCTGAACCAAAAATTGATCCAAAGCGAGCGCGGACTAACCGATCCAGCCGGACTTCCGCGCCGTCCGTGGTACAAGCACATGATTTACGCTCCCGGCGTCTATTCGGGATATGCGCCCAAGACCATGCCCGGGATTCGCGAGGCCATCGAGCAACGCCGTTGGCAGGAGGCCGATACGGAAATCGCGCGAGTCGCAAAAGTGCTGGAGAACGAGGCAGCCATGATTGATTCTGCCACGGCTGATTTGGGCAGGTTTCAGTGAATAGCTAATTTGAAATGCGAACCAGGCCGGGGGAGTAATCATTGTCCGCATTGTGAGTGAAATCGTGATTGCCCCAGTTATACGTAAAAGAACTCTGGAAGATGAAGCCACCTGGGCATAGAGTGTGACGCGGATCGCTGGAATAAAGCGTTAAGGGAGACTAGGTGCAATGAAACGTTCAGGCGGAGTGACAGTAATCGCGGTTCTGTCGCTTTTGGGATCGGCGCTTACGTTCGCTATGGCGATACTGATGCTGGTGATCATGCACTTTGCTCCCGCTCCCCGCCCGGACCAGTTTCCTTCACCAATACCCTTCAAGTTAGTTTTCGTAATGTCGGCGCTTGTGTATTTGTTGCCGGCGATCTGGGGTGTGCTTACTGGCATTGGTCTATGGCGGCTAAGAAACTGGGCACGTATCTCCATTATCGTTTTCTCAGTGTTGCTGATTTTGATGGGTGGCTTCGCAGGGTTGATGACGTTATTTATTCCTTTTCCCGTTATGCCGACACCCGGCGCGAACCCAGCAATGATGGGCGGCATTCGAGCGGTGATGGGAATGTTTTGGCTCACTCTTGCAGGAATAGGAGTTTGGTGGGTTGTGTATTTCAATCGATCAAAGGTGAAGGAACAGTTTGGGCAAACCTCGTTTGTGCTAGACGACAGCTCACAGATAAAAGCTGGTTACTCCGTGCAGGGTTCAGTTCATCCTGACGCCGGCAAGCGTCCCCTGAGTATTACCATCATTGCCTGGTTCTTACTAGTCGGTTGTTTTTTCATCTCCCTGACCCTTGTGATGCGCCCTCCTGCGGTTCTTTTTACGACCCTATTGACCGGATGGCCGGCAGTGTTGTTCTACCTTTCATGCGCAGCGGCGCAGCTTTGCATTGGGATTGGATTGCTACGCCTGAGACCAGTAGCCCGAACGGCGGCAATTATTTACTTTACCTTCTTTTTTTTGAATACCGCTGTCTTCTATTTTTGGCCGGGAGCGCATGATCGCCTTCTCGCCCTAATACAAAGCGAGCGCTCAATGTTCCCGTGGATGCGAATGTTGCCTAATCAACCCGACTTCCAGTACGACATGACACCATTTCTTATCTTCGGAGCTTTTGGTGCATTGGTCGGCGTCGCGGTGCCGTTGTATTTTCTGATCACCCGCAGATTTGCGTTTGAAACTAGTCCTGCCAACTGAAATGTGGGTCGAGCCAAACTTTCATCTTCGAATGTCCCGTACGCGGGACAGCCATCGCGGTCATTGATTCAGATTCGTTCTGCAATCCTCTCTGTTAACTCTTCCCTCAATTGCGTTGCGCGCGATCCCGGGATATCCTGCGATGTCGAAGTTTAGCCCTCGAAAACATGGCCAATCTTTTTGAACTGCCCCGCTATATTGCAATCGAAGGTCCGATCCGGGTTGGAAAGAGCACGCTGGCGCGCATTTTGGCGGAGCGCCTGAACGCCCAACGGGTAACGGAGCCGGAAGAAAACCCGTTTCTTCGGGCGTTTTATGATGGCGAAAGAGGCGCTGGGTTCCAGGCGCAGTTCGCATTTCTTATCCGCCGTTTTGAGCAGTTACGCGCGCTCGATCTTGGCGCTCGGTCGCAAAAAACCGTGATTACCGATTTCATATTTGAAAAAGACAAGCTATTCGCATGTCTGAACCTGAACGACACGGAACTCGACACATATAACCGCTTTTACAATTATTTCCGCGAGCAACTGCCCACGCCCGACCTGGTGATTTATTTGCAAGCGACGCCGGAAGTGCTGAAGAAGCGACTAAAGAAGAAAGACGCGCCCGCAGAAAAGGCGATCAGCGAAGATTATCTGGAAGAAGTGATAAAAGCCTACGAGCATTTTTTCTTTCACTACACTTCCTCCGATCTGCTGATCGTAAACACTTCTGAAATTGATTTTGTGGAGCGCAATCAGGACTTGCAGGAATTGCTGCGGAAAGTGTCGGCGCCGATTAAGGGGACACAGTACTTTTTGCCGTTAGGAAGCCAGGAAGCCGCCAGCGCGTAGGCTACTTCTCGATTTGGACGGGCGAGGACGCCCGTCTCTCCATTATTTATTCTTGCATTTATCCTTGTTCGATGGAGGGACGGGCGTCCCGTATGCAGCTATCTTGGCCAGAGCCAGGGATATTCTCCTGGTACTCCAGCCAGACCGGCTCGAACCGGATTCCCAAGGATGTAGTCCAGTTTGTCGCCAATATGCTCCTCACGCCGTAATACCCGGTCGAATGATTCTTCTTGCCACACCCTCCCCCTCGACCCTAGCGCCCCGTTGATGCGATGAGAAGAGGCTCCCTTTATCGCCTGCATGATCTGGGCGATGCTGAAAGGTCCGTTATCATCGGCGAGCGGAGTGAATACTACGTGAACATGATCAGGCATCACGACTGCGGCATGCAATACGAAGCGTTTTTCATTGCCTTGGAGAATCACGTCCAGACAGAGTGTGCGCGCTGGTTCCGGGAGCGTCCTGCGCTGATAGGTCGCGAAGGTCACAAAAATGGCCTTAGAATCGCTCTGAAAATGAGGGAGCCTGCGCCGATATTCGTATATCCGCTGCATGGAGTAGGGCTATCATGAGCATCGCGGACGGGCGAGGACGCCCGTCACTCCATCGTTAAGTTTTTTGGTTGTGGTTTCAAATTGGGAAGGGCTTTACGATGCCAATCGCTGATTCGATGGAGAGACGGGCGTCCCCGCCCGTCATCGTGGACGTATCGACCAATGAGTTTCTAAGGATTACAATGGAATCCTCAGGTTGCACGGGCTCTATCCGCGATGCGGAGGGGCACTGGAGGATACTGTGAGTGTTACTTCCATTGGCGGACCTTCGTCTGCCGGATCTGGCCAGAAGATTACTGTTGCGTCCATCCGAGATAAAAAAAGTCATCGTGATCCGATCACGTGTCTGACGGCGTACGACTACCCTTCCGCCCGCTTGGTTGATGAGGCAGAGATTGACATTGTTCTGGTCGGCGACTCGCTGGCCATGACCATGCTCGGTTACGAAAACACTCTTTCCGTCACCGTGGACGAGATGCTTCATCACGTGCGGGCGGTGAGACGCGGCGTGAAGCACGCGCTGCTGATCGCGGACATGCCGTTTGGTTCTTATCACACCAGCACAGAGGACGCGGTTCGCAATGCGACGCGCTTTATGAAAGACGGCGCTGAAGCGGTGAAAATTGAGGGCGGCGAAAAGCGCGCCGACTTGATCCGGCACATTATTGACGCCGAAATCCCTGTCGCGGGGCACATCGGGTTAACGCCGCAGTCAGTAAATCTGATGGGCGGATACAAAGTGCAGGGAAAGTCGCTGGCGGATATTGAGCAGCTTATGCGGGACGCTGTCGCCCTCGACCGCGCCGGTGTGGCCTGTATTTATCTGGAAGGAATTCCGCGGGAAGTCGCCGCAATGATTACCGGTGAGGTCAGCGCGCCGACGATTGGCATTGGCGCCGGTCCTGATTGTGATGGGCAGGTGCTCGTCTTCCACGACGTTTTGAATCTGACATTTTCAGAGCCGGCCAAATTTGTTCGCAGATACGCAGATGCGGGAGCGATCATTACAGATGCAGTGCGGACATTCAAAGCCGACGTGGAGACGCGGCAGTATCCGTCGGATGCGGAGTCGTATCATCTGGCGAAAGAAACGAAGACAGCGCTGGAATCGCTTCTGGAACGAAAGCGGGCGATCCGGCGGTAACGGTTTTTGCGTAGGGACAGCCGCCCTCGGCTGTCCGGTCGAGCGCAGCTCGACGACTCGTGATTCTCGATTCAAGCGGACAGCCGAGGGCGGCTGTCCCTACGTGTTCTCTTCTCGATGCGAATTCTTCGAACAATTCCTGATATGCGAGCCTGTTCTCGCGCTTTGCGACGCGAGGGAAAGCGCATCGGTTTCGTGCCGACGATGGGCGCGCTGCATGAGGGACATCTTTCGTTGGTTCGCGCGGCAAAATCGCAATGCGATGTGGTTGGGGCTTCGATTTTTGTAAATCCACTTCAGTTTGGGCCGAAGGAGGACCTAGCGAAATATCCCCGGAATTTTGATCGGGATTGTGAGTTGCTGAAAGAAGAAGGCGTGGATTTTCTTTTCGCGCCGTCGGTTGAAGAGATGTATCCCGCGGGGGCGGTAACGCACGTTACCGTCGAAGGCCTAAGTGACAGGCTGTGTGGCAAATCGCGGCCAAATCATTTTCGAGGCGTGACAACGGTGGTTGCGAAGCTTTTTCATATCGTCGAACCCGACGTAGCTTTCTTCGGACAGAAAGACGCGGCGCAGTTGGCAATCATCCGTCAGATGGTTCGGGATTTAAATTTTGCGATTGAGATCGAAGCTTGTCCGATCATCCGCGAACCTGACGGCTTGGCGATGAGTTCTCGCAACGCATATTTGAATTCCGAAGAACGAAAGGCTGCACTCGCGCTTTACAGCACTCTGAAGCGAGTGCAACAGCTATTCGATCAGGGAGAGCAAAACGCAGCGAGGCTCATTGAGGCTGGGATGGCCACATTCCTGACGAAGGGAAATCTGCGCGGCTGGATTATTTGGAGATCGTGGACCCCGACAGTCTTGAGTCACTTGCCGAAATAAAGAGAACTGCGTTGGCGGTCGTGGCTGGCTTTGTAGGGACAACGCGGTTGATCGATAATGTTCTGCTATGCGACGAGGAGAAGCCGGTTCATTAGGACTCATCCCAACAATTACTCCAATTCCTCCTCGATCGGAGCATCGACCAGAGAAAGAAAGTCTTGCACTTCGGCATTTGCCTCTTCCGGTGAGAACCTCACCCATATGAGTCCGCCTTATGAGTCCGCCTTCCCCGTCAAACCCGAAACGTGCAGCGGGTGTTATTGAGTGAGAGTATTTCAAATCAGGTACATCTATTCCGGAAGGCGTCGCGAGCCTTTTCATTGAGAAATAGAAAAATGCGGCGTTAGCCTCTTCATCATAAGTAACACCTATACGCCCAACCTCAAATGGGCGCTTCGGCTGAAAAGGTCTGACTGCTCTGGCAAGGTTAAAATCACAGCCGCCTAGCAATTCCAATCCTCGAATCCATCTTCCGTCGTGATTGACGTCGACAATGGCCTCCCCGCCTTTCTCGGACGCGGTTCGCGCCCTGCGCAGGAGTACGGTAACTTGTTTATTAGGTTCGACTTTGAAACTCACCGGAATCACGCCCAACATCCTACAACGTCTCCGCAAGTCTCAACCGTCGTAACAAGCGGCCACAGCCCCGACGGTTGGCTTTACAGCCGACTCCCTAGATAGTTTCTCGGTCCTGAAACGAACGAGTTCCCCGCAACGAGGTAACGCAGAGGCCGATCAGCGGCTTTGCTGATGCCGACCCGCGGCGTCACCAGGATTTGGCCGGGAGGGTAGCCGTCATCGGCAATGAACAAATCGGAAGTTGCGTCGGTTAAATCCTTTCCGTTGTCTCGCTCGCGGGTTATGCCGAAAGCTTCGGCCATTCTTCCGGGACCACTTGTCAGCTTGCGAAGATCGCTTGGGTTATCCGCCGAAACCCCTCGCGCCCGAGCCATTTCTTTAATTCCTTCGAGAGGTTCGAGGGCGCGAAACAGGATTCCTCCGGCAACGCCGTCGGGAAGGCAGGAGACGTTGAGGCAGTAGTGATTGCCGTAGATGAAATAAATGTAAGCGTATCCGGGAGGGCCGAAGAGAACCGCATTGCGGGCGGTGCGGCCGGCGGCGGAATGGGCGGCGGGATCGTCTTCTCCGAGGTATGCTTCGACTTCGACAATGCGGCCTGCGAGACGAGCCTTGCGGTCGCGGCGGATTAGAATTTTTCCCAGAAGGTCCCGGCACACCTCGCGTGGGTCACGGTTGTAAAAAGTGCGCTGAAGGACGTCGGTATATTTGGGGATTGATCTAGGCACGGTAGGGGTCCTTCGACTTGTGTTTCTTTCGCAAGCGAAAGAAACAGCTTCGCTCAGGATGACAAAGAATTGCATGGGCCCATGAAAGGCACCCTACTCAAAATCCCTCCGAGAAATCGCTACGCGGCGTTTTTAGCGGCTTCTTTCAGATATGCCAGCACTTCTTCGGCGTGGCCTTCGGGCTTCACTTTGTGGAAGATGTGTTTTATGTTTCCCTCGGAGCCGATGATGAAGGTGGTTCGCGCCACTCCCATCACTTTTTTGCCGTACATGTTCTTTTCCTGCATCACACCATACAGATTGCAGACTTTTTTGTCGGCGTCGCCGAGCAGCGGAAACGGGAGGCTGAACTTTTCTTCGAATTTCTTTTGATCTTTTGGCTGGTCTGGAGAAATTCCCAGGATAAGGCGCCGGTCTGCTGAATTTTCTTATAGGAGTCGCGAAACTCGCAGGCTTCGATGGTGCAGCCGGGAGTATCGGCGCGAGGATAGAAAAACAGAACTACATACTTTCCGCGAAGGCTGTTTAATGACACTTCTTTACCATTCTGGTCAGGCAAAGTGAACTCGGGAGCTTTATCATTGATATTCATGGCGTCATCTCTCTTTTCTTCAAACTATCGTCCAAAGCTTCGTTCAAGGCTATACCGCGCCGCGGGATGGATTATCTCCGCGTCCGCCGTGGTAATGCTTCTCCTGCAAATTGTACTCGCGCAGCGCACTCATCGCGTAGCCCCCGATAAAGGTCCGCGGGCGATGGGGCTGATCGAACTGGCGCCAAACGGCAAGGCCCATCTGATCCCGGTCACGATTATGGTGAATGGAGAGTTTTATGACGCCAGCGAGTACAAAGCATCGCCGGTGCCGATGTCGCTCGACACCGGAACGGTTTATGAGGCGGTGAAGACGGGAGTTTCGCAGGGACTCTTCACGGTAAGAGGCGCGATCGCGGGAACAAAGACATGGCGAGGGGAAGGCACATGGGAGTCGGAAGCTGAGATTAAGGCCGAGGAGTCGAGGAAGAAAGCGGCGGTGGCGGCAGCCAAGACTGCGAAGAAAAAGAACACCGAGGATGAGCAGGGCGGACCGCCAGTGCTGCGCCGGGCTGGAGCGGCTAAGTCGGGATCGCCGGATAAGGTCTCATCAGACAAATCCGGAAAGGATGGGGCGAAGACAACTGCATCTGCACCAGGAGCACCTCCCGCTGCACCGGCTTCGTCAAGCGCCTCTCCTCCCGCGCCGGAAAAGTCCTCGCCGGCAGCGGCATCGGCGGATGTTCCATCACCGTCGTCAACTTCAGATGAGAATGATCCGGACCGGCCTCAGCTTCGGCGGAGCAAAGCTCCGCGAGCGGTGGCAGAAAAAGAGACCGTCGCAGCGCCCGCCGCTGTTACGCCGCATGCCGATAAGAAGACTCCAGCACAGCCAATGCCGGTAGGGTCGCCTGCCGGAATCCAACTCATTCCTGCAATTTCTGATGCGGGCGGACCCGAACCACGTTCTTACGAATTCAATATGAATCCGGACGAAGAGCGTCAGTTCCGCAATCAAATTATGGCGATGGCAGCGGCGGAAGTGACTGCTCGAGTTAATTCTTTGAAATCAGAAATACCGGCGGCGCCTGTGCATCACACAACGACCCGAAGAGGCAAGCCGGCGAAGGCGCCGGGACCGACGTTTCAAGATGTGCAGTTTCGTGTTTTCGATCCGTCAAACAGTAATGAAGCTGTCGTGGTCTTAACGGCGAAGGCACAGATGCCTGCTTCGAATGTTGACGGCGCTGGAAGTTTGCCGGCTAATTATTCCATTACGCTCGTCGCTCGCGAAGATATCTATGGAGAACTTCATAAGGCGCTTTCGAACATTACAGACGACCAGCATCTCGACGTTTTACCGCGACTGGATTTGATTGATGTGGTGGATGTTGATGGAGACGGGCGCGGAGAACTGCTTTTCAGAAAGGTCTCCGACACGGGGAGCGGTTATGTGGTTTATCGCGTGATCGGAAATCAGCTGTGGCCGTTATTTCAGGGCAGTATTGGGTAGGGGACAGCCTATGCTCTCCACAGCCAACGATAATCGCTCGCTGCCTTTACCAAACCTTTTCGCACTGCATTATTCAGTACATAATCAATCTTTTGATCGAGGCTATCTGAAGATCGCAATACGCGGTCAAATGACTCCTCCTGCCAAACTCGGCCTGTGCGTTTTAGTGCGCGATTGATTTTGTGTGCTGAAGCTCCCTTAATCGCATCCATAATTTCGCCGAGCGAATAGACTTCGTTCTCGGATACATTGACCGATGGAGTGAAGATTACGTGTGTGTGGTCAGGCATCACGGCCACGGCCTCAACTTGCATCTTGATGCCATGATCGTGTAAGCAGCAATCTAGTACGATCGTGCGTGCGAGATCTGGAAGTATCCACCGCCGGTGCGTGCAGAACGTCACAAAGTGGGGTTTACAGTCGCACTGGAGGTGAGGGAGCCGCCGCCGATAGAAATTTCTTGGCATTTCTTTACAAACGTAGGGACAGCCGCCCTCGGCTGTCCGGTTGAGCGAAGCTCAACAGTTATTATGGAATCGGATTGATCCCGGCATGGGGTGGAGAAATAGTTTTTGACTTCGTAAAGTATCAATTCGGAACATACCTGCCGAGCCCTGCTCGGCATGGACAGCCGAGGGCGGCTGTCCCTACGCAGATATATGAATAAGGGTCTCTCTAAGCGGCTTGAGGGTCTTCGCGAGCAGATTCGTCATCACGAATACCGCTATTACGTTCTCGATGATCCTGAAATAAGCGACGCTCAATTTGATCAGCTTATGAATGAGCTGAAAAAACTTGAGGCGGAACATCCTGCGCTCGTTACTCCTGATTCTCCTACGCAACGGGTTGGCGGCAAGCCTCGCGAGGGATTTCTAAAGGCGCCGCATTCGTCGCCCATGTTGTCGCTCGATAACACATACAACGTTGACGATCTGCGCAAGTGGGAGCAGCGGGTGCACGAGTTGGCCGGGCGTGCGGACATTGAATATGTTTGCGAGCTCAAGCTCGACGGCATGTCGCTGGCCCTGCACTATGAAGATGGAAAGCTCGTGCGCGGCATCACGCGCGGCGACGGGTCGGTTGGAGAGGATGTGACTTCAAATGTACGCACCGTGCGGTCCATTCCGCTTTCGGTTTCTAAAGAGAAGCTGAAGAAAGCGGGAATTCCAGCGGACTTCGAAGTTCGCGGCGAGATGCTTATTCCGCTCGCATCATTCAAGAAGATGAATGAAGACCGGGAAGCGAAAGGACTTTCGCTATTTGTGAATCCTCGAAACGCCACTGCGGGAACGGTTCGCCAGCTTGAGCCGAGCATCACTGCGCGACGCCGGCTCGACTACTTCGCGTATTCGCTGCTGAAAGATGGCAACACTTATTTCGAGCGCCACTGGGAGACTTTGAACGCGCTCGATGCAGCGGGATTCAAAGTGAATCCGGCTCGAACTTTGGCGACGAACTTCGACGAGTTGTGGACGTTCATCGAAAAAGAGGAAACCCGGCGCGAGGCGTTGCCTTATGAGATTGATGGCATCGTCGTCAAAGTAAATCAGACTTCGCTGCAACGGGAATTGGGGTTCACCGGCAAAGCGCCGCGCTGGGCGATTGCTTACAAGTACGCGGCACGAGCGGGCGTCACGAAGATCGAAGACATCCTGGTGCAGGTGGGACGAACCGGCAAGTTGACTCCGGTTGCGGCGTTAACGCCGGTCTTTATAGGCGGCACAACCGTAAGCCGCGCAACTCTTCACAACATGGATGAAATTGAGCGGCTCGGCGTGAAGATCGGCGATTGGGTGGAAGTGGAGCGCGGCGGCGATGTCATTCCGAAGATCACGAAAGTCGTGGATGATAAAGATCATCCTCGGGGGAAGAAATTGTTTCACATGCCCGAGAAGTGTTCCATCTGCGGGACGCATGTGGTTCGCACCGAGGGCGAAGTGGATTACCGGTGCGTGAACGTCAACTGTCCGGCGAAGCTGCGGGAAAGTATTTTACACTTTGCATCGCGCGGAGTCATGAATATAGATGGCATGGGCGACGTCCTGGTCATCCAACTTACCGACCGCGGGATCGTCAAAAATATTGCTGACGTGTATCGGCTGACTGAGGCGGATCTGCTGAAGCTCAAGCGCATGGGAGAGAAGTCCGCGCAAAATGTGCTTCGGGAAATTGAGGCTTCGAAAAAGCTGCCGCTGGAACGAGTGATCTTTGGGCTGGGTATCCGATTCGTCGGCGAAAGAACGGCGCAATTTCTCGCCGAGCATTTCGGATCCATGGACGCGCTCATGAATGCCGGTGAAGAAGAGCTTCAGCAGGTAAACGAGGTTGGACCTCGCATCGCAAAAAGTATTTTCGAGTTTTTTCAGGAGCCGAAGAACCGGGAGCTAGTCGGTCAACTGCGCAAGGCGGGGCTGAAACTGGAAGGGACGAAGAGACAACGCGGAACCAAGCTGGCCGGAAAGACCTTTGTGCTCACCGGAACTATGCCGCGATATAGCCGCGATCAGGCCAAAAAGATGATCGAAGATGCGGGTGGGCGCGTGGCGGGGTCCGTCAGTAAAAAGACGGACTACGTCGTCGCAGGAGCAGATGCAGGATCAAAATTGGAGAAGGCCAAGGAATTGGGAGTCAACGTGATTGACGAAAGGGCGCTGGAGGAATTGCTAGGGAATTCGTAGGATTATCGTAGTCCCGGATTATTGAGTCAGTATGAGTCTGATATTGGGTGCCGGATATGCGGTGGTCGGACTGGCTCTAGTTTTCTGGGCCGCGCCTTTATCCATCCGCTGCAACGCTTGGACTACTAGTCTACGTGAACGCCATCCCAACATTAATCCTCCCCCAACACCGGAGTGGCGGACACGGAATACAAAGATCATGACAATCATGTTTCGGTTGCTAGGCGTCGGATTAGGTACGATCTCGATCATGTATCTCTTGCCGTTGATCGTTACTAACTCGCGCTGAATTTCATTTTTTCAACTCTGGTTTGACTAAAATATGTCAAATATGTAGCATAGTCCTACCAGTTTGCTCTTAGGAGCAGACCTTGGATTTCATGAAGAGTGGCTGAGGGACGAGCCCTAAGAAGCCACGACAACCGGATCGGAAGGGAACTTTCGGTCGCCCGGTGTCAACTCTCGCCCTTGGAAAAGGGGGAACATGAGATTCGGGGTGCCGAATTTCAGCATCTCGCGCCTCTTTCCTAATTCCAGGGAAAGAGGTTTCGTATTTTAGGTTGCTTTCGGACGCTCGTCCCCCGGTCGCTCTCGCCGCAAGAAAGAGAGTAGCTGATGAGATATGAACTGCGCTGTCGTGAATGTAATAAGAGTTGGGGAAACCAGGCACGCTCGATTTGTGACGATTGCTTCTCGCCCCTCGAAGTCTTCTACGATTACGACTCTATCCGCAGCAGTTTCACCCGCGAGAAAATTTCGCAGGGACCTCCCAGCATGTGGCGCTATTCGGAACTGCTTCCGCTGCCGCCGCATTATCAGCCAGCCGTGCCCGCTGGATTCACGCCGCTGCTGAAGGCTCCGCGCCTGGCGCGCGATCTTGGCACGAAGAATCTTTATTTGAAAAATGACGCCGTCTGCCTGCCCACGCTGAGTTTTAAAGATCGCGTGGTGGCAGTGGCGCTGGCTCAGGCGCGAGCGTTTGGATTCGATACCGTGGCGTGCTCCTCGACCGGAAATCTTGCGAATTCGGTGGCGGCGCAAGCTGCGCGAAATGGCTTCAAGGCTTGGATATTTATTCCCGCCGATCTCGAACCTGCAAAGATTTTGGGCACGCAAGTATTTGGGGCGAAATTGGTTCGCATCTCCGGAAGTTATGACCAGGTGAACCGGTTGTGCTCGCAAATTGCCGACGAGCGCAATTGGGGATTCGTGAATGTGAATCTGCGTCCTTATTATGCTGAGGGATCGAAGACGGTCGGCTTCGAAATCGCCGAGCAGCTTGGCTGGCGCTTGCCAGATAACGTGGTCGTCCCAATGGCGGGCGGGTCGTTAATTACCAAGATCAAAAAGGCGTTTGAAGAATTGCAGGAATTGGGATTGGTTGAGCCGAAGCAGGTTAAATTCTTCGGCGCGCAGGCGACGGGATGCTCGCCGATCTCGACCGCAGTAAAAGCCGGAAATCTAGAAATTGATCCACAGAAACCGGCGACCATTGCGCGATCGCTCGCGATTGGGAATCCTGCTGACGGTCATTATGCAATTCGCGCCATCAATAAGAGCGGCGGATGGGCAGAAGATGTTTCCGATCCCGAGGTCGTGCGCGGGATTCAAGACCTCGCCGAGGCGGAAGGCATCTTCACCGAAACCGCTGGCGGCGTCACCGTGGGATGCGCCCGCAAGCTTTATCGGCAGGGACGCATTCAACCCGACGAAACGACCGTGCTTTGCATTACCGGCAACGGTTTGAAGACGACGGACGCGCTCACCGGACAATACGAAGCCGAGACCCCGATTGCCGCGAAGCTCGCCGATTTCAATAAGTATCTGGAAAGCGTGCTCGACGCGCCTGTAAAATCCGCAATTCCCGAGACTGTGGAGGCATAGAGAAAGAAAAATGACAATCACAGTTCAAATTCCCACCGCGCTGCGCCGTCTCACCGCCGGAACCGAGAAGCTCACATGCTCCCCGGCGAATCTAGGAGAACTTCTCTCCGAGCTCGACCAGAAATTCCCGGACTTGAAGCCGCACCTGCGCGACGCCTCCGGGCAAGTTCGTCACTTCCTGAATATCTACGTGAACGAAGAAGACATCCGCTTCCTCGGCGGAGACGGCTACGCCTTCCAGGAGGGCGATGAAGTCCTGTTGGTTCCATCAATCGCGGGCGGAATTTCGTAGGGACAGCCGCCCTCGGCTGTCCGATTGAGCGCATCTTAACGATAATTACCTACCTCCCTGCCACGATTCTTGTTTGTTGCTACTAAGAACATAGCCTTCTCCAGTCAGCCTGGTAAATGCCGGTTAGGTTGGGCAAATGGACCGATGCGATCCGCACACGCATCCGTCCACTTGACTACGAGTTTCGGTTAATTCTTCCTTATGTTCATCTTCGCTCTGTCAAAATCAGCTCCCTGACGGTGCGAACTACGCCGGGGAGTGGGTCGGCTCCAAAGTGGTTTAAGCCCGGCGACTGAAACGTCAACGTGATGTTGGAAAATTCGACCTCGCTGCCGCCTGTGATTTGTATCACTACAGGTGAGGGTGAAACGGTGACGGGCGCGGAGCCTCCATTGAGAGTAAATACGGCCGTACCGGTTACTTGAAATCCGTTCGTTATCTGCGTGACTTCGCCACCTACCAGGGTGATGTGGTGGGTATGGGCGCCTCGGGTGGTGGGATCAAAGTTCGCAGGCGCGGCTGTGTTGTGAGTTAGAACCCAGCCATCAGAGAACTCCATGTTCAGAGCTGCGGAGAAATCGGCCTTGGTCGAGTCTCGCTTCAACGTCAGGGACCAGGGGCCGCGGACCTCATACGGGCCAGTGATAACTCCGGTTGAACTGGTGGTTTGGGGCGTATAGGCATTGATCACCCCACTGAATATCTTATCTCTATGTGACCACTCTTGAGCCAGAGCGCAAACGCTGATCGTGAGCACTAGAATTGCGATGGTGCTTACCCTCTTCATAAAAACCTCCAACCTGGAATTGATTTGTGACGCACCGACACAATGGGGCACCTTAGGGTCGCAATCAAGCGGCAAGGCACAGAATCTCAGACATTCCTTGATTTGCCGTCGAATGCCGCCTTTCGCCGTGCCTTTACCGGACTGAGGGACTACAATTTGGCTCGCAAGTCTGTCACGACTGCTGACTGACGAGGAAAAAGCAATGGGCGAGCCATCACTTAGCACACCGCCATCCGACAGGCCGCCCGAAGGCCGGCTGGATTCGTGGAAGGAAATCGCCACATACCTCAAACGCGACGTAACCACGGTCCAGCGCTGGGAGAAGCGGGAGGGGATGCCGGTTCATCGGCACCTGCACGACCGAACAAGCTCAGTCTATGCGTCGCGGACGGAGTTGGATGCATGGATGCGCAGCCGGAATCTCCGAGTGCAGGAAAACGGGAATGGTGCCGTATCGCCCAACGCTGCGGTAGAAACACAGCGATCGGCCGTATCGCGCTTTCTTCCCAGGCGAACTCTTCTCCTTCTGCTGGCAGCCGGAGGCGTGTTGGCCATTGCCGTGGGCCTCTGGCTTCAGAAAACAGAGTACTTTTGGCGAAACCCGATCGCGAACGCCCGATTTCAGACAGTCACGGATTTCGATGGAACTGCGCAAGCTGCTGCGATTTCGCGCGATGGTCATTTCATTGCCTTTCTGTCAGACCGCGACGGGCCGATGGACGTCTGGGTTACTCAGGTGGGTTCGAGTGCATTCCACAACCTGACCCACGGGAGCGTTCAGGAACTCGTGAATCCATCCGTTCGAACCCTGGGGTTCTCGCCCGATGGCTCTTTCGTTACGTTCTGGATGCGAAAACAAAACGGACCGGGCGACAGCGGCATCAGCGTCTGGGCGGTGCCGACACTCGGCGGACAGCCAAAGCCATACCTCGAAGGCGCGGCGGAATTTGACTGGTCGCACGACGGAACCCAGCTCGCATACCATACGCCCGGACCCGGAGATCCGCTGTTCGTATCGGACGGTAGCCAGCGATCGAAGGGCCGACTCATCTTTACTGCGCCTGCCGGACTCCATTCGCACTTTCCGTTTTGGGGGCCCGATGACGCCTTCATTTACTTTGTGCAGGGCACTCTTCCGGATAAATTAGACATCTGGCGAATCGCTCCAGCCGGCGGAACTCCAGAACGAATTACGTCGCACTTTGGGCAGGTGAGTTATCCGGTCTTGTTGGATCGGCGCACGCTGATGTACCTTGCCAGCGATGCCGATGGTTCGGGGCCGTGGCTCTATAGTATGAACGTCGCACGCCGGATTCCACACCGGCTGACCTATGGTCCTGACCGATACACGTCATTGGCAGCCAGCGCTGACGGGCGTCGTTTGGTGGCTACTCTGGCAAGCCCAAAGACAACGCTCTGGCATATGCAGCTTGGAGACTCACCAAGCGGGACGTCGGCACCCTCGCGAATTTCGCTGACGACCGGCACAGGCTCCTCCCCGAGACTGGGTGCGAATTATCTCCTTTATCTTTCTGCAACGGGCGCCAGTGAGAGTATCTGGAAACTCGCCAACGGAACTGGTTCGGAGCTGTGGAGTGGTCAGGGAGCGCAAATTTTTGGTGGACCTGCGATCTCGCCCGATGGACGGTACATTGCATTCTCCGTCCATCAAGAGGGAAAAACGCTGCTGTATGTGATGCAGGCCGAGGGCACGAACGCGCGTATTGTGGCTGACTCTCTCAACTTTCAGGGTGCTCCCGCTTGGACACCAGACGGCAAGTCAATCACCTCAGCGGCGGACGATCTCGGCGTTACACACCTTTTTCGCGTGCCCGTTGATGGCGGTGCTCCGACGGCTTTTGTTCATGAATACTCAGTTGACCCGGCGTGGGCGCCGGACGGTCGTTTCCTCGTTTATTCGGGGCCCGACATCGGCACCACCTTTTCGGTGAAAGCTGTCACAGCCGAAGCTGCGGCGCATCCTTTACCGCCATTGACCCTGACGCGGGGCGCTAGACATTTTGTTTTTCTCCCGGGAGGACGCGGACTTGTTTTTATGCGAGGAGAGATTCGACATAAGGATCTTTGGCTCATCAACCTGGAGACGGGCGCAGAGCGGCAATTGACCAACCTGCCTCCCGACTTCGACATTCGAGACTTCGACATTTCTCCCGACGGCCGCGAAGTTGTCCTCGAACGAATGCAAGACCGCTCGGATGTGGTGCTGCTGGATCTTTCCCGTCCGTGATCCGGATTCCCTGCCTTCACGGGACCTGTTTCCTTCATCGTTTTTTGAGCTTGAAAAAGACCCTTCGATTCTATACAATCTAACTAACTAGTTAATTAACAATGAAGACTGCTGCCAAATCGCTTCTCGGTTCCCGCCGCCAGCCGGAAGAAAGTCGCGCCGCTATTCTGCAAGCCGCGGTGCGGGAATTTGCCGATGAAGGCATCGCCGGGGCGCGAACGGACGCCATCGCTCGGGCCGCGAGAGTGAATAAGGCTCTCCTTTATTACTATTTTAAGGATAAAGAAGCGCTTTACGGAGCCGTGCTCGATCAGGTGTTTGGAGGGCTGACGCAGAGCGTTCGCGAGGCGTTGTCGCGAGATCTTCCCCCCAGCCAGCGGATTCTGGCGTATGCGGGAGCGCACTTTGACTACATCGCCAGCAATCCTCTTTATCCCCGAATCGTTCAAATGGAGATGATGCGCGCGGGACGCGGAAGACCCGCACAGTTCGAAAGAATCGTGAACCAATATTTTCGGCCCATTTTCACTCAAATTGCCAAGACGCTCGCTGAAGGGTTTTCCCAAGGCGAATTTCGGCAGGTTGACCCGATGCAATTTATTCCTTCGATGATTTCCGTGATCGTCTTTCACTTCAACGCCGCTCCTGTGTTGCGGATGATGAGCGGCGCCGACCCCACGTCTCCGCATTGGCTTGGTGTGCGCCGTGCTGCCGTGCTGGACTTCATTTCGGCGGCGTTATTCGTGAAGGCCAGCGGCTCTCCAATGCGCCGCAGGAAGCCATTAAAACGAAGCCATTTACAAAAAATGCAAGGAGCGGCCCAGTGAGCGCCCGAAATAAATTTCTGATTACGCTTTCTATCGTGCTGGGGATTTCCCTGATTTATTACTTCATTTCGACGCCTCGCTCGGGCGATCTGATACTGATTGGCACGGTGGATTCGAACCAGGTGATCGTCAGCCCGCAGGTCGGCGGCCGCCTGACAAAGCTACTCGTGGATGAAGGCTCGCAGGTGAAGCAGGGCGACCTGATTGCGGTACTCGATCCATCGGAACTGGAAGCTGAAGCCCGCGCCGCCGCGGCAACGATTGACAGCTTGAAATACAAAGTTGCCGAGACACAAAGCACGCAGACCGCCATACAAGGCTCGACCACGAGCAGCGTAGCTAACGCCCAGGCCAAGTTGGCGTCTACTCGCGCACAGCTTCTTCAAGCCGAAGCCACTCTCCAGCGTACGCAGAGCGACAGCCGCCGGATGATCGAATTGGCAAAGCAGGGAGTCGCGTCCGATCAGGACCGCGTGCAGGCGGAAACAAATCTCACCGCACAACAGGCGGTCGTGCAGGCGCTGAAAGATCAAGTGACTGCCGCGCAGGCCGATCTCAATACGGCAATCGCGAATGTTCATCAGGCACAGGCTGCGCGAAGCACGGTGCAATCCACGCAAGGCCAACTGGCGAATGCGGAAGCCATGCTGAAAGAAAGCGAAGTTCGTCTGGGATACACCAAGATTTATGCTCCGGTTTCCGGCATGGTCTCGGTGCGAGCGGCTCGCGAAGGCGAAGTATTAAATGCGGGGCAGCCGATTGTCACAATCGTTGATTTGAACGACACATGGGCGCGCGCGGCCATTCCCGAAACCGAAGCCGACCATATTGGATTCGGCGATACGTTGCGAATTCAACTGCCCGGTGGAACCGTGGTCCCCGGCAAAGTATTTTTCAAATCGCCGGAAGCCGACTTCGCCACCCAACGCGATGTCAGCCGCCGCAAGCGCGATATTCGAACCATCGTTCTGAAAGTGAGGCTCGACAATCCCAAAGGAGCCTATGTGCCCGGCATGACTGCGGAAGTGTTGATATCTCCCGCGCAACTGAAAGGCACACAGCCCGCGCAGCAAGCCGCATCGGGGACCCCATGACTGCCAATCTCAAAACTAACGGCAGCGCCGGGCGCACCGTCGCGGCTCCCTCGGAAATCAATGCGATCGAAGTAAATCACATCGTCAAGAAGTATGGGGACTTCACCGCAGTGGACGACGTTTCCTTTGCCGTGAAAGATGGCGAAATATTCGGATTGCTGGGTCCTAACGGTGCGGGCAAATCAACATTGATCCGAATGATGACCACCCTTATTCCCATCACCGCGGGAACGGCATGTATTGCGGGCTACGACGTGAAGAAAGATGCCGACGCCGTGCGGAGGACCATAGGTGTAATTCCGCAAGCCCTGACCAGCGATCTCGACCTCACGGTCGAAGAGAACATGAGCATTTATGCGAAGCTCTACGACGTGCCTGCAATAAAACGGCGCGAAGCGATTGACGAATTGCTCGAACTGGTGGATTTAACAAAGTGGCGCTCGGCGCAAACGAAAACTCTTTCCGGCGGCATGCGGCGGCGCCTGGAAATTGCGCGCGGGTTGGTACATAGTCCGAAGATATTTTTTCTTGATGAACCAACTACTGGCCTTGATCCAGTCTCCCGCGTCGCTGTCTGGGAAATGCTTACCAACATTAAGAGCCAGCGCCAGCTCACGATCTTGATCACGACCCATTACATGGATGAAGCCGACCGGCTATGCGACCGGATCGCGATTGTGGATCATGGCAAGCTCGTCGCGCTGGATTCTCCCGTAGCCTTGAAAGCCAGTGTCCCGGGCTCGAATGTGATCGAGGCGCAGTTCGAGCGCGCGCCAGCCGATTGGGAACAGCGGCTGCATGCATTAAGCGACGTCACATCGGTTCAGAACGAATCGTCGGGCATGTTCCGTGTACTAACCAGCAACGGCTCGCGCACCACCACTGAACTCGTGGAGGCTGCGGTGAAAGAAGGGGTGGGTGTGAAATCGCTTTCGGTACAGAACACTACTTTGGACGATGTATTCGTTCATTACACCGGGCGCCAGTTGCGCGATGAGTTGGTCAAAGCGTACGCATTCGTAATGCCGCAGAGGCCAGGACTTCAGCCATGAACCACATCATGGCAATTATCGAGCGCGAAATGCGCAAATTTTTCCGTTCGCCGGCGCTGATGCTTGCCTCCATGATTTTCCCTCTGGTGCAACTCATTGTTTTAGGAAACGCATTCGGCGGAAAAATCCGCGACGCGAAACTCGGTCTCGTTGATGAAGACGGCGGCACGCAAGCTTTGAAAATCCGCGAAGCCTTCGATTCCGTCCGCGCCAACATGCGGACTTTTTTGCCGATGTATTACAACAATGAAAAACAGGCAATGGAAGATGTTCGCAATGGAAAAATTCAGGGCGCGGTAATTATCCCGCCGCAATATTCGCGGCGAGTCTATGAACAGAACAGCTCCCAGAATCGCTCTGATCGTGGACAACAGCGATAATTTTATGAGTTCCACGCTTGAAGACGAACTGACCGGCATCACCAACACGCTGAATCAGCCTACGGTGGAACCCCGCATACTACAGCAGACTGTCCTGCAGATCGTAGAGCTGTATCCATATATCGAATACATGAAATATCTGCTCCCCGGCTCCATCACGCTGGCGATGTTTGTTTCCGTCATGATTGGCGGCGGCATGCTCTACATTGACGACAAAGCCCGCGGCGTACACGAAGGATATCTCGTGACTCCGATCACGAAAGCGGAGTTGGTCTTTGGATTGAACGGAGCCGGTGCAATCAAAGCGGTCATGACGGGAATAGTGATTACGGTGGTCGGATCGCTCATGGCTGGCGTCAGCACGCTCTTCAATCCGGCAACCGCTCTCGGACTGCTCATTATGATTGTGCTGACTTCGATCGCGTTCAACACCATGATGTTTCTGCTGATGGTTCGCATTGAAGACCCGCTGGTGCCGCGGGCGATGTTTGGCATCCTGAACACTCTGTTATTTTTCCCAAGTGGGGCGATTTATCCTATCCAGGCTTTTCCCCGGTGGCTGCAAGGCATCGCCAAAGTAGATCCGTTTACGTTCGCGGTACACGGTTTCAAATCGCTGCTTCTGAAAGAAACAGGATTTGCCGCGATCTTGCCAGACATGGCGTATCTTTCACTGTTCGCGATCATTGGGTTGGCTGTTGCCACACCGCTTTTTAAGCGAACTCTCTAGCGATCAGTCGCAACTTATGCCTTCTTCGATTTTCTTGCATAGCCACCATGTGTCGCCCTTGCCCGAATGGCCACCACTGCGGAAGGTTACGTAAAACGTACTCGCGTTTTGATAAATCTGAGATTTGAGGTCCGGACGTACGGAACTCATTGACCATGCCGTCAACGTCTCTGCATTACAAAGTAGCAAATCGCCTCGTTCGTCCGGGCGCATAGTGCTGCGACTCGCTATTTGGCACTTCGTGACTTCGCCGATGTTCCAAGTGCGCGCTTCTACCTGGAAGTATGGCCACGATATGTAAGCGACAGGCATGGCTTGGTCTTTCGGCGCACATCCTGAGGCCGGAAGAATGGCCAGCGTAGCCGCGGCGCAAATTATCGCTCTCGCAAACATCCGGCACCTAGCATATCGCGTCGCAAAGGACCTGACGATTTGCCAATCGGGGTTGCTCTATTCCCTCGACCGGTTCGTCCGACCTTTTATGCAATGTGTTTCTCCATTATGCTTGTATCTGCCATGACATTGCTCGATGCCCAGCAGTACGACCCCTCGCGTGATCGCCGGCGAAGAATTCGAATCATCTCCATTCTGGTTTTATTTGCGGTCATCGGAGCGTTGGCGTGGTACTTCCATAATTGGCCGGAGGAGCGCATCGCCGACCAGTTCTTTCAAGCGCTGCAAGACCAAAATTACAATGCCGCGTACGGCATCTGGATGCACGATCCGAATTGGCAGCAGCATCCCACGAAGTACACGCAATATCCTTTTAACGATTTTTATCACGACTGGGGTCCGGGTGGAGAATGGGGGCTGATTAAGTCCCACAGAATTTACGGTTCAGCGACTCCGAAAGGCGGAGGCAGCGGCGTAATCGTGGAAGTAATAATAAATGACCGCGCCGAACATGCGCGTGTGTGGGTTGAGCGGTCGGACAAGACCATTAGCTTCTCGCCGATTTAGGAACGGTTTAATGTAGGCCTCCCGACATGCTGGGAGAAAGAGCGATCGGATCGAGTTGGTTTCAGCAAGCAGTTCACTTCCGACGTTCTCCGACGATGTCGTACCATACAGAGGACTTCGCTTTTCCATCCTTGCCCTGTAACAGGAACTGCACGCGATTGTGCCTACGGTCAATCTTCGCACGATAAGTTCCCAGTTCAATTCGTTGAGGACCACTGAGATCGTAAACCTGATCGCCCATCTCGGTGACGGCCACAAACTGGTTCCCGTATCTGATTCTGCCTGACTCGGTGACCTTCCTAACTTCTCGCCCAGAAGTAACTTCCTTGACGGTCGCGGTCTGGTTGAACTCGTCGGTGTTAACCTTGGCAACCGATACGAAGGTCATGAACGCTACGCCAAACAAGGCAAGTGCAAATCCTTTTCTTTTCATGTTTCACGCACGACCCACAGAGGCAGGACTCTCACCGCGGCTAATGATGAATGGCCCTATGCAGAAGACGACAAACTTTCCTGGGACTTCTTCCTCAACACTGAAACCACCGCAGGCATGTGTTCCCCCCTCCGAGGAGGGAATGACAATGTGTCGGCGGTTGAAGTGAACGCAGGCATTCTCGGCCTCTTCCTTTGTCTCCCAACAAAGTGCATCCTCCGGACGAGAAGCAAACTCGTAATCTATCCGGCCTTGATCCGCTGGCGTTTCCCGGCGTACGTATGCTTTCAGCAATTTTGAATTCTCCTCGGCTCTTTTTGGAGCGGCTGGTACAGTCTACGCTTTTTGTTCGCGTGTAGATATCAGAAAATCTGCGACGCCTGACCGCTCCGCGCGGCGTTAAACCGTCAACCGTCAGCGAGAATTCACCCCATCGAGGGTCTTCAACGCTTTTTGCAACGACGCTTCATCCCCTACGTTGACCGCGCTCTTCGAGCGATCAATCTGCCGCATCAGGCCACTTAGCACTCTGCCGGGGCCTACTTCAACGAAGGTTTGCACGCCGCTCGAAATCAGCAGGCGAATGGACTGGTCCCACTTCACCGATCCGGTTACCTGGCGAACCAATGCGTCGCGGCTTTGAGCGGGATCGTAGTGCGATGCCGCATCAACGTTGCAGATGACAGGCACCCGCGACTTCTGAAAAATTACTTTCTGTAAGTCGGCGGCCAGACGGTCCTGTGCCGGTTTCATCAATGCACAATGGAATGGCGCGCTCACGGGCAGCAATACCGCGCGCTTCGCTCCCCGCGCATCAGCCAACTTTACGGCCCGCTCGATTGCGGTTGCATGGCCTGAAATCACGATCTGTTCCGCTGAATTTATGTTTGCGGGCTCGCACACTTCATTCTGCGCCGCTTCTTTGCAAATGGATGTGACGGCTTCCAAATCCATCCCAACAATCGCCGCCATGGCTCCCACCCCGACAGGAACGGCTTCCTGCATATACTTGCCGCGATTCCGCACCGTCCGCACCGCGTCGCGAAATGAAATAGTGCCCGCCGCCACGTGAGCGGAATATTCTCCGAGACTATGCCCTGCCAAATACGAGGGACGAATGCCTTTTTCATTTAGCACGCGATAGGCGGCAACCGACACCGTCAAGATAGCGGGCTGCGTAATCTCGGTGAGGCGTAATTGCTCTTCCGGACCCTCGAAACAAAGTTGCGAAAGTTTATATTCCAGCGCGTCATCGGCCTCTTCGAAGGTCTGCCGTGCGATGGGATAAGCATCCGCAAGATCTCTTCCCATGCCGACGGCTTGCGAACCTTGTCCAGGAAAAATAAATGCGATGGGATCGGAGGAGGTTGGGGATGAAGGTATTGTTGCCATTTAGTTCGATGATCGAATGGCTAGGGCTTCGCGGTGGCTGCCGCTTCGGGCTCATTTACCAGCGCGTCAAGATGCTTGAGCGTTTCTTGCATCGTTAACGAGTACATCTCGCGGTCAACGCCTTCTCCAGACTCAAGTGCTGTTTTCAGATAATGCCCGGCAATTTCTATGGCCAGCGAATCCGTAATGCTTTTGCCGGTTCGGTTCCTATATTCAACCCATGCAGGCAACGGCAACGCCACCCAGACTGGACGCCCGTCTACAAGGAATTTGATGTCTACCGCATCGGCGTGCCGCGTGGCAACGGCAACGATTAGAGCCTGGTAGACGCAGTGAACTTCCCTCTTGGACCAACGGTCTGCGGCGTTAAAATCGCTATACATACCGAATAAAACTATACCGGAGAGAGTGGGCGTCGGCAAATTCCAATAGCAGTCAGCACTTAGCACTCAGGGCTAAGCGCCCAACACTCAGCACGTCTTTGGCTGAGTGCTGAAAGCTGATTGCTGAGTGCTCCATGGCTTATCATGGCTCACTAACTACTTCCATGAAAAACCTTGGCATTCTTCTTTCCGGACGCGGCTCAAACTTCGAAGCGATAGCGAAAAACGTTGCTTCCGGCGAAATTCGCGACGCCCGAATCGCTGTAGTGATTTCAAACAAGCCCGATGCTGGGGGGCTTGACGTCGCCAGCCGGTTCGGGCTGAACACGATCGTTATTCCATCAAAAGGCAAGCAACGCGAAGAACATGATCGGGAGGTCGTCGCTACTTTGCAGCAGTCGAAAGTTGACCTGGTTTGCCTGGCTGGATACATGCGGCTATTATCGCCATGGTTCGTGCAACAGTTTCCTCATCGCATTCTGAACATTCATCCTTCTTTGTTGCCTGCGTTCCCCGGGTTGGAAGCGCAGGAGCAAGCCTTCGCTTATGGAGTGAAAGTCGCCGGATGCACGGTTCACTTCGTAGATGAAGAACTGGATCATGGCGCAATCATCGTTCAGAAGGCAATCCCCGTGCTCGATCAGGACGATGAGCATACGCTCGCCGCGCGGATACTAGAGCAGGAACACATCGCGTATTCCGAAGCGATCAACATCGTGCTCGGGGGAAAGTTCAAGATTGTGGGGAGAAAGATGGTTATCCGAAGATAATGCGAGATTGTGATGTCCGTCACATCCAGGACGAGAATCGAATTTTAGAATTCAGATTCTAGATTGTCGATTTGGTCGTTCTAATGACATCCGCGACCAGCAACTCGAACGCAATGAGGGATCGCACCAAGCGGTTTGCGCTTCAGGTCATTAGCCTCTGCCGGAATGTGCCAGGAAGGAAGGATCATCGTTCGGCAGTTGCTGCGGTCGGTAACTTCGGTTGCGGCAAACTACCGGGCGGTCTGCCGTGCTCGATCCAGACCCGATTTCATCTCCAAATTAGGGATTGTGCTTGAAGAAGCTGACGAATCCCTCTTTTGGTTGGAATTACTAGTCGAGGCAGAAATCATCTCTCACGATGCGACTAAGTTGCCCCTGAAAGAAGCAAATGAATTGGTTGCAATATTTGTAACTTCCCTTAAGACGGCAAAGGGCGGCAATCAGCAATCTTCTATCTAAAATCTGCAATAATGCTTCGATGCCATTCGCCCCGGTTGACGAACAAATTGCCTACATAAAAAAAGGCTCCTCGGAGATCATCCGCGAGTCCGAGCTTCGCGCCAAGCTTGAAAAGTCGAAGGCGACGAACGTCCCGCTGCGCGTCAAAGCCGGGTTTGATCCCACCGCGCCCGACCTTCATCTTGGACACACCGTCCTCTTGCGCAAGCTGAAACATTTTCAGGACCTGGGACACACCGTCACATTCCTGATCGGCGATTTTACGGCGATGATCGGAGACCCCAGTGGACGCTCCGTCACTCGTCCGCCGCTAAGCTCGGAAGACATCATGCGCAACGCCAAGACCTATATGGCGCAGGTTTACAAGATTCTTAATCGCGCCACCACGCAAACGCGCTTCAACAGCGAGTGGCTGGCGAAGATGAGTGGGGAAGACTGGATCCGGCTGGCAGCGAAATACACAGTGTCACAGATGCTCGAACGCGAGGAGTTTCACAAACGTTTTCAGGAAGAGAAGCCCATCGCGCTCCACGAACTTCTGTATCCCTTGTCACAGGGATATGACTCGGTCGCTCTCAAGGCCGACGTTGAACTGGGCGGCACGGATCAGAAATTTAATCTTCAGGTCGGACGCGAGCTCCAGCGCAGTTATGGCCAGGAATCACAGGTAGTGCTCACCATGCCGATTCTCGAAGGCCTCGACGGCGTGCAGAAGATGTCGAAGTCGTTCGGCAATGCGATCGGCATTCAGGAACCGCCACTCGAAATGTACGGCAAGCTCATGTCAATTTCAGACGAGATGATGTGGAGATATTACGAACTCTTGACGGATGTCCAGATTCCAGAAATCGAAAAGATGAAACGCGAAGCGCATCCGATGGAATCGAAAAAAGACCTCGCGCGGCGAATTGTGACCGACTTCCACTCTCCCGAAGCGGCAGTAAAAGCCGGCGAGGACTGGGCAAAGCAATTTCAGAAGCAGGAGATCCCCGAAGATGTCGAAGAGGTGACAGTCGAAGTGGCGGAGAAAAAAATAAGACTCGATAAACTGCTCGCTCAAGCCGGCCTCGCGGACTCCGTTACCGACGCCGCGCGGAAACTCAAGCAGAAATCCGTAAAGGTCAACGGAGAGATGAAGAGCGATCCGGTTACTTATTTGGACGTCGAACAACAGGTTACGCTCCAGGTAGGAAGAAGGATGAAGAAGGTTCGCTTCACTCCCGCATCCTGAGGGCGCGGCACGCCTTCGAATGGTGGCGAGCTTCCCACCCTGGGGTGTAAACTCACAATCTATTCTTAAGTCAGGAGACGGTCCTTGAGAGCATTTGTTTTTGGCTTAATTCTCGGTTTAATCGCCCTGCCTGTCGGCGTCTATTTTTATTTCGCGACCGGAAGCGCGCCCGTAGCCACGGCTGCGCAAGCCATGCCTTTCGAAAAAACGCTGGCTCACAAAGCGCTCGACGCCCGCGTCAAAAAAGAGATGCCGCATACCGTCCCGGTTGCCGCGGATGAATCCACATTCCGCGCCGGCGCCCAGGTGTATCGCGACAATTGCGCGGTCTGCCATAGCTTCTCGGATGGCAATCCCAGCGCCATCGCGAAAGGAATGTTTCCGCGTCCGCCCAGGCTTTTGCAAGGCAGAGGCGTCACCGATGACGAGCCCGGAGAAACTTATTGGAAGGTTGCAAATGGCATTCGCCTGACTGGCATGCCCGCTTTCAATCAATCGCTCTCGGACCAGCAAATGTGGCAGGTCAGTCTTCTGTTAGCGAATGCGAACAAATTGCCGGACTCGGTCAAGTCGCTACTTACCCAGCCGCAGAACCCGCCTGCCATTGGAAATATCGTCCCCTCGCAGGCCGCATCTCCTCAGCCGAACACGCATTGACTTGCGTTCATGGCAATTTCACTCGCGGCGAATCCGCAGTGGGGTTTTACGCATCTTATTTTGAACGCTCGTTGTGCAAGATGAATTGAGGTAGCCCCGGAACTTTTTGCCGGGCTGGAAAATAATTACATGGACAAGAAAAAGCTCGATTATTTCAAGAAACGGCTGGAAACCAAGCAGGAAGAGCTGCGCCGCATGGTGAGCCGCATCGAACAAGACGGGCGCACCGTGGACGAAGACTCCACACAGGACATAGCCGACCGCGCCGCCAGTTCTTATACCAAGGAATTTCTCTTCAACCAAAGCAACAATGATCGCCAACTCCTGCAAATGGTGGAGAGCGCATTATCACGGACGCGCGATGGCACATTTGGAGAATGCATTTCCTGCGGCAAAGAAATCAATGCCAAGCGCCTGGAAGCCGTCCCTTGGACGAGACACTGCATAGAATGTCAGGAGAAGCTGGAACAGGGCCAGTTAGAGGAAGTGCCCAAGTGATCTGCTGGCATCGGCTGATTTCGGCGGTGCGGCTGGTTTAAAGTTGTTTCCAGATTTCCCGGAAGTCATAGAATCCTGTCTTGCCCGCCAGCCATTCGGCTGCCTTCACCGCTCCCTCGGCGAATCCATGGCGCGATTTGGCGTCATGGCAAAGGTAGATCGTGTCGTTCAGAGAATTCAGAATCACCTCGTGCATTCCGACCACATCGCCCTCGCGGAACGACGTAATTTCCAGTTCTGTCTCCGACGCCTCATGGACAATTCTCTGTAACTCCGCCGCCGTGCCCGAAGGTGCGTCTTTTTTGTGAACGTGATGCCGTTCGAAAATCTGCCCCGAATATTGATGCTTCAACGCGGCAGCAGAGGTACGCGCAACTTCATAGAACAGGTTGACGCCAATCGAAAAGTTCGCGCCGTAAACAAATCCAGTTCCAGCTTCCTCCACTAGGCGGCGAATTCTTGGCAAATCGGTGGTCCACCCAGTCGTGCCGACGATCACATTCTTTTTAGCGCGCACACACGACTCGATGTTTTGCACCACTACAGCGGGAGTCGTGAAATCAATCACGGCGTCAACGGCGCGCAGTAAGTCCGGAGTCAACGCACTGGCGTTTTGATTCTGCTGCCCGCCCAAAACCTTCACATCGTGGCCGCACTGAGAAGCAACTTCCGCCACCAGTGATCCGGTTTTCCCACGCCCTAATATGAGCAATCTCATATGTGCCGGACCCTTCTAGTCAAACACTGCCGGATCCAACTCAGAAAAAAACGCTTTGTGCAGCCGTTGAACAACTCCGGGCACGGCATCTTCCTCAATCACGAACGTTAGATTAATTTCCGACGCACCCTGCGAAATCATTCGAATATTCACGTCTGACAATTCGCCGAATACTCTTCCTGCAATCCCCGGAACTTGCCGTAGATTTTCCCCAACCAGGCAGACAATTGCTTTACGGCCTTCGTATTTTACATCCGCGAGTTTAGCTAAATCGGCGGCAAGCGTGGGAATGGATTCGTTGGAGTCCACCGTCAAAGACACGCTGACCTCGGATGTTGAAACCACATCTACCGGCACACGATGCCGATCGAAAGCCTCGAAAATTGCTCGCAGGAAACCGTGAGCGAGCAGCATGCGGGGAGCGGCGACATCCACGATGGTGATGCCCTTCTTTACCGCGATGGCCTTGAAAACATTTTTGCAGCGCGGAGTGCGCGCCGTTATCAGCGTGCCCTCGCACGCCGAATTCCGCGAATTGAGCACCTGCACCGGAATATTTTTCTGAATAGCGGGCAAGACGGTTGCGGGATGAAGCACCTTCGCGCCAAAGTACGCCAATTCGGCCGCCTCATCAAAACTGATTACCTTAATGCGGCGCGCGTCTCGGCACAAATTTGGGTCGGTAGTCATCATGCCATCCACGTCCGTCCATATTTCGATTCTCTGCGCGCCCATCCCTGAGCCCACGATCGCCGCGGAAAAATCCGAACCGCCACGCCCGATGGTGGTCGTGATGCCCGTCTTGGTCGCACCAACAAAGCCGCCCATCACCGGCACTCGACCGCTGTCGAGTAGTGGTTGAATCCTTGCGCCGAGCTGATGGTTAATCTCGTCCCACAGTGGTGTGGCGCGAGTGAATGTATTGTCGGTCACGATGCATTGGCGCGCATCCACCACTTCGGCATCAATATGGTGCGCACAAAGCGCCGCACAGACAATTTTGCTGGAAAGAATTTCGCCAAACGAGGCAATGTGATCGGAAGTGCGCGGGGTGAGCTCGCCAACTGCACTGATTCCTCTGATCAGTTCGTCGAGCGCCTCGAAATCCGCGCCGAGATCGCCGTGAAGTCCGCTGAATAATGCCGTCCCCAATAACTCGCCCGCGGTATTGTAATGACGCTCGCGAAGGGAACGGGAAATGTTTAGCGCCGTGTCGCGCTCGCCGGCCCCGGCAGCTCTGCCCAGCGTCAACAATTGATCCGTGACCCTGGCCATTGCACTCACTACCACCACGGGAATTTGCTCAAGGCGGCCCGCAACGATTGCCACAACACGCTTGATGGATTCGGCGTCGCCGACGGACGTTCCCCCGAACTTCATGACGATCATCTCTGTCAACCTGAGCGCAACAAGTCTATTCGCTCAGCGAATAGACTCGTGAAGTCAAAGGACCCCTGCACGCTTTTTTCTCACGGCGATAATTGGAACAGATCAGCGGCCGCTCCCGCGATCCAATCAACATCAATCCAAATAACCCTGCGCCTTGAGAAGTTCGGCATTCAACAGGGCAGCGCCAGCGGCACCACGGATTGTGTTATGGGATAGAACCGTGAACTTCCAATCAAGCACGCCGCAGGGACGCAAACGCCCAACCGTAGTGGTCATTCCTTTTCCTGATTCGACATCGAAGCGCGGCTGCGGCCGGTCGGGCATTGAGAGGTATCGCACTGGCTCGGCAGGTGCGCTGGGCAATTTCAACTCCTGGGGCACACTTCGAAAGCTGTTCCATGCCTCAATGATCTCTTGCGGTTGCGCTTTCTTGCGCAGCTTCACGGAAATGGACTCGGTGTGCCCATCCTCGACTGCCACGCGATTGCACTGTGCGCTCATGGAAAAATCGGCGGAAACAATTCCTGCGCCATTCAGCTTGCCTAAAAGCTTTCGCGTTTCTTCCTCCATCTTTTCTTCTTCTTTGCCAATGTAAGGAATCACATTTCCGAGAATATCCATCGAAGCCACACCGGGATATCCCGCGCCGCTGATCGCCTGCATCGTGACCGCCATCACAGTCTCGATTCCGAAGATCTTTTGCAAAGGTTTGAGAGCTAGCACCAGGCCAATAGCCGAGCAATTCGGATTCGTGACGACAAACCCTCCCGATTTCTTCCGCCATGATTGGCATTCCAGGAGCTTGAGGTGATCGGGATTCACTTCCGGAATCACCAGCGGAACATCTTTCTGCATTCTCAACGCGCTGGAGTTGGTAATTACGGCGCAACCGGCCTCGGCAAACAACGGTTCCATTTCCGCGGCAATGGACGCATCCAGTGCGGCAAAAATAAGCTTGGGCGCGCCATCGGGCTTCGCGGGCGAAACGCGCATCGCCGCGACTCGAGCGGGATTGCCGTCTTCAACTTCCAGCGCGCCGCCTCCCCATACAATCGGCCTTCCGAGCGGTCAGACGCGGCTAGCCATGCGACTTCAAACCACGGGTGGTCTTCGAGCATCTGGACAAATCTTTGTCCAACGATTCCAGTCGCGCCCAGTATTCCCACAGAAATCTTGTTCGCCATAGGTATGTTGGAATTTTACAACAGCGGCAGATTCCCGGCCCGCGTCAAGGCGGCCAGCATATCGAAGTGATGGGCAACGCTTGTACAATCCGGGCGATGATAAATCCATGGCTGCAGCTTAAGCCCGAGGGTCCTTACATCCTAGAAATGGATCGGAGGTCTATCGATAGGTTCAACGCGTCTAAGAACGCTAAAGACGAAACGAAAGCAATCGTTGCGGACTCCCTTCCTGAGCCATTCATTGGCAATCCCGAATCGGCAAGAGTCGTGCTCCTGGGGCTGAATCCAGGCCACTCTTCTGAAGACGAGACGGCTTACCGCGAAGCCAGCTTCAGGGAAGCGATTTTTAACAATTTAAAACACCTGCACCAGGCATGTCCCTTCTATCCATTGAATCCAAAATACGGCTGGACGCCGACCGCGCACTGGTGGCGTCCGCGCACGAAGAAACTGCGTGAGGTCACAGGAATGAGCGATGAACAATTTGCCGAAACGCTCCTCGTCATCGAGTGGTTTCCCTACCATTCACGGAGATCCGGATTACCAATCAGACAGGTCTGTGAATCGCAGTCGTACTCGTTTTGGCTTGCGAAGAAGACGCTGGATGATGGCAAACTGGTAATCGGAATGCGATCAAAAAAACACTGGGGAGCCGCGCATCCAGAGCTAGTGACAGCACCATTCTTGAAGAATCCTCAATCGGGCTTCGTTACGAGGGGCAACATGCAGGATGACTTATTTGACAGGATTGTAAGCATCCAAACGGCGCCATAACTACACAGAGGTTTTAAAACAAAACATAGCAAACACGTCAATATGTCGGAGAACCTTACCCTGGCAGTCTGCGGCCTGGAGATTCAACTTCTTCACTGCCGGGTGGGACGAAACGCGCGTGGCTCAACCTTACGGACGCGGACTGATCTCAGTCCCAAAAGAATAGTCATTCAATGGCCCGAAGCGTTTCTTTTCGGCGTACAGTCGCCAACGCCTCCAGACGATCCGCAGGCTCGCCATCACTGGGATGGAAAGATAAACGCCGAGCACGCCGGCAATCTCGGCGCCGGCGAGCACTCCAAAAATAGCCGCCAACGGATGCAATTCGAGGCTCCGGCCCATAATCCGAGGGGAGATCACGTAATCCTGAATCAATCTCCACGCGGCCAGGAAAATGAGCAATACCAGCCAGTGCGGGTAACTCATCAGGACTGCCACGCCAATAATCACCATCGCGGCAACCAGCGGACCGACCACTGGGACGAATTCCATCACTCCCCCGGCAGTGCCCAACACCAGCGCGTAGGGAACGCTCATGGCCGACATGAAACCGGTATAGACCACCCATGACAACGCTGCCAGAGTCAACTGGGCGCGAATAAAATGCGCCAGCATCTGGTTCATGTCATCCAGCACCCCCTGCAAAAATTCGCGTTGTGGCTTGGTTTGAACAAGCGAGAGCGCAACGTCACTGAACGCGCGTCCATCCCTCAGGAAGAAAGCCGCGAGCAGGGGCACTACGATGATTAACCAGGATTGCTGGGCGACTTCGGCGATTCGAATACCCAGCCGTTGCGCGAGATGAACGATATCGTTTTGATGCTGGTTCAGAAAGTCCTTTAGCCGGTTGATTGTGGCCCGGCTCCAACCATGTTGATTGCCGATTGTTTCGGTGATTTCTCCCAGTCCGCTGGTGGACACTTTGCCTTGAGAAGTTGGCAAAGCCGTGGCGAGTTTTTGCGCCTGGCGACCAATCTGCGGACCTACGAAGAAGAAAAATGTGATTAAGAGAGCAAGCAGTAATACATAAATCGCGGCGATCGCACCGCCGCGGCTGTGCATCCACTTTTCGCATCGTGAAACCGCGGGATCCACCAGGTAGGCGAAGAAAACCGCAAACAGGAACGCGATCAACGTATGATGCGCGACGTAAAGGAACCCCAGCACCAGCACGAAGAGCAGTACGGTAATCAGAACGCGACTGGTGCGTGCATCAATCAGGGACATGGAAAATATAATCCTGCCTAGCGCCGGCGAATTCCTCTTCCTGCCGAGCAAGTTGCGTCTCTACAGCTAGTCTCGAAGCACCTCGGTATTGTCGCTTGCAATCAGAATCCGGATCAGCTTGAACTGATCATCCAGCCACAGCGACCAGTCGCCATTCTCAGTCTTCAGAGTAAAGCGGTTGAGATCGCGTTCCACTCCGCGAATCGGAATTTTCTCTTTGCCGGAAAATGCGACGCTCACAGCCATGGAGCTTCGGGAGTGCGGATCAAGCGTGCCAAATTGAGTTTTTTGGTTCGGCAGACACTGCACTTGGCCCTTTTCCTGGCGGCAGCCAATTGCCAGATACTTCCACACCAGAACTTCCCGCTGAATAAAAAAATAGTCGTCAAGAATACTGGTCGAAGCGGGGAGCATGAATGGCTGTTCCTGGGGCTTGTCAGCGGGATTGGTTGTAACTCGCTCGATAAGGAAATTGTCGTTTGGCAGCACCACGGCCTGAGTCTTGCCGGGGCTCACTTCCTTCCATTCATACTTCTCGAGCTCGCCGGCGGCATTCAATTGAAGTTCAGAATCTTGCGTGGATGTTTCTGATGCTCCGTCAGCCTTGAACTCGGACGTCACCGTGCTGCCTTTGGGACCCTGTTTAATCGAGAAAGTCTCGGTGGCCACGCGTCTGCCGTTCATGAATACGCCAAACGATCCCGAGTCCACCGGCTGCGCGCTCGAATCGTTATCTTTATCTTTGTCTTTGCCGGCTGCGGCGACGCTGCCAAGCAGCAGCAATCCCAAAGCTACGGATATTATTTTCCTAAGCATCACGTTCGGTCCCCCAGGGCTCTAAAAATCTTCGGATCATTTGGATGGAGAGATTCCTAATGTTTGCGCTATTTCCGCCGCAATTTGTGGGATTGGCTTGTCATTGGTTTCGACATGGAATGTCGCGGCCCTATAAAGAGGAGCGCGAGATTCATACAACCTGCGAAAATGCGCTTCGTCTTGCCGCAATGGCCGGTGAAGTCGCTGCTGCTGACATCGCCGAAACAATTCTTCTATCGGCGCATCGAGGAATACCGATGGAACATTCATGTCTTGCAGCATGGAAACATTTTCCGCTTGCGCGAAGGCCCCCCCTCCTAATGCAATGACGCGATAATCAGATTCTGAATCGGAAAGCAATTCGCGCAACGCCACGTGCTCGCAACGGCGGAATTCTTCCTCTCCAGCATCTCGAAAAATCTCTTCAATCGTTCGGCCTTCGCGAGATTGAATCCGGTCGTCAAGGTCCTCGAAAGACCAGCCCAAAAGACGGGCTAACTCCGCACCAACGGTGGTCTTCCCCGCTCCCATGAAGCCAACCAGGATGATCACATGGGAAATACGTTTGTGCACCGAAGGACCGGCGTGCGGGAGCGAAGCAGATTGGTTTCCCATGCTTCCTGGATCACCACCAGGCTTACCTTAGGATTGGCCAGAGCAAGATCGGCCAGAGCCGGATTTTTAGCGCTCTTTTCTAGCGCTTCTTGAGATGGATTTTACCACTGAAGGAAAACAACCGGACCGAAGATGCGGCTTTACCTACCGTGCCTGCAAAGGCACTCCCCGCTTTGATGGGAAACGAAGTGTGCTTCGGCTGTAACTGGAAATCATTCTCCACCTGCCCCTGTTCCGATCGGGCGGTGACGTCAATTGAGGCGTAGCTCGGTGCAGTTGCCAAAATGTCACCCGTATGGCTGGTCAGACTATATTCTCCGCCGTCTCCGAAATCGCCATCGTAACGGATCTTGCCGCTGCTGGAATTGACCGAGACAAGTGGGCCGCTAACGGAAGTTAAAACAACATCGCCTCCAAGGCTCGTGATTTCGACGTGGCCATCACGGATATCGGTCAGTGTAACGGGACCGTTCAAAGTTTTAACGTGAACATGAGCATCGCTGACGTCCCTCACGTCCACATCCGCGGTGTTTCCCTCCATAACAACGTCGCCGTGCAATTTTTCCGCATGCAACGGCCCGGTCATCGAAGTGAGAGTGACATTCGCGTCCGCGGGGACCACAACTTCGTAATCAACCTGACCGGTACTTTGATCCGCTCCCGTCAGCAAATGGGAAACGATGTCAACGCGATTGCCGCGATGGCTCTGATCAATCTCGACCTTGTCGGAATGCAGAATTGCAATCACGGCGACTTCCCTTTTCGCGCCGGCTTTCACAGACACCGCGCCAAATTGGTTATTGATGGAGATGCTCGGTTTGCGTCCCACTTTAAAGTGGAGTTGCTGCCGGGTCTCGCCAGCTGCTGAGATCGTTCCCGCCAAAGCAAATATGACAACCACTTTCGCCGCGCGCATGCTGCTGAACATCATGACCTGTATCCTCAACTCCGCGGCAGCTCGCGCCGCTTTTGCTCGTCCAAAATTTATGGTAGAGAACGATCCATCGCTATTTCGTAGACCATGGCTTTCTGCTCGTAGGCATCCATCAAATATTTCTGCGCTTGCTCGTCGTTAGGATCAATTTTTACCGATTCTTCCGCATCTCGAATGTAAGAGTTCACGTCCCGCAAATTTGCCGCGTAGGAAGCTCGCATGGCGGGTGCGTGTTTCGATACTACTTCGAGCAGTTGCTGATCGTCCAGACTGGAGGCGTCAGCGATTACCGAAACGGCCGAAGCTGAAACAGATTTTTGCGCTACGCTCTGAACCGGCGCACGCTTGTACTCCACCACGCCGACCATCAGCAATATCAACGCTCCAGCAGGAATCATCCAGGCAAGACGGCGGCGGCGCGGACGGCTGTGCACCAGAAATGGCGCGGACTCCGGTTCGCGGATTAAACCCTCCTGGCGCAGCGCAATCTCAATGGAATTCCACACGCGCGGGTTGGGCTCATCCGTATCCCGCAAGAACTTTGCCTGCTCCGAGATGGCATTCAGATCGGCTACCAACTCCGAACATGGAGAACATGATTTCAGATGGGACTGCTGTTCGACCGTGTGGCTGCCCTCATGCTCCGGCAGGACCCGTTCGAATTCTTCACAGGTCATACTACTTCTCCCCGACAGCGTTCATTATTCTCGCGCGCTTGCTCACGGCTTTCTGGCTTTTTCAGCTCTGCTCGTTTTGAGAAGCTCGCGTAATTTCAAACGTGCTTTATGCAATTGAGACTTGCTATTTCCCACCGAACATCCAACAATTTCAGCAATCTCGTTGTGCTCGTAGCCTTCCACATCATGCAGCACAAAAATTGACCGGTAACCCGGGGGCAAATCTTCTACTGCCCGCTGCAACTGCAAACGATCAATGGATCCCGCAAGACTCGGATCCGGTGCGCCCAATTCTTTCTTGGGAGCCTCTTCTTCGGTTTCCATCGTATCTTCGAGCGGAACTACGGGAAGACCCTTCTTGCGCAACTGCATCAGTACCACGTTGACTGCCATGCGATGCAGCCAGGTCGAAAACGCAGACTCGCCCCGAAAAGTTCCTATCTTGCGGAACAACTGTAGAAAGGCTTCCTGAGTGAGGTCTTCGGCTGCCGCCGTATTGGCCGTCATGCGCAAACATAACGAGTACACCCGCCGTTTATGCAGATGATACAGGCCTTCAAAGGCTTCTGCGTCACCCTGCTTGGCTCGCTCGATCAGTTCTACTTCAGAAATCTTTTGGGCTTGCGATTTTCGCGCGTCCGTCAAGTCGCCTTTTCCGGCCGCACTCAGTCTGATGCGGCATAACTACTCTTTCGTTGTACTGTTTCCGGGTAATGCAATCCTGGTTTCCGGCTCGCAATTGCCCGGAAGCCTTTGCCAATTAAGACTTTGAATCGGACCCGCCTAGAGGCCATGACCAGAGTAACGACCAGAGTAACTAGGAAAGACTATGGCATAGGGAAAGCGTCGTCAACAATGTCCGATTGGGACCGGGTGTCTGGCGTCGGTCCGCAATCCTCACTGCAGCTTTGCGTACTCCGCCTTGGCTTCTCTAAGTAGGGGAATGTCGGGATCGGCATCTTTCCAGAGCGTGAGGAAATCTTTATATGCGGCAAGGGCGCGGACCCGGGCGGCATCCGCATCCGCACCCTGGGACGTCCTCGACTCCAAGGCGTTCGCTCGCGCCAGTCCCAGATGGGCCACCGCTCCCGTCCAGCAGTTCCAGACGATGCCGCTGTGGTCAATGATCTTCTGGAATTCCGCGGCCGCGGCGGGTCCCTGTCCAGCATCGAGGTAAGCTTCTCCGCGAATATATACCGGGTACAGACACGACAGATTGATTTCGAAAGGTACAATTCCTAATTCTCCAGAAGAAGCGGCCTGTAGATCGTTCAGAGCGAGCGACGGGTTCTTCTGTTTCAGCGCCAGTTGCGCCTGAATGGCAGGCAGCCATTGCGACTGGACTTGAGTGTTCTGGGGAAAACGCCTCCCCAGATCTTGCAATAGAGATTCCGCTTCGGCCGTATCCCCCGCCATGGCAAACGCCAGCGCGTTCTCCGCCTCCACGCCTACGCTTTCCGGGGCGAGCTTCAGGGCTGCCGCGGCCGCGTCCAAGCCTTCCTTAGGATTGCCATACACCGATTCGCGTTGGGCTGAAAGGGCCAACCACACTCCTCCACCTTCTTTGCTGTCGGTCTGAATGGCCGAATCTACCGCCCGCCGGGTAAACTCTCTCGCCTTATTTAAATGCCCGGAATATGCTTCGCTGTCAGAAGCCAACGCAAGGCCCCAGTTCTGAGATTGTGGGTTGTTTGCATACCACTCTTCCTGCTTTTCCATGGCCGCCGAATCTCCTGCAATAAACGCCAAGCCATATAGCGCGTTGTGCGCTATCGCATCATCCGGGGGACGGTTGTATCCTTTCGCCAGAATCTGGCCCGCTTCATCACAATGTTGCAAGGCGAGAGAAAAATTAGCCAGGTCATCGTAAAAACTAGGCCGGTCAGGCTGAAGCTGTATTCCGCGGCGTGTGATTTCAATAGCCTTGTCATACTCGCCCAGCTCGCCATAGACGATGCCCAAGTTGCCATAAGATCCGGTCTCTTGCGGATAATTCTCAATCTCTTCCTGATAAGCACTCGCCGCCCGGTTCAGGTCGCCGGCCGCGTTGTGATAATAATTAGCGGCGATTCCAAGCTTTTCGCGCTCGCTGGCATGGTCCCGCAAAGCGAAAGCCTTGGTGAGATATTCGCCGGAGCGGCCCGCCTCGCCCAAACTGGAATAAGCGTTTCCTATGGACGAATAAGCTGACGCGAAATTGGGATCGAGTTCAATTGCCCTTTGCAGATCTGGTAACGCCGCCGGTAATCCCTTCTCGAACGAGACATTCCTGGCCACGCTATAAGCCTTTAGCGCCTCGAGCGAAGAGGTAGTCGCTTCGACTAGAGGAACATCAAATTTCCTAACTGTGGCGAGTGATTCGCCCAATTCGCTCCGCAATTTCGTTGTCGCATCGCCGAGAGCGTTTAACACTTTTTCCTTCGACTCGGCCGTCACCTGCTCCTGAGCCAGCACCTCGCCACTTTGGCAATTCACCGCTTTAAGACCTACGACATATTCGCTGCCCAGGCTGCTGATTGTTCCGGTCACAAAAGCCTTGCTGCCTGATCTTTGACACAGATCACGAGCTACATCGGATGTAAGTTTCGTGTCGCGCGGCAGCGTCATTAACTTAAGCGTCTTGCCGACCTGACTGTCCGACAGCACATTCAAAAATGGCGATTGCCGCAGTGAAACGCTGAGCGCCGTCTTCAGCGTGTCATCAAACAGCGGATCTCCAGTGCTGTTGTCGAAATCGGCCAACACCAATGTGTCCTTCTCGCCGAGAACCTTGTTCTGACGATGCGCCCGATAGTAGAAAGCGCCGAGGGCAAGCAGAATGAGACACAACACAGCTCCCGCGATATAGAACTTCGTCCGGCTCGGACGCTTTGCGACGGCTTGCACCGGTTCGGATACACGTACGCCTGAAGATCGCGCCGATTGCCTAGGGACAGCCGTTTTCGGAAGCCTGCCCTGAGCGTCATCCAAGGGTCCGGTCGAGATGGGCTCGACCTCTTCAACTGGAGCGGCTGCAACGAGGCGACCGCTTTCCGTATCGCGCTTCAGTCGCATTAATTCGGCCCGCATTTCGGAAGCATGCTGGTAACGTAGGTCCCGGTCTTTTTCCAACGCGCGATTGATGATTCGTTCCAAGTCCGGCGGAAGATCGGGATTCAACCGCACCGGCGCCACCGGCAGGACGGTTTAGAATCCGATCGAAAATGATTCCGGTACTCTCACCGCGAAATGGAAGTGTGCCGGTCGCCATTTCGTAGAGCACGACGCCGAACGAATACAGGTCGGTCCGTCCATCTAATTCTTTGGCCCTGACTTGCTCCGGTGACATGTATGCCACCGTCCCCAAAGTTGCGCCTGGACTGGTAAGGTGTTCGTCGCTTATGGCCGTAGGTTGAAGCGTCGGCCCTGCCGTTTCTTGAAATTTGTTAGCTGGCTGAGTGACCTTTGCCAGGCCAAAGTCAAGAACCTTGGCGTGTCCGCGCTTAGTCACAAAAATATTTGCTGGTTTGATATCGCGATGGACAATCCCCTCAGTGTGTGCCGCGTCGAGCGCGTCTGCAATTTCGATTCCCAGCGCCAGAAGAGTGTCAACCTCCATCGGGCGCCCCGCGGTGCGGTGCTTCAAGGTCATTCCGTCCAGGAATTCCATTACCAAAAATGGCTGGCCCTCCTGCTGTCCAATCTCGTAGATGGTGCAGATGTTGGGATGATTGAGCGCCGAGGCGGCCTGAGCCTCCCGCTGAAAACGCGCCAGGGCCTGTGGATCTTTAGCAACCTCGTCAGGAAGGAACTTCAATGCCACAAAGCGGTGCAGAGTTATGTCTTCCGCTTTGTAGACAACGCCCATACCTCCGCCGCCCAGTTTCTCGACTATGCGGTAATGCGAAATGGTCTGGCCAATCAATAGAGGTCTCGGCGGAGTGACTGATCATCTTAGGAGCTTAAAAGGCAACTCGTCAATTTCTTCCGCGTTGGGGAGTCAACTTGATGAAATTTATTTTGCGCCGAAAACAGGCGGGTGGCCCAGCCTTTCGCGTTCTTTGCGAAGTCTGGGGATGTTCATTCGTCACAGAGATAAAGATGGAGTCATCATAGTTTAGCTTCATGCCTTGGAGATTGAAGCGCTATCAGGTGAATATGGAGGAGTGGAGATCCAATCGCAATGGACGGCACGGGATCGGGAACGGCTCGGAATCTATCCGACAGTGCGCCGAATTGACGGAAGCTAAAAGTCCCCAGCCTTGTATCTTCCATTTCCAGACGCGGCTAATATGGAGGTCGCGTTTTCGGCGGTGAGGCCGTCCCAGCCTTAGGCCAACATTGAGCCTGTGCGAAGAGCGGCCCCCGCCCCTCTCTTTTTGACGCCGTGGAGAATCCAAGGCCTTTTGAGCCTGCATGTTCAAGGTTGGCGGCAAGAGTTTCGCCGGGGCGGAAGCCGGAACCGCAGATTAACTCTAGGAGGCGGTCATGCACAAGTCGGCGGCGGAAGCTTTTCTCTGCTGTGGCATTGATGTCAGCGCGGCCCATTTGGTCGTCGCCCTCGAAGGCGGCAGAGGGCTGCAACGCAGTTTCCCTAACCGCGCCACCGGACACCAGGCGCTGATAGCGTGGTTGCAAAAAAACGGGATTCCAGTCCGCATTTGCCTAGAAGCCACCGGCCTTTACAGTCTCGACCTAGCTTTGGCATTGCACGCCGCAGAGGGAATCGAAGTGGCGGTGCTCAATCCCAAGAAGGTGAACCGCTTTGCGGCGACGCTGTGCCGCAGCAAAACCGATCCCGCCGACGCGCAGGTGCTGGCCGAGTATGCCCATCGCATGCCGTTCCAGCCTTGGCATCCGCCGCAAGCAGCAGCTCTGGAACTGCGCGCCATTACGCGTCACATCGCAGCTCTCACCCAGCAGCACACGCAGGAGTCGAATCGTCTGCACGCAATCTCGGCTTCCACCATCGGATCGCGTTGTGTGAAGCAGGATCTGAAGCGATGCTTGCGCGATCTGCAGCACCGGATCGAGAAGATGCGCGACGCCGCTCAGACTCTTATTGACCAGGACGCAGAACTGCGCCCGCGTTTCGCTCTGCTGCTGAGCATGCCCGGCATCGGCGAGGTCAGCGCCCTGAATCTTTTGGGAGAACTGGCACTGCTGGCTCCCGGTCTTACCGTGCGCCAGTGGGTCGCGCACAGTGGACTGGATCCCGCCCATCATGACTCCGGCACGTCCGTGCATAAGCGCTCGCGCATCAGCCGCGCTGGCAACCGTTATCTGCGCCGTGCCCTCTACATGCCTGCCCTCGTCGCGGTGCGCCACGATCCCCACTTGCGCGGCTTTTACAACGCCTTGGTCGTACGCCACAAAGCCAAACTGCAAGCCCTGATAGCCGTTGCCCGCAAAATGCTGCACGCCATCTTCGGCATGTTCCGTTCGCAGTCCGCTTACGACGGAGCCAAACTCTTACCGAAAATCGAAATCACTGTTCTGGCTCAGGTGGCTTAAAAGAGAGGTTCTCCTGCACCTCTCCAGAGAAAATACCCCTTGACTCGCAAGAGAGAATCTTCGCAAACAGCGCGAAAGGCTGGGCCACCCGGGCTAACCCGGGATCCTAGTTGTTCCCCACGTGCCCGCGTACGGATTCGACCAGTTTTGCGGAGTCGTATCCGATTCCGTCTTTGAAAACGGTTTCCACATTCTCGATGTCGTCAATATTTTTTGACGGATCTCCCTTGATCACGACCAGGTCCGCCTGCTTCCCTTGCGCAATGGTGCCGATGCGGTCGGAATCGCCCAGATACTGAGCTCCGTTCGAGGTCGCGATGCGGATGGCTTCGAGGGGAGTGAATCCTGCCTCGACTAAAAGCTCGACTTCGCGCTGATCGCCATAGCCGGCAATCACGCCGCCCATGCCTGTCGGGTCGAGTCCCGCAAGCAGCCGTCCACCGGCCTTCGCGAACGCTCGCTCGAATTCCATTTCCTTCTGGAATGCCGCAGTCCAGGGCGAGACTTCAGAGCCGTAGCGCTTACGAAGTGACGCTGGATCTGCCGAACGGACTTTGTTGGCGAGAAACTCCGCCTGCGCCTCCGCCGATAAAGCGGCGAGAACTCGGGGTTGAATGGAAGGATGCCCGGGAACGAACATCTCAAACACCGGCAGCGTGGAAGTCATGGCAACGTGCCGCTGCACCAGATCGAGAATCATGTCGTGCACCGGGCCGGATTGCACGTCGAGCTTGGAGAGGAACTCGGTTGCCTTCGGATCATCGGGGCAAGTGTCCGGCCTTTTCCAGGGGAAGAATTCCGTATCCACCAGCAGTCCGTGTTCCAGATCGTCAACGCCTATCGCAGCCGCTTCGCGAAAGCCGATCGTACACAGATGTCCGGTGACCTTGGCGCCGCGTTTATGCGCGGCAATGACTGCGGCAGAAAGCTCGCCGGGAGTGATGAACATGTAGGCCTTGAAATTGTCCACGCCCTCATCCAGCCAGTAATTCACGGTTGTGGTGGCATCGTCCGCTCCCGCGAGGGGATGCATTTGCAGCGCCCACGTTCCTGCACCTTCAAGATACGGCCCGGTTACATGAATGTGCGGGCCCGGCATTTCGCCGCCGTCAATTTGCTGCTTGAGATGGAGATCGGTGTAAGGCTCGACCGACCCGGTAGTGCGAATGGTCGTAACGCCGGCCGCTAAATAAAGCCGTGGGAAACTGTAGCCCATCTCGCCATACATTCTTCCGCCCACCGGATAAAACATGTGGTCATGCATTCCCACCAGTCCGGGAATCAGAGTCTTTCCGGTCAGGTCGAGCACTCGCGCATCTTTCGGGATGTCCGCTAATGCCGCGTCGCCCACCGAAGCTATCTTCCCTCCGGAGAGAACCACCGTCTGATCTTCTCGCGCGGGCGCTCCCGTGCCATCAATAATTCGCACGTGAGTCAGTGCCACCGTGGGCGCATCTACGGAGACGAATTCGCGCACTTCTGGCGAAACCTTTTGCGCGAAAGAGCATTGAGCCGCCACGCACATCACGCAGATTACAAATGAAAGGCGACGCATAGTTAGAGGACGCATCCAGAATTCGGAAAACCATTCTAGACCCACAACCGTTCGAATGGAATCGGTGAGCGTCGAGTTCCCGCCCCGCCCGGACCGCATCACTTCGCCTGTTAGAATCAAGCATTGACCGCCGCTTCCATGGACGCCGCCTTCCTCCGCAACTTTGCGATCATCGCACATATTGATCATGGGAAATCTACGCTGGCGGATCGATTGTTGGAGCTGACTGGATCGTTGACTGCGCGAGAAATGCAAGCTCAGGTGCTCGATTCGATGGATTTGGAGCGCGAGCGCGGCATCACCATCAAAGCCCACGCAGTAAGAATGATGTATACGGCGCGGGATGGGCAGACTTATCAGTTGAATTTGATTGATACTCCGGGGCACGTGGATTTTTCGTATGAAGTTTCGCGTTCGCTGGCATCTTGTGAAGGCGCGTTGTTGATCGTGGATGCTTCGCAAGGCGTCGAGGCGCAGACGCTGGCGAATTCTTATCTCGCGATTAATCACGGCCTCGAAATTATTCCTGTCATTAATAAGATTGATCTGCCAAGCGCCGACGTCGAGCGCACCAAAGAAATGATTGAAGGCGCCGTCGGCCTTGACGCTACGGACGCCGTGCTGATCAGCGCGAAGACCGGACAAGGCGTGCCGGACGTTCTCGAAGCGATCGTGAAGCGCATCCCTCCGCCGAAAGGCAATCCTGACAGCCGGTTGCAGGCCCTGATTTTCGATTCATGGTTTGACCCTTATCGCGGGGTGATCGTGCTGACGCGCGTTTTTCAAGGAACTCTTCGAAAGGGACAGAAAATTCGGCTGATGTGGAACGGCAAAGTGCTGGATGTGGAGACTCTCGGCGTGCTCACTCCAAAGCCGGTCGAGATTGACGAACTTCGCGCGGGCGAGGTCGGATTCTTGATCGCCAACATCAAGAACGTTGCCGACACGAAAATTGGCGACACCATCACCGAAGAAAATAATCCCGCGTTTGAGCCGTTGCCCGGATTCGAAGAGATCAAGCCCATGGTCTTTGCCGGTCTTTATACGGTGGACGCGCATCAGCACACCCAATTGCGCGAGGCACTCGACAAACTTCGCCTGAACGATTCATCGTTCTTCTTCGAGCCCGAAAGTTCGGTGGCTTTGGGTTTCGGCTTCCGATGCGGCTTTCTCGGCCTGCTGCACATGGAGATCATTCAGGAACGCCTGGAGCGCGAATTTAATCTCGAACTTATTACGACTGCTCCCGGCGTCCGTTACAAAATCACAAAGACCGATGGCGAAGTCGTCGAAGTAGACAATCCCTTTCGCTGGCTTGTCCCCGAGCGAGATCGCCAAAGTTGAAGAGCCGGTAATTCTGGCGACTATTCTGACCAATGAAGAATACGTTGGCGGAATTCTCAAGCTCGTTGAAGAAAAGCGCGGCAAGCAGAAAACTTTCGAATACGTTAGCTCATCACGTGTGATGTTGCATTACGAATTGCCGCTAAATGAAGTTGTGCTCGATTTTTATGATCGGCTGAAATCGGTTTCCCGCGGATATGCTTCTCTCGACTACCATCTCGCCGGATATTGGGAGTCGCCGATGGTGAAGCTCGACATCCTCGTCGCAGGCGAGCCGGTGGATGCGCTTTCCATCATCGTTCACCGCGACTTCGCCTATGAGCGCGGCAAAGCTGCTGGTCTCGAAGATGCGGGAGCTGATTCCCCGCCAAATGTTTGAAGTCGCAATTCAAGCTTCCATCGGAGCAAAAATTATCGCCCGCGAAACTGTCCATGCCATGCGCAAGAACGTGATCGCCAAATGCTACGGCGGAGACATCTCCCGAAAGCGCAAGTTGCTGGAAAAGCAAAAGGAAGGCAAGAAGCGCATGAAGCGCATCGGCCGAGTGGACATTCCGCAAGAGGCGTTTCTGGCGGTGTTAAAAGTCGGAGAAGACAGCGGCTAATTCATGCTGTTAGTTACGTGACAAAGTTCAGCTTTTCCTGATTGCAGCGAAGACCTTTGCATTGCCAAATTGAGTACATAGGTTCTTCGCTGCGCTCAGAATGACAAAATGATTATGGCGAGTTCTTCACCACTTAATCCAGCAGCCTTCGGAGTCCTGTTCCCCCTATTCTTCGTGACCCTGTGGTGCACGATTTGTTTTGTGCTCAGTCGAGTGGGCGGCTGGGCTCTGCTTGCGAGACGGTTCCGGACCGACTCTCTCTTCACTGGACAGACTTGGGGCTGGCAGAGCGCGAGAATGAGATGGGGTTGTAACTACAACCACTGCCTTACCTTCGGCTCCGACCCGTCTGGCCTGTATCTGTCCATCATGTTTCTGTTCAGGATTGGGTCGCCACCATTGCTAATTCCCTGGACAGAAGTGACAGTATGGAGGCGGCGGAAGATATTCTTTTTCCGATTTGTCGAGTTGCGGCTCGGGACCGAAGAGCAGGTGCCGCTTCTGTTGAGGGAATGGCTGGCCGACTCACTCCGGTCCGCGGCCGGTTCGAGTTGGCCTGTCGAAATGGTCTATTGACGTTAGAAGACGCGATGCTCGCCTGACTCATTCCGGCGCCCTGCGGGGCGTGTTCTTATTGACCATTCTACCCAGAGCTAACGCTCTGGGCTAAGATATGCCGCTCCTCTGGAGCTGGATTTTCGATGTCCGCCTGTACGGCAAATGCGAAGCTTGTTTGTGCGGACGAAGACGCCGCCCTACGTTCTGGGAACCGGATGCCGGGGTCCAGCGCTCAATATTGCTATATCTGCCTAGTGGTCCGCGGCGGTTTCAGCAAGTGCCACGCTTCTTCGTATTCGTGATACTTTGAATCTTGTTTGCCCGGAGTGAGCAATATTCCCACTAGGTTGACTATCATCCTCGGGATGATGAACCACACTTCCAAGGGAATGACGTGTACCGCGACGAAATCGAATGACCCGGGCTTGTACGCTCTGCTCATCGAGGCGCGCAAGTTGCATCTGAATCCCTTCTCAAAGCGTGAGCCGGTGGATTTGACCTAGATGCGCAAGCAAGAGGCGCCACTTTCGACGATGAAGTCGTAGGCAGCGGAGTCGCCGTAGGGTTTGCTGACCTGAAGGCCCTCGCGGGAGGCGCGGGCCATGAACAGCATTTCGACCCACTCGCCGCGCTGCTTGCAAGTTTTAAAATTGAGTTGTTGGTGTTCCGTAGAATGACCTCCATAGACTGCCCCAAAACACAAAAAAGACACGGGCTATAGCCGTGTCTTTTCGATTAGTTATAAGCTATATTCAGAATATCAAATCGCAGGGGGTAAATGCGCCACGTTTTTGAAGTTTATTTCTCTCAACGAATCATGGAGTTAACTCGAAAAGGGGTCAAAACGGGGCTTGACAAGAATTTTGGGGCGGTTTCGGAACCCCACTTCTCGCGAATGCGGCGAGAAATGGGGCACCCGGGCCTGATGTGTCGTAACGGGTAGGGGTCCTTCGACTTGGTTCTTCTTCGCCAGCGAAGAAGAACAGGCGCTCAGGATGACAAGTTTTCTCATAGGAAGACTACTTCTCTGAGTGCAGAAATTAAGTTGGCGGTTGGAGAATTGGCGGAAGCGAATGGGAGTCGAACCCATCAACGACGGGGTGACCCGCCGTTCACCAGTTTTGAAGACTGGAACGATCACCGGACCGCATGCGCTTCCGTGAGCAAATTGACTGTGATAGAGTAGCAAAGAAGCGCCGGTGTCCATTGTCGCGACGCCAATAAATTACGAACAGCCCGAGGGGAGAACGACGTTTGTTTGCGCCCGGCGAGAAGGGACAAGCCGGGCTTTGCCCGGAGCGAGACGGCCGAGGGCGGCTGTCTCTACGCGATTCGCTATGAGGCTTGGGGCGCGGAGTGGGTTTCTGCGGAGGGCATCTCGGCGCGGGCGATTTTCAGATCGCCGTTCAGTTCGTCGAGAATGGTCATCGGCAATTCGGGATTCCATTCTTCTAGTTGTTGTTCGTCAACTCCACTGTGCAGTAGGATTCCCGAGGAAACGTCGTCGGAAAAGGCCGCATTGAAGTCGCCGCTTTCGTATTGCGTGTCGCCGACTTTTCTGCCGGTGTGCGCGTCGTAAACTCTTCGGCTGGAGCTTCCTTTTGCGTTTACAAAAGCCAGGAAAACTTCTCCGACTTCGGCAAAATCTGGACGATAAATCCATGCGCGATCAATGTGCGCTTTTGGCCGCGTGCGCTTTTTTGCGGTAAGACTGGGGCGCTCCGGCGCGATCTCGGTGGCGGGATCGAAGAATAGAATGCGCTGGCAGGATTCGCAGAAAACCAATTGTCCGCTGCGGACTTCGTTGTAGGTCTGCGGACGAAGCATGACCTGGCATCCCATACATTTTTGATCGCGAACTTCGGCCAGTCCGCTGCCACGAAATTTCAGCACGCGATCATAATGGCGCAGCAGGTCGGCGCTCACTCCGGCGCGTGCCGCATCACGCTTCGCATTCCATTCCGCCAGTTGCTTTTCATCTTCGGCAGTGCGTTGCCGGGCTTCCGCCTTCTCTTTTTCGATTTCCGCCATCTCGGCCTTGAGCTTGGCCTCGGCGGCCCGGACATCTTTCTCGCGGGCTTCCGCGTTCACCATCAAGTCGAGAATTTTATCTTCGTTGGCACGAATGTCCTGTTCGGCAAACTGAATCTCGTGCATCAATGCTTTATATTGGTCGTTAGTCTTCACTTCCAAAGACTGGTCGCGGTACTTGGAGATTTTTTGCTGCAAGTCCAGAATCGCCGTTTCGAATTTACGCTTGGCGGCATCGTCCGCTTTTACTGAGGCTTTTGCGGTTTCGAGGTGTGCTTTAGTCCCGGCGAGTCTTTGTTCGATCTGGGCGATGTGTTTAGGGAAGGCGGCGATTTCATCTTTAAGGCGAAGTATTTCTCGGTCGAATTGCTGCAACTCGCTTAGATGTTGAACGTCAGAGGCCATCTTGAGAAGGTCTGCGTTTCGATTTTAGCATGTGCGATGCCAGCTTTCGGGCAGTCTGGGCTACGGAGCCCGAAAACCGGCGAATGTAAAGGGACGGGAACCAATCATGAATCGCAAAACTTTTGGCGACTGTGAATTAACCGTCGTGTCAGACGGGATCTATCACCTGGATGGCGGAGCTTTTTTCGGAGTCATACCCAAAGTCCTATGGCAGAAAAAACTTCCTGCCGACGAGAAGAATCGCGTGTCCTCAGGATTGAATTCGCTGGTAATCCGGACGGGCAACCAGACAATCCTTGTCGAGACTGGCATCGGCAGCAACCTTACCGAAAAAATGATCGGCATCTATGGGCAGCCCGCGCAGTTGCTGGAGAATCTTCAGGCCGCCGGTGTCTCTCCTGATGAGGTGGATATTGTCATCAACACACACTTGCATGGTACCGGGTGTTGCCGTCCCTCAGCAGCACGTGCGTGCCGTCCTCGGAATGGCGGCATGGCAAGCTCATCAACCAGTCGTCCACGACGAATGATCCCGCTTGACGATGCCCTTTTCGCGGAGCGAGAATGACCACCCATGCCAGTTCGTCGGGGTGCCAGAGAACACCGGCTTCATGGGCGGCGTGCCGGGGATCGGCCACGAAACGCAAACCCCAGCGCCGGGCCGAGACATCAATCTTGCGATCGGGATTCCCAGACTGGGCGGCGTAAAATGCTCGATAGTCGGGGTTTCGCCGCAGGAATTCCCAGGCGAGATCGGCTGGGTCCAGCTGCGAGATGTGGTGGTGAGCGGTCGTGGACCGCCACTCGGTGTGGGACACGTGTCTTCTCGCTCTGAATTCTGCCTCAGGTCACGAGTGCAGAAGCCTGATCATTCCTCAAAGTGAAGCGCATGCGAAGCGGAGAGCAGTAATTTTGTACCTGCAGTTCAAAATTTCACATCGGCGTTTCTAAAGGGTTAACGTGGTTCGTGGAGAAATGCTGACCCACTCAACGAGGCGGCTTCAGGAGTTCGCGGTAGCCGTGCTGGGACAGCCACCGAGCTCGACTCAGGTGCTCCTCGTGAACGCGGCGCGCACGATCCGGCTCGGTCACGACATCAATACCCAAGATAATGGAAGTCGCTTCCTCCCAGCTCGCGCCTTCGATGGCGGCATCAAGCAGGCGGAGGTAGGTTCTCAAGTGCGCGCGATCGTAATCGGTCAGCTGGGACTCGGTGGGTGCCGTCTCTGCAATGGGTACACCGATCGGAGACGCTTCGTTCGGGGCGGTTCCGTCAAATTCCGCCGTCATTCAGTTCCCGCGAATACAGCGCTCGAAGAATCCATTCGGCTTTCTGGGAGATACTGCTAAGGGAGCCAGAATGGTGCTGAGTGGCGTATCTCCGCAGAACATTCTTCTAGTTTAGCACCCCGTACACCTCTGGGCGTCTCGCTGATGCATCGCTACAACAATTATCTATACGGATCAACGCCTATCTTAAGGCGCTTCGACCGCCCCTCCGGCTGCGTGTCCCGGCAGCAAATCATAGAACCCCGGGGTTGGGACACGCTGCGAATGGGCGGTTGTTATCAATCCTGATGACGGATTCTGCTTCACCACCATTGATCATCGCAGCGACATACAAAGACGGGGTCGGAAGCAGGTTGAGCGGAAGGATCAATGCGAAAACCCCGCCCGGAGGTCCGAGCGGGGTCTCACTATCGGGTTCGGCCTACTCGCCGTTGGACCGGCGAGTGCGGGACCAGATGAGGCTGTACCCGTCGTCCTCGTCCTTGAACAGGTTCGCGTAGATCGGCGCGTTGAACGACGGATCATCGAGCTTGAGCGATAGGTAGTCGCGGCCTTCTTCGGAGCGCTTCGACCAGGCGGCCCCGATCTCCGCCCGTCCCACGAAGACGCGGTGGCTCGGGGCGTTGTCGTTGGAGCGGCCGGTCTCGGCGACGATGCGGACGCCCTTGGCCTGCACGCTCAGGGTGACGATCTCGCCCTGGAAGTCGACTGCCGACTTTCTTAAAGGAACCGATGTTGGCCATGTCACTTCTCCTTTGCTGTATCGAGCCCGCGACCACCGCGGCCTCGATGGCGATCGACGGGCCGACGACGATCGACGACGCACCCGCTTTGCGGGCCGGAGCGCAGCGGAGGATGTCGGCGGTGAGACTTTCTTGCCTCGCGAGGAATGGGCGAAGCCCAGGGGAAGAAAGTCGACCCGACGGCGTTGCGGCTCAGGCGATCGAGGCGAAGCCGGTCTTCGGCCAGATCAGGCCATCAAGAGGCCAGGTGCTCGCGTGCGCTGAACAGCATCCTCGGGAGAAGACGTGGCGGATGTCGGTTGTCCCGCACAAGATGTCGGTGAGTTCGGGCGTAGAGAAAGAAGCCGTAGCGCAGGAAAAGGCGGAGTCGCTCGCCGCAGCATCACCGCATGACGACCTCCGCACTGCGATCTTTGGGCCGGCATCTGCGCGGAGATGGCACCGGCGATGCGCGTCTTCCGAAAGAGGGCTCAGCTACCGATTTCAAGCGCAGGTCCCGCCATCGCCGATCGCCCGTACGACCCGATCAAACGAGGAGAGCGAGGCTATCCCTGAGGCGTCGCGCCAGTCAGAACCGGCTGAGGCTCGTTCCGAGATGCCCCGCTGGACCGCAACGGGAGGGGCTCCGCGAAGACCTCATGCGCGCCCAAGCCGTGCCACCGATGACGATCGCGCCGATCCAGGCAAAGGCCTCGCGCCAGACAAGCGACGGCACACCGATCTGCGACAGGCCGAGGACCGCGTGATAGCCGGCGATTGCCGCCGGGACGGCGAAGACTGCAGCGATGACGGCACGAAGGACCAGGGGACGAACGACCGCGAAGGCGACCTGTCCAATGCCGAGTGTGAGCGCGCCGGCGACGATGCCGACAAGCAACGCGCCGATGACGCCGGCGCCGCTGTGAAACGCCGCCATGCCGGCCGTCAGTCCGACGAAGAACGGCAAGGCGTAGACAGCGAGGGTGAAGATCAGCCAGCAGAACAGGCCGATCCCGAACATGCTGAGGATAAGTCCGATGACGAGCATGGTGGAAGCCTCCGTGACAAAAGATGTGACGGTCGCGCCTTCCACCACCACCACGGCGCGACACAAAGTATAGCCAAACGCGGGCGCTGATGGGAGGGGTAAAGCCATCCCTGCCAGCTCCTGCAACGACCATGGGCGTCCGACGGGCTCCGCCTCGGATGCGCGCGCAAGCGCGCGGAAAAGAGCGGCTTTCCGGTGTCGCGGATCGAGCGCGGCTTGAAGCCGTCCCGATCGCGCTGGTGACATCGGCCCTTGCTGACGGGCGCAACATCATGGGGTAACGGCGGCGCTCACGCGCCGCCCTCGCCGAATTTCCACACCGGGATGCCGAGCTTCTTCGCCTTGTCGGCGAGGTTGTCCTGGATGCCGGTGCCGGGGAACACCATGACGCCGATCGGCAGCACCTCGAGCATCGCGTCGTTGCGCTTGAACGGCGCGGCCTTGGCGTGCTTCGTCCAGTCGGGCTTGAAGGCGACCTGCGGCACCTTGCGATTGGTCGCCCATTTGGCGGCGATCAGCTCGGCGCCCTTCGGCGAGCCGCCATGCAGCAGCACCATGTCGGGATGCTTGGCGTGGACCTTGTCGAGGCGATCCCAGATCAGGCGATGGTCGTTGAAGTCGAGCCCGCCGGTGAGCGCGATCTTCGGTCCCGCCGGCAGCATCACCTCGGTCTCGGCGCGGCGTTTGGCGGCAAGGAAGTCGCGGCTGTCGATCATCGCCGACGTCAGCGTGCGGTGGTTGACCAGCGATCCGGAGCGCGGGCGCCATGCCGATCCGGTGTGAACTTCGAAGCGTTCCGCGGCCTGATCGCGAAAGAGTTCCATGCTGTTGCGGCGCTCGATGAGCGTGATGCCCTCAGCCGTGAGACGCTCGAGTTCGACCGAACGCACCTCCGAGCCGTTCTGCTCGCGCTGACTCTTCTGCTGCGCCTGCTCGTTGTCGTCGAGCTCGCGTCCGATGCGGTCGATGGCGCGGTGGAACAGGTTGACCGTCGACCAGAGCAAGTCCTCGAGGTCGGGTTCGAGGCGCGTGTCGCTCAATGTCGAGACCAGGGCGTCGAAGATGTCGGCGACAGCGCCCGCGACGGCGTCGCCTTCGGGAAGCGGTCTCGGGTCCGGCTCGTCGTGGAAGGGACGGAAGCCATAGAGCTGAAGCTCGTTGAGGACGTGATCGGTCGGGGATGAGCTGTGCGGTGGCTCGAATTCGGTGTCGTCGTGGTCGGTCGTCATGATGAGGCCCTTTGCCGGATCGGCCGCGCCCATCGCGGCCTTCGTGGCGATCACCAGACGGCGGGCGGAACGGACCTGCACCCGGAGCGGAAGCGAAGGGCCGGAGCGTCAGCGGAGGATGGCGAAGCCCGGCTATTTTGCTTCGCGATGCAAAGGCCCGCAGACGGGGTCCCACGCGGCCGGCGGGGGGGGTGACCAGGGCCGGCGGAAAATAGCCGGGCGCAGCCATTGCCGGGCCGGGCCGGTAGCTGTCTGATCGCCCTCTAGAAGGCCAGGGGCGCGACTCTATCCGGTATCGT
>CAWCJR010000008.1:0-94160 GCA_963796015.1 uncultured Acidobacteriaceae bacterium | reverse complement strand
GGCGGGAACCTGCCCGCCGTTCTTCTTGATCGCGCTCTCGATCGCGGCCGCCATGGCGGTGCCCTGGAGCCAGCCCTTCATGTAGTAGATGTCCTGCTTCTCGACCTTGTTCTTCTGGCGGAACTCGTCGATCTGCTCATGGCGGGGATGTCGGCGCCATACTGCTCATAGATCTGGACGGCGCGGAAGCCCTCGGCTGCCTGCCCGAGCTGCTCCGGGATCGTCGGGCTGATGGTGTAGATGTTGCCGATGAAGAGCTTGGCCGGCAGCCCCACCTTGTCGGCGTCGCGCAAGGTCACGAGCGCCTGGGCGCGGGAGTTCTGGATATACACCAGGTCGGGGTTGCGCGACTTGATGCGCAGGAGTGGGCGGTGACGTCCTGGGCGTCGTAGCGGAACTCGACGGTGTCCACCAGGCCGGCTTCTCGATGATGCCGGACTTCCGCAGCACGTTCACCGGGCCACGGCCAACCGTTGTCCGCGTGCATCAGCACGACGCGCTTGCCGCCCTTGTGGGCGAGGTCGCGCAGCGCGATGATCATCTGCTGCTCATAGGTCGGGCCCGCCATGAAGATGAAGGGCAGCTTGACCGGATCGAGCACCTGGCTCGCGAAGGAGTCCGTCATGAACGGCACGCCGTCCTCGTTGATCTGTCCTTGAGCGCGTTGACGGCGCCCGTGGACCAGCCGTTAACGTAGGCCGCGTTGTCCTCGTCCACGCAGCGGCGATAGATCTTGAGCTCCTTGTCGAGCTTGTAGCGGCCGTCGAGCAGCAGCGTGCTGACCTTGTTGCCGGCGATCCCGCCCTTCGCTTGATTCAGGTACTCGAAATAGTCACGCGTCCCGTAGGCCATGCCGTTGACCAGCGCGTCCGGCCCGGTGATCGTTCCCCAGATGCAGACGTTCAGCCCCGCCGCCCCGGCGGCCGGCGCCGCAAGCACGGCGGCGACGCGAGCAAGGCGAGCAGCGCACCGGTGTTGGCGTATCTCTTCATGGAAGCCTCCCTTCGGCAGCTATGGTCATCGTTCTTGCCTCACTCACCCGGCACCGTGGCGGTCCGGCTGCCCGGCGGCCGCGGCCGCAGCCGGGGCAGCAGCGCCGCCAGCCCGCGCGGCTCGAAGATCAAGAACAGGATGATCAGGAGGCCGAACGCCATCTCGCGCAGGGCGGATAGCACATCGGCGATGTTCAGGGTCTCCCCGACGCGCTGGATCGCCTTGGGCAGCAGGACAACGAAGGCGGCGCCGATGATCGGGCCGGCCCAGGCCCCCAAGCCCCCAACGATGATCATCGCGATGTAGTCCGCCGAGAGATCCAGCGTGAAGGCCTCCGGGCTGGCCAGCCGGTTCGTGAAGCCGATCAGTCCGCCGGCGACGCCGGCGAGGAAGCCGCTGAGGACGAATGCCCAGGCCTTCGTCCGTGCGACGTCGATGCCCATGCCCTTTGCAACGATCTCGCTCTCGCGGACGACGAGGAAGGCGCGGCCGAGATTCGTGCGCATCAGGCGCATGACCCCGAGCCACGCAGCAGCATCACCGCCACGGAGAGGGCGGCGTAAGCCTGGTCCGAGGCGATCGGGGCGCCGAGCAGGGTGGGCGACCGGATGACCAGCCCCGAGACGCCGCCGGTCAGCGGCTCGACCATCTTGAACAGGTACTCGAGGATCGCCTGCGCCGCGAGCGTGGCGATGGCGAAGTAGAGACCGCGTAGGCGCAGCGCCGGTAAGCCGATGAGGGCGCTCACGACCGCCGCGGTGACGCCGGCGCCGAGCAGGGCAAGCAGGATGCCCGATCCCGAGTTGCCGAGATTGCCGGCCGCGTAGGCGCCTACCCCCAGCAGCGCGCCCTGGGCGAAGCTGATCTGCCCGCAGTAGCCGATGAGCAGGTTGAGCGACAGCGCGCCGATGCCGGCGATCGCCACGGCGCGAATGAGGTAGGCCCCGAAGCGGCCGAGGGTCAAGCCGAGAGCCGCGAGGACGACGGCGACGGCGACGGCGGTGAGGATGCGGCGGCGCTGCATGGTCACCGCGTCAGACCCTCTCCGTGCCGCGCCGGCCGAACAGGCCTTGCGGGCGCACGAGCAGCATCAGGACGAGCAGCCCGTAGGGCACCACCTGCTGCAGCGCGCCGACCGAGTAGATGCTCGTGTTGGCGCGCAGGAAGTCTTCCAGCGCGGGCGTGAGCAGCCCGTCCGTGAAGGATTGCAGCATTCCCAGCAGCAGACCGGCGACCAGCGCCCCTTCGAGGCTGGACAGGCCGCCCACGACAATGACGGGGAAGGCGAGCATCCCGATATCGGATAGTCCTAGCGACAGCCCGCTCAGCGTGGCGAGCAGCGTGCCAGCAAGGCCGGCCAGCGCCGCGGACATCGCCCAGGCGGCGGAGATCTGGTTGCTGACGTGGATGCCGATCGCGAGCGCGGCCCTGCTGTTGTCCGCCGCGCAGCGCTGCATCAGGCCCATCGGGGTGAAGCGGTAGAAGGCGAGGAAGCCCAGGCTCAGCACCGCCGCGAGCAGCCCGGCGGCGACGTAGTTGTAAGTCACGAAGATGCCGCCGAGCTGGACGGCGCCCTCCGGGAAGATTGAGGGAAAGGCGATCTGATCAGGTCCCCAGACCAGGAGGCACGCGGCGCGAGCGAAGATCAGCAGGCCGAGAGTCACCATCATCACGGCAACGAGCGGCGCCTTCAGCATAGGGCGCAGGACGAGGCGCTCGGTGAGCGCGCCGAGGCCCGCCATGATCACCATGCCGGCGATCACCGCCGCCAGCGCAGGCAATCCGGCGCCGCGGAGCAGGACGTAGGTCACATACGCCCCAACCATGGCGTAGGCGCCCTGCGCGAAGTTGACCACGCCCGAGCACTTGTAGATCAGCACGATGCCGATCGCGATCAGCGCATAGATGCTGCCGGTCGCCAGGCCCGCGACGGCGAGCTGCAGGACCAGCGTCATGGCCTCGCCCTCACGGTTCCCCCAAATAGACGCGCCGCACCTCGGCGTCCGACTGCACCTCGTTCGGCCCGCCCTCGAAGATCTTGGCCCCGGCGGCCATGACCGCGACGCGGTCGCAGGTGCTCATCACGACGTCCATCTTGTGCTCGACCATCACGACGGCGCAGCCGTAGCGGTCGCGCACGTCGCGGATCACGGCGGCCATTGCAGTGCCTTCCTGCGCGGTGAGGCCCGCAACGGGCTCGTCGAGCAGCAGGAGCTGCGGGTGCGCGGCCAGCGCGCGCGCCAGGTCAACCGCCTTGCGACGGCCGTAAGACAGGGTCTGGATGGGGTCGAACGCGAAATCCGCGAGCTTCAGCGGCTTCAGCAGCGTCTCGGTGAGTTCCTTCTCCAGCGCCCCCTCCGAGCCGAAGAAGCCGGGAGCGGACCCGTTGCCACCCCGGCGCGTGCCCGCCCCGAGCTTAGCCATATCGAGGACTGTGAGATCGTGGAGGGACGCGACATTCTGGAAGGTGCGGGCGACACCCCGGCGCAAGAGCGCGGACGGCGGGAGGCCGAGCAGCTCCCGCCCCTGCCAGAGCGCGGTCCCGGACTTGGGACGGTATGTTCCGGAGATGCAGTTGATGAACGTCGTCTTGCCGGCGCCGTTCGGTCCGATCAGGCCCACGATCTCCCCAGGAGCGACGTCCAGCGCCATCGCGTTGACGGCCACCACGCCGCCGAAGCGGATCGTCACGTCCCTGGCCGTCAGCGCCATTTAACCGCACCGGCGCCGCGCAGGTCGGCGATGATGACGTTGATGCGTTCGCCCGCGAAGGCGGCGACCTTGCCGTTCAGCCTCATTCCGCCTCCTCCACAGGGGGCCGACTTGCCGCCGTCCTTGCCCGTGCTGCCCAATATCGAGCGATCTTTCGGTGGCAGCAACACTTGCAGCTCCGACTGTAGCTAACGGGCTATCTGTCTGGTGACGATAGGCTCCCCCGGAAGGGAGTTGGTGATGCGTCGGGCTACGCCTCGGCGGGGGGCACGTTGAAGACATCGAGCGTGGTGCGGCCGCTCATCAGCTCGCGCTCCCAGCCGTGCTCGGCCTCGACCCGCGCCAGGGCGGCCTTGAGCCGCGCCTCGGCATCGTCGCGCGGGATCACGACCAGCCCGTCGTCGTCACCAAGGATGAGGTCGCCTGGGGCGATTCGCGCCCCGGCGAAGGAAATGACATCGTTGACGACGCCTTGGTCCATGGAGGAGGGGCCGCGCGGATTGACGTGGCGCGCGAACACCGGGAAATCGTCCCATTGGCGCAGGCGCGCGCTGTCCCGCACCGCGCCGTTGACGATCACGCCCGCCACCTGCTTCAGCCGCGCGGCACCGCTCAGGAGCTCGCCGATCACCGCCGGACTGGCGCGGCCGCCGGCCTCGACAGCGATGACGTCGCCCGCCTCGGCGACGGCGATCGCGTGGTGCACCGCGCCGTAATCCGCGGCGGTGCACAGCGCCGTCACCGCGCTGCCGAGCAGGCGCTGGCCGGCGGCGAACGGGCGCAAGGGGCGGATCGCCGGGTCGATCAAGGTCGCGCCTGCAAAGATGTCCGCGGCCACGCTCGCGGGCACCTCCGACCAGCGGCGGATGAGCTCCAGAGGCAGCTTGGCGGTGCCGGGGCGATGGACGCGAGTGGGCATGGCGTGATCCTCACCGTGGGGTTGTTGGAACTTGCGCGCTATTCGAGCCTGAGCGGCGGAGCGACGTCGGCCTCCGCGGCGGACGCGCCGAGCGAAGCCGCCGCGGCCACCATCGTAACCAAGGCCGCTGACAGCATAAGCCCCGAAAGCATTTCATGGGGCTTCGCCCCAAACCCCACTGGGGCCGGCGGCCCCAGACCCCAATTCCTGAAATAAATGGATTTCAAAGGCTCTGCCTTTGATGGGGTCCAGGGGCAAAGCCCCTGGCCTGCGGCACCGTCGCCTGCCCGCTCTCCGCCGCCGCATAAGCGGCCTCGGCGACGGCGAAGGTTTTGAGGTTATCGGCCCCGCTCGTGTCCGCGTCGCGGCCGGCGCGCCAGGCCCCGATGATGGCGCGTTGCGTGAGCAGCACGCTCTCCTGGGCGATATGCCAGGGTTCCTGCGTCCAGGACAGCAGCGGCGACCCGGCGTAGCGCTCGCTGACTTCGCCGCCGCTCGTCACGACCATGCGGAAATCCTCATGCAGCTTGATCGATCCCCTCTCGCCCTCGATCACGATCAAGGTCTGCGGGAACGGGTCAGGGCGCTGGCGCGCCTCGTACGTCGTCTCGGCGAGGCTGACAGCGCCTGAATCGTGGCGCAGCAGCATCGTGGCGGTGTCCTCCCCCGCGTTCTGCGGGTTGCGGCGCTGCGTCTCGCAGGACACGTGCGCGACCTCGCCCATGAAAAAACGGGCGAGATCGAGGACATGGACACCCGTATCGAGGATGGCGAGCCGCGTCTCGTGGTGGAAGTAGGGCTGCGTCGTGTACACGTCGAAGCCCGTGCGGAAGGCGAAGCGGCCCCAGCTCGGCTGCCCGATCACGCCCGAATCGAGCGTCTCGCGCAGGATGCGCATGGGCGTTTGATAACGGAAGTTCTCGTGCACGGCGAGCGGCACACCGGCCGTCTCGGCGGCCTCGACCATGGCGACGCAGGACTGCCAATCGGGGGCGAAGGGCTTCTGCACGATAGTGCGGACGCCGCGGGACACGGCGAGCAGTACCAGGTTTTTGTGGGTCTCCATGCGGGTGGCGATATCGACGAAATCGAGCGGCTCGGCCGACATGAGTTCACCCGCGTCAGTGTAATGGCGGGGAATGCCGAAGGACTGCGCCGCCGCCTGCGCCTTGGCGGGGTCGATGTCGCACACGGCCACAAGCTCGACGCCGTCCGCCCGCATGTCTTGCCAGGCGTGCAGATGGTTCTGGGCGAAGAACCCGCATCCGATCAGCGCCCCACGCATGCTCGCCTCCCTCATTCAGGTGCTCGCGGCCGGGATCGATGGCGTTCCCGGTCGGCGCGTAACCGAAGAACTCGCGTTGGTGGGTTCCGCGGAACCGCAGGCACACCAGCACCTTGCCGCTATCCTCCATGACGTCGTGGATTGGCAGGTTCAGGTCCGGAACGCCCCTCAGCAGCACATCGTGATGATGCTGCAGGCCTGCCGGTCCGATCACCTCATAGGGCAGGCCGGGATCGTGCCGCTTGAAAGCGAGCGAGACATTAGCGTCCCACCACGCCTTGTCGCCGACGACGAAGGCTTTGAAATACTCAAGCGCGACGCGCTTGTTGTGCTCGCGGTTGGACATAGGCTCCTCCGTGCTTCTCACGTCCCGCTACCCTCGGCCGCGAAGCGCCGGGTCGCCGCGGTCAAGATCACGACGTTGTTGTCGAGACGAGACATGGCGCGCCTCATAGGAAGCCGAAGTAATCGCGCAGCCGTGCTGCGACGGCGACGGCGATAAGCGTTCCACCCCAGATCGCGAGGGTGAGGAATTGACTGAAGTTGAGGAGGTTGAAGGCCGTCGAGATGAGCTGAAGGATGATGAGGGCGAAGACCAGACCCGCGACCTTGCCGAAGCCGCCTTCGGGCGAGACGCCCCCGAGCACGGCGGCGAGGATGGTGACGAGCAGGTAGCTCTCGCCGTACGCTGCGTTCGCCGAGTTGAACCGTGCCATCATGACGATGCCGGCGATGGCGGCGAGCAGGCTCGACGTGATATACACCTTGACGAGCATCCGTCGCGTATCGATGCCCGAGTAGCGCGTCGCCGCCTCGTTTGAGCCGAGCATGTGGAGGATCTGGCCGAACGGCGTCCGGTTCAGGATCAGCGTCATGACCGCCGCCACGGCGATGAAGATCAGCACCACGACGGGAACGCCAACGAAGGAGCCGTTGCCGATGAACACGATCAGGGACGGGAAGCCAGACAGCACGCCGCCGTGCGTGAGACCGATGCTGATGCCCTTGATCAGCGTCATGGCGCCGAGCGTGGTCAAGATCGGCGACACTTCGAGATAGGCGATGATGACGCCGTTGGCGGCGCCGATCACTACGGCTACGGCGAGGCCGGCGGCTACGGCAACGACCTGCGCGGCGGCCCAAGAGACGCCGGGGCTGGCCGGGACCAGCGCCTGGAACAGGAACGCGATGGTCAGCGCCACGAGGTTCGCGGTCGCGATGATGGACAAGTCAAGGCCGCCCGAGAGCAGCGGCACCATCATGGCGAGCGACAGGATGCCGAGCTCGGGCAGTTGATAAGCCATCGAACGCAGGGACGCGCCACTGAACAGCCGCTCGCCGAGCAGCAGGCCGAACACGGCTAGCAGCGCCAGGAGCAGCAGGATCAGGCGCTGGTTCACCGGATCGATCCGCGCTGCTGTGCGCCGCAGCGAGGAAGCGGCGGCGCTCATGCCGCCGCTCCGATCAGGCGCCGTCTCGCGCGATGCTGGCGCCGGCGCTCCCACGAGATCGTGGCAACCGCCGCGAGGAACACGATGCCTGTGAAGCACTGGGTCCAGAACGACGAAACGCCGAGCAGGATCAGTCCGTCCTGCAGGAGGGCCAAGAGTGCCAAGCCCAGGATGGTGCCGAGCACGGTGCCGACGCCGCCCGTGAGGCTGGCGCCCCCGAGGACCACGGCGGCCAGCACGTCGAGCTCGCGGCCAACCAGCATGTTGGGCACGACCGAGCCGGCGACTTGCGCCTGCACCAGGGAGGCGAGGCCGGCCGAGAACCCCATGTAGCCGTAGGAAACCATATTGAGCCGCAGCACATTGAAGCCGACCCGCTTGGCGGCTTCCGAGTTGCCGCCGAGTGCCCTGAGCTGCCGTCCGACGCTGGTGCGGTTGAGCAGCACCCAGCTCAGCACGAAGCTCAGGATGAGCCCGAGCATCTGCATGTTGACGATATACGGGTTGCCGTGGGCGTCAGTGCCGACCACCCAGGAGAGCCCGTCGAGATACCAGTCCGGCAACGTATTGATCGGGTTGCCGCCGCTCAGGAACATGAGGGCGCCGTAATAGACGTTGAGCATCGCGATCGTGACGATGATGGTGGAAATGCGCAGCCACGTCACCAGGACAGCGTTTACGAGACCAAGCAGAGTACCGACGCCGAGCGCTATCGCGAACAAGCCGATCCAGCCGATTGAGTAGTGGCTCGCTGCCGAGACGGCCAGATATTGCGCGATGGAGGCGACGGCGGTGAAGGAGATGTCGAGGCCGCCGGCCACCAGCACCACCACGAGACCGGCCGCGAGCATCCCCGAGAAAGCGTTCGAGGTGAGCAGGTCGATGCCGTTCTGCAGCGAGAAGAAGTTCTTGGTGGCGACGGACAGGAACACGAACAGCGCGGCCGTGACGGCAAGCAGACGCGCTTCATGTGTGCCCGCGAAGCGGCGCAGGGCCTCAGGCATCGATTGCCTCCCGGAGCGTCGCTTCCGAGATCTTAACCGGCTCGTACTCGCCGACGATCCGCCCCTCGCGCATCACCAAAACCCGGTGCGCGTTGCAGAACACCTCCGGGACCTCGTCGGAGATCATGATCACGGCCAGCCCGTCCGCGGCGAGCTGGCGGACGATGCGATAGATGCCGTCCTTGGCGGCAATATCGACGCCGACGGTGGGGCTGTCGAGGATGAGAAGGCGCGGCTTCGTGGCGAGCCACTTGGCGAGAACCACGCGCTGCTGATTGCCGCCCGAGAGCGTCCCAACCGCGTTTTCCGGGTCGCCTGCCTTTATTCCGAGGTCGTCGATCCACCGCCGCACGACGTCCTGGCGGCGGTCGCGCTCGACGAGGCCGAAGCGATCGGCCAGGCTCGCGAGCACGGTCAGCGCGATGTTGGACGAGATCGGCTGGGGCATCACAAGCCCGAGCGACAGCCGGTCCTCCGACACGTAGGCGATGCCGTTCTCGATGGCTTGGCGATTCCAGCGGAGCTGCACCGGGCGTCCGTTCATGCGGACCTCGCCGGAATCGGCCGGGCTCATGCCGAATAGCGACAGCGCGAACTCCGTGCGCCCCGAGCCGAGCCGGCCGGTGATGCCGAGGATCTCGCCCTGCCGCACCGAGAGGGACACATCCCCGAACTCGCCGGCGCGCGACAGGTTCTCGACCTCGAGGACGACCGGCGCGGCGCCGACAGGTGCATCAATGCGGCGGTGCTCGAAGGTTTTGCCGGTCATCAGCTCGCCGAGGCGGCGGTCGGTCATGCCCGCCGCCTCGAATGTGCCGCGTTTCTCGCCGTTGCGAAGGACAGTGACGCGTTCGGCGATCTCGAGACCTCGTCGAGCCGGTGGCTGACGAACACGACCGAGACCGAGCGGCGCTTCAGCTCGAGCGTGAGCGCCAGCAGCGCATCGACCTCGTGCCGGGTGAGCGAGGCGGTCGGCTCGTCCATGATGACGAGGCGCGCGTCGTTGGCGATCGCCCGGCAGATCGCGACGAGCTGGCGCTGCGCGATCGAGAGGTCGCCCACGTAGGACGCCGGGTCGAGCGACACGCCGATCCGCGCCAGGGCGGCTTCCGCCGTGCGCCGGATTGCGCCCCAGCGCACGAGATGCAGCCCGTGATGGTGCTCGACGGCGATGTTCTCGGCCACCGTCAGGTTTGGAAATAAGGACAGGTCCTGATAGATGACCTGGATGCCGCGGCGGATGCTTTCGGCCGGGTCTAGGCCGACGCATTCCTCGCCGCCGATCACGATGCGCCCGCCCGCCTCCGGCGCCTGCACGCCGGAGATGATCTTGATCAGGGTCGATTTGCCCGAGCCGTTCTCGCCGGCGAGGCAATGCACCTCGCCGGCGGCCACGTCCATGTCGATGCCGTTGAGCGCGCGGACGCCGCCGAACTGCTTCGAGATGCCTCGCAGTTCGAGAAAGTTCGGCATGCCGTGCGCTCTTGTCGGGGATGCTCAGATGCCGAGCTTCAAGAGCTCGGGCAGCGTGGACTTGTTGAGGACCAACATGCGCGACACGCTGATGATCCGCTTGTCCGGGTCCACGTTCGCCTTACCGATGCCGGGGATGTCCATGCCGGTCTTGAAGTCGGCTTTCTTGAGGGTGAGGCTGGCCACCGCGACCAGGGCCTCGCCGACCTCCTTGGGGCTCCAGAGGAAAACCTCTTTGAGAGCTCCGTCTTCGATCAGGGGCTTCGCCTGAGACGGGAGCGCGAAGCCGGTGACGGACAGCTTATTCTGAAGGTGGCGCTGGCGGACCACGTTGCCGGCGCCGATCGGCCCGTTCGAGCCGAAGCCGATCACGCCGCGCAGGTCCGGATAGGCCTGGAGCGCGCTGCGGACGACCTGCTCTGTCGTGTCGATCTCGTCGGCCCCAGGGAAGCGGTCGTAGGACAGTTTTTCTGTTCCCGAACAGGTCATAAGCCACCCCTATTCGTGGTTCATAATAGAAGAGGGGGGAGACCATTCCCGAGAGAGGAATATGGCTGTCAATGGCATTATACACAAGACCAGTGTTGGGTCCGGCAGCAGAGGTATTGACGTAGGTTGCGGGATCCCACACTTGCAATCCGGCGGGTATCCCGTATATCTGGCCCACGTGGTCGAACCGCAAGCCGTAGTTCAGAGTAAGCCTTCTGCTCGCCTTGAAGGCATCTTGCGCATACAGCGACCATTGATGGTTGTGTAAAACTTGCACATTGGACTTACTTGGCTGCTGGTAATTGGCTACGGAGCCAAGCAGGAAGTCGGCGACGGTATTGCCGGTCGTACTCGATCCCCATCCAAGGTTGTATGTTCCATTGCCGCCGTTGCCGATACCCTCACTGGACTGATGGTTACCGCTCGTATCCCAGTAGAACCCTCCCTTAAGGGTGTGGGACCCGACAACTTTGGTGAAGTTATCGTAAAGAGCTGGATCTATCTTTTCGGCGCCAAAGCCATTTCCGTTAAACGTCCCGTCCAAGTTCATTTCTGAAATGTCCGGGAACGTGCTGCCCCACGGGCCGTCAAGATTCGGGATTTGTTTTGGAGTGTAGCCGAACAAGCCAGTAATGTTGATTCCAAGCTTGGTGCGATCTACAGCCGAAGGATTCGCTGCCGTGTTCGGGTTGATATAGCGCGCGAGTGTGAAAACAAATTCATTGGTGGTGGTGGGACTAAAGACGTGGGTAAAGTTCGACATGACCTCCTGCGAGGTGGTGGCCGCGACTACGTTCGACGGATAGGGCAACGTCCATGGTGGAGTCCACCAGATGCCGACCGGATGCTGATCGGTCTCGATTTGCCGGGTATAGGAGATGGACACTTTGCTGTTGTCGCTGATTGCGTAATCAACTTTTCCTGTGGCTTCCCAGCGGTTCTGTGGGGTGGTCGCTACATATTGATAGTTGTTCCAACCGTTTCCGCTGTTCGGAGTTTCGTTCGGATTTGGTATAAGGCCCAGATATTTGACCCCGATAGGATCGAAATCGCCCGTAGGAATGTTGCCGTAGCAGTTGGGGGGGTTCTCATATCGCACGAAGTCGTCGTGGAGCCTGCGGGAAGGCGCGTACTATTCAGTGCGGAGTAGGCAAAGCCCCAAGCGCCAATTGCCCCAGACGGAACCCCCGTATTGGTGAAATCACCAGCTCGTTGCGCGAGGGTGGGAATGTTGTAGTTGATGATGTTGCCGGCCGGATGTTGCCTCATGTATTCATAGCCAGCCCAGAAGAATAGCTTGTGGCGGCTCTTATTGAAGCCAGTGTGAGGTATCAGGATGGGACCGCCGATGTTTCCACCCATGTAATAGAAGCTCTGGTAGGGAGCGCCGATATTTAAAGGGGTATTGCCGTTGGCAATCTGGCTGTGAGTGTAGGCGTCAATGGAATTGAAGGTGCTATTGCGGGCATAAAAATAGCCTTCGCCGTGATACTGGGAACCGCCGCTCTTACTAAACGCCTGAAAAATCACCGGGCCTTTGGCGTATTCCGCGCTGTAGGACGACATCAGGACTTTAACTTCGGAAACCATGTCCTGATTGATATTGGCGATCTGCGTTCCCGCGTTACCGGATCAACAAGGTTGGCGCCGTCTAACATAAACGCCATCGCACCGTTCGGCTGCGTGCCGTTGGCGGAATATGCGCCGACTGGACCGCTGTTCGTTCCGGTCACCTGCGCGTTAAAGCTGGAACCCTGGTTGATACCATTCGTGAGAGCCATTCCAGGCATCAGCTTGAGCATTTCGCCTGCATCACGTCCACCGAGCGGGACGTCTTCGATCATCTGGGTGTTCAGCGTGGTACTCACCTCAGCACTATCAAGGGCCACAACCGCCGCCTGGGTAGTAACTTCGACTACCTGATCGGCTTGGCCTACGGCGAGACTGATATTGGGCAGAGTGCGGTTATCGCCTTGGGCGAAAACCACGCCGTCTTCCTTCCACATCTTAAATCCGGCAGCTGAAACTGAAACGGAATAGGTGCCGGGCTGCACCGCAGTAATGGAAAAATAACCCGAGCCGTTGGAGACGGTGGTACGAGTGTCGCCGGAAGCCACGTTTTTCATCGTGACTTGAGCATTCGGAACGACCGCGCCCGTCTGGTCGAAAGTGGTCCCGGTCAGCGTTCCAGTTAGCTGCTGGCCGAAGCATAGCGACGCAAACATCACGAAAAGCGCCAGAACAGCCACTGCTCCAATATTCTTCATTCTTAGCTTCGAAATCATCTTCCGCCTCCGGATAGTTGTGGCAGTTAGCTGTCACAGAAACTCATCCAAACCTTTTTGTGTGGGCGTTTACGTAACCGGATACACCCGTCGCTAACACAAAAGTACTATTGTGACCCCGCAACTTGTACCGTTCTTTAACAGTGACTGTCAAGCAAAATTATTTTTGTCTTAAGGATTTTACAAAGATCGTCAAAAATGGGGAATCTGACTCGTTAATAGCCTGGTCAGGCGGGCATTCTCCGGAGAAGCTCTACCGAGGTGACGGTCAACTCGAACGGTCGGGAGTCTTCCAGCGGAACCCTGGGGGCCGGATTGGTGGGCGCTATAGGATTCGAACCTATGACTTCCACCGTGTGAAGGTGGCACTCTACCGCTGAGTTAAGCGCCCAAGCCATTCCATTCAAACATTTGCGAGGCTTGGCGTCAACGGCGAGCTGCGCCGTCTTAAACTCACTCAGGAAAAAGAAAGAAAGCCGATTTAAACGCTTAGGGACTTGCGGCGGAAGGTGGCTGCAGCGAACGCAAAGGAGATCAGCACACAAAATAACATGGAAAAAGCTGACGACTCGGGAACCGCAGCAATGGAGGCCACTTCAAAATCAGGACCCATATACATCGCGCCCGGCTGGTTACTCGCGGGAAGGGTAAACACTGAACCAAAAGTGAAAAGACCCGTTTCGCCCAGCGTGATCTGGGGAATCGGAGAGAGAGATGAAGCAGCAAAAATAAACGGATCATTGCTGTCGAAGCTGTCGCCCCCAATTACATATGTGCCATCCGACAGGATGAAACTGGGGACGGCGACGAAGGCGAAATCATCGTCAGTTGTATGTTTACCGGCCGTAATTGTCGCGGAAAGCAGGAGCGTTCCATCAGACGCGAATATTCCCACATCGTGGTTGCTCTTTAATTTGCCCTTTGCGTTCGGATCGTAGTAACCCAATTCGGTAACAGTGACAGGACTCGTGACAGTAAACTGCCACCCGATGGTGAAATTCTGGGTCGAGTCTGACACAACGTTGAGGGGACTAATCGGTGTTACCGCGATTGAGTCAGCAAAGCATAGGCTGCTCATGATCGCTAATCCGGCAATGCCGATGGCTAATTTGCGCATACGTGACTATTTGGTCTTCCATAGTAAGTCTAGCATTTAGAGAGACCCTGTCAAGGATGAGAATTATTGCAACAGGGGCACTTTGTAGCAGTATTTTGCGGCTTGAAGTCTATGATTTTGCAGTAGTTCGACAATTTTTCGATCCATCATTTTTGTATAGCGGGGCCGCCCCTCCAGTGATAGCCTCCGCGTGGTAGCTTAGTGTATGCGGGAAGACTCGAAGGGATCGAGCCCGTCCCTGACACAGCGACCGAAACGTCTGGATGCCGAGCGATCACACACCGAGGAAATTGACCATCGAAGAGACTCCAGAAGGCTCGACCCAGCCTCCTCTTGAGCCCGGCAAACCACAACTTTCCCCGCCGGAAAGGGTTCATGAAGATGTGAGCAGTGTGGCGATAGATCGTGGACTTCTGGCGATTCCCCGTCTGGCACCTCGTTCGGGCGCGGAGTCTATACGCACCAGTACGGTACCGCCACTAGCAACCAGCTTAACTGACGCTGACGTGATGCTGCGAGTGAAAGCGGGTGATGACTCCGCTTTCGAGTACCTGGTCCAGAAGTATCGCAGAGCGATGGTCAGTTTTATGTTCCGTATGGCGCACAATTCGGCTGCGGCTGAAGATCTTGCGCAGGAGGTATTTTTGCGCGTGTACCGTTCGCGACAGAATTATGAAGCCAGTGCGAAATTCACCACTTGGCTTTACCGTATTGCCACAAACCTCGCGGTGAATCATGCACGCGACACGCGGCATGAACGCGCAGAAAATGAGTGAGCCTCGACGAAAAAGATGAGGACACCGGGCAAAGTCTCGACCTTCCCGACAAGTCCCATGACTGTTGAAGAAGTGATTGTGCAGCGGGAACGCATGGCAGCTATCCGGCAAAGGGTCCAGCAATTGCCCGAGCGCCAAAAGATCGCAGTGCTCATGCACAAATATCAACAAATGGATTACAAACAGATTGCGGAAGTTTTGAAGTTAAGCGAGTCAGCCACCAAGTCTTTGCTGTTTCGTGCATATGAAACTTTGCGCGAACAGCTGAAGGAATTTGTATGAAGAGATAGTAATTATGAAATGCGATGAGATTCGTGAATTGATGCCGGATCTGGCCTCCGGATTGAGTGCGGCTACGCCCGAAGATTGGAGGAACATCATCCAAACGTGTTCCGAGTGTTCGCACGGAGATGCTCGCGGAGTTTCGGCAGACGATGGCGCTGCTTGACGAATGGCAGGCGCCCAGAGCCTTCGCCATATTTTGATACTGCGGATGCACGCACGTTTGCGCGAGGAAGCCGCGAAGCAGCCAGCAGGATGGCTGCATTGGCTTCTCTGGGCAGGTCCTGTCTGTCTACCTGGTTTCGTAGCCGGCACTTCATTTTCCCTGGCTGCGTTCTCGTCATGGGGATTAGCTTTGTTTCGAGGAGATGGACAGCCAGTATCGAGAAACTAATTCGATCGATTGAGCCCGGAAGCGCGGTGAGCGATTTGCAGGCGTTGGACAAGAATCACGATCTCTATTCGGACTTCGACGTTCTCGATGATTTGGAAGTTCAGGAAAACGTAACAGCGAATCCGTAAGCAGAGAGTGTTGGAAGAGACGTGACTTGAAACGTCTTTCTGAAGAAATTGCGCTTTCAAGCGCTGGCAAAATATTGGCGATGTCTGGGGAGATAAGTGCTTGGATTCAATTTCATCGCGGTCCGGGCTTTAGCTGCATCTCTAGCTATTGCCGCGTGCACCACCGTAGGTTTCGCGAGTGGGCAACACGAACAGTCGCGCGGAGCTGTTCCCCGCCCACCAGCAGTTCGTCAGTCCCAGGCACGGGCTCGCGCCTCCGCAATACCCGTATGGAAAACCGCCAGCCGCCCATGCAAGGGCATCACTCCGGCCAGTGGTTGCGCCAGTACGGGGACGTCCCGGCCGATCAACAAAGGCGGGCATTACAAAGCGATCCGCAGTTTCGGAGATTGCCTCCGCAAAGGCAGCAGCAATTGCAGCAACGATTGCAGGACTTCAGCAGGCGTCCGCCAGAGCAGCAGCAAAGAATTTTGAACCGCATGGAAACATGGGAGCACCTTACGCCTCAACAGAACAAACTGCGCGGCAATTGCATCTCTCAGTTCCAGCAACTTCCGTCCAGATCGCCAGCAAGCAGTGAAGAATGCAATTCAGGCTCTTCGAGCCATGCCTCCCGGCGCGCGGCAGACGGGCAATCCAATCAGGACGGTTCAGCCAATATTCGCCTCAGGAGCGTGAACTGCTGAATGGGGCTTCGCAGTTGCCTTTGGCCCCGGCGCAGCCGCCGCAGAACTACGTGCCCCGGCCGCCGCAATAGCGGTCCGTCAGCTCGCCTCAGTGACTTACCGGCGTCGCTTCTGCTTAGTTCATGAGCGCCAGCATCCGCCGGATGGATAATGCGGTTTGGCGAATTTCGTCGGAGTCGGAGGCTTCCGGAGACATTTTCAAATACTCCTCCAGATCTTCCGCCGCGGCCCTAGGCTGGCCCAGGCTGTAGCGCAACAGCGCGCGCTGCTTCACGTCTTCGGGAGAGCGCGGATAAATAACCAGCAGCAAATCCACGAGCGGCAAAACTTTCTTCAGATTCCTGGCCGACATATAGACGGTTTTCAGGTTATTTATGATGCGGGTCAGCATCTGCCGCCGGCTGACTGCAAATAGAAATTCAGGACGCAAAGTCATCTGGCCCGAATAAATTTCGTCAAGTCGCCGCTGACAATCCTGTGCGTTCAGAATATCGCCACCGTTGAAACAATCAATCAAAGTCTCGTGCCCATCAATATCGTAATTCTTCAACAGAAAATGTCCGGGCATGGCCACGCCAAATAATGGAAAGCCTACACGCCGTCCAACTTCCATATAAATAAGCGCGAGTGTTATTGGGATGCCGAGGCTGCGATCGAGGACATGGTTCAAAAACGAATTGCGCGGATCGTAATAATCTTCGCGATTCCCACGCAGTCCTGCTTGCTCGAAGAGCACAAAATTGAGCGCTGAGATTGTCTCGGAAGGCTCGCCAATTTCCGTAATGCGTGACTCAACCCGAAGCGCAAGCTCGTCTATACGCTCGACATAGGAATCAATATTCAGATCGGGATATTCAGTACGAGCGATCGTGAGTGCGCTACGGACAAGGTCAATTTTTTCGTCGTCCACGTGTGGGCCAACTAGCGTGGCGAAGGCCTCAATTAGCCCGGTTTGGCCACTGTTGCCCATAAAACGATGCTACCAGAAATCCGGCTAGGCGAGCCAAGGAACCTTTTCATCTTCCGCAGCAAGTTCTTGGCAATAAAGAGGATATTCGCGGGACGCTCGGCAAGCCGCCTCATCAAGTAGGGATACCATTCGGTGCCAAACGGGATGTAAACCCGCATTCGCCAGCCGTCGCGAACCAGTTGCTTTTGCAAATCGCGCCGGATGCCGTAGAGCATCTGAAATTCGAACGAATCACGCGGAATTTTTTCTCGAATGGCAAACGCCTTCGTTTCATTGATCATTTTCTCATCGTGTGTGGCCATGCCGTGATATATCCCGCTCTTCAAAAGGCTCTTCATTAACGTGAAGTAATTGGCATCCACTTCAGACTTTTTCTGAAAAGCGATTTCCGCCGGCTCCTTGTATGCGCCCTTGCATAGCCGGATGCGAATTCCCTTTGCGAGTAATTTCTCCACGTCGGACTCCGAGCGCCGCATGTAGGACTGGATAACTGCGCCTACGCATCCTTGATTTCCGGGCATCGAATGAAGTTCGTGAACAAAATCCAGTGTGCGCTGTGTGTAAGTCGAGCCTTCCATATCCACACGAACAAAATTGCGCGGAGACATGGACGCAGCTTTCGCAACCAACCCGGTAACGTTCTCACGGGCCAGATTCTCATCCACATCGAGGCCCATGTGCGTGAGCTTTAAACTGATATTCGCGTTGAGTCCGCTTCCTGCTATCTCGTCAAGAAGGCGATGATACAGTTGCACACTCTCGTTGGCTTCGGCGGGGTTGGTAACGTTTTCGCCTAAATTGTCTATGGAAACGCTGCGGCCAGACTGATTCACAATCCGCGTTGCCCGCAGCACATCCTCTGTATGCGTTCCCGCGACAAAGCGGCTCGAAAGCTTGCGTCCGATGGCCGACCCTTCGGCAATATCACGAAGGCGGGGACTCTGTGACAAAGAAATGAACAGGGTTCTCAGCAAGGGTTCCCTGTTCCTCCATGTAGAGGGCCGTTCGCGCGCGGTGGAACCAGAATCGCAGAAATCTCTTCCATCAATTCGCCCCCTAGGCGCGCATTCGACTTAGGGATTGTAACTTGTAGCGAAAAAAAAGAGCGAGTCTGGAGCCACACGGACATTGCCTTCCGTACTGTAGGAAAGTCGTCCCGCCGGCCTGACAATGGAATGTCGAACTCGTGCCTGGCGAAACGCCTAAGGTCCCCCACCGTACGCCTGTCCGGCCTGACCAAAATATGACTGAGAATCTCGAACGGGATGAGTCTGCCTGCGAAGCTCCAGTCTGCGAAGCTCCTGTCTGTGAAACATGGCAGCGGGTGCTTCAAATCACCCTCGGCATATTCTTCGTGGTGGGAACAGTAATTCTTGTTTACTACGCGGGGCCTCGCGCAACCGACGAAGACGTTCAAGCACAATTACAGCAGCTCACAGGACAGGTCAACCAGCTTAAGCAGGAAGAGGCCATGCCAGCGATGGTCCTGAACCGTTATCGTAACTCTATTTGTTACGTGTTCGGAATTTACCGTGTCGGATTTCCGGGACGCAAGCCTGCCCTGCGCGCCCGCATTTCCGGTAGCGGCTTTGTGGTAGCCAACGGATTACTCGCTACAAACCGTCACGTCGCCGAACCCTGGTATGAAGATGCGGAATCAACGGCGCTCATCGCGAAAGGGGCGACTCCCCAACTGGAAAAGCTGCTCGCCTTTTTTCCTGGCCTGTCCACTCCGGTAAATATCACGCCGCTGGCATGGACTGCTGAAGGGGATCTCGCGATTCTGCAAATTGACGATTCAGCCGCAGTGCGGCAACTTCAGCCGCTGCCTTTTGCAGACAAACCGTCTACTCCCGGAGAGATCGTTGCTGTTGTCGGATATCCAATGGGAATTTTGGGGATGGTTGCGAAGGCGCCTCCCGCCGTTTACGAACGACTCGCGTTACGAAATGACGATCAGGGAGCGGCCAACGAACTTGCGGCTCTTTCACTCATTCGCCCATCAGCAACCTGCGGACATCTCGGAGATGTGGTTGGCGAAAAACTGGTTTACGACGCACCGACGGCTCACGGGGGCAGCGGCGGTCCGGTGTTCAATTCGCGGGGGCAGGTCATTGGAGTCAACGCGGCGTACATGGATGGATTCTCGGGAGGAACCCTGGGAATCGCGGTGGATGCGCTGAATCCCCTCATCGCTGCGGCGCACAAAAGGCAGCTGCTTTTGGCGCGGTCACAAACGCTCGTGCAGAAGTAATTCCCTCTTATTAGTTTTAGGAGTTAGAGCTAGCGAGCATCCGGGCTAATGCTTAGTGGACCCAGTTTCCCTTCCAGTCGCGTTTTTACCTGCGGCCATTCCGTATCGAGAATGCTGAAATAAACAGTGTCACGGATCCGGCCGGTCCACGTGACCAGATGTTTTCTTAAAATGCCTTCCTGTTTCGCTCCCAGGCGAAGGATCGCGTTGCGGGACTTCTCGTTCAGGGCATCCGTTTTTAATTCCACGCGCACGCAATTCCACACCTCAAAAGCGTGCCGCAACATCAGATACTTCGCTTCGGTGTTTATCGATGTACGCTGCCATGCCGGCGCGATCCAGGTGGAACCTATTTCCACTCGGCGGTTCGCGCGATCAATGTTCATGAATCGTGTGCTGCCGATAACTCGCTGTGAGGCGCGCTCAACGGTGGCAAATACCACTGAGTCGCCCCGGTCCTGTTCGGCGAATGCCTTCTCGACCACTCGCTGGAAATCTTCGGGTGTTCGCATCGAATACGGAATCCATCGGAAAATGTCTTCGGCATTCTCCTTGGCCGCATCCCAAAAAAGCGCGGCATGGTCGCGGCGCAGCGGTTGCAGAGAAACGAAAGTACCCTCCAGTGTGACTGGCGAAGTGATGTTAAGCGGTGACTTCATTTCCGGTTCATCGCACCTTTTACATTCGAGTTCCGCACCGATTTTCTGATCGCGGCCCAATTCCGTTTGTGTCCACGGACGGTCCTGCCAGGGAGGGTCGTGCCGGACATGTTGCGTATGGCCACACCGCAAGTCTGCTACCCAGTGACCTTGATCGTCTTGATGAAACCCCGTGATCTTCTGCTTCATGGCGATATCCTGCTTTTAATGTCGGACTCATCATCAATCCCAGTGTGCGTCGAAAAAACGGACGCAAACTCTGGGGCACCACTATTAAACCTTCAACTCCGCCACCGTCGCCCCGCCGCCCGCCTTCTTTTTGCGGCGGTTCCGCTACCGATTCGACATGAGGATGTTTCTGCAAAAATTGTCGCAACGCTTTTCGCAGGATGCCCATGCCGCTGCCGTGAACTACGCGCACGCGCGGTAATCCAGCCAGGAATGCGCGATCTACAAATTTTTCGACTTCGGCGGTGGCTTCATCCACGGTGCGGCCAATTACATTGATCTCAGACGGCATGTTCTGATTTTCGTTCTCCAACGAAACCGAAATTCCGCGAGAACGCGCTGCTGTGACTGGAGACTGCGAGCCGGTTACCAACACTTCAGCAACATCGTCGCGGGCGATTTTCATCTTCATCGCGCCGATTTCGACCTCGAAATGATTGTCGTCAATGCGTCGCGTAATTTTCGCCGGGCGTCCAACGGACTTGAGCTTCACCGTGTCTCCTTCGGAAACATGCTTGATGATTTGAGGTTGCGCATGCGGGTCGCCTTGATCAGCGCCCGTGTGGTGCGCCACGATGGTCGAATCGAACTGTTCGCGGAAATCGCGCCGCAGTTTGGATATGCGCCGTTCCGCATCTTTCGACAGTTTTTGCGCGGCAGCCCTGTCCTGGATTGCGGTCACAGCTTCGCGAGCGTGATATTCAAAATCTCGCAGAACGCTTTCCAGCTTCTTTTCCATTTCTTTTACTTTTGCCTGCTGTTCCTTTTTCCCTTCGGAATTGAGCCGGTCTCTCTCTCGCTCGAGTTCCTCTTCCCGGACTCGCAAATGACTTCGCTCTTCTGCGACATCGCGCAGATCGGAATGCAGGCGGTCCAGAAATTGGCCAACGTCGCGAGCCTGGGTTCCCAAGCGGGAGAACGCCGATTCAATGATTGAGGGATTCAAGCCCAGCCGCCGCGCGATGTTGATTCCTGCCGAGGCTCCGGGAACTCCGATTTTCAACTCATAAGTTGGCTGGAGTGATGTTTCGTTGAATCCGACAGAAGCGTTCACGACGCCGTTTGTATTCGCGCCATAAACCTTGAGCGAAGTGTGATGAGTCGAAATCACGGTGACGCACCCGATGCGGAGAAAGTGGTCAGCGATAGCGACTGCCAGCGCGGCGCCTTCCTCGGGATCGGTCGCTGAGCCCAACTCGTCAAGTAAAACGAGTGATCGCGATGTCGCAGTTCGCGAAATGAAATCAATGTTTGTGACATGCGCGGAAAAAGTAGAGAGATTCTGTTCGATGGATTGATAGTCGCCAATATCGGCGAGAACGGCATCGAAGATCGGCAGTTCGGCGCGGTGGGCGGGGACTGGGATTCCCGATTGAGCCATGAGGGCGAGAAGGCCCAGAGTTTTCAGGGCCACCGTCTTTCCGCCGGTGTTTGGGCCGGTGATTACAAGTTCCCGGGCTTCGCCCTCCAATTCGATGGTGATTGGAACTATGGTGCCGGACTTCGATTTCAGATTCCGCTCAAGCAGCGGATGGCGTGCGTTGTGCAGAATCAGATGATTGTTGTCCTCGTGGGGGGACGGGCGTCCTCGTCCGTCCGTGGCGGGCTCAGCCCGTCTGTGTTCGGTGAATGTCACCGGAACGCAATCGTAATCTTCGGCGAATCTGGCTTTGGCGAATTGCAGTTCGATCTCACCGAGGATTTCTACCGCCGCGAGGATGGAATCAGCATGTTCTCCGATTCGCTGCGTCATCTCCAACAGAATGCGGTATATTTCCGCCTGCTCTTCATCCAGCAGGCGGACGAGTTCATTATTTTGCTCGATCGTTTCGAGTGGCTCGACAAAGACTGTCTGTCCACTAGAACTCGCTCCGTGCACCACGCCTTGTACACGTCTCTTCTGCTCGACCTTCACCGGAATCACAAAACGCTCTCCGCGAATTGTGATCAGTTCATCCTGCACTGTTCCGCCCTCGGCCAGCCGGCGCAGGTAGCCACGAAGCGACTCTTGTATCTGGCGACGCTGTTTTTCGATCTCGCGGCGAATCCGCGCAAGTTCTGGCGAGGCTTTGTCTTCAAGCGTGCCGTCAGGCTGAATCTTTCCACGAAAGCTTCGCAGGAAGTCCGAGAAGTCCACGATTCTACTAGAGAGGTTCGCCACGGTCGTCCACGGCACTTTCATCGCCGAAGGTGGATTCAAGGCAATCTGCCGCCACTCGGCCGCTCGATCCACAACGAGAATGACATCGCGGATTTCTGTGGTTTCGAGAACAGCGCCTGATATTTTTGATTTCTGTAAGTGCGGAGTAATTTCAAACAAGCCGACGAAGTCGAACCTTCCGCCCACGCGACGGAACTCGCGAATCTCGCTGGTCAGGGTTTGCTGATTTTCAATCCAATCCCGGCCGGTGGAGGGGGCGAGTTGAGCAACCTTCTTTTGCCCGAATGGTGACTGCGTGTATCCGCGCAATAACTGGCGCAGCGACTCAAACTCAAGAACTCTCAGGCTGGCGTGACTGACCGCGTCCGGCATCGTTCTTCATGGTACAAGAATCGCGGACGAAGGCGCCCGCGCCACGCGATCACATGTTAACGTAGGAATATTGGAGCTCAAATGAGACGCATGGTCCTATTTTTGCTGATGATTGTTGCCGTCCGTAGCGCCGCGCAGCAAGCCCCTTCGGTCGCATCAAGCGCACCGGCAGCGAACCCACATAAGCATTTTGATCGAGTGCTAATTGTCATCCTGGAAAATCAGGCCTACGTCGCAGCGATCAAGGATAAATATCTAAAGCAACTTGCTGACGAGGGCGTTGAGTTCACTGATTTCCATGGCCTGGCGCATCCTTCTTATCCCAACTATTTGGGATTGATCGCTGGCAGCACTTTTGGCATGCGCGGAATATTCGGAGACGATCAGAAAGACTTCCCCGACGACAATCAACACAGAACGATTGGCGATGAACTGGACTGGAAAAATTATGCGGAAGAATATCCGGGAAAGCCGGGTAAGCCAGCGTACCTTTACGATGCCACTAAGTACGCGCGAAAACATGTGCCGTTTTTAAGCTTTCAAAAAGTGCAAAAACAAGAACCTCAAAATGTCGTGTCAGTGGATACGAAAAATCCGCACAACGCTTTTGTTACGGATGTCGAGAATTCCCGCCTGGACCCGAAGGATTCTAAGTACAAGGCGCTGCCAACCTATATGTTTTATTCGCCGAACATGGACGACGATGGCCATGACACAAATCTCGGCACGGCTTCCACCTGGCTTAAGAACTTTATGGAAAACTGGTTCCCTTCCGATTCGCGCGCGGGCACACTTCTCATTGTGACGTTCGACGAGAGCGAGGCCCCGGAAAGAAAAAGCAATCACATCTACACCGTGTTTTTGGGGGACATGGTTAAGCCGGGCCAAAAAGTGGACACACATTACAACCACTACGACATCCTCAGAACGATCGAAGATAATTTTGGGGTTCAGCCGCTGAATGCCGGAGACTCGCACGCAAAAGTAATCACCGGCATTTGGAACCGATAGAATTTGGAATGCGGCCATGATTTCCTGATCTGATTGGTAAATTATTGGGGAGGAAAAATGAAATCTTTAAGTCCGGTATGTTCTTCGTTCTCCTTTTAATATTCGCCTGCACCGGCGCCTCGTCTGCCAAGTCGGACTCGACGCACCCCCATGCATTCAAGCTGGAGGGCGATGTCGAATTCACTCATGATCCCTCCATCATTAAAGATGGAGACACGTGGTATCTCTTCTCCACTGCCAACGGGCCCGACCGTAAAGGCGAACTCCCTATTCGCTGTTCGAAAGATTTGCAGCACTGGAGCCATTGCGGTTACGTGTTCGACAGCGTCCCCGACTGGATCAAGAAAGAAAGTCCGAAAACCAGAGAACTGTGGGCTCCCGATATCTCTTACTTCGATGGCAGATATCACTTGTATTACGCGTTCTCCGTTTTCGGAAAAAACACCTCCGGCATTGCACTGCTTACTAATAAAACGCTCGATCCGAAGAGCCCTGATTTCCATTGGGAGGATGAAGGGCTGGTACTGGAATCGCACACCGAAGATGATTTCAACGCGATTGATCCAAACCTTAGTATTGACGCCCAAGGTCGCACGTGGCTCGCATTCGGCAGCTTTTGGAGTGGAATCAAGATGCGCCGGATAGATCGCAAGACGGGCAAGCTCTCGACCGAAGACACAAAGCTATATTCGCTCGCGAGCCGGAAGCGGCCTGATAACCCGCCGCCAAATCCTCCGGGGCTGCCGGGCAATTGGCAGGCGATCGAAGCCCCGTTTGTTGTTCATCACGGCGGCTATTACTACCTGTCTGTTTCTTTTGACCTGTGCTGCCGCGGCACGAAGAGCAACTACAAGACGATGGTTGGACGGTCCCGAAATATGACCGGTCCCTACGTGGACGCAGAGGGCAAGGCGATGTTGGAAGGCGGTGGAACTCCTCTGCTTGTGGGCAATGACCGCTGGGTCGGACCTGGAGGAGAATCTATCTTGCAATCGAAGAAGGGCGACATCATCGTGTTCCATGCGTATGACGGTAAGACGGGCGCCGCCTATCTTCAGATCTCGTCCATTGCGTGGGTGAAGGGCTGGCCGCACGCTGCGCTGGAAGGCGATGCGAAGTAAGGATGTTTCGGTTTCCTTGAGCTTCCCTAGGCGGAAGCTCGGCTCCGCTAAATATGACAACTTACTTTGGCTTGGTGGCGCCGGCACCGGCTTCTTCATCCGGATTTAACAACTTCAGGACGTATTTCTGTTTCTGAACTTCTTCGCGGTCGAGCTGGCCGGCTCTCTGAAGCTCTTTTTGTGAGTCATCGCTTCTTCCGAGACGCCCATAAGCCATGCCGAGATAATAGTGGGCTTCGCGAAGATTGGGATCGGACGCAATCGCTTGTTGCAGCACATCAACCGCAGACAGGTACTGTTTTCGCTGAAACGCAACCCGTCCAACACCGGTCAGTGCACCGGCGTGTTTCGGATCTTGCTTTAAGGCTTCGGCAAAGTGTTTCGACGCGTCGGCTAATTTGTTCTCGTCCAGATCAAGCAATCCGAGACAAAAGTAGGATTCGGTTTGAACTGGCTGAAGCTGAATTGACTTTTCAAATTCCTGGCGTGCTTCTGGTACCTGTTGCAGTGCCCGCAGCACGAAACCCAAGGCGTAGTATCCGCTCGCATCGTCGGGGCGCATTGCAAATATCGCTCAAATGATTCTTTTGCGTCCTGGAACTTCGTCAATCCAATCTGCGCTCTGCCCAATCCATAAATCGCCTTGCTGTCATTTTTTTCTGTCTGCAAGGCCTCCTGAAAAGCCTGAATTGCGTCGGGAAAAAGAGACATTCTGAGCGCGATCATCCCAAATTCGAATAAAACATCGTGGTTATTCGGACTCAGCTTGCGGGCCTTTATCAGCAGAGATAAAGCCTTCTCGAGATTTTGCGATTGTGCCGCGGACATAGCCTGAGTTCGATATACGTTCACCAGCGCTGCCCGGGCATCGCTCCGGGAGGGATCAATCACTAACGTTTTCTGAAATTCGGAAACAGCTTCGACCTCGCGATTCGTTTGGGAATACAGAAGGCCGAGATCTACGTGCGCACTGGCGAAATCGGGCTTCTGCGCGATCGCCTGCTTGAACAATTGCTCGGCTTCTTTTTCACGATGTTGCTGGGCGCGCACAACACCAAGCAAATTCAATGCTCGATATTCTTTGGGATCAGCCCTGAGCACGGTTTGCAGCTCATTTTCGGCAACGTCGAGTTTTCCCGCCGCGATGGCCTCAGCCGCATCTCTAATCAGTGAGAAGTTTGAGGACGGTACCGCCTGAGCGAAAGAAAAAGAACAGAACACGAAGAGCGAAACAAAAAGAAGTACCCGGGTGATCGTTGTTGAGGCAGTCATGCCTGAATACTGCTCGAAAACTTTCTGGTATCCGAAGTGTCTGGCTGATCTAGCACTACTTAGTTTCCGTCCCGAGAGCCATTCCCATACCTCCAGATTTCATTTCCTGCGTGCGGGTTAGCGTCTCAGTAAGTTTGAATTGCTTTGCCGCCAAATCGGACTTCCCAAGGCGCTGATAGATTTTCCCCAGCAAGTAGTGCGTAGGAATGTCGTCTGGATTCAAGCTTGCCGCGTTCTCGGCCGCCGTCTTCGCATCCGGCAACAGGCTCATATCAAAATAGGCCTTACCCAGCTGGTAATGAACTTTGCTCGATTTGGGATTAATTTCTTTTGCCTGCGAGAGCACCGGCACTGCGTTCTTCGCCTGGTTCAACTTGATCAGGAGGGTTCCCAAATCCAGATATGGCTGTTCCGTATGATCTTTCGCACTCGCGTCGAATTCAATCGCTTTGCGATAAGCCGCAATCGCCTGATCCGTTTGATTCTTGGCTTCCAGACATAGCCCCAGATTCTCTTCCGCTTTCACATCGTTGGGATCGTGTTTGAGCACCTCTTGAAATGCGGCAATCGCCTCATCGAAGCGATTCTGTTCATATCGCACGCGCCCGAGATGATAGCGGGCTTCCAGATTATTGGGCTCCAGTTTGAGAGCGATGTCGAGATAACGGCCGGCATCAGAAAAGTCATTCAGCAACACATAATCGAGCGCGACGATCTTTAGATCGTCTGCGGTTGGCGGCTTCAATTTTCCTGCATCGGTAAATAACTGAAGAGATTCCTTTGGCTTATCTTCACGAAAGCGAATGTAGGCGATCAGGTATGAACCATCTTCGGAGTGAGGATGTGCCGTGATATAGGACTGGATGATAGTGTCGGCCTCTTTAAAATGCCCCAGGTTAATTAAGCATTTCCCCTCGTAGAGCAGGGCATCCGTTGCACCAGGCTGTCCTTTTTCAATCTGCGCAAATGCGGTGGCACATTCCGCCCAGCGCTGCTGCTGGAACAAACTCATCGCCTGCTGCATTCCGTTAGCTTGCGGAAAAGCCTTCGCCGCGACTGCCATGCAGACGGCAAGAATTAGGAAACCTTCGGTTGTCCAACTGAGCATGCCTGTATTGCTATTTCGCAGATGACACCCCTTCCGTCACGCTGAGAATTTGGTCAGCCTTGGTGTCCGCCAACGTCTGAACGATTCCGCTTGGCCACCGGATACTAATCAGTTTTACGGAAGTCGCGCTGCCTAGTCCAAAATGAACACGCGGATCGCTCGATGATTCGTAGCTTCCGCCGGTCGTTACGGTTGCGTATTGCTTGCCGGCGTCGGTTGAAACTGTGACCTGCGCCCCGATGCCATCGCGGTTACTCTTCACTCCGACCAGCTTCAACGTAATCCAGTGGTTGTGAGTCGGTGTTTCATTCATCAGCACCCAGGCCGGCCCATTGTTGGAAGTAACTACTACGTCCACTTTTCCATCATTGTTGATGTCGCCGATTGCCAGTCCGCGGCCAACCCACTTCTGTTGAAAGATGTCACCCGACGCCGCAGAGACATCCACGAACTTCTGGCCTTTATCATTCCACGCAAGAAGAGGTGGCTCGCGATAATGGAGATGCGGCTCCTGGATCTCAATCGTATCCATCACATGGGACTGCGCGACGAAAAGATCCTTCCAGCCATCGTTATCATAGTCGAGGAATTTGACTCCCCAGCCTGAGTGCAACAACGTCATTGCTCCCAAACTTGTGGGATTGGTCAAATAGTCAAAGGTGCCATCGCCGCCATTCTTGTAGAGGGCATAGCGTTGATTGGCCAAATCTGTAATCACCACGTCAGGCCAGCCGTCGTTCGTGTAGTCCTCAAAATCCACACCCATGCCCGCGTAGGTCGCACCGCTTCCATCGAGAGCGAGACCGGAAACCATCGCCACTTCCTCAAACGTTCCATCGCCCTTATTGTGAAATAGCTGCTCGGGAACGGAGTCATTGGTAATCAGAATATCCGGCCAGCCGTCATGATCGTAATCGGCGATCGCCACGCCCAATCCCTTGCCAGGCTTATCTACGCCGGCTTTGTGGGATACCTCGGTGAATTTACCGTTACCATCATTGTGATAAAGAAGAATAGAAATCGGTTTGAAAATGTCAGGATGACAATAGGCCCGGTATCCTGCTTTTCTTTCGCCGCAATAGATGTCGTCGAAATCCCATTCCATGTAACGGACAACAACGAGATCCAACCGCCCGTCATTGTCGTAATCCACCCAGGCGGCGCTGGTCGCCCATCCTGAACCTGCGACTCCTGCGGCATCGGTGACGTCAGTAAAAGTCCCATTCCCGTTGTTGTGATAAAGCGTGCTCCGGCCATAGCCCGCCACAAATAGATCTTCGTTACCATCGTTGTCATAATCGCCGACAGCGACACCAGTTGAATACCCGATGCCCGAGAGTCCTGCCTTTTCGGTTACGTCTTCGAAGGTTCCATCCGGCTTCTGGTGATAGAGGCGGTTCCAGTATTTTGGATCGTCCTTCTTTGGAAACGCTCCCTTTGGCATTGGGTCATCGAGATGAGCGCCATTGGCGAAGAAAATATCCAAGCGGCCGTCGTTGTCATAGTCGAATAAGGCGACCCCGGAGCCCATGGTTTCGAGGAGATATTTTTTGGAAGTCGGGGAGGCTTCGTGCTTGAAATGAATGCCAAGTTTCTCAGTTGCGTCTACGAACCGTCCTGGAACGGCGTTGCTGGCGGGCACCGAAGGCGGACTCTGAGAGAAACAGAAAATAGCAGCGACCGCGGTCACAACCAAAACAGATATCGCCCGAGACATTTCAGGTAGTTTACATCTCACGCCGATAATGCCCGCCGCCTTGCAAATTTCCTGTTCACACAAAAGAAACGGGCCGCCTGTGGGGACGGCCCGCTGTTATATGAAACAACCTTAGAACTCAATTTTCAATTGCAGTTGTATTTTTCTAGGCAACAGAAGATAACTGCCGCCTCCTGTGTTAGAGAAGTTGTCATATTGGATCAATCCGAAATTCGTAGGGGCGGAAGGATTTGACGGGTTCAATTGCGAATCGTACGGATTCAAGTCCTCCGGCCGATTCCAAATGTGGCGATTGAAAGCGTTTATCAGACTGACCTGCAACAGAACGTCGGTACCTTCGGTGATCTTAGTGCGTTTCAGGAAATTAAAGTCCTCGCTGAGATAAGGGGCCATACGGACAGCTCCGTCAACTCTGGGCAGAGTACCGAATGTATAGCTGCCGCGAGCCGTGACTTTGGCGGGGGCGTTCGGATCATCGAACGCGGCTTGCCCAGGATTCACGACGTTGGAAAGATCAATGGAGTTGAATATGGGTTGCGTAACCGGGTCCCAATTTCCGCTCTTATATGCAGAGCTTATGATCGAACTCCCAGGCACCTGGTCGAAGCGTATGCAACCAGCGAAGGCCGGAACACCCGAGGCGCAACCAAACGCCAGAGGTTGGCCGCTCTCATATCGTTGGACACCACTGATTGACCACCCGCCCACAACCTTGTCCATAACGCCGGGGTGATTCAGAAACTTCTTGTTCTTGCCGAACGGCAGCTCGTAGATATAGCTGACGACAAAATTTTGCGGCAGGTCCTGGTTGCTGATTGCCTTGTCTCCATTCTTGTTGAACGGATCCTGGGGCGCTCCGCCTTGATGCAGGGTAGCAAAGAAAGGCAAGGCTGCGTCTGCATCGGTTAAGGTCTTCGACCAGGTATAGGAGGCCATCAAGTTGAGACCGTTGTGAAAGCGGCGTGTTAATGAAGCTTCCAAAGCGTTGTACGTGGACTGCCCGAGATCCTCCAAGCAGCAATCGGTGTTGAAACCGAAATATTGCGGGAATGGAACAAGCGCCTGGGCCACGATTAAGTTGCCCGGGAAACCCGCATACGGGGGATTAATCCCGGCGGCTGCAGCCTGCGGTGAACTGATAGGTGCCGCAAGAAGCCCTCCCAATGAGAAATATTTTGGATCAAGAGAGTTCACGGCGTCGAAATTCGAGCGCAGATGGGTGGAGTGTTCTCCAACGTAGCCCACGTCAATAATCAAATCCGTGGCGAGTTGGTGCTGGATTTCTGCGCTCCAGTTCTGGACCATGGGAGGCCTCCCGTACGAAGGATCAATGTACGTGGGACCCTGGAAGTTCAATTGAGTGGGATCGAGATTTGGAGGCGCCGGGAAACCGGGGAAGCCCGAGCTTAGAGCAAACGCCGGATCGAAGCCTTGCGGACTGTTGAATGAAGGATTCGCCTGGAATCCGGTCCGGTTGTCGCCCCCGAAATCGGCGTATTGCAGCCCACCGTAAATGATTCCATACCCTCCGCGAAACACGGTCTTGCCGTTGAACATCGAAGGCGACCACGCGAATCCGAGCCGAGGACCAAAATCCTTAAACCAGGTATTCGCCCAACGTTCGTTGACATTGCCATTTCGTCCGGCACCCTTGCCGGCGAATTCGAGCACTCCCGGCAGATTGCCGGCTCCGGGATTCGGTTGCGTCAGGTTGATAGTAGAAGTATCGCCGTAGGCTTCTTTGAAAGGTTGGTCAATCTCATAGCGCAAACCATAGTTGATGACCAAAGTTGGCGTGATTTTAAAACTATCCTGGAAGAATCCGGCATAGTAGTTCCTCAGCCAGCGAGATTGGCCGGCCTTTACGGTGACCGATCCAGTATTAGGAACGCCCAGCAGTAAACTAGCGGTGCCGCTGCCGGTCAGGCCATTTTGTATTGCCGAACTAGTCGTTGCCGAGGTTTCGCCATTCGTAAAATTGAGAGACCCGCTGGTGTTGCTGAAGTCAAGCGGAGAGTATTGCTGATACCACTGTTCGTATCCAATTTTGAATTCGTGTTTGCCTTTCACCCAGTTCAAGGTATCGGCAAAACGGAACCCGTTGTCAATGGTATCGCCATCCACGTTATCGCCTAGTTGCGTCGGGGTGGATGAATTGGCGATTTGAGGGAACAGTGTGCCGCTCGCCCCTGTAATGCCCAGCTTTGCGTCCCAGTCAGTACCTTTCCCCAAGCCTACGCCAGCGCCAACATTCTTGCTGTTGGTCCGGTTATAGCCAAGGCTGAGGTGATTCAGCAGGGTCGGAGATATTGTGTAGTCATACCCAAACCGAATGTAGTGGGTACCAAAGAACTGATCCCTCCCAGATCCGGCGGGCCCGGTAAATAGGGGTTGGGTGGAGGCACGGGTGTTTTCGCGAGAAGAATATGTAAAATACGCCTTACTCTTCGCCGTGATGTTCTGATCAATGCGAAAAGTGGTTGTCGTATCCAGTATGGGGAAACTGAACGGGAATAGAAAATTATTGTTCAAATTCCCATTCTGTGGAGTCGGGTAGTACGAAAGTATATTTGCACCGACGGTTGTAATTCGCCCTGCGGGGATAGCGTTCTTCCCTCCGCTCGCCGCCTCATTCAAGAAAGCTGTCCGGCACTCGACGCCGCCTACTGTTTGGGTCGTTGCAGGATCGAAAATTTCTCCCTGGTAAATCGGTGTGCCATCGCAAGGATTCGTTCCAAGTATATTCCCCGTATTGAGTATGTCCGAGAAATCGCCGCCCCGTTCCGGAGTGGTCGGCACGGTATCGGTGCTCACACCGCCCTGCGTCTGACGGTACTGTTCCCAAGAGAAGAAGAAAAAAGTCTTGTCTTTGCCGTTGTAGATATGCGGAATGCGGAGTGGCCCTCCAAAGGCCCCGCCGTAGTCATTTTGCCGGTCCAGCGGTCGCTGGCTTGCTGATCTCGGTCCAATGTTGTTCGCGAGATTATAGTTATTTCCCCAAACATTGGCATCCAGATCCTCATTCCGGAAAAGTTCATAGAGGACTCCGTGATAATCGTTCGTTCCGGCCTTTGTGCTGAAGCTCTCAATGCCTCCAGTGGTTCGTCCAAACTCTGCGGGCAGAGTGGAAGTGATTACTTTGAATTCGCTCAACGCTTCCACTGAGGGCGCAGTCTCGTCGAATGACGATCCGTTTTCCGATCTAGTCGTGCCCGCGCCGTCGAGCAATACCTCGGTTGCGTAATTCTGACCGCCGGTAATCTTGGATTCGAAAGTTCCGCCGTTACCAGAATCTGATCCCGGACCAACGACTCCCGGAGTCAGGAAGACAAAGGCCTCTGGCGACCGCATGGCCTGAACCGTACTGCCGAGCGCGAGAGGAAGATCCAGGGTCTGCTTCTGGGAGATAACAGCACCAATATCCGAACTCTCAGATTGCACAGTGGGAGCATTCGCATCTACCTCCACATTTTCAGTCACCGTGCCGGTTTGCAGTTTGATATCCAGCGAACTCGTGGTCGCGACTTGCACTATCACGCCAGTGAGGGTTGCCGTCTTAAAACCTGGCGCCGTAGCCGTGATGTCATATGCCCCGATGCTCATGTTAGGGAATCTGTAGGCGCCGGCGTCACTTGATTTAGTTTCATAAGTCGTTCCGGTGGTGGTGCCCTTAGCGGTGATCTTCGCGCCCCCAACGACGGCACCGGTCGGGTCCAGGACATTTCCCGCGACAGAACCCTGGTTTGATTGCCCCAAGGCTACGCTGAATAGCAGGATTGTCGCGCCGATCAATAATGAAGCAAGGCGAATGAAGTTACGCAATGCGCTATGTTCTTCGAGAAAGTGCATGTCCCCCTCCGACCAACTTTGAGAATTGGTGCCGCCTACCGGATAACGTTTACTCACAATTTGCAAAAATGTTCCCCTCTCAGGGAAATCTCTTATGCTGCTCTTACTGTGCCGCGTCCTGCATCTGCGTCGAACGGCTCAACTTATCTTGCAGCTTCTGAGCCTGTTGCGCGTCGGCCTGTTGCTTGAGTTGCATGAACTTGCCCAGCGCGGCTTGGGATTCTTCCGTCTTCTGTTCGCGCCGGTAAAGCTGTGCCAGTTGGTAATAGGATTGCCGCAATGTTTCCGCATCTGCTTTCCCATCAGCCACAGCAGCGGAAAAATTGCTAATCGCAGCGTAGGTGTTTCCCATCTGCGCTTCCGCCCGGCCGAGCTGGTAGTTGGCATTCGGATACTTTGGACTTCGATTTAGCACTTCGGTTAGCAACTTCGCGGCGACGTCCGGCTTGGAACGCTCGATACTAACTACTGCAAGCTTATACATGGACGAGAAGCTTTGAGGATCTATTTGTAACTCGTTTTGAAATTCGCTTTCCGCCTTTGGTAGTTGGTTCTGTTTCCAATACACGTCGGCCAGCTCTTCGTGCAGGCCAGGTTCCCGCGGCATGGCTGCAATAGCCTTCTGGCATTCGTTTACGGCTTCGTCGAAACGGTCTTGTTCCACGAACGATTGCGCAAGCACCTGGTGAACCCGCCACGATGTCGGATCGGCCTTGTACATCTGCTCATAGCTCTCTTTTGAAACCAGCATATGGGCGCGGCCGCGATGGTAAAGAATGTCCACATCATCCGGACTCAGCGCAGCCGCGTGATCGAGGCTGACCGTGGCTGCCGCCGCGTCTCCCGCGCCTAACTGTGCCACCCCGAGCCACATGAAGACTTTAGGATTCTTGGGATCTATCTGGGTCTCCCGCTTTAATGCTGCTATGGCTTGAGCATAGTTATTCTCGCGATAGCGGGCGATTCCCAGAAAGAGATTGGCCCCACGCAGCTTCGGTTTCAATGCGAGGCTTTTTTCCAATGGACCTACGGCGCCATCGAAATTGCCCTGTTGGAGCCGGGCGAGGCCGAGATTGAAGTATGCTTCGGCAAACGCCGGGGAGAGCGCGATCACTTTGGAAAAATCGTCAGAAGCCACTTCCAACTGACCGTTTCGAAGAGCCTCAGTTCCCTGGTGAAACGCTTTCTCGACCGCGGAGGTCTGCGATAAGGCGACAGGACACAAAGCAACAGCAATCAATAAGCTGCTCGCAACCAACCTCCGGAATCTATTCTCCGAAGCCGCCATTTTTCTACTGTTATTCAATTCCGGCTGACTCTAGTATTAAAGCATTACAGTTGTCAAGAAATTTCTGTTTACGGTAAACGATTGCTCAGGTGAGAAGAAACCCTCGGAATGCGGATGCTCAATTCCCGGTAACCCGAGGCGACCTTATTGAGTTGGCTTCGCGGCTGAGACGCCCATCCCGCTCTTCGCAGCCGGCACGATTCCCTTGCCTTCCTCGATGGAATAATAGCGGTCAATGTCCGGCAACTTTACCCGCTGAGTCCCACCACTCGGCCAGTGAATCTCAACATCTTGAATGGTGGTGTTCATGCCCAACCCGAAGTGAAGCCGCTGATCGTTGGATGAGGCGAAACTTCCCCCGCTCAAGACATCGCCGCGCTGCCGAACGCCTCCAGCAGTGAGATAAACGGTTGATCCCACCGCGTCGCGCGGGCTCTTAGGACCCCCAATCAGCTTGAGGCCCACCCAGTGGTTCTTCATCCCCGCTGACGTTCCGCAAAAGCACCGGCATCCGATCCAACTGGTTTATGACCACGTCAATCTTGCCGTCATTAAATAAATCTCCAAACGCGGCGCCGCGAGCAGTCAGTAATTCTGCCAAGCCGGTGCCCTTCACTGCCGGCATGATCTCGAACTTTTCGCCTTTGAAGTTATGAAAAAGCAGAGGCCGCTCCGCGAACGTCGTCCCCCACCCGCTATTGTCCACCTCCGGATACACGTGCCCATTCGCTACAAACAGATCTTTCCAGCCATCATTGTCGTAAGTCGAGAAAGCCCGTTCCCCATCCCAGAAAAGGAATGGTCACCTCGGCGATGCCCGATGCGGTAGCTGATGTCGGTGAAGTTTCCGCCGCCTTCGTTGCGGTACAGCGGATTGTAGTCATCGGAGAAAACGGTGTTGTATAGATCGAGGAGTCCATTATTTCGATAATCGCCGACCGCAATTCCCATCGAAGCGGTTTCGCGCCCATTCTCATTGAACGCATAGCCGGACGCATAGCTCACATCCTCGAATGTGCCATTGCCTTTATTCAGGTACAGATAGTTCGGAGTAGAATCGTTGGCCACCATCAAGTCGGGTTTGCCGTCATTGTTGACATCCGCAAAAACTGCCGTGAGCCCGTAGTAAGCCTTGGCGTCGCCCACGCCGGCCTTCTCGCTCACGTCGGTGAATGTGCCGTCGCCATTGTTGTGAAACAGATGATCGCGCTCGCCCTTTAGTCCGCGCGGACCGCACATCACATTGATGCCGCGGAACTGGCAGTAGAGTAAACCGTACCACAGCAGAGCCGGGCACCGGCGGATGATCGATGTCATAATGGACGTATCCGGGAACAAATAAATCCAGGCGGCCATCGCCGTCATAATCGCCGAAAGTAGCGCCAGTTGACCAGTTCCCGAGAGCTACTCCCGCCTTCTCGGCTACATCCGTGAAAGTGCCGTCGTGATTGTTGTGATAGAGGCGGTTCTTGCCGAAATTGCTGACGTACATATCCGGCCAGCCGTCGTTATCGTAATCGCCGACGGCGACGCCGAAGCCCCAGCGGTCGTTGGTTACGCCGGCCTTTGCGGCCACGTCCGTGAATGTGCCATCGTGATTGTTGTGAAACAGCGCGGCATGCGGTGGCGTGGCTTTGCCCGACATCGCATCGTAAGTTGATCCATTGACGAGATAAATATCGAGCCATCCGTCATTGTCATAGTCGAGTAAGGCCACGCCGGAGCCGACCGTCTCCAGAATGAATTTTTTCTGAGGCGTGCCCATGACATGCCGCCAGGAAGTGAGACCGGCTTTTTCGGCAATGTCCTGAAAGACGATTGGACCGCTGTCCACGAATCCGCCGGCAGTGATTGGCCGCTTCTCCTCATCGAGTACGGGAGCGTGGACACCGCCGGTGGATACAGCGCCTTGGTTCTGCGAGGGTGCAGGGACTTCATCGGATTTTTGATCGCCGGTTTGGGCACTCGAGAAAGCAGTGATCCAAAGAAGTGCCAGGCTCAAAAAAAAGACATGCCGCCGGCGAAGGCTCCATTTCGCGCCCGTTGCAATGTTGCCGCATGGTCGCTTAGTGCAAGTCAGAAGCATTTCCCTCGGTTAGGCTTTTGATCAGCGCGACTTCTTTCGGATCGTAGGGCGTGCCGTCAGCACGAAAAATGTCGTGGAACCACACGGCGGGTTCCGCAATGTACGTCTTTTCCCACGAGTCCCACGGATAAATCGTTTGCGATTTCCCATTCACGAATCCCCAGTTATAAGCACCCACATGTTCGGATTTGAGCAAGGGCAGAATGGATTCGAATGTGCTGCCTAAAGGCCGCGCCATATATTCGGTGCAAATGATTGGCCGCCCAAACCTCTTTAGTGATTGGATGCGTGCTTTCATCTTCTCTGGCGGTTCGTAACTGTGAAACGTGATCACGTCGGAGTTGTGCAGTTGAAACCTGGCGGTCTCGCTAAGATGTGCGTCGTCTGACCAGTCACCCTTCCACACGCCGCTCGTTAAAGGCTGGGAAACCTTCGCGGTTCTTGCCCACACCCATTCTTCTCGAAGCAGCGCGAGAGCCCGTTGCGCTTTGTCAGGAAGTTCCTCGGCTTTATAAGGCGGATTATCATTGTCGGGTTCGTTCATCAGATCCCACATCAAAATACGCTTGTCATTTCGAAAATGAATCAGTACCCCGAGGACATAGGGTTTCAATGTCTTGTTCCAGTGAGATGGGTCCTTCAATATGTCTGCGCCTGGGGCTTGAACCCAACCCGAATTGTGCACATGCGGACGCGGCTCGCGCTGTTTACCCGGCTTCGGGTATGGATCCCAAACTGAATCCAGTAGTACGAACGTGATTCGAATATAGTGCCTGTCTGCGACCGCCAGAAACTGCTCCATCCGATTGAGGAAGCCTCTTCGAATCCTCTTGCCACACGAGATTGTGGAGGAATACCCGCATTGTGTTCATTCCCAAACCCTGGGCCCATCCCAATTCGCGGTCAATGGTCGGTAAATCGAACGTATCGGCCTGCCACATTTCCAACTCGTTAATCGCGGTGCTGGGAATGAAATTGCTTCCCACCAACCAAGGCTGGTTCGAGTACCAATCATTGGCCTGCTGTTTGGTCCATTGAGGAGTTGTCTCCGCGAAAGCAGCGGAGAAATTAGAAGCAGGAACAAAATGAGGCTTGCTTTGGCCCGCATAGTTGTGTTGTTTCCCTTAGACAAGCGACTACTGTGTGGCTCCCGGATACGATATCACTTCCAATGTTCAACTCTCACGCACTGCACGATGTTGCCCTGCCACATATTTTCTCGCTTGCGATAAATGAACATTCTTGATTCGCAAGCTCTTTACGGTTGAATCTGCGGCCATCCGTTCACCCAGGTCAAAGAATTGACAAAGAGATAAGGCGCTCCATCGGGTAGATGGAGCGCGTGGAAAACAATCGTGTCGCCTTGTTGCGCATCCGGATAAACGGTTGCCCCGCCAGGTGCATTCCAGGTTGCACCATTGCCACCGAGAAGTTGTGTTCCTCCGCCCTCAAGCATGGGGATTCCGTTCTCATCTACAAAAGGACCGTGGGGACCGCTGCCACGGCCAACCATGATGCGATAAGTGCTCTGAAACGGATCAGCCGCGCAGCAATTGTCAAACGAGGCGAAAAGATAATAGTTGCTGTCTTTGTGAACCAACGACGTGCCCTCGATCGGATCAAACTGCACGTTGGGACGTTCTGCCAACGAATAGACAGTAGGATTCGAAGTCAGAAGCATGCCGGTCGCTGGATCAATTTGTCGTTGCTTGATTCCTGTCCAATAACTCCCATAGGTAAGCCAAACGCTGCCGTCGGTATCTACCAGAATCGAGGGATCAATAGCGTTGAAGTCATCGGTGGAAACCGAAGCCGAGCACTTCCCCTTGATCCACCCATAAATAAGTAGGGTCTGTCGGGTCGAGAGTTGTGTTGGTAGCTAGCCCAATCACGGATGTGTTGACGCCGAACGTAGAGCCTGCATAGTAGACATGGTACAGACCGTTAAAGAACGAAATGTCTGGCGCCCACAAGCCCAATATGCCAGGCACTTGAGTTCGGACCCAGGCAGGTATTTGGGCGAATACGGAACCGCATACCGTCCAATTTATGCGATCGGCTGAGCAGCGAATCGGCAAGGAACCTTGAACTGGGCCTCCGGTGTCCGTTCCAAAAACATAGTAATTGCTGCCGACCCGGATCACACTGGGATCACGCACCGGCACATTGGCTCCGGTCATGTGATAGTTGGAGAATACCGGAGACGATGTTGCTGCGGTTGTAGTGCTCGTCGAACCGGTGCCGTTTCCACCGCCGCAGCGTAGCAGCGAAACAGCGAGCACCAGAGTTAAGAGGGCAATCGGGATTTTGGACGCCCGAAAACTTTTCAATATCTGACTTCGCCGTGCTTATGTGAGAACCAGTGCCAGCTTTGTCACCGAAGCAGGTGGGAAGGTGTAAGCGAGCACGCTTCCATTGCCGGTGACTTCTTTTGTCTGCGGAACGACAACATCTCTTTGTCCAAATGAGTTGTGCGCGTGAATGTCGGCATTGGTCAGCGTAGTTGCGGTGCCCGATTTTATCCCGCCGCCGCGAATGCCAATTTCCGTTTCTCTAGCTTCCGTCACATGAGGATTCACGACGGTCAGAACCAGATTCTTATCTTGCAGTGAAGCCGAACCGTTTAGTCCCCAAAAAGACGCAGGCTTGCCGTCACGGTCGTAGCCCACATTCGGCGCGGAAAAGGCAGTTCGGAGCGCTTGCCCACCCTGATGTGCCATGTACATTGCGAAAACGTGGCCCACGGGAGTAACGCAAAACTTGTCCTCATGTGCCAGGTACAAGCTGTTCAGGCAGTTGATGAGCTGGGCACAATTCGCCATGGCAACTTTCTCCGGATGGCGATTGAAAGTGTCGAGCGTCATGCCGCTGAAAACTGCGTCGCGCAACGTGGGCGTTTGCTCAATCTGATCGCCCGGCGTCATCTCGCTGCCCGGCCGATACCACGGACCCCATTCATCCACTACGAGCTTCACATGGTGCTCGCGATCAAGTTCTCCCATTACCTGCCAGTGCCCGTTAATGAGGGATTCCATCACATCGCCCTGTTTCAGCAGTTCGTACCAATCCACAGGATCGAACTTGAGCGCGTCACCTTTGCCTTCAACCCAATTCCGGGTTTTCCCGCGGCTTAAGTTCCACGCATAGTAATGAAGCGCGAGACCATAAATCGAACGAATCTGCCCCGGTCCTTTTTTGACAATCTCCTCGAGGAAACCTCGTGTCCAATCCCAACTATCGTCATTGGGACCTGACGCTATGAATGACAAATCTTGTGCGTACCTCGGAACCCACGTTGTATATCGGCGAAATTCCACCGCATACTCTTGTGCAGTAAAATTCCCGCCGCAGCCCCAAGATTCGTTTCCGACTCCCCAGTAACGAACGTTGAACGGGTCGGAAAATCCCGCCGTAGCACGGGTATCCGCGAGTGTTGTACTGCCTGCGGGCGAGTTGCAATATTCCACCCAGCGATAAAAATCTTCCGCCGGGAGACTGCGCACATTCGCGGCAAGATAAGGTTCGGCTCCAATCAACTTGCAGAAGTGTGCAAATTCGTTCGTTCCGAACTGATTGGGATCATATTTGTGACTGGCGGGAGCGTTTGCAGCTTCTCCGAATGACCAGAAATTTGTCCGGCGCGGGCGCTTGTCGCTGGGACCAATTCCGTCGCGCCAGTCATAGCTGTCGGCAAAGCAGCCGCCGGGGTAGCGAACCACAGGAGCCTTAATTTTCCGCATCTCTTCCACCAATTCTTTGCGGATGCCATTCACGTTGGGAACTTTTGAGTTCTGGCCCACCCATATTCCGTCGTAGATCACGCCGCTCAGGTTCTCGGCGAAATGTCCGTAGATATTTGGGGAGATTGTTCCTAGTGGCTCATTCGAGCAGAACCTCAATTCGCGAATCGCTTAGGGAATCGGTCGCTCCGGCGAACGGTGAATATCTCGTAAATAAGAGTGCTCCAGTTCCGGCGATCGTGTTGCGGATAAATTCACGGCGTCCGAGCATTTGAGTTGTGCCTCCACGACGTAGCAATTAACGAGTTCGGCCACATGGTAATCGTTTACTTGAATGCAATGCTATAGTTTTTACGAATAAGTTTCGACAGGGCTTGAAAATTCTTTGCTCAACTGCGTGTAGTCTTGTCGGGGTATGCCAACCGTGTGGAGTAGGTTCTCAAAACAGATCACGCCTCCGAATCGTATCCCTTGCGGGACGGCTGGACTCTCAATTCTATTCTTTGCGGGTTTCTTTTTCTCTGTTCCGCTTCTAGCCGGACAAAGCGCTCCCGCAGCACGCGAACTAACCCTCCAGATCATTGTGGTGGATTCTCCAGCGCAAGCGCAGGAGATTCTCGAAAGGCTTAAGAATGGCGCCGATTTTGCCGCTCTGGCAAAGAAAAAATCCACGGACGCAACCGCCAACAATGGCGGATACATGGGCGCAACCGATGCTGCAACCTTGCGCTCCGAGCTAAGAAATGCGCTCACCGGAATCGCGCCCGGACAGGTCACAGCTCCGGTCAAGATACCGACCGGGTACGCAATCCTGAAAGTCCTATCGTCGAACGAGCCTTCTGAACCCGCCAGCGAAAATCCGGTGAAGAACCTGCCATTAGAAGCTACGGGGACTATCCGCTACTCGCCCAACGTGGGAGGAAAAGGCGAGGCTGATTTGGCCTTTCGCAGTTTTTCCAAGCCTGAAAACTGGAGTCAGGACTTGAAGAAAATGTGCGAGGTTCGCAAGACGTCATACTCCACTATCCTTGATCAACTCGAGAAAAATCAGTTGCGCATGAACGCGGAAGGATTGGCGCAAGGCACTCCCCTCGACACGATTGAGACACATTACGCTCTGGCGAACCTTTATTCATACAAAGGCACGATGGATAAAGCTGTGGCCGAGTGGGAGACCGCATACCAAATAGCAACAACACAGTTGCCGGGCGCCATGCCGGAACTCGAAGAAGTCTTGGGGATCGCCTACCTTCACAAATCCGAAATGGAGAATGATGTCTATCGCAACCCCGGCGAGAGTTGCATTTTTCCACTGCAACCCGGTGTGCACTACCAGAAGACTGCCGATTCCGAAAAAGCGGTTGCGTACTTCACCAAATATCTCGAGCGCCAGCCCGATGCTCATGACATCCTATGGCTGCTTAACATCGCGTACATGACCTTGGGCAGGTACCCGGACAAGGTGCCGCAAAAATACTTAATTGCCCCTTCGCTTTTCAAATCCTCGGAGAGCGTGGGACGCTTCGTGGATGTGGCCCCCGCCGCCGGAATCAAAACTTACGACGAATCTGGCGGCATCATCGTGGATGACTTCGACAATGACGGCCTGCTGGACGTTGTCCTCTCCGACTATGACCAGTGCGCTCCGCTTCATTTTTTTCACAACAACGGCGACGGCACCTTCACGGACAGGACAGCGCAAGCCGGATTGTCGGACCAGTTAGGCGGCTTAAATCTTCTGCAAACGGATTACAACAATGATGGATGCCTCGATATTCTGATATTGCGCGGAGGATGGGAATTCCCGCAACGCAAATCGCTTCTGCGAAACAATTGCAATGGCACATTCACCGACGTAACCGCCGGCAGCGGCTTGGCTGAACCGGCGACGCAAACCCAGACTGCCGCCTGGGCCGACATTGATAACGACGGTTTTCTAGACCTTATCGTAGGCAACGAAAACGCACCGCTTCAGCTTTTTCACAACAACGGCGACGGCACTTTCACTAATATTTCTCACGCTGCCGGAGTGGATCGAGTGGGCTATACAAAAGCAATCACGGCGGCCGACTACGACAACGATGGCTACGTTGATTTCTACGTTTCGAACTTGAATGGCGACAACTTCCTGTTTCACAACAACCACAATCGAACGTTCTCTGAAGTGGCGTTGCAGGCGGGGGTGCAAAAGCCCTGGCAGAGCTTCGCGGCCTGGTTCTTTGATTATGACAACGATGGCTGGCCCGATCTGTTCGTCACCAGCTATTACGTTTCGGTGGATGAATCCGTGCGCACCTATCTCGGTCTTCCGCACAACGCCGAGACTCTAAAGCTCTATCGCAATCTCGGTAATGGGACGTTCAAGGATGTGACCGCGGAAGTTGGCCTCGATAAGGTTTTCATGCCGATGGGCTCCAATTTCGGAGACATAGACAACGACGGCTATCTGGATATTTACCTCGGGACGGGAAATCCTTCCTACTCGTCTCTTCTGCCGAACGTGATGCTTCGAAATCATGACGGAAAATACTTTGTGGATGTAACCGCATCATCCGGCACGGGTGAATTGCACAAGGGCCACGGTGTGGCATTTGCCGACATTGCCAATCGGGGATTCGAAGATCTGCTCGAGGAGGTCGGAGGCGCGGTGCCCGGCGATGCTCACGCCTTCCGACTGTTCGAGAATCCCGGAAATGGCAATGATTGGATCACCCTGCATTTGATTGGCGTAAAGAGCAATCGTGCGGCCATCGGGGCGCGGATTAAAGTGACGGTTGAGAACGAAGGCGCGGGACAACGCTCGATCTATCGCACTGTAGGCAGCGGAGGATCGTTTGGCGCTTCACCGCTTCAGCAACACATCGGCCTGGGGAAATCGGCTCGCATTGTTGATCTGGAAATCTGGTGGCCCGCGAGCAATTCGCGGCAGCACTTCTCGAACGTTGCAACGAATCAGTTTCTTGAAATCAAGGAATTTGCCACGACCTACAAGAAGTTGGAACGGCATCCATTTAAGCTTGGTGACCTGTCTCCCAATTCGTTGACATTCCCAAAAATTCGCTGAAGGATGGCCAGGCGAAATAAAAGTACCCGCCGACACGTTTTAAAGCGGCTTCAACGGAAGATTCTCCGAGGGGGCGAGAGCCGTTGACCCTCTTAATACGAGATTGGTAATCAACTCATATTCCGTCCCATCCTTCGAAGGCGACGTTCCCTCCACTTCATTAATCAGAGCTTTAAAAGCGTATTCGGCCAGGAGGGTTTGCGACATTTGTACGGTAGTCAGAGGAGGAGTGGTGAAACTTGAAAGCCGGATATCATCGAAGCCTACAACCGACAGATCTCGCGGAATGGTCATGCCGTAATCGTAGGCCTCTCGCATGACCCCAATTGCGGTCATATCATTGGAACACACAACGGCAGTCGGGCGGTCGCGCAAGGCGACGAGCTCCACCAACCCCCGCATGCCTCCCTCCATCCGGTGATCTCCGGCCACCATCAGTTCAGCCGGGAGCTCCCGGCCAATCTCGTGCATAGACTTTTCAAATGCCGTCTTTCGAGCCACTGCCGATTTAAGGTGCAGCGGCCCGCTGATGAATGCGATTCGCACATGCCGCAGAGCCGCTAAATGCTGCACCGCCTGCCGGATTCCATGCTGATAATTGATGCGAATATTGCTGACCCCAGGCATGTGCGGCCCGACATCCACGAATACAACCGGCAGCTTGCGGAAGCGCAGACCTTCGATCAACGACTCTTCCATTCCAAACGTCAAGATGGCGACGCCATCCACTCTGCGTTCAATCATTCTACGAACGGCCAACTCCATGCGCTTGGGATCATGGATGGTCGAAGTCAGCAGGATTTCGTAATTGTGTCGAACCGCGATATCTTCGAAAGACTGGACAATCTCAGGGAAGAACGGATTTGTTATTTCGGAAACAATCAGGCCAAAGATTCTGCTCTTCCCCGAAACTAAAGCCCGGGCTTGTGTGTTCGGATAATAGCCAAGTTCCTCGACCACTTTCCAGACACGTTTGGCAAGTTGCGGGTCAACACTTGGCACCCGGTTTATCGTCCGCGACACCGTCGCAGTTGAAACCTTGGCGCGTCTCGCTATTTCGCGGATATCCATGACTTAAACGGCGGCTCAATGCGGCATGCTAACACAGCGGGAAACGCTCACCGTACAACGGGAGACTCCCTCCGGCATGAACAATCGCCGCACAGACTCTTCAACGGTCCAGTCCATTCGCGTTCTGATCACGAGCTACGGGTGAATCTCAGCTGAGTTCGACACCGCATAGAACGCGATCTGATTCTCTTGCAGGACGGCCAATTGATCACCATTCGGAGAAAGCACAAAAGTCTGAAGAGTTGGCACAGGAGAAGCAATGCTGATGGCAAATTTCCGGCGCCCATTCTCTACGTGGTAGACCCCGATATTCTCGCTTTCAAGGTCGGCCGCGCGGAACAGGGCTTCGGCTGCGATGGGTTTGTCGGCTTTCGCGACCCCGACGGCGAAAGTTCCACTGGCCCCATTCGCTGTTTGTTCCAACTCTTGCGACGGAGACCACCCCTTTAATACAGGCTTCCCATCCGATCGCAACATGCGATACCACTTGCCATCGGATTGCCGGTCGCATCCCACCAGAAACAGCAAATCCGGTTGCAACGTGGTCGCCTCGGGTTTGCATGTGGAAGTCACCTGCGCAAGAACGCGTCTCTGTCCGTCCCACGTATTCTCAACAACTCGCCACCGGTTTTTGCCAATCGTCGGAATCCTGATCTCGCCCTCATCCGACAATACTGGCGGCGCATCTCGCGACGATCGTGTGACCGTCGCCAACACCCGAAATTCCGCCGATAGAACTTTTACCTCGACATCTTCTTCTGGTTCACGCCCCTCGGCTTCCGCAAGCTGTTCATGCACCGTCCGCGTGTGGCGCTCTTGCACGACGCCTACGGCAAAGTAATTTCCCGAGGGAGAAACGCGCACAAATGCCAATGGACCGTTCAACGAAACTTTTTTGTCCACGGTCAGCCCAGGTCCATACATTCGCAATTCGCTTCCCACGTGCACCAGTACTCTCTCATTCCCAACGGGCCACAAGTATTGCTTTTCGTCGAGGACGCGCCAATCCGCGGTTTTCAATACCTTCATTGCCGGGAGATCAATCAGGACTGCGCGAACGGTACGCACTTGCGATGCTTCTGCACCCGCGCGGCGCACTAGCAAGTGGGGATTAAACGTGAAAAGCATCCGTTTTGGTCCCATATAAGCCAGCGCCGCGTCGTAATCAAAGCCCTCCATCTCGCGGTTGCCTCGCGCGACATAACCCAATTCTTTGACGGAAAGAGTAGCGGCCGCCTGAGTGGTCCCCGGTTGACCTTCGCTGGTCGAGACCGCGACGCTACATTCAGGAGGTGTGCAGATGTCGGTTTCATCAGGAAGTGGAACCTCCGGCAAGGGCGTCTGTCTTGAGGTGGAACTGGACGTCGAGGCGCTCGCCGATGCAACGGGCGTCGGGGTTGGTTCAATCCTGGCTGCCACCGTTTTCACGCTGGGAACAAGGACGAACTGAGATCCCTCATCAAGACGCACATTATGCCGCGATGAGGAAACAACGGAACTTCCTTCGGGGCCATTTCCAACGCTGAGTTGCACACCCGCTATACCAATTACTTGTCCGGGCAAAACTGCTTTCGGCGGTTTGTATCGGATCGGCTCGACATATGAGGTTGCCGCTGCCGCGGTCACACTCCTCATCGCGCTTCCACTCGAAAACCCGGATCCGGTACCGGCTGAACCCTCGCCTCCAATACCTAGGCCCACGGCTTCACTTAAGGGCTGGTTCTCCTGATTCTCGTAAAGGCTTGATCCGTGGCTTGGGTCGGGCGCAATCAGTGCCGCGACAGTCAGCGCGAGCGGCTTCATATCGCGTCCGCCGCATTGGCCGCTCTCAAATAGCAATGCCAGGTCAGACCTCTTTGAGGTTTTCGAGCGGGCACTCTCCGACACAACTCGTCCCTTTAGAATCGCCCCTTTCCTTAGGTTGCATGTCGAATCTTTCCACGCGATATCCACCTTCGCAAACACTGTTTCTCCGGCTTTTACGCGGCCGGCTTCTATTCCTTTGACCAGTTCCGCCTGGATAGGAATATGATTCGGCTCAACGGAAGCAGCGAAACCGGCGCGATGGCATAGAATCGAGCAGGCCAGTGCAGCCATTGTGAGCAAGCGTTTACTCATGACTTAGCATCATCCCACACCTTTCGTGGCTTCGAAAGCGAATTTACAATCCATTACGAAGGTCCGGCTTGAACGCTCGTCAGCAAGAACGCAGACAGTCAAGACTGCGGTTTGTTACTTCTTTCTGGGAGAGCGCGGGGTCGCGGGAGCTTTTGCTGCGGCGGACAACAATTCGTAAGTCAAATCTACATCGGCGTGCACATCAATGTTCCCGGCGGAGATCGGGGCGAGGTTGGTGGATTGGAGCTTTTCGAACCTTATCTCCTGCGGAGCCGAAACAATCACCGGCTGTCCCTCCTCGACCGTCAATAGCCTGCCTAACTTTAAGTTCAAAGCGGCCGCAAGCGACTTAGCGCCATCCAGCGCCTGGTTGGCCGCCCCCGCCAAAGCCTGTGCCCTAACGGCGGTTTCGCTGCGTAAAGTGAAGGCCACGCGGTCAATGCTGTTCGCACCCGATTTTATGGCGATATCCATGACGGCCTGCAAATTGGAGATGTCGTTCAGGAGCAAACGTACGGTATTGGTGGCTGTGTATCCGGCGATTTTTGGCGTACCCTCTCGCGGGTACTCGAAATTCGGATTCACCGAAAAATTGACCTTCTTTACGTTCGCGGATGGGAATGCAGCATTGAGTTGTTGGACCAGAGCGCTGGACTGATTGGCATTTTGCTCGCTCGCAGCTTTGGGCGAGGACCCTTGCGTCACAACACCGATATCGAATTGCACCTGATCGGGTTCTACCGATAGCGTCGCTTGGCCGTGTACCCGCACCGTCGCAGGGCCGCCCCGCTCCTGCTGCTCTTGTGCCTGCACCACGCTGCCCAAAACCAGGAAAATGCTGGCGCACCGCAAAAGCGAACCTGTGAAACTACCCCGCAGGAAGACACTGGTAGCGCGCATTCCGGTAGTATAGGCGAGAATCGGCTGATCGAGGCAAGCAGCAGCCGCCATGACGCCAGATGAGTTATCCCCTGTCCATACCATCTATTGAGAGAGCTAACGGGATGCAATGAGAACCCTCTCGCGCCGTCACTTCCTCTCTCTTGCAGCTGCTTTGCCCGTGTTATGCGGTTCTTCAAGACGCCTTTCCAGTTCGGATGATGCTTTTCTGGAAGACTTATCGTCCCGCGCATTCCTCTTTTTCTGGGAACAAAGCGATCCGCAAACCGGACTCGTATTGGATCGTGTGCGTACAAATGGATCGCATATCTCCGGACGAAGTCTGGAAGTCGCCAGCACCGCGCTCACCGGGCTTTGCTCTCACCGCGATGTGCATCGCTTCCGAGAGGCAATGGATGGATCCCAACCAGCTTCGGGAGTGGACCCGAAGCCGCGCTCCGCCACCTTGCCTATGAGCAGGATCATGTTCGCGGCTGGTATTACCATTTCGTGAATCGTGGGACTGGGTATCGGGTATGGAATTCTGAAGTGTCTACGATTGACACGGCGCTTCTGCTTGCCGGAGTCTTGACAGCGCAGCAGTACTACGCAGACGATGCCGAAATTTACAGTCTTGCCTCCGAGATTTATAGACGGGTTGACTTTTTCTGGATGCTGGATCAGCGAACCGGCCTGCTGCACATGGGTTGGCAACCTGAAACAGGCCTGCTACCCGCACTTTGGTCGGACTACGATGAGCAAGCGATTCTATATCTGCTTGGCATTGCTTCGCCGACGCATCCCATTCCCGCTTCGTCATGGTACAAATTTAACCGTCCGGTACTTGACGTCCATGGCTACCGGTTTGTCGGGCGCGGACCCTTATTCACACATCAATACTCGCAAGCGTGGCTCTATCTGGCGAATCTTCGCGATGGACCCCCGTTCGGAATTGATTACTTCCAAAATTCGGTGGCCGCCACTTATGCTCACCGGGCATACTGCCTGGGCCTTCGTGGAATGTATCCAAATTATTCCAATGATCTCTGGGGAATCACCGCTTCAGACAGCGACATCGGTTATGTGATCTGGGGAGCACCTCTCTCCAGACGTGAAGTGGATGGCACCGTCGTCCCATGCGCCCCCGCCGGTTCCCTTATGTTTGTTCCCGCAATCTGCCTACCCGCGCTCCGTTATATGCATGAACAGTTCGCCGAATTAATCTACGGGCGCTACGGATTTGCCGACGCCTTTAATCCCCAAACCCTTTGGGTCAATCCGGATGTCGTGGGCATAAACGTGGGAATTACTTTGCTCAGCGCGGAAAACCTCCGCTCGGGACGGGTCTGGCGTTGGTTCAATCGCTCCCCCGATATCCAACGCGCCAAAGAGCAATTGTTTCAACAATACTGAACGTCCGCGGGTTTGTGGACTGTCCTTGACATCCAGCAACCCACGGCGTACTCTGCCCCGACTGCAAACGCTTGTGAGGAGGAGACCTATGTTCCTGCTTTACATCATTATCGTTGGACTTGTGGCGGGCTGGGCAACTGGAAAGATTATGAAAGGTTCCGGCTACGGGCCTATTGTGGACATTCTCCTCGGCATCGCCGGCGCCATCATTGGTAGCCGTCTGTTGGGATTGTTCGGCATATATACCAGTGGCGGTCTGATTCCAAGCATTTTGGTGGCGATAGTAGGGGCGGTAGTCCTGGTTCTAATCGTGCGGTTAATCAAGAGAGCCTGATAAGAAGACGGTTGCCCCGTCCTTCTCGCGTTTTTGGCGAGAGGGCGGGAACTTTGATGTTATCTGCCAACCGGAGCAGGTCCCGCGGCCTTCACATCCGCAGGGGCGTCGAAGTCTTCGAAATTTTTGCGAAACCTTTCACACAACGCCGCGGCTTGCTCGTCATACGCGGACTTATCCGCCCAGGCGTTTCTTGGATTCAATACGGCGGGCGGAACTCCGGGGCAGCTCTTAGGAATGCTAAACCCGAACGTCGGTTCTATTTCGAACTCGGCTCCGTCCAATTTGCCTTCGACAATAGAATCCACCATGGCGCGGGTATAGGGCAACTCCATTCGTTTGCCAATGCCGTACTGTCCGCCTTGCCATCCCGTGTTCACAAGCCAACACTGCGCGTAATGTTGAGACAGCCGCTGGCCAAGCATCTCTGCATACACTCTTGGTGCCATTGGCATGAACGGCGCGCCGAAACAAGTAGAGAAAGTTGCAGTCGGCTCTTTAACCCCAGCCTCAGTGCCAGCGACTTTTGCCGTGTATCCAGAGAGGAAGTGATACATCGCCTGTTGCAGAGTCAAACGTGAGATTGGCGGGAGCACCCCGAAAGCATCCGCAGTCAAAAATAAAAGATTCCTGGGATGGCCTCCGACGCCTGGAATCACGCTGTTCTCGATGAATTCGATTGGATAAGCCGCACGCGTATTCTCCGTGATGCTGTCGGCGTTGTAATCCGGAGCATGCGTATAAGGATCAATCACCACGTTTTCGAGCACGCAACCAAAGCGGATCGCATTGTAGATTTGCGGTTCGTTCCGGCGTGAGAGCTTGATGCACTTCGCGTAACATCCGCCCTCAAAGTTGAAGATTCCATTCTCACTCCACCCGTGCTCATCATCGCCGATCAACCGCCGCGTTGGGTCGGCGGATAAAGTAGTTTTCCCTGTTCCTGAAAGCCCGAAGAACAGCGCCGTGACGCCGTCATCCCCGATATTCGCCGAGCAATGCATGGGGAAAACGTTGCGTTGCGGCAATAGGAAATTCATGATTCCGAAAATGCATTTCTTCATCTCGCCGGCATAAGAAGTTCCGCCGATCAAAACCATTCGCCGGGTAAAATTCACCAGAATAAAAGCTTCTGAGCGGGTGCCATCTCTTTTCGGATCGGCGTGGAAATCCGGCGCCGAAATTACCGTAAATTCCGCTTTATGCGTCTTCAATTCCTCAGCGGACGGCCGGATAAAAAGCTGGCGCACAAACAAATTGTGCCAGGCATACGGATTCACGAAACGCACCGGTAGCCGGTATTTGGGGTCGGCACCACAGAAAAGATCCTGGACAAACAGTTCGCGGTCTTGCAAATGTTCCATTACCCGCTCGTAGAGGGCATCGAATTCATCGGTCTCGAAAGGCTGGTTTACCTGGCCCCACGCCACTTTGCTCGAAGTGACGGGATCTTTCACGACAAATTTGTCTTTGGGGATCCTGCCGGTGTAATTCGTATACGCAACCAACGCGCCTCGGGCTGAAAACTGGGCTTCATTTCGCGCAATCGCATGTTCCGCCAAAGCCGCTGGAAAAAGATTAAACCGGACTCTGTCTCCGTGAAGAAGGTCTGCAATATCTCCAATATGAATTGCTGTCGCCATAAATTCCCCGAGCATTTATTGTCTGCCTTTCGATGAGATATTCCAACAGCATCCGGCTTCACAAACCGACCGGTCGGGCTACTGCTCCCGATTGTTTTCGGAAGAAGTTCCTCCTCCTATGCCGGTCCGCTCAGTGTCTCGGCTCGACCATCGGCACTCGGAATATTCCATTCGATTCATTAAGGAAAGAGTCGCGGGAATGATGTGATTTAATAGAAGGAAGCATCCACAACATGCCTTCTACCCGCACAAACCTGCGCCGCCGCGTCAAGAAACTTCACCGCAACCTGCGCGGATTTGGGAGCATTGCGCGCGCGTTGATCTCGACCGATCATCCGCTACTGGCACACATTATTCCGATTCGCCGCTGCAATCTTGCCTGTGAGTATTGCAATGAGTACGACGATTTTTCTAAGCCCGTTCCGCTGGAAACGATGTTCCAGCGCGTGGACAAATTGGCTGCCCTCGGGACCTCTGTTGTAACCATCAGCGGTGGCGAACCTCTGCTTCATCCCGAGCTGGACGAGGTGATTCGCCGCATCCGCAAAAACGGCATGGTTGCTGGAATGATCACGAATGGCTACCTGCTGGTAGCCGAGCGTATCCAGCGGCTCAATCAGGCAGGTCTGGAATGGCTCCAGATTTCGATTGATAACGTCACGCCGGATGATGTTTCCAAAAAAAGCTTGAAGGTTCTCGACAGGAAACTTCAACTGCTCGCCGAACATGCCGATTTTCACGTGAACATCAATTCCGTAGTCGGCGGCGGAGTTTGCAATCCGCAGGACGCGCTGACCATCGGCAAACGGGCGCTGGAACTGGGATTCACTTCAACCGTTGGCATCATTCATGACGGCAGCGGACAGTTGCAGCCGCTCGGCGGCGAAGAGCGCCGTGTCTATCACGAGATGAAGGCCATGGAGAAAAGCAGTTTCACCAGAATCAACGGCTTTCAGGACAACATCGCGCAGGGACGTCCCAACCAATGGCGCTGCCGCGCTGGCGCCCGCTATCTATATATTTGCGAAAACGGGTTGGTCCACTACTGCTCCCAGCAACGCGGATATCCCGGCACCCCGCTGGAGAAATACACCGTCGAAGACATCCGCCGCGAATACCTCACCGAAAAAGGCTGCGCCCCCCACTGCACCGTTTCCTGCGTCCACCAGGTGTCGGTGGTAGATGCATGGCGGGGACGCCAACATCCTTCGCCAGCCGCGGCAAGCGCGGGTTTAGTGCAGATCGAATAAGCTCCGACCCTTTGGGTTTTGCTCCGGATTTTGATCTCAGTTAACACTACCCAGAGTGAGGATGCCCCATGCGTCGCGGTTTTCGACGCGTGGGAATCCATGCTGCCGGATCCGGCTGCGGTTGTGGTCTTAGGACGCGCCCTTTCACGGCTGCTACGATTCAGAACAAGAGACCGTGATGCGGTTAATCGTAAACACAACCGAGATGAGACACGCCTGCAATCGCCTATTAGCCAGGCTGCCGGACGAACGCGACTCCGGCAACTCATTCGTCGTTTTCACCGCCGACCACGATAGCGTTCACATCCAAGTCGGCGACTCGTCAGAAATAGTCCCAGCGATCGTGACGGAGGCAGGCATAGAATCGGTCCCATGTTTGCAGTTCTCGGGCATGGCTCAAACTCTGCGCTTCTACCGTAAAAAGAAAATTGAGGTCACAGTTTCCGATAACCAGATAAGAGTCGAACGAATGGTTTTTCGTCAGCCGGCGCAGGAAAACCAGCACGGCGAAACGTAGAGGTGATGCAATGGGAATGGATTGTACCGGGCTTAAACCCGCGAACGAGACCGGAGAATACTTTCACAACACCGTCTGGGCCTGGCCCCCCACTCTGGGATTACGTAACAGCGGAATGCTCCGACATACTGAGTAAGCAGAGACTCTAGGCGAGGCGCACAGTCCGCTCCCTGTCAAGATCATTCCAGGTGGCGGCGCTTGGGAAAACCTAAACCCGTGAAATGTCCAGCCCCGCCATTGTTTTGCCTTCGAAGCCTTAGTATGCTCGGCGTAGAAAATCTTACGCAGGCCAGACTTCCAAATGTGGATAGCGATTGCGATTGTTGCTCAACTGGCGACATGTGTCATTGCCGTGGGTTTGTTGTGGAAGGATTGGGGAGGGCTGGCAAGAAAGAACGGCCGGTTACCCGCCGGAGTTCTCCTAGGTGCGACGTTGTTAGCTACTGGGCTTTCTATAGCTCTGGTGGTCAAGAGTTTTCTCGACGCCGACCGTCTGGAAGCTGGGCGCAAGGGCGAAACTCTGCAATTTCAATCGACACTAAGCACTCTCCTTGATCGGGTGACAACGGTACAGAAGCAGGTCAACAATGAACCACTCTTGAATCAGAACCGAGAGCTACAACAAGAAGTGGCGGACACCAAGAAACTGATTCAATCAACTAAAGAGAAACTTGGCAAACCGCTCCTAAAAACTAGCGCTGTCCCCACTGTGATAAACGCTCCCGGTGGAATTCCGATAGTTGGGAATCAAGGCACAGTGAACCAGCCGACGGTTAACAACTATGGCCCTCTTCCTCGTCGTTTGCTCAACCAGACGAAGAGCGAATTGGCTAATTGCCTAAAGAAAAAGCCCGGACACTTTTCTATTGGCGCACTGGAAGGCAACAGGGAGGCCTATAAATATGCTGAGGATTGGCGTGAAGTTCTCATGTCAGCTGGATGGCAGATTGAGCACAAGGAGATTCCAATTCAAATCTTTGTGATTCACGGAGGCATGTGGTCTGGCATGCAGATTAGGGTTCACGACGCTTCAACAGTTCCGGGACAAATAGCATTGGCGGAAAATTCCCCAGAGCAGAACTTCAACGAATGTTTGGCAGGCAGAACCGACATTTCCGGCGGAGGAAGGATTGTTCCTTATAAGGATTCCCCTACGTGGCTCCGTCAATGTCGAAATCAGCGATCAGGCCCAATAAGCAACTGACCCCTTCCGACAAATCAGAAGAGAGGAGGTAATACCAAAAAGCGATCCAGGACAAACTGGAAGCGGGTTGATGCACTTCGGGATGAAGACATAGATTTTTTCGGATATGCCCGAACTCGGTCCGGATTTCTTTGCGCGCGCGATAATCTGGCCGGGGCCGAAGAAGCAGATTACGTTGCGGATCGATCCCGACGTGCTGTCATTTTTTCGCAAGCAAGGCCGGGGCTATCAATCCACCGTCAATGCCGTTTTAAGGAAGTACGTGGAGACCCGCAAGCATCGAGTGGGTTGAGTTGAGATCCAGAAGCGGCACCTTGCCCTCCCACTTCTCGCAAAATGCGCGAGAAATGGGGCACCCTCAGTCGAGTGATAGCCGAGGCGACAAGACCTCGCGACGCCTACTTCTTGGGTTGCGCAGTCGGCGGCAAGAGGCCATTCAGTCGCAAATACATCGCGGCGGCGGCGTAATGGTCGGCCCAGTTGCTGGCCATGCCAATCCAGGCCCAGGCGCGCGGTTGTTTTCGGCCGCCGAATGCTTCAATCGTGTCGCCGAGCTTGGAATCGTCGGCTTTACTGACGGCACTCTCGCAAAAATCAAAAGAAGCCTTGAGCGCAGCGACCAGTTTTTCTTTGCTGTCAGTGTCTTTCAGTTCTTCGGTTTTCGGCTCGGGCACGTCTCCCGCTTTGGCGCACAAAAAATTATTTGCCTGCGTGATGTGCATGGCCAGATGTCCAAATGTCTCCTGCAATGGAGTCGGCTTGAAACTGAATTTGTCCGCGGGCATCTCCTCCACCGCGGCCACGAGATTCTTATGCTCGCGCGTGAGCAGGTCTTTCACCACAGAGGTGACCGGATTTTTGTTCTCCTGCGCAAAACTTGGCAGCGCTAGCAGAGCCAAACTAACAATAGCCAGAAACTGCTTCATCCAACACTCCTTATAGTCTGATATGTACAGCTATCACTCGCTAGCCCAATGACGCTAATCCAGCCCCGATCAGCGCGAAGACAATCCACCATCCGAACACGATCGCAAATGCCGTTCCGCGTTTCACCCGGCTGACGCAAGTGAACCCAATCGCCGTGAGCGCCAGCGTCCAAATCAGAAACACGTCGAATGAAGAAGCGAGGCTGTAAAGAAATGGCGAATCCGCAGGATTCAGGAAGTATCCCGGATTTGTGGCCACCGGGTTTTGAAAGGTAAATGAATCGGGACTCGCCCCCGCCAACAGCGACACTAGCGCAAGGGAAATTTTCAGCAGGCCCGGCAAACTCGCATAGATCACAATCGCCAGCGAAACTTTGAACGAGACGTCGGCTCCGGCGGCAAACTTGAACGTGGCAAACAAAATCGCGGAGATGATCACCAGGATCAAGAGCTGTATCGCTGGGAACGCATAGGAGATACCTTTCGTAATTTTCGTCCCTGTTTCCAGCCTCTGTTCACGTTGATCCGGGGGCAATTGCTCGATTTGCTCCTGTTGCTTTGGCTGCGCCCGCATCTGATTTTCCATTGCCTTCCGGAATCCCACTTTTTGGCCGCCGACATAAACAAATGTGGCAGAAAAGATAACCATCAGCAAAAACGGCGCCCACCATTGTGCGCTACGCCGCAAGTCGGTAAATGTCTTTGTGGGAGCGATGAACGTGTCAATGATGCGTTGCGGTTCGGAAAGAGCCGGAACAGGTTCTGGAGCCGATAAGGGAGTCGCCGGTAGAGCGGCCATGCGTTTTCCTCCATTTGCCGAGACGCATTGTAGCTTGATGACAGAAAGCAAACAAGAAAAAGAAAAGAAAGGGAAATTCGTCCTTGCACGAGAACCATGCCGTTGAACTTCGCTCAACTGGACGGCAAGAAGGCAGCTCTCCCTACGCATTAAGCTGCGCTACACGGCGATTTCCGGCGTAGCCTCAATTAAACTCCGCGTGTAGCGGTGCTTCGGCTCTGATGTAACTTGTTCCGTCGTTCCAATTTCAACGATCTTGCCGCGATACATTACCGCGATGCGATTTGCGAGGTATCGAACGACGGGCATGGAATGCGAGATGAATAAGTAAGTCAGCCCAAACTCGCGCTGCAATTTCGCGAGGAGATTGACGATTTGCGCGCCCACGCTGACATCGAGCGCGGAAACCGGTTCGTCTGCGACGATGAATTTTGGCCGCAACGCCAGGGCGCGGGCTATCACAATGCGTTGCCGCTGTCCTCCGCTGAACTCATGCGGAAAGCGGCGCGCCGCCGATTCGTCGAGGCCGACAGCACCGAGCAATTCACTCACTCGAATGCGGAGAGCTGATCTCGTAAGCTCTCTCGCCCTCGACTTTCTTGGAAGCCTCTTTATGAATAATGAGTGGCTCGCCGACTATATCTTCCACCTTCATACGAGGATCGAGCGAACCAAAGGGATCCTGAAATATGATTTGCATATCACGACGCAGGCGGCGCATTTCCGAGCGGCTTGCGGAAAGGAGATCGCTGCCCATCAAAGTGGATAGTGCCCGAGGTCGGCTCGATAAGCCGCAGAACAAGTCTCCCAAGAGTACTCTTCCCGGATCCCGATTCGCCCACTAATCCCAGTGTCTCGCCCTCGCTGATGCTCAGAGACACATCATCCACGGCGCGAACTTCGTCTGTAGCGCCGCCGCCGAAGATAGACTCGCCAAGAGGAAAGACCTTGGTTAAATGGCTAATTTCAACCAATGGCATCATCGGATGGTAGCAGAGCCTTAAGTTTGTCCGCCCCCATTGGTGGAGTCGTCGGATGGCAGGTAGAATAGCCCCAATGTCAACATTGCCTCTTCCTATAGCGGCCTTTGTCGCGGGCTTGGTTTCGTTTTTGTCGCCCTGCGTGCTTCCGCTGGTTCCCGGCTACATATCTCTAATCTCTGGGGTCGGCGTCGAGGAACTCAAGTCCCAGCAGACAGGATTGCTGCGCAAAGTAATGCTGAACTCCATTGCCTTCATCGTAGGCTTCAGCACCGTTTTCATTGCGCTGGGTGCAATTTCTACTGAAGTCGGGCAGGTGATGGCCCGTTACAAATCAGTGCTGGGGCAGGTTGCTGGAGTTGTCATCATTCTCTTCGGATTACATCTGACCGGAATTCTGCGAATTAACGCGCTTTACTCTGACAAACGCCTGCATAACATGAAGGGCGGCAGCACGGTGGGGGGCGCTTTCCTGATCGGATTCGCATTTGCCTTCGGATGGACTCCGTGTGTGGGGCCCATACTTTCCGTCATTCTAGGTTTTGCCGCCGCGCAGGATTCGGTGGCGAAAGGCATTCTTTTACTCTCTGTCTATTCACTGGGACTGGCCGTGCCATTCCTGCTCACTCTCTGGGAATCGAGCGCTTCCTGAAGTTTTACAGCCGGTTCAAGACACATATGCATGCGTTGGAAGTGGGCAGTGGCGGCTTGCTGATTGCCCTTGGGATTCTTTTGATTTTCGGCCGGTTCACCCTGCTGGCAAATTATTTTTCATTCTTAAGGCGATTTTCTTTATGAGCGAACAGGGAGTCTTCGCGAAACGTGATCCGGTCGTCATCATCGTCGTAGTGATGGTCATTACTCTTATGCTGGTGTTTGGCATACGAAAATCACGGCGACCCACGCCTTCGACTCAAACTGCGGCGACTGGTACGGGAATAGCTCCAGACTTCGCCCTTCAATCTCTCGATGGTAAGACTGTGCACCTTTCCGATTTTCGCGGCAAGGCAATCCTGCTGAACTTTTGGGCGACGTGGTGTGAGCCCTGCAAAGTGGAAATGCCCTGGATTGTGGACTTGCAAAAGAAGTATGCGTCTCAAGGATTGCAGGTGGTTGGTGTCGCCATGGACGATGCCGGTCCTGACGAGATTACGAAATTCACTCACCAAATGGGGGTAAATTACCCGGTCGTGATTGGAAAAGACGAAGTCGCCGATTCTTATGGAGGACTTCCATTTCTTCCGACGACTTTTTACATCGGACGCGACGGTAAAATCGTGGACAAAGTCTTGGGTATTAAAGGGCGGGGCGAGATCGAGGACGACATTAAGAAGGCTCTGGCGCAAGGTCAGAGCGTACCGGCGCAGAAGAACGGCTTCTAGCGTCGGGGGGAACGCTTTGATCGCAAGCGGAAAAAGCGACGACAACATTATGAATAAATCGAAAACCATACTGGTTCTGATTGCACTACTCTCCGCTCAAGCCGTTGCCCAGGAATCCTTCGGCAAAAAATCGCCTTCCGTCACAATGTCGCCGGTTCCAATTGAGAGGGTGACACGTGGTAAATCAGGAACCATCGAGTTGCGATTTCGCGTGGCGTCCGGCTTCCATATCAATTCCAACACTCCAAAAGAGGAGTATCTGATCCCCACAGACCTAAAGCTGGATCCGCCAACCGACATTATTGTCGGGAAGGTCACCTATCCTCCTGGTATTGACGCCAGTCTTCCATTCGCTCCCGACGAAAAGCTTAGCGTCTACACCGGACCATTTGATTTGGCCGTAACGGTGCGGCCATTGGTTTCCGTGCCGCCCGGCAAATACTCCTTCCGAGGGGAATTGAAATATCAGGCTTGCGACAATGCAGCGTGTTATCCGCCGAAGAAGTTACCGGTTGAGTTTGAAGTAAACGTGGTAAAGGGAGCCGCTGCCCCGAAGAAAAACCCCGCACAGAGCCCGAACGTGCACCGGTAGAGGCTGCGAAATTATCTAGAATCGATATCTTTTAATCTTCTAACCGCTCTTTCTTTTCCCAGAACCATCATCACCGCGAACAAGCTCGGGGCTACGGCCTGCCCTGTCAATGCCACTCTCGCGCCATTGATTAATACCCCTGCCTTGAGATTCTTTTCGGCCGCGAGATCCCGCAGCAATCTTTCAGCGGATGGTTCGCTGAAATCGTCACAAGCATCATACCGATCCCCGAGTTCCACCAGGATCTGACGCACGGATGCATCATTTAAGAATTTTGTTACCGCCGCGGAATCGGCCTGGAAATCATCCGTAAAGAATGCGCGGAATGAAGTTGCGAAATCTTTCAGACTCCGGGCGCGCGGTTTCAACAAATCAATTGTCGCGAGCAATGATTCTCGGTCGTGCATCTGATTCTTAACGCCAGCCTTATTCCATTCTTCTTCGACAAGCGGTACCAACTTCTCAGCTGGATAAGACCGAATGTATTCAGTATTGAACCAGTCCAGCTTGGCGCGATCGAAGACCGCATCCGAGCGGGATATTGCGTTCAGATCGAATAGAGAAATTAATTGCTTATCTCCCAGAATTTCGGGCATTCCTTCCGGCGGAGTCCATCCCAGCATCGCAAGGAAATTGCGGAATGCTTCCGGGACAATCCCTTCCTCCCGATACGCAAGCACACTCGTCGCCCCGTGCCGCTTGCTTAGCCGCGTCTTGTCCGGTCCAAGAATCAGAGGGACGTGCGCAAATATTGGCGTCGGCAGCCCTAATGCTTCATAAATCATCACTTGCTTGGGCGTGTTCGAAATATGATCGGCCCCTCGGATCACATGCGTAATTCTCATATCAACATCGTCCGCAACCACGCTCAGATGATAAGTCGGGCCATTGTCCGAACGGAGAAGGACGAAGTCCTCAACTTCTGCGTTTGCGAACTCGACTCGCCCAAAAACCGCGTCGTCGAAAGCGGTATTCCCCGATTCCTGCACTTTAAAGCGAACTACAGCTGCTTCCCCTGCCGACTGACGCCGGGAGGCGTCTTCCAGGGAAATTTTCCGGCATGTCCCTTCGTATCGCCAAGGACGCCCCTCTTGCGCAGCTCGCACGCGGCGGCTTTCCAGTTCCTCTTTGGAGCAGAAGCAATAATAGGCATGCCCCGAGGCCAGCAATTTCGCTGCAATGTTCCGGTAAATTTCCCCTCGCTGTGTTTGATAAAAGGGACCCTCATCCCAATTCAACCCAAGCCAGCGCATCCCCTGCAAAATGCCTTCCACCATTTCCGCAGTCGAACGTTCGGCATCCGTATCCTCAATGCGAAGAATAAAGGTGCCCCCGTGGTGACGCGCATAGAGCCAGTTGAATAGCGCGGTTCTGGCGCCCCCGACGTGCAAGTAACCGGTGGGGGACGGCGCAAAGCGCACACGTGGGCGCGAGCCTGCGACTGCGGCCGGTACGCCCGAATTAGGGGGGAATAGAGGCATAAGAGCAGGAACTTCACATCCCAAGGCCGCACGGAATCATGTCAGGACCGGAGTTTTGGCGCCAGCCCGCCCCAAAACAAGAGCAAAGGTCCATCGTCCAGCAGGCTATTGTCTTGCTTCAATCTCTGTGAAAACATGAAGAATATCATCAGCGGGATGTTTCAAAATAACATCAGGATAGTGTTCTCAGCCGGATGAACAGCATAGCTATTGGCGTGGTGATTGTGCCGGGAGTCGTCGCGCTCCTGTTGTTCCTTGTTTTTACCTATCTTTATGAGCAGAGCCGGCAGGCATATTTTCGCGCCTGGCAACTCGGCTGGGCCGCGTATACGTTGCACTTCGCGCTGGACGCCTGGGGCATTTTCCGTGGCTATACCGCGGTCACTGTCATTTCTCACTTCATTGCTATTGGTGGCAATGGCGATTTGCATCTTGGTCTCCACCCGACTGATGCACAGGCCGTCCGGGTCACAGCGACGCGAGAAATTTCGGCTTCGCTGGTATGAAATCGTACTTGCCGTTGCGGGATTCGGTCTTGCCTGCTGGAATTTGAGGGTGCACATGGTGGGAGGCGCCTTTCGTCCTGAAGCCCTTATCGCGCCGCACTTCCGGGTAGAGATAGGCCTCGCGGCCGTTCTTCTTTATTGTTCGTTCTATTTTTACAAGTTCGGCAGCCGTAAGAATTCGCTCGCTTTTACGCTGTTGGCGCTCTCGCTCGCTTTTTGGGCAATTCTCATTGCCTTCGGCCAGTTCCGGATCCCCGTGGCTTCGACCTTTGGTATCACCGGTGACATTCTTGGTCCTATTCCCCAAATGCTGCTGGGAATCGCGATGGTCATGGTCCTTTTCGAAAACGAGCGGGACGCAGTTCAAGAGAACGCGCTGGCTTTTTCATCCTTGGGCGTGGACCCCACGCGGCTGCTCTCAGCCGAGGATCTGGTTCCCACCATGCAGAGTATTTTGGACCGTTTGGTCGCTCCGCTTCCGACTGAGCGCGCGGTCATTTGCATCTCTGAACGCTGGCGTGCGATTTTGCCATCAGTGCAACGGGGATTTTCTGGGGAGTTCCTGGGTGAGCTCGAGAAAAGCGGGGCCGGAGAGTACGTCCACGAGCTCGCCTACCGCCGCGGGGGCTTTGTCACGTTCCAGAACGTTTCCGAGATGGCCGAACCTCTTCCCGCGCTGCCCGGGGGAGGATTTGAACAATTTCACAGGATTATGAAAGAGTCCGGTATCCACAATCTGACCGCTGTAAGCCTGCAAACCCGGGAACATAACTTTGGCGTCATCTTATTTCCTCACGCCGAGCGCCGGGTTTTTGGCGCTTCGAATTTGCGGCTTCTGATCGGACTGGCCCTGCAAATCGGATTGACGCTCGAGAACTATGTGGTCATGCACGGTTCCCAGCGCCGCACGAAGGAATACGCGCTACTCACACAGATCGGGCAAGTCATCAGCTCGCGCCTGGATCAAGACGAGGTTCTGCGTGCTATCCAGGAAGAACTGGGACGCATTTTTGACACCAGCAATTTCTTCGTAGCATTTCGTGATGGTGACAGTCTCCGCTTCGAGTTGGAGATTCAAAATGGAGTTGTTTTACCGAAGCACTCGCGAAAGATGGATAACGGCCTGACGGAACACATTATTCGCACTGGCGAGCCGCTCTTAATCAGCTCAGAAATTGACAAGGTCCGGGAGCGACTGGGGACGACCTTTGTGTCAAGCCGCCCGTCTAAATCTTTCTGCGGAGTACCGATAGTATTTGCAGGAAAGTCCGAAGGCGTCATGGTTGCAAGCAGCCCGGACCGGGAGTTCGTGTTCGAACAGCGCGATATGGAAATACTTCAGACGGCGGCCGGTCAAGTTTCAGTTGCCGTCGAGAATGCCCGGCTATTTGCCGAGGAGCAACGCCGCTCAAGACAATTCGCGTTTCTCAACAATATTTCCAAGACTGCCATCTCCAGCGAAGATGCCGAGCAAATGCTGGCCGAAATTGTGGGACACATCCAGAGAATTTTCACTTTGACCACATCGGCATTGGCATTCTTGATTATGCAACCAAAGATATCGAGATCAAGGCGGAAGCTGGTACCACCGCAAAGGCACTGGGCAAGCGAATACCGCTCGGCACCGGAATTTTGGGACGGGTGGCGCGCACCGGCGAAACAGCCTTAGTGCAAACCACCGGCCGATGGGCATCTTCAAGGCATTTTGCCGGAATCCCGACGCCGTGTTGTGCATCCCGATCACTTATGGCGACAGCCTGCTGGGAGTGCTTAACGTCGAGAGCCGCAACGAAGACGCCTTTACGCCGCAGGACGTGCTCATCATGAACACGCTGGCCGACCTGCTTGCGACTGCGCTTCATAATTCGTTCGTCTTCCAGAAACTTCAGCAGCAGTCCATCACCGATGGACTCACCGGAATCAAGACGCGACGATTTTTCTGGGAGGCATTGTCATCGGAGTGGAAACGCGCATCGCGCTCTGGACGTCCATTTTCGGTGGTCCTGATTGATCTCGACAAATTCAAAGAAGTAAACGACAGCTTGGGACATCTGGAAGGCGATCTGGTGCTGGCGCGCGTCGGCCGGCTTGCTGGAACAAAAATGCCGCCAGTCGAACGTGGTGGCGCGTTATGGCGGAGATGAGTTCATTATCCTCATGCCTGAAACTGGAGTGGAGCAGGCGCAGATACTGGCGGAACGCCTGCGCCTGTGGCTGGCCACCGATCCCATGCTTGAGCGAACACCACATTACGGGCAGCTTCGGCGTAGCCAGTTTTCCGGTTCATGGCTTTTCCAGTGGAGGACATTATCCGTGTCGCCGACGCCGGCATGTATGTTTCCAAGCACGCTGGAGGCGACCGGGTTTCGACCGCTGAACAGTTTGGTGGTGACGAAAATGGCGCGGTTCAGCGCCAGCTTATCTCCGGATACATCGAGGGTTTTCTCCAACGCGAGCATACCGGCCCCGAGCATTTGGAAGAACTGATCAACACGCTTCAGAAGTTCTGCGGAACCGATGAAGGCTGCAACCAGCAGCTACTGAAAGAATCCATTACCGCCTTAACCCACGCTGCGGAACTGCGTGAACTGAGCGGAGCGGGCCACGGAGAGATGGTAAGCCATTATTGTGAGGTCATGGCGCGCGCCCTTGCCTTCTCTGCCGAGGAGATTGCCGAACTCACATTCGCGGGCAGAGTGCATGATGTTGGAAAAATCATTGTGCCTGAGCGAATTCTGAATAAGCCCGGCCCTCTTACCGATGACGAATTCTATCTGGTAAAAATGCATGCGCGCGTAGGATCGGAAATCATTGCCACATTGCCCCGCAGCGGAATGATGGTAAAAGCGATCGAATGCCATCACGAGGCCTTTGACGGCACAGGCTATCCCGCCGGCCTTCGCGGTGAGGAAATTCCACTCTGGGCGCGCATCCTCTCGGTGGCGGACGCGTACGTGAACATGACCTCCGATCGCACCTTCAGCAACGCGAAAAGCACTGACCAGGCCCTTCTCGAACTGGGGAAAATGAGTGGCGTTCGATTTGACGGAATGTTGGTGCGGATTCTCGTACGCGAGCTGAAAGCGGAAAAGGCCTCATCGAATCTGTAGACCTGTTTAACTCTTCATGCCCCTAGACCCTGGAATAAATCTATCGCTGTCCGGCAAAGTCGCTCTCGTCACCGGAGGATCTCGCGGAGTCGGCGCAGCCACGGTCCGCTTATTCGTAGCCGCCGGAGCTCTTGTGTTGTTCAACTATCAGAAGGCAAGGATTCAAGCCGAAAAACTCGTCGAAGAAATTGGAAGCGCCAGATGCTCTGCTGTCGAGTGCGACCTTTCTGGAACAGGCACGGCAAAGGAACTTATAGAAACGGCAGTGCAGCGATTTGGCTGCCTCGACATTCTGGTGGCGAATCATGGCGTCTGGCCCGCGGAAGATATACCGGTTGACGAGATGTCCGGCAAGCAATGGCGAAAAACACTTTCAGTTAATCTCGACAGCGTATTTGCTCTCGTGAAGCACTCCGTAAGCCAGATGAAAGCTCAAGAGAAAATTGACCGGGCCTCTGGCGGGCACATCGTACTTGTAAGTTCCACAGCAGCGCAACGGGGAGAAGCCTTTCATTGCGATTATGCCGCAAGCAAAGGAGCGCTGATCAGCATGGTCAAAGGGCTATCCACCGAACTGGCCTCGCATAAGATTTACGTTAACTGTGTTGCCCCAGGATGGGTTGATACCGACATGTCCGCCGCAGCGCTGAATGACACGAAGACCCGCAACAAAGTCCTGGCGACAATTCCGCTGGGTCGCGTTGCCACGCCGGATGAGATAGCGGCCCCTATACTTTTCCTGTGCACCCCGCACGCGGGATTCATCACCGGGGAAATTTTGAACGTAAATGGCGGGGCCGTGCTGGCGGGTTGAGCCCTCTATCTCTCTATCAGCGTACGCAAGCAGCTAGAATCGCGATATCCGCGTCTAACTACTGGAAAGCATGAAGTACGCCTTGTTAGCCATTCTGCTGTCCGTCTCCGTAATCGCACAGACGGGCACTTCGAACACCGGATCTGCGGTTTCGCCAGCCTCCGCATCCATTGCCGTTGATCAGCAAGATCAAAAAAAAGCGAAAAACCTCTTGGATCAAATGATTCAAGCATTGGGTGGTCAGGCCTATCTGAATATTCAGGAAGTGAGCCAGGAGGGCCGCACCTATAGCTTTCATCTGGGGCAACCCACTAGCGCCGGCTTATTGTTTTGGCGTTTTTACAAATATCCCGATAAGGACCGTATCGAGCTAACCAAAAAGCGCGACGTCGTGGAAGTATTCAACGGCGAAAAAGGCGCTGAAATCACATACAAAGGCGTGCGTCCAATGGATACGAAAGAACTCACGGATTATCTTCGCCGCCAGAAATACGCGCTCGACGTGATTTTACGAAAGTGGCTAAACGAGCCGGGAGTCGCTCTTTTTTATGATGGCCCGGCTGTCGCCGACCAACAACCTGTCGAGAAAGTGACCATCATGAACGCCCACAATCAGGCGGTGACCCTCTATATAGACTCCAACACTCACTTACCGGTCAAAAAGAGTTTTTCCTGGCGCGATCCGACCGACAAAGAGCTCAATCTGGAAGAGGAGGGTTATGACAATTACCGACCTGCCGACGGCATTATGACTCCCTTTGTCGTAACTCGCTATTACAACGGTGACATGTCAAATCAGCGGTTCTTGACTTCCGTCGCCTATAACAAAGAAGCCAGCGATTCCATGTTCCACGTGGAACCGACTCCGCCAGGAGCATCCAGAAAGTGACCGGTTCCCCATGTTTCCTTGAGGCGCACCTAACTATAAGTGTTTCGTTATAGTTATCCCCACTCGCTGGACTCAGCTGTTGGGAAATGACCACGCACTGAGGCTTTTTTGCCACAGCCGAGATGCTTAGAATCGGCGTAACCTGATGACGACCCAGCCATTTAATCAGATTGAAGTTCGAACACACAGTCCGCACCCCAACCGAGTGCAAGGGAATTGGTCTCCACAGCGGCGCACCTGTCACTCTTCGCATCCTCCCAGCCCCTGCCGGTACCGGCATTTTGTTCCGTCGCGTAGATCTCGATGGGTTCGAGGTCGAAGCAATTAGCCGCAATGTCGCCCGCGTCAGCTATGCCACCAGCCTGATGAAAAAGGGCGTCCTGATATCAACAACCGAGCATTTGCTGTCGGCGTTTTTTGGGATGGGAATAGACAACGCGATCGTGGAATTGAATAACCTGGAACTTCCCATCCTGGATGGAAGCGCCCTTCCTTTCGTAGAACTGATTCAGAAGGGTGGGGTTCGCAAGCAACGACGTGAGCGCCGCTATTTTAAAATTCGCCGCGAGCTTGAACTGCGGGAAGGGGACAAATTCATTGGAATCTATCCCTCGGATACTCACTCTGTTTCTTACGTCATAAATTTTCCCCACTCGCTGATCGGCAAGCAGGATTTTTGTGTTGATCTTTCAGATGGAAACTACGTGCGCGAGATCGCGCCTGCTCGCACTTTCGGATCGAGAGCAGATGAGCAGGCCATGCGCAATATGGGATTGATTCGCGGGGCTTCTGCTGAAAATTGTATTGTGCTCACCAATGATGGAATCGAGAATCCGCCGCTCCGCTTCAAAGATGAATTTGTGCGCCACAAAGTGCTGGATTTAATCGGCGATCTGGCACTCCTGGGAAAGCCCATTCTTGGAAGTGTGGTCGCAGACCGGGCCGGCCATGCCATGCACACAGCCCTCGTTTCACGTCTGCTGCGAGACCACTCCCTGTGGGAAGAGACCACAGTTGACGACGCTTCCAATGTGCGGGCACCGAGCTACCAAGCGGACATGGAACAGGTCGTTTAATCCTGAGGGGATTCTCAATCAGCCGCGTGCGGACTGGCATCCGTCCAATCCCAAAAAGATTTCTCTTCCATCAGCGCAGCCAATTCCGCTCGGGCTTTAGCGGTTAACTCAGCGGCGTAATTCTTTGTGGACTGCTGATGCTCAGCTGTCAATTGAGAAACTCGAACTGCAAGCAGCGGAGCGTCCTCTTCCAACATTCGAAGCAAGCGTTCGGTGCGAGTAATCCTCATGTGAATCGGAAGCATATTTTCCACCTTATTTTGGGATTACGGTTAGGTTGCGGCAAAGCATCATTCCTCGCAAGTCACCATCTCGGTACCGTGTCACATCCCGTTTCGAGTCACCGGAACCAGCAGTTTTTTCTATGCCATCGGTAAAAATCCCATAAGATTGTTTAACGTGCAGAAGGCCACCCCAATTCAAGAAGCGGGCATGATTGATTCCGTGCCCGACCTGTTGCAGTTTCCTCCCGGTTTTTTGTGGGGCATATCCACGGCCGCGCATCAGGTGGAAGGGAGCAATCACAACAACCAATGGTCCGACTGGGAGGCCGCAGGCCGCATTCGCTCACGGGAAGTGTGCGGCGATGCCTGCGACTGGTGGAATAATGCCGAGCGCGATTTTGATCTCGCCCAGGAAATGGGACTGAACGCCCTGCGCCTTTCAGTCGAATGGAGCAGGATCGAGCCGCAGGAAGGCCACTGGCATCGCGAAAGCCTGCTGCGCTATCGGGAAATGATCAAGGCGCTTCTTGAACGCGGCATTCAGCCCATGGTGTGCCTGCACCATTTCACCAATCCCCGCTGGTTTGAGCAAAAGGGAGCGTTTCTGAGCGCAGATGCGGCTGCATTGTTCGAGCGTTTTTCCCGCCGCGTGGTCGAAGAATTGGGTGACCTCTGCCGGCACTGGGTGACGTTCAATGAACCCAATGTTTACGCGTCACTCGGATATGTTCTCGGAGAATTTCCGCCGGGACGCGTCGGCGATGTTATCACCGCATACCGTGTGATCAATTCAATGGCGCGTATTCACGCGCGTGTCTATCGCTTGATTCATTCGCTACAACCGGACGCCCAAGTAGGTTGGTCGCACAACTACATCGTGTTCGTGCCAGCAAATCCCTCGTCAATATTAGATCGCTGGGTCACGCGCCTGATCAACGAACTTTTCAATGAGAACTTTCTGCGAGTGATAGAGACAGGCCATCACAAATTTCCTTTCAATCTTGCCGGCGGAAATATTCCCGAAGCGAAGGGCACGTGCGATTTTGTTGGGCTGAACGTTTACAGCCGCCTGCATGTCTCTTTTGACCTGCGGGAGGCGAGTCAACTTTTCGCGCGAGTGTACGTCCCGTCGCACGTTCCGCAAGGGGATTGCGGGATCGAGCGTCCTTATGGCGAAGCGTGGCCGGAGGTGGTAAGAGTCGCCGTCGAACGGTCCGCGAGGCTCGGCAAGCCGATCTATATTCTCGAGAATGGTGTGCCGGACGCCTCAGACCGGATCCGGCCGTGGCTGCTGCTGAATACTCTCAAGGAACTACATGGGCTGATCGAAGCCGGTCACGACATACGAGGCTATTTTCACTGGACGCTCTCCGATAACTTCGAATGGACCGAAGGCTGGAATCTCCGCTTCGGGTTGATTGAGTTGAACCAGGCCACCCAGGCGAGAACCATGAGAAGCAGCGGGACAATATACCGGAGCATTGCGTTGAAAAATGCCCTATCTCGCCAAATGCTCCAGGAACATTCGGAACTCGTGCGTTAATCACGACGCTAACTTTGCGTTTTTTGCTATCGCAAGTCTGCGCTTGTGTTGTGGAACCACACAGCTGCCACTATTTAGCAACGAGGGCGCAAAACCTTGTTAACGCTTCTCGAGGCAAACCTAAACGAGGAAAACATGGGATTTGATATCAACCTTGCGAGAGAGAATGGGGAAATTCTAGCGACGGTGGAAGACCCAAAAAATATCCTGCATAAGCTCCTGGAGCATTGCCTAGCGCATGAGCCTCGCCTAGGTGAAATTGACTGGAACGGCGATACGACATTCAATCGTCTACAGATGCCTCGCTTTCTGGCCGAATGGGAAATAGTGGCTCGGCAAGCTAAGAACACAGACGAAACCAAACTAGTAGCCGAAATAAAGCGGCTCGCCGAGAAGTGCGCAAATGGTGTACACCTTTATCTAAAGTTCATCGGTGACTAGGAAAAAGGAAAGGTGCGAGGGCTCCTTCAGCCTATGGATAACGTTGCCTCCTTCGAAGGCAGATTCTCTCGCCCGTCGAAGTCCCGACCCAAAACGTCCTCTTCGTATTCGCGTAGCGCAACGCCCTTTTCATCAATGGTGATGTATGTCGCACTGGGTTGAGTCCAACTTCCGCTGTTGAAATATTCGATTGCGCCCCGCTCTGCATGCAGAGCCTCATGAGTATGGCCGCAAAATACCCGTCGCGCTTTTGCAGTGCGTGCGTGTGCCAAAGCTCCGTCCATGACTTTGCTCGACAGGCGCAGCCATTTGCTGTCAAAGCGGTCAATAAAGCGAACTAAGCGCTGTTTTCCAAAAGCAACTTTTTGCAGCGCCAAATGAACCGCCGTAAGAACGTTGCTCACCAAACGGTTGTTCACTACGAACAGATCGAACTGGTGTCCGTGGATCGCAAGATGTCTCAGTCCGCAATACTCCCACGCGTATTCCTGGTACACCTCGATTCCCACGAGATGCGACATGAGTTCCGAAAGGCCGTGATCATGGTTTCCTTCCACCCACACTACTTCAACTCCGCGCTTGGGATTCGACAGCTTCCTTATATAGCTGAGAAATTGCCAATGTTCTTTCTTCAGCCGGCGAAAATTCAAATCGGAAAAAATGTCGCCCAAAAGGATCAGCCGGTCGAACGAAGTGTTTTTCAGCATTTGCAGAGCCGCTTCGGCGCGACTCATCTTCGATCCGAGATGGAGATCCGAAATTATTACGGTCTTGTAATGCTGAATTTTGCGGTTCGGCGACCGGGGACTGAGTGGCGCCATCCCAGAGGGCAGGCTGATGCGGTTCTCAGGAAAAGTCATGCGTTCATCAGAATTACACCCTGGCCAGCGCGGGGTGAAGTTCGCCCCAGCCAGGCGTCCGTGAAAATGTTGCGGCCCTCGTTGAATACGGAACACAAGTGTTCAAATATATCGTTCAGAATTACCGGCACTTCAAACAATGCCCGGTTGGAATAATTTCGGGCGTTGGTTTTGAAATCCTGGAATTTCCGCTCGTCGAGCAATTGGCTGACCCCAGCCGCAATTTCGTGAAAGCTGTTCAACGCAACGCCGAGATGTTTTTCGGCTAGCCATTCTGCGTTATAGCGTTCCTGCGGCAACGTCCGGCTGTTGCACTCCACAATGAGCGGCAAATCGAATTGAAGCGCTTCACTGATGCAACCCGGTCCGGGCTTGCCAATAAAAAAGTCAGCCAGGCTCATGAAGTAATCCACCCGGGAAGTAAATCCTTCGACGACCATACGGAGCCGGGTCGGCATGCTTCCTAACTCAGCCGCAAGTTTTTGGTTGTGCCCGCAAAGCATGATCAGCTGTAAGTTGCTCTCGCCCTGATCGAGCAATTGAGCGATATCAACCATTGCCGGGGATCCATGGCCCCCGAACAAAACGACAGCAGTCGGCAAATTGGGAGCAAGGCCAAGCTTTTCTCTCTCCAACGAGCGATCTAATACAGGCTTGTTGTAAAAGTTCGGTTTCAAAATCATGCCCGAGGTTTGGAATACTTGATCTTCGGGATGTCCCATGGATAACGCTTGCTGCTTCGCGCGATCCGTTCCGCAGATAATGTATTGCGATTCTTCTTCGATCCAAAAATGCGGAGGGTAATCCGCTAGATCAGTCAACAGTGTGACAAATGGAATTTGGAGAGCTACGCTCTCGGCCAACGCTCGATTGAAATGGGGGATCACCGACAAAACCAGATCGGTAGGATTCTCATCCCAGTATTTCTGCAACGCTCTCACCGTTCGCGAATGGTAAAGTCTGATGACGCCCTGCAAGAGCACCAGAAGTTGCGGAGTGAGACGCGTCCAACCCTTTCGCAGGATCAGGTTGTAAACGTCTTGCAAACGAACACCGGTGGTGGTGCGCACGACGTCGAGCGAATCGAGTAGTTCTTGGATGTTGAGGAGACTAACTTGCCAGGGGTATTGCTGCGTTTCGAGGGTAGCCTTCAGGGCTTCGGCGGCACTACGATGGCCTCCTCCAGCTTCAAAGAAGACGATCGTGAGCTTGCGCATTTGGTCACCTCAGACAGATTGCATATGTGAAGATTGCATATGTACCGATCGCATTATGAAGATCGCATATATAGTGTGATGCTAGTGATTGCTCATGAACACGCCATGAACGCAGTGTTAATTCCTGGTGAATTGTTAAAGCGCACCGATTCAGTTATATACACGAGGCCGAGCCAAATTATGTCACTTTCCGTCCGGGTAATTTCCTGCGTTGTACTATTTACGCTCATGTTATTTCCTCACTCCTCCGCCCAGCAGGCGGACTCTTCGAACCCAAATTCTGCCGCTTCCGCAAAATTTGCGGAACTAAGCGACCAGTTCATGAAAGATTCCCTGGCACTTTCTCCAACCAATGCCTCGACCGCGGGATACCACAATCATCTGGACAAAAAGACCGGAAAAACTGTCGAGCTGGATGCACTGCTTGATGACATGAGTCTGCAATTCATCGAGACAGAGAGTAACTTTTATCGTGAGTGGCGAAAGCGCTTTCATGAAGAGACGCCCGTCGCCACCCTTTCGCCCGAAGACGCAGCGGACTGGCATCTCATTGATGATCAGATCGGGCTTAATCTGCTCGAATTCGACAAGATTCAGGATTACCGGCACAACCCTACGGTCGCCGTCGAGTTGATCGGCAACGCTCTCTTTCTTCCCTTAACTCAGAATTACGCGCCACAAGACGTTCGGCTCGGCCATGTGCTGTCAAGAATTCGGCAGATTCCCCGCCGGCTCGACCAGGTCAAGCAATATTTGAGTGATGTGGATCCGATTTTTACCAGCACTGCAATCGAAGAAAATGACGGAAATATTGATCTCGTTCAAAATACAGTCGCTCAGCAAATTCCCGCGAATTCCAAATTGAAGGCGGAATATGACCAGGTCACGCCTCCCGCGGTAGCCGCCTTAAAGCAGTTTTCGCAGTGGTTGAAAACGAATTTCTCGCAAGCAACCTGCCAATCGCAGCTGGCGGTTGGGGAAGGAATTCTATGACGAGAAGTTCAGACTCGTGATGGAAACCTCGGTCACGCCCGAACAGGTTCTCGCTGACGCCGAGCAAGGAATGCAATCAGTTCGTGCGGAGATGCTGCAACTGGCCTTGCCCATGCACAAGCAGATGTATCCGGACCACTCCGACCATTCTGAACTCAACAATCACGATCGCGAAAACCTGATCATCAGCGAAGTCCTGAACAAAATATCTGACGACCATCCTCGAAGGGATCAATTGCAAGCCGCGATTGAAGCGGATCTCGATAGCATCACGCAATTCATCCGCGAAAAGAAGATCGTGTCCTTGAATACGCGCGACAACCTAAAAGTCATTCCTACGCCCATGTTTATGCGCGGTATTTATTCTGTTGCCGGCTTTCATAGCGCACCTCCGCTCGAACCGCAAGCCGAAGCCGAATATTGGGTTACCCCGATTGACTCCAGCATGCCGGACAATAAAGCCGAATCCAAGCTTCGCGAGTACAACAAATACACGCTGAATTGGCTCACCATTCATGAAGCGCTGCCCGGGCACTACATTCAGTTTGAACACCTGAATAATATCCAGCCGGAAAGGCGCCGCCTTCTTCGCACCCTCTACGCCAATGGAGCTTACGTGGAAGGCTGGGCGGAATACATCGCACAAGTCATGATGGACGAGGGCTACATGAATAACGACCCTCGATTCCGGATGGTGATGCGTAAGATTCGCCTTCGATTACTCGCCAACGCCATCCTCGACGTCAAAATGCAAACCATGGGAATGACCGATCAGCAAGCAATGGACCTCATGACCAAAGATGCTTTTCAAACCCAGGCTGAAGCGGAAGGAAAGTTGACGCGCGCAAAACTCAGTTCCACCCAATTACCCACTTATTTCGTCGGCCTTCGCGAGTGGCTTGCCTTTCGCAAGAAGTATCAGGATGCCGCGGGAAAGAACTTTGACATGCAGAAGTTTCATGACCGTGTGCTCGATGAGGGGCCTCTCCCGGTTCCGATCGTCGAACAACTCGTGATGCCCACAGCAACGAAGCAGTAGAACTTGCCAGTTGTGTTAGATTTTATTTTCCGAATATCCCATGAAACACATAGCCGATTGGGCTTTGAACATCGCCGAGCAACGTGCCGCCTCGTACTGTGATCTGCGAATCGTGGACGACCGCAGCCGCGCGCTTGCCACCAAGAACGGCAAAGTCGGCGGAGCCGCAGATTCAGAATCGCAGGGCATTGGCATTCGCGTTCTCGCCGAAGGCGCGTGGGGGTTTGCCGCTTCCGACGATCTGAGTCGCGCCTCGGTAGAAACCACTGCGGCACGCGCTGTTGATATTGCCAAAGCCTCCGCTCAAGTAAAGCAAAGCGACGTTCGTCTTGCCCCGGAAAAAGCTGTAATTGCTGAATGGACAACACCTCACGAAATTGATCCTTTCACGATTTCGGTGGAGCAGAATCTCGATCTGCTTTTTAAGATTGATGCCGAATTGCGCTCGGTTGACGGAGTCACGCTCGCGGAAACGAATATGAATTTCCGTCGCGAGGAACAATGGTTCGTTTCCTCCGCAGGGGCGAATATTCATCAGACCAAATACACCACAGGCGCAGGCTTTACCGCATACGCTTTCTCCGGGGCAGAACTTCATAAGCGTTCGTATCCCAGTTCTTTCGGCGGACAATGGCAGAACAAAGGATATGAACTTATCCACGAATTGAAGTTGCTTGAAAATGCCCGGCGCATCGGCGAAGAGGCCGTCGCACTACATCATGCGGATAAGTGCCCTGAAGGTGTGTTCGACATAATTCTTGAGAGTTCGCAACTCGGGCTGCAAATTCATGAATCCGTCGGCCATCCCATCGAACTGGATCGCGTGCTAGGGATGGAGGCCAACTTCGCGGGCACTTCGTTCCTTACACTCGACAAGCTTCGCAACCTGCGCTACGGCAGCGATCTCGTCAACGTAGTTGCGGACGCGCGTCAAGAGCACGGTCCGGGCCTCGGCACTTTTGCATTCGATGATGAAGGCGTTCCGGCGCAATGCACTCCCATCATCACGAATGGCCTTTTCACGGGATATTTAAGCTCACGCGAAACGGCCCACACCATCGGCTCAAATCGTTCCGGCGGGACATTGCGCGCCGAAAGCTGGAACCGCCTGCCCATGATTCGCATGACGAATGTCAGCATTCTCCCCGGCGAGAAGCCGCTGACTCTGGAACAGCTGATTGCTTCGACCGATTATGGGATCCTGATGCAGACCAATCGCTCGTGGTCCATTGACGACAAGCGTTACAACTTTCAATTCGGATGCGAAATGGGATGGGAAATAAAAGGCGGCAAGCGAACTCGCCTATTGAAGAATCCGTCCTATTCAGGAATCACAACTGAATTCTGGAGTTCGATGGACGCGATCTGCTCCCGCGACGAATGGGCGTTATGGGGAACTCCAAACTGCGGCAAAGGGCAGCCGCAACAAGTCATGGGTACGGGACACGGCGCGAGCCCCGCGAGATTCCGCAAAATCAAAGTGGGCGCGGCATACAAAGGTACGTGACAGATGTCACAGACTATGGTGGCGCGATGCGCTTTAGCATTCAGCACTCAGCATTCAGCAATTTTGACTGGAGGGTGCTTAATGAAGGATTTCAGAAATTTGTTAGTTTGGAAAAAGGCGCATTTGCTCACTTTGGCTTCTTATCGCTCTACGGAGATGTTCCCTAAGCAAGAAATGTACGGGTTGACTTCTCAAATACGCCGTTGTGCCGCCTCCATTGGGGCTAACATCGCCGAGGGGTGTGGCAAACATGGCAATCCAGAATTTCAGCGCTTCCTGAACATCGCCGCAGGCTCAGCGAGCGAACTTGAGTATCACCTTCTACTTTCGAAGGACTTGGGACTTCTCAGTGCTGAAAGGTACCAGGAATTACACAGCGGTGTAGTAGAAGTGAAAAGAATGCTCGCCTCACTAACTCGCAAAACTAACGAAGAACGCCTAGCGAGTTGAATCGAGTGCTAAGTGCTGATTGCTGATTGCTGATTGCTGAGTGCTGAGTGCTAGAGTGCTGAATGCTGACTAGCGAATGCTAGACAAATCACAAGCCGCCGACATCTTTTGCCCGCATCCAGAAGCACTCCGCCGCGGACGAAGTCGAAGCTCTGATCTACGGCGGGCGATCCGCGCTCACACGTTTTGCGAACAATACGATCCATCAGAATGTCGCGGAAGAGAACTATGTAGTCTCCGTGCGCACCGCATTTCGGAGGGCGCACCGCCCGTGCTAGCACCAACAAACTCGACGATGAGAGTCTAAAACGAGTAGTGCAGGCTTCAGAAAGTTTGGCGAGAGTTCAGCATGAAGATGCGGACCTCATGCCGATGTCATCTGATGCCGGTAAGGCCGAGGTCAAGCTTCCCAACCGCCGCTTCGATCAAACGGCGGCGATCACTCCGCAAAGATCGCGCCCAGGCAGTCGGCAAAATTGTTTCGTCGGCTCAGAAACACAAGCTCACTACTGCTGGAATATTTTCGACGAGTGAATCCGTCGAAGGAATTTTCAACTCCCGAGGTCTGTCCGATTGGCACACGCAAACTTCTTCCGAGATTTCCATCACCATGCTGGCCCCCGATTCCTCCGGATGGCAGAAAGCAAATTCTCCCGACGTTAGCGTTCTCGATCCAGCTTCCCTGGCGGACATTGCAGCTCGAAAAGCATCCGACTCTGCCGCTCCCAAAGAAATTCCCGCAGGCAAATATACTGTGATTCTCGAGCCCGCCGCCGTGCTCGACATGGCCGGATTCATGTTCTGGGATTTCGGCGGACTCGCCATCCTCGACCAGCGGTCGTTTCTCAATAACCGAGTGGGCACGAAAGTCTTTGGGGAAAATATCAATGTATGGGACGACGTAGCTCACCCGCTCCAATCCGGCTCTCCGTTTGATGGCGAAGGAATGCGGCGTCAGCGCGTACAACTCATCGAACGCGGCGTGGTGAAACGGCTGGTATATTCGCGCGCCACAGCGCGGAAGATGGCTGAATCACGAATACAAAAATAAAGTCGGCCCCATTGAGATTACGGGACACGGTTTCCCCATCCCCAATGAGATGGGCGAAGCGCCGATGAACGTTGTTTTTGGCGGCGCAGCCAGTCCGAAAACAGTGGATCAGATGATTGCGTCCACCGAACGTGGAATTCTGGTTACCCGCCTTTGGTACATCCGCGAGGTTGATCCCTACGAAAAGATCCTCACAGGCATGACTCGCGACGGCACATTCTATGTTGAAGACGGAAACATCCGCCACGGCGTGCGCAATTTTCGTTTCAACGAAAGCCTGATTCACATGTTTTCCAACGTCGAAGACATGGGCACTCCCGTCCGCGCCAGCGGCGAGGAATCTTTCGATATGGTTGTGCCGGCAATGAAAATACGTGACTTCAACTTTACCGAAGTCACAAAATTCTAACTAGCCTTTATGTCAGCACACACGGGACTCATCAATCCGTCCAAAGGTTTGTACATCAAGCTGGGCACCGCCGGCAAATGGGAAAAAGAGTGCCTAAATGGTGGCACTTTACGTTTTGGATATGGAGAGACCCCCTTCGAAGCAGCAACAAAGGGGGATTGGGAAACCGTTAAGAAAGTGTGGCTTGAATTTCGCCACGACGAGGGGGCTGCCACCCGAGATGTTATTCAGATAAGAAATTTCTTTGAAGCCGATGAAAATACTCTGTGGGTTACGTTCCAGGGTGGACTTCTGCATTGGTGTTTCGCCAGGCCGGGTGTCTGGGTACATGAAAGCGGGGACGGAAGCTTTCGGAAAACAGTCGACGGGTGGCATAGCGACGACACAAAAGGAAAAAAACTACTTACCGAACAATTGTCGGGCAACCTTCTAAAGATGCAGGCCTTCCGAGGCACCATCTGCTCAATCAAAGATTTTGAATATTTGAAGCGGAAGTTGAACGGACAGTTATTGCCAGCTGTCGAAGAAGCAACCCAGGCGGAAAACCACATGGTGGATAAACTCATTCCCCTAATGCGCCTGCTGACGTGGCAGGATTTTGAGTTGCTCGTGGATTTAGTTTTCTCCAACAGTGGTTGGCGTCGCACTGGACAAGTCGGCAAAACACAAAAAACAGTCGATATCGAGCTTAAACTGCCTACGACCGGCGAGCGTGCGTTTGTGCAGATCAAGTCGTCGGCTGCAAAGTGCGACTTGGAAGATTACCTGAAACGGCTAAAAGACTTCGAGACCCACGACAAGATGTTTTTCGTCTGGCACACCGGCGAGATCAACGATATTGACGAGAGCAAAGTCACGCTTATTGGTCCCAATCGTCTAGCAAGGATGGTCTTTGATGCCGGGCTCGCGTCATGGCTACGTGAAAAAGTATCCTGAGACTAATTCGTCAAAGTCTCTCTCGTGACTTATTCTGATTTAACCGCAAATTGCTGTACCGCAAGCGGTTACCCCTAACAGGCCAATGCCTTCGGTAACTTTGTGGTCTTGGTTCCGGGGTGTAATCTTCGCTCGTAATGGCGAACAACAACCAATCCAGCGAAAGCGGAAGCCCTAAGCCACACAAAAAGGATTCCGTCACCAAAAAGCTCGATCCGCGCTATTCCGATATGCAAAGTGCGATGCGCTTTCCCATCAAACTGCCCATCGCCGTGAAATCGCAATCTGGAGAGAGCCGTACCGAATCGCAAAACATTTCGGCGAACGGCGTGCTCTTCCAAATGGATTCTGATATGCCGATCGGGTCCATGGTGGATTTCACGATTTCATTGCCTGCCGAGATTGTGGGCGCGCAAGCGGACGTTCAACTGGACTGTCGAGGCCGTGTGGTGCGCAGTTCCGATGACGGCGGACGCCGCGGCGTTGGCGTGGTGATTGACGAATATCATTTTGGACGCCGCTGATGCGGCAAGGAACTTCATAGTAATGGCGACGATTCCGGTCAACGGGTATGGCGAGCTTCAGGAAACTCATGAAGCCCAGGGTAATTCTTTGCAGTTTCTTCGCGTAATCGTCGCTGATTCTCAGGCAATTTTCCGGGCGGGCCTCCGCAAGATTTTCGCGGTCGAAGACGACATAAGGGTCGTCGGACAGGCGGAGACTCTTCCGCAAACTTTATCCGCCGCAAAGAAATTTTCCGCCGACATCTTAATCATGGAGGCCGCGCTGAGCCCAAATCCAGCCGATACCGTCTCCGAACTTCTGCGCCAGACTCCCAGCTTGCGACTGGTCGTAGTTACTTCAAAACCACATGAAGAGTTGACCCTGGAGCTATTCCGGCGCGGCGCATATGGAATTGTTTCGCGCGATGTGGAACCCGAGCTATTCGTGGACTGCCTTAGAAAAGTTTGGCAGGGAGAGCCCTGGCTCGATAGCCGTGGCATTCAATGGGTCTTGGGCGCCTATCGCACGCAAGGGTCCCGACCTGCATCTTCCCGTTCCAAAATACAGTTGACTCCAAAAGAATCGTTAATTGTTTCCTGCGTAACCCAGGGAATGAAGAACAAGGAAATTGCCGTTCGCGTTGGAACCACCGAGCAGGTTGTAAAGAATTATCTGCGCAAAGTTTATGACAAACTGGGAGTCGCCGACCGCCTGGAACTGGCGCTCTATTGCTTGCACAACCGGCTTCCGGAAGCGGCGGAAAAAGACCTCCCGCTGGCTTCAACGCAGGCGGATCCAGCTATCGCGCAGCCTTTGCTGACAGCGCAGAGCTCGGCCAAGCCTTCCTAATTAACAAGTCCCGAAGAAATCCGATAGACGTCATGCCTGACTAGCATTGGCGACGAAGTTACGTAGCCCATGCCGTCACTTCACGACAATGCTCACCGGCGTTTTGTAGACCGATCCGCAGTTATCCCACGCTTGCACCACCGTGTTATAGGAACCTGGGGCAAGTGTTAGAGATGTATCGAGGCTCGCTGCATTCACCGTGTATGCTGCGACTCCAGGGGCGGTATAAATCCTCATCGCTGCAATGCCTTTCGTGCAGCTCGGAGCAGCGGTTGCGCTAGCTGCAAAGCGGACCGGCGAACTAACAGTCGCGCCATTCGTCGGCGATGTAACAGCCGGATCTTGTCCCGTACCACCTTGCACAAACATTGGAACGCCCTTGGTGAATGCGTGGCCGCAATTATCGTAAGCCACAATAACCGTGTTGTAGATTCCATCCTTGGGGAACGCGATATTAGCGTTAAGGGTTGCGCCGGACGTTGTGTACGCGATCACGCCCGGCGACGTGTAAACGCGCATGGCCGCCATGCCCGAAGAACATTGCTGATTGCTGCTTGTGGCCCGATAAAGTACCGGCGACTGATAGGGAGGTCCCCAGTAATAAGGTTCGCTCAGGCTTATTACCCCCGAGCTAGGCTGGCTCAGATCATACTCGCCAACCCATACGTGCGATCCATCGCCTGAGTTCGGATCAGGTGGCGACTTCTGAAATGCATTGCTCGTGGTTGGGCCAGCCGCGCTGAGAGCATACAGATTGTTGTTACCATCCAGGTAAATCGCTGTGCCGCTATAGGATGGAATTCCCCGGAATACCTCTGTGTACAAATTATCTGTCATGTTCACCGCGGTGCATCCCGAGTACGACAGCGAGTTCTTCCCCGATGCCTGAATATTGAACTTGGCGAGAAACGCACAGTTATCCTGTTCGTAACTTCTGTCAGTTACTGGAAAAGTAGAATCGCTGTTTCGGTCGCCAGTGACCGTCACCGTCCCAGAGGAAATCAGTTGAATGGTGGTGTCTTCCGTATCGGAGGCAGGAGGGTTCCCCGCTAAATAAGATGAATAAACAAGGTTCCCGGAAGTATTGATTACGGTCAGGAAACCAAGGTGAATTCCACTCCCGGTTGCGGGAAATGTCTTCTGATATGCGGTTGAAGTAGTCGGAAGATTGGTTCCCGCCGCTCCTCCGGCATAGTAATCACCCATCGCGTCCCGCTTCACATTAATGGACATGACATGATTAAGAACCGTGGAAAAAGCCAATCCGGTTCCCGCAGGATTCAAAGTAGTAATAAATCCTCCCTCATCCGTCTGCCGCATTCCATTCGGAGTAATCGGATAGTTCGAAGAATAGGTGAAGCCGTCAATCGTGGCATTCCCGTTTGAATCTACTTGAATCTGGTATGCATCTTCGGTTTGTGATCCCCCAAGTAATGTTGCGTAATCGAGCGCGCTCGCCTGCGTATTGAATTTCATCACAAAGGAATCGTCAAGACCTCCATAGCTGGATTGAAAAACTCCCGCGGTCGCGGGAAATGCAGCCGTCAATCCCCCGTTGTGGTTATAAACTCCCGTGATATAAGGATTATCCGCAGGGTCAATTGCGACCGAGTACGGAAAAATATTGGGCTGGTCACTGAGGAACGTGGAATACAGCAGCGCACTCCCCGTATTGTTCAGTTTGAAAAGGAAGTATCTGGATGTTGCCGGATGGTTGGTGTTATAAGCTCCGGGAGTAGTCGGAAATGTCGAGGGATAGTTAGTCGGGGCGCCGGTCGTATCCGCGTAAGAAACGTCCTGCGTTCCGCCAACGACGTAAACATTTCCAGCTTGATCGAGAGTAAAACCGTTTGGGACAGCGTAGTTGTATGTCCCGCTACCGCCTATGATCGCGGACCAAACCAGCGCCGATCCGTCAGGTGTCAGCTTGGATACGAATGTATGCGAATATCCTTCCGCTGGTGCTTTTTGTGCGACTGCACCGGGAGTGTTTGGAAAATCGGTCGAATCCGTTGAGCCCAGTACATAGACATAACCCGCCGAATTTACCAGCAGGGCGCTGTAACGGTCAAAACCCTTCGCTCCGTCCAGATAAGTCCCGTATACAAGCACCGGATCAATCACCAATTTCCGGTTACGGTCATAGTTGCCAACATGGAAGCTGACGGAATTTCCGCTTACCTGATAGCTCGCGCTCACCAGCTTGCGGCCAGTTGCGCTTTCCTGGTATGCAAACGGTTTTGCCCACCGGACTTCGCCTGCGGCAGTTTCCAGAACTAGCGATCCATCGGCGCTGGTATTGATTTTCTCTGCTCCCGCAATGTTCAAAATAATCGAGGAAGGATTGCCATGCGGCGCTACGTCGAAGTCATATTCTAGTTGCCGGGCTCTTCCGTAGTAAACCAGATCAATCCCGGGATATACGGCTTCGTACTTAACCGCGCGATAATTCGGGACTCCCGTCTTCCATGCTTCACGCGGACCAATCAGATAATTGGTGTACGCGCTTTGTATATCCAAACCGCTGACTCGGGTTGTCGTGTTTGATCCCGAAAGAGCGGTTTTCAAAACTACATTGCGCTTTTTGCTGTTTGCCTTGGCGATCTCAAGTACGGCAGCATCACCGGTCAGATACACCCTGTAACGGCCGGCGCGACTCAAAAAACGCACCCGCGAATCCGTCTGACCCACGTTCTTTTCGAACGAAAGCGCGGGATACACCTGCGTGTAATCAAAATTGCTGGATGATTGCCCCCGCGATGGTACTCCCTCGTTCGCGATGGCATATGAAACAAATAGCAGGCATAGAACAGCGATTGTCTTGACGAATGTGCGACGAATTTGCATGGTAATACTCCTAGGAGGGGTCCGGCATCCTAATAATTCCCACGATCGAAAAAATTGTGGACGTCAAATGTTTTCCGCTTTTACACCGTCCTGTTTCAAGATTTTTGATTCGAGGGGAAAACCGCGCGGTTGCCCGGCTTTCAAGCCTTTTAACCCGACTATGTATTGTGAAATGCCGTAGAACGACTAGGATTTTTGCCGCAGGAGAGTGCGCAGGCTCTAGATAAAACAGGCCGAGGTTGCGGCGCGCAAGGCTGCCACATACAATCGAAATCAGCTTCAATTAAGGAGAGATGGCCGAGTGGCTGAAGGCGCACGCTTGGAAAGCGTGTTTAGGGGAAACTCTAACGTGGGTTCGAATCCCACTCTCTCCGCCAGTACTTTTGTAATCTAGCACCTACAAGGGCTCCTACCACATACTCGTACCACTTGGAGGAGCCTTGCGTAAGGTCAGAGTCAATATCACGAAATACGTTTCAACTGAGGCCGGGCTGCGATACTGCCCCGCCGTCGTCACATCGAATGGCCGAGTCAAGCAGGACATCGTGCTTGTGGGCGGCAAGGAAGAACGACATCCCGAGGGCGCTTACTACCTCGATTGGCGCAAGAACGGCGTACGCACGCGGCTGTCGGTCGGCAAGAACGCGCAAGATGCGCTGACCCAACGTGATCGAAAAGCATTCGAACTGAATGCGGCCAACCATGGCGTCGAGGTTGTTCCCACTGTCGAGCAGAATGGCGACAGTGGCAACGACGACGGTCACCGCTCGCTTGCTGTGGCGGTCACTGAGTACCTCGACGAAATAAAGCTCAACAAGAAACAGAAGACTCACGCGGCCTATTCAACGGCACTGAGCTACTTCCTCGAATCCTGCAAGAAGACCCATCTGGAAGACATCGACCGCAAAGACATGCTGACGGTTCTCTGCGTTCCTTCGGGACGTGAAGGACATTGCATCCGCGAACTTGTCGGAAACAAGTTTTCAAACGTGATGTCGTTTCTTAAGGCTCAGAGAGATTCGGAGATCTCGTTCGAGAAGGAACGATTGGCCGAGCTACACGGAAGAGGAACCCGAGATATACGAGCCGGAAGACCTTGACGTGTTGTTCGCGGCCTGTGACGCGGAGGAACGATTGTGGTTCGAGTTCTTCCTGATGACCGGGATGCGCGAGCAGGAAGTGATGTACACGTACTGGTCGGACGTGAACCTGAAGGCGAACACAGTGCGGGTCACCCACAAGCCCGACCTTGGTTGGACGCCGAAGGCTTATAAAGAACGCGAGATTCCCATTCCCGAGAAACTCGTAACTAGTCTGCAAAGGGCAAAGGCCGCACATGACAAGGGATGTCGCTTGGTATTTCCCACCGCTGGCTGTCGCCCCAAACTGAACTTCTTCGATGACCTAAAGGCGGTAGCCGAACGTGCTGGCCTCGATCCCGCCGAGTTCTGGCTCCCCAATAAGCGCGTGACATGACCAGTCCAATGACCACAATTCGCTGCTATCAGATAACCGAGGCGTCTCATCTCGATTGAACGCATGCTGCTGCTCTAGGAAAGCTCTCTTAACAGCCTTGTAGTAAACCGTCTCAATGTCACCGTTCGTCTCTGCTTTAGCACATAACTCAAGAAAGCTTTGCAAGATATCTGATTGCATGAGCACATCCTCCCGAGAAAGAGTGTGTCATGATTCATGCCTAATATTTGAGATTCTATAACAAATTGTCGTGTAGTCAAAGCTGCCCAGTGCCAAAACGGAACGTCGGCGATTTGCATTCGGCGAAGGCCTTCACAACGCTATGAAAAGCGAAGAGTAAGAGTTGGACTTAGTTTGACGTGATGGACTGGAATTTCATCCCAGAATTCGAAAAACAGGGTTCATCACTAACGCAATTCGAAATAGGCGAATCAGTTTTTAAAAGCATCTCCAAGTGCCTGGACGAGAGATCGAAAGCGTGGCTTTGAGACTCTTTCTCTTTAGGAGCAGATCAGCAGCAAAGTCGGTGAACATCACGATTGCAAATGCAGGCATGCTTGCCTTCAAGATCTTTGCCACAACGATGCCGTCCATCGGCGCCGCAGTCATCACAGTGTTGTCATCGACTATGAAATTGGAATAGGCAAGCTTTTCGATTAGAAGAGTGCTTGGGTGCAGTGTACCGATTCTCCGGGTTCTGTTGCCCCCAACCCTAAGCAGCCAGCGCTGTCCAACACAGCTCGCAATCGGATGTACGTCTCTCAGGCCAAGCTGGAAATAAAACCACTAATCAGGTTCTCTGTGATGCTGTAGCACTAAACTATCGTTCTCCCATTGCAATTCGCGCAACGATTCGTCAGCGCAATCAACTACGACGTTTGTGTGGACGACACCTCACTTTCCGGTGTGTGTTGAGGCCCGGCTGAGGGCGAAGCAAATCTTGCATAATGTTTGCTATCTCTCCGATGATCTTGCCACGCCTCGCTCTTCGATTTACGTAAGCAATAACATCGCCTACGTCGGGAAGCGCAATAAAGCGGTACTCTGCGTCCCATAGCTCGATCGCATTTAACTCTGCTACGAGCAGTGTAAGGGTTTGCGACCTTTCGTTATTCATGACAAACGATAAAGCAAGTGAGGAACCAAATTACAAACCATAGCCACCAACAATTTAAGCAACAATCCCGAACGTAGGAAAGTCGGACATTTGGTCATTATGCCGACATACCGGCATAGATCACCCCTACAGCCAGTCCGGAAATAAGCGACAGTCCCCCAAACAACCGGCACGTCAATCTAATGTGAAATAAATCCGGAACGAATCCGATCACGAAGCTTGTAGCGGGCAAAAGTCGAATAGAGATAAGTCTCAATGATGGGTCGGTGTACCGAAGGTCTCCAACCATCCGCTCGTTCTTCAAAGATCCTACTCGTAATCTGTCGTGAAGTGGGTGTGGCAAAAGTTCGCCTTGGGGTCATATCTAGAGCTTCTCATGCCCATGCCGCAAAGCCAAAAGTGATTCCCTACCTTTCCCAATAAGGGAAAAGGACTCATTTTAATATCGCCTTTTCATCGGTTTTAAATTGTTAACAGCAAAAACGGAGTTATAGCTAGGAAGAATCGATTGGCATTAAACATGACTAATCAGCCCTGCGATCATACCGCATTTGTTTGTCCCACGCTGTTAGGTACCGTATCGGACATGTGTTCTGAGGGCATTGCAATTGTGCAGAACGATTACATTCTGTACGCCAATCTAGCCTTCGGCGAAACTAACGGCCTCTCCTCAGGGTCAGAGCTTCGGGGCAGCTCACTAAAGGACCTCATTCCACCACACAATTCCGGACGCTCACGATTCAGTTTCGAACATAGGCGACAATCTAATTGAAGTCTCTAGCTCCCCCTTTACTGATAATCAACAAACCTTTCAAATAATTAGTTTGTATAGGACCTTGCAATCAAATCATCGTGATTTGCACCTTGAGTCCCAAGGTATGGCTTTTACAAGGCAGTCATGGGTGCGTTTTTCGCATGAGTTTAATAACTTGCTCACCGCTATCATTCTGTACAGCGACCTCTTGGTATGGGAACTCGAGCCGGGGTGCGGGCTGCGCGAGCATGCCGAAACAATTCAAAACGCAGGACTGAGGGGCGCCAAACTAATCCACGAAATAACCGTTCAGTCATCCCAGAAACACCCCGTAGCCTTGATGTCATGGAACCAAATTACCTCAAAAATGATAGATACACTTAGGGCTCTCGTAGGACATAAGATTCAGATAAAAACCGAGCTTACGAAACCGATGGGTCCTTTGAAGATTAACGCCACTAATGTGCATCGGATCATTCTCGGTCTGGTGCTAAATGCGCAAAAGGCCATGTTGAGAGGAGGGGTAATTACAATTTCCACGCGGCGGTGTACAGCGATTACGGGTTTCGTAACAAAACAGAGCGAGTGCAAGTCACAAACGGAATTCGTGGTAAGAGATAACGGAGGGGGAATTCCTGGAAAGACGTTAACACAGATCCGCGACGGAAGTTTAAAGAGGACGCCAGGTGTAATTTCGGTGCCGGGACTAGAAATAATTAAGAAAATTGTCAAGCGCGCGGGAGGTGAACTTGAGATAGAAAGCAGCCTTGGAGCAGGCACGAAGGTAACAATTCGTGCACCAGCAACCGCGCCTCTAAACCTTAGACTCTTGAAGAAGCTTAACAACCATAGAGTATATGCAGGCTCAGTTCGTGAGCAGAAGGCAGGTCACAATGATTAGTGCAGCCGGCTTAGATTCATCACAGGCGAACAGCGTACAAATCGAGGACCTTCACTTCCTGAATCTGCTGGTAGTCGACGATGATCCGTCCGTGCGTAAAGCCCTTCGAGACGTTGCTAACTGTTTCGGCTTCGTTACCTTTGTGGCAGATTCAGCGGAAGAGGCGTATCGGGTTCTCAGCTCACACGTTATAGATGTTTTATTACTCGACCTAAAACTGCCAGGCATTCGATGGACTCGACGCATTATCTCAAATAAAACAACGATCGGCCGGACTCCGTCATTATAGTAGTGACTGCTTATGGAAGTGTGGAATCGGCAGTACACGCAATGAAGAACGGAGCTTACGATTTTGTTACCAAACCTTTCACTGTAGACGATTTAAAGGTAGTGTTACAGCGTGTTGTAGGACTTCTTAAGTTAAAAATCGAAAATCGCGTCCTTCGCGAAAAAATGAATTCCGCTCGAGGATTTGGTCATATGATCGGCCATGCTCCGGAAATGGAACGGCTGTACCGAATCGTGGCCAAGGCGTCTTTAAGCACCCATCCAGTCTTGATTGTCGGCAATGCAGGCAGCGGGAAAGAAATGGTCGCGCGTTCGATCCATTCTTCCGGCTTGTCACGCGATAAGCCATTTGTTCCCATTGATTGCGGATCTCTTCTCCCTAGTTTCCTTGAAACAGAACTATTTGGCTATGTAAAAGGGGCTTTCGCAGGAGCACATCAGTCCCGCCAAGGTTTGATTTCTATCGCCGAAGGTGGAACCTTATTTCTGGATGAAATAGAAAAGCTGCCGATCGACCTTCAGGCCAAATTATTGCGAGTAATTCAGGGCAAAGAAATCCGTCAGATTGGAAGTGCAAAATCATCCGCCGCTAATGTACGGATTCTGGCTGCTACGAGCCTTGATCTCGAGCAACTCGTGTCCCAAGGAGCTTTTCGAAGGGACTTGTATTTCCGGCTTAACGTTCTAAGCCTCCGAATCCCATCTCTGGCGGAACGGCGCCAGGACATACCCCTTTTGGCCGCGCATTTTCTGGAACGAATATCTCGGTCCAGGGGACAGGAACAAACCCTAAGTGATAATGCTCTCAAGATCATGCTTCAATACGATTGGCCGGGAAATTTACGAGAACTGGATAATTTGTTTGGAACGAGCCTGTACCCTAGCCAGTGGACCGGTAATACACACTCGGGACCTTCCCCCCAACATTAAATATACTGAGCGAAAGAACTCGACAAGTATCGTCCCAATGACTGAGCTAGAGCGGCAAACAATTCTGAGCGCAATTGCTCAGCTAAATGGGGACAAGTTAATGGCCGCCCGTCTGTTGGGCATCGGCAAAACTACCCTTTATCGAAAACTGAAAGAGTATGCCGGTCAAGACATTTCAGATCATCAGGCGCCGACGTTCTTATAGCCCGATGCTGAGCGACGGCGTGGTTATGGAAGTGGTGGAAATAGGTAAAGCAATCATGATTCTGTTAATGACGAGCTCTACGAAAGCTGATGGGTGTGTCGATGCCATCACTTTAGCTACGTCCGAACCCGTAAAGGTTGCGTCAACCGCCTGGCAAGCAGCAACATTTCTTAGAGACAAAGGGTTAACAGCAGTAATAATCGACCAGCAGCTACAGGATATTGAGGCAGACGCGATCGAACACATGCTATCGCAGATAGGGCTGACGGCTTTTGTATACGTTAATCTAGCCATCAGTGGAACCGAAAGGGTGGTCCGAGATCTACGTATTGCACTTCATCGTCGAGAAAGAGAAACGGTGATTGCACGGCGCGACGCAGAGCAAAAACTGCGCAATGAATTGAAAGATGTGGTCACTGCGTTGCTGCTTTCATGCGATATGGCACTTCAGACGCCAGCTCTGCCCTCCGCAATAGAATTAAAACTACGGGCAATAGATGGTTTCGTGCAAGAAATACAAAAGAAAATTTCTCCGAATGTCTAACCTCATTGCCCAAATCCGGGTATCCCTACGGCGGATCGACTCTCAGGGTGAGCTGACGGGAACTCAGGAGCCGTATTGAGTAGAGCCGCATCGCATTCAGCCAATTGTAAGGGAGGGCTCGGTGCCGGGGAACTTCCTATCCGCATGGCGACCCCTACGACCTGACCGGTTACTTCTGCATCCCGCGGGTATCGGAGAATCCTCGTGGCAACAGGAGATAAAGGATGTGGCAGAAGCGTTATCTCCCTATGATTGAGAGAACACCAGCAGCACACGTGACCTTGGCGTGTTTCGACAAAGTAGATTGGCCGCCCATATTCAGGATCTCCATCCCCCGAGCAACGTTCGTCTTTGACTCATCTACTTGCAGAAATGTCCCGGGGAGCAGAAGTGGGTACATTGTGAGGTCTTCAGTACCGATAAAGGCGTAGCTATATTCATCGCTTACAAATTGCTCCAGGTATGTAAAGGGGACCACTCCCCACTTTTCTACCATTCGCCCCAAATTCCCTGTGCTTCGATCATCAGGCGCCACATCAAATTGCATAGGTATTTTTATGGATTGGCGGTCAGTCAGGGCTGTGAGATAGTGTGAATGTGGAGGCGTGAAAACACTAATGTCTTTGGCCATTCCATCGAGTTCCACCCCAAACCAAGAAAGCAGTATCCGGATATCCTTACGATGTATGACGGAAAGAGAATAAAACCGGTAGATACTTGGAACGATTCCCTTAGTCTCAATGTCCGAAAGCCGGCTGGGAGGGGATCCAGTATTCAGGGCTGCCGTGCTTCGCGGAGATTTTCGCACTCGCGACATCAACATTCCGCATCGTCAAACCTAAGCTCAGCCGCAACAAACGAATGCGTTCGCCAGCCGTCTGCATGGCGAAGATGGGTGCACCCTAAGTGCCGTTAGGAGCCCAATCGCAAAGTAAAGAAAAGATTACATGTTCCAATAACAATCGCATCGAGCCAAGTGTTGGCGTGCCGCGCAGCAAGCACTCCTGCCGACATGTCGTCATATAAAACGTTCAGCATTTACGAGAAGAACACCAGAAGGCCGGAAGGGAAACTTCGTACCGCGGTGTTAGAAACCTCATAAGTTGACCTACTTCGCGGGCACGCTTACGGATCTCGGAAGGCCGAATCGGCGCCCTGGTGATTTCAGAATTGTTGCTTCAAGCGCATCTCATCGCGTTTTAGCGACCAGAAGCGGCGGTCCAGCGAGTACCCGAAATTAAGAAGGAATTGACGGTTTTCGGCCAGTGCGCCTGTTCACGCCCGCCGGCCCATCTAGAGATACTCGGCTATCTAGTTCCCAAGCTGACGGTTCATTTTGGGAACCCACTTATGGAGAGAATATAGTTTTTGACTTATATTGGCACGTCTCGTGACACACTTTTAACCGGAGACAAAAATGCTGTCCGAGATGTTAGAAACCTTTGGGAATCTCGATGCGCTGGCTGAGAAACATCGGGGCGTCGAAACAGTAACTGAAATTGTAAATCGAGTCTTGACCGGGGAATGCAAACTCCAGCAGGTATCATGGCATTTCGTGAACAGAGATGAGGAGATTGAGTTGCGCGCCCGAGAACTTTTGAGAAAGTGAGAGAAGGGACATGAATCACATTACTACCGTAAAGATGTTGAAAGTCGGCCCGAGGGTAGAAACCGAGCTCTTCGTGGAGGAAGAATTAGAATTGGAGCTATTTGGTGAGGGGGCTCTGCAGATTATTAAAACCCCAGATGAACAATCGTTCTTTGTTAGCCCGGACGAGGTCAGAAAGCTCATAGCGGGTCTACAAAAGGGCTTATCTAAAATCGCACCTTCCTCGGGAACCATTAGCGTCAGATGGCTAGGCAGAGACCTTCGAGCGCAACACGATGCAGCCCGACCGACCAAGCAATATTATTCTGCCGACCATCATCCAAAACAAGTGGATTCAGTAAAGCCTCTAGCTCAAAGGTTAAGGGGAGGCCGTTTGGCACGCTCGTTGTCGGGAGGGCCGCCAGGCGTGGCGGGCGGCTCGATATGGTTCTCAGTGCCTGAGGATAACAATCCTGGCTTTGAAGCGGCCGAGACGCTGTTGTCGTCATGAAGAACGATGTTAAGCAGCGAGCTGTGGACATGCAAATTGTCGCCAACATCGTAAATCGGTCGCGCATCTTTGGAGGACGTACAAGCCAGGCTAGGGAAAACCGAAATCTACCGAGTCTCCCGCGAGGAGGAGAGTGACGTTGCAATCTGCTACGTTTCTCCTGCGGATGGCACGGTGTTCGCTGTCTACTCCGGTTCGATGGATCGATGCGCACCGGAGTATTACTTGGTTTGCCTTGTGGTCACGGGAAGCTGCGTTTCAGAATGTATCTCGGTGCGCGAAATCTGCTGAGATTTCGCGGCATCTAGTCACCCTGACTGGGCTGGAATTGGGGCTCACGGCAGCAGAACTGAACCCGGATCGCAGGCACACCCACTAGCGTCACGGGCTTTTCAACGAAGTACGATTACATCTGTCGGCGACAGATGACCGAGGACGACATCAAGGGGTTCAAGACGGCGAATAATTGGGATGTGACGAGTGACCCGTTCTTTGACCGGATGTCTTGGATCGACGTTCACTTCAAGAAGGCGATAGCAACGCGCATCGAAATCGGTAGAATTGAATCCTACTGACTGGGTAGTTAGCGAAAAATCGCCTTTACACTCATTGCCCTGTTAACGGGGTTTTGAGTGATAATCGCCTGTGGCTGTTGAAAAACTCTTTCTCCCTAAATTCGCAAAAATGAAATTGCGTCAGGATGCGATATAAGCGATCTTCTCGGATCGCAAGACATTTTGTATCCCCCAAATTTTGGCTGTTTGAGGCGAAAAGGGAGTTTTTCAACAGCCACGCCTGCTTACGTCAGCTTGCGACTCTCAAGTCCGGCAAGTTCCGCCTCTCTTACGAAATAAGCGACAAAGACGAGGTTCCGAGCGGCGGTAGGCGGGAGATTCCAACCCATCGCTTCTTTGCTGAAATCCGTTTTCGACACAAGACGCTCAAAGCTCTCCCTCACTTCGGAACATGAGCGACGACAGTAATCGGCCCATGATTCTCCGGGTATCCGTTCCTTTGAATCCGCAGCCAGCCAGTACATCTCGCATGTAGCGTCACTCAACTGAAACTGAAATTGTCCGCCTAAACATGCAAGACCATGAGCTTCGGCTCGTTCGAGAGCAACTGGAAAGGACTCGGGAGTCCAAGCGTACTCATTGCCTCGGAGTACCGCGCCTTCCAATACGTCTGAGGGTAAATCGTCGGGTTTGCTCAGGTTCTCCATCCGCGGAAGATTATAGTTGGCGAAACATCGCCTCTCTGACAATGTGGCGGTGTCAAGCACTTTTTGAGCGCACTGCTCCGTGCACTCGGAAGAGCGCGCCATTTCGCTCTCGTTGAAGTGTTCTGCCATACCAACCAAAGGCTCGCTCGTAATCAGTTTCAGGTCAGGAACTCAGTCCGACCCATGCATCTCTTCGGTCACACCTTCGATCATGATTACTACTTCGAACTCCTCCGTGTAGGAGGAGCGGGACGCCCAATCAATTACTCGATGTTTTACTTCACACCATCGCGATTTCCGGGCTGTCCCGCGTGCGAACCGAACTTTTTCACCTGCTCGTAATCCCATTGCTTGCGCATCATCCAGTAAAGGCGAACCGCCAGTTTGCGTGCCATGGCCACCTTGGCGATTTTCCGTCCGCGCCGCATCGTCAGGTGGAAATACTTACTGCGCCATTCCGGAAGGCTGCGCACCGTGACTTGCGCCGCTTCCACCAGCAGGAAACGTAACAGAGAGTTCCCTTGTTTCGTGATGTGTCCCAGCCGTCGCCGATCCCCACTGGAATCCTCCAACGGCACCAGTCCCAGATAGCTCGCGATCTGCTTGCCACACTGAAAGCGATCCGCTTTCCCGATGATCAGCACGAAAGCCAGTGCGGTCAGCGGACCCACTCCGGGATGGGTCCGCAAGCGCTGCGCCTCCGGACACTTCTCCACTTCCTGCTCGATGGCCTGACTCAGTTCCCGATCGTCGGGTTCAGTCGGTCCAACCACTCCAGCAGATCGCGCCGTCGCCGGCTCGCCCACGGAGCTAACCGGAACGACTCCAGTTGCTCACGTCCCGTCTCCCGCCACAACCTCTTCTTGCAGCGTACGCCTTCGTTCAGGGCTACCGCTTGCAGCTGGTTCATGATTCGGGTGCGCGCCTGCACCATACGGTGCCGGTGCCACAGCAGTTGCCGCAGATCGCGATTCTCCCAGCTCGGCACCCAGATCTGCGGAAAGTCATCCTTCAGCATTAACTTGCAGAATATGCTGCGCATCCTGGCGATCCGTCTTCTGCTTGCGTCCCGCTTCCTAGCGATCTCGGCGGCGTCTCCGATCCACAACTCAAACTTCAGTTCCGCCAGCAGTCGCTCGAACCAGCGCGCCTGCCCGCTGGCTTCCATCCCCACGCGCACTTTAATTCCCTGGCCCGCCAGCTCACGGTAGAACTTCTCCGCTTCCTCGCGATGCTCGAGTCGCCGTTCCTGTAATTCCCCTGTGTCCGTATCCACAAACGCAATTTGCTGAAAGCTCGGGTGGTAATCGACATCCTATAATCATCATTTCGGCTCCTTTTCTCCCGAGCCTTTTGGTTGGTTTGCACCACCAAGTTTACTCGGGCGTCGGGAGCCGACATTGTCATGGAATCAATTATCACTCATTGACGATTAGTGCGTCCACTTCGGACGCCGGAAGCGCAATCGACGTTCGCGCACGCTACCTCCTACCACTAATACCGTTTCGCGTGTTTTTGACGGTTGATTACAGCGTACGGCGGGCTACTGTGGAGACTCTAGGGTAAGCAACAAATTGCTTGAAACCCGCATAAACACAGGCTATAATGACGCAAGTGGTAGTAGTTCCTTCTACTTGCTAGAAATGGCGTAAGCGAATCCCGCTGTTATCTCGCAATTTTCAGGTGCGTCACCTGCACGGATGCTCAACATCTCGCCGGATCGGGGCGGCTTGCACTGACTTCGCCTGCAACACGGTTCACGATTCATACCGCTACTTCCAGTGCATCGCTCCCGAGCAGCCTTTTTCGCAGTGACCGGTAGAAGCCCGAAATATGGGCTTCAAACTCGAACAAGCTCATGTCGGCGGTAACGTGAACACGCGCCCACGCGAACCGATTGATCTCCGCGCCAAACCCGCCGCCGGTGTTCATAAAGGCGCATCGAAAACTGGCTTGTTCGGCCAGCCGCAAGTCTCGCGCTGTAACCGTAGCGGCGTCGCCGAACGGATACCCGAACGCCCAAACCGTATTCCCCAGGGCATTCTCAATGACGCTCCGGCTTTCAGAGATTTCCCGCCAAGCCAATTCCTGGACGTGCGAGCGAGAATCGGATGTGAGAGAGAATGGGCGCCGATCGTCATTCCAGCAGCGGCCAATTGTCGTAACCCGGCTCGATCAAGTATGAGGAATCTGGCGGCGAGGGTCGAGTCCTGGACGTACTGGTCGCTCCAGTTTCCCGAAAGCTTAAGCTGATCCCGGACTTGATCGAGGAATTTGCGCCTCGATTCTCTATCAAACCGGGAAAGATGATTGACCAGGTTCCACCACGAGGCGTGTCTCTGATCCGGCGCAATTGGGGTAACGCCAATGCTGCCCGTATCGGATAGAGTCAGACTGACGCAGTCCCTGGCGTCCAGTAACATCAGGTAAAGCTCCTCGTACCAGAGCATGGACGGCGTCTCATCGGCAGATGCTCCGGTGGCGAAAAACAGGCATGTCAGGCCAAATTCCTGGAGTATGGGAGCCATCACTGTCAGGGTGTTTCGCAACGCGTCGTCGCAAGTCAGCAGGATTGAACGGGGTCAAGCGTCAGCTTCCCTTCAAGCCAGCCGAGAAAATCACTGGGAGTAATTATGTGGTAGCGCTGTTTCAGAAGGCTTAGCTGTCGCCGCAGCGAATCGGCGCGAACCAGGTTGCCGTCCAACGACGGATTTCTAACTTCGTATCCAGTTGGGAACACGCCGTGATATGTCACAATCGCTGGACCCGCTCCGGCCGCATAGCGGAGGTATCCGCTCCGGGATAAGGCTTGAAAGACGATATGTTTCAGAGCAGGACTGACGAATCTCAAGGGGCTCGCAAGTTTCCGCAAAATTGTAACCCACTACATCGGTCCGCGGATCACTTAATACCCCGAATCGCCGTAAAGAGCTGGAAATTCACAGGAAATGCGCCGTCCAACAGATTGGACGGATCGTGAATCATGATGGGATCCCTGTACTGACACCAGTACCCATTCCACTCCAACGCCTTACTTAGAATCGGGAATGAGGCGAGGACGCGAATTCGGCAGGCTTCCGGGTCGAGCTTTGCTGCCTTCGTAACGGCAGCACAGGCGAAATTCCAATCACCCGTATCTGAAGAATTAACCACGAGGTCCAGTAATCTGGATTCCCACCCTGCTCTCCCGATGACGAAATAGCCGCTGAGTTCTCCCTCGCGCTTCAGCAAAAATCCCTGCGTTTAAGATGAGGGCATTCCAGCAAATAATTCAAGTCCCCGACGCTCCGCTTGCAATGCGTCCACGGGCACTCTGTTCTGTTCAATACAGGCAATAGCGATTCGTCAAATTGAATACGGGAGTGAAATCCCATTCCGCCGTTGCGCGCTTGGTGCTTCGTGCGGGATGTGTCAGGCCATGCAGCAAGCGAAGAGCCGATCTTGGAAGCGTAGGCGCGACCGAATTCTTGCCACGGGCGCAACCAAGCGGAGTAGGTCCAGCCCTGCCGCGTATCGAGATCCTATCCGAGGACACAATCCGACGTGTAACGGGCGCGCCGCCGATGATGAACGAAGATGGAGCCATTTCCATGAGTTTGCGGAATAGCCTTACGCCCACGCCTGGTGCCGACGAATCGGCGGCCGTCCATCATAGTCACGCTGTTTACGGTAGTTGCGTCCGGCAGCTGAAATGTCACCGGGCAAACACCGCAATGCGCCATGATTGCATCCCTTTCGATCAAGTAGCTGCGGCTTCCATTCCCTCTGGGACTGGGTGCAGGTACTTCCACTCCAGTAAGCGACGGCATGATGGTCCCACGGCTCAAACTGGTACGCGCGCGAGAGAAATTTCGCTAGCGCTGGGAGATCTTTGTG
>CAWCJR010000007.1:0-184471 GCA_963796015.1 uncultured Acidobacteriaceae bacterium | reverse complement strand
TTTGTCCTGTACTGGTTCACAGTTGCGTCTATGCTTATTCGGATAGGCACTTAGTCGTCTTTCATGTCGGTTGTGGGTTGCCCACTCATACAGCGCTGCCGATATTTTTTCGCGGTGGCCGCTGACACCCCGCTTAACTTGCCCAACTCGCGGTAGAACACGTTAGGGAACAGGCTAAGCACTTTTGCCACCCGCTCAGCAGTGCTCAGGCCAGCAAGGTCTCACACGCGCACTGCGTCTATTGCGCTCCTGTGGCGTGGTATGGCTGCCGTACTTCTGGCTGCGCAACCGGCGCGGATACCTCAGCGGACACGACAGGCAACAGCATGGTTGGCTGCTCACCGATGTCTTGAGCGGTATGAACTTGAGCGGGTGGCTCCGGCTCACCGCTTCACTGGCCGCAACCTGAGCAGGCGGTGTTTCCGTGCTGACAATCGGTGCAACTCGATTTAGAGCCGCTCAACAGAATTATCTTGCGCTGCGGGCCGGTGAGCCGCGCTGTTCACTCATCTCACTCTCCACATTGGTCATGGCCAGTATTGCGCCGAGCGCCACCGCCACCGCTGCCCGCGCATAGGTCAGAAAAACAATGTTAATGCCCAGGTTGCTAACGGCCTGGGTAAAGAATGTCCAGCGATTGTTGCCGCAATTGGATAGCGATGGGCTGAAAGACAATCACCGACATGCCAGCGGCAAGCAGCAAGTTCCAAGAGAACGCTAGCCAGCGACAAGTAGCACAGACTGCCGGACGCGCACCCAACTGAGCGCAAAGGCGGTATGATGCCAAGGGCGAACGCCTCAGCCCACAGTACCTTAAGGAGCGGCACGGAGGCCATGACGCCGCCGAGTGATACGTCCATGCCTGACATGGCAAGGAGAGCAGGATAGTCACCTCGGCCACAATCGCCAGAATGCTGTGCCCAGCGGACACTGTAGAGCAGTGCGGCAGGCCCCGGTACTGGTTATCAGGTATATGGTCTCCGCTCACGTCAATTTCCTTTCTCCACTGCTACAATAAGCTCTGCTGGTAAACGTTGCTTTCGAGCCTTGCTTTAGCTATCTCCACATAGTCCGCTTCGCGCTCAATACCGATGCTTTCACGCCCCAGCATTCCGGCTGCGAGGCAGGTCGTGCCCGAGCCAACGAACGGATCGAGCACAATGTCGCCAGGGCGCGTGAAGAGCGTGATGAGGTAGGACATTAACTTGATAGGCTTCACGGTTGGATGGTAATTTGTACCATAAGGATTGTGCGGTCTGTACTTGAGCCATCCCTGCCAACGCCGCCACGCTCACCGTCTTTGGAGCGCATCGGCAGCACAGCCGTTACTGTATCTGGCAGCTGCTGCAGCCCTTAATTCCGTTCGCGCTTGGTGGCTTTGGGAACAACCAGGAATGGGAGGGTTTTGGCCCACCAGGCATCGAGGTCGAAGTAGCTTGAGTAGGAAGCTGCGTCGGTATGTCCTCTCCGGCCACTGGTGTGCAACGCATCATCGCTCACCAGCAGGTTCATGGGGAAGCGGCCACCGGCGTGAGGTCTATAAGCAACCCGTATCCGTGCGCCGAAGTCATGAACCGTTGGCGAGCCTTCACCGCCATCGATACTATACGCAGTCCTCTCGCCCGCACTGACAGGTATGCGGCCATCATCCAGCCACCCAATTCCCTTACCGTTCTTCAGCGCATGGTCGACATAGCTTTGTTCCGATAAAGGCTTCATCGCTATAAGGATGACCTCTAAGGCTGGTTTCGGCTGGAAGCCAGCATAAGAGCCATTAAGGGCTTGAGCTTGGGACGATGAAGCTTTGGTCTGCTCAAATACTGTTTGTAGCTGGCGACCTCTTCCACTGGCCGTTACCATCTCGCTGGGGCCTACACCATCAGTACGGACAATGCCCGTCTTTTCTTGCCTGGTGCCTAAGCGCTTATCCACGAGCTTGCTCATACTCCCGGCCTTTGGAAGGCCGGTAGCATACGTCCAATACATCGGCGTAAAGTCGAGCCGAAACCCGGCCTCTATAAGCTGCGAGATCATCGCGCACTGTACGTCAGCGCGTGGCGCACTCATCGCGCACATAAACGCGCCGGGCTTGAGCACGCGCAGGCACTCTTTCCAGATGTCCACGCTCGGTACGACCTTATCCAGTCTTCTCCATGAATGAATAGCCATAGGGCGGGTCAGTGCAGACAAAGTCTATGCTGTGATCGGAATTGATTGCAGCTCTTCACGGCAGTCACCGTGGATAATCATTGTTGTGTTTTGCAACTGGTTATACATTACTGCGTTATATCCTTTGTGTTCTCTAGAGGTAGTAAGCAGTAGCGTTGCGTGTCGTCACCATACGGCGAGCGCCAGGACGGGCCAAACCAGAGGCTGTAGGGGTCGGGTGGCCGGGTGAGGTCGGCAAAGTAAAATGACCCTGCAATGGCCCTGTCGAATGGGGCCAGCTCTTGCCGTGCCCACTGGCGCATTTGAGCCAGACGGAACTCACCAGCGAACGTCGTAAAGGCAATGGTAATCATGCCAGCATCAAACAACTTGCGCGCGGCCTGATCCTGGATGAAGGCGATATAAGCCCGAATGCGGCGGCGGAAGTAGTGCTGCGCTTCGGTGCCCCGGTCGTGCTCCAGCAGAACCGGCAGGCGACGGCGCATTTCGTTATTCCGAAAGTCCAGGAACGCGTCCGGGATGATCGTATGCGTCTCTACGCGCCCATTGCCCCGCCAAGTGGCCTTGTAGGGCCTCCGGCGCAGCGTGCGCTCATGAATGAAGTTGTACAGAAAGAAACCATTGTCGAGGCCCTTCACCAGCGCGGCGGATATAATCACGTCGTTTAATTCCAGGGCGTGTTCCACAAACAATGCATGTTTGTCCATCTCTTTACTGGCGCGGAAAGCATCGTTGACGTTCAGGCCAGCCTCCTTGAGATAGCGCACACCTTTGTTGCTGAGGGTGTAGTAATATTTCGGGCTAAAGTAGGCTTTGCCATTCTTTATATGCTTCACTGGGTAGGAGTCCATCTGGACAAATCCATTGTCAGCCAGGAGCTTGAGCCGGGCCTTAATCGCCTTAATGCATCCGGGCTTATAACCCAGAGCGCGACGCAATTGCTCTGCGGTCATTGTTGGCAGCTGGAACAAGCCATATGGCATGTCCAGCGTGCCGCGCAGCAGCTTATCGAGCGTCGGAGTGATGCTAAATGGTGCTTCGCGTGTCATCAGTAGGTCTCCCAGCGCGGCGTGGACGCGCTATCCGTTTCGTTCACATCATCGGCAGTAATGTTAACGTTTGCTTGCTTTTTGTTGACATTCATCCCCAGTTGCTCCTCAACTTCTTCTTTCGGTTTGCAGTAGCGCTCGTGGGTCTGTGTGCTGATAAGTTGCACACGTTCCTCGTATTCGTACGCAGGCACTGGCGTCTCCATATCCTCAGTGCGCAGCAAGGCTACCTCGTCACCGGCGCGCACATACATCTGGCGGTTGGGCAGTTCCATGAGCTGGGCGGCTACCTCGCTGGTGCTCAGCGTCGTCGCCTCACCCAGCGGGTGCTCGGCCAGGTAGCGCATCGTGGCTCTGATCAAGTAAATGCAGTGGGCCAGTTCTTCGCGGCTATCATCCGGTCGTCGTGTCCACATGTGGGAACCATCAGGCCGCGTAATCACTAACTCAGGCGGAAAGCTAACATCCGGCCCTAGCCACCAGTCTTTGTTCAGCGTGCGCTGCCAGATGTGGTAGAAGGTGTGGCCGCAGCCGCTCAAGCCGAGCACAATATCCCGTGGAATCAGTAGGTGCGCGTTGCCTGTCGTCATCACCTCATACAGTAGCTGGTCAAGGTGCAGCGTTGGGTCCCAGACCTCGTGCATCTGGTACGGCCCTTGCATCGCAGTGGCCAGGCCGGTGCGAGCGGCAAACTTCACCATGCCGCCCTTGCGCTTGGACTGGAGCGGGCGCAGGAAGCGGTCAACGAACAGCCGCACGTGGTACTCGTCAATCGGGTAGGTAAGCAGCCACTTAATCGGGTGCGGGTCGATATTCTCAGGACGCACCCGCGCCTGTTTCTGTGGGAACAGCGGGGCCATCTCGCGGGCGTCGTCAGGGGTGAGGCGGAAACAGAGCTTGGTGCGCGCGCTCATCGTCGCCTCGCGTAGATATTCAGGCAGTTGGCTCCTCGTCTGATGCGTGCAAACGAGCCTCATACCAAACTTGCGTCCTTGAGTGAACAAGCGTTCAATATCTTGGCTTACGAAATTTTGGAACTCATCTATATATAAACTAACCCCGTGGCGATCAGTTTCGGGCGTATCGGCGAACGAGTAGACTGCGCGGCTAATCAGCACCATGAGCATGGTTCCGATTAAGCGCGCATCGAGAGTCAGCGACTGTGTGGGCAGGTGAATAAAGATGGCTTCCCCATTCTCAATCGCTTGCCGGAAGTCTATGCCGTTCTCAGCTTGCCCCAAAATGTTGCGCACAATGCTGCGGCCCACAAACAGTATCTCTAAGCGGCCCAGGAGCGGCTGTACGCGATTACGCTGATCGAAAGAGCTTGTCTCGCTATACTCCATCTGCCAGAAGTCAACCACGGTGGGGTCAGTGACGTTTTTGAGCATCCGGGCGCGCACGGCGTCGTCTAAGAAGAATTTGCGCATATCTACCAGCGTGCTTCCCGGATTGGCAAGCAGAACCTGCACTGCATTGCGCAGGTAGCGCGGCAGGTGAACCTGCTTAAGCACATCCGGCCAGACGGCTTCAAAAATGCGCATCACTTGGTCTACCGCGTGCGCCAGTTTAAGGCCGCTGCTTATATCGTTGCCGCTAAAAACATTGACGCCAAACGGGTACTGCTCATCAGTCATATCGAGACGATAGACTTTGTGCAGCCGGTGCTCAGGCAAGCGCTTCATACAGTTAGTGATTAAGTCGTCGTGCGGGTCAAAGACAATTGTTGAGCGGCCAGCGTTTATGTCGCTCAGAATCATGTTGACCAGTTGAGCGCTCTTGCCAACGCCCTGAACACCGAGCATATATGTGCCCGAGTAACGGTCACGCGCGCTCAGGTAATACCGGTTCTTCTTCTTCATTTCTAATCCCTTTCTATAACTAGTCCAAGCAGCATATGCTCTGCTTGGTCTAGTTCTGGTTCTGGCAGGGCTGGTGCCTGCTCCGCCGCCGCAGTTAGTTCCGCGCGCGCCTGAGCAATGATCGAAAAGTCGCGATAAAACTTCCAGCCCGCTTGCGGCAGGAACCAGACAGCCGGGGCAACGAGCATCCAGCCGAGAAAATCGCCGCCGGTCGCCCAGACGTAAAACGCGAGGAATAGGAAAAGTAGGCCCAGTCCGAGGGCCGTGTATTTGTTCATGGATTTGTTGCCTTTCGTGGGGACGGAGCACTTTCCAATGTGCTCCGTCAGTTGAGGATAGCTCTGCTTGCTGCAAGAAGCGAGTGTGATTGCCAAACTGCATTTATAGGGCTATTTTATTCCGTGGAGGCAATACTCACGTACTGGCACGCTCAAACAAAGGACGCTTGCTTACGCTCATCGGTACGTGAGTATTGTCCCCACGGTTTTATTCTCCAACAGGTAAATGCATTTTTATCTACGCATTACACAATCCAGGTAGCCGTCTTGAGGGATTAACAGATGTACTTACCTCGAAGGTGTACATTGCCAAGCGTAGCAGGGCATCAACCAGTCAAACGTTCCCCTTTGTGCGCCAGGGTTTCATCAAGTGTCTTAAGAATTTCCCGGCATCTCTTAAAAGATGGGGCCATTCTCCCCTTTTCCCAACGCGAGAATGTTTTTGGGTCAACGCCCAGAAGTTCTGCCGCTTTTTCCTGCGACAGACACATCTCCTTCCGCCACTTTACGAGCTCAGCTCGAAAGCGGGGAAGCCATGATCGCTGAATAGGCTACACCTATGCAGCAACACAAAAACCTCATATTAACCTCCTTAAAGTTGGTCTATTTTGGCCTATAGGAACTATACCCGATGTGTTCCCGGTCCACCACCGCATGGAAGTATCCTCACGCGCGTCATATACTCCCGTATGCTCCACTGCAACACATGCCCTGTCCCATGTGCTAAAAAGCCAAAAATCTGCCAGAGGTGCAGCCTGTTCTTATTTGCTTTAGCAAATAGTCAGAGACCGTTTGGCCGCTGCGATGTGCAGTGGGCAGACCGTCCTGACGGCGCGGCGGGCGGCTCGGGTGGTGGGCAGTGCATGGGCGCTTGCATGGGGTCACTGCAACCCATCCGTCAGGCCATGTTGTGTTATTGGTTTTGTGGCTGGTTTTGGCTTGCTGCATCGCTTCGCGGCGAGCTATGCTTGCAGCACGTTATGCCAACCCTGCAAAAAATACCACAGACTGACGTGTTACCAGAGGCGCAAGCCTCTGAGTTATTTGTGGGCAACTGTCTGGATGTGATTCCAACCCTGGCCGACAATTCTCTTGATTGCATTCTTACTGATCCACCATACGGCTACCACTATCTGAGCCGGTCAAAGACACTGCCGCTGCGCCGGATTGCCGGTGATGGCGATGAGGCCTCTGCCCTACTTGATGCTGCACTGTCCAGCGCGTCCCCAAAACTGAAAAACGGCTGCTGGGTGTTTATCTTTACGAACTGGCAGTGCTATCCGGCGATGACTCAGGTTGTGGGCCGCTACTTTGCAGTCAAAAATGTGCTCATCTGGCAGAAAAACGCCTGGACACGGGGCGATCTGAAAGGCAACTGGGGCTACACGCATGAGTTTATCATTGCCGCCCGCAAAGGTGCGACGGCGATGCGGCGGTTTTTGAATGGCCACGCGGAAGGCAATGTATTGGCGTTTAAGAAAGTGCCCACCCAGGCCATGCAGCACCCCACTGAAAAGCCGGTGGCGCTATTGAAGTATCTGATTGAGAAAGTCACGCAACCGGGTGAGGTGGTGCTGGATATGTTTGCCGGTGTGGGCAGTACCGGCGTGGCCGCGCAGGAATGCGGCAGGCGCTCTATTCTGATTGAGCTGCAAGCGGAATGGGCACGCGTGGCCGCTGAGCGGCTGGGTGTGGCGGTGGTACAGTAGGAACCCTAAAAGCGGGCGGCACGAACAGCACAGAAGAGAGCACTTTTTATACTGAAAATTGATAAAAACTCTTGATTATTTGTCCCATATTTGAGACAATATAAGTAGTGAAAGATGCAGGACGAGTAGTATAGAACTCTCCACCTTCTCACTACTGAACAGTAACTTAATAGGAGCAAAGGAATGAGCAGGACGTACCGCAAACGTTCCCGCACACTGCCTCCAGCCAATGAGGGGCTACAGGCAGTGGTAGGGGCTGGCGTCGTGATGCTGCTTGCCGGTTTATGCATGGCAGCAAGCACGCTCCACGTCTAATATAGCATAGCTGGGCCGGAGCTTATCCGGCCATACCAAGCTAAATCGGAACTCTGCCATGAAATGTGAACATGTAGACTACGATGACTATTTTGAACGGTGCGACGACTGTGGCATGAGCGGCGAAGCAATACACGCCAGTGAATGCGTACCAGCAGGCTTTGAAGTAACGGAAGATGGGGCTTGCAGTAGGTGCGGCATGATGCTTGAGGAAAAATAACATAACCGCCCTGAGCACGGCACAAAACTGCTCGCCTTACTATTTTTGGCAGAAACTGTATATACAGTTTCTCAGCAAAAAAATCAGGATAACTCATTGAAGGGAGAAATTATAATGGCTACTATCAAGCTACACCTTACGCCTACTGAGGCCGAGCTGATACGGCTCGCACTATGTAGTATCAGCACCGCTAGCACCTATTTTGTGAAAGCCGACAGGTTGCAGCGGAAATCGGGCAGGCGGTAGAGCTGCATGAACTGGCTCGGAAGAACATCGAGCGGACGAAAAAATCTTGAACACTCCTAAAAAATGCTGCTTCTTTCCGAGCTAAAAATTCCGTGTCAAAATTTTCAAAAAAAGACCATGTGTTACTGTCCGCTTAGCAAAGTTCACCGTACACGCGCTCGTCAAATCCCCTCCCCATCTCTAGAAAAGAGACGCTGGAGCCGGGTCAGAGGCTGCACAGTACGCTATAACAATATCCAGTTGTCTGATCACGCCAGAAAATTGCGTCAGGTTGGACAAGCGGACAACAGATTGAATAACTAAGGAGACAGTTTGTATGAATACGATTTTAACTGAAGCGATTAGGCTCTATTGTAAAGAGCATAAAATCCGTATCCGCGCATTGGCTGACGCAACAGGCATGAGCCGCTCAATGGCATCGCGGTTCCTGAACGGCCAGCCTATTGCATCAGATCACTTTACGAAGCTTCTCATATGGGCTATGCAAGAACAAAGTTAAAAAGTAAATATGCGTCTTTGCATCTTCATTACTCCAAGCTTTATTTGCTCTATGAGCCCGTTATGTATACAATCAAGCGCATTGACCAGCACAACTCTTTTTTAGTTTCACCTAATCTTTCAGTTGTGCCGGTCTTTTTTTCTGCTATCCCCTACCATAAGGAGTGATAGCATGGCGAAACCAGGCCTGATCGTCAACCTCTCGGTGACTGAAGGCAGCAACGTGTACGCCCTGGTGGGCCGCGTCTGCCTGCTGCTGACCGGGCAAATGCTGGAGCACTTTCTGGACGACATCCGGGTAGCACTCTCGCCAGCTGCTATCGTCGGTATGAAGACATTCTGGCAATTATTGACCAGTATGTAAATCTGGAAGATAGTTCTGGCACCTACCCGGACTACACGCCGCATCCGGAGGAGGACTAAGCCACAGCCTCGGTAGCATTGTCTGCCGGGGCTATTTTCATGCACTGAACCTATAAGCGGCGCTGTGGACGCCTGAATTTTTACAGCGTTGGGGATTTTACCCAAACGTGGCTGCAACGCGCCAGAATGCCTTAAAACAATGCACAGACGGTAATTTACGCTGCGCTTCCCCTGGCCTGTACGCATTTATCAAGCGCAGCTCTTGCACAAACAGCTCTTGCCACTAAACGCATATCTAACGTAGAAAATGAGGTATACCCAGCTTACGAGCTTCCATTCACCGTTGCTTTTGGCAGCATTGTAATCCTCCCACCAGTTTTTCCTTCATAAACATCCGGACTCCGGCTCGACCTCACGGTCTTATACTTCCTCTAAAATTCCGATTGATCCGCTCTACACGCCGAGCAGCCTTGATCAAGGGGATCAAGAGCGGGACGTTGGTTGTCCGGGCCAGTTCCCTTTTACTCGCGGCATCCAGCCGACCATGTACCGCGGGCGCCTCTGGACCATGCGTCAGTATGCAGGCATGGGGGACGCTGAAGAATCGAACAAACGTTACAAGTATTTGTTGGCGAACGGAACAACCGGGCTGTCTGTTGCCTTTGATCTACCCACGCAAATAGGATTTGATTCCGACAATCCGCTGGCCGCGGGCGAGGTCGGAAAAGTCGGGGTCGCGATTGATTCACTCGAGGATATGGAGCGCCTTTTTGATGGCATTGATCTCACTGCCATCTCCACGTCCATGACGATCAATGCCACCGCCGCGATTTTGCTCGCGCTCTATGTGGCTGTGGCGAAGCGGAAAGGAGCGGATGTAAGGGCGCTTTCAGGAACGGTTCAAAACGATGTCCTGAAAGAATATATCGCTCGTGGTACATATATTTTCCCAATTCAGCCGGCCATGCGCATCGTTACCGATCTATTTGCCTGGTCAAATGAAAACCTGCCCGAGTGGAATACAATTTCGATCTCCGGATACCACATGCGGGAAGCTGGTTGTACCGCCGTGCAGGAAGTCGCATTCACTCTCGCCAACGGCATCGCCTATGTTCAGGCCGCGCTGGATGGAGGCCTCCATGTGGATAATTTCGGACCACGCCTCTCATTCTTCTTCAATGCACACAATAATTTTTTGGAGGAAGTCGCCAAGTTTCGCGCGGCTCGGCGCATGTGGGCCCGCATTATGCGCGGAACAATTCAAAGCTCGAAACCCGCGTTCGTGGATGCTGCGATTTCATGCGCAAACCGCCGGCTCTACCCTCACAGCGCAGCAGCCTGAAAATAACATTGCCAGGACGGCCCTCCAAGGACTGGCGGCTGTGTTCAGGAGGAACCCAGTCGTTGCACACCAATTCTTACGACGAAGCCTTGGCGCTTCCCACCGAGCAGGCCGCCCGCAGTTGCGCTTCGTACGCAGCAGATTCTTGCCTTTGAGTCGGGTGTCCCGCAGACGATTGATCCGTTCGCCGGATCGTATTACATTGAATCCCTCACGAATGAAATCGAGAAACGCGCCACGGGATATCTGGAAAAAATCGACGCTCTTGGCGGAATGCTTCGTGCCATAGAACGAGGTTACATACAACAGGAAATTCAAAACGCCGCGTACGAGTATCAGCAGCAAGTGGATCGTGAAGAGGCCGTCGTGGTTGGAGTGAACCGGTTCGTGATGGAGGAAGAAAATCCGATTTCACTGCAAGGAATCAACGAATCTTTGGAACGCAATCAGATTGAGCGTCTGCGGGCATTGCGACAATGCCGGGATCCGCAAGAATGTTCTGCGTCGTTAATGCACGTGGAAGATGCAGCTCGCAGTGGGACCAATCTGATGCCTCATATCATCGCAGCGGTCGAAGCCTATGCCACGGTCGGAGAAATTTCTGACACGCTGAGGAATGTTTTTGGAGAATATAAAGAGGCAGTAGTGATCTGAGTCCCGCAGGGGAGCTTATTCGGCTCTACTCCGCTACTTTATAGTCGCAAGCTTCGCGGCAATCGGGGCAATAATACAATCCGTCTTCGCACAATCTGACACCCAACTGGCTTTCGCAGGAGCAACAATACTTCTCACATCCACACTTCTGTTCGGGCATCTCGCACTGCGAGCAGAGTACTTTTGTTTTGGTGCTCATGCACGAACCTTATCGCGGGCGCTCGTGGCTGGAAAGTACCGTTGGTAACCCGGTAACTTCTGGAACTCAGGCGGGCGACCCTGCCGTCCGAGTTCCCTCCTCCACGCTCGCCTCCCGCAAGAATTTGGCTGCCTCTTCCGGCGGAGTGGGATTTATGTAGAATCCAGTGCCCCATTCAAATCCAGCGGTCTTGGTGAGTTTCGGCATGAATTCGATGTGCCAGTGATAGTGGTCGTTGATCGGATCTTGGACCGGGGAACTGTGAATCACAAGGTTATAAGGCGGATTGTCGAGGACTCGGTCCGCCCTTGTGAGCAAAACTTTTAAGGCCTTCGCCAGATTTTCAAAGGTGTGCGAGGAAGAATTCTCAAATGCGGATTCATGCTCCTTCGGCAGAATCCAAGTCTCAAAGGGAAACCGCGGAGCGTAAGGCGCAATCGTGAGAAAGCTCTCATTCTCCGCAACTATTCGTATGCCGGATTCACTTTCCTGACGAATAATGTCGCAAAAAACGCAGCGTTCCTTGTAAATGTAATACTGCTTTGCCCCTTCGATTTCCTCCACTACATAAATCGGGAGAATAGGTAACGCGATCAACTGGGAATGAGAATGCTCCAGAGTTGCGCCAGCGGCTTCTCCATGATTCTTGAAAATCAAGATATATTTAAATCGTTGATCTTTCCTTAAATCGAGAATCCTGTCACGAAACGTCCATAAGACATCTTCGATTCTCTTCGGAGGCAAGGTAGCGAGGCTCGCGCTGTGATCCTGGGTCTCGATGATCACCTCGTGCGCGCCGATGCCGTTCATCTTGTCGAACATGCCATCAGCCTGGCGGTTCAGAACTCCCTCGATGCCCAGGGCGGGGAACTTGTTGGGGACTACGCGGACTGTCCATCCCGGGGAATCACGTTGGGGCGGAGGTCCCCCATTTTGATTGGGGCGATACGCCTGAATTTCGGGAGGCGTCTTACCTTCATTCCCGTAGCAAAATGGGCAAAACCCGCCTCGGTGTTGAATTACTTCTCGAGCGAAATCTGATGGGCGCTTTGCGCGATCGGTGGAAATGATAACCCATCGTCCAACAATCGGGTCTTTTCTAAGTTCAGGCAACGATCCAATCCTCCTTACACCCGCAACCAAATTTTACGACGGCATTTCATATTACGGCGAAGGAATTGCGTTCTGGAACAGCTGGAACTGTGGATGGCTGGAATTTCGATCATAATACACGGTGATCACATCGAAGCGCCACTGCGAATCAGGAGGGAACGGCCGCATATATTCGCGAGCTGTGGCTGAAAGCTGGCGCCACTTGGCGCGATCCACTGCCGTTTCAGCTGGCTTCACGTCGTGAGATGTACGTGTTTTTACTTCAATGAAGCAAAGAATATCCTTGTGCCATCCGATAAGGTCAATCTCTCCACGGCGGCGAGGGGAACGAAAATTACGGGCGATCATCACGTAACCCAGCCGGCGCAAATAGAAATACGCATCCTCTTCGCCGCGATGCCCAGTTCGAAGATGCTTCGCGACATTTGTTTGGGGAAGTAGACGCGCAGAGAGGAAGTCTAAGACGCGAATCGTCGCGTGTGTGAGTCGCCCCGAGGACATGCGCTTAACCTAGACGAATTGTCGCGAGAACAATGTGACGGCCGTCACAAAGAAGGGAACTTCCATTGGGTCTTTTTTAGGCAGCCATCGCGCGGGCGAGGGCACTCAAGCCGCACTGGCTTGTTATTCGTACGCCAAGGCGTCTATCGGATCTTTCTGCGCGGCCTTATAGGCTGGATACACAGCGCCCGCGATCGCGCTGAGGATCGCGATCAAGGCGGCCTTCCCAACCCATCCCCAGACTGGGACAATCTGCAAGGTTGGAAGGCGATACGCAATCACGGCACTCGCGGCCCAGCTAAACCCAATCCCAACAATGATGCCAGCAATCGCCAACAACGTCGTCTCCCGCAAGATTGCATTTACGATATAAAACTTGGAAGCGCCAATGGACTTCAATATTCCGATTTCCCGGGTGCGTTCCATCACGGCCGTGTACATCGCCTGAAAAATAACCAAGACTCCCACAATGACAGAAATGAAGATGACGGTGGTGATAAATATTGATAACCCCGGATAGTTTGCCGGCGTCATCATGGAGAGAAATTCACGGCTGGATCGCACCTGATATTGCTCCATTCCAGGAACGGCCTTTACTTCCGCGACCACGGCGTCGGCATTTGCTGGATCATCCAACTTAACGTAAAAAACAGACGCCTTGCCGGGGCTGCCCATCAGATCCTGAAGGGTAGTAATCGGAAGAAACTTGCGCGCCCCTTTGCCATGTTCGACAATTCCAGCAATTCGAAATTTATGGTTCAAAATTGCGATGCTGTCGCCAACCTTCTTTTGTTGAGCGCGGGCGAAATAATCGTCCACCAGCACATCCTCGGGACCCTGAAATGGCCCTCCAGCGACGTAGTGAAAGGGCGCGCCCAGCGACTCAAAACTTTTCAGGTCGATCCCGAAAATCACTTCGACCGAGCCAGCCGTAGAGACCATCGTGATGACAGGCGAAACATGTGTCACATGGGGTAAACGCCGAATAATTTCTCCGGTCTTTATCGAAACCGGCGCACTGGATAAACCCTGAATGAACGATGAGTTTGGCGGTTGCACAATCACATCGGCGCCAATCCCTTCTTGACGGTTGCGCGCATCGTTCAGCATTCCCAGCGAGAGCCAGACGATCAGCAAGATGAGGGTCACTTCAAGCGCAATCGCTACAATACTGATGAGAGACCGTATAGGGCGGTGGACGAGGTTGGCGAAGACCATTTTATTCATTGCCTAATCGCTCCAATCATTTCGCGCCCTGGCTGTTCTTAGCTGGTTTCGGTTCGTCCAGGTGAATCACTTCGGCTCCCGGAGGCTTCACCAATTCAAACTTGCTGTCCAACAGAGTCAGGTTCAATTCCAGCTTAACGAAGGTCAAGGCAATGTCGTACTCTTCCTCTGGCCTGGAAATTTCAATCCGCGAGGGGAATTTTATTCCGTTGTACTCCTTGTAAGCTTCGTATCTCGCGTCCGTTTCCAGGTCTGCGGCCTCGTTGTAGATCGTTTGCCGGGACGGCAAGAGATCGTCGCGGCTGAAAACGATTTTGCGGGCAAGAAACCATCCCTGCTGGTTCTTCTGAATGACATCAAGTACGTAATCGGACTGGAGATACTTGCGACCCTTCGGGTCACTGTAAATGTGTGACTCGTTCTCCATAACCGCGATGTCTCGTTGCGGGTCAATTTCGCGCAGCAGCAAGGCGTCGTAAATGACTTGCGGCCGCAGATTTTCGAGAGGTTGCTGGGGATTGGGCGTTAGAACATCGTTGCGGCCCATCACAAAACGGTTTTTGGGAGGAATCGAAAGCTCAAAATTCTGGCCATCGCTGACCATATCGAACGCCCGGGTACCAACAAGCGGCATCAGTCCAATCATGCGCAGCATCGCAGGCTTGCGTGCTTGCACAAAGCCGCGAATCTGCTCGTAATCGGTAACTTTCCCTTTCTTCGCTCCGCCGACGGATGTATCAATACGCACGTCGGCCTGCATGGATTGAATTTTCGCCGCCTGGCTATTGACGTAGTCAATGAGTTGTTGCTGCGTCGCCGATTCCAACGACGAGGATGTGATCGGTGGTTTTACCGAATGGGACCGGAAAAGGCAGCCACTCAACGGCAATCCCAACAAGAAAATAAAGATTAAACGCAGTCTTCCGACAGATGACATGAGGCTCAATGATTTAGGGCTTAGATGAGTATAAGCGATGGGAAGTCGCAGGGAATGCCAGGGCAGACTAGTGGAATGTTGGCGAGTCGAAGACGGATCATAGGGAGGGCCCGGCGGCAACTACCCCTATTTTCCCGCTACGGCCCGCCGGTATGCCGCGACATTTCTGTTGTGTTCTTCCAAACTTTGCGCGAAGCGATGATGCCCGCTGCCATCGGCCACGAAGTACAGATAATCCGTAACGGCGGGATGCATGGCGGCTTCGAGCGAAGCTTTGCCAGGGTTGGCAATCGGCCCCGGCGGCAATCCCCGATGAGTGTAGGTATTGTAGGCGGAGTTGAACTGCATATCCTCGTGATGCAAGGCGCCTGAGTATGACCCTGCCAGCAGTTCGGCGTAAATAATGCTTGGGTCCGCTTGTAGCGCCATGTTTTTATCCAGCCGATTGTAATAAATACTTGCCACAATGGGCGTCTCTTCTGGTACTGACGTTTCTTTCTCGATAATGGATGCCATGGTCACGGTTTTTTGCACATCCGAGTTCAGACCGATTTGCCGCGCCACCTGCCGGAACTGCTTGACCATCACGCCTAACATTTCTTGCGTGCTTTGGGTGCGCGTGAACTCGTATGTGTTGGGAAAAAGAAAACCCTCAAGAGTCCTGGCGTCAGGAGCAACATCCGAGATTAAGGAAGAACCGTTCAGTTCGGCCTCGAGGAATTCCTGCCGCGGACATAACCCCGCATCGTTCATCGCTTGCGCAATATCGAAGATGTTAAAGCCTTCGGGGATAACGACCGTGTGGACATAGATATCTCCGCGAGCGAGACGGTTATGCACCTCCACGGCGGTAGCTGTTTTCTCGAAAAGATATTCTCCGGCTTTCAATGACCGCCCATGGTGCAGATAGTGCCAAAGAATAAAGGCGTCGGCATTGCGGATGACGCCGGCAGCCTTCAGTTCAGTTGCAATGCGGCGACTGGAAAATCCGGGCCGGAGTAATACGAACTTTTGTCCTACTGGCGCGAGAGGCAGCATCAACGCCGAAGCAAGCCAGCCAGCGACGACGAGCACAGCCAAAAGAAGCAGTGTGAATAGGGTTCGCAAGATGGACTATTTTAGATTAGAAGCAAAGCGATGGTGGTCCATCGTCGGTCGGTGTCCTTTGGGGATTGGGAGATCAATCGGCGGGAAAAGGCCAGCGCTTTCAAACCTTTCCAGATCGACTATCGCTCTCGCTCGCGCCATCAGTTTTGCTCGCACCGTCAGTTTGCGTATCCATCCAATTTTGTAGGATCAGCACCGCCGCCAGACGGTCCACGACTTCGCCCCGGCGCTTGATGGACATCTCCGATTCTCTTAATACGCGATTCGCTTGCGACGAAGTGAGCCTTTCATCCCATAAATGAACCGGAAGCCGAAAGTGTCTTCGCAGATCTTCGGCAAAAATTCGCATTTTCTCCGCTTGCGTTCCTTCGGCCCCGCTCATTCGGAGCGGATATCCCACAACGATTTGGGTCACTTTGTACTTCACAATTATTTCCCGAAGCTGAGCGTAATCGAGCCGCCTGTTCTGGCGTCGAATGGTTTGCAGTCCTTGTGCGGTAATGCCGAGGGGATCGGAAACGGCAATTCCGATAGTCTTTGAACCCACATCCAGACCCAATATGCGGGGATGAATGGGAGCGTAGTGTTGCCCGGATTGGTCCGAAGTCACCGGGTAATTATATGTCTGGGGCAAGACGGCAGAGTACACTACGAAAGCACACGACGATACGAATATGGCAACGGAAACTGTAACGGTTCAATCCGTCGGCTCAGGGCAGGTTGTCATCTCGCCCGAGGCCCCCCAGCGCCGTAATTGGGCTCAAAATCTGATTGGCGTGGGAGCCATTCTTGGCCTGTGTTATTACGCCGAGATCGTTCTTGCGGTGCTGTTGGTGGCCGTGCTTGTCTCGTTCATTCTGGCCCCTTTGGTAGATGCCCTGACCCGTGCTCGCATACCGCGCGCACTGAGTGCCGCGATTGCGATTCTCCTATTGTTGGCCGCGCTGGTGGGAGTTATTTATGCGTCGTACAACCAGGCCGCCTCGCTGATGCAGGATTTGCCCAAATACACGACGAAAGTCCGCGATGAGGCGATGCAGTTTCGCCGGAAGGCTGAAAGCTTTGAGGTTTTAGAGCCTCAACATGAAAAGGGCGTTGTGAGCGTTCGCCCTGCAACGGACTGGACCGATGTGCTGACTCGCGGGGTGGGTTCGGTGAGCCAAGCCGTTTTTGCCGCGTCATTCGTGCCATTTCTCGTTTATTTCATGCTGACCTGGCAGGAGCATGTCAGGTCGGCTACCGTAATGCTGTTTCCTATGCACAATCGCCACACAGCCTATGTGACCCTTGGCCTGATTTCGGCGATGATTCGCAGCTTCATGGTGGGGAATCTGCTAATCGGATTATTCATGGGAGCCATCAGCACGGTGATCTTCTGGTCCCTCCATTTGCCTTTTTTCTATATCGTTGGATTTATTAGCGGCTTTGTCAGCCTCGTCCCGTACATGGGGGTGATACTCGCCATGGCTCCTCCAATTTTCGTGGGTTTGGGCCATATCGAATCCTCGGCTTTCGTCTACATCGTATTGACAGTTCTGGGATTGCATATTCTTGCGTTAAACGTTCTTTACCCGAAAATTCTCGGCAAGAGGTTGCAACTGAATCCGTTAGCAGTGACGATGTCGCTGTTGGTCTGGGCATGGCTTTGGGGCGCCATCGGGTTGCTTCTCGCCATTCCTATAACCGCGGCAATGAAGATTATTTTCGATCACATTGACCCGTTAAAGCCCTATGGAGTGTGGTTAGGAGAGTAAGGGATCTTAGCTAGGCTTGAAATTCTGAAACGTCGGGAAGGCGGAGTTTGCTCTTAGAGAGCGCTTCGGACAGCAGCTCTTCTACTTCGGATTCAGGGCAATTTTTCGCCATCGCCATCTCACTGACCAGCAAATAGCGGGCCCGCTCCAACATTTTCTTCTCGCGGAATGAAAGGGATTTTATCTGGTTCAGAACCAGTAACCCCTTCAAAACCGCAGCCACATCCAGCAATGAACCGGTGCGCATCCGGTCGGAGTTTTCCTTGAAGCGGTACTTCCAGTCGGTGTTGCTGTCACATTCGCCATTGGTCAAGAAATCAATAATCTTTTGGATTTCACCGTTGCGAATGACGCGTCGCAGGCCAACCATTCCAACATTGTGGAAGGGGACCATGACTTTGAGGCTACTGGATTGAATTTTGAGGAGGTAAAACTGTTCTACCGTCGCACCCATGGTCCGGCTGCTGATTTGCTCGATAATTCCGACGCCATGATTGGGATAAACGACTTTGTCGCCTATATGGAAATTCTCACCGCTTAACATAAGGAACCACCGAAAAGCGTAGGCGAACCGGGGGACAGCATATCTCTAAGTCTATCCCAAGCTGGGAATAAAGACAATTTGGGGGCGATTCCAGGCAATGAGCCTTAGGGCTCTAACCACTAAGGACACGAAGTTACACGAAGGAAAGACCGTCTTGCCGGAAACCTTCGTGATACTTTGTGTCCTTAGTGTTTTGCTGAGTTATACGGGTTTCTCGGCTGAAGCACACCGTGAGGGGAATACTTTATTTTCAAGGACATAGATAGTTTATCTATCCTAGCTTTACGCCACCTGCGACCCGTCCAGGGTTTATAATCCCCAAAACATGACTGAAGAAATAACCAAGAAGCTACGAGAAGAGATTGATCAACTCGAACACGAGTTGATTCACGACCTTCCCAAGGAAATCAAGAAGGCTGCGGCGCTGGGCGATCTCAGCGAAAACGCGGAATACCACATGGCGAAACAGCGCCAGGAATTTGTTAAAGCCAGAATTAGGCAGCTGGGCAAGCGTCTCGCCGACTTCTCGCTTATTAATATGGCGGACATTCCCAAGGATAAGGTCGGGCTTGGCTCTACGGTTCGCATCTTCGACAACAGCAAGAACGAAGAAATCGAATACAAACTGGTGACCAGCGAAGAGTCCGACTTCGCTGCGGGGAAGATCTCGACTACTTCGCCGATCGGGCGTGCTCTCCTGAACAAGAAAGTCGGGGACACCGTTCAGGTTGTTACGCCCAATGGCAAGCGCGAGATGGAAATTCTCACTCTCAGCACGATGTACGATCTTGCACAGGCGACCGAGTAATCAGCCATTCAATGGAAACCAGAATTAGCGAAAATCGCGACCAGATAACTTGGACCAGGGCATTCGGCCGAGCGTGTGGCTTTCTGCTTGACGCCATTGTGCGGTGGCTGGCGCTGGCCCGGATCAATCCCAATGTCCTGACATTTATGGGATTGGTGGTAAACGTAGTTGCAGCCGTGCTTTTCGGATATGCGAACGCCGAGAACCAGGCCCGTTTGTTTCGCTACGCCGGATTGGTAATTATTGGTTCCGGATTTTTTGATCTAGTGGACGGGCGAGTTGCGCGCGCAAGCAACCGGGTGACGAAGTTCGGCGGATTCTTCGACTCGGTGGTGGATCGTTATAGCGACGCCACGCAGTTTCTTGGACTCCTGGTTTTTTACGGCCGCGGCGACCGCTTCTTCTACGTCATACTCACCGCCATCGTCATGATCAGCGCCATTATGGTGAGCTACACGCGCGCCCGCGCCGAGTCGCTGATTGGTTCGTGCCGCGTGGGATTTATGGAGCGTCCAGAACGCCTGGTTTTGGTGATTATCGGGGCGCTATTCAATCGCATGGCACCGGTGCTTTGGATTATCGCCGTTCTTTCCACCATCACCGTAATTCACCGCATCCGCTACACCTGGACTCGTACGCAAGGCGTTGACGCGATCAGCGCAAACGCGGGACAGGCAGCTTGATGCCGCACAAGTCCTCGGCCTAGACATTCCATGCCGAACCCTCCAGTTCTTCTTGTTCACGGCGGTGCCTGGGCCATTCCCGACGACATGGTTGAAGCGCACCTGAATGGTGTTCGTAATGCCATGTCCACTGGCTGGAAAATTTTAGAACGCGGCGGATCCGCTCTTGATGCCGTCGAAGAGGCTGTCGTCATCATGGAAAACGACGAGACTTTCGACGCTGGCCGGGGCAGTTTTCTTAATCGTGATGGCAGAGTGCAGCTTGACGCCCTGATCATGGACGGCAGCACGCTTCGAACCGGTGGCGTGGGATGCGTCGAGCATCTTCGCAATCCCGTCCGGGCTGCTAGAAAAATTCTTAGCGAGAGTCCCCACGTCTATTTCGTAGCCGAGGGTGCCGAAAAGTTCGCTGCCGAGCACGGAATTCCACTTTGCGAAAATACTGATCTCATCATCCCCCGCGAAATCGAGCGCCTGCGAGAATTTCAATCCCGTCTCACCAGCGACTCACAGGAGGACGCACGCGACCTGTTTGCGCCAACCATTTCGCACGACACCGTCGGAGCCGTCGCTCTAGACTCCAGCGGCAACATCGCCGCTGCTACATCAACCGGAGGAACACTGAACAAAACTCCAGGCCGCCTCGGCGATTCGTCGTTGATCGGCTGCGGCTGCTATGCCGACAACAAGTCTGCCGCCGCATCCACTACCGGATGGGGAGAGCCAATCATGAAGCTGGTGCTGGCCAAGTGGGCCGCAGATCGCGTTCTCGCCGGGAACCTTCCGGAATGGGCCGCGGCTGAGGCCATCAATTATTTGGAATCGCGCCTCAGTGGACATGGCGGGATGATTCTTCTCGACGCCCGTGGTCACTACGGCATCGCGCATAACACCCCGCGAATGGCATGGGCGGTGAAAACTACCAGTCGGGAACACGTTGCGATAGAACACCGCAACTAGTCACCGCGACTAAACGCGGAAGCTCAGCCTCGCTCAGCATGACAACTTTCTTTTCTTAATCTTAATAATTCAAAGCCGGGAGACTTGCTTCCCGTAATTGCTGGTTAAGCTGGGCCAATCTCGTCTGCTTAAAGTTTTTCCATTCCGCAATACCCGCTTTCACTTGCGGGATCGCTTCTTTGTAAAGAGCAATCGCTTGCGGAGGGATTGCGCGATCGCTGGTCTCAACAACCAGAAGCGCCGACGCCAATCGCTTGTAAGCAATTTGCAAACCTAGATTCTGTTCTTCTGATGGCGCATCTTTATTTGTCAGAAGCCCATCTATTGCCGATTGCGCGTCAGTCACCTCTGATTTGATCCGCTGATTTTCCGGGCCGAGTTTTGCCTCAATATCGGCAAGCTGCCTTTTCGCAGAATCAATCTCAGCTAACGCCACGCGTGGTTCCACAGTTTCGGCAAATATCTGTCGCCCCAGTTGCTGCTGTTGCGCGAGTTCCCTGCTAGTCGCTGATGATCGCGGGTCGATCTTCACATGCAAAGCTTGTTCCCTGACCTGACCATCCACAGTGAGGCGAACCTGGTACGTCCCCGGTGCGGCTTTCGGGCCGCTGGGATTGTTAAACCATGCATCTTCATCTGCGACTGAGCCTCCAGAACTTTCCCACTTGAGATCCCAGACGAACCGGTGCATCCCGGGAGTCTTGACCAGAGTTTCGGGTTTCTCGAACCAACGCTCCGCAACGGGCAGCGGCAGTTGTTTCGTCGCATCCGGACTTTCTGAAGAAAGCTTCCGGACCAAATTTCCCGCCGTGTCGAAGACCTCCAAAACTACGCTGCTGGCCGGCGCCGCCAGGAAATAATCAATGATCGCTCCATTGGGCGGGTTCTCTGCCGTCGGCTCTTCGGGAGGAAGCGGCGTGCCGGGAAACTCGTCGTTATCAATGCGAACAGCGACTGCTGGACGATACAGCCATTCGGACTTGGCTTTAGAATCCGCGTTTCTGTCTTCGGCGATTTCCCGCAGAGGTGAAACGTCATCCAGTATCCAAAAAGAACGCCCGTGCGTCGCTGCGATCAGATCATCGCCGTGAATAGTGAGATCGCGAACCGAACTGACCGGCAAATTCAATTGCAAAGATTGCCAACGATCGCCATAGTCGAAAGAAACATAAATACCGAACTCGGTTCCGGCAAAAAGTAATCCCTTAGTCCTGGGGTCTTCGCGAATAGCGCGCAAGAAACACGGGGGGGCAATGCCGTTCGTAATTAATTGCCAGGTAGCTCCATAATCTCGCGTTCGATAGAGGTACGGTCTCTGATCATCGAGGCGGCTACCATCAACAGCAGCGTAGGCAACCGCGGGATCGAAGTGAGAAGCCTCGATCAAGGAAATGGCGCTCCAATCGCGGAGCCGGGGAGGCGTGACATCTTTCCAGGTTTTTCCGCCGTCACGTGTCAGCTGAATCATGCCGGAATTGCTCCCTGTCCAGATCAAATCGCGATTGAGGCTTGATGGCGCGATCGTGGAGATAACGCCGTATCCCAAGCCTTTCGCATTTTCATTAGTGGGCATTCCCGCTGTCGTTTTCCCGCCGCTTTGGCTCGCGCCGGTCAGGTCGGGACTGATCTTCTCCCAATGCAAACCACCATCCACGGTCTTCATCACGTATTGCGAACCGAAGTAGAGCGACTTCGAATCCGCAGGAGAAAAGAGAAGAACCGGGCTCCATGGCGCGCGATACTTTCGCTGGTTGACGTCGGTCTCCGGTAGAACCACTGGCCACGGAGAAATATCCTGGCTGAGCCCGGTGCGGCGGTCAAACCGGTCAACCTTCCCGTAAGCTTCGCTCACATACATGATGTTGGAATCGTTTGGATCGAGGGCCATATACCCGCTCTCGCTTGGACCTGCGGGGAACCAGTCTCTGGGCGTGATCTGTCCGTGGTCAGTGCGGCTGAAAACGGCGGCGGTCCCGCTATCCTGCTGCGCCCCATATACCGCGTATGGAAATTTGTTGTCGGTGATCACATGATATATCTGCGCCGTAGGCTGGTTGTACCAACTGCTCCAAGTCTTGCCGCGATCGAGGCTGATCGTCGTCCCCTGGTCCGTTCCCAAAACCATGCTGGAGGAATTTCGCGGATCAATCCAAATCTGATGGTAGTCGTCTCCCCCGGGTGCGCCGCGAAGCACTGAAATGTTTTTCCCGCCATCTTCCGACTGGTACAGCGCCACGTTCGGGACATAAATCACATCGCGATTCTGGGGGTCCACCGTAATGCCATTGAAATACCAGGGACGGCTCGTAAGGCGCGCGTCATCATTTTCGAGCGTCCAAGTATTTCCGCCGTCATCGGAGCGATAAAGACCCGGCTTTTTCGCCTGAATCAATGCGTAAACCCGATTGCCATCGGACGAGACGGCGACACCTATGCGTCCCCAATCGCCTTCGGGTAACCCGTTGCCGTTTAGCCGCGACCAAGTCTTACCGGCATCTTGCGAGCGGTAAAGACCGCCACCCGACCCATCAATCGGAGCGTAGACGCTCCATGGCGGCCGCCGTGTGTGCCAAGTTCCGGCAAACAAGATTCGAGGATTTTCAGAACAAATCGCGAGATCTGACACGCCAATTTCCGGCCCCTGATCGAGTGCTTTGGTCCAATGAGTTCCACCGTCCACAGATTTGTAAACGCTACGCTGATCGTTGGGACCATAAGCGTGACCGAGTGCCCCGACATAAACATTATTCGGGTCTTTGCCATCAACAACAATTCTGCTGATTTGCCGGGTATCCTCTAGCCCAATGTGTGTCCATGTTCGGCCGCCATCAGCAGACCTGTACACGCCATTGCCGGAAGCGAGGTCGGAGCGTATATCGGATTCGCCTGTCCCGGCATATATGATCTTCGGATCGGAGGGAGCGACCGCAATCGCCCCAATGGAAGCCACATTTTGCCCGTCGAAAATCGGGTTCCACACGGCGCCAGCATCGGTTGTTTTCCAGATGCCGCCATCCACTGCGCCAAAGTAAAAGGTCGTTGAGTCACCGGGCACTCCTGCCACAGCAACCGCCCGCCCACCACGAAACGGACCAATCAATCGCCATTGCAGACCATTGAACAATTCCGCAGGGACAGCCTGGCCAAACATAGGAATCGTATAGGCGAGAAGAATGCACGAGACGATAATGCGACAGTAAAAACAAAACCTGGTCTTATGCAATTGAGAGAGTCCTTTAGTTTGGACACTCAGTTTAATGGAATAGAATGATTTCTAGAAGCCGCCACGGATTTCAATTCCGCCGGGCAAACCGCGCCAATGTGGATTGGGGACGTGCTACAATGAGCCGCGCTCAAACGTTCTGCGAGAAGCGAAATCCAGCGGTCTCCCACATCTCTGAAGACGGACTCAGCACCGGTGCCTGAAAATCCTCCGAATACCGCAACCGTCACCTACGCTGACGCAGGTGTGGATATTGATCGCGCCAATCGCACCAAAAAGCGAATTAAATATCTTGCTCACAAGACTTTCAATCGGGGTGTGCTTAGCGAGATTGGGGGCTTTGGCGCGCTGTTTGCGATTGACAAGAAATATGCCAGTCCAGTGTTGGTTTCGAGCGTGGACGGCGTCGGCACCAAACTGAAAGTCGCCTTTGAGATGAAGGTGCATCACACCATCGGCGCCGATCTCGTCAATCATTGCGTCAACGATATCGCCGTGCAGGGAGCGACTCCTCTTTTCTTCATGGACTATCTCGCGACGGGAACGCTGGAGCCCGAGGTGGCAGAAAAGGTCGTTGAAGGCTTGGCGGAAGCCTGCAAGCACAATGGCTGCGCACTGATTGGCGGAGAAACGGCCGAGATGCCAGGCTTTTATCCCGAGGGAGAATACGATCTCGCCGGCTTTATCGTGGGCGTGGTCGAACGCGAGAAAATTATTACCGGCAAGACTGTCGAAGTGGGCGACGTGATTCTGGGCTTGGCGTCGAATGGTCTCCATACCAATGGGTATTCGCTGGCGCGAAAACTCTTATTCGAAGTCGGCGGTTATACCCCTGAATCGTACGTGAATGAGTTGAAGGGCAAAGTCGGAAATGAGTTGATGCGCACTCACAAGAGCTATTGGCCGGCGATTAAGCGGCTCGTGGAGGGCGACTGCGTTACCGCGATGGCTCACATCACCGGCGGCGGCATCACCGACAATCTTCCTCGAATGTTGCCCAGAGGCATGGCCGCGATCATCGAAATGGGATCATGGCCCGTCCTGCCGATTTTCGAACACCTGCAAAAGCTTGGGAACGTTCCTCCCGAGGAAATGCTACGAACCTTCAATATGGGACTAGGAATGCTGCTAGTCGTGCCCTCGGCTAAATTCAAAAAAGCTCAAACTGTGCTGGAGCGTGCCGGAGAGAAAGCATTCACCGTCGGCAGAATCGTCAAAGGCGAGCGCAAGGTCATATACAACTAGACGCGGACGCGCGCAATATCCTGCCATCACCAATCAACGAATAGGCGGCACCTGGATTACGTTTGCGCGGCAATCCCTAATATTGCCGCAGGATGTTGCCTCCAAATTTTTCGTCAAACAGATGTACACGCCGGTCAGATAATTGTTCCCGCAACTGATGGCGACGCTGTCGCGGCTGAGCCTCGAATTTGCGCTCAGAAATTCCTGCTTCAATTCATCCGGCGCAATCGAAAAACTTTCGGAGGGACTCACCAGCCGGGCAGGAATCTTGACTGATGCATATGCCTTTCTGATTAGTGCGAAATATTCACCGGCGCTCAGACCGCTGCAAGTCCCGTGCGTTACCCATTCATGTTGGACGAGACTCACGTCGGGCATAATGTCGAGCATTTCAGAGGGATTAGAAGGGCCGGGCGCGTCTGAGCAGTTTTCCGGATATCCCGTGGTGAACTGTGGCCAAAGCCCGTGCACAATAAAACCATGATGACCGCTGTGGTATGCAGGGCTGTAGCTGTGTCCATGGCAGAATTCCGGCGACCACGAGAGCGTGAGCAGATAAAAATCAAAGATACCGGGCTGACCGCTTTCCTGCTGACGCTGCCGGTGGCTCTTCGCCAATGAAAAGCAGACGAAAAGGCAAACGATAAGTGCCAGAAACAGAACCCTCCACGCTCTCTTCATATGGTCGGTAAGCCGCGCTTTCTCGCCACCTCATACAACACAATACTAGCGGCGACCCCTGCGTTTAACGATTCCACGTTTGCCGAATGCGGAATCGCTATCATTTCGTCCATTTCCGAAATTAATTCTCGCGGCAATCCCGCGCCTTCGCTGCCTATAAAAATCGCGGTAGGACCATCAAACTTGGCTTCATGCACATTAACGCCTTTGTGCGACGAGGTCGCGAACAAACGCAAACCGTGCTCCCGCAGCGACGATAAAACCCCCGGCAAATTTGCCCGAACCTGCGGCAACCGGAAAACCGAACCTGCCGACGCCCGCACTACTTTCGAGTTGAACGGATTCGCCGTGCCGTCTCCAAGAATTATTCCGCACGCCCCAAAAGCTTCGGCGGAACGCAGCATGGTGCCGAGATTTCCGGGGTCCTGGACCCCGGCGATCGCCAGCAGCGGACCAGCGGTGACCTTTGCCAAAATATCATCCAAAGTGAACTGCCTGCATTTCACCAGGGCGGCCACTCCTTGCGGAGTCTCGCTGGGAACGGCGCTGGCGAATAACTTGTCCGGAAGTAGCAGGGTCTCTACGTATGCTGCTAGTTGCGGAAGAAGCCTTTCAGCTTTGTTTTCTCCCGACTTGCTGAAAAACACCGCCTTAAACTTCAGTCCGCTGCGAATCGCCTCCTCGACGATGCGAACACCCTCAATGGCGCAATGGCCATCCGCAGTCAGTTCGCCGCGAGAGAAAGCAGCGCGCAGTTCCTTGACCAGCGCATTGTGCGTGCCCTCAATCGTGCGCAAGCGTGCGCGATTACCGCCGGATTGGCGGGGAGCCTTCCCTGGATGGCTGCTCATGCTGGCCCAAATCATACCTGTTTTGCTCGGTTTAGAAGGCGTCCCGTGTTATCTTAAGTTTCTTAATTCCACAACATTCGGGAAGGGAGTTCGGTGCGCGCCGAAATCGTCAAAATTAACAGCGATACGCCGGAGGCCTCTCTGGTGCGGTACGCCGCGGACCAGATTCGAGCCGGCGAAGTCCTGGGAATGCCTACCGACACATTCTACGGTCTCGCCGCCGATCCGTTTAATCTCCGCGCGGTTGATCGCGTTTATGAGATCAAATCGCGATCGCGCCACAAGCCGCTGTCTCTGTTGATTGAGAGCGTAGAGCAGGCCGAGGAGCTGGCCAAACCGCTGCCGGAAGAATTCCACGCGCTGGCGCGGAAATTCTGGCCGGGACCGCTCACCATTATTGTCCGCGCCGCGTCCCGACTTCCATTGAAAGTCACCGCCAACACCGGCAACGTGGCTTTGCGCATCCCGAGTTCTGCGATTCCTTTGGCAGTGGTGCAGGCAGCGAGAATTGCCATTACCGCGACCTCGGCAAATCTCAGCGGCGAATCCGAATGCACGAGCGCCGAGGCGGTACGCGATCAGCTACAGGATCGCATTTCCATCATCGTGGACGGCGGCCCTTCGCCACGCGAAGTTTCTTCAACGATTATTGACTTGACCGATGAAGAGGCACGCTGGAAGATCATGCGCGAAGGCGCAATTCCGTCCCAGGAGATTTCAGAGTTTTTTGCAAGAGGATGAGCACTTCCCCATCCAAACGCCAAAGTCACTGGATAATTCGCACTCTCGTCGTCGCCGCTATCGGCATAGCCGCCTACCTGGTCTTTGTCTCATCGCAAATTGTCACGGAATCCCACAAACAGGAGCTTCATACCGCCGACGCCATTGTCGTCTTCGGGGCGGCCCAATATGATGGGCGTCCCTCGCCAGTGTTCCGTGCCAGGCTCGATCATGCGTTCGAACTTTTCCAGCAAGGCTTTGCACCCACAGTTCTGACGACCGGAGGTTCGGGCGCGGACCCGTCATATAGCGAAGGCGGGGTTGGGCACGATTATCTGGTCCACCGGGGAATTCCGGAATCCAGAGTCATCGCTGAAACTCAAGGGTCAGATACCGCGCAGTCCGCGGAAAGACTAGCGGTCATTATGCGCGAAAATCACATGAATAGCTGCATCGCCGTCAGCGATGCGTATCACGTTTTCCGAATCCGCAATTTGCTAGAACATGAGGGAATCCGCGTGTACGTCTCCCCACGTCCCGATTCGCGCCCTCATTCTGTGCTGCAAAAAGGTGTCGCTTTGCTGCGGGAGAGCGCGAGCTTCATGCTGTGGAAGCTCGACGCCATTGGCTAAGCAGTCTATTTAATGTGGCAGGAAGCGAGGCCACGCTTTTCCAGATATTGCTGGTGGTAATCCTCCGCTTCGTAAAACTTCACCGCGGGAACAACCTGGGTCATAATGGGCTTGCTGTAGCGGCGTGATTTGTCCAATGCCTCTTTGGAAGCCTTCGCAGCCGCTTCTTGCGCAGAATCGTGAAAGAAAATTGCGGTTCTGTATTGCTTTCCAAAGTCGGGACCCTGCCGGTTCAATTGCGTGGGATCGTGATTCTCCCAGAAGACCTCCAGCAGCTTGTCATAAGAAAGTTTCGCCGGATCGTAGTCCACTTCGACTGCTTCCGCGTGGCCGGTCGTGTCGCTGCAAACATCTTTATAGGTGGGATTCTCCATGTTTCCACCGGTGTATCCCACGCGCGTCGCCGACACTCCCGGGAGTTGCCGGAAGGTCGCTTCAACTCCCCAAAAACATCCGGCCGCGAATGTAGCTTTTGCCATGAATTCCTCCGCTTAACTGCATCAAAGATCGATTTTATTGGATGCGCCCGGCATCAGGAAAGGCGCGGTTCCTTCCTTCCAAAACAATTTCTCGTGCAAGGCGAATCAGCGTTTACTATAGCGCAGTGATTTCTTCTTTCTATAAAGGAACGGTCATGGGCCGTTACAAATGCGGAAATTCTGCCACCTAATAACCCTCATGTGCGGCTTTTTGTTGCCCGCATGCGCCCAAATGCACCAGACTATTCTCGCCCCCACACCCCCGATGGGATGGAATAGCTGGGATTCTTATGGAACTACCATTGATGAGGCTCAATTCAAAGCTACGACGGACTGGTTTGCCCATCACCTGAAGCCTTATGGATGGCAATACGTCGTCGTTGACGAAGGCTGGACGATTCCGAAGGGCGGCGCTGACGGCCAGGGGAACAACCGCCAATTTACTCTGGATAAATACGGGCGCTATATTCCTGCGCCAAGCCGTTTCCCATCAGCCGCGGGCGATGCGGGATTCAAGCCACTCGCCGCGTATGTGCATTCGTTGGGCCTGAAGTTCGGATTCCATATTTTGCGCGGTATCCCGAAGCAAGCCGTTGACAAGAATTCTTCCATCGCAGGTTCGGCTTTTAAAGCGTCCGACGCCGCCGATCCTTCCGCGCCTTGCCCATGGAATTCCGACAACTATGGCGTCAAAGATTCGCCCGCGGGGCAGGCTTATTACGATTCCATCGCAAACCTGTATGCAAGCTGGGATGTGGATTTCATTAAGGTTGACTGCATCAGCAGCCGTCCTTATGCCGGCGCCGACATTCGCATGCTGGCTACTGCCCTAAAGAAAACGGGACGGCCCATCGTCTTGAGCCTTTCTCCGGGCGCATCCCCCATCGAAAAAGTGGATGAGATGCGGCAGTACGCGCAAATGTGGCGAATCTCGGATGACGTTTGGGACGTCTGGCGGAGCAATACCGATTTTCCTCAAGGAGTGGGTAACCAATTCGAACGTGCCGCAAAGTGGGCGCCATTAACCGAGCCGGGTCACTGGCCGGATGCGGACATGCTTCCCATTGGTCATCTTGGGCCGTCGCCCGGATGGGGCAAGCCGCGAGACTCAGGGTTGACCCATGACGAGCAGCGAACTCTCTTCACTCTTTGGAGTATGTTCCGCTCTCCTCTCATCATGGGCGGAAACCTGCTTTCAAGCGACGAATGGACGATTGCCTTGCTCACCAATCCGGAAGTTATCGCCGTTGATCAGCACTCGACTGGCGAGCGTGCGGTGATCAGCACAGACAAGGCGGTCGTCTGGACTTCACACCCCCAGCACGGAAATGGAACCTATGTCGCTATTTTCAACGTTGGCGACAGTGCTCAGACCCTCCGCTATTCGTGGAGGGAGTTGGGTTTGAGCGGGCCGAATTACAAACTGCGGGATTTGTGGGAGCACAAAGACCTGGGGACAGCCAAAGAGGTCAGTGTTACGTTGCCATCTCACGCATGCGTGTTGTACGGAGTTCAAGAACCTTGATATTCCCAACGCGCTCGTCACGGTGCTGCGTTTACTGTAAAGCTAGAAGGAAACCGGGAAAAGATGTCTCAAATTGGAAGAGAGCCTGACCCAGAGATCGTCGCGCATGCTAGGAGGCTTGTCGCCGCAGGCGCGAATCGCGAAACGATATTGGTTTTTCTGCGCGATAAGAAGCTCGATAAAATCGATTCTATCAAGACGATGCGAGCACTTTACGGGCTGACAATGCCAGAAGTGAAGGATCTTGTAGATCATAGCGACGCTTGGTCCGACAGATTCTATAGTGACATGGCGCTTCGCGAAACAGCGTGGAGAGCTCTCCGGGCGATTGCTGATTCGCAAGATCCGAGGCTTCCGAAAATCGTTATCGAGAGTGACTCTGAGAAGTCGGGGTCGAGCGAAACCAAAAGCTGACCAGCATCTATTCTTGTGATGCTCAGCCTTGAGCTGTGCGATGCTCAGACTCGGACGTGCTCAACGTTCTCCCCCCTCGCCTGTTAAAATGCGACTGTGATCCGAAACGAAATTGCCATTTTTATTGTCCTCTGTCTTCCTTCTTTCGCTTGGGGGCAACAACCATCGCAGCCGCCAGCAAAGAAATCATCTCAACCTCAAGTGCGGGTGAACATGCTCAATGTGTGCACCCCGTCGAAGGACGAACAGCAGGAGATCGCCTCAGCCTTGTCTCGTGTGCCGAAGCAACCCCTCTTCAGTCAGGACTTTGAGGTTGATCGCGGACGTTCCACCTTGGATCAGCAGCCCGACTTTCTCCCGATCAACGAGAGGACACACGTTTCAAGAGATAATGACAGCGCCGCGTGGGTAAGAATTCGCCGCGAATTTGCCGTGCAAGCGCTGTACTCGACCGTGCAATATTCGTTCAGCCAGGATCCAAAGAACATGGTCGAGACTTTGGTATTTAAAGTTCGCGACCCTAAAGATTTGCTCCAGGTTTCGATTGAAGACGACGCGTCCTCGGTGACCAGCCCCGCCGCAATGCTTGGAACGAATACTCCGGTAAGCCGCATCCGCCTGGAGCGCTTCGGAAAATCGTCCGTTGTTTTGGCCCGTTGTGCGGCCACCGCAACAGGTCCGGCGCCGGACCAGAGTGCCTACGAGCCGCTCTTCCAAACCGCATCTTCTATCGGCGCCGACTATCGCACCTTATTGAGCGTGCCACAAACGGTCCCGGAGGAGTTGAGCCGAGTCACATCGGCCAGTTCCTCCCCTGCTAAAGGAGTCAAGTCGGTGCGAAAGAAAGCGGGAACTCGCCAATAGTGTGTCCGTAACCGCAAAAAAAAGGGTTCCCATTTCCGTAAAATTCCCGCCTTGCGCCTCATCGTCTCAGAGTGATTGATTCAGTCTGATACGGATTTTTTGTCACGCATTTGTAACTTCGTATTTTCAATCATTTACAGGTATTCCCGCTGGTATTGAGATTGCCTCTTTTTTCTGCATTGTCTTATCGTCCAAATTCTAACTATTCACATATTTTCGCCCACTGGTGCGGATGGCTTGCTGCGCTATGCCTGATTATTCCCGCTTTAGGGCAGGCCCCGGATATCAGCAATTTGCAGACGGTCCCAGTTATTTCCGGAGGCGTCGCCTTCGTGCCATTCGTGCAGGGTGGGCAGACGACGCTGGTGAGCATCTTCTCTCCCGTAGTTCTCCTACCTTTGGGTGACAAGTGGCTGATCGAGTCCCGCGGAGCTTTCGAGGGGGACTTTGTGCGTCGCGACGGGACCGGTCCGTTCGGAGCCCCCGTCCAGAAATCACTCGAGTATTTACAGGTTGATTACATCGCGAATCCGTATTTAACTGTCACTGTTGGACGTTTCCTCACCCCGTTTGGCATCTATAACGAACGCCTTTACCCGGTTTGGATACGAGACCTGCAAGCCGATCCGATCATTCTTCCGCTCGAAGAGGGCTCGAGTAACGGCGCGATGCTACGTGGCGGATTTCCTGTTGCGCACAACCTGAATCTGAACTATGCCGGTTATTTTTCGACGCTCAGCACAAACAACACACTCGACTCCGACCGCGAAATCGGTGGCCGACTGGGCGCATTTTTTCCCAACCAACGGGTTGAAATTGGATTCTCCGTGCAACATCTCTTGCAGGAAAACCGCGCCAATCGCTTCGGCTCGCATTTCGAATGGCAACCCCGCGCACTGCCACTGGATATCAGGTCGGAGTTCGCCGACGCCGAAGTCGGGCGTGGCTACTGGATCGAGCCTGCTTTGCGGCTTAACGCGTTTTCTCATGCTCAAATCCTCGCGCACACTCAAATGGTGGCGCGTTTCCAACAATTTTTGGCCAAACCCGGCGCCGCAAATAGCGACGTACCCGATGTCAACACCAAGGAATCCGAGATCGGAATCAATTATTACTTCATGGATGGCCTGCGAGCTGTTTCCAGCTACGGGCGGCAATTCAGTTCCGAGGGCAACGCAAACATCTGGACGGTCGGCATCACTTACCGGTTTGCCTTTCCTCTTGGTCCAGGAGGCAACTGATGTTGATGAGAGCAATCGTTGTGACCGTGATTCTTGCGGCGATGTCTGCCGGTGCGGCTCCTAAGAAAGAGGTTGGGCCGGTCGAGACTTCCTCAGTCGCGGTTCAGGACCTCGCCGCAACGCGAATCGAAGGAGAAAAGCGGTTTCAGACCAACTGCGGGCGCTGTCACATGGCCCCGCATAAATTTCCACCGAGAATGATGGGTACCATCGTCCGCCACATGCGAGTGCGGGCACTGATTACGGACGCGGACATGCGGTACATTCTGACGTACATGACGGAGTAGGCATGCCCACCATGCGATATCGCACCACATTGACGATTGCCGCTTTGACCATGGTTACTCTGCTTCTGACCGGGCTGAGTGTGCGATGCGCCGCGCAAAGCGAAATGCGCGTTGTTGAATTACTCGCGGATAAAGATAGCCGATTCAAACTCGACGGCAAAGCGAGCCCCACACTGACATTTAAGGCCGGCGAAGAGGTGAAATTTCGCATTACCGCGAAGAAGGCGAAGACCCAAAACCGAAATGGATCCATTCACGGGTTTGCTCTTATCCGCAAGAAAGATGGAGCGAGGTTCCCGGACTGGGACCTTGAACTCAAACCTGGCATCCAGGAATTCGTCTTGAAAGTCCCGGATCAGCCGGGCGAGTATCAGATTGTCTGCACTGTGATCTGTAGCGAAGGTCACGAGGACATGCATATGAAAGTCATCGTAGTCGCTTAATACTTTTCGGAGGATGTTTTGATGAAAGGCTGGATCGTTGCTGCTCTTTTCGCTTTGCTCTTAAGCAGCATGAGCTATGGCGCCACATTCCACGGCGAAATTTCGGACAGTTCCTGCGCTCTCAATGTCCACTCGCTTTCCCGATCTCACCAGGAAATGCTGAAATCCAAATCGTTTGGCACCGACGCTGCTTCCTGTTCGCGGAACTGTGTTGCCAAGTTCGCTGCTTCCTTCGTCCTTGTGGAAAAGGGAAACGTCTACCGTTTGGACAATCAAGTCGCAGCCGAAAGGTTTGCCGGGCAACCTGTGGTACTGACCGGAGACCTGGACGCCAAAAAGAACGTGATTACCATCAAGTCCATCCAACCCGATCATCCTTCCAAGTGAGGCATTGCACTCGGCCCTCCATTTTGCTACTCTCGCGCACTACAAAGTTCGGCGGGAGGGAAATATGGCCTTTTGTAACAAGTGCGGTAAAGACATTGGCACCGCAAGTTTCTGTCCAGCGTGCGGAGCAAACCAAGCCACAGCCCCAGCGGTCGGTTATGCTGCACCATCCACGGAAGGCCTCTCCGAAAATGTTGCCGGATTGCTGGCCTATCTTGTCGGCTGGATTACGGGCATCATCTTCCTGCTGATTGATAAACGTCCGTGGGTACGTTTTCAGGCGGCACAATCCATCGTCGTGTTCGGTGGACTGTTCGTTATACGGATCGCCTTGGGTATCATGAGCATCTCCATCGGTGGACTAATCGGCTTTGGATTAGTCGGGATGCTCGGGATGCTGATCGGGCTGATCACGCTGGTGTTGTGGATTCTTCTGATGGTCAAGGCGTACAAGCACGAGACCTTCAGAGTTCCAATCGCGGCGGGGATCGCCGACGGCATCGCGGGAAAGTAGCGCGGAATCCGATTAGCAATAATCTTAATCTAACCTCAGCAGTCAGTTTGGTGCCTTTTAGCTTCTGGACTCCGAGCTTACGCAATCGTGCGCGTAATTTGAAACTCTCCAGTTAAACTTACGTCTATGGATAATGTTCGCAACGTAGTCATCATTGGTTCCGGGTGCGCCGGACACACTGCCGCTCTTTACACGGCACGCGCGAATCTCAAGCCGCTGGTACTCGAGGGTCATGAGCCCGGAGGCCAGCTCTCGCTTACTACACTCGTGGAAAATTTCCCCGGGTTTCCAGAAGGGATTCAAGGGCCGGAATTAATTGAAAACATGCGAAAGCAGGCGGGACGCTTCGGGGCGCAATACCAACTTGGCCACGTTGCCAAGGTTGATCTCGGAAGCCGTCCTTTTTCGATACACATGGGGAAAGAGGTTATTCAAACTCGCAGTTTGATAGTCGCGAGCGGAGCTTCCGCCAGATGGTTGGGCCTTCCCAGTGAACAGGCGCTGATTGGTCATGGCGTTTCGTCCTGCGCCACTTGCGACGGTTTCTTTTTTTCGGGAAAGGAAATCGTGGTGATCGGCGGTGGGGATTCGGCGATGGAAGAGGCGACTTTCCTGACGCGGTTTGCGACCAAGGTCACGCTGATTCATCGTCGGGAAGAATTTCGTGCGTCAAAGATTATGCTGGAGCGTGCTCAGCACAATAACAAAGTACATTTCCTCACAAACACAGTTGTGGAGGAGGTTCAGGACGTTGCCAAGCAAGAGGTGACCAGCCTGAAATTGCGCGACGTCAAAGCCAATAAGGTTTGGGATTTTCCAACCAGCGCGATGTTTCTCGGTATTGGCCATATACCCAACGCGAGGATGTTTGAAGGCCAGCTCGAGACCGATCATGATGGATATTTGGTGACTACGAATAATGTCTTCACGAAAGTCGCTGGTGTTTACGCGTGCGGAGATGTGCAGGACCGGCGTTACCGCCAAGCCATAACCGCGGCAGGTAGTGGATGCATGGCGGCCCTCGAAGCCGAAAAATTTCTGGAGGAGCAGGAAGGTTAACGAAACTCATCTATGAAATATCGCCGATTGGGTAGAACTGGACTGGAGGTGTCAGAAATTGCTCACGGCCTTTGGGGAATGAGCGGTTGGAGTGGGTCCGAAGAACAGAAATCCCTGCAAGCCTTGCAATTAGCCGTTGATCTCGGATGCAACTTTTTTGATTCTGCCTGGGCGTATGGAAACGGAAATAGTGACCGTCTTTTAGGCCAAATCATTTCCCGGAATGCGGGGAAACGGTTGTATGCCGCGTCGAAAATTCCACCGATGAATAACAAGTGGCCTGCTCCGCCTCAGGAGAAGTATTCGAACGTCTTTCCTGCTAAGCACGTGATGAAATACACCGAACTCATTCTTGAAAAGCTGGGAACGCAGTCCATTGACCTGTTGCAGTTTCATGTCTGGGACGACCGCTGGGCCGGCGAGCCGGAGTTTCGTGAGACAGTTGAGAAATTGAAACGGGATGGCTTGATTCGATTCTTTGGCCTCAGCCTGAATCGGTGGCAGCCTGAGAACGGAATCAAAGCTCTGCACACGGGCCTCGTGGATGTGGTGCAGGTGATCTACAACATTTTCGATCAGGCGCCGGAGGATGGACTCTTTCCCGTTTGCGAAAAGTCGAACATCGGCGTCATCGCCCGCGTTCCTCTCGACGAAGGCAGTTTAGGCGGAAAAATGACGGCTCAAACTAAGTTCCCTCCAGACGATTGGCGGGCAAAATATTTCGGCCCTGAAAATCTTCCGAAGACTCTTGCACATGTAGACAAGCTAAGGTCGGTAGTGCCATCGTCCATGAACATGCCGGAGATGGCGTTGCGTTTCATCCTGTCCAATCCAGTAGTAAGCACAACCATCGTCGGCATGCGCGAGCCGGATCATGTCAGGAAAAACATTGCCACATCTGATGCGGGAGCACTCGATACTTCATTGTTGCAAACTCTAAAGTCTCATCGCTGGGATAGGACAGCCCAACGCTGGTCTGACTGATTAAGGAAAGCGCGGGAATATCCCGGCAACGTATGCACTTGCGATCACCCCTGCTATTTCTTCTTGTAGCGGCCCCATTCCTGGCGCAGTCTCCAACTTATTTGCCCAGCGATCCAGATGCGAGCCCACGTGTAGCTCTTTTGCGCAAAGAAGTGTTGGCAGGGAAACCAGCAGCGGAGGAACAATTCTGGAAAGCTGTCCGCAAAAGCGGCTCACCATTAGTCGAGGCTTTTCCTGGTGACCAGCACTTTTCCCTTGTAACTTTTCTGTGGCATGGAAACACAGGTACGCACAACGTTGTGATCTTTGATGGTGTCGCCGGATTCGATGCCAAGGATCAAATGTTGCGACTCGCCGGCACAGATGTGTGGTTCAAAACCTACAAAATTCGCAACGATGCACAATTTGCTTACGACCTCTCGCCCAACGACCCACTCACGTCCGTCAATGACATTAAGGGCGACGACGCTATGCGCGATCGTTTGGTCATGCTCCGGATCGATCCGCTAAATCCGCATCGCTGTCCGGCAACTTTTGGCTCTCACACCGCAGAATCTTCTTTTGTGGAATTGCGAGATGCTCCTCCATTAATTTGGAACGCCCCTGAGTCCACAGCCGCCAAAGGTAAAGTAGAGATCACGAAAATTCAGAGTGGAATCCTGAAGGACAAAAAGAAACTGTGGGTCTATACTCCGCCGGGTTTTTCCGCGAATGGGGATCGTTATCCGCTAATGGTTTTATTCGACGGGGACCGCAATGTAATGTGGATGCCCAAGATTCTCGACAACCTTATCGCGAAGAAACAGATCCCGCCCATGGTAGCCGTCTTGGTGGACAACTCTGTTCCGAGTGGGCGCAGGGCCGAGTTGCCGTGCAACATTCCCTTCGGCGATTTCCTTGCGAAAGAGCTTGTGCCAATGGTCAAGAGAGAGATTTCACACTTCGATGGATCCATCCCGAACGGTTGTTGCTGGCTCCAGCTTTGGAGGGCTGGCCTCGATTTTCGCGGGCCTGCTACATTCCGATGTCTTTGGAAATATAGTGTCCCTATCCGGCTCCTTCTGGTGGAAACCACAAGGTGAAAAAGAACCAGAATGGCTAATACGCCAGGTTCAACTCTCCCCCAAACTCCCTTTGCGGCTTTACCTGGAAGTAGGCCTAATGGAAAGTTATCCCATGCAGATCACTCCGAATCAGCATATGCGCAACGTATTACGCGCAAAGGGCTATCCCATCGGCTATTTCGAATATGATGGTGGTCACGCATTCCTCAATTGGAGTGGGGGTATGGCGAGGGGTTTGGTGTTTTTGCTTGGTCCTGACAAAGCCGCGCCGATCGCCAACAACGGGCAGAAAGTTTACGTTAGCGCGCGATCCAAATGAACGTACCCGCCGTCCACGAAAATGTGCTGGCCCGTAGTGTGCCCGGATTGGGGAGAAGCAAGAAATAAAACCGTAGCCGCGATTTCCTCCGCTGTGGTCATGCGTTTCTCCAACGGAATTTTCGCCAGAATCGTATTCAGCTTATCTTCGGGATCGGGAAAAGATTCCAGCCATTGCCGGTATAGCGGCGTCATCACTTCTGCCGGAACGACGGTGTTGACGCGAATGCAATAAGGCAGCAACTCCACCGCCCACTCGCGTGTTAGCGCCATCACTCCGCCCTTGGCCGCTGCGTACCCAGAAGTTCCTCCCTGGCCGGTGACCGCCGTCTTTGAGCCGATATTCACAATCGTGCCCCGCGACTGTTTGAGATGATGAAGAGCGTAGTGCGCCATGCTGTAGTAGTGATTCAAATTGCGATTCAGTGAAGCAACGAAATCGCTGGGATTACCCAGCTCAAGACCTACTTTATCGTTTACTCCCGCATTGTTGATGAGGGCATCGAGGCGGCCAAAGGTCTTCACCGTTTGCTCGACCGCTCCGAGGCAACCTTCCGCCGTCACGAGATCAATAACGATGAGCTCGGTACGCGCTACTTTGCCCCGCAATTCCGCCTGCAAAAGCTTACCTGCTTCGAGATCCCGGTCCACAATTACTGGGATTGCGCCTTCTGCCGCGCTAGCCCGAACGATCGCGGCGCCGATTCCTTTAGCCCCGCCCGTCACCAGAATGACCTTGTCCTTCAGTTGCAGATCCAGATGCTAACCTCGCAAATTGAAATAGCCGCCATCCAAGGGATAATCCACGCCGGTTATAAAAGACGCTTCATCCGAGCACAAGAACAGAGCCAGTGACGCAACCTCATGTGGCTCTGCCATACGTCCGATAGGCTGGGCTTTGGACAATGTATCGAACATCTCTTTCTCGCTGCCGGGATAAGTTTTTTTCAGGTAGTTGTCAACAAATGGTGTGTGAACCCGCGCCGGCGAAATGCAATTGCACCGAATATTGTGGTTCAGGTAGTCCCTTGCAACTGAGTATGTCATCGCAATTACGGCACCTTTGCTCATGGAATATGCGAAACGATCGGGCAATCCCGCAGAGCCGGCAATGGATGCCATGTTTAGAATCACGCCGCCGCTATGAGCTTTCATGTGCCCAACGCAGGCACGCATGCAGTTGTAGAATCCTTTCACATTCACACGAAAGATGCGGTCGAAATCGGCCTCTGCTGTGCCTTCCACTGAACCAATGTGAGAGACGCCCGCATTGTTCACCAGGATGTGAATCTGTTCTCGTTGAAAAAAGCTCTCGAATGTTGAATTCACGTCCTCTTGCACAGTCACGTCGCATGCGTGAGCTGTCGCGGCGCCACCCTTGGAAATGATTTCCTGAGAAGTATCCTGTGCATCCTTCTGATTAATATCCAGCACGCGTAACAACGCGCCGTGAGTCGCAAACTTTACTGCGATGGCACGGCCAATACCGCTGCCAGCGCCGGTTACAACCGCAACTTTGCGATCGAGGCGAAAATCCGTTGTGCTTGCCATGAATTGTTAGAACTAACTCTGAGTGGTCACTCGCTGACTGGATTCTCCCAAACCGTCAATTCCCAGTTCAACCACATCTCCAGCCTTCAAATATGTGGGCGGATTCATTCCCAGGCCCACACCCGCCGGCGTACCGGTGCTGATCACATCTCCGGGAAGAAGTGCCATAAATTCACTCACGTAGGAAACCAGCGTGGGAACGTCGAAAACCATATTCGCCGTCGAGCTTTTTTGCCGGTACTCGCCGTTCACTTTTAACCACAGCGCCAGGTTTCCGAAATTCGCAACTTCATCCACAGTCGCGAGGAATGGGCCCAAAGGAGCAAACGTGTCGGCACTTTTGCCTTTCACCCATTGGCCTCCACGTTCCAATTGAAACGTTCGCTCAGAATAATCATTATGAAGCACGAATCCGGCAACATGGTCGAGAGCTTGGTCTTTGGATATATACAAGGCACGTTTGCCGATGACGACTGCCAGTTCGACTTCCCAATCAACCTTTTTGCCGTTCCTCGGAATTACAAGCGGATCGTTGGGGCCAACCAATGAAGTCGTTGATTTGAAAAAAATGACAGGTTCTTTGGGAATGTCCATCTTGCTTTCCGCTGCGTGATCGCGAAAGTTCAGTCCGATGCATACGATTTTGCTCGGCCTGCAAATCGGGGGACCCAAACGTACTGACGGCGCGACCCGAGGCGCACGAGACGCGTTCGAGTCCAACCAGCGTCGGAGATCCGGCAGTCCCCGTCCTCCGAAAAATGCCTCGTCATAATCTGGTCCATAAGCGGACACGTCAATGCGCGCGCCGTCGTTTAGTAGAACTCCGGGCCGTTCGTGACCGACATCGCCAAATCGAATTAGTTTCATCGTTGTTTATTTAGAAGCTTATTTCGAAGGCGCATTCGCAAAAGTAATACGAAAAGCATATGCATACTTTCCAGGCGGCTGCTCTGGAAGTTGAATGTGGAGACCATCCGGTTGCTGCTGGAATTGGAGAGTACTCCCAGCGCCAAGCAGGGAGACAGACTCGATTTTCTGCGTCGCCGCGTCACTCGCCAGCGCGTGAATGACTGCTTCATGATTGGCTGGCCAGCCTAATTCAATCGCATAAATTGCGCCGCCCTTGGTGGTGAAACGGAAATCATCCGCCGTGTAAGGATGAGTGTCCGTGTCATGAAACGATCCTCCCGTTACCTTTGTTGGGCCTTCGCCGTACTGTCTCCACGGACGCGTGTCATAGATAGCATCGCCGTTCGTTTTCAGCCACGTTCCGATATCCAGCAACACCTGCTGCGCCGCCTCCGGTATCGTTCCGTCTGATTTCGGCCCAATATTCAAAAGCAGGTTACCGTTTTTGCTTACGATGTCCACGAGTTGATGAACGATGAACTCAGGCGACTTGTAAGTATCGTTCTCAACATAGCCCCAGGATTTATCGCTGATCGAAGTATCGGTCTGCCAATACAAGGGACGTATGTCGGAGAGTTGTCCGCGCTCAACGTCGAGCACTGCGGAATGTTCCTGCATCGCGTAGTCCTTATAGTTGATGACGCCGACGTGATCGCCGTTCGCGAGCGACGTGTTGTAGTAAAACGCCGCAAACTTCGTCAGGGCCGCACGAACTGAGGGCTGACCGATCCACCAATCGAAATACATAACGTCGGGATGATACTTCTGCACGATTTCAGCGGAACGCGCCAGCCAATCATTCGTCAACGCTTCGGATACATACGTGAAGTCATCGCTCAAAGGAGTAGCGTTGATATTCTCGACCCAGTTATGGGCGGGGCCGTAGAAAGCGGCATTCGCGGGATCATTGACGTCCGACGGTATCGCACGGCCTACTCCGAGAAAAAAATTGTGCTCGACGCGATGAGAGGACGCGCCGAGATGCAGTCCCTGTGCCCTTATTGCTTTCGCCAAATCTCCCCAAAGATCGCGATGCGGACCCATTTTTACCGCGGTCCAATCTGAGAGGCCATTGTCATACATCGCGAAGCCGTCGTGATGCTCAAATACGGGCACAACATATTTCGCGCCTGACTCTTTAAAAAGCTTGGCCCATGCGGCGGGATCATAGTGTTCGGCTTTAAACATCGGAATGAAATCTTTATACCCGAATTTATCTTGCGGTCCGTAAGTTGCGATGTGGTGTCTATATTCCGGCGACCCTGGGACATACATGTTGCGCGGATACCACTCGTTGCCAAACGCCGGTACCGAATACACTCCCCAGTGAATAAAGATTCCGAACTTTGCGTCTTTGTACCACTCGGGCACTTCGTAATTTTTTAGCGCCTCCCAGTCCGCACGGAACGGACCTTTGCGAGCGGCTTTATCCACATCTTGTAGAATTGCCGCGCGCCGCGCATCATACTTCGCACTCGCTTTCTGCCAGACCTGGTCAATTACGGCCGGATCCTGAGTGGCAGTAGGACTATCGGCAGGGCTGCTCTGCGCAAATCCGATTGACGCTAGCGCAATAAGAATTCCGAAGCAAGCACTCAGCGCTCGTTTAAAACGAATTGTCCCCGCAATTTTCATCATCATATTTGCTGCCAATTTTCGATCCCTTCCCTCTTACGCTGACTCCAAAATAATGTTCGCATACTGAATCGTGTCACCCGTGCGAATGAGTCCGATTGCCGACGGCACCCGCTTTTTAAGTTGAATATGCGGCTCAAAATTTATGGGGATCAAATCCAAGGCGGCGCGGAATTCCTTTTCGACCCCGGGTCCGTTTGCCGAGCGAAATTCTTCCGCCATATATGCTGCTCCGAAATTGCATACTTCCTGAATCGCTCGCAACACGTCAAGCACGCGGGGAACGTCGTCGGTTAGCGAGATATCAATAGTCTCGAGTTCAGGCCAGTACGGAAATCCGCGATCCGCGATCACCAGAGTGTTGGTGTGTCGAACCCGGCTCAAAAGCGAATTTATTTTGGGATTAAGGATGCCGCGCTTTAGCATAACTATCTTTTTGCTTCGTTTACATTACCGCTTCTTCGGCGGTGGCGACACAGGGACCTGATCCCGAGCGCCACGCTGCTGTTTAGTCTTGCAAATGGTAAACCTTGATGGCGGTATCTCCCATAACCTGAGCCTTCTCCGTCGCAGAAAGTTTGTCTATTAAGCGGCTGAAAGATTCGAACCATCTCCGATAGGTCGTCGCCAGCAGGCATACCGGCCAGTCCGACCCAAACATTAGACGCGCTGGAGTGAACGCTTCGAGCACAACATCCACGTAAGGCCGCAAATCTGCCTCCGACCATGTAGACCAATCAGCTTCGGTGACCAGACCTGAGAGCTTGCAATAAACCTTCGGGCGGCGAGCCAATTCGCAAATATTTCGTTTCCACGGTTCTAACACGGCTTCCCGGATTCGCGGTTTCGCAATATGGTCCAGAACAAAAACTTGATTTGGATGACGATCTACAAATTGCACCGCCGCGCTCAAGTGTTTTTCAAAAATGAGAATGTCATATACGAGATTAGACCCTGCAAGCATCTTAATTCCCCGATTAAAATCTGGGCGATTGATGTAATTGTCGTCGGGCTCCCCCTGTATCACGTGGCGCAATCCCTTAAGTTTCTTGTTGGACGTAAGCCGTTCCAGTTGCGCAGGAAAATCTCCGCTCGCGATCGGTGCCCAGCCTACCACGCCGCGCAAGAGTGGTGAATTTTCCGCGATGGACAACAGCCAATCTGTTTCTTCGAGCGTTTGTTGAGCCTGAACTGCCACCGTTCCGTCAACTCCTGCCTCGGCTGCTGCCCGCTCCAAGTCCGCCGGAACGAAGTCGCGTCGCAACACATTCATGCTGTCGTCAATCCATGGATAGTCGCGGGACGAATAACTCCAGAGATGGTGATGGGAATCTATCATTTCGCGCTTCTTCTGACTCAACAGTTTGGGCGTGGATTGTCCACACCCAGAGCAAATGATCTTGCTACAAAAACAGCCAGCTATTGTATAAAGTTTTGTTGCCCATCCAATAGCCGTTCGGAGGTGCGATGTTCAAATCGCGCAGAAAATTCTTAGCTGATTCGTCTCTGTGCTTATTAGGCTTGGCCGCCGCCAGTCGCTGCATAGCACAAGGCTCGACTGATTTGCCTCCCGGCGCGCCGCCCGCATTCGGAACAACCCCAGCTGTCGGGCCGGAAGTTTCTCCTCACACGTTCGCGGAAGCAGAGAAACTCGTGCAAGTTCAACTGAGCGCCGGCGAACAGGCAACGGCTGCGAATAGTTGGCGAACAACGATGGCGGCGTTGTATGAGCGGCGCACGGGCCCGCACAAGGTCGCGTTGGAGCCCACGCTGGCGCCTTATTCGCGCTGGGACCCAGTACTGCCGGGGCAAGAGAAAGGTCCAGAGCAAGACAGATTCATTCGCAGCCATGCCGATCCAGGACCATTGCCCCATAAGGACGAGGATATTGCGTTTGCTCCCATCACCAAGCTATCGGCATGGATCGAACAGCGAAAACTAAGCTCGGAACGCCTTACGCATATTTATCTCGAAAGACTACAACGCTTCAATCCCAAGCTGAGATGCGTTATTACTCTCACTCGCGAATTGGCGCTTGCTCAGGCGAAAAAGGCTGACGAGGAAATCGCTGCCGGCAAATATCGCGGCCCATTGCACGGCATCCCGTGGGGGGCCAAAGATCTTCTGGACACTGCCGGAATCCCCACGACTTATGGTGCTGAGCCCTTTCGGAACCGTATTCCCGAGCAGGACGCTACGGTAGTGACGCGACTCCAAGACGCTGGCGCGGTGTTGGTGGCGAAGCTGAGTTTGGGAGCTTTGGCGCTCAATGATGTCTGGTTTGGCGGCCAAACGATGAATCCGTGGCTGTTAGAGGAAGGGTCATCAGGATCGAGCGCTGGCCCCGGTGCCGCGACTGCCGCGGGACTAGTGGGCTTCGCAATTGGAAGCGAAACCGGCGGCAGCATAGTGAGTCCCAGCATGCGATGCGGAATTACCGGATTGCGCCCCACCTACGGCCGGGTGCCTCGCACTGGCGCTATGACGCTGTGCTGGTCGCTCGACAAACTCGGGCCCATGACGCGCAGTGTCGAAGATGCAATGCTGGTGCTGCACGCAATCTCGGGACCTGACGCGGGTGACCTGTCGAGCGTGCCAAGTAGGTTAGATTTTGACGCCGAGGCAAGCGTACAAGGTCTCCGCGTTGGATACTTTCCGGCGTGGATGAAAGAACTTCCGGCAACCAACGTGGATCGCGCCTCGCTCGAAGTTTTAAAGAAACTTGGCATGATTCCACTCAAAGTGAATATTCCGGCATGGCCCTACGACTCTCTCGATCTCATACTCTTCGCCGAGGCCGCGGCGGCTTTTGAGGAAATCACCCTTGATCACCAAGTGGACCAGCTTAAAATGCAGGTGTCCGACGCCTGGCCCAATGTTTTTCGGCAGTCTCGATTCCTCTCGGCAGTGGACTTCGTTCAGGCCGACAGATTGCGGCGAAAAGTCGCCGAGGAAATGGCTCGCGTATTCTCTCAAGTGGACCTACTTATGGTTCCGTCGCTCCGCGATGAAATGCTTACAATTACCAACTTCACCGGGCATCCATCGCTTACCATGCGGGCAGGCTTCGTGGAAGTCTCCGAGGCACGGAGCGACTGGGCGCCTGATCCGCAAAAGCCGCTGCCCAAGTTTTCGCCGCCGCGTCGCGTTCCGCATGGCATAACTCTGATTGGAAAACTCTTCGGTGAGGGTACCCTTGGCAGCGTGGGATTGGCACTGGAACGTACTTTCGGCGTAGTGGATGAGCGGCCACCAGGATTTTAAGACTATCGCATCGCTCCGCTTAACAAAGACCGCAACACCGTTCTGCGCGCCTTCGAACTAATCTGTGCTGCGAACCGATTGCCGCGTCACTTCCTGAGGGCGACTGTGCAAGGCATCTTTGATGATCTTCCTCATCCGATGCAAGTTCTCGCCGGTTAATTCCAGGCGCGGGGGACGAACATGCGCATTTCCCATCCCCACTTCAGATTGCACCAGCTTAATCAGCTGAACGAAACTTGGCACAGTATCCATTCGGAGCAGTGGCAAAAACCAGCGGTATAAATCAAAAGCTTTTTCGCGCTCCCCAGCGATCGCGAAATTAAAGAGTTCGACTGACTCGCGAGGTAGTGCGTTAGCCAAACCAGCGACCCATCCCACGGCGCCCACGCCGATTCCCTCAATGATCGCGTCATCTACGCCGACAAAAAGCTCCAGTCGGTCGCCGAGCAATGCGCGAATCCCGCTAACCCGCCTCGCGTCTGTGCTGGATTCTTTCACCGCTTCCAGATTCTCGTGCTCTTGCGCTAACTCCTGAATTTGCTCAGGGATGAAATCCGTTCCGTAGGCGACCGGATTGTTGTACAGCATGCACGCCAGTGGAGTAGCTTCGAAGACCGCGGATACGTGCGCCTTCATTTCCCGCCAATCGCCTTGATATACGTATGGCGGCAAAACCATCAAAGCATCGCAGCCCGCGTCGGCCGCAGCTTTCGCCAGGGCCACGGCTTCTCCCGTGGCAAGCCCGGAAATGGACGCCATGAGCGGAGCGCGCCCGCGAACCGCAGCCACACAAGTCTTAACAATCTGCAATTTCTCTTCGAAGGAAAGCGTGGCTCCTTCTCCGAGCGATCCCAACGTGACAATGCCGGTGCAGCCATTCTCCAGCAGCCAACGGCAATGGTCGGCCATGAAGCCATGATCAACCGCCAGGTCGTCGTCAAAACAGGTCGTTATCGCAGGCATCACGCCTTTCCAATTCATCCGCGCCCTCCCGTCACTCCGCAAGGCTCCGTTATTGGTCGCGAAGAAACTACAGCCAAGTTTCCCACGCTTGTGGGGAAGATCGGCGGGCGTACGGAATCCGGCGACCAACCGAAGAGAAATCTGGTTGCTGGCCCGCACACCCGGCCTTGGCAGGGGCCCATTCCGCAACGGGTGTCCAGCTTTGCCGCGCGCCAGGACGTATGCCGGCTGAGGCGGGAATAAGGAACATCTTCGCAGCGGCAAACGACGGTCGCTGGTGATGCCAGCCTTTTCAATTCCGGGCGCAGCGCAAAAGTCTTATCCAGTACTCTAGCGAAGCTGCGCATATTTCTCTGCGTCTTGAAAAACTTCCTGGCCGCATTCTTGTTTCCCGCAGCCGCAAAACCTGCGATTTGTCCCTCCACGATCGAGAGATCCAAACCTCCGATGCCAGTGATTTCCCCTGCGCCGAAGATATTAGTGTGGGTAGTCTGCTGAAATTCGTCCACATTTACATAACTATTTCGAATCCTACACCCCAGCAATTCGGCTATCTCTGTGTTGGGAACCAGGTGGAATCCGCATGCGAGGTAATCGCAATCAATCGTCTCAGTCTTGCCGTTCCGCTGGATCACGACTCGCTCCAGGGAATCTGTTCCCAGGGCTTCTACCGGCCAGCAATTCGGCACGAAAGGAATGCCGCCCAGGGATCTTCTCAGCGACATTGCCTGCCGAATCTTTTGTTGATGACCCATCAGCCCAAAACCAAATCGCATCAATGCCGTCCACGATTGTTGCTCGCACACCATCAATACGTTCGCTCGATGATGGCGGAGATATGCGGCTACAGCCAGCAATAAAGGCCCAGTGCCAGCAACAACGACGCGCTTTCTTTCAATCGGAAATCCGGACTTCACCATCGCTTGCAAACCGCCCGCGCCCATTACGTTTGGCAGCGTCCATCCTGGGAACGGCAAGAATCGTTCTCTGGCACCGGTGGCCAAAACCAATTTCCGATATTTCAATTCGCCAACGTCGGGTCCCCGCTCCGCCAGCAAAACACCGGCTTCGGGATTGCCAAAGACCCGAGTGCCATAAACCACATCCACCTTGGAGGCTGCAAGCCTCTGAGCCCACGGCTTTGCTTCCGCCGCGGAGTTGACCGTATCGCCTCGCCAGATTTGACCTCCGATTCCAGGATTGTCATCAACCATGCCAACATGCAATCCGGATTCTGCGGCACAAGTCGCCGCCGTCATGCCAGCGGGTCCGGCGCCGACGACGACAACATCAAACTCCTGCCTAATCACTCCATTCATTGGTGCGGATTTCCATCCCCGGCTCACATACGATTTGGCAACTGCGACAGTGTGGCGTCCCACTGATCTCTACACGGCATTCGAAACAAATTCCCATCCCACAAAGAGGTCCGCGCGGCTGTCCAGTCACAGACCTGCGGCACGAGGCTCCTTTAAGCAAAACTGCCACCGCAACTGTGGTCCCCTTCGGCACCGCCAGGGGAATTCCATTCACCGAAACGCTAACCTGCTCAGTCAAGGCAGGCTTCCACATGAAAACGACGAGCTGACCCTCATTTCCGAATACCCATGCAAAACGTGTCGTGCTCATCCAAGATTAAATCCGATTCGGCATTGACGAATGCCATACCTTTTATGCTCGGATGAACCTGACCATCACGAACCTTTACGCTCCCTTCGAAGACACTGCCGACAATGCTTTCCTGTTTCCAGATTTGACCCTCTCCCAGTTTCCCATCGTCAAACAAACACGCCAGTTTCGCGCTCGTACCGGTTCCGCAAGGGGAGCGGTCATATGCACCGCCCGGGACATAACACGAAATTCTTGCTATCTACTCCGGGAAGCAGAGATGGGCCGAACAGTTCAATATGGTCAATTTCGTGACCATCCTTTCCGGTGATTCCCTTCTCCGCTAATGCTCGTCGAACGGTCCAGGTAAAATCCGTCAATCCCTCGATATTATTCAGCGACAAATCCTGTTTGTGGTCTTCAATGAGAAAAAACCAGTTTCCGCCCCACGCAATATCCCCATGCACCGTACCCACGGCTGGCACTTCTATGGGAACCTTCGCGGCGGCGCGATAACTAGGAACGTTGTTGACCGTAACTGAGCCGTCCTCGTGCAAAATTGACGTCACCGTGCCGACCGGCGTCTCTATGCGATGTTCGCCGCACGCAATGCGCCCCATGAACGAAAGCGTGGCGACCAACCCAATGGTTCCGTGCCCGCACATCCCCAAATAGCCGACATTATTAAAGAAGATTACACCTGCCGCGCAGTCCTGCTCCGTCGGCTTACACAAGAGCGCGCCCACCATTACATCGGACCCGCGTGGTTCGTTCACGACGGCGGAGCGAAAGCTGTCATACTGTTGACGAAATCGTTCCAACCGGCCCGATAATGCACCGTTCCCAAGCTCCGGGCCGCCACTGATCACCAGTCGAGTGGGTTCTCCGCCCGTGTGAGAATCAATCACTCGAACCCTCTTCGGATTACCAGCCGTCATTTGTCAAGGAATTGTAAATAAAGGAGCCTCGCTGATTTTATGGATACAATATCCACCAGTCAAGGCATTCTCGCGGTCAGCCATCCGAAGAGATGAGACTGAGCAGCGCGATCCATCGAAACCGGCAGACGGAAATGCATCAAGTAGGCGCGCAACAATCAGCCAGCTCGGCCTTGACCGAATACGAGAAGCCTGTTGCATGCATCATCGGCTTGGAACGTCATCGGCTTGGGGCCTTGGGGACGGATGCCCCAAGCCAATGGACTCGTTACAACTTCGGCGACTGCTGACTAGAATTCGAAATTCCCTCGCAGTTCGATTAACCGTGCCCCGCCAGTCGGCAGGTTAGCCGGATTGAGCGTGCCGCTCCCAATGCCAAATGATCCGGCTTGCACAAACGGGCTGAACCCTCCCGGGAAGCAGAAATAGGTGCAACCATTCGATGCCCCAGGCCCGAAGGTCGGGTGATTAAATGCATTGAGCATCTCAGCCTGCAGGCTGAAACGGAACCTCTCGGTGATAGGGAAGTTCTTAGTGATCGAAACGTCGTCGTACGTATTATGTGGCCCATAGAGCCAGACCCTTTGGCCGATAGTACCGGGGGTTGTGTTTTGGTTGATAAAGGCGGGGTTAGCGCCACCTCCCGTTGGCGAGGCCAAATATTTCGGATTGATAAACGCAACCTGGGTCGTACCCGGGATGCGATAGGTACCAATTGAGCTTTGAAGTTGCGATGCCGTGACCCCGGTCAATGTCACGCCACCATCGGCGTAATCGTTGAACGTGTTACCGCCTCCTGCAAGCAAGAACGGAGTTCCAGTCTGGAATGTGAAAATGGTTCCGACGGTCCAACCGCCCACAACCCGATCAAGCGCACCGCCGCGGTTTGCGAACTCCTTACCCTTGCCAAAAGGCAGATCGTACGTACCGTTGATATGAATAACATGGCGAAGGTCGAAAAGAGTTGGCCCATAGCTCAATCGCATGTCGCGTAAGGTAAACACGGCACCCTGGCCTTGCCAGTTATTTTGGGTTGCGATGCCCAGGGTATGACTCCAGGTATAGTTGGCATCCATCTGCAAGCCGTGCCAACTCCGTTGCCGGAAGTCAACTTGTAAGGCGTTGTAGTTTGAGTATCCCTCGGCCACGGTTTCACTCGCGCCAACCCCCTGCGCGTAGGGATTGACTTGGAAGTAGTTGATCGGATATCCAGCACCTGCCCCGGTAAATCCGATGTTGTTCGCGCACGGACCAAAGGAGGCACCCACTAAGTTACAGAAATAAGGTGCAGTTCCGTTAATGCCGGCCAGGGTGCCAGCTGTCGCTCCAGCCTGTCCTGTCTGGAGTTGCGTAATAAAATTAGACGCCCCGTAGTCAGCGAGCGGCACACCCGGGCCCCCGGAACCTTCTCCAGCGAATGCGGCATCGAAGACGGGCGTCGCCTGTTGCCCCGGGAAGCCATTATTTGCGAAGGAGGTTATTCCATGCGCCTGGTTAATTGCCAGATTTGCCTGCGCATTCTTGAATTGCGTAAGGAAACCATTCTCAAAAATGTTGACTTCATCTGGATTTATGTTCAGCCATTGGCGCTCGGTACGGCTGCCAACATAGCGAACCTCGAGAGCGCCGAGTTTCTCCAAGCTGACGTTGTATGCCTAGATTCCATGACTGTGTATACGGCTGCTGAATGTTCTGCTCTAGGCCATTTAAGCCGGGACCCCCGTTGAATGTGAAATCGGAAACTGGCTCGCTCTTGACGAAAGTCTTAGGCGAAAGTCCATAGGGTACCCCAAATGCAAGTGTTGGATCGGAAGCACCGGGATTAAAGTTGCTGATGGACAAGCTGCCTGGCGCAAATGTGCCTGGCGCCCCCGTGTTGTTTGAGTTGAGAAAGAATGACTGATAGTAAAAAGAGCCGTAATCGGACGCCTGGTTCCAGACATATTGCTGAGGTTCGGTAAACTTTCTCAGCGAGTAGCCGCCGCGAATCACCGTCTTGTCTCCGCCCATCATTTTCCCGAGGAAACCATCCCCCGACGGGTTCCAGGCAAAACCGATTGCGGGCTGCGGCGCCACGTTCCAGCTATTGTAGGGCGTGCTGATTTGCGTCAGCGTCGGATTCATTCCGGCCGCATCTCCTTTCAAAGAACCGGGATTGAAAAGATTGTTAATGCCCGATGGACCCCAAATAGCCGCAGTGGTGGCCGAGTGATAGAGGTTGGAAAGATCTTTATCAGCCGCTGTAAAATCCCAGCGTAGCCCGTAATTGAGCGTTAAATTTGGCCTTACGCGATAGGAATCCTGAAAGAACAGCCCTTTGGCTCCTATTAACTCGTCGAGATTATATCGCCCCACCGCGTGCTGATATTGATTGAGGGATGTGCTAAACGGGTAGCTGCCGTCAACGCCAGCTATTCGGCCCACCAGAATCGCATATAGCTGCTCGGCTGAAGATTGTTGGTTAGCGCTGGCACCAGGGAGCGATGCCCCAGCCCCAAGGGTAAATGCGCCGAGAGCTGGATCGCCGGGTGCCAATCCATAGTTGACCCCAGGATAGCCGAGCACAGGATTGTAATAATGATCCTGCTCGCGCCACCATGAGAACCCGTAGTTCATCGTGTGTGACCCGTGTTGCCAGGTCATGGTGTCGGATGCGTTCAAAACAGGATAGAAGGTATTGATGCCGGTGTAGAAAATTGTTCCCGACATTTGGGTGTTGAAGGGTTGCGGAACGTTGGTGTAATTCCATCCCAACTGCGGAGTGTCAAGGCTGAGTGGCTGAGCATTATAGGAGCCTAAATTGCTGTTGTAGAGGTAGCCACCTCGGAATTCGTTGATCAGCTTCGAGGAGATCGTCCAATCGAATCCAAACCCCGCGGTATAGTTTTTATCTGCGTTGCCGGCGCCCGTCTTTGTCCAGGCCGATCCCGGAAAGTCTGGAGGATTAGCGCCGGGAAAGTTGTCCTTCGTCATATTCCATGCGAGGTTGAAGCGCAGTTTATCTGAAGCGTTATAATCCACGCGGACAGTCGGAAAGTAACTCGTCGTAGGATTGGCCACCTGCCAGCTCAGGTTTTCCAGATTCGGATCACCCAAGTCGCTGGGAGTCAGTTGTCCCGAACCCTCGGCCGAGTTGGCTGCCGAGAATATGGAAGTTGTGTTTGCATTCGGCGTGGTGGGAAGATTCGCTCCGGGATGAGCCGCATTGTAGTTCGCTGCAAGCGTGTAGAGGTTTACGGTTTGGCCGTTATAAGTGAAGTTTCCTGCCTGCGCCGCCGAAGTGAAAACATAATTCTTGGCGGTGTATGAACCAGGCTGCTTGCTCTCCGCGTAAGTGCCAAAAAAGAATAATTTATTTTTGATGATCGGACCGCCGATGCTCGCTCCGAACTCATTGAGGATGAGCGGATTCTTCGCGCGCCGGATTTGTCGGATCTAAAGAAGTAATGGCGTCATTGACCCAGCTGTTGGCGTCTAACGCGGAATTTCTGAAGTCCTCGTAAAGGCGGCCATGAAATTGGTTGCTGCCGCGCCGGGTGATGAAATTGAGTTGCATGTTGGCCTGGCCGAAACCCTGGTCCAGGTTGAGCTGTTCGGTTTGCACCGTCATCTCTTGCATGTCTTCCAGACGTGGCTGGACATTTGGCTCGGAATTTCCGCTGAACTTCATGCGGCTACTGCTACCAATCACACCGTCAATGTTATTTCCCTGCGCTATAGAGGGGAGGCCATCGTAAGTGCCGTTATATCCCGGAACCGACTGAGAAAGTTGCGTCAAATCACGACCCACGATCGGTAAGTCTTCAATTTGCTTCAAATCAATAGTCGTACCGATGGCATTGGAACTCTCCTCGATCACTGGAGTGGCGCTGGCCTCTACTTCCACGGTCTCAGTGGTTGCCCCAATTTTTAGGATCGCATTAATGTCGGTAGTCTGCGCGGCTTCTGATACTACGCTGCTAAAGACCTCATTCTGGAAACCCGTCTTCGAGACTGTCAGCTTGAATTTACCGAGCGAAAGGTTGACAAAAGTGTACGTTCCTTTGTCGCCCGTAACGGCGGTGCGGACATCGCCCGACGTCAAGTCACGCAGCTCGAGTTGCGCTCCCTGCACGACGCTGCCGCTGGGATCAACGACAGTGACGGTCACGGTTCCTTCGGAACCATGCTGCGCGACCGATGAGAGATTGAGACCAAGAATGAGTAGAAGGCAAGCAATTGAAATGCGCAGAGCGCGGGCATACAACATTTCGTCCTCCATGAGGTACGAAAGACCGAAAAGCAAACGTTTACCAAGCCGTTGCGACATTTTGTATACTTTATTCATTTAGCTTGTCAAGCTAATTTATGAAGGTCCGCATTTTCACAACTCTGATTTCGAGCGCTATATAAGCTTTTAACCAAAAATGGTCGTCTCCGGAGGAGAAATATGAGAGGGTTCGATATGCCGTCAGGCTTCGCCCTGTGATTTCCTCGCCAGTCTCAAGACGCAGTTTGTTGAAAGCAATCGGCGTATCGCTGTTTGCCGCCCCACTGGCTAAGTCGGCTGAACTCCTTCGCGATCCGGTGAGGTTTGTTGACGTCGCCCTCTCCGCAGGAATTACGTTTCATCACGAAAATGCGGCTTCTCCCGAAAAATACCTTATCGAAACCATGGGCTCGGGATGCGGCTGGATTGACTACGACCAGAACGGATTGCTCGATCTTTACCTGGTGAATGGCACCGCCACGCATGCCGACAGCCTCGGCGTATTCTCCGCGAAGTGCGCTCTACCGGAATAACGGAGATGGAACTTTCACCGATGTCACGATGAAAGCCGGCGTTGGAGCCGAAGGACTGTTCGGCATGGGCGTCGCCGTTGGCGATTACGATAACGACGGTTTTCCCGACCTGTTTGTTCTCGGCTATGGCCGCTGCATTCTCTATCACAACAATGGCAACGGCACTTTTACAGATGTCACCGCAAAAGCCGGTGTCGAGAATCTAGGCCGATGGGGATCGAGCGCTGCCTGGTTCGATTACGACAACGACGGACATTTGGATTTGGTGATCGCCAACTATGTGGATTGGTCGCCAGAACGCAATTTCTATTGCGGTGATCGCGGCCCCGGCATGCGCAGCTATTGCCATCCGGATGATTTCAATGGCGAGCCGCCGACGCTTTATCACAACAACGGCGATGGAACCTTCACTGACGTGAGCAAATCGTCGGGCCTCGGATTGAAGGCCAGCAACGGACTTGGAGTTGTGACCTTCGATTACGATAACGATGGCTGGCAGGACATTTTCATCGCCAATGATCACATGCCGAATTTCCTGTTTCACAACAACCGCAACGGAACTTTCAGCGAAGTCGGCTATCTTGCCAGCGTCGCCGTCAGCGGAGATGGCCAATTTGAGGCGGGCATGGGCACCGACGCCGCTGATACGACCGGGAATGGCCGGATGGATCTGGCCGTCACTCACTTGGACACGCAACTTGCCCGCTTTTACCAAAACTTGGGAGATGGCACGTTCGATGACGCAACACTACGATCAAAAATCGGCTATGCCACTTTCCACATGAGCGGCTTCGGAACTCGATTCATGGATTACGACAACGATGGCAGGCGCGATCTGTTCATGGCGAACGGACACGTGCTCGACAACATCGAGCGCTACCATGCGGACACGTCATTACGCCGAACCCAAATTGATGTTTCGCAATTTAGGCAGCGGGATTTTTGAAAACGTTAGCGATCAACTGGGACCAGATTTTCTGTTGCCGCGAGTCAGCCGGGGCGCGGCGATTGCCGACTTCGATAACGATGGCGATCTGGATATTCTGGTGAACAACAATGGCCAATCTCCGCAGCTATTGCGAAATGACGGCGGGAATGCGAACCACTGGCTGGAGATTCTGCTGATAGGCACGAAATCGAATCGAGACGGTGTTGGCGCGCGCGTCAAAGTGACGGCGGGAAATCTGGTTCTTTACGATCAGAGAAAAGGAGGAATGAGCTACCAATCCGCGCAGGACCCGCGTCTTCATTTTGGACTAGGCCAAAACTCGAAGATAGATGCGATTGAAATCCTATGGCCAAGCGGAATGACAACGAAGCTGACAAACCTAAAAGCAGATCAGATAGTTGCAATAAAAGAAGGCACGGCAATTGTGGACCGGCCTTTTCCCAAAAATTAACCTTGGCCCTCGAACCGGTTCAGGCAAATAGCCCTCCTTGTACTACTTCCAACACGGCAAGTATTTATCAGGCAGCCACAACGGCACCATCTCGCCGTTCACGATTTTTAATCGATTGTCGCGCAGTACCTCGGCAGCTTGCTCAAGAGCGAAAGTGAATGTTTTTGGAGCTTCCCCGCGTGAGATAGTCAGATTGATCGGAGCTGGCTTCGTACTGCTAAGCAAAGACTCAATCTCTGCGGCAGACTTGCCTCGGGGATCAACGGAATTTACGGCTACAATCCGGTCGCCCCAGCGAATACCTGCACGCGATGCCGGACCATCCTCGATCCCACCAACAATAATGTGATTCCCGTTCTCGAGAATAAAAACCTCAAAACCTGGATAGTAGAGTTCTTTGTTCACAGGGTAGTGCTTGTCCCGGAAAAGCTACTGAATAGGGCGTCGTGCCAAGACTCTCCACGGTTGCCTCTTCCCGTCGCAGATATTTAAAATACAGCAACGATCAAAAGAAGCTTTGGCATGTTCTCCTCCGAAAGTTGTTGGCATGGCGCGATCTCATTTAGGAATCCCTTCTGGAGCTGCCGCCCCGGCTGCTTCGCCATACCCAACCTTGCGTTCTCCTGGCGCGGATCTGATCTTCTCCGCCTGTTCGTGATTCAGTTTCGCCAAAATTGCCAGCGCACTCTGTGCTTGTTGCACATTACCTTGCTTGCGATAAGCAGTTGCCAGGTTCGAATAGACGGCGGCATTTCCAGCGTTGAGTTGTCGTGCCGCTTCGAGGTGCGCGATCGCATCGTTGAACCGATTTTCCAGAAGATACAGCTTTCCTAACGCCAGCTGCGAGCCCGCATAGTTCGGACGCTCGCTGACTGATGCCTCCAGCGCATTCCGCGCTTCGTCAAATTCCGGCTGCCCGGGAGCGATTCCCGAACGCAACAGCGCCTCGCCGAGAAGTGTCTGCAAGAGGAAATCCTGATGGCCGCTCTTAATTCCCTCGCGTGCCACGCGAATTGCCTCGGGCACATTCCCCTCAAACATAGATTCCTGCGCCGCGGCGACGAATGCGATCGTATTTTCCGGAGCCAAACGTCGGGCCATTTCGAAATCGTTTTTCCCGGAATCAAATTGATCCATCAGCGATAGAAACATTCCCCGCTGATAATGCAATCGTGCTGAATCGGGCAAATGGCGCAATCCCAAATCCACTACTTGCAAACCGAGTGCGTAGTTCTGGCTTCCCACGCAAGCGTCGGCGATCAACAAATATAGTTTTTCATTCTGGGGAGTTACTGCGGCCGCTTTCTGAAGACTATCGAGGGCTTTTTCGGATTGGGCGTTTTCGACGTATGCCTGGGCCAGCAGATTGTAGACATCCGCGTCGTGATCGCCGCCTGTCCATTTAGTAAGTATTCGGATCGCATGGTTAGAATCTCCGGTCGCCACGTAACAAAGCGCCAGGTCGAAACTTGCCGCGTAGGCCTCGGGGACGCGACCTTGCGCGGCAAGTAGATGAGGGATGGCCTCTGCGAAATGACCGTCGTGGGTCAGCCTGATTCCAATCTGAAGTTCTGCTTCAGCGTCGAGAGAATGCTCTCCAGACTTATTCACCGCAGACGAACGCTGTTGAGCGCTGCAAAGTGAAATGAAACCGTACAAAATGAGAATGAATAGGCCGCTTCTCATGCCTTCCGCCGGCACTGATCGTTAAGAAGCGATCGCTTAAAAACGCCTCCTCGGTTCATCGCCACTCTTTCTCGCCTTCGATAACCGTGATGTAGCGGTCAATGGGCAAATCGGTGAATCGCTGAGTCATCCCGCTGGGCGTGGCCACTTCACTTCAATCCAATCCATCTTCAGGCGTTTTCCAATCCCCAAAACCATTCTCGGATCGTGTGAAGAAAGGTAGCTGCCGCCCCCCACTTTGAATTGATGCCGTTCGAGATCGCCGGATCGGCATCGTAATTTGCGCGCCAATGGCGTCAATGTTTGCTTTGCGGCCTATGAGCCGCACTCCAAGCCAATGATTTTGACGCCCAATATTATTTCGCAACAGGATCGGCGCATCATTATTTTGAGCCACCAGCACATCTACGGACCCATCGTTGTTGAAATCGCCCAGTGCCAAGCCACGGCCTGCCAGCGGCGCGGAAAAAATGGGTCCGCTCTGGTCGCTGACATTTTGAAATCCTCGACCACTGTTGCGAAACAAGAGCATGGGCTCGCGATACTTTACATTGGGTAACCGCTCTTCGACTTTGTCATCCGGATGGCCGTTACACATTAGAAGATCAATCTCGCCATCGTTATCGTAGTCGAAAAACTTCGCTCCCCAGCCGCTTAGCAGTCGCGTGGCTTGAGCCGATTCCCGTAGGAATCGCGACGTCGGTGAAGGCGTCATGCTTGTCATTGTGATAAAGAGAAAACATCTCCTGATCCACGTTGGATTCGAAGAGATCAATCCAGCCGTCCTGATCATAATCGGCAGCATCCACGCCCATGCCTGAACGTGGATGACCGAAACCGTTAACACCGACCCCCGCCAGCATGCCAATTTCTTCAAAGTGCCCTTTGCCGCGATTGGCAAAAAGAAAATTTGGAACCGTGTCATTGGTAACGTACAAATCCATTAAGCCATCATTATTGATGTCAGCTGCAACCACGCCCCACGCTTTGGCAAGCGAGTGAGCGATTCCGGATTCTTTGCTGACATCCGTGAATGTGCCATTGCCGTTGTTGTGAAAGAGCCGGCAAGGCATCGGGTCGTAGATCGTGGGAATGCAGTAGCGCCGCTCACCGGTCAGAGGATCGCCGCAAAATTTCAGCTTCTCCTTGCCATAGTCCACAAACCGGCAAACAAAAAGATCGAGGCGTCCGTCATTGTCATAGTCGAACCATACCGCGCTGGTGGCCCAGCCCGGCGCGCTTACTCCTGCTTTCGCCGTGACGTCAGTAAACGTGCCATCTCCGTTGTTGTGATAAAGAATGCTCCGAGGATATTGGGTGACATAAATGTCCGCGAAGCCGTCAGCATCGTAGTCTCCTACGGCTACGCCCATACCATACGCATTGCCCTGCACTCCGGCTTTGCGAGTCACGTCGGTGAAGGTGCCGTCGCGGTTGTTGTGATACAAGGCGTTGCTTAGCGGTCGAGTTGGCTGGTAGAAATCACAAGGACCGCTATTGACCAGATATATATCCATCCATCCGTCGCTGTCGTAGTCGAGAAACGCGCACCCAGGACCCACGGTCTCCGGCAAGTGCGCCATGGGAGAGCGCCCGCTGACGTGGGTCCACGAAATGCCGCTGACCGAAGCGGGGATCTGTTCAAAGGCGGGCGGAGAATTCTCGGGAGAAGCAAGCGCGAACGTGCGGGTTCCATTCGCAAACCTTGCTCCCATTCCTCCGGCGGCGAGCAAGCCAAGAAATCGCCGGCGGGAAATCGAATTCCAAGAAGATGTTCGTGAATCGGACACTAGTTGATCTCTGCTGGAAATTCTTCAAGTCATCACTTGGCGAATTCGCAGTTAAACTGCGTCTCGTTAATGCGAAGGGATGTCTGGCGTTGCTTGCGGGTTCCTCTTTTCGGCTTCAGCCTGCAACGCCATCTCGCGCTGAGCTTTCTGCTTATCTCCTATACGGGAGTAGGCGATTGCGAGTTGATAATGTCCGGCTGGGTCTGAGGCTTCCGTATTCACATATTTTTCCAGTGGCGTAATTGCACCGGCAAAATTTCCCGCAGAACTTAGCGACATTCCCAGCGCGAGATAAGCCTCTGAGAAGCTCATATCCAATTTTGTCGCACGAGAGAAGTGTTGAATCGCAACATCCCAGTTTCCGGCCTGCCGGGCAAGTTCTCCTAGCATGAATTCCGCAGAAGCATTTTCAGGATCAATCTTCAACTCTTCCTGGAATTCTTTTTCAGCATCCTGAGCAGTCGTCGGCGTTGCAGGCTTGGCGAGAAGAATTCGCCCAAGACGGTAATGGATTTGGGGAAGTGTCGGGTTCTGCTCCAGAATTTTGCGGTATTCTGCCGCTGCCTCATCCCACTTGCCCTGTGATTCAAGCGCTTCAGCATCCAGTTCGCGGACTTGGTAAGACGAAGGAAAAGTCGCTACGAGTTTCTGCGAAGCGCGGGAAGCCAACTCAGAGTAATAGTGAGTCGTGACATACAACACTTCCGGATCACGCGGAAATTCTTTGTTCAGCAACAGAGCAGCATTCACAGCTACTTCAGTCTGGTCCAGGCTCATCGCGCAACGTGCAAGTGCCATGGCCGCATGATATTTGAGTTGCGTGTCTGCAATGTGCGCGGTAACTCTTTTCAGGATGGGCAACGCCACACTGCAATCACCTTTTTCTGCGAGGCTGATGCCTCGTTGCGCCGATGATGCTGCGCCAGGCTCAACGGCTTTCTTCGGAGTTTGACCGTGCGACAAAACCGGCCACACTCCGCAGAACATCACACTAACCAAAACCAGATACAAAATTGTAGACATCCGATAAGTCACCGACGCGCATTATAGCGCGGGCGGTTTTTAGGGACCGCTCACTTCAATAAGTTTGATCTCTCAATTGCGATCTGCTCCCGCTGATCATTGATTCGGGGCAGCAATGGTATAGACATTTTGATAATCGGATTGAGCGTTGCGATCTCCGCTTGCACCACGGGTAGTCGCTGCTTTGCGGACTCATACGGCTCTCGAAACGCCGCGGCAGCGTGCATCATCACTCTTTGATACTGCTCGATATCGGCATTGCTGGGAGAAGAAGTATTCGCCGGCATTACTCCGCCAAACCATGATTTATAGAGTTCCTCCGGATGTGCCGAGTTCCTGAATTGCCTCAATCCAGTTTCAATCCCAGCCGATTCCACCGCCACGGCGAGTCCCCAGTCGAAGCCATATTCGGGAAGCGCCTTCACCGCCCCTTCAATTTGTGAAACTGATTTGCTATCGAGCGATCCCCCATGAACTGCGTTATTCATGGCCCGCAGATCTGAAACGAGCGCGGCTTTTGCCGTGAGAGCGCCTATCAGAGAAGCTCCTTGCGCAAGATGTTCCGAGAATCTCAGTCCATCAATCCATGCCTCTACCGCCTTATCGTCTTGATGTTTTGCTGCCATGCGGATTCCATAGAGGACGTTTAATCTCGCCAGGACGCGTGCTTTTGCCAAATGTGCAATGGGAGCATCAGGGCCGAGATCATACTCAAGTCCCCAGTCACATTCCGGAAGCTTGGTGCCCCGCTGCATGGTTAGAATCGCTTCGGTGTTCTGGTCAATAATCGCTCCCAGTTTGGCTTCGTCCCACGGCAGGGAACCAGACAGAACATCCTGCACTAACTTATTTGTAGCTGCGTCGGTGGGAGTGTCCTGCATGAGGGCAAAAGCCATCCAGTACCGGAGAGCTGCATTATGATTTTCCGTGATCGTGACCTTTTGAGCCTCAAGTTGAACAGCGCCAAAAATAATCGTTAGAACTAAAATGGTGCTTTTCATGTTCCCAGCCTTTCTAATTCTGAGATTCACCAGTGAGTTACTGGCCCGCAAGAGAGTGAAGCACTCCGCGGCTGCGCTCCACATTGGGCAGTACCTGGGGGCTGACTTGAATAAGTAACTTATCGAGTTCTTTGCTATTTGTTGCTGTTATCCGGTTAAGACGCATCATGGTTAGCGCTTCCCTTCGCCCTTCCAAGGGTTCTGGGACGCTGCGAACCGCCGGCAGATTTCCGCGAAGCTGTACCCGCGGAATAATTCTCCACAGACCAACGCTAACAACGACCAGAACTATTGCCGCCGTGGCCAGATGCAACCGCCTCAACATGGGAAAGGTTCTTGTTTCTGAAGGCAATGGTTTGGGCGCACGGAACCGATAGCTTCTCAACTCCTGCTCGAATCGTTCGATGTCAAAGTCTTCCATCTTCACCCTCCCGGTTGCATCACGCTACGGAGTTTAGTCAGGCCGTAACGGTATCTCGATGCCGCCGTATTTGGCGAAATATCCAGCACTCTCGCTATCTGATCGAACGTCATTTCGCCCCAAACATGCATGATGATGATTTCACGTTGATCTTCTGGAACGTCTTGAATCGCAATTTGAAGCGACCGAACAAGATCTCTGTTCTCATCAGTCGTCTCAAACCAGCTGTCTTGGTCCGTGATCGCAACGTTCCGAGAATCATGCCGGCGAAAATTGAGGCAAGCGTTGCGTACCGCCCGGAACAAATAAGGTGCGGGATCATTTGGAGAAATCTTGTCGCGCACCAGTTTCAGGAACACTTCATGCAACACATCCTCCGCCTCGGGGTGGTCATTGAGAACAGCACGCGCGTAACCCAGCAAGGCTGATCCATGTTGCTGGTACAGACGGCGTATCTCGTCGTGACCCATATTTACTGGAATGTTGTTTCCTTCACATCTGGACCAAGGTTGACTGAACTCCTTCTACGTTCTATAGACATTGACACGTCAGCACGAGGAATTTGTCTTGCACATTTCTAAAAAACTTCAACAGGAAGGGATGTGGGTTCAATTTCTACAAAAATGCCGATTGGGATACAATATCCAGAAGAAACTAATGTTGAGATTTTCAAGTTACTCACCATACTGGATTGCGCCACGTTACCGGTGCGCTCTCCTTTGATATTGGTGAACGAATGCTGATCGGATGATGAATGACCGGATGATGAACGGAGACTTATGACGACTTCCAATGGATTATCCCGCAGAAAATTCATGGCGAACGTAGCCGCCGTGAGCGGAACGGCCCTTTTATCCAAAAAATTGTTTGCGAGCCCGCCGCCGCAGGATCCTGTTGTTGATGCGATTCATCCGGAGCAGAAGCCGGATCAAAAACATCAGTATCCGGCCAACCGCGAAAAAGTTTCCTGGAAGGTCAAACCGTTTCCGATGACTCAAGTTCGTCTCGGGGAAGGTCCGTGCAAGCAGGCCATGGAAGCCGACCGCCAATATTTACGTTCATTACCGCCCGACCGTCTGCTGCACACTTTCAGAATCAATGCAGGCTTTCCCTCTTCAGCCCAACCGCTGGGCGGATGGGAAGCGCCCGATTGCGAACTGCGCGGCCATTACGCCGGAGGACACTATCTTTCCGCCTGCGCATTGATGTACGCCAGCACTGGCGATGAAACTCTCAAAGCCAACGCCAACACCGTTGTGGCGGAACTGGCGAAGTGCCAGGATGCGCTGAAGAGTGGCTACCTAAGCGCGTTCCCAATCGAGTTCTTTGACCGGCTTCGCGAACGTCAGCGCGTATGGGCGCCGTTCTACACCATCCATAAGATCATGGCTGGCAACATTGATATGTATGTTCATTGCGGAAACGAACAGGCACTGGCGATAGCAGAAAAGATGGCGGGATGGACAGCGGGCTATACGCAATCGTTGAGTTACGAACACATGCAGCGGGTGCTCGGCACTGAATATGGCGGGATGGGTGAATCACTGGCCAATTTGTACGCCATTACCGGCAAGCCATATTACCTTCATCTCGCGCAACGTTTCGATAAGAAGGAATTCTTCGATCCGCTTGCTGACCATCGCGACGAACTGAAGGGTCTTCACGCCAATACTCACATCCCGCAGGTGATTGCAGCCGCCAGGATTTACGAATTGACAGGCGATCGCCGCTATCGCGACATCGCGGAATACTTCTGGGATGAGATTGTCAGTGAGCGTTCTTACTGCACCGGCGGCACCAGCAATCACGAATCATGGAATACCGATCCTGGAAAACTCGCAACCGAACTTAGCACCAACACCACCGAAGACTGTTGCGCTTACAACATGATGAAATTGACGCGCCACGTTTTCGGCTGGACCGCCGACGCTCGCCTCATGGATTACTACGAGAGAGCGCTCTTCAACCATCGCCTAGGCACGATCAATCCCGAAGACGGAACCATGATGTATTACTTGCCTCTGGCTTCTGGCTACTGGAAGACGTTCGGCAAACCATTCGACGCATTCTGGTGCTGCACCGGAACTGGATCCGAAGAATACTCAAAGCTCACCGACACGATCTACTTCCACGATGACGACTCGCTTTACGTAAATCTCTACGTTGACTCGCAACTGGAGTGGCCTGAAAAGGGTCTGCGGCTACGACAGGAAACACGTTTCCCCGAACAGCAAGGAACCACAATCACGATCTCCGCAAAAACTCCCGTACAGATGGGCATTCATCTGCGCATCCCCTATTGGGCACGCGGAGGCAGCGTCAAAATTAATGGAACGCCGCTGACCGCCTTCGGCAGTCCAAGCAGCTACCTTGCCCTGAACCGCATTTGGAAGACCGGCGACAAAATTGAGCTGAGCCTCCCTATGGATTTGCACGTTGATAGCATGCCCGACGATGAAACGATCCAGGCAATGATGTATGGACCTCTGGTATTAGCGGGCCGCTTCGACCCGGTCACCAAAGAAATGATGTACGGCGACTACGAGCCCAAACCCATGGATCAGACGAAAGTAGCCGATATCACTGCCCAGACAGGGAGGCCTACGGGCTGGTTGACCGCTGATTTGAAGCAACCCCTAACATTCCAGACAGTCGGGCAGACGCAATCCTCGACCCTGGTTCCGCTGTATAAAATCATCAATGAGCGGTATGCAGTTTACTGGAAAGTAAATTCTCAGCCGGACGAGTCCAAGGAGCACATGGGTTAGAAATTTTTTTGAGCAACGCCACGGCAACGTTTCCCTGGTGAGGTGTTTCAGTCTCGTCACCCAGGTTAGTTAGAAGTTCTCCCGTGCGGTCTGCCCGGGAGAACTCGGTCGCTGTACAATTCCGTTTGTCCGCGAACTTAAAGCTTCCGGCTGATTCATGTTGCCAAGACGTATTCCTGATCTGTTGCTCTTTCTTCTAGTCTTCTTGGACATTGTTTCCGCCGGGAACGGACAATCCAGCCTGAGTTCAGTCCCCTCCTCTAATGCGCAAGTCCCGGCCTTCCAACTGCTGCGCGAGCCCACAGGCGCAAGCCGCTGCGAGGTTTGCCATCGTTCCGAAGTCGCGGGATACGCGCGCTCTGCGATGGCGCACTCCTTGCGTCGCGCCGGACAGGAGCCGGACGGCGTAGTAACCACACCGGACACAAAAATCACGATGCATTCGTCGCCAGCTGGCTATTGGCAACGGTTGGAGAGTGGTGGAGAAGTCACCAACTACCGCATTGATTATGTGATTGGCTCCGGCAATCACGCCGCTGGTTACTTGCTCGACGCGGGCGGTCACCTGTTTCAATCTCCTGTTGCTTACTACAGAAGCCGGCATGCTTATGATCTGGCGCCTGGATATGAGGGGCGGCCCGATCCGGATTTCACGCGTCCCGTCCTCAATGAGTGTGTCTTTTGCCATTCAGGAACCGCGTTACCCATATCCGGCACGTTGAATCAGTATCGCTACCCTGCATTCTCGGCGGAAGCAATCACATGTGAACGATGCCACGGCTCGGCCGAGAAGCACCTCAGTGATCCTAGAGCGGGCACGATTATCAATCCCGCGAAGCTTGACCGTGCTGCTCGCGACAGCACTTGCGAACAGTGTCACCTGCTGGGCGTTGGCAGGGTGCTCAATCCGGGGAAAAAGTTCAGCGACTTTCGGCCCGGACAACGATTGGAAGACGTTTTCACCACCTATTGCAATGCCCTGCCTCCAGGCTCGGCGGCTGGAAAATTTAAGGTCATCAGTCAGGTTGAGGAGCTCGCCAAAAGTACCTGCGCCCGCGCGAGCAATGGCCAGTTGTGGTGCGGAACTTGTCACGATCCGCACAATAAACCGCTTGATCCAGTCGCGTTCTACCGCTCGAAGTGCCTTTCCTGCCACGCGGCAAATTTTCCGGATTCTCATCCCGGCAAGGACAGTGATTGCATCAGCTGCCACATGCCACGCCGCGATGCCAAAGATGGCGGACACAGTGCCTTCACCGACCATAGAATTCAGCGTCGTCCCGAACCCCAGCCAGATCTTCCGGAAAATACCGACATCGCGGCGTGGCGCCAGCCTGCGCCCGATCTTGAAAAACGAAATCTTGGCATCGCCTACATCAACGCGGGAATGGAACGCCGTTCGCAAATGTTTCTTGTTCGCGGTTATCGTTTATTGACGGAAGTCCAAAACCAATTCCCAACCGATAGCGATTTCTTTACCGCCATAGGGAACGCTCTGCTATTTTCGAAACAACCCACAGAAGCGGAATTCGCATTCGACCGGGTCCTCCAGCTAAACCCTGACTCGGCTGTTGCCGAAACGAATGCCGCGTCGGCATATCTCCAGACTGGAGATGTTCGGCAAACCGTTGCCCACCTCGAGCGCGCCGTCGCGATTGATCCGATGCATCTGCCTGCTGTCGCCACATTGATCAATCTTTATAAACAACAGGGAAACGCGGAAAAGGCCGCTGAGCTATCTGAAAAAATCACCGCGGCAATGAATACTCAACCCATTCCTGACGAAGCCGCGCAGTCACGTCCCGCCGACTCTTCCAAGACGGCCGAGACTGCCTTCAAAAACATTCAGGTGCTCAAGGGGGTTTCGTCCGGCCAACTGATTCTTGCCATGCGATTCATCACGGCGTCACTCGGCGTGGAATGCAACTACTGCCATGTGCCGGGCAGTTTCGACAAAGACGACAAAAAAACCAAACAGATTGCGCGCAATATGATGCGAATGATGTTGGCGATTGATAGTGATAAAAGCAGTTTCGACGGCAATCGCGAAGTGACCTGCTACTCCTGCCATCGCGGCTCGCCAAAACCGGCAGACATTCCGGTGATTGCAAGTGAAGCGGTCATTGCAAGCGAAGCGCAGCCAAAACAAGACCTGGTCCAAGCCGCAACTCCTGAAGCGGAAAGTCTTTCCATCAACTCGCCTTCCGCTGACGAAATCATCGGCAACTACATTCAGGCAGTCGGCGGAGCAACTGCGATCGAGAAAATCACCAGCCGCAAGGAGACCGGCGCGACTACTCTCGGCGGAAAACCGGTCGCTGTCGAAATTCTGGATCAGTATCCGGACAAGCAAGCGGTAGTCCGGCATATGCCCGCGGGAGACAGCGTTACGGCATTCAATGGCCGCGAAGGCTGGTCCGTAATGCCGGGACATGCCGCACGTGATATGCACCGTGAGGAACTCGATGCGGCTCAGATGGATGCGGACCTGCATTTCCCGCTACATCTTAAGAGTCTGTTCGATGAGCTGCGTGTGGATTATCCGGAAAAAATCGGCACGCGAGAGGCTTACGTAATTTCGGCCAGCCGGAATGGCCTGCCACCAGTGAAGCTTTATTTTGATGAGCAATCGGGACTGCTCATGCGCCTCGTACGCTATGCAGACTCGCCGCTCGGTCTCGACCCCACGCAAATAGACTATGGCGACTACCGGGATGCGGGCGGCGTCGAAACCCCATTCCGATGGACGGTTGCCGAGGCTCATGAGAGTTCGACGATTCAGCTGGGACAGGTTCAACAAAATGTTCCGATTGACAATGCGACGTTCGTGAAGCCAGTCACGTCGGTAGCGGAGCGAAATCCTTCAGCAGGAAGCCGGAAGTGATGCGTCTCGCCCGTCGCAAATGTTACGCCGAAATCTGTTATGAGGAATGTCGAAGACATTCCAGGAGGAGATTACGCCCAATGAATCGAGTCCTCGGACTTGCCGGTATTTTGCTTTTTGTCGCCGCGGTCCCTTGCAGCAGCCGCACATTTCCAGCCGGGTCCACGCCAATCCATTTTAGATCGGATCCGGTAGTCGTGCACCATGCAATCAAGATTGATACCTCAGCACCCCTCGCCTCGATGCGCGATTCCGTAGATGCACCCCAGCCTTCCGATTGCGAAGCCAGCTCTTGCGGGACGAGTCCGGATGGGCCGGCACAAAAACCATCCAATTCCCCGCCGGCTTCCGAACCGGCGTTGTCTCCTGCTGGAATCGCAGTCGAGCAGACCTCACCGGGGCGCCGTCCCCCTGTCCCGCTGGTCGAGAGCTTCGATGGGCTCGGCGCTGGCTTCGAAAAACCTGAGGGGAACAAACCTCTTTCCAATCCTTCCGATAACAGTCTCGCGGTCGGGCCAAATCATATTGTGCAAATCGTCAACTCGCGACTCGCGGTTTACAGCAAGAAGGGTGCGCATTATGAACACAGCGGCACGCTTTTGTATGGCGCGGTTTCAACCAACACTTTGTTCGCGGGATTTGGCGGAGTTTGTGAGGCGCGAAACAACGGCGACGCCGTGGTTCGTTACGATCAACTCGCGCACCGCTGGCTGTTTGTGATGCCGATTTTCAGTCCGATTCTTCCAGGTGAATTCGCCGGGCACGGTGAGCTGCCGCAGCCAGGAGAGCCTGTATCACCCGGCTCAGCGGTCGCGCTACCGGCCAACCCTCCGCCAATACCACCGGGGGGCGGGCGAAGGCATCCTCCGAATTCGTCTTCCTCTGAGCCGAAAGGGACTTTCGCGATGTGCTACGCCGTCAGCGCCACTGAAGACCCGCTCGGTCCCTACTATCGTTACGCGTTTAGCCGAACTCTATTCCCCGACTATCCCAGGCCGGCGATCTGGCCCGATGGATACTACATTCCGACGAGCACTGGCGATACGGTCATCCAGAAACATGTTTGCATCGCGGACCGAACAAAGATGCTTGCCGGTAAGCCGGCCACCGAGCAGTGCATCGTGCTTGATGGCGTGAATTTCCTTAGCAACGCCGATATTGACGGTCAAAGCTTGCCGCCAGCGGGAGCGCCGAACATCATGATGGCCGCCGGCGGCACTCAGCTCAAGAAGATATTCGACGACGATGGAATTTACTACTGGAAGGTTCACGTGGACTGGGAAAATCCGTCAAATACGAAGGCTATTGGGCCGGAAAAGATTCAGGTCGCTCCCTACCATTATTTATGCAACGGCCAATTGACAAATTGCGTTCCCCAGCCCGGCACCGACCAGCGCCTAGATGTGCAAGGCGACAAGATCATGCAGCGGCTGGTGTATCGCAAAGTAGGCCGTCACGAATCCATCGTCGCGGCCCATTCAGTCGCGACCAGTGCGGGCGGAGGAGGCGTCCGTTGGTATGAATTTCGTCTGGACAAAGACAAGAAGCGTGATCCTCGTTTGCATCAACAAGGAACATACGTTCCTGACAATTTCTACCGATGGATGCCGAGCATCGCGATGGACAAGAAAGGCGACATCGGCGTCGGATATTCATTTGGCGGAACTCCGAATTTCGCCGGCCAACGATTCGCCGCGCGGCTCGCCAAAGATCCCAAGGGCAAATTGACGTTCCACGAGACGGTGCTAGCGAATGGTGAAGCTGCGCAGACCCAGACCCTGCGTTGGGAGGACTACACAACTACGGCAATTGATCCCAGCGACGACTGCACATTCTGGTACGTCGGCGATTATTTCAAGTTGGGCGACACAGGCTACAGAACCCGGATCGGATCATTCAAAATACCCAAGTGCTAGAGATTCCCGACGACACGGATAGGGATCGCCGATTCGCTCGTCTAACGAATTCTTTTTGAAAGAAGATTGATAATCAATCGGCTGTTGTGGCGAAACAGTTTTTTGCGATTACCGCTGCGACCATGAGTGCTCAATCTTCGGCGGACTCTGCAACGTTTGCATTACCACGCAATACTGTTCCGTTTTCGCTTGCAAAGCGCTTAGTTGCTCGGCGGTTGCTTGCGTCGAGCGGACATCGAAAATGACTCTGATACTCTGGAATCCAACCGGTACTTCTTTCGAGATTCCCAAGGTTCCCTGGAGGTCCAGATCGCCTTCGACCCTGACGTCAATTCCGTCCGTAGGTATTCCCATCGCAGCGGCTACCATCTGGCAAGTGATCTGAGCGCAGGCGGCGAGCGCGCCTAAGAGTAGGTCTCCAGAGCAGGCTCCGGTGCCTGCTCCACCAACGCCCTGGTGTGCTTGCGCATCGTAGATTGTTCGTCCAAGGTCAACCGAACATGCGATGGGCACGTCAGTCTGACTGCTATGCGCGGTCAGCGTGATTCGAGAGCTCGACGGATCCCGCCTGTACCGATCTTTCAGAGGGCGTTGTAACGATCGAACATCCATGCATCGTCTCCTGAAATCTGGAGTATTATAGACGAACTCAGGTCAGCTGCTGCGAAGCTCGTCATGACGGCGAGCGCAAATTTCTAAGCCAGTCCCGCCGCGGCGAGAAGCTTTGGCAAGCCGATAGCTGCGCCAGAGCGAGGTCCATGAACCCGCCCCAAACTCCATCATCAGTATCCAGCTTATCTCCGGGCATGACTTTCGGAAATTACCAGATCCTCCAGCGATTGGGCACTGGCGGCATGGGCGAGGTTTACCGCGCAAAGGACACTCGCCTCGAACGCGAGGTCGCCATCAAGACTCTCCTGCTGGAGCGCGGTTCTCAACCCGAGGCTTTATCGCGCTTCGAGAAGGAAGCCCGCGCCGCCGGCGCGCTCAACCATCCAAACATCGTCACCATCTACGAACTCGGGGAGGTGAACGGAACCTGTTATATCGCCATGGAACTCGTGACGGGCGAGACGGTGCGAGAGTTGTTGGCTTCCGGCCCTGTACCATTCCGCAAAGCGGTTGCTATCGCAGCGCAGATTGCCGACGCGCTCGCCAGAGCGCACGCCATCGGAATCGTTCATTGCGATTTGAAGCCGGAGAATCTAATGGTTTCTGGCGACACAGCCAAGATTCTGGATTTCGGTCTGGCGAAACTGCTGGGAGTGAATCAGGTCCGCGATTCCGACTCTTCGACTACCAACACGTCGCAGGGGACGATAACGGGTTCGGTCGGCTACATGTCACCGGAGCAAGCCACGGGCGGCGAAGTTGATTTCCGTTCCGATCAGTTTTCCTTCGGATTGGTCCTCTACGAGATGGTCACCGGATTTCCAGCATTCAAGAAAAAGAGTTATGCGGAGACGACTGCCGCAATCCTTCGCGATGAGCCTGATCCACTCGGTTCCAGAATGCTGCAAGCGCACCCGCCCTTCCTATGGATCGTTGAGCGCTGTCTGGCCAAGGACCACAAGGAGCGCTACGGATCCACCCGGGATTTGGCGCGCGACCTCGCCGCAGTGCGTGATCGTCTTGCGGAGGCGACGGCGCGCCCTTCGGAGCCTCGTCCTAACAACCTGCCGGTGCAACGCACGGCCTTCATTGGACGCGAACACGAAGCGGCTGCGCTCCGTCAACTCTTAAACCGCGCGGACGTGCAACTCTTGACCCTGACTGGCCCGGGCGGCATTGGAAAGACGAGGCTCGCCCTTCAGGTGGCGAACGAAGCCGGCGCCGACTTTCCCGGAGGTATTTGTTTCGTCCCGTTGTCGGTAGTGAGCGACAGTGCTTTGATCGCCTCCGCGATTGCGCAGGCGCTGGGAGTCCGTGAAAACGGGAATCAGTCCTCGCATGAAAGATTGAAGGACTATGTCAGCGGCCTGGATCAGCCGACGCTTCTTTTGCTCGATAACTTCGAACACCTCGTCTCCGCTGCTCCGGTGATAACTCAGCTTCTGACCACGAGCCCAAAACTAAAGATCGCGGTCACGAGCCAGGCGCCTCTTCACGTCTACGGCGAACATGAATTTCCTGTTCCCCCGCTTGGGCTGCCCGATCTCAAATCAACTGCTTCCGTGGAAATGCTTTCCCGCCTTCCAGCGGTCGCGCTGTTTGTGGAACGCGCACGCGCCGTGAAGCACGAATTCGCGCTAAACCGGGATAATGCATCCGCGGTCGCGGCTATCTGCGCCCGCCTTGATGGCCTGCCTCTGGCGATTGAACTTGCGGCGGCGCGCATCAAGCTGCTTTCGCCCTCCGCAATGCTGGCACGGCTCGAGAGCCGTCTAAATCTGTTGACCGGCGGCGCGCGCGATCTCCCGACCCGGCAACAAACTCTTCGCAGCACGGTGGATTGGAGTTGTGGCTTACTCAATACTGCCGAACAAATTCTCTTCCGGAGACTTTCGGTATTTGCCGGTGGCTGCACACTGGAAGCCGTGGAAGCCGTGTGCGATACGAAAAGCGATCTGGGTCTCGACATCCTTGACGCTATGGCGTCCATGGTGGACAAGAGCCTGGTGCAGCAGGCGCAGCAAGGGGATGCGGAAACACGATTCGCGATGCTCTCGACCATCCGCGAATATGCGCTCGAACGACTGGTCAAGAGCGAAGATGAGCCGGCAGTCCGGCGAGCCCATGCCGCATATTACCTGGTGCTGGCTGAAGAAGGTGCCGAAGACGTGGCGGCTCACCCCGAATGGTTCGACCGTTTTGAAGTCGAACACGACAACTTCCGTCTGGCGCTCGATTATCTCGTCAGGACCGGGGATGCCGAGTGGGGTCTGCGTCTCGGTGCTGCGCTGTTTCGCTTCTGGGAAACGCGGGAATATTTAACAGAGGGTAGGGATGCGATTGCCAGGCTGCTCGCGCTCGAGGGAACCGCGGCGCTTCCAAAGCTGCGCGCCCGCCTGCTATTCGCTGCCGCGGTTCTGTCGGGCGGGCAGGGTGACTACAGTTCTGCGCGGCAACTTTTCGAAGAGAATCTGGAGACCTGTCTTGAACTCCACGATAACCGAGGTGTTGCCGTCGCGCTAAACGCATTGGCCGTCAACGCTCGGGAACGAGGCGATCTGGCGGTTGCCTCCTTACTTTTCGAGCGCTGTGTGGAGATATGGAAGGACATCGGCGATTCTGCTGATATCGCTCGAGCTCTTAGCAACCTCGCAAGCGTTATGAAGGTGCAGGGCGAATACGCGCGCTCGTCCTTGCTTTACGACGAATGCCTGACGATGTTCCGAAAGGCCGAGGATGGCGCAGGAGTTGCCTGGACGCTGAATTATCAGGGCGACGTCGCGCGCGAAAAAGGGGATACGGCCGTCGCATGCTCGTTTTGCGAACAGAGTCTGGCGGCGTTCCGGCAAATGAAGGATGAGTGGGGAATTGCCAGCGCCCTTTCCGACCTGGCAAGTTTAAGCTGCGATCAGGGAAACAACGCCGAGGCGCGCCGCCTCTACGGCGAAAGCATCAAGATGTTCCAGGAGTTGGGTCACAAACGCGGGATAGCACGCGCGCTCGAGTGTCTTGCCGTAAGCGCCGCTTCCCAATCAAACGCCGAACAATCGCTGCACCTGGCAGGAGCGGCCGCCGCACTTCGCCAACGATTAGGCGCACCCCTCAGTCTCACCGAGCAACCGAGGCTGGAAAAAGCACTGAATTTCGCGCGCAGAACGCTGGGCAGTGATGCAGGCCTCACGGCGTGGATGGAAGGCTGGGCGATGCCGGTCGAGCAAGCGGTCCGTGAAGCGCTTGACGGCAACACGGAAACAGGTATTCGCAGCAGAAATTCTGCTTAACTTAATTTGCGGTGTTGGGATCAATCATGCGCCGCACAGCCGAGACGCGATTCGCCGGAAACCCCCCGCGGCGTGCGTGTTCGCGAACCGTTTCCTCGTCCGGCGCCAGGTAAACGCAATACATCTTATCGCCCGTGACATAGCTGTGAAGCCACTTGATCCCCGGTCCCATATCCTTTAGCACTCCAACCGACTTTTTCGCAGCTGCCTGCATTTCCTCATCCGATAAATTACCCAGGCCCGGGATTTCGCGCTCAATCACAAATTGCGGCATATCCACCTCACCAAAAGGTCATCGTAGCAGAAGTTCCTTGGTCTTGTAGGAAGGGAATCTGCTAAAAGCATTCCCGACCGTTAAGTAAGACATTTCTCTGATCGTCGCTGTTCATGCGGCGGTGCGTGTTAGGATACTTTATCCAATCTCTGGATGATGGAGGGTCCGGTGAACAGAAAAAGCGGCTGCTTGCTTCGCGTTGCAGTATTAATCGTCTCTACGCTGCTCCTCCGACTCAGCCTTGCAAATGCGCAATCGGATCCGCCGGGACACCCTATCGGCAAGGTCTCAACCGACGGCAACCTTATCGTCATGGAATTGAATGAGGGAGCGCTGGGAAAAGCAAACCTGTTCGACTTGGCCGGACGCACACTGCGCTTCAGTCCGGAAGGTTCAGGGTACCGCGTCGAAAATACGGCCTTGCAATGGGACCCGGAGTTCGGCCCCGAACTGACTGGCGCAGAAGTGACGCTGCACAACTTCGCATTTCCATTTTCGGGCAAGGATTGGAATTCATTTCTCGTCGGAACGACGGGATCAATTAGCTTTGGCGAGGGCAGCGAGAGGAGCGAAGGCTTCGATGGCCCTGTTCCTCGTGGGCGAGTTGCCGGGGTATCCATCGGGCGATTCGACCCGTTGGGAGAAGCAGCCGGCACGCTCGTCAACACCGTTCCCGCACTTTGTGTTTTCTTCAAGCCGCGAACAAGCGGACCGCATTACGTGAAGGAACTTGCTGATCGTGTCGTCATTACATGGGATCTTACCGAGCCTTTCGGCAATATCCAGGATTTCACCTGGTATAAGACGATTAATCGCTTTCAGGCTGTGTTGCATCGCAACGGCGCGATCGAGTTTTCTTACAATCAGATCGCGGCCAAGGATGCCATTGTCGGCGTTTACCCAATGCTCTCCGGCGAGGAGAAGCAGCTCGCGACAATTACCGCCGGGCCGCACCCAGCGGCCGCTGCGAACCTTGACATCCGCACTGTAAAGATTTCTGTCATTGAGGGTCTTCTGCTAAAGGTCGCTTTTGAAACCCGGGGCCCGGTGCCTCCGGACGGCGATCCCGCGGTGAGAGGCGTCGCGTACCGCGTCTTCTTCGATAAGAATCCTTCCGCATCCAAAGGTTCGGCTCATCCGTCAGAGGATCATTCGTCGCTGGTCTGGACCATCCGGGGTTTTGGACGACGAGGCCGTCCGACCCGCTACGTTGCGTTTGGTGAGGGAGTCTCGCGTGCTGTAAAACGACGGCAACATGATCTCGATGCAAGGGATTTTCCTGTAACCCTTCGCGGGGCCAAACAATTGACTGTCCAAGCCGAGAGCGCTACCTCTGGTAATCCAGACTCTGACGATTCGGAGAAGATTGTCGCGCAAGTAACTCCTCAATCGTTTATCTTTCCGGAATTCGCGACGCCGAAGTCCATCTCTCTTCGCTCACGCGGAAAGATGGCCCGTTTCCTGTCGTCTATGAATCGTTCCACTTTTTAGATCTACCCCGACCCGAGGATTTGGCCTGCACCGTGATTAAAACTCTCGGCGACAAGTTTGACTTCCTGGCGTACTACTCAGGCTTCCGCGTGGACAATCAAGAAGCTGGCACTCCCAGTGATGGACCTGTGGGAGGCGGTGTCACCGGCATCGGACAAACCCAACACGATCTTCAAAGCTACTGTAGTCAGGGCAGGTTTCAGTGGGGGTTCGTGCAACCGGTATTCGTCGGCTCCAACCAGATGCAAGAGCGTCCGCCAGAGGACGCGCCAGTGGCCGGCGACCATGACATAACGTTTTATTTGCATCAACTGAGCGAGATATCAGCAGACGGAAAGATACTTCCCTACAACTACGCAATGTCGCAGATCGGGCATGAAATGGGCCATCGCTGGGCGGCGTTTGTCTCCGCAAAAGTAAATAGAGAAACAATTCCTCTCGGCCCAGTGCATTGGGAGTCGAGGATTGCAAGCTCGCGTCGCATTTCCTTATCAGCGGCCGACAGAGGCATCGGCAATGGGAGGAGGCGTCTGGGAGGACAACTTCGACGGCACATACACCCAACTGGATGACGACTATTACGTTCCGGCCACCGGATATTCCTATCTCGACTTGTATTTGATGGGCCTGATTTCGCCGGCAGAAGTGCCCGACTTTTTCATTCTGAGGAATCTCGTTCCGGCAGGCAAAGACGCGAATGGCCATCCGATATTCAAAGCAGACCGAACCAAAGTCACGATTCAAGATGTAATCGCCAGCGAAGGACCACGCGTCCCAGATGTTGACCATTCACAGAGAAATTTCAACACCGGAATCGTGGTCGTAGTTGAACACGGCCAAAAGCCAACCCCCGAACTCATCGAGCGTGCCAACGGCATCCGCCAACAGTGGATTAAATATTGGGCAATAACGACGGGACACCGCGCCTCCATGACAGCAACTCCGCAATAAGTTCACCGGTCTTTCTGCCTCGCTGTAGCCAGTCCCAACCTGGCTAGTTGATCGTAAAGTTCATCGCCGTAGAAGTTTCAGCCAATGTGCCACCGCCGTAGATTCCGCCCGGGGTGCCTGGATTCGTGACCGTAACTGGCACAGTGCCGCTGGTTGTGTCGGCTGACCCGGGAACCGTGGCCATAAGCTGGTTGGCGCTCACGAACATTGTCGTCATGGCCGTGCCGTTGAAGTTCACAGCCGCACTGCTTGAAAAGTTACTCCCGTTAACGGTCATAGTGAATGCGGTACCCGCATTTGTACTGGCAGGAACAAGCTGGGAAATGGCGGGGGTCGTTCCCGCTTGCGCCGGTGTAGTCTTTGGGGCGGAATAGCCGCATCCCAGTCCTGTAGCCAGCAACCATGCCAGCAACACTATCAGTGAAGGTTTCATGAAAAACCCCAAGGGTAGTAACCCATGGAGCAGTTTACGAACCAGCACGAACCTGCATGTCAGAGACACGTCATTTTGCCGTCAAGCCTTCGTCATAGAAGTTGCAAGTCCAGCGACGACAAATTTCAAGATAGTGGGGATGGGTGCAAATCTGTCCCGGCGTGTTCAGAACGGAAGATCGTCATTGAACCGGAAGTATATCGAACTCTATTTTCACTTCATCTTTGACCTTAACTGTTCCCCCGGCGATGCGTATCGGAATTATGCCGAAGTCGCTTTGTTTGAAAGACGCGGAACCGCGATAGTGTCCGTTCTCTAACGACACCATCACAACCACTGGTTGATTCTTACCATGCAGATTCAGGTTCCCGTGCACCTCCCAGTGAGCATCCCCGGTTTTGGTTATGGTGGTGGAATCGTAAGAAATCTTGGGAAAATGCTCTACATCGAGAACTTCAGCCCCTTCCATTGTGTTCTGGATATCGGCACGACTGCTTGCGGAAATCTCTGGGTCGAGTACGCGCATCTTGCGCGCGTCTATGTGAAGTCGAACGCTTCGATCGGCGGAAGAATTGATCTCACCCCCGTCAATCGGAGCCTGTATTTCGTGGTCATGCGCGAAGGCGGAAAACATACCGGACTTGAAAACCCGGACCGTCAAACTAGACTTGCTTACATTAATCGCTTGGTTTTGGGCGCAAAGGTTTTGTGGTCCAATCACCCACATCTCGATTGCCAACATTCCCCACGCCAACTTCGAAATTCTCATTGGACTCCAGATTAGGTGTATGCCCCTGAAACATTCATGGGCGAGAGGTTTGTAGTCAATCAGACGGACATGCGCAGACGCGGGTTGCTGAACCACCGTCACAGTCATGTAAGGAGATTGTCATTTGTTTGTCGTCGAAAGAATCCCCTCTCGCGGGCATAGCCCCTTCCATCTCGGCAGTGTGCACCTGCATACGAATGTGCATCGCCACATCTGAGAGCTAGTTTTGGTGCGGTGAGCCATGCGCGCCAGCAGCCGGATCGATGATCTGAAACACGGTTCGCCGATGTTCCGCTTCGTCGTGTTCCAGCCGTGTGGCGATTTGTAGTTGCTCGTCTGCTTCGGGCTTGCGTCCCATGCGGGCAAAAGTGAGGCCGAGATAATAGTGAGCCTCCCGCATGGAATCGTCATTGGCGATGGCTCCCTGAAGCAGATCCAAGGCCTCGCTGTAACGCTTCTGTGCAAATGCCACCCGTCCCAGCGCGGTCAAAGCGCCTGTGTGCTTCGGTTCCCGATCCAGCACGTGCTGGAGATTTCTGGCTGCCGAGTCCAGATCTTTCGAATCGAGGTCCAGGAGTCCGAGGCGGAAGTAAGACTCAGTTTGCTGGGGATCCAGAGCGATTGATCGCTGGAGCTGCGACCGGGCTTCGTCGGAGCGCTCAAGCGTAGCGAGAGTCATGCCCAGAGCAGCATGACCGGAAGCGTCGTCCGGACGTAATTCAACGTACCGGGCGAACTGCTGACGCGCATCCTCGAATTTCCATAGCGCGAGAAACGCTCGACCCAGACTATAGAGCGCCGCGGGATCGTTCTTGCGCAGCCTCAACGTTTGCTGGAAACCAGTGACCGCGTCCTGCCAGGACGACATTTGCAGTGCCACCGTACCGAATTCGAATTGAACATCCGCATTGTTGGGTGCATATTTGCGCGCCTCGGCCAGCAATGCGAGCGAATTTGCCCATTCCCCGCGGGCAGCCGCCGCGTGGCTTTGGTCCTGCAAGATGTGTACCAGGGCGTCCGACGCATCGGTTCGAGAAGGATCAACGCGCAAGGCTTCTCTTAGTTGCGGGACAGCCTCTTCCGGGCGATTCATCTGGAGATACAGGAGTCCAAGGTGCGCCCGCGCAGGCGCGAAGATGGGGTTTTGCCGGACAACCCGTCGAAAGCATTCTTCTGCCTCAGGTTCGCGCTTTTGGAGGACGCGAATAACTCCCAGCAGATCGCGCGCCCGATATTCTCCGGGCGAAGTAAGCAGCACAGACTGCAACTCGCTTTCAGCCTGCTTTATTTTTCCAGCGGCGAGGGCTTGAGCGGCGTGCTGCAACTGCGAGACGTCGGCGCTTTGTTTTTTGGGAGCCTGAGCCGATGAAATCAGGCTTGCCGAGAGGAACAGCATGCCGAGGCATAACAATTCGGTTCGCATTGTAAGAGCAGCCTGCAAATTTATTTTAACGGCTCCGTGATCGTTAGGATTCGATCTGGCTTCGGATCCCGCACCAACTGGCGAATACCACTCGGCCAGCGGATTTCGATTTCACGGATGGAGTCCGCAGACCCGAGGCCGAAATGCAATCGCTTGTCACTGGAGGATTGATAGCTGCCGCTCGTGGTTACGGTTGCGAACTGATCGCCTGCCGTGGTCGCGATCCTCACTTGAGCGCCGATGGCGTCGCGATTGCTCTTCACCCCCACGAGTTTAAGCGTGATCCAGTGGTTCGAAGTGACGGTTTCGTTTAGCAAGACCCACGCGGGCCCGTCGTTTGAGGTTACGACCGCGTCCAGCTTCCCGTCATTATTAATGTCTCCGATCGCCAACCCGCGCCCCGCCCATTGCTGATGGAACACATCGCCGGAGGCTGCCGAAACATCCACGAACTTTTTTCCGTGGTCGTTGTGCAACAACAGAGGCGGCTCGCGATAACGCACGGTGGGATCGTACATTTCGATTGTGTCAATCACATGCGACTGGACGATCAGCAAATCCTTCCATCCATCATTGTCGTAGTCCAGAAAACGCACACCCCAGCCTGAATGCAGCAGCGAAATTGCGTTCAAACCCGTTGCGGACGGAGAGTAATCGAAGGTGCCGTCCTTCAGATTTGTATAGAGCGCGTATCGCTGGTACGCGAGATCGGTGATGATGATGTCAGGCCAGCCGTCGTTGTTATAGTCCTCAAAGTCCACGCCCATGCCGGCAAAGGTGTTGCCGTTGCTATCGAGTCCGGCTCCAGAAGTCAGTCCCACTTCTTCGAAGGTTCCGTTGCCACGGTTGTGGAACAGGTATTGCGGCATTGAATCATTGGCCAGCAAAATATCCATAAAGCCATCGTGGTCATAGTCCGCAATGGCGAGCCCCAGCCCTTTACCTGGCTGGTCAACCCCGGCCTGGTGTGATACCTCGGTGAACTTTCCGTTGCCGTCATTGTGAAAGAGCAAGACTGACTCGGGTTTGAAAAGATCCGGGTGGCAATAAGAGCGGGAGCCTTCTTTATCGCGACGCCCACAATAGATATCGTCAAAGTCCCATTGCATGTAGCGGGCAACGAACAGATCCAGGCGTCCGTCGTTGTCATAGTCCACCCATGCAGCGCTGGTCATCCATCCGGAGCCCGCAACGCCCGCAGCGGCAGTCACATCGGTGAAGGTGCCGTCGCCGTTATTGTGGTAAAGCGTGCTGTGACCGTAGCCGGCTACATAGAGGTCTTCGAATCCATCGTTATCGTAGTCGCCGACGGCAACTCCGGTGGAATAGCCGACTCCGGTGAGACCGGCTTTTTCTGTGACATCCTCGAAGGTTCCGTCGGCCTTTTGGTGGTAGAGGCGGTTCCAGTATTTGGCGCTATCTTTTTTCGGAATCGTGCCTTTCGGAGTCGGATCATCCAGCCGCGCGCCGTTCGCGAAAAAAATATCCAGACGGCCGTCGTTGTCGTAATCGAATAGGGCGACGCCCGATCCCATCGTCTCCAGAAGGTATTTCTTGCTGGTTGGCGAAGCTTGCTGGCGGAATTTAACTCCCAGCTTTTCCGTGGCGTCCACGAAATGACCGGGAGTTGGCGCGCTTTGGGCGAACCCATTGATCGTGAAGGTGAGGCCAATCCCCCCAAGGGCGACGATCCTGGAAAGTATCGTGCGAAATCTTCTATGAAGGCTTCTCATAGCGAGAAGAACTCAGCCGCCCGGCTCAAGTGTAGCAACCAGTGCCGGGATTCGGGGGCTAGGGCATTACAGATTTCCGCGATCCACATTGCTGCCCTTAAAACTGTGCAACTGGTCAAAAAGCGCATCAAACGTCCGTTCTGACGCAAAACAGACGCGATTATAGCTCTAAACGAAACAAACAAGTATCGTTTAACGTCAAAAAACAACAAAAAAGGTTGACTATGACTCAACAACGGCATTAGGATTTTCGGGCAGCTGTGTTTGTGCATGACCTTGAAGGAACTAAAGCGGTGGGGAGGACAGGCGTTATGACAGGTAATTCTCGGTTCGTCGGAACAAAATGCACCCCGATGTTTTTGCGTCTCGCTATTTTGCTGGCAGTTGTCGGTCTGGGCCCGCTGCCATTACTTGCACAATTCGACACCGGCACCATCAACGGCACGGTGGCTGATCAATCGGGCGCGCTCGTTCCGAACGCTACCGTGGCGATCATGAATGTCGGTACGGGAATTCAGACGAATCAGGTCACCGATCAGAATGGAAATTTCGTTGCTTCCGCATTGCCTTTTGGAAACTATGTCATAACGGCCAAGGCCACCGGCTTTGCGGAAACCAAGAGTCAGGAGATCAAGCTGAACGTCGGCGCAACGGTGAATGTGAATCTGGCTATGGCTATCGCGGCGACTGGAGAGAGTATTCAGGTCACCGGCACGTTCCAGACGGTTGACACCTCCTCGAGTACGTCGGGTACGACTTTGGACACCAACCAAATCGCTAACCTGCCGGTCAACGGCAGAGACTTGAGCGACTTTCTGGAAGTGGCGCCCGGATCGGTGGCCTCGACAGGGTTTTTCCAGGGCAGCGTGGATGGATTGGATAACATCTTCACCGGACTGAATATCACGCTGGATGGGCAAAGTGCGACCCGCGGGGATATTAACGGTTTCTTGGACACCGAAGGCCAGGAGCAAGCCCGGGTCACGCGAGCGAGCGTGGACAGCGTCCAGGAGATTGACTTCTCGAATAGCGGCTATAGCGCTGAGAATGGCCATTCCCTCGGTCCGCAGATGAACATCATCACGAAGTCCGGATCGAATTCTTATCACGGCGAACTGTTTGAGTTCTTTCGCAACGACGCTCTGGACGCGAAAGATTACTTTGAGACCTCGAAGCAACCCTTACGGCTTAACCAGTTCGGCGGCAATTTAGGCGGACCGATCATCAAGAATAAGCTTTTCTTTTTTGTGAATTACGAAGGTGATCGCACGCACGTTACGCTCATCAACGCGCTCAACCATACTCTGAGCGCATACGCTCGATCGAAGTTCGTGGCGTCTATGCAGCCCATACTTGCACAGTTCGCGCCACTCCCCGCTGGATGCACCGCCATTCCCGCGCCGGCTTCGTGTGCTGACAACAATTTTCTGGACGGAAATAACCCAGTCACGCAAGGATCTGACATGGTTTATGACCCTGCCGCCCTTCCCAACATTCTTCGAGAGGATACCGGTTCCGCCAGAATCGATTACAACATTTCGGACAAAGACCGGGTGTTTTTCCGATACAACATCAACGATTCCCTGACCACCGACACATATGGCCTCAATCAAGGGCAAGTGTCGCCACAGGCACTGAGAACACAATTTGGGAAGTTGGATGAGACCCACACCTTCAACGGCACCTTGCTGAATGAGTTCAGTTTGTCAATAACCCGTTTCTATTCCGATACAAATTCCGATACCCCGACGCCGCTGGCTGGCGTCAGCGGTTTTTTCACCGACTTAGGTTCGCTTCCCGGACCGAATACGTTTAACCAGGTCACTCCCTTCACGAATCTTGAAGTCTTTGACAATGTAGCCAAAACGATCGCGAGCCATACGTTGACATTTGGCACGCAGATTCGTTTTAACCGCAATAACGAGTGGCTGCGCCCGCAACAGACCTACGACTACGGCAGCATCTCAGATCTGGAGAACAATAATGTTTTTGTCCTGCAAAAGAATGGCTTTCCAGGCTTCGTGGGAATCAAGAACTCCAATTGGGATTTCTATGTGCAGGATGACTGGAAAGTAAATCGCAAGCTGACGTTAAACCTCGGAGTGCGATACGACTACAACACCGTATGGAGTGAAGGTCAAAACCGGCAACAGAATTTCGACGTGGCGACGCAGGCGTTTCTTCCCCCCACTCAGCCCGCGTACAACGCACCGAAAGGAGACGTCGCGCCCCGCGTCGGCTTTGCGTGGGATCCGTTTGGCAAGGCAAAGACCGTCATTCACGGATACGGCGGCTTATTCTACAACCCCATGCATTTCGGTTTCGGCCTGATATCAAACATACCGGCTTTGTCGAGTTACAACGTCAATGTCTTTCAGGCGATCTTTGCCACCCCCCCATTTTCCATCAACTACCCCTCGCCGAATCCTCCGTTGATCGCGGGCACACAAAATGTGAGTGCGTTCCCGCAGAATCCGAGAGACCCGCTTTCCACAAACTGGCTGTTCGGCATTCAGCAGGAGGTGGCGCACAATACGATTCTGACGGTCAACTACGTAGGCAACAAAACCCAGCACATGCAGTCTGGCATTGACTTCGCGGCTCTCAACGCCAATCCCGCCAACGTCTTCACTGCGGCTCGTCCTGATGCGGGCTTCGCCAATGAAAACTTGGATTCCGATGTTCTCTATTCCACTTACAACGCGCTTCAGGCAAAACTGGCGAGGAACGTCGGGAAACTCGCTCTCGAAGCCAACTACACGTGGTCTCACGAAATTGATGACCTGGTGAACGTCTTTAGCGGTTTTTCTGATCCCACCAACCCGAATGTTGATCGTGGCGATGGAGATTGGGACGTACGGCACAATTTGACCGGCAGTGTTGTCTACAGCCTTCCCGATCTAAAAGACTCCAGTTCGTTGATGCGCGGAGTTCTGGGTGGTTGGCAGACCTCAGGCATCCTTCAGGTTCGTTCTGGGCTTCCCGAGAACATTACGCTGATCAGCGGATTCTTTGGCAACCCAGTCCGTCCGGATTACGTTCCGGGCCAGTCGCTGCTGGTTCCCGGACATAGCTGGCCCAATTCGAGCTACAACAGCAACGCATTCCAGATTGAACCAACTTACGACGGGACCCCGGGGGGCACGATTGGAACGGTTGGACGCAACTCCCTGCGAGCCCCGGGTTACTTCCAGTTCGACTGGTCAGGGATGAAGAACTTCCCGATTACCGAGAAGGTGAAGATACAATTCCGAGCCGACATCTTCAATATCTTTAACCATCCAAATTTCACGAATCCCGATGGCGGCATCTGTAGCTCGATCACTTCCTTTAGCCCGGGTCCTCCTGCTACGCCAGCCGGCTGCGTGAGGAACAGCAATTTCGGGCGGGTTGGCCAAACCATTGCCGACGCAAACGGAACTCAGATCGGGGGCGGGACGGCGCGCCAGGTGCAATTTTCTGTGAAGCTGATTTTCTGATAGCTCTCGATTCCCAACCACGGCGGCAACCATGAACCGTTGCCGCCGTATTTTCAGGACCCATACAAGTCCGAGGGGAAATGTCGAATCCATACGTCTCCAACTACGATAAGTATCCCGTCGTGCCTGTCTCCGACTCGCGCGAGAGCTGTGAAGTTGGGTGGCAAACCATCGCCCAGCGTATCAAAGCTGGCGTGAGCCCTGGTCGTTTTGTAATTTGCGTCGAGTGCTATCCCGGCTGTTTCGAGAATGAGATTGAAAAGCAGTTGGTCCGGCTTCTGGAACCGCAGTCGTTGATACGGGCGAAGGAGTGTTATTTGCCCGAAGACTCCATCCGGTCGCTGTGCGCGCGGGACCTTGGCGACGATCCGGTTTTCGCTTTCATGGGCAAGTATGAGCTCTCCGAATTTCTGGACGAGAGCAGGCTGGCCAAACAACGAATCCGTTTAAGCCAGGCGTCAGGTTTAGTGCTCGTCATCGGCACGGGCGCGACTCTTCTCGCGGAAGCCTGGGACCTGCTGGTTTACTGCGACATGGCAAGGTGGGAGATCCAGCAGCGCCAGCGCGCCGACGAGATTCCAAACCTTGGGTTGCAGAATTGCGCAGACCGCCCGCAATTGAAGTACAAACGTGGCTATTTTGTAGACTGGCGTGTTGCCGACCGCCTGAAAAGGTCGCTGCTTCCGCGAATTGATTTCCTGCTTGACACCAATCAGCGCGACCTCCCCAAGATGATCACCGGCAGCCAACTGGCTCAGGGGCTGAAGACTGCCGCCCACCGGCCATTTCGCGTGGTGCCTTTCTTCGATCCGGGGCCATGGGGCGGGCAATGGATGAAGAAGGTGTGTGACCTGCCACTCGACGCGGAAAACTACGCGTGGTGCTTCGATTGTGTGCCGGAAGAGAACAGCCTCTTGCTTGGCTTTGGCGATGTTAAGGTGGAGATCCCATCGGTCAATCTAGTCTTTCAGCATCCGCACGAACTTCTCGGCGAAGCGGTACACGCACGTTTCGGAACCGAGTTCCCCATTCGATTTGATTTTCTCGACACGATGGATGGCGGCAATCTCTCTTTTCAGGTTCACCCGCTCACCGAATACATTCAGCAACAATTTGGGATGAACTATACGCAGGATGAAAGCTACTACCTTCTGGATGCGACCGAAGAGGGCTGCGTATATCTTGGCTTGAAAGAGAATGAGGATCGCACACAGATGACCGAGGAGCTGCGCCAGGCGCAGCAAGGCACGATTCAATTTGACGCGGACAAATACGTCAATCGGTTTCCGGCCAAAAAACACGATCACTTTCTGATTCCGGCGGGAACTCCTCACTGTTCCGGAAAAAACAGCATGGTTCTCGAAATCAGCGCGACGCCATACATTTTCACATTCAAAATGTGGGACTGGGGCCGCCTTGGATTGGACGGCATCCCGCGCCCGATCCATCTCGAACACGGATTCCGAAACATTCAATGGGACCGCACCACCGGATGGGTAGAGAAGAATCTGGTCAATGCGGTCCAACCCGTCAATAAAGGGGACGGCTGGCGCGAAGAGCGCACCGGTCTGCACGAACGTGAATTCATTGAGACGCGGCGGCACTGGTTCACCGGGCCTGTTCCGCACTCGACCGATGGCGGCGTCAATGTCCTGAACCTTTGTGAAGGACGGGAGGCGCTGGTAGAGAGCCCGGCCGGGAAATTCCCGCCGTTTGTGGTGCACTACGCGGAAACTTTCATTGTCCCGGCTGCGGTCGGCGAGTATGTAATTCGGCCGCATGGCGAATCCGAGGGGAAGACGTGCGCCACGATCAAGGCGTTTGTGCGCACGAATCCGTAACCGCTCGGAGAAAATTCAGCAGATGGAAATATCCACGTTTTTACTGCGCGTCTCACGCCCTGTAAAAACGCAGCTTACTCAATTCCGATTTCATCATTGCCATCACCGCGCAGAACAAGGCCTTGCCCGGATGGCCTGATATCTTTGATTTGCGTCCACTCTGGCGGAACTGGACTGAGAAATAACTGATAGTGGGTCTTTATTCTCGACTTTCCGGCGATGGAAGTGAACACAGGGGTACCGAACAGACTCCGTGTTGCGCGGGCTTGATCGAGCCCCAGCGGCATGGGGCTTGTGCCAAACTCCACGCCTCGAGCGCGTGTTCTTCCATTCCAGGGAGCATACTCGCGCGCGTGGTTTTCTTCCCATAAAGCAATCCACGGAAATCGAGTCGGATCATACGAATATCCGGCAACCAGCCCGCGCCGCCGGTTATGGACTGCGACGAAGGCATTCTCGCGATCGCGGTCCGCGAGCACGGCCGCGACGAATCCGGTTCCATCTCGCACGAATGCCTGCGAGAGGTTGATTTGGCCGCCATCCGCCGACGGCGCATACGGCCACTGATAACCGGTAGCGTTTAAAAGAAGCTCGTGACCCTCATACCCAAGTGGCCAGGTCAACCCGCGAGTGCCGGATAGAAACAGCGACGCTTCGCCGTTCGTGAATAAGGGTTCACCGAACGTTGCGTGTTCCACCCATTGAAATTCAACCTCGTGATTGCTACGGTTCGTGACCACCTCTGTGATGGAAACAACGAGGGCATCCGGGCGCAGGGCAATCTCGCGTCGAAAGTGCAATCTGGAGACGGGGAGCTCAACCTCCAGCGCCACATGACAATCGTTGCATTCGTTGGTTTCGATACGTCCGACCGGAGCGATTCCCCACTCGGAACTGGCGGCCTCTCCGTGCAAAGGCAGTCCTTGCGCGGCCTGGGCGGCTGACGGCATGCCGAAGTATCCCAGTGCCAGAGCGTGCCCGGTGAAGCCGGAGAGAAATTTCCCAACGGGAGAATCTCCGTAAAATGCGGCGTGTTCGTGCGGGGAGAATACTTGCGGCTCGATGGTTTGCCACGGCGCTTCCCACAGAGAGTTGACAGGCGAGCCGCAGAGACGAAAATCTGCAATGTGGCCGCCACCAGCCAGTACCGTTAACTCGACCTTACCATTCGATAAGCGGTATGCGCGGCGATTCTTCCACTCAACGGCATCGGCTTCGCGTCGCGCCATTCAGAGACTTAAACCTCCTTCAATCCCGGAGCGAGTGGAACCATGTGCATCACTTTCTTGCTCTGGAGTTTCATTTGTGGGTCGCCGCCCCTGTGCCTCCCTCTTGAAAGCCCATGCCACCCGCCGGTACGAGCATGCCTCCATCCACCACGAGGGCAGCGCCAGTAATAAAGGAAGCCATTGGCGATGCCAGATAAACAATCGAGTCGGCAACTTCTTCCGCATCTCCGATCCGCCCCATGGGATGCATGCGGTCGCAAGTGCGGATCACCGACTCCGGATCGGGATCAAGGCTGGCTGCCCAGCGAAGCATGGGAGTATCCACGGCACCGGGGCACACGCAATTTACGCGGATTCCCTTTTTTGCATAGTCCAAAGCCATGGCGCGCGTGAGCCCGAGCAGGCCGTGTTTGGAAGTGACATAGGCCACCGAGTTGCTCATTGCCGAAAGGCTTTGCACCGAACCTACGATTACGATAGCTCCGCCGCGCGTGAGCATGTGGGGAACAACGAATTTCGAGACCAGAAAACAACCCTTCAGGTTAATCCCCATCAGCCTGTCCCAATCTTCTTCCGCGGTCGTTACCACGTCGCCGTAGAGTTGGATGCCTGCGTTGCTTACCAGTATGTCAATGCCCCCGTACTTGCGGACAACGTCGTTGACGGCTTGAGAGATTTCCGCGGCGACGCTGATGTTGCACGGAAAGAAGGCGCAGGCCGCACCGGTCTTCGCGATCGCGTCGGCGCTCTTGCTTCCCGCGTCACGGTCAACGTCGAAGATGGCCACGGATGCCCCGCATGCGGCGAGTTTGCGGACCGTGGCTTCGCCAATACCCATCGCCCCGCCGGTCACAATAGCGACTTTATTTTTCAGATCAATGTTCATTGGACGTCCTCTCGCGCGACACGGAGTGCGGTGCGGATCCTGACAGTGAGGACTTGGAACGGTCGGATCGGGACGCTGAGATTTTCATCCGCAGTTTTGATCTCGGCCTGATTTTCTTCGAGCAGGTCGCAGCGCCACGCGCGCTCGAGTGCCAGATACCGGCTGCGAATCGTGACGTCAGATGATTCGCCGGCTGCTTCCTGTAACCGCAGAACCGTTCCATCACCGTCCTCGGCGCGTTTCCAGGTCAACAGAGTTACGTTGGGATTCGCGATCTCAAGCAAGCTTGCTTCTCGATTCGGAAGTACGGAAATATCCTGGGAAGCGGAGACGTCATCGCGCTCCAGGGGCGTCAACGCGTTCCATCCGAAACGCGTCAGGAAGCGGGGATCGAACTGTGGACTGCTGGTCATGGCGTAGCGGAAAGTAAAATCGCCACCCTGCCATGCAGGAAAATTCGTGCCCCAATAATTGTTCATGAGCCAGGAAAACATGGTGCTGGTCTTCGGCTCGAACACCGCCGGCCAACTGCCACGAACAATATCTCCAAAGGCCATCAGGGGAGCGTCCAGCGGAACGACGGCAGCAGCCACGTGCGGACCGTACACCGAAGCCCATGTCGTGGGCAGATACCATTCCCGGCTGCCTCCCGCAAGTTCGTCTTTCGCTGGGTTGATCCACGCGGACTGGGATCCATAAGCAAACTCGGGATTCGCGACAGCAAAAGGAAATGCAATGTACGCCGACTCCCGTGTCAATACGCGATCCTTGTGCAACCGGTACATAATCAGAATTTTCTTTTCGGAGTCGGGGAGCAAGATCTCGGTCTGAACCGAGGGCGTATTCGGAGCCGACGAAGTTAACTCAACGACGATACCAATCGGTGTCTTCTTCGCGGAGACCAGTTTTCCGGATTGCGCCGGATGAATCGTCAAGGCAGGCGGCTTCAATCCAGCTCCAAACCGGTACAGCGAATTATTGGGGTAGTCATCTCCACCGGTCACGTACAGATACTCGCCAAATTTGTACGGGCTCGACGCATCCACCAGGTCGCGCCCCTGTTGTTTGTCGAAAATGCTTGCGATCGAGCCGGAAGATGGATCGACGATAATCCGATAGAACTTGTTCTCGAATGTAGCCCCCTTGATTTCATCAGAATTGGCGCTGTTTTTCGGATCGATAGGCCTGATCGAGTAAAGCTTGTATCCAACGGCAGGCACACCGGCGGCCAGGAAGCGGACGCGAAGATTGACTGGTCCGAATCCCGGCAGCGAAATGCCTTTGCCTTTCCACAGTATCTGGATTGGAACGTCTAAGCCCGTCGAGGGGTCCACGAGTGTCGCGCCCGCTGGCAGATCGGCTTCCACGAAGCCATCCCGCGCCCAGTTCAGTGAATTAAAGACAGCGATTGAATTGTCCTTCGGTTTTACCAGAGCTTCAAGCTGTGCCCACCCGCGCTGAATGGATTCGCTGATGTCATTGTGCGCGCGAGTTACTCGAGCTTCCTTGAGCGCAAGTTGATCTTCAGTCTGGTGGTGCTCAGGCTGCGTTGTGGCTCCAACGTAGGTCCATGTGTGCTCGTCGAAGAGAAGCTCGTTTCGCCACGCATCGTCTAGCTTGGACTTGTCCGGACGCACTCGCGGATTGATCGCGGAGACAGCAGCACCGAGGATTTCCGCCGTCGCAATACGATGCTGGTTCTCGCGGTGAATCGCCGTATGGGCGGCATCGGAACCATATCCGTCCTCCCAGTAAGGCCCGAAGTCCCCACGAACCACGGGAATCTCGCCTTTCCACTCGTGCTCGATTTGTTGCATTGCAGAATGAACGGTGGAGAATTCAAGCCTGGGCCAAGCGTATTCATGGTTGAACGTGGAGACGATTTCGCTCTGCTCCTTCGCGAGCGGCGTATTCTCCAGTTGCGTGCCAAAGATGATTGCGGTGCCCGCGGTGTAATCCGGACGCGTATAGGCTTGCAGAAAAACCGGCAAGGCGTCTCGAATCGATTCCATTTGCCACGGGCTGCCGAAGAGGGTGTGCGCTTGCAGGTACGCCCGCGAGTACCACATCATAACCCGACTTCCGTCCGCGCCTTCCCAGTAAAATGGCGACTTCTCATTCCACTGCCCGAGCAGCATGACCGGAGCGCGCCAACTATTGCTCGCTGCGATCAAGTACTTAATTCCCGCATCGTGCAAAAGCGAACTATAGGCCCAGGTGTAAGAAGGGACATCAACAATTTGCGCCGCATCCGCAGCCGGCAATTTGTATTCCTGCGCGAGCCGATGCTGATCATAGAGCGATCGGGCAAGGCCTTCCCACGATGCATTCCCGGTATGTAAGTTGGCGAATTCCGGAGGGATGACAATGCTTCCGTTGCGAACGTGTTCGAGAAACTGCTCTCGTGCCTGCGAGCTACGGCCATTCAGATATTGTTCGGCAACCCAGCTTCCATCGAGCGTCCATCGAAAGTCGGGCACCTTTCTTATCAGGTCCATCGCGGCATCAATGGACTGCGAATGCAGTTCCGCCACCTTGGCGGGATAATCCGTGAATCCGATGTCGAGATGCTCGTGCGGGATGATGGCGATGGTCCACTTCTTAGCAGGCTCGATCTTAGAAGGAGGCGTGGAGAAATCGCCCATGTGGACCGTGGCGTCAGCGGCCGCAGTCCATTCGGGAACTTCAAATTCCAGTCGCTGCTCACCGAAATCATTCTGTGTTGTAAACGGCCTGCTGAATGAATGCCCCGCAAGTCGAAGTTCCACAGATCCACTCTTCGGCATACTGGAGGCACTGATGAAAACATCTACAACGTCCCGCATCCCCGCTACTGTCTCGCGATAGAAGATCGTCGGCTCAATTCGGGCTGAGAACGCATTGCTCTGGTATTGCCCTGCGTCGTCCTGAACGAATTCGAGCGCGTCGTAGACGAGGCCGGTGTGTCCGGGTGCGATCGCGCCGAGCGATGTCTGCGCTGTTGCCGGATCGTCCATCGCAGTCAAAACGAACTCGTTTTCCCCTTGCCGGAGCCAGTCGGCTGGAATGTCAATCGTCTTTTCATCCGTTGAAGTCTGGGGAACAAACGTGCCTTCCCAATCGCCCGCGTGGAAATCAAGCTTGGGATGGAAATAGAAGTATCCGGAGTGCCCGTTCACACCGAGCATCAGGAACGAGAGGCGCGGCGTCTCGTACAACATGGCGATCTTCAGGCGATACACGCCGCGCGGAACGCTCGGCAGCGAAAATCTTATTTTGAACGGGTGCAACCGCGCGCCGGTCATGCCATTGGCGGGTCCCGGCTGAAAGCGGTACCAGTCACGATCGTTGCTTTGCCCCACCACAAATACAAGATCACTTTTCGGATCTGCGTAATCAATGCCCTGGCTCTTGAATTCGCCTGAGGACGCATCGAAGGATCCGATCTTCCAGAGAGTTCTTTCCTCGGATTGCGCTAACGCCGTCAGCATGGTCAGCACCAGCAGTCCCGCCCCTGCTGCTTTTGCCATGCCTTTCATATTTACCATTTTGGCTGCGTGATCACCGCCGCCCGGGCGCCGCGGATCGTCGGTCCATGTTCCCATCTCCTGGCGTTTCGAGAGCTCGTGATAGCGAGCGAGTTTGTCGCGATCCAGCGTCACGCCAAGCCCTGGACCGGTCGGCACGGCCATCGCTCCGTTCTTGTACTGCATTTTGCCACCCTCGATAATGTCGTCCGTCAGATGGTGGTAGTGGGAGTCTGGGGCCAGCACCAGATTCGCCAGGCATGCCGCGAGATGAAGCATTGCCGCCTGCGAGATCCCAAATTCGGCTCCGCTGTGCATGCCTGCATCCACGCCCATCGCCTCGCAAATCTGGCCTGCAAGCTTGGCGCGATGAATGCCTCCGTACCAGTGCGGATCGAGCAGAACGACATCGAGCACATTGGACATCACGGTAGGGGCAAGATCCTCGAACGCGAACACCGACATGTTCGACGCCAACGTCACCCATGGCGCCTTTGCATTCACTCGCTGCATCGCACGCAGACCCCACACCGGATCTTCCAGGTACTCTACGTTGTAATCGTGCAGGCGGCGCGCAACATCAATAGCGGTCGTAATCGTCCACACCGCGTTGGGATCCAGCCGGATGCGATGTTTGGGAAACTCCTTGCGTAACGCGATGAACGTCTCTACCTCTTCGTCAGGAGGGAGCACGCCGTTCTTGTACTTCAACGTCTTGAAGCCGTATTTGCTGACGACTGCTTTGGCAAAGTCAACCATCTGCCGGATATTCGATACTTCGCCAGCGCCATCGTCATTCGGATAGCGATAGAAAAGGTAGGCGGAGAACGCAACCTCGTCGCGAATCCGTCCGCCGAGCAGATCGCACACCGGCCGATTCAAAGCTTTCCCCTGAATATCAAGGATTGCGAACTCGAGTCCGGCGAATCCCAAAGCGTGGCCGAAGAGCTTTACCGAACTTGGCGCCGCCAGCTTCCAGCGAATCCGCTCGAGGTTCATCGGATCTTCGCCGATCAACAGCGGTTTCAGGTCCGCGAGTTGTCCGGCGCGGCTTGCGCCTGCATAACACTCGCCCAGGCCGGTGATGCCTTCGTCGGTCTTCATCTCGATAATGATGCGTGAGAATCCGGGATGCGATCCGACTGAATACCGCAAGGGTGCTTCAATCGGTATAAAGGCGGGGGTCCAGCTAATATCGGTTATTTTCATTTCATCTCCGGCGCGGCTAGCGCTGGTTGGCAAGCGGTTGCCCCTTGATCCCAACTCGAGCCCGGCAGATATGCCAGCGGCTCAGGTTGGCAAAATACATTTCATCGAAATTCGCGCCCCCGAAAGCCACGTTGGTGGGGCTGGCGATCATCGTTCCTTCCCGATCCACGGCAAACAGCGAGACCTTCCCATGCGGCGTGACCCGGTACACGTTGTGTGAGGCATAACAGGTCACGTACAGATTGCCTTGTACGTCGAGGGCTGCGCCATCCGGCACATTGTGCAATCCCGAGGCGTAGACTCGCGGCTTTCCTATCGAACCGGATTCCAGGATCGGCACTGCGAGCACGTTGTCTTTTGTGCTTTGCACGACGTACAACGTCTTTTCATCGGCGCTCAGCGAGAGCCCGTTGGGAAACGCAAGACGATCGAGCAACTGCTCGATCTTGCCGCGCGGTCGCAGAACAAAGAGAAATCCATCATTTTGGTTGAATGCTCCGGAATCGCTGAAATAAATATTACCTTCGCGATCGAATACCGAGAAATTCGGATTGCGGAGACGGTACTGGCCCGCTCTCTCCCAGGACCGGATGGTTTTGCCCGATCGGTCGAGTTGTATCAAGGCGCCGAGCTTGAAGTTGCAAACCAATAAATCCTGCTTCGCGGAGAACGTGAGGCCAAGATTAAAGCCTCCGAGCGTTGCCACGGTACGAACCTTGCCCTTTGGACTGATCCTATAGACCTGCCCAAGTTCGCCGCCTGCCCACAGGTTTCCATCAGCGTCAAACGCGAGTCCCTCCGGATGATCGAGTCCCTCGGCAAATATCTCGAACTGTTCCAGCGGAATTTGAGGCCGCATCTCAGGCTCTTTTGCGGACAATGACTGCTCGCCACTTGTCTGTCGGACATTCGCACGTATATAGTGATTTGCGCTTCAAGTCAACGCCGAATCGGTGATGTTCCAATGCCATGAAATGGACGGAACCCTCGCGGTGGTGCGCCGCGCAAGGCGGGCCGAATCATTCAGTCGCCGAAAGGTTCAATCGAAATTCGTGAAGTCAATCACGTTCCGGCTGCTTCTTCCGGAACGCCGGCAAGAATCATCATTCCCAGTGCGCGACGGACTGCGCACATTTAGGATCTCCCAATGCGAAAGATTGTCAGATGGATCGATTGGTTTTTTTGTTCTGCTTTCCGCGATTTCGGGCTTCGCGAAAGACCGGCCCCACTTCGACTGCACTCCATCGTTTCCTTTCCAGCAGGGGTGGTTCGGAGCCGACGCCGCATACTCGATTCCTTTGCCAGATGGCCGTGACGTGTGGATATTCGGCGACACCCTGTATGGAGATAAGCGGCAAGTCACAGGCGATGTACCGCAGATGGTACACAACACCATCGGGATTTCCACGTGCAAGAACGGTCAGTGGAAGATTGACTACACGATTCGACGCGACGCCAAAGGCGATCGCGATAGCTTCTTTAAACCGCAGCAAAACAATGGCGCGTACTATTGGGCGCTCGACGGCGTAGAGCATGACCATGAATTGTGGATCACCCTGCTCTGCGTTCGCAATGCGCCAAATTCAAATGCTTTCGCGCTCGGCTTCGAAGTCTGCGGAACCGACATGGCGCGCGTGACCGGACTGGAGGACAATCCGCAGAACTGGAAAGTTTCGTACTTCCCGCTCGTGCCGGAGAGCGTGCATGCCAATCCTTCGGCTTCCGCGCTGATCGCGGACGACTATCTATACATCTTCACCTTGTACGAACAGGGAAGCCGGCCGCAAATCCTTACGCGCATTCCTCTGAAGGGGCTCGACGATCCGAAAAAGAACCTGCAGTATCTTGGCAGCGACGACCAGTGGCACGATGGGATTGAGCCGGCGAAAGCGAAAGTCATCATGAGTAAAGGTGCCTCCGAGATGTCGGTGCGCTACCACCCCGAATTGAAGAAGTGGATCGCAGTCATGGTTGATCCGCAGATTTTTTCCGACAAGGTAATTCTTCGCACCTCGCCGGCCATGACCGGCCCTTGGACCGACGGCGAGGTCATCTACCGAATCCCTGAATTGCAGAAGAACTCTCCGGGCTATGACGCCGATACCTTTTGCTATGCCGGGAAGGAGCACCCCGAATTTGAGAAGCCCGGGGAGTTGATGTTCACCTACGTCTGCAACACCATGAAGCCGAAAAAACTGGAAGCGAATACCGGCATCTATTTTCCGAAAATAGTTCGGATGCCTATGCCAGCGTTCGCTGCCGGGGCGGTGAAATAGGTCATTAAGCCGAGAGAACAGTCTTACAGAAGGCGACCGTCTGACGAACGTGTTCTGTCCAATACGGCCAATCGTGGCCGCCTGGGAATTCCTGGTACTCGATGACACACGTTCATTAGAGTCAGGGCGCGATGAAGTTCGCGATTGGCTTCAATCAGCGGATCGTCGATTCCACAATCAAACCTTAAGGGCGGAAGACGCTCGTGGTTGACCTTCGCCCAGTGCAGCAGGTCCGTATCCAGTTCGCCTGCAAACTGAAATGCTGCCGTGGGAAAGGGAATGAACTGGGACAATTGAGCGGCCTGTGTGATCGCCGAATGAGCGGAAATCCCTTGCACTCGCGAGGGATACTTCATGCCTAACCGCATCGCGCCATAACCGCCCATCGAAAGGCCCGCGAGAAAAAATTTCTCCGGATGCAATTGCGGAAACAGCTCCCGCAGGCAGCTCGGGACATCGTCTACGATCCATTTTTCATAGTTAGCATGCGCGTGAGGAACGTATCCGGTTCCGTCACCCCAAAGGCCGTCCGACGGCATGGCGATCATCATCGGAAGCATGCTTCCATCGCGGAGCATCTCCATCGCGACCGAAACGACATCGCCATTCAGCCACCAGTTCCACTGGCAGCCATACACTCCGTGCAAGAGCAACAGCAGCGGCACACGCTCGAGGGTTTCGAATTCCGGGGGTGCGAACAGCAAGACATCGCCACGGTACGCGAGAGCGTCGCTGCGAAAGTTTAAGAAGCGCAGGCTTTCATTTCCAGGCAACGGACGCGAAAGCTGAGCATTGGGAAACTGTCTTGTCATGCGCGATTACACATTTCCTGTCAGCAACGGGACGGCGCCGAACATGCCGGCATCGTTGCCCAATTGCGCGGCCACGACCTGGACCTTGCCCCAGGGGGTCCATGCATGCTTATTCACATAATCTTGAATGTAAGGAAGTATGAGACTGGCGCGGCGCATCACGCCACCACCTATTACGATCCGTTCCGGATCGTATGCATGGATCAATCCCACTGCCCCGCTTGCCCAGACATTCAAACAGTAGTCGCGAATCTCGCTCGCGACCCGATCGCCTGAATCTGCTGCTTCGAAGAGCGTCTGGAAATTCATCGTTTCTGCGCGAGACAGCGCACTGGCGCTGAAGCCCTTCCACTCTCGCGCCATAATCGGCAGCGCCCATCCGGAGGCTTCGGCTTCCATGCATCCGATAGCACCGCAGGTGCACGGACGACCGCCGACTTTTGCTGGCAGATGTCCGCCCAGGCATCCGGCTTGGGCGTGCTTTCCGCGCAGCAGTTTGCCTTCGATCATGGCCGCGCCACCGATACCCGTGCCCAACGTGATCATGACAACATCATCGCACCCTCGGGCGGCTCCGGCATGACGTTCGCCCAGTAGCGCCATCCGCGCGTCGTTCTCGATGGCGAAACGCAATCCAAACTCCCGATTGCACCAGCCGCTAAAGTCAATCGCTGTCGCATCTTCGTACTTCTTGTTGGTTGACACCACGCGGCCAAGGCGCGCATCGGCAAGCCCACAGAATCCGAGTGCCACTCCTTCGCAATCCGTCGCGTTCAAGTGTAGTTCGGCCAGTAGCGCGCGTATCGCCTTTGCAAAAACGGCGAGCGAGGGAAGAAGCGCCAGCGAGGAGTCGAGCGAAACTTGCTGGGACGCCAGTAGTTTGTCGCCCTCGACGACGGCAATCGTGGCGTGGCTGCCCCCTAAGTCGATTCCAATCGCTGGTCGTGTCATATTCAGGAAAACAAGCGCTTTAGGTGTAGAAAGAATTCAATCATAGTCGTTTTCGGCATCAAAAGACCAAAATTATGTTCCTTTTGGTTTGCATTTGCGAACCTGATTCAAGTAGCGTATTTCATTATGAACCCCGTATTCGCGTTCGTGAACTGGGCCGACGGCGCGATGGAAGTGTCCGGTCTTCGCTCGTCTGAAAAGAAACTCGGACAACTTAAAGGAATCTTCGAAAATCAGCAAGCCTGGCAGCAACTCGATCCCGAGACAATAGTCTACCGGGTCTGGTGGTGGGAACCCGTTCCCCCCGGCACCGAGGGCGGTTTGTTCTGGGGAACCACGGAAATTCAACCCGGCCGGGTCGGGAATGAATACTTCATGACCCACGGGCACCGGCACGTCATCGCCGATCGGGCGGAATTCTATGGCACGGTCGCCGGCAGCGGCAAACTACTGTTGAAAGACAGTAACGGGCACGCATGGTTTGAAGACATGAAGCCCGGGAGCCTCCACTACATCGCGGGCAATGTCGCACATCGCGTGGTAAATACGGGAGACGTTCCCCTTCGATTCGTCGCTTGCTGGCCGAGCGATGCTGGCCACGACTACGAAATAGCAGGCGGCTGCGGATTCGGCGCGCGAATCAGCGAAGAGCAGGGCGTTGCTGTCTTCACCACTACAGGGACCACCCTGTGATATCCCTCAGCCCGCCGCCTTCTCCCAGGTTCGATCCAAAGCTGGGCGTGCACTGCGCGAACGATAGCCTGCGATTTACCTATGACGACGGCGTCTTCGGGCCGAAGCCGGAGTTCCGACGTCTCGATGACATACGGGCCAGCTTGCGGGATCGCGAATGCCAGGGCCCCGACCCGGTTTACTCGATCGTGATGGACGTCGGCCGCCAGGAACATCGCGAGGAGTTAGAGCAGCGCATGCTCTTATTCGGCGTTGTAGTGTATGCCGGTGGGCAGCTCGGGGACGAACCGGTTCGCAGCCAGGGCCATGTCCATGCGGTTGCGCCCCACTGCGGATGGTCAACGCCTGAGTTGTTCGAGATTTGGGAGGGGCGCGCAATTATCTACGCGCAAGAGAGCGTCGGCGATAATCCCGGCCGCTGCTTTGCAGTATCAGCCGACCCCGGAGACAAGGTAGTCGTTCCTCCAGGATGGGCACATAGCGTCATCAATGCCGATCCGGACCATCGCATGATGTTCGGTGCATGGTGCGATCGTCAATACGGGTTTGTTTACGACGCGATTCGAGCACACCATGGTCTGGCCTGGTTTCCTGTTCTTGATTCTGAGCGAAACATCCACTGGGAATCCAATCCTTCGTATCTATCTTCCAGTCTTGCAATTCGAGGCCCGCGCCTCTACCCAGAACTGGGCCTGAATCCCAACATACCCATGTATGAGCAGTTCGCGGCTGATCCTGATAGCATCCAGTGGGTTTCTCAACCCGCGCGCGTCGCAGCGTTGTGGCCTGCCTTCGAAATGTAAGTTTTCACGACTACTCACTTGACACAGATATCTGATTACGCAGCTGAAAGTGACAGGTCGGCGAACAAGCCCCAGTCTACATGTGCCTGCTCGATCATGCGAGGAGCGAACGGACTCCGGTGAGACTCGAGCTACTTGCTCATCTTCATTGAGGCTCCAAAAGCTTCACAAATCCGGGAGCGGAAATTCTTAAACTTGAAATCACGAATGCTCGGTCTTGAGAGATGCCTGCACCCTGATCGTCAAGCTTGTCCAACATCATTTGTTCGCAGAGGTGGTATTGGTGAATCAAGAAATCATCTGCGGTCTGACAAAGCACTCCGAATTTGTCAAGACACTCCTTCGGAAAATGCTTCGTGTTTTGGGTAACGATTGCGTTCGCGCGTGACATGATTGCGGCAGCTAGCACGTGTCTGTCGTCTTTGTCTGGAATACACTCGACCGCTCGGAGCAATTCAGGTGGCACAGTAACCATAGCCTCTGGGAACGCTTTATTCATTTGGTCGCGCCTGTGTTCGGCTTCACTAGCAGTACGCTTTAGTTTCGTTCGCAGGGTCTTGGTCATCTCTGCCATGATCTGCTCGCTCCATAACGGCCGGTACATTGCTGGTTCTTCGGCAAGCCGCAATAGAAGGTCGCAAAGAGAGGCTGGCACGAGAACACACGCATCCAAAACTGCGGAGTATTCATTTTCCTGAGTGAAAATCATCTGGGATTTTGTCGTAATCCCCTTTGGCGAATTCTCGCTTGGCTAAGTTGTTGAGGGTATCCCGACGCGCAACGTCACGTTTTGCCTTGTACGCGATTACATCACGCACATACATGCGACGATGCGTGCCGACTAAATGAAAGGGGATTTCTCCTTTCTCTAGCAATGTGATGAGGAACTGTCTTGACATTCCCAAAATCTTGCTAGCTTCGACAGTTGTTAGTTCATGCTTGCTCTGCAAGATGGTCACGGAGTGACCTGCTCGCAAATCAGCCAGCAATCGAAGCAGGAATGAATAGAGGTTGTTAGGCAGAATCTCGGTCTTGCCATCCGGCCCGATCAGCTTCGCTTCTGCCGCGCGAAGCTTTGCATAAATCTCGCTAATCTCTCGTTGCTCTTGCGGAGAAATGGCGATTGCGGGTGCTTCGCTATTTGGTACCATCGTGCTCGTACCTCCTTGAGAGGGGTTTAGAACCTAGCAAGAGTTTAATCAGTAGACGCCATAAATGCAACGTTTCTATTGCTTATATGATCACATCCTGCATTTAATCCATTGTTTTAATAGCGTTTATGTATGAAGCGAACAAAGGCCAATTCGATGAAGCGCTCCGGCGAATGCTCAAGAAAGAGCCAGAAAAAACCTAGGAAAATTCATCCAGATAACGCTGCAAATGCTTTAGCGAACTTGAAGGGAAGCTTGTGTCAAGTGAATAGTCGTGAAGTTTTTGATCCAGATCAGTCCGCGAGTCCGAGCCGCTGCTCCAGCTTCTCCAACGAGACACCCTTCGTCTCCGGGTAAATCGCCGCCACCAGGACGATGTCAATCAGCATCATGGCTGCGAAGAAAAAGAAGGGTGTCGCGCTCGATTTTTTGGCGAGCACAGGGAAGATAAAAGAGATCAAAGCATTCATCACCCACAAAGTTGATGTCCCAATCGCTTGCCCTTGGGCGCGAACCCGAGTGGGGAAAACTTCGCTGATATACACCCACACCACCGCGCCTTGCGACATGGCAAAGCACCCCATGAACGCCATCACCAGCCAGATCAGCCAGCCCTGATGCGTGCCACTGTGGAAGATCTCTCCGATCGCGGCGAGAAAGATGAAGATGCCTGCGGTTCCGGCGAGCAACAGCTTCTTGCGGCCCACTAGGTCAATGATGGACATGGCAATCAAAGTGAACATCAGGTTGGTGCATCCAATGACGACCGATTGCATGCCGGCCGAATATTTGCTGGCTCCGGCTGCGGCAAAAATGTCATTCAGGTAGTACAAACATGCGTTGATTCCGGTGAGTTGGTTGAAGGCCCCGGCGGTTACCGCAAGGACGATCGGCAGCAGGTATTTCCGTTGGAAAAGCGGCTCCGCCGCAGAACTGCGCTCCAGGTGAATGGAGGCCGCGATCTGACTTAGTTCCTGCTCGGCGTTTTCGTTGCCGGTCAGGCGCAGAACGTCGAGAGCTTCGCTGGTTCTGTTCTTCATCGCCAGCCATCGCGGACTGCGGGGAATGAAAAAAAGCATTAGCAGGAATAAAAGTGCAGGCAGTGCGGCGATCCCCAGCTGCCAGCGCCATTCCGCTGGACCAAAGTTCATCCTGCCAATCAAGAAGTTCGACAAGTATGCCAGCAGAATGCCGAGAACTATATTGACCTGAAAGAAACCAACCAGGCGGCCACGCCACTTCGCAGGAGACAGCTCCGCAATATACATGGGAGCAAGCACCGACGACCCGCCAATGCCCAAGCCACCGATGATGCGGAAGGCGAGCAGCGATCCCCAACTCCACGCAAACGCGCAGCCCAACGCCGAGAGGAAATAGAACACCGCCATGATGCGAAGGCTGTCGCGCCGCCCGATCCGCTGGCCGGGGTATCCCGCGGTCAGCGCTCCGGCTACCGTGCCCCACAGGGCACTGGAAACGGTCAATCCCAATAAATAAGGAGTGAGGCTATAAACCTCGGTCAGTTGGTGCGTTGTGCCGGCGATGACTGCGGTATCGAAGCCAAACAGCAGCCCCCCGAGAGCGCTCACGAAGGTGCTCTTCACCAGGTATCGGTTTACGCTCATGTGTCCTTTTCCCTTGCAACAACGAACGAATACTACCGAAAAGAACAAAATTGGTCTACGGAATAGATCGGTTAGACGCTATAAACTTCCGATGGGAACTTGTCTTGATTCAGCGGCCCGGGCGGGCCGCCATCGCCGTAAACCCTGATCCGCTCAGACGCGCACCACCTCGATGCCAAGCTTTTGGAATGGCGCGACCATCTCGTCGGTAGCCGCCGCGTCGGTGACCAGAATATTCAGTTCGGTGGCTTTGCAGATTCTCCAGTTGGCGACCACTCCAAGTTTGCCGCTGTCCACAACCGCTACACGGCGTCGCGCCAGCCTCATCATCGTCGAGTTGAGCTCCGCCTCATCTGCATTGAAGCAACTCGCCCCCCACGTGGCATCCATGCCGTCCGCGCCAATGAACATCGTGCTAATCAACATGTTTTCCAGTGCCTTCAAGGCCGCGGAACCTACCAGAGAGAACCATTCGCCGTGCAGATGTCCGCCGGTCACGAAAACATAGACGTCCTTGCGCTTGGAAAGTTCCATCGCTACGTTGACTGTGTTCGTCACTACCGTGATGTTGTAGTTCATCGGCAGGCCCGCGAATGACCTCCGTCGTCGTGGTGCCGGGCGTGAGCGCGATCGTTTCTCCGGGATTGATGAGCGCAGCGGCGGCTCGCCCGATACGGCGCTTTTCGTCGGCGGCGCGCTCTACCTGCGCCAAAAACGATTGGTCGCGGCGGAACAACTCGTAAAAAAGTGGCTCGATGGAAACTGCTCCGCCATGGGTACGCCGCAACAATCCCTTTTGCTCGAGCTCGTCCAGATCTCGCCGAATCGTCACCACCGAGACGTCCAGTTGCTCGCTCAGCGTCTCTACCGAAACCCGCCCGGTCTGCTGGAGGTCTGTCAGAATCGCGGTAAAGCGGACCTGCTGCTTATCCTGATGAACGGTCCCTTCCGCCGCGGAGTGTCCTGTCGAGGACATCCCTGGCGGTGATGGCGCCCGGAGTTTGCTCATTCGGTTCTCCTGTCCTTCGAGCACTTAAAAGAAATTTCTGGCTGGCTTTCAGTTTCGGTTTTGGACGAAACGAAAGCTTTCGCCAAGCATAGCTCTTCCGAAATTCTGATCGTGCAAAAAGATCGTATCCGCATTCAACAAGCGATAAATCTTGCATTATGCCGTTTTCGACAGAAACTGTTTGTTTATACTCAAGATAACAATACCAGAATGATTGATTGCCGAATCCTTGAGCGCCTATTCGGCCAGCATACAGCTCGCGCTAGATCCCGGCGCTTTGGAGTTTCGCGAGGAAACGAATGACCCTGGATCGCCGTCAATTTGTCACTGCCTTGGTTGTCTCGGGCGCTGCCACCGCCGTCCGGACGCGTGCTATCGAGAATTCGCCTGCCGCTCCTTCTCTTTCTCTTTCGACGGAAGAACCTTCGCCTGCGGATGGACACAACACGGAGGTTGACTTCCGGTTCGCTCCGCATACTTCGCAGTCAACGATCTGTTTTCCCGACGATCCCATGAAAACCATCGTCGGCCAGACTGGCGACCTGCGTTATGGATTCGCAAAGTCATTGTTTGTCGGCATGAAAGACTTTAGTACTTCGATCGAGTTTTCGCTCGCCGGTTTTCAGGACGACAAGGTGCTGCGCCAATGGATGGAGGCGCCGGGCAATCCCATCGTGCACACCTTGATTGATCGGCCCGCTGCCACACTGGAAGTCACTGCCTTTGCCACGCGCCATGCTTCGGAAGGACGTGTTGACAATGTGCTGCTATCAATTAGGTCCAAAAAAGGCGCCGTCGCTGTAGTCCCGAAGATTCACATCCGCACCTGCGAAAAGCTTGAACTGGAGTCCTATTCCATTCCAACGGCGACGGTGAACACTCACGGAAGCAAATCGCCCTTGCTCGTCGCCGGGCAACTGAACAACAATCTCGGCACCTGCACGTTGTGGGAGGAAGAAGGATTCACCCTTTATCTTCCCCATGGCAAAGCGACCGAAGAACATGAGGCGCGCTATTTTGTGCGGCTGCCGCAAGAGAACCAGTCCGCTGCAACCTTGCGCGAACATTTACAGGACGCCGAAATGCTTCTCGCCGGGGCGCGAGAGTTCTGGAGCAAGTGGACGCCGTTCGGCACCACGGAATGGGTCTACCCAAACCGCGAGGGAGAATTTCTCACGGCGTGCGCGCGCAATATCCAGCAGGCGCGCGAGGTGAAAAACGGCCAGCTGGTTTTCCAGGTTGGACCCACGGTCTATCGCGGTTTGTGGATCGTTGATGGCAACTTTCTTCTCGAAGCAGCGCGTTATCTCGGCTACGACCAGGCGGCCGACGAGGGCCTGCGCTCCGAGTGGTCCAAACAGGCGGATAGCGGACAAGTCATCGCGGCCGGAGGCGGCGAGCACTGGAAAGACACTGGCATTGCCATGTTCACGCTCGTGCGGCAATGTGAGCTGAAACAGGACTGGACGCTCTTCCACGACCTTGAGCCAAATGTTGTGCGCGCGCTGGACTTCCTGATCAGCCTGCGCGACCAGGCCCGCGCTGGGACGAGTACGAATGGACGGTATGGCCTGCTGGCGCCGGGTTTCGCCGATGGTGGCATTGGTGGCATTCGCTCCGAGTTCACGAATACCGTTTGGACGCTCGCGGCACTCCGCGCTGTCGCCGATGCCGCCGAGCAACTCAAGATGCCGGCGCTCGCAAAGGCCAATCGGTTCTTCCTCGAACTCTACGATGCCTTGCAGCAAATGGCGAAGAAGGAGATGGTGCGGCATCCCTCGGGATTCGAATACTTGCCGATGCTCGCGCACGACGATCCATCCCTGAGGGATCCTGACCCGTGGAACCGGCCTCGTCCGCAGACTGCGCAATGGGCTCTCTCCCACGCCATCTATCCCGGCGTCGTGTTCGACAAGAACGATCCCATCGTTCGAGGACACATTGCTCTCCTGCAATCTTGCACGCGCGAAGACGTCCCGATTGAAACTGGTTGGCTTTGGCACGACAGTTTGTGGACGTACAACGCTTCCTTCGCGGCGCACGTTTATCTCTGGGCTGGGCTCCGCGACTGGGCGCACCGCACTTTCACCGGTTTTCTCAACCACGCGTCTCCTTTGTACTGCTGGCGCGAGGAGCAGCCACTTCAGAATGCACTGGTTGGACAGGACTGGGGAGACATGCCGCACAACTGGGCGAGCGCCGAATGTGTGCGCTACCTGCGTCACATGCTTGCGTTGGAAGATGGTAAATCTCTGCGCTTGCTCAATGGCGTCACCGCGGCGGAATTGGTGCCGACGGCGCGATACGCCCTGCGGAATTCTCCGACGCGTTTCGGAAGAATTGATCTCGAACTCGAACCTGCGAGAGTACGCGGTTGGCGCCTGCGATTCAATCGTGCCGAGGGACCAGTTCCATCTTCTGTTTCGTTGCCCGGCACAATCGGCGCGTTGAGAGTGAACCGTGTCGCCGGCGCCAATTTCAGAGTCGCAGCCGGGACTGTCCAAATCGATCCCGCTGCCAGGAAATGGGAAGCGTTTCTCACCTAAGGCAAGTTCGCAAAGCAATCGGATTGCAGAGAAATCCTCTCCATTCTTGGAACTCTGAATGTCATCAACGCGATGTTCGCAATGCGAAACGTTCAACCCCGCTCTCGAATTGAAGTGATGAACAAATGGCGAAGAGTTCAAGTGGCTCGTCATGGCGGTATATTATTTATAGAAACGCGCTGCTCAACATTCAACCGGATCGCGGAATGGCAACAACTCACCTTGCAATTAACGGACGTCAATACAACTTTCAGGCAGATCCTGGCACCAGCCTTCTCACCGTGTTGCGCGAACTGCTTGATTTGACTGGAGCGAAGTATGGGTGCGGCGAAGGCCAATGTGGCGCCTGCACTGTTTTGGTTGACGGAAAAGCCCATAGGTCCTGCATCACCAAGGTTGAAGACGTCGAACAAAAGCAGATCACCACCATCGAAGGTCTGGCTAGCGGCGAACATCTTCATCCCCTTCAGGCAGCATTTCTTGAAGAGGGTGCAATGCAGTGCGCGTACTGCACCTCGGGCATGATTATGTCCGCGGTTAGTTTGCTTGGTCAGAATAACAATCCCACGCAAAACGAAATCGTTGAGTTCATGGACGGCAATATTTGCCGCTGCGGAACTTATTCCCGCATCATCCTTGCCGTTCAGAAAGCGGCGGACACTATGGCGAAATCAAGAGCCGACAAAGGATCTGCGAAATGAGTGACAGATTAGCTCAGGCTCAGTTGGAAGCCGAAGGCTATGACCTAAAATCTGATCCCGTCTATCGCTTTGATCTGGACCGTCGGCAATTTTTCAAGCTCTTCGGCGCTGGAATCCTCATCGTCTCCACTCTAAAGAACTCAGTCATGGCACAGGAGTCCGGCGGCGGAGCAAGGCCGCAGAGTGAAGACTCCTTACCCAAACAGATTGATGCGTGGCTTCATATCGGAGAAACCGGCAGAGTTACGGTGTATACGGGAAAGGTGGAGATGGGTCAGAACATCCGGACCTCGCTGACTCAGGCGGTCGCTGAAGAACTTCGCTTCCCTATAGAAAAAATCGAACTAGTGATGGGCGACACTCGACTCACTCCCTTTGATGTGGGTACTTTCGGGAGCCGGACCACGCCCACCATGAATCTGCAACTTCGCAAAGTCGCCGCCGCCGCTCGCAATCAGCTCATTGATCTCGCTGCGGAACAATGGCAGATAGATAGCACACATCTACTCGCCGCCGATGGCAAGATCATCGATCGTCAAACTAACCGCGCGATGGAATACGCTGCGCTGATCAAGGGAAAGCAGCTTACCCAAACCATAGCTGCTGAAGACCCGCTCATTCCCGCGGAAGATTGGAAGGTGCTCGGTCAATCCTCGCCCAAGATCCATGGAAGCGATTTTGTGACGGGAAAGAGCCGTTATCCATCAGATCAGAAATTGCCCGACATGCTCTATGGCAAGATACTGCGGCCGCCTTCGTTTGGGGCGACCCTGATCTCAGTCGACTCCGGCAAAGCGGAGCGGATGGGCGCAGTAGTTGTTCATGATGGTAATTTTATTGGAGTTGCCGCGCCCAGTTCGATGCTGGCCGCCGCTGCGGTTGCCTCTATCCACGCTGAATGGCAATCCGAGCCACAGCCTTCGAACAAGGAATTATTCGACTATCTGAAACAAAATCCTGTCGAGGGAAGCGATCGCACCGGGGATGGCGACGGTTACGAAACGGGTAACCTGGATGAAGGGATGGCTTCGGCCACGCTTCGTCTCCAACAGACCTACACCGTGTCTTACATTGCGCACGTCCCGCTCGAGCCTCGCGCGGCGTTGGCGAAATGGGATGGCGAAAATGTAACTGTATGGACCGGTACTCAGCGTCCTTTTGGAGTTCGAGAAGAGCTGGCACGTGCCTTTCGGATTCCACAGGACCAGGTGCGTGTTCTGGTCCCGGATACTGGTTCGGCATATGGAGGCAAGCATACCGGGGAAACGGCAATTGAGGCTGCACGCCTCGCCCGGTCGGCCAAGCGTCCCGTCAAGGTTGTATGGACTCGCGAAGAGGAGTTCACCTGGGCATACTTCCGTCCCGCCGGCGTAATTGATGTTGCGAGCGCTGCACGGAACGACGGCACAATCACGGCATGGGACTTCCATAACTACAATTCCGGCTCGGCGGGGATTCGCACTTATTACGAGATTCCTAATCAGCGCATAGTATTTCATCCCACGCGCTCTCCGTTGCGGCAGGGATCGTATCGCGCACTCGCAGCAACCGCGAACCATTTTGCCCGCGAGTCGCACATGGACGAATTAGCGCATGCATTGAAGATGGATTCGCTCGACTTCCGAATGAGAAATTTGAAGAACGAGAGGCTGCGCGCAGTCTTCCAGGCAGCGGCGAACCAATTTGGATGGAGAAAGCAGAAAAATGAGCCGGGCCAGGGTTTTGGAATGGGTGGAGGCTACGAAAAACTCGGCAACATTGCGACATTTGCCGAGGTCCGCGTTGACCGCAAGGTGGGAACAGTGAAGGTTGTGCGTGTTGTTTCTGCTTTCGAATGCGGCGCAATCGTAAATCCCGACAACCTCCGCAACCAGGTCGAGGGAGCCAACGTCCAGGGATTGGGCGGAGCTCTTTTTGAAGCCATTGAATTTGAGAACGGGAAAATTCTTAATGGCAGGATGTCACAATATCGTGTTCCTCGTTTCAGCGATCTTCCGGTTATCGAAACCGTCCTGCTCGACCGGAAAGATATTCCTTCGGCCGGAGCGGGTGAATGCCCGCTGATCGGTCTCGCCCCAGCGATCGCGAATGCCATTTTCGATGCAGTCGGCGTGCGTTTACGCTCGCTGCCGCTGGTTCCAAACGGCCTGAAGGCGGCCTGAGATCAATATCAATAGCGACCTTATTTCGACAACCCAAGCCGCGGTCATCGTCTTGTGCCCCAATACGCTATCGTTCGCGGGTTCATAACAGAACAATTCAAGTATTCGTAAAGTCTCACACATCGGAATGTTCAATTCCGGACATCCGATTTGCGAATCTGAACGCTTTCAGCGTTCCTGAAACAGGTTTACGCTCATTTTCAAGAAGTCTCAGTGGATGATGTTGCGACAAAATTGCTCCGGGCGAGTGACGGGAAATTTGTTTCCAAGGCGTCGGAAAGTGGTGAGATATGGGAACCGTATGGCAAGACGTAAAGTTCGGATTACGCGTGCTTATGCAGAGTCCCGCGTTCACGAGCGTAGCAGTTCTGACTTTGGCTTTAGGCGTCGGAGCAAACACGGCCATATTCAGCGTCATGGACGCGGTGCTCTTGCGTCCATTTTCCTATCCAGATCCGGGACGACTTCTTGCCATTAATTCGGTGGATCTGCAAAGCCATACTCCTCTCAACGTCTCTTTTACGAAGTTTGAGCAGATCAGGGCGCAGAGTAAGTCGTTGGAGGCAGTCGCGGCGTTCTACACCTTGAACATGAGCATGGCAACCAAGGGCGAAGCGGAAGCGGTTACCGCCGCAAAAGTCTCGCAAGACTTCTTCTCGGTTCTTGGAGCAACGCCAAACCAAGGCCGCTCGTTTCTGCCGCAGGAGGATCAGCCGGGAGGCGCAGACGTAGTTATGATCAGCGATGGCTTCTGGCACAGCCACTTCGGCGGCGATCCCGACCTTGTGGGGAAGTCAATAACGCTTGATGGAAAAAACGTCACTGTTGTCGGAATCCTGCCCGCCACCTTCAACTTCCCTATCTTGTTTCCAGAACCGCAAGTCTGGTTGCCGCGCGTATTTGAAACAACTTTTGTTAAGCCAGCGTTAGTCCACTCTGGCGCCTCCTATCTCGCTGTTATCGCGCGAGTGCGTCGGGGTGAAACTCTGCTCCAAGTGCAATCAGAACTCGACACCATTAATGCCAATTACAAGCAATTTGGCAGCTATCCAGATGCAACGCAGTTCGGGATCTCAACTGTAACGCTGGAAGAGTCCCTGATAGGGCCCCTGCGGCCTTCGCTGCTGGTCCTGCTGGCTGCGGTGGGTTTTGTCTTATTGATTGCTTGCGCCAATGTCGCCAGCATGCTGCTGGTGAAAGCGACTGCCCGCCAGAAAGAAATCGCCATCCGCAAGGCGCTCGGCGCGACCCGGGCGCAACTGATTCGCCAATTGCTGACGGAAAGCCTCATGTTATCCCTGCTAGGCGGAGCATTGGGAGTACTTCTTGCGGCATTGTTGATGCCCTTGGTGCGCTCGACCGCTCCCGGGACCGTACCTCGGTTAGAACAGGCGACGCTGGATCTCCCCGTGTTGGTATTCTCGCTTTTATTGTCAGGGCTTACTGCCGTGGTCTTTGGAATCATTCCAGCTTTGCAGGTTTCGGGATGGAATCTGCACAATAGCTTGAAAGAAGGAGGACGCGGTTCTTCGGACGGGACCGGACGCAGCCGGCTGCGCGCCACTCTCGTGATTGCCGAAGTCGCTGTTGCTTTGGTTTTGATGACCGGCGCCGGACTGCTCATTAAGAGCTTTGTTCGGACCCTCGCGGTAGACTCTGGATTTGAATCCCATAATGTAATGACTTTCCCCATTAACCTGCCCGTGCGTTATTCGCAGGAATTGCAGACCCAGTTCTATCGCAGGCTCGTGGAACAAGTAAAAACCATACCGGGTGTGCAAAGTGCGGCGGTCACAACTTATCTGCCGCTGTCGGGAGCGTTTCGGCTTGTCTTCTTCTGCCCGGAGGGCTTTGCCTGCCGGGGTCTCGGTAAAGACCCCGTGATCGCAGTCCGCCAAGTCACTCCGGATTACTTTCAAACAATCCGCACTCCATTGCTCAGCGGGCGAGTCTTTACAGATCAAGATTCTGCAACCAGCCAACCCGTAGTTATCGTGAATCAAGAAGTGGCAAACCGTTACTGGCCAAATCAGGATCCCTTGGGCAAGCATCTGGCGAATTCGCGCGATCAGATTCAGCGCCTGGTGGTGGGGGTGGTCGGGAATGTGAAATTCAACACATTAACGTCGCCAATTGTTGATGAGATGTATTTGCCGCTGCCACAGAGTCCTGAAGCGACCGCTACGCTCATCGTTCGATCACAGTCCGATTCCCAATCTTTGGTCGCTGCGGTGCGACAAGAATTAGGGAAAATCGATTCAAATCTGGCGATCACTGGTATTCAGAGCCTGGACGATGTGCTCGCCTTGTCGGTTGCCCAACCACGTCTGGTCATGTCGTTTGTGGGAATCTTTGCTGGCTTTGCTTTGTTGTTATCAGCGATTGGGATCTATGCCGTAATGGCTTATAGTGTCTCGCAGCGAAGACGGGATTTGGGTATCCGCATGGCTCTGGGCGCCCAGCGTTGGGATATTCTAAGACTTGTATTAGAACAGGGGATGGGCTTGGCGCTGGTTGGCGTGGGGTGCGGCGTTGCTATTTCACTTGCTCTCACGCGGTTGCTCGCTGCGCTTCTATTTGATATTCGGGCCACTGATCCACTGGTATTCAGCGCGGCTGCGTCCTTGCTTGTGATCACCGCGCTTTTGGCCTGCTACCTGCCCGCGCGAAGGGCCTCTCGCCTCGATCCGATCGTCGTATTGCGGTATGACTGAATCCCGACGGTAGCAAAGAAAGTCAAATCTCGCGGCGAACTCTCATTACTGAACTGGAAGAAAATTTCCAAAAAATGGTAGGCGACGTTTCAGAGCCAAATTACATAGAAATGTGGCCTCAGAAATCAACGAGAGCTTTCATTCGTCAGAATGATCAGCGGGGACACTAATAGGACACTGGAATTTATTTGAGGTGGGTTATGGCAACTCTCAACGAATGTATGAGTGTGGGATTTCAAATAAGTCTCCGGCGGCTGGCTTGAAGCATTGCATCTTCGGCGGAAAGGCCATGGGCCCGTAGCCCGTCGTCGGCATCGAGCAACAAGATTCCGTTCTTGGCCACAATTCCAATCACCATAATCATTCCCATAGAACAGCAGCACGATGAAGACAAGCAGAATGGCGAGGCCTAGGACCGGGATCAGATCATGGAATGATTTCCGCTGCATCCTGAAAAGTTAGGGTCAATGGTGCGCTGCTAGCGGCTGGTGGAGAAATCTCAGCCGTTACCGGAGCAGACTGTTGAGCGGCCGCGGCAAGTGTAAATGCCGAGATGAAAAGCAGTGAAAGATACGGTCTCAATGTCATGCCCATCATGAGTTCCACACGTAGCGGAGTCCGAAGTACCGCCTACAAGAACTAAAGCCTGCAGATTAAAAGCTCTCTCTCATAAATCATCTCCGGAGGAAGGTGATCATGAAGCTGAAGAAACAACCTTTCATGATCGATCACTTCGTCCCGCCATGCATTTCGATCGACGTTTTGCAGCTCCTCAAACTTTTCTTTTGAAAAATCCAGCCCTTTCCATTCAATATCTTCGTAGCGCGGCACCCAGCCAATCGGTGTCTCTTTCCCTAAAGCTCGTCCGTGAGCCCGGTCGACTATCCAGCGCAAAATGCGCATGTTCTGCCGGAATCCAGGCCACAGGAAGTCCCCGTTTGAGTCTTTCCGAAACCAATTCACATGAAAAATTCGCGGGGTTACTTCTAACGCGCGTTGCATGGTAAGCCAGTGGCGAAAGTAATCTCCTAAGTGATAGCCGCAAAAAGGCAACATCGCCATTGGATCGCGACGCACTCGTCCGACCGTGCCGGCCGCCGCCGCGGTCATTTCACTTCCCATTGTTGCCCCTGTGTAGACGCCTGAACTCCAGTTGAAGGCCTGATAAACCAACGGGATGGTGTGTGCTCGGCGGCCGCCAAAGATAATTGCGCTGATAGGCACACCTTTAGGATCCTCCCATGCCGGATCAATTGTGGGACATTGCGATGCCGGAGATGTAAACCGAGCATTCGGATGAGCTGCTTTAACCCCGCTCTGTTTTTCGAGCTCCGGCGTCCACGGCTGTCCGCGCCAATCAGTGCATTTCGATGGAGGCTGGTCCGTCATGCCTTCCCACCAGACACCACCTTCAGGAGTGAGGGCGACGTTAGTGAAAATAGTGTTTCGGGAAAGTGCGGCCATTGCATTCGGATTAGTTTTTTTGGACGTGCCGGGAGCCACACCGAAAAACCCTGCCTCCGGATTCATCGCGCGAAGGCGACCATCTTCGTCCGGCCAAATCCAGGCAATGTCATCACCTACCGTCCAGACTTTCCAGCCCTCAAAACCTGCTGGCGGGATCATCATGGCGAAGTTTGTTTTTCCGCACGCGCTGGGGAAGGCAGCGGCAACGTATGTCTTCTCGCCAGCGGGCGACTCGACACCGACGATGAGCATGTGTTCAGCCATCCAGCCTTCGTCTCGCGCCATGTTTGAGGCGATACGCAACGCGAAACATTTCTTGCCCAACAATGCATTACCGCCGTATCCCGAGCCGTATGACCATATTTCGCGTGTTTCCGGAAAGTGAACAATATATTTTTCTGGATTGCACGGCCAACGAACATCTTTCTGTTTGGCGGTGAGAGGCATGCCGACGCTATGTACGCAAGGCACAACCCGCTTTATGTCCTTGTCAATTTCTTTGAATACTGGGAGGCCTATGCGTGCCATCTTCTTCATATTCGCAACAACATAAGGTGAGTCGGTGAGTTGCACACCGATCTGCGACCTGGGAGATCCCACCGGCCCCATGCTGAAGGGCAGCACGTACATGGTTCGACCTTGCATGGCGCCGTTAAATAGCGCTTTCAACTTGCGCCGCATGATGAACGGGTTCTCCCAATTATTGTTGGGACCCGCAGTCTCTTTTGACAGCGAGCAAACGAAGGTGCGGTCCTCAACCCGCGCCACGTCGCTAGCATCTGAACGAGCCAGATAACAGCCGGGCCACAACTCTTGGTTAAGTTTTATCAACGTTCCGGACTTAACCATCTGTGAGCAGAGTTTTTCGTACTCCCCCTCCGAGCCATCCACCCAATGGATCGAAGATGGCTTAGTCAAGGCAGCTGTTTTCTCCACCCAGCGGAGGAGGTGCTTGTTTTCGCTCAAAACCAAACGGGATTCCCTCATACTGCAAGACTACCTAATTCAATGCAGCTTTCGCTGACATTCTCTCCACTCAGTCGATGGCAGACTATTGGGATCGGACCATGGTCGACAAGAACGAAAGGAATGTTGCAATCTATCGGTTGGTTCGTAGATGGCGATAGTAGTAAGGGTTTGTGACGGAGAGGTTAAAGACCTATCAATATTTTGTAATAACGAACTTACATTGACTTGACTGAAATGGAAGTAAAAGAAAATTTTCCGGGAGGCAACCCGCGTAAGTACATGGGCGAATCTTAAAGTGCTAGTATGCGAGCTATGAAACACCGAATCTTTCCATTGCCAGCAGTCACCCTGGGCGTGGGCATGGTCGCAATCGCCATTGCAATGCAGGCCGCCAGCCCCCAAAACGCGACCTACACGACGAGAACCCTCGCCCTTCCCGACCACGGCAAGGGAAACATCACAATGGATTACATCACCTATGATCCCAAAACAGGATACGTTTGGGTTCCCGCGATTAATGTTGGCTCGGTGGATGTCGTGAACACAAGCAACGGCTGGATTCATGAGATCTCGGGCTTTGCCACCCACGAAGTAGAAAGCGGAGGTCGAACGCGCGTTCAGGGCCCCAGCGGAGTATCGGTGGGCGACGGCATGGTCTACATCGGCGACCGGGCCGACTCCAGCGTTTGCGCCATCGATCAAAAGACCCTTGCACGTAAGACCTGTGGACGCATCGATTCCACTCCCGATGGCGTCGTCTATGTGGCGCCCACCAAGGAAGTCTGGGTAACCGCGCCGCGTGACAAATCTGTCCGAATTTTGGATAGCCAGACGTTGAGTCAGAAAGAAAAACTCACCTTCGAAGGCCGACCCGAAGGATACGCAGTCGATGCAAAGCGCGGGCGCTTGTACATGAATTATGAGGACAAGGACCTAACGACTGCCATTGATCTCAAGACGCATAAAACCGTGGCGAAGTGGCCCTCATCATGTGGCGAGGACGGTCCGCATGGCATATCGGTCGATGAAAAAGCTGGGTTCCTGTTCGTTGCTTGCAGCACGCAGGCTGAAGTTCTGGATGTCAGGACACAACGGTGAGAAGTTATCGTCTATCGATACCGGCGACGGTGTGGATGACCTCATCTACTCGCCCGCGACTCACACGCTATACGTAGGCGCTGCCAAGGACGCGCGGCTCACCATCGCCCGAGTGGACGCTGCCGGCAAGCTCAGCTTGATTGCGCAAGTACCTACACACGAGGGCGCTCGCAATGGAGTCGTCACTAAAGATGGCACGGTCTATCTCGCTCACTCGCAGCGGGGCCAGTTGGCAGGTCTGATCGTGGCATCGCCGAGCGGAAAATAGGGCGCTCCTCGTGGCTAGGAGGTGTTCGAGCCGGAGTCTCAACGCTTTCGCACTTCTTGCGAAGAATCTGGACGCCACTTCCTCTCCCAATCGAAGATCCGCCATTCACTCACCTTTGCCCTCCAAAAAAATAGCGCGCCGAAAAGGGCGCTGTCGTTATCCGCATAGGTCTTATTATTTTCCGAACATCGCTGCTCCGTAGACAATCGGGTAAATCATGTATGCTGGTAAAAAGGAAATAACTTGTCGAGCCTTCAACTCTCTACAGACTACTGATCCCAGCAAATATGTTTTGTCGTGCGATGGTTGTCCTTGGAATTCACATCTTTCTTTTCTTTGCGCTGTTAGATTCTTCCGACTTTCTTGACGGTTTGTTCTCATTCCGAACATAGACCAGCCCTCGTTTCAACTCCGCGGTGAGGTCCGTAGTCCCTGTGCTCGCATGCACTGGCTTGCCGGATTCCTTTCCGAGCCAAGCATTCAATTCGACTGGCAAGGCTGTGACGAATCTGCCCTCCTTGTGAACCGGCATCCCTTCAGTAGCCCACCGTTGAACGACTGATAGCGGCTCACCGAGGAGTACAGCGATTTGCTGCCAGCCTCGCAAGGTTTTAGGTTGCTCCGTGCTCCCCGTCCTACGCTTCGGCATAAGTTTTCTGGATCGTAACCCAATTTACAGAGGTAAAAAGTTTAATGCAGTCAAGAAAGACGCACGCTTCACGAGTCATACCGCGACTTCCAGTTCATCGCCGCCGAGCAGCCTCTTGCGCAGTGAGCGGTAGAAGCCCGAGATATGGGCTTCAAACTCGAATAATCTCATGTCGGCGGTGACGTGAACACGCGGCAACGCGAACCGATTGATCTTCGCGCCAAACCCGCCGCCGGTGTTCATAAAGGCGCATCGAAAACCGGCTTGTTCGGCCAGCCGCAAGTCTCGCGCTGTAACTGTACCAGCATCGCCGAACGGATACCCAAACGCCCAAACCGTATTCCCCGAGGCATTCTCAAGGACGCTTCGGCTTTCAAAGATTTCCCGCCAAGCCAATTCCTCGGACGTACGGGCGAGAATCGGGTGGTGAGAGAGAATGGGCGCCGATCGCCATTCCGGCAGCGGCCAGTTGTCGCAACCCGGCTCGATCAAGTATGAGGAATCGGGCGGCGAGGGTCGAGTCCTGGACGTACTGGTCGCTCCGGTTTCCCGGCTTTGGGCCGGTATCGCCGGAGAAATTGGTCCCGAGGCCGTCCAGCCATCAGCTCACCCTTAAGGTCGCATGCCTGCAAGGGTTCCCACCAGGTCCCATACGCTCCCGTCGAAACGATCACGCGCTTGGTCGGGATCAGTTGCTGTAGATGCGCATGCAAGAAAGTTTGCAGGTGCAGCGGATTGAATCCAGTTACGAGCCTGACCTGGCAGAGTGGGACGTTCAGTGACGAATACCGTCGAATTATCTTCATCGCTTCTGTGAATTGCACTTTACCGAAGCTCCAAGCGTTTTGACTCTAGCGAAATGGGCGCCCTTTTACGATTCCCTCGCCTTCACGAATCGTGACAAGCTGTCCCGCAGTTAATTTAGGATAAGTTTCGCTCTTACCAGTTGGCCAGTGAACCTCGACATCCGCGGTGGATGCTGTTCCCAATCCAAAGTGTAATCGTGGATCGTTCGCCGAAATGTAACTCGACTGGCTGGCGACACACTGGGCCTGCACCTTTCCGCCGAAGTGAACCAGGACGCGCGCGCCGATGGCGCTGCGATTACTCTTCGTCCCTTCCAGGCGGACTTTCAACCAGTGATTTCCCGAGGGCGCGTCATTCCGCAACAGCGACGGCGGCTCATTCACATTCATGATGAGCACATCCATATCGCCGTCATTGTCGAAGTCGCCAAAAGCGCAGCCCCGGCTTGTGTGCCGCGCTGAAATGCCAGGGCCGGCCTCATCGCCAAGTTCGACGAACGTGCCATCGCGCTGATTACGATAGAGAATCCGGGGGCTGTGAGCGGGATACTTATTTGGGTACACGCGTTCCAGTTCCGGATAAACAGTTCCGGTTGCAATCAAGATGTCCGGATAGCCGTCATTGTCGAAATCAACCAGGCCTGTGCCCCAGCTGATAAAGCGGCGTTCCGGATTCAGACCGGCCTGGGCAGTGACGTCGTCAAACTCCGCCTTGCCATTATTGCGGTAAAGCCCGGTGGACTGGTTTTGAAAATGAGTTTTTACCAGATCGATGTGACCGTCCAGGTTGTAATCCCCCACGCCAACGCCCATGCCGCCAAGTAATTCACCGCCACTGCCGAGTGCGATCCCACGAAGCAGGGCCTCCTCACGGAAGGTGCCATCGTGATTGTTCAACAGGAGAAGGCTGGGTGTTGAATCGCAGGCCACGAAAATATCCTGCCACCCATCCTCATCTGCATCGAAGGCCACGGCTGTAAGGCCGAACGATCCCCGGCAAGCGGCGATCGCCAGACTCTTTTGAAACATCGGTAAAAGTTCCGTCTCCATTATTGCGATACAAGTAGTGACCGGGCGCGCCCAAGCCGTTGGGACCGCAGTTCGTAGGAACACCCTCGTAGTTGCAGTTGGGAACGGTCAGCGAGGGTTTCGGGGCAGTTGCCAGATCAATTTCAACGTAGTTGGAAACAAAAAGATCGAGCAACCCGTCCCGGTTATAGTCCACAAATGTGCAGCCAGTGTTAAATCGGGTGTGGGGATAAAGCAGCCCTGCTTTGGTGGTCACGTCCGAAAAAGTGCCATCACCATTGTTGCGATAGAGACGATTCTGGCCGTAGTACGTGATGAAGAGATCTTCGAAACCATCATTGTTGTAGTCGCCCACGCAGACTCCGTTAGCCCAACCGGCATCAACCAACCCGGCCTTCGCGGTTACGTCCGTAAACGTGCCATCCCGATTATTCCGGTAAAGGCGATTGCTGGAGCCAGGAGGAACACCATCAACCCGGCGGCCACCGGGGATGAAGATGTCCATCCAGCCATCGTTGTCGTAGTCGAAAAAGGCGCAACCAGTGCCAGTCGTTTCCACGATATAGGTTATATGGCCGGGTTCGCCATAAACCGTCGTCTGGGTAAGTCCGGCGGTCGCGGCCACGTCTACAAATCGAGAGAACGGCTTGATGGGCTCAGCGACGGGGGTTGCAATCCCGAAGAGCTTGGGCACAAGCATCGATGCAAACGCGCCCGGCAGCATGCGCAGTACATTGCGACGGGTCCAAAAGCCCGATTTTGCGGTGATCATGCTAGGTAGAAGTCTATCAGGCACGGCGTTACATGCAGGTTCAGCGCTGGGCTTGCGCAGCGGTGAGGTCCTTGCGCAATTGCTGGGCTTCGGTATTCTGAGGATCGAGCCGAAGGGCGATGGCAATTGCCTCTTCGGCCTCTGGAAAACGCGACTCCATGCCGAGAGTTGCAGCCAGACTCACCCATGCCTGGGTATACCCCGGTGCGGCACGAACCGCCAGGCGAAAGTGCTCTTCGGCGGACGCGGTATCGCCATTCTGCGATAACAGATACCCCAATTGGTTGTGCGCGACTGCGAGGTTGGGATCGAGTTTAATCGCCTGCTCCAATTCCCCCCTCTCGGCGGTGGTATCGCCGGTACGATCCAGCGCGAGCGCCAGCTTGTAGTGAAGCGTGGCGTCCTTCGAATTCGCCTGCGCTGCCTCGCGATAGAATCCGACCGCTTTCTGGGCATCGCCGCCTGCCATCTCTTTATCGCCCTGCGCCGCCTTGACCGCGGCCAGAGTGCTGTTCGTTTTGGCTTGCGCCTCCTGCTGGTAAAGTTTGAGTTGCTCCTGCGCCTGTTGGGTTTCTCCCAGAGAGCGAAGTACGGAAACCAGTTCGAAGCGAATCTGTGGCTCGGTGGCCCCGAGGGCAAGCGCTTTTTCAAGCTGCTCCTTTGCCCCGCGAGGATCTTTGAGTTGGGCGAGAACAACTCCGAGATTGTAGTGGCAGTTGTAGTGGTTGGGATTTAACTTCACGGCTTCCTCAAGATGAGCTCGGGCAACTGCATAATCCCCCGCTTCCCTTTCCAAAACGCCATTCAGATAGAGGACGCCGAAGTCGTGAGGCGCGGCAGCGAGCAGTTTGCGCGCCAGCGGTTTTGCGTCCGCAACATCGTCGTTCAGCACCAGAACATGAAGATAGAGAATCTGGGCGGGGATATCCTGAGGATGCAGGCTGACGGATTTCGCCGCGAATTTCGCAGCAGCTTCAAAATGTGTCTGCCTGACCAGAACGATCACAAGAGCGTTGGATAGCGGAAGAGATAACGGATTCGCGCGCAGACCTTCGGTCAGGACATTGGCGGCTTCGTCCAGCGTTCCTGCCTTGTCATAAGCATCGGCGAGGTCGAGGGCGAGATTTTCATCGGGCGGAGCCTGTCGCAGGAGTGCAATCACGGCAGGATAATCCCCGTGCGCGCTCAGAAGTTTGGCGAACCCGTCAAGAGCCTCTGTCGAGCGGGGGTCTATTTGGAGCGCAGCCTCGAATTGGGCCTTGGCTTCCTCACCGCGTCCTAGCTTAGCCAGGGCGAAAGCCAGGATGAGATGGGGTTTGAGGACCCCGGGCTTGAGTTGAATCGCTTGTTGCAGTGGAGCAACCGCTTCCTGAGCGTTGTCTGACGAATAGAGGCTGAGTCCCAGAAGATATAAGAGGTCGGGAGAGCGTGGATCGAGCTTTACAGCCACCCTGTAAGATTTGACGGCGCAGGCGTATTGTCCATGATCGCCGAACCAGAAGCCGAGTTCGGAGAAGGCGGATGCATCAGGATGGTCGTGAACCTTGAGTTCCAAGCCATGGGGTCCCACGCAATCTGCTCTGAGGAACGGCGTTATCAAACAAACTGCAAGCGCTAGACCGGTTTTGGCCCAAATTCGGCGCATTGCCATTTCATTGGTCTTCGAATCGCTGGACCGGAAGATACCCCTCATAGGGAAGCATAATCGAAAAAAAGGAACTCCCGCAATATGCTGACCGCCTCAATCAAAGATCTGATCGGAAACCGGTAGAGTTGTTCAATTGGGATAAGGCTCTCCCGCTTTTACAACCCGAATTTGATGGTCCGTGAACGTCACCAGTCCGTTGGGTAGTTTGACTTTTGGCATATGGCAACTTACACAATTCGATTTGGCCACCGGACACGTAGCCGGGATCTCGGAAGAGGGTGTCGCTGGATGTCCTGGCGCCGCATGGCACACTAAACATTTTCCATCGTAGGAAGAATCCTGGCGGACAATATCCTGATGCGGATCATGACAGGCGATGCAACTGATGCGCGGATCGGTTCCGTCGAAACATCTGCTGTTCGCAAGACGATAAGGTTGGAAGCGCACGTCTATGGGGCCTCGCCATTGACTCCTTACAACCGTGTCCCACGTTCGGTGACATTGCCCGCAAAAATTCGATATGTCCTCGGAAGACAGCTTGTGCAGATCCGGCGGAGCAGTTCCGTACTCCCCCTGGGACGCGTCAACCAGGTGGGCGGCTGAACCCTTGTGGCAGTGCTCGCAGGTTACGCCGGGCTGTAACGATTCCAGATCCAGTTTTTCATTTCTGACGGCATTCGTGGCATGGCACCCAAAGCAATCTTTGGGTTCATGCTTCTGAAGTTTTCGGCCGACCGCCTCATCGAGGGTAGTCGGGGTCAGGCTCTGATCTCCTGTCGTAATATCTAATCCGTCAATGGACGGATAGTAGCTCACCATGCTCTCGAAATAATCCCCGTCCCGCTCCAGAAACCAGGTTTGCGCTCCGTACCCAAAGTTCCAATGGATCGGCAGTGAAATTGTGCGTGTACCGTCGGTAACGTTGTAGGTGCTTGTGTCGCCGTGCGTCTCAACGGTGTAGGTGTATGCACCCCTGTGGAAAGTTAATTTCGAACGCTGCTTGAGCGTCGGATCATCTCCGGGAAGTTCAAGGGCCCGTCCCATCGGCGTCTTCGGCTGGGTGGTCGCCTGCGCTGAATGGCAACCTGCACAAGGAGACTCGGATCTGTTCCGACTCACTTGCGCCATTGTGGGCACGACCATGATGCAAAGCAGGGCGGCCGAAAAAGTCCTAAGGACTAGCAACCTGACTCGTTTCATTTTTTGTAAACTGGAGGCATAGTAAGCGCTCGCGCCTGGCGTCCTGCTTTCGCCCCAATTCTGAATATGCCTTGGCCAGGGCGATATGGGCCTCAAGGTTCTGCGGTTCGAGCTGCAACGCTTTTTCGAGATGTGACAATCCCCCTTTTGCGTCGCCCGTTTCCACCAGCGAGCGGCCCAGCACGAGTTGGGCACTGGGGAACGTAGGCTCTTCGGCTACCACTTTTTGAGCATACATCAATGCCTCGGACGGATTGTTTCGTATCAGGGAAATCCAGGCGAGCATCAGGCTCGCCGCCGCGTTTGACGGCACGATCTCTAATTCGCGCTTAAATTCCAAGGAGGCCTGATCGGGGTCACTCGGGAACAATAAGTAGCCATAAAGATAGTGCGCATTCCCTGCGTTGGGGTAATGCTGAAACAAGTCCTGAAATTTCTGTTGCGCGGCCTTCTCATCTTCTGTCATGAAGTGAAATGCCGCGTCCCCCGCCATAACGAACAACTCGTGCTGGCTCGCCTCAACCTCTTTTGGCAATAGGGGCGTCCGCAAACCCGCCAGCCCAATCCCTTCAAACAAGTCGGGATTCGCCGCGCCCGCCTTAGCTAACAGCCCGTACGCTCGTAGCGCATCCGCAAATCTCCCATTGCGTGTAAGCAACAGCGCTTCGTGATATTGCAGAATCTCTGCATTGCGAGGCTGGTTCGCCGCCCCCAAGGCGATCCCTCGCTGAATGTCCGCCAGCGATTGAACATACTCGCCGGTTTCAAATTCGCATAGCCCGCGCAATGCAATCGCTGGGCCGGCGTTCGGATTAAGGTCAATGTAATGAGTAAGAGCATCGCGGGCTGGACCATATGCGTCAGTCGCATACTGCAATGACCCGAGAAACCACCAGCCATCCGGCCATTTTGGATTGAGCTGTTCGGCCTGAGTGTAGAGATCAATCGCCTGCGGCAGATTATTCTGCTCGCGTGCCGTGGAGGCCCTTGCGACCAAGTCATCGAAACCGGCTACAGTGTCTTGGGCGGACGCAATGCAGGAAACCATGAAGAAAATCAGCCCGGCGACAATTAGGCACAGGCAGGTGCTCTTCATTCGCACCCTGGCGTTCAGCTCCATCACAGGTCCCCGCCCTCGAGAATTCTGAGCTAGATTGTCGCGAAACTTCATCGCTGCGAATTCGACGCGGGCACTGCGACGGCCTGCGTCGGTGGCTCCGGAGTCAACGGTAGCGTAACTTCCAGGGTCCCTATATGATCGGTCGCTTTGTCTCGCACTCCGACACGTATCGAGGCTGCCTTAGCTGGAACGTCAATATCCTGCAAAATATGGTAGCCAGTGTGTTGAGGGGTGGATTGTTCCGCAGCCGATGCCGGGTCGCTCGCCATTTGGACAATACTATTGAGAATCATGCCATCCGCATCGTAAGCCACAGTCGTGAACTCCAGAGCATCACCCTCCCCGAGCGGGGAATGTTGCCTGAACTGACGGGTCGGGACGAAGAAATCGGCAACATAGGGCTGGACTTGAAATGGCGCCAGTTGCTTGCCCTTATGATGTTTTGCCTCAAATGCGGGCTGATCCGCGAAGTAATTCAATTGGGCAGGCGTAGCGGTCGCGGCTGGCGCAACCGGATGGATGTGAACGCTGAAAAATACGTCATGTGTCTGGGGCGCCCCATGCTGCATATTTGCGTAGAGCAATTCACCGGGTTGACTGGCGGAGGGTTCGCTCGAGGGAGAAGGATTCGACGCTTTGTAGGTTGAGTGTTTGTGTGACGAGCCAGGATCATCCCCGTAATACGAACGGCGATATGCCAGATGATAGCCGCGGCGCGCAAGATCTACATGGATCGAGCGAAGGGCGCCATCATAATTCTCATTGGTAGGCGAGTAGCTGAGAGTGTAGTAATTTGCCCCCATCTCGGTGACTTGGGCGAGAGACTCTTTGAGGCCGTTGTTGCTATGGAAAGCATGACCTCCGGTTTCGTAAGCAATTTCGTCCTGGGTCTGGTAGCCACTGTTGAGCTCTGAAAAGCCAGTGACGCCTGCCGCGGAAATGCTTGAAGCGGCAGTAGCTGCCGCGCTCGCCGCGGCTCCTGCCGTATTCGCGTTCGCGCTTGAGGAACTGGTTCCACTGGATGCAGCGGATCCCAGGCCGCTGCCGCTGCGGGAGTCGGTGTAAACTCCGCCGCCGGGCGTCGCCCCGGCAGGAGCGTAGTAATTCGTCACCACCACGCCACGCACGTCCACGGGATAAATTGCCACTTGGCCCCTGGCCATGGTGTTGAGAGTATCTTTGATTTCTTCACGGTATGTTTGGCCATCGTCGTCCTTAGGAAAAAGCGTCAGCGGAAACCCGCCCGAAAACCAGATCAGGTTTTTGCGGCCAGCTAATCCATCCAGAAAATTGGCGATGTCATTCAGTACGGAGACCATCATGCGGACATCTCCCCGCCCAGAGTTGCGCCCCATGAGAAAAATTCTGGGCACGTGAGGCTTTGGCGAGTTTGGATCCAGCGCAGCGAGTAATTCACTCCGATCGTCGGTAAAACCCTGAACCAGGCGAAGCTCGTCCGAAAGCACGAAGATGGCGAAACGGGTTCCATCGGGTTTGGTCTTTATGAAGTCCAACATCTCTTTTCGTGCGGTGGCCTGATCGTCCATTTCCGTATTGACAAGATCGTACAGAAGGACGTAGAGCGGACCTCGCTCCGGCGTGGCAGGAAGGTCGAGGTAAGTGTTTGGGGGAAGGTTTGGCAGTTTCAGAGGAGCATAAGAGGCCGCCCAATCATGTGCGTCAAAAGATAATATTTGTTGCGGTTTGCCATCCTCCTTCACCGAAAAATCTTTTTCGGTTAGCCCACGAGCAGGATTTCCGCTCGAGTCCGTCACCACAACATCCACCACAACGCGGCGAACCGCCTTCTTGAGAACCAAGTTGCCATCGGCAGCCGTCTGCGAGGCAGTGGCCTGCTGTGCGACAGCGAATTGAAGACTACATGTGCCCAGTATCACAGACAACAAAATGCGCATAAGCCCAGCAATTCGGAGATTCATGGAACGGTCCTTCCAAGTCGGTCTAACAGTGTTTTGCCCGCGTAACGGGCCCCGGGGGATTAAACCTAGCTTATTTTATACTTAACTAGAGCCCAGATTAGCGCGAAAGGTTGTTAGTAGCGGTTCCGTTTGAACAAATCCTTACCTGGCCGCCATCCTCAAGGATCTTGCCGGCAGAACAGTGATGAAGCCTTCGATGACCAGAAACCCAAACTGCTCGAGTATCCGGTTGGTCAGAGTGCGTGATGGGCAAGTTTCCGGCTGATTGCCTTACTTGGAATCATCCTCAGCCGAGTCGGCAGCCTTCTCTGGTAGTCCGCCCAGTTTCGCTAAATATTGCTTTACGATGTCAGCTTCTTTGCCGTCCGCATACTTTAGGAACTCGCGAAGCTGCGACATTTCGTTGGCGAGATCGCCTTTTGCCTCATAAATTTCCGCCAGTAAATAGTGGAGTTGGCGAGGATCAATGTCATCTTCGGCAAATTGCGAGGCTCTCAACCCACTCTTCTCTGCGTCCGCAAGGCGATGGAGATTAAAGTTCGCCCCCGCGTTGAACATATAACTCACCGCATTACTCGCGGGGTCAAGAGCCAATGCTTTGTCGCTCTGCTTCAGCACTTCATTCCAATCCTGAGAGCGTGCAGCGACATCTGCGAGGCAAAGATAGGCTGGCACGAATGTGGGATCAACTTTCGCAGCATGCAGGCATGACTCCCGCGCCTGCGCTGTTTCATCATGCTTTTCCTGAACTTGGCCAAGCAAAACCCACATCGCGGAGTACTCGGCATATTTCTCGACTGCCTTGCGTAACTGCTTTTCCGCCAGATCAAATTTCTTATCCGACATGGCCCGGCATGCTTTTGCATATTCCGGACTGGCTTTGGCCTGCGTTGCCAGCGCCCCAACTTTTACGGTCGGAGTGTGAATACCGGCAAGGGGAGGCAAAAAGCACGCGATCTCCGCCGGGTTTTCCAGGCGTAGTTGAGGATGATTATTTTTCATGATGACCTGCTCTGTTTCAAAGCGGTCGTTCTGGTCGTAAACCAAGGTCGGCGTGTGGATATCGCCATTGAGAACCTTGGATTCGGGCTGCCCAATCTCTTGAGCAGACGCAGGGTTATGGAAGGCAGAAATACAAAAACTAAGAGAGCAAGCGACCGCTAGCGCCGTACGAGATGACATCGGCATACTGTCCGCCTCTACATGCGAACATTATCGGCTTGAGAGACTGGATTATCAATAGGCTTTCAAATGTATGCCGTCGTGGAGAGAACCTGACCCTTATCCCAACGGCGCGCGGCCCACAATCTGACTTCAGCGCGAGCCGAAGCCCGCAGCTTGCATGGAGTTACGCGACATATCGCTCGATGACGAGATGCCCTGCATCCGCAGCTTGAAGTCATCAGCATTGGAGGCGTTTTCCAGAGCGGTTTCATAGCTGACTAGCCCAGCCTGAAACAGATCCCAAAGAGATTGATCGAAGGTCTGCATTCCATATTGGGAAGTTCCAGCCGAAATTGCATCGCGAACCGCTCGCGTCTTTTCTGGCACGAGGATACATTCGCGAATGTACGCGGTATTGATCATCACCTCGACCGCTGGGACTCGGCCGTCGCCGTCGCATCGCTTTACCAGGCGTTGGCTGATGACTGCGCGCAGCACTGCGGCAAGTTGCAGCCGGATCTGCTTCTGCTCCGGTGGCGGAAATACCGCGATGATACGGTTGATAGTTTCAACCGCGTCGAGTGTGTGCAATGTGGAGAAAACCATGTGGCCGGTTTCTGCCGCATGAATGGCGGTGCCAATCGTCTCGATGTCTCGCATTTCGCCGACTAGGATAACGTCGGGATCCTGGCGCAGCGAAGCTCGCAACGCAGCCGAAAAAGACGGCGTGTCCACTTCGATCTCGCGCTGGTTTACGTAACCCTTCTTGTCGCGATGCAGGAATTCAATTGGATCTTCAATGGTGATGATGTGTTCCGCTTTCGTCGAATTGATACGGTCAATCATGGCTGCCAGCGTAGTTGACTTACCGGATCCGGTGACGCCGGTGACCAAAATCAAACCGCGCGGCATGTCGCACACCTGCTCGACTATCTTTGGCAAATAGAGTTCGTCAAGGGCGCGAATCTTGGTGGGAATCATACGCAGGACCAATCCCACGTTGCCGCGCTGCTGGAAAACGTTGACACGGAACCGGCCCAATCCGGCGACGCCGTATGCCATATCTATTTCCGTGGTCTCTTTGAATTTTTGTTTCTGCCGCGCCGACATCATGCTAAAAGCCATTGTCAGCATGTCTTCAGCGCTGACACGCGGCTGGTCGGTTAAGGGGGTGAGTTCGCCATCAATACGAAGATGGGGATAGTTGCCAACCTTCAGGTGCAAGTCGGACGCGCGCCGTTCCATCGCAATTCGAAGCAGGTCATCAATATTCATTCCGACACGTCCCCCCGGAAATCTGTTCGTATGATCTACTGAAAAGTCACTTATCCCAAGATGACCTTGGTAATGGGACTTGCGTTCTGCCAGGATTGAAGGCGCCAGATTTAGCTGTCGAGCGGTTTCAATGCGATTCGCGAATGCCCTGTCTTAATCCGGCCAGCGATTGACTTAGTCCATCGCCTTAGTCCACAATATCTTTTGTGGAAGTGAATATTCATGAAGCTAAAACGCACTTGTCCCGCCTCCTGCAACGGGTGGCGGGCGGTGAAGAAGTTATCATTGCCCGCGCGGGTGTCCCGGTGGCAAAGCTGGTCGCTTTAGAAAAGAAAATCAAGACTCGTCCGCTGGGCATGGATCGCGGTAAAGTTTGGGTCGCCGATGACTTTGACGCACCGCTGCCCGAGGACTTGCTGAGAGAATTTTATGGCGGCGAACTTCCGAAGCTGGTTCGGCGAAAGAAGAAATGAAGTATCTCCTCGATACGATGGTGTGGATGTGGAGCGTAGGATCGTCAGAAAAAATCGGGGAGACTGGACTCGGTATTCTTGGTAGCGGAGAAGAAGAAATCTATTTCTCCGCCGCCAGTTCGTGGGAAATAGCGATAAAAACGCGATTGGGGAAGTTCGAATTGCCGGATGAGCCGAACCGCTATGTTCCTACAAGATTGGCAGAGCAGCGCATTCGGCCACTCTCAATAACTCAAAGTCACAGCCTCAAGGTTTATCACTTACCGCTGCATCACAATGATCCGTTCGACCGCCTTATTATCGCCCAGGCGATCGCTGAGGAGATGACAATTCTCACATCGGATCGCGCGTTCGCAAAATACCCCGTTGAAATTGTGTGGTGCGGGACATAGCGTTTAAACGCCCACCGGCTGCTTGCTGCCCACGGGAACCGGCGTAAACCAGTTGAAACGATCACTCTTCTCTCCGCGGACGATGGCGAAGAACTCCTTATGAATAGCCTTCGTGATCGGTCCTACCGTTCCCTCGCCGACCGGGATCTTATCCACTGACCGAATAGGCGTGACTTCGGCCGCAGTCCCGGTGAAGAATGCCTCATCCGCGATGTAGAGCATCTCGCGGGGAATACCCGCCTCGAGCACTGGAATTCCGAGATCGCGTGCAATTTTCAACACGGAATCGCGAGTGATTCCTGGCAACACCGAATTGCCCAGGGGCGCCGTCTGCAAAACGCCGTTGCGAACCACAAATACGTTCTCGCCCGAGCCCTCACTGACGTAGCCATTTACGTCGAGGGCTATTCCCTCCACGTAGCCGTTCGTGGTTGCTTCCATCCGGATCAATTGTGAATTCATGTAGTTTGCGCCAGATTTCGCCATAGCGGGAAGCGTATTCGGGGCCAGCCGCGTCCACGAAGAAACGCACACATCAACGCCCAGATCATCTTTGCTGAGATATTTGCCCCAGGGATAATTTACGATGTAAACCTCAACGGGGCAGCCAGTGGGGGAAACGCCAGCATCGCCGTAACCTCGCAGCACTATGGGCCGGATGTAGCACGGCCAAACGCCATTAGTATTCACGAGTTCAACCATCGCAGAAACCAGTTCCTCCCGGGAGAATGGGAGGTCCATGCGGTAAATTTTTGCGGAGTCCAGCAAGCGCTGCATGTGCTCCTGCGCCCGGAAAATGGCTGGCCCGCTGGGAAGTTCATAGCAACGGACGCCCTCAAACACTGACGACCCATAGTGAACCACATGTGACATCACGTGAATATTGGCGTCTTCCCAACGGATAAGCTTGCAGTTATGCCAGATTTTGCCGGTCTTCTGAAGAGCCATAGAATAATCTCCTTGGTGCAAGCAGCCAGCTGTCGCTGCCTTACCAAAAGTATAAATGCAGGAGTAGAAGAAACGAAATCAATGCTGCTCGGGAACACAACTGGCAGAAAGACATCTAGTCTTTTGGCGGCATTGCATAATAGCCATTCCTTGCCTGGATTTTGTAGTCTTTGCTGTTTGGTCTAATTTCAACTTTACGGAAACTGCCGTCTTTAACGGTGTTGGTTGGCGTGTAGCCAATGTTGTACTGGCTGCGAAGTTCGTTTGAGATTTGATCGAAGGCTTCTCTCAATTTATCTACCTTGTTTCCAACATTTATGACCCGGCCGCCAGTCTCCAGACTCAGTTTCTTCATTTCTCCTTCACCCGAGTAACCGCCAATACCATAAAAACCGCGGTCGGCGCAGAGGAGAACATAGACGATACTGTCGGATTTCTGTGCCGCCTCGATCGCGTCCTGAATTTTTAGGTCGCTGCCCTGATCCTCGCCATCGGTAAGGATAATCATAGCTTTCCGTCCGACTTGCTGCGCCAATTCGTCATGGGATGCGAGGTAAATCGCGTCGTATAGCACCGTGCCTTTAGGACCAGTTGGACCGGTCGGCACAGGTCCTCCACCCATTCCGGGGATCACCCCTCCTCCGCCACCGGTGTTGATGCGTGCTGAATTGAGTGCCGCCTTGAGCAGATGCACGGAACTTGTAAAGTCCTGCAACAAATCGGCGTTGACGTTGAAATCAATCACAAAGGCGAGATCTTTCTCAGTCAAAATCTGCGATAGGAACGCGCCTCCTACCTCCTTTTCCATGTCCAGGACACGCTCTTGACTGCCGCTCGAATCAATCAGGATACCCAGGGTTAGAGGCAAGTTCGATTCCGGAGTAAAGTATTTGATCGTCTGTGGCTTGCCGTCTTCGAAGACTTGAAAGTCATTCTTGGTGAGATTAGGAATCAGCGCGCCCCTCTTATCTTTGACGTTAAAAAAGAGTTGCACCACATTGACGCTAACTCTCAAAGTTTCCGTGGGTTCATTCGGATCTTTTGAGTCTTGACCCTGGGAATCCTGGGTTACCGGTGATCTCGGCGGAGGGGCATCAGCTGAATCGGTAGATTGGGCATAGCCGGCAGGACGTAGGGTTAGAACCAGCAAGCACAAAAAAGAACATAGAAACGCCGGAAATCGCTTTTTTAACATGGAAAGTATTCTCTCACTGTTTTTGTTAGTCTATTTCTACCAACGTTAGATGCACCAAATCGCAGGATTCAGCATCCGATTCAATCGAAGCTGCGTCTTTCGGTCTAGAGAGGTCTCGTTTGCGTCGAAGAAAAATCTGGGATAGAAGTGTTATGGGTCTCTTGGCCCTTTTGTTTTGTGCATTTGCGGCCGTATATTCTTCGGCCCAAAAGACGCCATCGGGCACTCCCAATCAGGACATTCCGGATGCGCCGTCGGCAGTCAGACCTCCCCAACCCGAGCCTGCTGCGCCAGTTCCCGCCGCGACTCCGGATCATCCAGCCGAAAACCCAGCCCCAACTGAGCCACCCCCGAATCAGAATCCAGATCAGAGTGGGGGTCCCGACGCTCGCGGCACCAATCCCGAAGCTCCTCCACCTATGCCCGGCGTCAAGACGGTTCCTCCGGGCGGAGAGACGCAAGGCAAGTCGAGTGGGCAAGACGAGCTTTACAAATTTGTGATCACGACGAATGAAGTGATCGTGCCAGTAAGGGTCACCGACAGCTCTAATGCGCGGATTGATGGACTTCTGCCAAAAGATTTTTCCGTTTACGAAGATGGCAAAAAACAAACAATGAATTTTTTTACCAGCGACCCTGTAGCGATATCGGCGGCGGTCATCATTGATCTGGGACTCCCCGACGTGGCCATCCAGCGAGTGAACCAGACATTCCCTGCATTGGAAAGCGCCTTCAGCCAATTCGACGAAGTTTCTCTTTACACCTATAGTTCGGCGGTTTCCAGGCAAACCAGCTTCGGCAGCGCCAGTAAGCAATTGACAGCAACGTTAAACGAACTCAAGACGGTACGCGGCAGGAATAACGGCCCTCCAGTTATGGGCGGCCCGCTGGGTCCGCAAGGTCCCACAATCAACAATCGTCCTGTGGATCCTAATGTCCCGGCGGCAATCACTCCGCCGAAAGAATCTCACGTGTTGAACGATGCGATTCTGCTGGCAGCGCTGGATTTGAGTCGGCGGAGAAAGGAACGGCGCAAGATAATTTTTATCATTACGGATGGCCGTGAATATCGCAGCAGTGCAAGCTACCGCGACGTCCTGAAGGTTCTGTTGTCGCAGGGAATCGCAGTTTATGCGGTCGCGGTGGAGAGTTCAGCAATTCCCGGATACAACAAGCTAGAGAGGATACATCTGCCGGGTTTTGGCTACAGCGACATTTTGCCCAAATATTCCAACGCTACAGCCGGAGAAATCTTTACCGATTTTTCGCGGACCGCGATCGAGGCCAGCTATGCCCGGGCCATGAGTGAAGCCCGAAACGAATACACCCTTGGATACCTAAACCGCGCCACTCCGAGCAATACTTACCGGCAGGTAGAAGTGCGCGTAGCCCTCCCCAACGCGAAGGTGTACGCGCGCGATGGCTACTATCCGGCACCGCCTGCGACCCGATAGAGTCATTCTGGACCCAATTTCGTCAAGATGAGTAACCACAGTAATCCCGGTAACACCCTTCTCTGTGATATAAAACCAGCAGTACCAACCCAATTTAGCGGCAGGTCCAATTTTGCATAATTGGAATTTCTGCCCATGAGTCCAGAGGAAAGTCTTTGAGTTTCATTAACTTTGCAGCCCGTGAAATAAATTGCAAGATCGTGTATTACGGGGCCGGACTGGGCGGCAAGACCACCAACCTGCAACATATTTACCAGAAGACTGCCGAGCAGCAAAAAGGCAAGATGATTTCGCTGGCCACGGAGACGGAACGAACGCTGTTTTTCGATTTCCTTCCGCTGGATCTCGGCTCGGTGCGCGGCTTCAAGACCCGCATTCACCTTTACACCGTTCCCGGACAGGTTTTCTACGACGCCAGCCGCAAATTAATTCTGCGCGGAGTAGATGGCCTGGTGTTCGTTGCGGATTCACAACGAGAGCGAATGGACGCGAATGTTGAAGCGCTGGAAAACCTGAATGCCAATCTTCAGCAGCATGGATATGACTTCAATAAAATTCCCTACGTGCTTCAGCTGAATAAGCGGGACCTTCCGAACATCCTGTCCGTTGAAACACTCTCCAAAGAACTTCGCAAGAAGAATGAGCCGGTAATCGAGGCCGTGGCATTTCAGGGAACCGGCGTGTTTGAAACGTTGAAAGAAATTGCGAAGCAGGTCCTGACGGAACTGAAGGCGGGCGGGTAACACCCAGTCCAAAAAATGGCGGACAAGAATGTCCGCCCCACACGAGCAAAATTATTTGGTATCAGCGGTTGGAGTCGCGCCGAATTCCCTGCGCGCAACGCTTCGTGTTGCCCGGGCAACCAACGTAGGCCCTCCAGCAGCGGCGCCAAATCGCTCCGCCATCATCGGCAACATTGTGCCTTCCGCTTCTTTCACGAAGGTGATAGCGCCTTCCGAGTTCATATCCACCCGGATGAAGTCGCCTAATCGCACCTGACCGGTGGCAACCAGATTCGCCAGAGGGAAAACCAGATTCCGTTCGATTGCGCGTTTCAAGTGTCGCGCACCGTACTTGGGATCGGTTCCTTCGTTCAACAAAAATCTCTTTACGTTCGAAGTACAGGTAAAGACGAACTGATTCGTGGCCGAGGATGTAAGAATCCGCTGCTGAACCATTCCCAGTTCGATATCCAAAATCTGCTCGAGATGTTCCGGACGAAGCGTCTTGAACACGACAGCCTTGTCAATGCGGTTCATAAATTCAGGAGTGAATTTGCGCCGGGCCGCATCCACCGCGGTACGATCAATTTTTTCGTCGAAGCTCGAATCCACCAGCATCGGTTTTGGCGCGAAGCCCAGCCCGCCATCTACCAGGCTGCTCATCTCACATGCCCCCAGGTTCGAGGTCATGATGATGATGCACTGTGAAAGATCAACGCGGCGGTTATCGCCCAACGTCAAAGTCGCTTTATCGAGGATGCCAAGTAATAGCTGCCACAAAGAGTCGGACGCCTTTTCGATTTCGTCGAAGAGCAATATCGAAAGCTTTAGCTTTTCCGTGTGCCACTGGTTCAACGCTTCTTGAGTCAGCAGCGGGTGCGTCTCACGATGGCCCAGATATCCGGGAGGCGATCCGATAAGCTTGGCAATTTCATGCGAGTGCTGGAATTCGGCGCAATCAATCTTGATGCAGGCATGAGAATCTCCAAAAAGAGATTCAGCGAGCGCTTCTACGACACGAGTCTTACCTGAACCGGTGGGTCCAAGAAATAACAGGTTCCCGATTGGGCGTCCGGGTGGGTTCAATCCGGCGAGGAACATCTGGTAAATTTCCGCGACGTTTTCCACCGCCGCGTCCTGGCCGACGATCTTTCGGCGAAGGGCCGCTTCAAACTCCCGCGCGTCGGTGCTGCGGCGTGTCGGGTCGAGAGTGGTGCAAGCAGCGGATTTCATAAGAATCGGTCCCTCGTAGGCCTTTTCCTGGGGTTTACTCCTGGAAAAGTGCGCCACCGGCTTCTGGACTGAAGGTGACAATATTTGTCGCCCCCGGGCCTGCCGTTCGTCATGACCTAGTGCAAATCCGTCGCCATCCTCGTATGCTGTGCTCATAACCTTCCCTCTTGACTCTTAGATGCGGGTGGCGGCCCAATCGAGACACTTACGTGCGCGCGGAACATCGTGTAAGAAAAAGGGTTTGGTGATCTTGGACCCGGCTCCTCCGGGCTAGCCCATTGACCGTGGCCTGACGTAACTGGCACCAAGTTAGCCCCCCGGATAGCATTCGAGGGAAAAACAAGTTCCTATTGGAGAAAACTTTGCGCCGCATTGCCTTACTTTCCGCCTTGTTCGTAATGTCCGTTTGCCTAAGCTTCGTACTCTTTCATATGGACGTCCCACTGCCCAAAGCCGCCGCTCAGGTCGCGCCGACCCTGGTCGGGGTCGCCGATACTTCCGCGCCGGCGACTCTCAAGCTGGCGGAGAATCCCGCAGCTACGCCTGCGCTGGGGACAACTATGTACGTTGCCCACCGGGGCGATACGGTCAGCACAGTTGCTCATCACTTTATTTCCCAGACTTCTTACCTCACATCCACGGAGCTGATGGAAGCGATTCGAAAAGCAAATGGCGATCTTCGGGGAAACTGTTTGAAGGTGGGACAATCTGTGGTTGTTCCGGGAATGCTGGCCGGCCCGATCACTGAAAAATCAATTCTCGTATCTCGCGACTTTGAAACCCGGGCGGTGTATTTAACCGGATTGATGGCGGGCAGCGATCACGGGTTGCGAATTATCCGCCGCTGGCGCGAACTGGGTGGGAACGCCGTTGTTTTTGACGTAAAGGACAGCGATGGCTCCATTAATATTCCGTTTGACAATCCCTTAGCGGGACCCCACCACATCACCATCCGCGACCTTCCGAAGTTCACCCAATTTCTACATTCCCAAGGCATGCATGCGATTGCCCGTGTCGCGATCTTTCGCGATGAACGTCTTGTCGTTGCGCATCCTGAGCTGGCGGTGAAATCCAAACGCACCGGGCAGCCATGGCGAGAAAACGGCAAGCTGGTTTGGACCGATCCATCCCAGCCCAAGGTTCAGGAATACGATATCGCACTCGCGATGAAAGCGGCGCAAGCCGGCGCGGATGAAATTCAATTCGACTACGTTCGCTTTCCCGCCGAGGGCGATCAGAAAGACGCCAGTTTTTACTTCCAAACCCAGCATCCTGCGTGGCAGCGCTCGGACGTGATTGTAGATTTCCTCCAGCATGCGTATGGGCAACTTCATCCCACTGGAGTGCTGCTTTCTCTCGACGTATTTGGAATCATGGCATGGCAGCGTCCCGTGGATTTGGCTCACACCGGCCAGGACATTGTTCGCATGGCGAAATACTGTGACGTGCTTTCGCCCATGATTTACCCGTCGCACTTCTTCGGTATGGACGGCATCGCCCATCCGGGGGACGCGCCAGAACACTTCATCGGCGAATCCATGGAGCGGTTTGAAAAGATCACTCAGGGAAGCGGAGTCGTGATTCGCCCCTGGCTGCAAGCCTTCGCCTGGCGGACAAAGACTTACTCTCCGAAATACATAGAGGCCCAGGTGCTGACTTCGAAGAACGAAGGTGGAATCGGATTTCTTTTCTGGAACGCTAATAACGATTACAGCAAGCCCTACGCGGCAATGCCCGAGATGAGGGCCGCAAAAGGAAAATATATGCGCGGGGACGAGTTACCGTCAGTCGCGAGCGCCCACCCGCCAATCGCAGCGGGGAAATAAATCCAACACTCTTTAATTCACCGGAAGATGTACTGCCGTGTTCAAAAAGAGACTTCTCAAGACACTTCTCCCTAAGCAAGGAATTTCTTTAAGGGGTCCCAGTAGTGGTTATGCCATCCCCACTCAAGGTGGTCGAACTCGCCTTCAGGAAAACCGGTGTGATCCAGTACAACCGTTGTTTCTGATTCTCTGGGCTTGAGATCGAATTTCACGACTGAATAGACCCCGGCGTCCCAATGGGTAGGCCTCCATGCCTGAACAATCCTCTGATTGGGAACAAGCTCCACGTTTCGGCCCACGATCTGTCCAGCAAACATAGAAAACGCCCCACCAACCTTTGGATCAATCCCGGCGGGGAGGCCTGTAAAGGCAGTGAACTGTTTCGTGCTGAGAAGAACCTCGTAGATGCGCTGGGGGGTAGCCTTCAGGTCAATATCTTCGTGCAGGGATGTCCGAGCTTTATTTGCCGCTGTGCCCGGCGACTCTTTCATCGTCTCCTTCGGAGTTTCCGCAAAGATCGCGGACCCCGTAGCCAAAGTACCAAGGGCTACTGCGATACTGCTTAGCAGCCTACGCCGCGTTGGCATAGACAAAGACAAATTCGCTTTCTCGTTCATGGTGTCCTCTCAGAGTTACTAATAGAGTTGCATTTGCGAGCGCTCGGGAGTCAGGTGTTTAGTCGGAAACAACCATTCATTGATGACAGTAACTAGCGATAAGCTAACATATTGGTCGAGGGGCAGAGATAGTACAGTGTCAGCGGTCCCTGACCCTAATCACAAATTTCAATCCCGACCAGATCTCTGTCACCGCGCATACTTTCACGTCAACGAGGCCGTCTTTTAGCCCAACTTCTCTGACTACGTTTTCATCGAGGTCTGTAGCCACTCCTGAACTTTTCTTGGGCCAACTCACCCACAACATTCCCGCAGGTGCGAGGAGTTCCGAAAATTTGGGGAACTGCTTTTCTAACTCAGCGCGGCTTTTCGTAAAGATCATTACAAAAACCCAGGCGCTCCCTCGCCACTTGGCATTCCACAAACGCGTCATCCAACTCGGCCTTAACGTCTGAGGGCAAGTTATAAAGTGCGATTCGGAAGCTATCTTTGACGCCAAGCTTCTTGGATAGAGGCGTTCCTGAATATTCAGGCATGAAAGTGGCTAGTTGGTCGGAGCGTAATAGCCATGGCGGCTGCGCACGCGAAGCCCTTTACGATTTTGGGCGATAATTTCTATGGAGTGATATTGGCCGTTCGGAGCCAGGTTTGCCGGCGTGTAGGCGAGCGCATATTGGCTGCGAAGCTCGTTCTGGATTTCGGAGAAAGCGTTACTCACTTCGGTAATCTGGAAGGGGAAAAAAGCTCGGCCGCCGGTTGCGTCAGCAATGCGTTCAAGAACTTTATCGCCACGGCTGCTGCTCCCGTTGATGTTGGTGCTTATCGCATAGACGATCACTTCAGCCCGCTCTGCCATCTCTACGGCCTCTTCGCGCGTGACGTGGCTCTGATTGTCGTCTCCGTCGCTTAACAGAATGATCGCGCGGCGCACCGGGCCGGTCTGAGGCTCCTTCATCAATTTGTCACGGCAGGCAAAGTACAAAGCGTCGTACATGGCGGTGCCTCCGCCGGGACGCAGGCTGCGCACACCGTTGGAAAGCGCGTCCGTGTTGTCTGTGAAATCCTGTGTGACTTCGGGAGTCACATCGAATCCCACAACAAAAGCCTTGTCATATCTTGGGCGAATGGTCTCATTGAGAAACTCGATCGCGGCTTGCTGCTCGAACTTGAAACGGTCTCTCACCGAATTGCTCGCATCCACCAGGAGCCCAACCTGCAAAGGCAAATCGGTTTCACGTCGAAAACTACTCACTTCCTGCGCCGGCCGCTGATCGTCCAAAACATTGAAGTCAGTCTTTGTCAGATTGTTCACATAGCGACCGTGTTTGTCGGTCACGGTAAAAACAACGTTGACCTCGTTGACCCTCCTGCGAAAAGTAGCGGAAGGCTGCTCTGCCTGGGGAGGCGTTTCTGATGAATCTGTGGGAGGTGCGGTCTCGGGTTTAGCTGTGGTCGCTTCGGGTTGATTGCCTGATGGCGACGCATCCGCTGGTTTCTGCGCTGAAGTTTGAGCGGCAGCCTGCCGTGCAGCAGCTTGTTGCGCAGCCTTCCGTGCGGCTTGCTGTTGCTGAGATACGGCGGATGGAGCTGAAGGCAAATCCTGATCCATCGAATTCTGTGCCGCGATCGCGGACGGCGTCAGCGTAAGCATTGCTGCAAAGAATATGAGGATGCGGGAATACATCGGTTTCCTGATTATAGACCTTTGAGATTATTGCCCGCGGGCGGGCCGCCGCGATGCCCATTCGCGCAGTTTTTCCGTATCGCCGCAATCGGTTCTAATGCAGCGCCGAAGTCTCTGGGAAGTGCATTTTTTCTCGTAGACTGTTATCGGGCTTCGCGTCCCTTTTCGAGTTTCCCCACGTCCAATAGAGTCCGGAATACGCGTATGTTTCGGCGAGACCTGCGACCGAATGTCCGTAGCAAAAGAGGATTTGGAAACCTGGGCTCCGAATGTAGTAGTACCCACCAATGTCCAACAGGGTTGCTCCTCTGATTTGCGGTGTCGCCAGCCCTTCACCGCCATGGGAAAAAACCTCGGTGCCGAGCGTCCATTTTTTCCTGAGATTCCGCTGCACCAGCCAGCCGCCATACGCAAAATTCCTGTAGCCCGTCTGGGGAACAATTTCTTCTCCCAAGCCTCCGTAGGTAGTCCACGGCCCATAGCTCTTCTGCACCCAGACTGGCAGCTTCGCCCAGGTTTTTCCGACGCCCAATCCGGTGTTCGAGTTCCCACTCGGCGCTTCGATCATGGGGAAGATGCCAACCATCGGGCGATGTTTCGTTTCCGCGATAAATCTATATTTCACGCCAATTTCAATATCGCCAACGCCAAAAGCACTCGGTCCCGCGCCAGCAGGAAGATAGTCCGGGTTGTTGGAAGGCATGATGGACACGGCAGGAATGACGATATGGAATTGCGTGTTCGGCAAAACTCCCCAATTGAACTCGACTGCCGGCCCCGCAGTGTCCATCTCAATGCCCGTACCACTGGCGTTTCCAAATGCGTAAAGCTCATAGTGGCGGAAGTCCACCGGTTCGGGATCGTCCGTCTGAAACGGCGGACCGGCGTAGGCTTTCAGTATCGCGATGAACAGGACCGTCAGAGCAATGGTGGCTGCTTTAGCGAATTTTCGAAATGCGATCATCTTCTGAAACATCCTCAATTCGCTGCAACGTCGTCAATGCGATCAAGAAACTCTTGCAACTCCACTGGCAGTTGCGCTGAGAATGACAATTCCTCGGCGGTTCTCGGATGTTGAAATTTCAACGACGCCGCATGCAGAAAATTTCTCGAGAGAGTATCTATACTTTGATTCTTTCCACGCAGAATTCGTGGCGCACCGTAGAGGGCATCGCCTGCGACAGGATGACCCAGAGTTGATAGATGCACGCGGATCTGGTGAGTCCTTCCAGTATCAATTTTCAGTTCCACTAACGTGAACTTGCCCAGGGGAGAATCAATCCGCTTCTTGACCAAATAATGGGTAATCGCTTCCCGCCCAGTTTCCTTACGAGCGGTCATTTTGGTCCGATGTACGCGGTCGCGACTGATGGGGCTGCTGATGGTTCCTTTGTCCTGCTTTAACCATCCATGGACGAGGGCAACGTATTTTTTCTTGACCTCGCGCCTGGCAAATTGTGCCGATAACCGGCGATGAGCCTCGTCATTCTTCGCCACTACGATCAGCCCGCTAGTAGCCTTATCAAGACGGTGCACGATTCCGGGACGCAGATCTCCTCCCACGCCGGAAAGTTTTCTGAACCGGTGCAACAGCGCATTCACCAGTGTTCCGCGATTTCGTTGGGCTTCCGTTGCTCCCGCGCCGGCGTGCACCATCATTCCCGCAGGCTTATTGATCACAGCCAAGTCATCGTCCTCGAAAACTACATCGAGCGGAATTTCCTCAGCAATCGCGCGCAGCGGAGCAAGTTGCGCGGCCCCCAAAATGGCAATACGTTCGGCCCCATGAAGGCGCAGCGAAGCCTTGGCGGGCGCGTCATCTACTAGAACTTTTTTCTCCGAAATCAGTTGCTGAACACGAGCACGGCTGGTTTCCTGAATATGGGTAGCGAGAAACTGATCCAGGCGTTTGCCATTGCCTTCTGATGGGACGGTAATCAAGATGGGGAACTGTTCCGGCATAATCCGGATTCAGTAAAACATAAATCAGGGCAATGGCGGGCGGGTTCGGCAGGATGGAGCTACTTTACGACCACGAATTATTGCGGTTTGAGGACCAGGAGACCCTCAGTAGACCCTTATCATCATTCCCACAATCAACAAAATGGAAAGCGCGATGGCGCCAATGCTATTCGCACGCAACATTCGATAGGTCGAGGGCCAGGGAAACATTAGCACGTCGAAAACCGGCATAAGCTTTTGTGGCCACAGGAGTCCTGCCAGTCCAATCGCCAGGGAAATTTGTGTAAGCAGAGAAATACCCAGGTGGTTCATTCAATGACTCCAGGAAGATGCTGATCGGACGGGGAATCCGTTGCAACAAGTCTGGCGCGCTTCCGCAGAGAGGTCAAGAAAAAAGAACAAAAATGTGGGTTAAAAGTAATCAGGTCTTGACAACCCGGGAACCTTACCGGCTAGCAAATTTTAACGCTCGGCCCGCGCCGGCATCACCAGCCACTTCAGGATCATGTTCACCAGGCTTAGGACGATGCCTCCCCAGAACGCGGCCGCAAAGCTGTGAATGTGGAATCCCGGAACGAAGATGGAAGCCAACTCAAGCATGATGGCGTTGACCACGAACCAGAAGACACCCAAGGTCAGAATGGTCAGCGGCAGCGTAATTACCTTGAAGAAAATTCCGAGAGTGGCGTTGATCAGTCCAATTACGACCGCCGCGATCAATGCGGCCGAGGCGCCATCCACGTAGAAGCCTGGCACGACGCGCGATGTGATCCAAACGGCGAGTGCGCTAATCACCCAGTGCAGCAACATTCGAAGCATGTGGCATCCTCCAAACCGCGATTAGTCTAATTGAAATTTCCGACAACGATTCCGAGTGAAAAATCCTTATCCGCCACTTTTGGCGTGATCGGGAATTATTGCGTCCGCCTCAATCTCGACCAACATCTCTGGCGCGACGAATGCACTCACCGCAACCAGCGCCGTAGCCGGCCGGATATCGCGGAAGAACTCGCCATGCGCTTTGCCGACTTTTTCCCAGTCCGCGATATTCGTGACATACATTCGAGTTCGCACCACGTCTTTTAGGGTAGCGCCGCACTTTCCCAAGGCGCTCTCAATATTCTTGATTGTCTGTATCGCTTGTGCGTACGGATCGCCGGTTCCCACAATCTTCCCGTCAATACCGGTGGCCGTTGTGCCAGCGACGAAAACGTGGTTGCCAACCCGTACGGCCCGAGAGTAACCGACAACTGGCTCCCAAGGTGTGCCGCTGGAAATGTTCGTCCTTTGCACGGTGCATTCTCCAAAGGCCGCCATTATAAGCGAGCCGATTTCGCGGTGCATCCACCAAGATGCCATTAGCAGTCTGTCCCTCAGTCTGCCAACCATCGCGTCGGAGAAACCTTTCTCTTCGTTATGTGTTCTAAGTAGTAACTGCGTCGTCCGGGTTGGCACGACGGTGGGGTACGGGGCGCACGGAAGTTACTTGTGAATGATTTGCCGCTGAGAGATAACTGACCATGAAAGCAAGCGCGCCGAGCGGATTTTCGGGGAGGGCACAATGATTCCGGATTCGCATCCATTACAACAGCTCTTCGTGGAACTCGTCGGGCGGCATTACGCCGAAGAGATTGGTATTCGCGATCCCCAGATTGTCGGCTACGTCGCTCGCCTGCTGTCGGAGTTTTGCGAGGTCGAGGAACTCTTCAAGATTCGCAATGGCGCCGGGAAGTCTTTGACTGATATTGGAGAAATGCTGGTGGAATCGGATCCCGTGTTCGGCCCGGCACCGTCTTTCGATCGCGAACGCCAGGTGCGCAAACATATCGGCGATTACACACTGTTTTTTACTGGGATGTTTCCCGAGAGCATTAATCACTTCCGGCTACGCCGTGATCGGACCGAAAATTTTATTGACTGGATGAAGGCAGGAAAAGAAAGTTATTACATCGTTTCTAAATTCGAGGACTTTGAATACACAAAGGTCGCGCCATTGTTTGCCCGCCTCTCGCATAATTTTGAGCAGTGCGTGTATGGGCTGAATATGGTGAAGAACGATCTTCAGGAAATGCAGCATCCGATCGTACGGCGCGCGGACGAAATTTTGATGTAGTTGCCAAAATCACTCTATGTCCTCCCTCTGCCGGCGATAGAAACTTATGGCCGAATCTCCCTGCTCCAATAATCGGAAGCGTTGAAGAGTCCCAAACGTGTCTCCCGGATCAAATTTATTTATGTGTTCGGCTATGACAGTGCTTTCAGGTTTCAGCAATGACGACCCAGAAAGCGCGTTCAATGTTTGGTTATATTCCTGCGTGAGCTCATAAGGCGGATCGAGGAAAACAAAATCCGCGGCTATGTCCAGCAGTTGCAACCTACGCAACGCCCGATCCACTTCCATATCTAAGACCTTGAAACCGGAATTGACTCCCAGCGAGCGCAGATTGCGGCGAATCAGGTCAACTGCTTTAGGCGCAGCGTCCACGAAATGAACAATTCCAACTCCCCGGCTTATAGCTTCGATTCCAACAGCGCCGGTTCCCGCATACAAATCAATCCAGGCCGTTCCTTCGAGTGCTGAGGGGTTCCCTGCGGTAAGCACGTCGAACAATGTTTCGCGCAACCGGTCGGATGTCGGCCGCAGGTTGTGTCCTGCCGCTGAGACCAGTGGCCGGCTGCGAAACTTTCCTGCAATCACTCGCATTCAGCTTTTCGCGGCGCACTTTCGATTGGGTTGACCGCAACCCGGCGACACGCCGCGCCGTCTAACTATATAGAATGGGGACAGCAAGGTTCGGAATCCTTCAGCTATGAGAAATTGGTCTATTTCCGCGGGGCGCATTTTTGGCGTCGAAGTCCGCATACATCTCAGCTTTATTTTTCTTCTTATCTTTGTGGTCCTAACGGAGTCCGCTCCTCCGAGCACGGTGAATCCGGGCCGAAGTTTCGCACTGGTTGGCATAATTTTCGCTTGCGTGATCCTGCACGAATTAGGACACGCTCTCGTCGCCAGACGCGAAGGAATACAGGCTAAGGCGATTATTTTGCTGCCCATCGGCGGGGTTACCTTGCTCGATGAAACCCAGCAAGCCCCAGACTCGAAATCGCAAGTATGGAAGAGAGAAACTCTCATTGCTTTAGCCGGCCCGGCAGTGAATCTCGCGCTCGCGGCGGTCGCCACCAGCGTCTTCTACCTGATATCACCTGAAATTAATTTGTGGGCACGGCCTTACGTGCATTCGACGAATCTTGCCCGCAGTTTTGTGTGGTCCAATTTATTCCTGGCTGGATTCAATCTGCTGCCTGCTTATCCGATGGACGGCGGCCGGGTGTTGCGCGCCGTGTTTGCGCGCCAAATGGATTCAGTCAGCGCCACCAAGCGTGCCGTAACCATTGGTCAGGCCTTCGCTGCGATGTTCATGCTGACGGGTATGCTTTGGAACATTTGGATGACCCTGATTGGGTTCTTCCTGTTCCTGGCTGCGCAGCTGGAAGAGCGTTCGGCGGTATTCCAGTCGGTCCTGGAGACGGTGCGACTGGAAGACATTATGCTCACTGACTTTGCAACCCTGTCACCGGCCGACACCCTTGAGGATGCGCTGGAAAAGGCGGTTCATTCCCTTCAGGATGACTTCCCGGTAATCCGCGGCAGTGACATGGTGGGAGTCATCTCGCGGCAAAAAATCCTGCAAGTCTTGCGCGTAGAAGGTAACGGCTATGTGCAGGCGGTCATGAATCGAATTTTCGAGGTCGCTCAGAAGAAGGAATCACTGGCGTCAGCGTTTCGAAAGCTGACTGCGCGTAATCTCAGCATCATTCCAATTGTCGAAGATCAGCGTTTGGTTGGGATTGTCACCCTGCAAAATCTTATGCACTCAATGGCGCTGCTGGCGGAGAGCCGCAAGCTACGCAAGGCCGCGTTGAATTCCTGATCGTCAGAATGAACGTCAGAATTTAATTACCAGTCCGCCCGCCGCTTCCGCTAAATGTCCCTGCCTCCCGGTAAACAACGTGGGATTCTTGAAGCTGGGCGCCCGGTAGAAAAGTCCCCGGTACTGAAATCTGAGCGCTAGGTGCGGCACAAGATCCGATTCCTTAAAACGTCCGATATTGGAAAGAAAGTGATAGTCCAGCCCAGCTCCGTACAGCACCGCGAATTCAGTCTGCTTCACGGAAGGTACGGGCACCTGGATTGTATTGATGAAGGTGTTGAAAGGGTTGAATGCCAGTGTTCCAGCGCCTGCGAAAACGAACGGCTCGAATCTCTTGGTTTCAATGGGGCTGAAGACATAAGCCCCGCTCACTTCAGTGACATTCGATTGAATGCGAAAAATGTTTGGTGTCGTATAAATTTGCGAATCGCTGCCGCGCGCGTAATTCACTTCAACAGAATGCCTTGCAGTGAAGCGCCACCGTGCCGTAGCCAGAAATGCCCCGGACTTGGTGGGCGTTTGAACGATTCCGTTGCCGGTGGTTTGCTTTGGCAATACCCCGGCTGCGTTGAAACTCACATCGAAGTGGCCGCCCTCCTGAGCAAATCCCGCCGAACATAAAGAGAAATACTGCGGCAGCCACCAAACCTATTTTCTTAAACATCAGCCTCCTTGCTTACATTCGAATCCGGCCGGGGAAAGAGCGCGGTCTTCCCGCTAATACAGTTGGATGGCCTTCGCCTCGTGGACCGCGGGAATTTTTTTCAGTTCCAAAAGCACGGTTGCCGGAACGGGACTATCTACGTGAACTACGGCGATCGCTTCCGCCGGGGTTTTCGCCTGTCCGCCAGCGGTCCGGCGACCAAGCGAGAAATTGGCAATGTTAATGTTGTGGGCTCCTAAAACCGTCCCTACTTTGCCGATCACTCCGGGAACGTCCTGATTGCGCATATAGATCAGATTTGGTTCCAGTGGAGCTTCTACATCAATTCCATCCACGTGCAACAATCGCGGCGTGTTTTCTCTGAGGACGGCGCCTTTCACGATGTGTTCTTCGCTTTGCGTGTCAATCTGAATGGAAAGCACGCTTCCTGCGCCTCCTTTCGAGGCCTTGGGTTTTAGTGTTTCTTCCACACGCAATCCACGCGACGCAGCTATGGTGGCGGCATTCACCAAGTTCGCCTTCTCTTCAAGCGTGTCATTGAGGATCCCTTTGATGGCGGCGTTGCGAATCAGTTCGGTCTTCCACTCGGCGATGTGTCCGCTGTAACTCAGTGATATCTTTTCCATCGCGCCTGTGCTGATCTGCGCCACAAACGAACCCAGACGTTCCGCAAGGGAAATGTAGGGCTGCAATTCCTGATACTCCTCGTGCGACACGGAAGGAACATTCACGGCATTTTGAATAACACCGTGTTTTAGATATTCCTTAACCTGCATGGCAATCTGCTGTCCCACGGCTTCCTGCGCTTCGTGAGTGGATCCGCCAATGTGCGGCGTGAGCATTACGTTATCCATGGATGTAAAGGGAGAATTCTTGAGCGGCTCTTCTGCAAAAACATCCAATGCCGCGGAGGCGACGTGCCCTTGTTTCAATGCTTCTGCAAGATCGGCTTCATTCACCAGTTCCCCGCGCGCGCAGTTTACGAGCCGCACGCCGCGCTTCATTTTCTTGATCGAATCTGCATTGATCATTCCTGTGGTCTGCGGGGTCAGGCCGACATGGAGGGTCAAATAATCTGCGGAAGTGTAGAGTTCGTCCATGGTAGCGGTACGAACGAAATTCTCTTTTGCCATCGCCGCGGACACATAAGGATCGTGCGCCATTACTTCCATACCGAAGACGCGCGCGCGTTTTGCAACCTCCATCCCGATTTTTCCCAGACCAACAATTCCGATTGTTTTTCCGCGCAACTCTGAGCCTTGGAGGGATTTCTTTTCCCATTTTCCCGCATGCATCAATTCATTGGCGCGGCAGGTGAAGCGAGCCATCGCCAGCATGACCCCGAGTGTGTATTCGGCTACCGCGACGGCATTGGCTCCGGGAGTGTTCATGACGGCGATGCCTTTGCGAGTCGCCGCTTCCAGTTCAATATTGTCAACGCCTACGCCGGCACGCCCAACCACGCGTAGTTTGTGAGCGTTGGCCAGCAACGCGGCATCAACCTGCACCGCCGACCGCACGATGAGGGCATCGGCAGACTCGAGCTGTGCGGCCAGGTTACCGTCGAGCTGCTCGGGGGTGATGACAGTCCAATCTGGCTCGCGCAACAGATTTACGGCGGATGCAGACATTTTTTCAGCAACAACAATTTTCATGATGGATGAGTCCTTTATTTTATTTCGATAGTTAACACTTCGCTGTGACTGCCAAATGCGGCCACGAATCAGGACAGTACGGTGAACCGAGCGCGGTCACGCCGCAGATTCGATCCTCTAAACGCGCTGAGAACGTGCGGAAAGTTTACGGTTTTCGCGGCCCCCCAAAGAGCTGATTCGGATCCTGTTGCACCTGCGTATATCCCGCCGGTATATCGAAAAGATCTCTATCTAATGGCGCCCTCGAGTATTCGCGTGACTTCGATCTGCATCTCCATGAGCGAAGCGCTTGCGGTTCCGGATTGCTGCGGGTGAACTCGACGGCTGAGTTTGCGCATCTTGATCTGCTTTCTTCTTTTTCCTTCCGAAACCACCAAACACACTGCCCATCCCCTTGCTGATTGCGTCTCTCGTACTGGTCGGAACGGAACCTTGATCGTCTGTCTGTTGTTGCGGCGGGGGCTGGGTCGCGGCGGGAGCTGAACCGTCACCTTGCTGCACGCCCGCAGCAGACATTCCGAAACTGAGGTTTTGCAACAGAGGCATGCCTTTGACCGTTGCCAGATTTTTCTGGAATTCCTGCATGGCCGGACCCATTTGCGCGTTCATGCCCGCCATCATATTTCCCATGGTCGCTGGCAGCCAGTCCAGTTGCTTTGCCATATGAACGTAGAACTGCCGCATTTCGTCATATCCGGGCACATCTGGCGCGATCCACGCATCGGAGTTCATGGTCATAGACGCATTTTGCGCCTTCTGTTGAACCGCTGGATCGGTGGACTCCATAAGCATTTCTATTTGCCACTTCACTTCCTTCGTAGGCAAGTCCAGGATGGTTCGCGTCGCATCGGTCGTCTCGCTATGAATCTTCGGCGTGATTTTAATGTTGGCAGCTTGGGGATTCTTGGTGACCGCCTGCTCCTGCGCTTGTTTAGCCTGCTCTTGCGCCCTCTGCATGGCCGCTCTAAATTCGTCGAAGCTCATCGTGGAATAGATTTTCTTGTTTGGATCAATGTTGATGAAACGCTTGCCATCGAGATCAATGATCTGGATGGTTCCGTCGGAATGCTCCGAGCGCATTCGATTGCCCTTCACCATTGTGGTCGTTAACTGTGGTTCGTTAATCTGACGCGCGCTTTTGCTGAAGACCCCCAGCGTCTTGGTCATACTCATCAGGCTGCCGCCGGTCATCTTGCTCGACTGGGTATATTTGAAATCAGCTCTCGAGACGCCACTTGCAGCCAACAAACCCGAAAACACGATTACCGCACCCCTGCCTACGCGCATAGGTCCTCCATGAAACCAATTGTCTTCGGAAAAAAATGTGTTCCGGATCTCTTCCTACCGTGATGCTCCGGCTTCGACCGTTACATTCTCGCTCAAGCTGCGAGCAAAAACTTCCTGCGCGGCTCGCACCGACGCTCCATACTGAACCGATTTACCGGTGACACTGGCTAACACGTGCTCTAGCGCTGCCAGGATGCCAACCGTGTCGAGATAATCGTAGTAGCCAATGTGCGCGATGCGGAACAATTTGCCCTTCATATCGCCCTGTCCGTTGGCAACCACGGCAGAAAAAGACTCCCGGAATGCTTTGACGATCGCGCTCGAATCCACGCCGGCTGGCGGGTCAATTGCCGTGAGCGCGGCACCCGGAGCGGAAGTAAACAACTTCAATCCAAGCGCCTTCACGCCTGCCCGGGTCATCTCCGCCGCGAGTTCGGCATTGTCAATCAGGGCCTTTCGTCCGGCAACCAGGTCGCCTTCGCCCATTTGCCGTATGAAATCCAGGGCTGCCCCCAGTGCCGCGAATAAAGAAGTGGCTGGCGTATAGGAAGATTCTCCTTTGGCCGCCGCCTTGCGCTCTTTGCGGAAATCGAAGTAATAGCGAGGATTTTTCGCGGTTTCCATGCGCTTCCACGCCCGCTCGCCGATGGCGCAATAAGCCAGGCCGGGTGGAATCATGAGCGCCTTTTGCGAGCCGCCAATGATTACATCAATTCCCCAACCGTCCACGTCGAAGTGGGTTGTACCGAGACCGGTGATGGCGTCAACAACTAATAACGTGTCGTTTGCGCTTTCTTTCACCAGTCGCGCGATGCCTTTAATATCGTGGCGTGCGCCAGTCGAGCTTTCCGTCGCCTGAACATATACCGCTCGGATATCCGGGGATAACTTCTGCCGAATCTGATCTAACGAGAAAGTCTCGCCATAGGGCACGCTGATCACTTCCACGTTACAGCCGAAAGCCTTGGTCAGATCGCGCCAGCGTTCGCCGAATTTGCCTGCGGTCAGCACCAGCACCTTGTCTCCAGGCGAAGTGAGGTTTGAAACCGAGCCTTCCATCACGCCGGTGCCAGAGCATGCCAGCACCAGCACGTCGTTATTGGTGCCAATAAACTCTTTCATGTCGGCGAGCACACGTGTATAAAGCGCACGGAAGTCAGCAGTGCGGTGATGCATGGTGAACGACGCCATCGCGGTCTGCGCGGCAGGAAGTAAAGGTGTGGGGCCAGGGGTAAAAAGACGATTCTTCAGCAGCATTTTAGGAATGTCCCTTTCAAAGGAAGTGCCTACTAGTTTATCCCGGAACGCGTTTCTTGTGGATTGGTTTCTCAGAAGCCAATCATCAACTATGAGAACACGAAGCGACACCCCACTATAGGTTTTTGGAGTCCTTCGTGTAACTTCGTGTCCTTCGTGGTGAAAGCTCTTGCGTGCCTTTTTGCCGTTGCCGCTATAATTCTCGCAATGACCCTAACAGAACAGATTCAGAAAGATATTACCGACGCCATGAAGGCCCGTGACGAGCTGCGCCTCTCCACGCTGCGTATGGTCAAGAGCGCGCTTAAGAATCGCGAAATTGAAAAAATGGCGCCGCTCGACGACAAAGAATCGCAGCAAATACTGAGCACGTTGATCAAGCAGCGCAAAGAATCGGTGGAGCAGTTCTCGAAAGGCGGACGCCAGGAACTGGCCGACAAAGAAACCGCCGAAATCGCCATCATTGAAGCCTATTTGCCAAAAGCCGCGGGCGAAGAACAGATTGTCGCGGGCGTGAAGGCCGTGATCGCGGAAATGGGATCTCCGACCATCAAAGAAATGGGCACCGTGATGAAAAATGTGATGGCACGCTTCTCCGGCGCTGGCATTCGCGTGGACGGCAAGCAAGTCAGCGAAGCAGTGAAGAAGGAGCTTGGAGGATAAATTAGAGGATAAGTTAAGAATGTTACTTGCTGCGCTGCAATTCGCGGTACGCCGCGCTCTTTGATATCCGACGCTCTTTTGCGACTTTCTTGAGAGCTGTCTTTTCGTCCAAACCCTCGTCGCCGATTATCTGTGCGACTCTCTTGCGGACTGTCATCTGCTCAACTCCGGGGATAGCTTCCTGATTTTCAGCTTGAGCAATCAGCAGCGTAATCTCTCCTTTAATTTGATCGCTGGAACTGATCTGATGCGCGAGTTCCCCCGCCGTGCCGCGTAAAAACTCCTCATGAATCTTGGTGAGCTCACGTGCGATTACAATCTGCCGGCTTGCGCCTAGAACTTCCAAGATATCCTCCATCGTTTCCGTCATCCGATGCGGCGCTTCGTAGAAAACCTCCGTCTGCGGAGATGACTTGATGCTTTCCAGTATCTGCCGGCGTTGACCCCGTTTCGACGGCAGGAAGCCGTGAAAGCCAAAGGAATCTGTAGACAACCCGCTTGCCGCGAGTGCGGCCAGAGACGCCGACGGACCGGGGATGGGAATTACTGGTATTCCGCGCTCTATCGCGAGAGAAATCAGGCGAAAGCCGGGATCGGAAATCCCCGGCATTCCGGCGTCGGTAACCAAAGCGATCCGAGTACCCTGCTCTATCTTTCGAACCAATTCTGCCGCGCGCGCTTGCTCATTGTGCTCGTGATAGCTGGTCACGCGCGACGTGATTCCATAATGATTCAAGAGCTTTTGCGTATGGCGAGTGTCTTCACATGCGATTAGGTCTGCTTCTCTCAGCACTCTCAAAGCTCGCAGGGTTATGTCCTCAAGATTTCCGATGGGAGTTCCGACGAGATAAAGCGCTGGCGCGGCGCTCAGAGTATGCACGCCGGCAGACATGACCGGTTGGTCATCAGGTTCGCCGGGACAGGAATTATCTCTTCCCGCATTCATGTTCGCGAGTCTAACATTTCGAAGCCTCGCGTCAGGGCATGGCTTCAGCCATACCGTAAGAGCGCGCTCAGACTGAGCGGCGTGCCTGAAGGCACGCCCTCGACAAAGATCCACCCACAGGTCGAAAACCGGTAATGGGCTGTTTTGAATTTCTAACGAGCAAACGGCAAAACCTGAATCTGACCACCTGGTTGCGATCTATCACGCGTATTACAATTTCTGCTGGGTTCACCAAGCGCTCAGATAACGGCCGCGACGGAAGCAGGGGTAGCCGATCACGTTTGGAATTTGCAGGAGTTAGTAGGATTGTTAGACGCCCATGAAGAAAAAGCCGCGGCCTGATACAACCAGAACGATCCGCCGTTTTTCCGGAGCTTTGTTTTCTTTTACCTCGTTGTCTTCCTGTTTCCCCACTACTGTGGCGTGAGCGAGCGGCAATACTTCGCCCACGAGATCCCTGAGACAACCTATTATGAACTGCAAAACACTTGGAAGTGGGCAATCCCAATCGCCTTCGTAGGTGCGATTTTTTTCTGTCTGCGAATGGAGTCTAAAGACAGAGAGTGAGCGGTGCCCAGATATTTCCAAAACAGCCCGCTACCCGACCGCCACAAAAATTGACGGGACCGACAGCGCACCATAAAATCAAATTACTTACCGTCGTTAGGCTTCCTCAACTACCTCATGCCACTTTACGAATACGAGTGCAAGAAGTGCCACCATCGCTTTGAACGAATCCAAAAATTTTCGGACCCCTACGTTAAAAAGTGTCCCGAGTGCGGCGGAGCCGTTGAGTTGGTGGTCTCCGCGCCTGCGGTTCAGTTCAAAGGATCGGGATGGTACGTAAACGATTACGCGAAGAAGTCCTCTGCGCCATCTTCTTCAAGCGGAGACTTTGGTTCCAAGGCAGACACAGGTTCCAAGGGCGAATCTGAGTCCAAAGACGCTTCAGAAACGAAGTCGAAGAAAGAAGAAAAATCAAAGCAAAATTCTTCGGGGTCCAGCCGAAAAAGCGAAAAGAAGGCTTCCTCCAGCGACAGATCGTGAGAGTGGGCAAAATCTGGCCCCTGAACTCACCTCCGCGACCACAGTTTTGCGTTTTGAATCCCAATTGCGCAAATCTCATCTAATCTCATGATAGTCGTTATAACGAGGATTATTCCCATGATCAACATTCGGCGCAGTGACGAGCGCGGTGGAGGCGATTACGGCTGGCTGAACACCCGCTATACATTTTCTTTCAACACCTACGATGATCCCAAGTTCAGAGGATTCCGTTCTCTTCGGGTAATCAATGAGGATTATGTTGCGGCTGGTCAGGGCTTCCCGATGCACCCCCATCGCGACATGGAGATCATTACTTACATTCTGGAGGGCTCGCTGGAGCACAAAGACAGTCTCGGAACTGGTTCAGTCATTCGCCCGGGGGACGGACAGCGCATGAGCGCAGGCAGCGGCATCCGGCACAGCGAGGCGAATCCTTCGAAAACCGATGCTGCACATCTTCTCCAGATATGGATCTTGCCCGACCGCGAGGGCATTAAGCCAAGTTATGAGCAAAAATCTTTCCCCGCAGAGGAGAAGCGTGGCCAGTTACGCTTGATCGCGAGTCCGGATGGTGAGAACGGTTCCGTAACTATTCACCAGGATGTGCGCCTCTACGTCACTCTTCTGTCGCCGGGCGAAGCCGTAACTCATGATATTGAGCCCAATCGGCACGCGTGGCTGCAAGTTGCCAAGGGTTCCGTGGAATTGAACGGGAAGCAACTGAAGCAGGGAGACGGCGCAGCCGTAAGCGACGAAGAAAAACTACTCCTGAAGGGCAAGGAAGACGCCGAAGTATTACTGTTCGATCTCGCGTGAGCTTGAGTTTCGCACACAACCGCTGCCGCTAGTACAGATTGCCCCTATGAGTCCTACAGTTTTATCGGGATTGTTCGTTTTTTGAATCGGAAGTATTTTGGGCACAGTTGCCTCAGATACCCTACCTTTTCAGGCAGGAGTTCGATAGGAATCGGACTCCTGCTCCTGTCTTCAACCTTCGATAACAACCATAAAAAAGTGCTTTGCACAGCTTTGCCGACCGCTGGACGCTTCGTCCCCTTCCCCTTTATCATCCACTCACGTGATCGGACAGACCATAGCGCATTACCGCATCGTCAAGAGTTTGGGGAGCGGCGGCATGGGCGTTGTATATGAGGCTGAGGACCTTACCCTCGGCCGCCGCGTCGCCCTCAAATTCCTGCCGCCAGAAGTCGCCGGCGAGACCGCGGCTCTTGACCGTTTTATGATCGAGGCACGCGCCGCCTCCGCCCTCAACCACCCGAATATTTGCACAATCTATGCTGCCGAGAACGCCGACGGGAAAGCTTTCATTGCCATGGAGCTGCTCGAAGGGCAAAGCCTTGACGTGATACTAACGAGTGGCCCCATGCCGCTCGATCGCCTGTTGGAAATCAGCGCCCAGCTTGCCGATGCTCTCGACGCCGCCCACAGTAAAGGGATTGTTCATCGCGACATCAAGCCTGCGAACATTTTTATTTCTCAGCGCGGAACCCCCAAGATCCTCGACTTCGGACTTGCGAAGCTGACGCAAGCGGCGCAAAACGCAGCCGAGACCATGGCGACCTTGGACCATCCTGCCCCGGCGCACCTGACAAGCCCCGGCAGCACCGTTGGCACTATTTCCTATATGTCCCCCGAGCAGGCTCGCGGGGAAACGCTTGACCCTCGTACCGATCTTTTTTCGCTCGGAACGGTGATGTATCAGATGGCGACAGGCAAGCTTCCATTCGAAGGTAAGACTTCCGCGGTGATCTTTCACGCTATCCTCGAGCGCGAGCCTGTTCCTGTCATCCAACTCACCCCCGGCCTGCCAGAAAAGCTCCAGGAAATTATCGCCAAGGCTCTGGAAAAGGACCGCGACCTGCGTTACCAGTCGGCCGCCGATCTACGTGGTGACCTGAAACGATTGCAGCGTGACGCCGGCGTGGCTCGCACCAAGTCTTCTTCTTCAGCGTCGGTGGGTGTCGGCGCGTCGTCGTCCGCGATCAAACCTCCAAGCAGTTCGAGGATTGCTGCCGCCGCATCCCAGCACAAACTGGGGGCGGGAATCACAACCCTGATCGCGATAGTAGTGATCGCGGCCGCCGGCTATGGGATCTTTGCGTTTCTTTCGCGCAGCGGCAAAGCTCCCTTTGAAAACATTTCTATCACGAAAATTACTGAAACCGGCAAAGCCGCCAGCGCCGCGATCTCTCCCGATGGCAAGTACATACTGAACGTGGTGAATGAGAACGGATTGGAGAGCCTGTGGCTGCGCAACGTGCCGACCAGCAGCGATACTCAGGTCATCCCCCCTGGCCAAGTCCATTACACCGGCCTGCGATTTTCTCCCGATGGCAATTATCTCTATTTCGTTCGCAGCGAGTCTGCCAAGCAGGGCCTGGAGTTTCTCTATCGTGCGCCGGTGCTCGGAGGAACTCCTCAAAAGTTGGCAACAGATATAGATTCCAATATCACGTTTTCGCCTGCCGGGGGCCGGTTTGCCTTTGTTCGGTACAACGATCCTGAACCGGGCAAGTATCAGATTCTCATTCAGCCCACCGATGGAGGGCAGGAAAAGGTTCTGGTCAGCGATCACTCGACAAAGTGCCTCTTCGGATTAAGCTGGTCTCCTGATGGCTCGACGCTGGTGTGTGTGTTTCTTCAACCCGAAGGAGCGCTCAGCGGCCTCATGGCAACTGACGTAGCGAGTGGCCGCCAGAAAGTGTTCTTCCGCTCAGACGCCATTCTGGCGGATCCCATCTGGCTGCCCAACGGCAAGGGATTGATGGTTTTGTCGCGTGATCAGTCCTCGAACTACACGCGCAACCAGATCGGTTTTGTGTCTTATCCTGAAGGGAAATACCGCTCCGTTACGCGGGACATTAACAATTATTCCGACCTCAGCGTTGCGTCGGACGGCCACACTCTGGCCACTGTTTTAAATGAGGGACGCTGGAATTTGTTCGTGACGCCGGCTTCCTCTGCCAACAGCGGCCAAGCCAAACAGATCTCCTTTGGCAAACCTGTCAGCGAGTTCAGTTGGACGCCCGCCGGCAAACTAGCGATTGCCGAAGAGGGTGCGCTCAGTCTGCTCGAACCAGACTCCGGCGACAAGAGCATGTTGCCTACCGACGGGCACAGCCTGGCCGAAGAACCCTCCGCCTGCCCCAACGGACGCTATATCGTGTTCATTATGGCGGGGTTCGCCGGTAAAAGGACCCAGATCATCGGGCGCATGGACGCCGCCGGTGGGAACCTTAAGCCCCTGACGGATGGTTTGGTAGACGACGAGCCCGTGTGTTCACCCGACGGCCACTGGGTCTATTATCGCGATGCAGCCAAGACCGCTGAACTCATGCGGGTGTCCATAGATGGAGGAGCCTCAGAAAAAATATCGGACAAGCCTGTGGATAGTAATTTCGCCGTGTCTCCGGATGGGAAGTTTGTCGCGTTCGTTACTGTCTCGCATATCGGCGACCACACGTTTCAGTTGATACTTTTACCCACAGACCGAAGTCAACCCGCTAAGACTCTCGCATTCCAGCGACCTCCATCCGGAGGCCAGAGGTTCTCACCCGACGGTAAAGCTCTCGTTTATCCGACTCGCAATGGTGATGTTGACAATCTCTGGCTTCAACCCCTCGACGGTTCGCCCGGAAAGCAGATCACCAATTTCACCTCCGAGCACATCGGCGACAGCTTCGGCTGGTCCTTCGACGGCAGTAAGCTCGCCTTGATTCGCGGCCACATAGACTCGGACGTTGTCCTCGTCCGCGATTCTCAGCAATAAACGCAAATCCCTAAGTCAGAAACTTTTTCTATCTCATGAGCCCCGACTCATCCGGGCCAGTTCCGCAATATTCCATAACCCACTGACAACCAGCAGAGTCCAGAGGCAAGCCAGCGCTATACCGCGCTGCCTGCTTTCCAACAAATCCGCCGCAACACCCGCTACGAACAGCATTACAAACGGCACTGCCATGAGTTGAAATCCAAGACCCGGATAATGTGGGGAAGCCAGGCTCATGAAAAGAAATAGTCCCACAATCAGCAACGGGGCGGTGTTGCCGAAATATCGCGTTCGCGGCCACAGCAGATATGTAAGCAGAGCCGGCGCCAGGGCGATGACCAATGCTGGACCGCACTCGGCCAGGTGAGCAAGCACCTGCGAATAGTCGCCGCGCATCGCGAAGGCGCGCCAGGTGAAATTCGCAAAGCTTGCGTGACGCAGTGCCCGCCAAAGAACTGAACCTTGGAAAGCATAGAAAACATAAACCAGGGAAAATGCCACCGCGGAAGCCGCCGCCCAGATTGCGAAAGCCGCACCCCGCCGCGCTGGCGCAAGATATAGCATGAATCCCAAAGCGACGGGAGCCACCACGATGAGCGAGAATTGAGATCCTACGGCCAATGCCAACGAAAGTCCCAGTAACATGGTGCGGCGCCAGTTCCACAAAACAACTTCGCGCGGAGCATACAGAGTGTGGGCCACGGCGATCGCGGTAAAAATTGCGCCGAAAGCGCCCCACGCCGCGCCCATCTCAGGTTCCGCAATCCACAGCGAACTCGATTTTATAATTGCGGGCGAGAAACAATACAGCATCAGCGCAATATACCCGCCGGCATTGCCGTAGAGTCTGCGGGCTACGTACCAGAGCGAGGCGCCTAGCAGTGCGCCGAACAATAGAAAAGGAAGTCTTTCGAGCCAAAACCAATAGGGCGGGGCAGAAGCTTGCTGAGCACCATGCCAGCCAAGAAGCGGGCTCGACAAAATCAAATACCATAGCGCCGAATGATTGGGATCGTAACCTTGATTCGATTCGAGCTCAATCGGCGGAAGTGTCCCCGCCTCAGCCCGGGCATCGGAAGGCACACCCGCTATGGATTTTCCGCGCCACTGGCGCAATCCCTCCTGAACGCGAAATAAATCCGCAGAGTTCACATCGAGAGCCGGTGCTGTGCGCGCAATCAACCACAGGCACTGCGCCAGGAATACTAAAAGCAGGATCGCCGCTAACATCTGCGGACGCCCAAAACGTTCCCGGCTGAAAAATGCGCGCATGAAGGAAGGCGAGTGTTTTACCATGAGCGGGGACGATTCCGGAAATGCACGAATTGCACAAAGCGGACCAAGGCGAGCCTGGAGCGGACTCTCCGCTTGCGCCGGATCACGGCGCCCAACCGCTCCCTCATGGTGAAATCTACCCTGTCCAGGAGGGACTCGCCCCGCGGCCGCCTTTCGATGATCGCATCTCTAGGATATTCCTTGGACCTGACGGTCTTCGTCCGATATGGCGATTGTTTCTCTACCTGGCAATGGCGCGTGCTTCCTTCTTATTGCTTGCGGGCGCGCTGAATTACGTTGCAGAACACTACGACATGCTGCAACTTTGGATCGAGCTGGCTTCTGAAGTCGTATTGTTGCTCGCCGCGGTCGTTCCAGCTCTGATTATGGCTCGCCTCGAGAGTAGAAATCCCGGCGACTACGGGTTGCCTTCGGGGCACGCTTTCGGAAAGCTGTTTTGGACCGGCGGGCTCTGGGGAATCGCCGCCCTTAGCGTACTGATTTTGGCCTTGCACGGGGCGGGCGCTTTCACCTTTGGAAGACTGGCGCTCCATGGACTTCGAATTCCGAAGTTCGCTGCTTTTTGGGGGGTATTTTTTCTTATCGTCGCGTTCGCAGAAGAGTTCCTGTTGCGCGGTTACACGCAGTTCACTTTATCGCAAGCCACCGGCTTCTGGCCGGCTGCCGTGTTGCTCTCCATCGCATTTGGGGGAATTCATTTCCTGAATCCGGGTGAGGCTTGGCAAGGCATCCTCGCGGCGGCGGGCATTGGTTTTTTCTTTTGCCTGACTTTGCGGCGTACCGGGAGCCTTTGGTTTGCCGTTGGATTCCACGCCGCATGGGATTGGGGTGAGAGCTATTTGTATTCTGTCCCAGACAGCGGCGGCGTTTCTCCCGGACATCTTCTGAAGTCTTCATTCCATGGACCGAAATGGCTAACGGGAGGCTCAGTTGGCCCCGAGGGAAGCGTTCTGATATTCGTGCTTCTAATCGTGCTGTGGATTTTGTTTGATCGCACCTACCCGATGCTCGAAGTGGACCCGATGCCCAGACCTACACGCACTACGCTCGGCTAGGAATGGCGGGCAGAGAGCATCGTCAAGATGTCTTGTAATCCCTGGCGGATGTACTTGAGTTCTGGGACTTGCTGCGAAGGGAATGGAAGAGGGCTTTGTTTCTTATCTACTTTTATTTCGGCGCGCAGGTGCTGCCTTGCGCCGACGATGGTGAATCCTTCCTCGTAAAGAAGCCTTTTGATTTTCAGCACGCTTTCAACATCTTTGCGGCGATACATACGTTGTCCGGTGCTGCTCTTGACCGGCTTGAGTTGAGGAAATTCGGTCTCCCAAAAACGCAAAACGTACGCGGGGAGATGGCAGAGCCGCGAAACTTCACCGATGCGGAAATAGAGTTTATCGGGCACCGCGACTTCGGCTGTCTTTTCCGATTTTGCCGTGGCTTTATGGGTCAGTCTCATGCCGTTCCAGAATACTCTTCAGCGCCGAGAGTATGTTTCAAATTCTTTATTCGCGTTTTTAGCACGCCGGCGCTTAAGGTACAACATTTTTTGAATAACTTTGCCGAATAAGTAGGGCAAAAGGGCACACCGTAGCGGGGCGAGGGGCGCCAGCAAAAAACCTCTCGAGAGGTGCTTCTCACGAGAGGCTGGCAAAACTTCGGAAATTCGTTTACGAGTATGTTCTCGCTTTTAATTAGTGTTTCTTTTTCTTGGCTGCCTTTTTCTTTGCTGGCATTTAGTTTCCTCCTGTACGATTTTCCCTTGAAACGTTTTGCTTCACCATCTCTGGTAGCAACTACATTGCTACCACAAGATATTGAGTGCTAGTAAACGAACTGTCAATAGAAATCTGTGGTTCCTTTTCGTTTTAATTTTCAGGAGAGCCAGCCGTTTGGGAAACGGGATATCACGTCTCACCGAGCAAGTCATCTTCACCGCGCAGTCCGCCAACTCTTTCGCAAGATCACAAGCCAACAGATCGAGCTTGGCAACAGCAATCGCGGAAGCGGATATCCGCTCAACGACGGTGCTAGACTAAAAACCGCCCCTTTATGCGAAAGCCCCATTTATGTCCGACACCATGATTGCGGTTGTAAAACAAAAGGCCGCTCCGGGCGCGGACCTCCGTGAAGTCAAGGTTCCAAGCTTTGGTGACAACGAAGTTCTGGTAAAGGTGAAGGTCGCATCTATTTGCGGAACCGATCTTCATATCTACTCATGGGACCGATGGGCGCAAAATCGCATTCATCCACCGTTAATTCCAGGCCACGAATTTTGCGGTCACGTAGTAGCGTGCGGTAAGAAGGTCACCAGCACAAAAGAAGGTGACTTTGTTTCAGCGGAAATGCACGTCGCGTGCGGAAAATGTCTGCAATGCCGCACCGGCGAAGCTCATATCTGCCAGAACGTAAGAATTATTGGAGTCGATTCTGACGGGGCATTTGCCGAGTACGTGGTCATTCCGGAATCGAATATCTGGAAGCTGGATCCGGAAATTCCGCAGGAGTACGCTTCCATCCTTGATCCACTGGGGAACGCAGTCCACGCGGTTCTGGCGGGGGAGATCGCCGCAAAGACGGTGGCAATTACGGGATGCGGACCGATCGGACTGTTTTCTATCGCGGTGGCTCGGGCGGTTGGCGCGTCGCAGGTTTTCACCATTGAGGTCAATGAACATCGGCGCCGCATCGCCAAAGAAATGCATGCTGATTTTGTTCTGGATCCCACGACCGAGAATGTCCGTTCCGTAATCATGGAGAAGACCGGCGGTCTCGGCGTAGATGTGGTCCTGGAAATGGCGGGGCATGCCGACGCGATCCGAATTGCATTTGACATTGTGAGGCGTGGTGGACGCATCTCCCTACTCGGGCTTACCTCAAAACCGATCTCACTGAATTTTTCGGAAGATATTATTTTTAAGGGCATCACGGTGCAAGGAATCAACGGGCGCAAAATGTATCAGACGTGGTACCAGATGAGCGCTTTGTTGAAGAACCACAAACTCGACCTGCATCCCGTAATTACCGATCGAATGCCGTTGAGCGATTTTTCCCGCGGCATGGACCGGCTGAAAACCGGAGAAGCCAGCAAGATTTTGCTTTACCCCAATGGCACACACTAGTGGCGGAATTATTCTCGGTATCGAGAGCTCGTGCGATGAAACGGCAGCCGCGGTGGTGCGCGCGGGCGAACAAATCCTCTCAAACGTAGTTTTGTCGCAGATCGCGCTTCATCAACCTTACGGCGGAGTGGTGCCGGAGTTAGCGTCGCGGGAGCATCTGCGCGCGATAGTGCCGGTGGTTCGCAAGGCGCTGGCTGACGCCGGCCAGTCCTACCAATCCATTGATGCGGTTGCCGTCACCCAGGGGCCTGGGCTCGCTGGGGCACTTTTGGTCGGCATCAGCTATGCGAAGGCCCTGGCGTTCGCTTTGGATAAACCTCTGATTGCCGTGAACCACCTTGAAGGCCACATTCATGCGGTGTTGCTCGAAGAACGTCAGAAGGACAATCATCTGATTAATTTCCCGGTCATCGCGCTGGTTGTTTCCGGGGGACACACTCATCTTTATCTGGCAGAGCAAAGGGAAGAAAGTTGGCGCTATCGAAATATCGGGCGCACCCGCGACGACGCGGCCGGGGAAGCCTTCGACAAAGTTGCCAAGCTTCTGGGACTCGGGTACCCGGGAGGACCGGTCATAGATAAGCTTTCCAAGTTTGGAAATCCCGGAGCGGTGAAATTTGCTTCGCCGCAACTTAAACATCGGGATCGCAATGATAAGCGTCCGATGGACGACGGACCTCGCTTTGATTTTTCTTATAGCGGAATTAAGACGGCGGTGCTGCGATACGTGGAAACGAATAATTTGCAGTCCGAAATCGAAAACCGCAGGACCGAAATAGGCGGGATCAGCAAGCCAACCGTCGAAGACTACGGCTCCGCATGTCCGCAAGGCACCCTCGATCTCATTGCATCGTTTCAACGAACCATTGTTGAGGATTTGATCCGCAAGACCCTGGGAGCTTGCAGAAATTACAACGCGGCGACGTTGTTCGTAACCGGTGGTGTGGCCGCCAACAATGAATTGCGGGAACGGTTCGAGCTCGAAGCGCGAAAGGAGGGCACTCAGGTATTTTTTCCTTCGCGTTCGCTCTCAACCGACAATGCCGCGATGATAGCGGCGGCGGCTTATCCTAAGTTAATGGCGGGAGATTTTGCACCGATGGAATTCTCGGCAGAGCCGGGATTGGCACTCAAATAAGTCTCAGCCCCTTACTTTCGCTACGTGTCATCGCGATTGGTGCTCGTCTTTGCTTGGATCCAGCGAGGCTTAGATCGAGCTATGGGATATGCGGATGACGGTCAACCGACTGCCTGGTGATATAGGGTCCTTCGACTTGGTTCTTCTTCGCGAGCGAAGAAGAACAGGCGCTCAGGAAGACAATCGTTTTATTAGTTTTATTGTTATGTGGTTTAAAGCTGCTCGCGGAATCTGCGATGGAATTGATTGTCGGAAAACGGGCGGACAAAGACGTTCGCCTACTGTCCGGTGCACTTCCCTAGAGCTTTAGTGCCCAGAACTGCCTCCAGCGCTTTTTCTAGCTGGTCTTCGATTTCAATATCTTTGAAGATGGCAAAGTTTGCGCCTCGTTGTTCGTATTGGGCGCCGCTGCTCTTTCCGGCCAGGGCGATCACGGGGATGCCCGCGGTCTTCGCATCAGTCTTCAAAGCTTGAATCAGAGCGCTACCGCTCATCTTCGGCATATCCATGTCGGTGATGATCACGTCCGGAATACGCCGCTTAAGATTTTCGAGAGCTTCCAGGCCATTGCTCGCCGACTCCACAGAGAATCCTCTGTCTTCGAGAAAGCGGCAAACGGTATGCCGGATGAGCATGGAATCGTCTACCACCAAAGCTGCAAAAGGCATTTCCCCATCCGCGTACATAGTTTTCCCTATTGCGACATTAACAACTGTAAAGTTGTGTCACAAGGAGATAAGTTCACGTAGGGGTTACTTTGGGGAGAAGAGTAATGGGGAAGAGTAATGCAGAGCTAGAATTCGTTCGCGATGGTTGTGTCTTCAATGGCCATGTCCGCGAACTCGCTGGATTCGAAGATTTCCCGGCATTCGAGACATTCGACGAACTCGGCGTCTTCTTCGCGCGCCACGATCTGCACACGAGGGTGCTTGCATTGTCCCATGACAGCTCTCTTCTCGGGGGAGTGATTGGGATGGCTAGAAGTCATAAATCCCGTCAGTTGCGTTCTGCAGGTTGGAACGAGTTTTGCCGGAAATTTCCGTATTTTTAGCGTCAGGGCTAGAAGTTGTCAAGTACCAACAGTGAAGTACGAAAGTTTCAAGCGATACGTTCCTCAGCGTCGGCTAGTCGTTTGAAAATCGGGCCAGGATGAAGGGCTAGTCCACTCGCATTCTTTGATTCGCACACCCTAATTCGTCCTTCTCCCTAACCTATTCAGCCCTCATACCTTACGGTTGAACCGTTCAACTTCGCAGTTGGGTGCTATGGGTTGCTTTTGAGACTGGAGGCGGCTAGAATAATTGATATCCGACTAAAAAGGTCGTATTAGACTGTCTGGTTCCCGTGCTCAAGTTAACAAAAAAAGCGGATTACGCATTGATGGCGATGAAGCATCTCGCCGAGCGCTCAGACGGAGGCGCTTGCAGTGCCAAAGATGTGGCTGACTCGTACGGGATTCCCGTTGAAGCCCTGGCGAAAATTTTGCAGCGGTTGGTCAAGGCCGAATTGTTGCAATCGCAACACGGAACAAAAGGTGGATACACGCTGGCGAGAAGTGCGCGAACAATCTCAGCGTTCGAAGTGATCCGCGCGATTGATGGACCGTTGTTTATTACGTCATGCATCACCGTTCGCGGTGAATGCGATCAGAGCGAACGCTGCACGATTCGAGAGCCTCTGCGGCGGGTTAACGACAGCATCGAACAGGTGCTGAGGCGCATCACTATATCGGACATGAGAGAAGAAGCAGATTCAGTTGAAAAGACACCAACAGAATCAAAGTTAGTCACTTTGTCATTATTGTAGAGACGCAGCTTGCTGCGTCTTCTGAAACTTATTGGAGAAAAATTAATGACCACGGAAGTAAGAACCGCTCCTCCCGTTCAAAGTATCCCTGCTCAAAACACCCCTGTTCAAAGCACGAATGAGCAGCGCACTGAAGCGAACGGCGTCAAGCTGCCGATTTACATGGACAACCACGCCACCACGCCCATGGACCCTCGGGTGCTGGAAGCGATGCTTCCTTATTTCATGGAGAAGTTCGGGAACTCGGCCAGCCGCAATCACTCATTTGGCTGGGCCGCGCGAAGAGGGCGTGGAATAGCCCGCGAGCAGATCGCCAAGTTGATCGGCGCGACCACGAAAGAAATCATTTTCACTTCGGGCGCGACTGAGAGCGACAACCTTGCGATCAAAGGCGTCGCGGAGATGTACCGCGAAAAGGGCAATCACATTATCACGGCGTCACCGAACACAAGGCTGTGCTCGATACCTGCAAGCGGCTCGAAAAGTACGGCTATCGGGTGACGTATATGCCGGTGCAGAAAGAACGGCCTCATTGATCTTGAAGACTTGAAGCGGGCGATTGACGACAAGACGATTCTGGTCACCATCATGGCCGCCAACAACGAAATTGGCGTGCTTCAGCCCATCGCCGAGATTGGAAAGATTTGCCATGAGCGCGGAGTGATCTTCCACACCGACGCGACGCAGGCGGTCGGCAAGATTCCGATTGACGTGAACAAGCAAAACATTGATCTGCTGTCCATTTCAGCGCACAAGATGTATGGGCCCAAGGGCATTGGCGCTCTTTATGTGCGACGAAAGAATCCGCGAGTGCAGATTTCCGCCATCATTGATGGTGGCGGCCATGAGCGCGGCATGCGGTCCGGCACGCTGAATGTCGCCGGGAATTGTTGGACTGGGCAAGGCTTGCGCGATTGCTTCCGAAGAAATGGCGAAAGAAGCGGCGCCATCTCGGGAGCCTGCGCGATCGTCTTAAAGCGACAGCATCATGGGCCGGCTGGATGAGATTTACATCAATGGAACCATGGAGCATCGCCTGCCGGGCAACTTGAATATCAGCTTTGCTTATGTGGAAGGCGAATCGCTGCTGATGGGCATCAACGATATTGCGGTTTCGAGCGGTTCGGCATGCACCTCGGCGACGCTTGAGCCATCTTATGTATTGAAGGCTTTGGGCACGGGCGACGATCTGGCGCACAGTTCGATTCGCTTCGGCATTGGACGATTCAACACCGAAGCCGAAGTTGATTATGTAGCGGATCGAGTCGTCGAAACCGTAACGCGGTTGCGCGAACTTTCTCCGCTTTACGAAATGGCGAAAGAAGGCATCGATCTTAAAGATCAGTTAAGTGGGCGGCGGAAGCGCATTAAAGCTCGAATCAGGAGGTTTGGGACTAGAAAGCAGTTCGCTTAAAGTTCAGAAGAGGAGAAAAATGTCATATAGCGATAAGGTACTCGATCATTATTCACAATCCGCGCAACGTCGGGTCGTTGGACAAGAGCAGCTCCGAGGTTGGCACAGGCTTGGTGGGCGCGCCTGAGTGCGGCGACGTGATGAAGCTGCAGATCAAGGTGAATCCGCAAACCAACGTCATTGAAGAAGCCAAGTTCAAGACCTTTGGCTGCGGCTCCGCGATCGCCTCGTCCTCGCTTGCCACCGAGTGGGTGAAAGGCAAGACTGTGGAAGAAGCGCTGCAGATCAAGAACACGGATATCGTGAAGGAGCTTTCGCTTCCTCCGGTGAAGATCCATTGTTCGGTGCTGGCGGAAGACGCAATCCGCGCCGCTATTCAGCGACTGGAAGAAGAAGCAGGAGACGTGCGAAGCCGGCGGCCGCGGTGGCAGTCGGTCTCAGTAGTTTCGCGCGAGATGGACAGCGAGCGAGCGCAACATGGCGAACGCTGACCGATCGACATCGAACCACAAACCGCAGGCCGCTCGCACGGTCCGAAAGGGGCGTTCAGGTCACGGAAAAAGCGCTGGCGAAAGATCCGCACCGCCATTGTGAAGGAAGGCATTTCTCCGGAGCAGGGCGGGCTGCGCCTGGGCGTGCAGGGCGGAGGATGTTCCGGGCTGAGCTATAACATTCGCTTCGACACGCAGCCACGCGAACGGGATCGTATCTTTCAGTTCGGCGATGTGCGCGTGTTTGTGGATCCGAAGTCGTTTATCTATCTGCACGGCATGACCCTGGATTATCAGGAAACGCTGATGCAGCAAGGCTTTGTCTTCGTGAACCCAAATGCCTCGAAATCGTGCGGCTGCGGCACGTCGTTCTCAGCTGACGGTTTGGATCGTGTGCGCGGGCGCCCTCGCCCGCGTGGACCGCGCGTCGCATGTGCGATGATTCTGCGCCGATGCAATGCGAGCGGTCTCGTCGCAAGGTCACTCGCAGCGAGCGATCTGCTCCGCTCAATATGACAAATATTTTGATAGAACAATGACTGATTCCTCACAATACCGCAATGGCCGTCCTCGGCAATCCCGAGATCACCTCGACCTGCTGGTCCTGCGGTGACCATGCGCGCCGCGCACTTTTGCCAGAGCATGCGGCAAAGTGCAGCCGCCGTTGCCGGTTGACTACTTCGCTTTTTTTGGCTTGCCGCGCAAATTGAATATTGATACTGGAGCGGCTTGCAAAAGGAGTTTTACGAATTGAGCCGGCGGCTGCATCCGGATATGTCAGCGCCGCCACGACGAGCGCGAGCAGGAATGGAGCCTGGAGCAGAGTTCGCAACTGAATGACGCTTATCGCACGTTGAAAGATCCCATCAAGCGCACCGAGTACTTGTTGAGACTTGAAGGAGTTGAACTCGAAGAGCAATCGAAAGCTGCGACGGAAAAGGCGCGAGCTTCGGGTGAGGCGAAAAAGCAGATTGTTCCGGAAGATCTGCTTGAAGAAGTTTTTGAACTCAACATGCAGCTTGAAGAACTGCGCATGAACCAAAAGACCGGAGAAAGCGACGCTGCTTTAATCCAGGAATTGGAAAGTCACAAAGATGCGCTGGAAAGAAAGCAGCAGGCTCTTTCCGATGAATTGCAGACTTACTGGCTTGAATGGGACAAACTGGACGACGCTTCGACGCAAGAAGTGCAGAGCGAAGAAGCGCGAAAAAAAGTGCGCGACAAGATGGCGGACCTGCTGAATCGCCGGTCATATATTCGCAACCTTGTAAGAGACGTGAATGATGCATTGGAGCATTGAGTAATCTGGCAATTGGGCAATTGAGTAATTGAAACCAATTTCCGCGCACGATTTCCAATTACTCAATTACCAAATTACACACTTACTCAATGAATATTGTCGGCATTGATCTCGGAACCACGAACTCTCTTGTAGCCTTCATGCAGGGGGATACCCCTGTCGTGATTCCGGGGGAAGATGGCGCGAATCTGGTGCCATCGGTTGTTGCTCTTGATAAAGATGAGCATGATCAGATTGTCGTCGGCAACGCCGCTCGAAAATATTTGATTGAAACTCCTGAGCGCTCCGTCTACTCCATCAAACGCCTTATGGGACGGGGCATTGAAGACGTCCGCGATGAATTGAAGCTCTTTCCATTCCATCTTGCAGATGATCTCGAGGCAGGTGAAGTTCTTCGCATCAAGCTGGGCGATAAAACATTCACCCCGCCAGAAATTTCGGCGTTCATCCTGCGGCAACTCAAGCGCAATGCCGAGCGATTCTTCGGTGCGCCCGTGACTCAGGCGGTCATCACCGTTCCGGCATACTTCAACGATGCGCAACGCCAGGCTACGAAAGACGCTGGACGCATTGCAGGCCTCGAAGTTCTGCGACTGGTGAACGAGCCGACCGCGGCATCTTTGGCCTACGGTCTGGATAAAAAGCAGAACGGCATCGTTGCGGTTTACGATCTCGGCGGCGGGACTTTCGATGTATCCATTCTGAAGCTGCACGACGGGATTTTCGAAGTGGTCCCACCAATGGCGATACGCATCTGGGCGGCGATGACATTGACAATCTGCTCATCGCAATCGCGATCTCCGACATCAAGGGCGATCTCGGTCTCGACGTTTCGCGTAATGGCGAGATCGTCGCGGCCATCCGCAAAGCGGTCATTGAAGCCAAGATAGCGCTGTCATCGCAACCTTCTACCAAGCTTGACGTCGAGCTTCCGCAAGGCAAGAGCTATCTGCGGGAGATTACGCGAGAACAATTCGAAAAGTTGATTGATCCGGTGATCACTCGGACCATAGCCCCTTGCAAGCAGGCTCTAAAAGACGCCGGATTGAAGCCGGAACAACTCGATGAAGTGGTTTTAGTGGGCGGCTCGACAAGAATTCCTAAAGTCCGGGAACTGGTCGAACAGCTATTCGGGCGCGCTCCGCACACGGACTTGAATCCCGACGAAGTCGTCGCGCTCGGAGCCGCAGTGCAGGCGAACATTCTCTCCGGTGGTTCGGACGCCACGCAGGATATGTTGTTGCTCGACGTAACCCCGCTATCGTTGGGGATCGAAGTAGCCGGCGGCGTCACTGACAAGATCATTCTGCGCAATTCGACCATTCCAGCTTCGGCGACTCAGCACTACACAACGCAAGTGGATGGACAGGCAAATGTCGCCATCCACGTTTTGCAAGGAGAGCGCGAACTGGCCAAAGACTGCCGATCGTTGGCTCGGTTTGATCTGAAAGGCATCCCGCCCATGCAGGCTGGACTCGCGCGCATCGAGGTCAAATTTCTCATTGACGCGAACGGTATTCTGCACGTGACTGCGCGGGAGCAACGAAGCGGAAAAGAATCTGAAATCGAGGTTCAGCCGAGTTACGGCCTCACCGACGAGCAGGTCGAAGGCATGATTCTCGAATCGTTTGACTACGCCGAAGACGACTTCAAGCGGCGCCAGGTAATCGAAGCGCGCAATGAAGCCGATACCATCCTCGCCGCGCTGGACAAGGCCAGAATCAGCCCGGCGTGGGGACAACTTACGAGTGTTGAAAAGCAAACAATATGCGGATCAAGAAGAAGCCCTTAACGAAGTCAAAAGCAAAGACGATTATCACGCCATCCGGAACGCAATTGACATGCTGAATCAGGGCACCATGCGCCTCGCCGAATTGATGATGGATACGGCCGTCACCACCGCGCTCAAGGGCAAATCCATGGATCAGAGTGATATGGCGGAAGGAATAGGCACGGCGCATCCAGTCGCTAAGGCGGATTTTGAATGAGCGAAAGCGGGCTTATGACCGTCGTCAGCGAACATTCTTTTGAGGAAACACTTAAGCGCCTGAATGCGGCGATTCAGTCTGCCAAAATGACTGTGTTCGCTGTCTTCGATCACGCGGCCGCAGCGAATGAAGCCGGTTTGTCATTACGGCCGACCACGGTGATTGCTTTTGGCAATCCCGCGGCTGGAACGAAGTTGATGCAAAGCAATCAGGTTGCCGGAATCGATCTGCCGTTGAAGATTCTCATTTGGGAAGATCCTGCCGGCATCACGAAACTTACGCATAACGACCCTCACTTGCTATCCGAACGGCACTCGTTGGGAACGGAAACCGCACTTCAGATCGCAGGAATGGCGAAGCTTCTAACTTCCGTATCAGAGGCCGCCGCAAGCGGCTGATCGCTGAACGCGAAATTTGTCGAAGACAGAGACAAACAATGATAGAAGAGAAAAATAGCAGCGCAGGAACAATGACAGAAGAAGCCTTAGTCGAAAATACCGTCGAAGTCACATTCCTTCCCGAGGGAAAGACCGTGCAATTCGAGAACGGCAAACTTCCTTATAAAGATCACGGCAAAGAACAGTCTCTGCTCGACGTGGCCTTGAATAACGGGATCAAGCTGGATCACGCATGCGGAGGAAATTGCGCCTGCACTACCTGCCATATATGGGTAAAAGAGGGCGCACAAAATCTTTCCGAAATGGATGACGACGAAGCCGACCGCCTCGACATGGCCGCTGATCTGCAACTGAACTCGCGCTTGGGATGCCAGGCCGTGATTACAAAGCCCGGCAAAGTAGTGGTCGAAATTCCGGCGTGGAACCGCAACTACGTTTCGGAAGAGCACTAGCCCAGGATCTAAGAATCTACCGCTGAGGACGCAGGGTTCGCTGGTATGTTATGTCATTTCCAATAGGCTCGGCGGCCTTCGCGTTCTCTGCGGTATATGAGACGGGAATAATTGTTGCGCTTCCAGACTAGTTTTCAGAGATAATAAATGCGTTTCCAAGGAGAAACGCATGCCGAGAGACCTCACCTGGGATGACGCCGATGATATTGGAATCCTTCTCTCAGAGAAACATCCCGATTTAAACCCGCTGGAGGTCCGCTTTACGGACTTGCATCGTTACGTCACCGAGTTGCCAGAATTCAAGGACGATGCCAAGAAATCCACTGAAGGCAAGCTGGAAAGTATACAAATGGCATGGCATGCTGAAGTTCTCGATCGCACCCAAGGTTAAGCACGCACGCGCAGGAGTGCCATTTTTCTTCTTGAATCTCATCAATCAACCGAATTCACATACCACAACTTGCGCGACCCATTAGAATAAAACATGCGCCGTGCGCGGGCGCTCACCCTGAAAACTGAATGTCATTTCAAGGACTCATACCGTGAGCCGATCTGCATCTGTAAACGATGAGAGTTACGTTTTAACGTTGGAGGAAATCGCGAATCTGGCGGCTGAGGGCGGCAAGCCCGCCGAGACTCTGATGAATGTCGTCGCCCTGATCGCGAAGCGATTTAATACCGAGGTCTGTTCGGCGTATCTGCTGGAACCTGATCGAGCCAACCTGGTTCTGGCGGCCACTCTGGGCCTTCGCCCGCAATGCGTAGGCACGCTCCGCATGGGACTACAAGAAGGTCTCGCGGGATTGGTCGCCGAACAGGTGCGCCCGGTTGCGGTGGAGCAGGTTAAGAACCATCCGCGCTTCAAATATTTCATTGAAGCTGGCGAAGACGAGTATCAATCATTTCTCGGAGTTCCCCTCATTGACCGCGGCGTTTTGCAGGGTGTTTTAGTGGTTCAAACACTCGAGCCCCGAGTGTTCAGCCAGGAAGAAGTTCGAATGTTGTCGGAGGCGGCCGCGCAGGTTGCGCCAGTAGTAAGCGAAGCCCGCACTCTTGATCGTTTTATTGCACCAGCTCAAGAGCGCCTTTGGACACTGGCCAGAAATCTTTGGTGGAGATGGGACCACGATTCCAGTCAGCCTATTCCGCGATCTGGACCCCGTTCGCTGGAGAGTTCTGAACCACAATCCTATCGCGCTACTGACAGAAATCCCGTTGGCGCAGATCGAACGACGGGCGCGGGAACTGGTGCTGCACAGCCGCATCAATTACGCGTTTCGGCGCCAGCGGGAATATCTGGAAGCCGATCGCACATGGGGAGCGAGACATGCCGGCGTTTTGCGGCCTCGCCCGGTCGCTTATTTCTCCGCTGAGTTCGGGTTGCATGAATCCATCCCTGAGTACTCCGGGGGCCTGGGCGTGCTTGCCGGCGACCATATCAAGAGCGCGTCTGATCTTGGGAATTCCCCTGATCGGCATCGGCCTTTTTTATGGCCAGGGATATTTCCGGCAGCATCTCGATCAAAACGGATGGCAGCAGGAAGATTACATCGAAACCGACATTAGTCAGTTGCCGATGGAACCCGCCATCGGAAAAAACGGCTCGCCGGTGATGGTTCAGATCGAGACGCGCAGCGGTTCCATTCACGCGAAAGTTTGGCGCATGAAAGTCGGCCGTTGCGATCTGCTTCTGCTCGATTCGGATATGGAAGGCAATGCTCCCGAAGATCGCGAACTCACTTCCCGCCTGTATGGCGGCGACGGCCGTATCCGCATTCGCCAGGAACTGCTGCTCGGCGTGGGCGGCGTTCAGGCCCTGCGCGCCATGGGCATCACGCCGGGCGTTCTCCATTTGAACGAAGGCCACAGCGGCTTCGCGGTGCTGGAAGCAATTCGCAATCGCATGGAGGATGAAGGTCTTGGCTTCGATCAGGCCGTGCCCGCAGTCTCCCGCGAAGTCGTGTTCACGACCCACACGCCCGTACCGGCCGGCCATGACCGTTTCAATGCCGATCTGATCGAAGAACATCTCGGCCCTCTGCGCGAGCAGCTCGGCATTTCCCACGAACGCCTGATGGATCTCGGGACGCGAAAATCCGGGCAATCAGCGACGAGGAATTCTGCATGACGGTGCTCGGCCTGAAGCTCTCGCGGCGCGCCAATGCGGTTTCATCTCTGCACGGCGAAGTCTCGCGCGCCATGTGGACCGGACTTTTTCCGGGCAAATCCGAAGAAGCCGTTCCCATCGGACACATCACCAACGGCGTCCATGTTCCGTCCTGGCTCGCGCCGCAGATGTTTCGCCTTTACGATCGACATCTGGGCACCGGCTGGCATGAGCACAGCAGCGAAGCCCGCATCTGGGAAGGCATCGAGAACGTCGACGACGGCGAGCTCTGGGAGACGCACCTCAGCCTGAAAGTCGCGGCTGCTGGATTTCGTCCGCCGCCGCGCCGTCGAGCAGGCCGCGCGGCGCGCAAGAATCGCCGGAGACGCTGCAACACCTGAGCCGCGTGCTCAGCCCCGACGCGCTGACCATCGGATTTGCACGCCGCTTCGCCACCTACAAACGCGCCAATCTGATGCTCGCGCGACATCGAGAGGCTGGCCTCGATGGTGAACGATCCCAAGCGTCCGGTGCAGTTTGTTTTTGCGGGCAAAGGCGCATCCACGCGACGAACCCGGAAAGCGCGTGCTGCAACAGATCGCGGAACTGATGCGCGACTCGCGCATTCGCCGATAAGTTTGTTTTCGTCGAGGACTACGACATCAACGTCGGCCGCCATTTCGTGCAGGGCGTGGATGTCTGGCTGAATAATCCGCGGCGTCCGCTGGAAGCTTCAGGCACCAGCGGCCAGAAAGTCGTGCTGAATGGCGGACTGAATCTTTCGATCCTGGACGGCTGGTGGGCCGAAGCCTACGACGGCCTCAACGGATTCGCTATCGGAACCGGCAGAACGCACTCGAACATGAGATGTGCACGATCAGCCGCGACGGAGAAGATCTGTATCGTGTGCTGCGCGATGAAGTGATTCCGCTTTACTACCAGCGGGACCGCGATGGCCTGCCGCGCGGCTGGATCAAGCGGATGAAGCGGACCATCCGGACTCTGGGCTGGCGTTTCAACGCCGACCGCATGGTGATGGATTACACGCTGAAATGCTATGTGCCGGCAGCCGGCGGCACTTCCAGCGATATGCGCCAAGCCTGATTGCGAGTCAGCGTTTAGCATTTAGCGTTCTGTACTCGGCAGTCAGGCAAAGCAGTCTGAGTGCTGATTGCTAGGTACCGATTGCTAAGCTAACTCGTACACCACACGAAGGTAACGCCCCAAACTGATTACCTGTTTTTCCGCTACTTTGCCTTGTGATAATGTTTCGAATACCCCATATTCTCTTGGTTTGGCTGGTTTTTATTGGCCTCGGATTCTTCAAATCGCAAGCAGGGACTCCAGATTGCCTGGAAGACGGTCACGTATCGCAGCGTGGTGTTATCCATTGTTGCGGTGATCGCGGTGCTGTTTGTGAGCATGCGAATTGCATTCCCGCAATTTACTCAAACTGGCGTGGACGCGGTAAGCAATTTAACCAGCAACGCACTTGAGAAAGTTGCCGGCTTTAAGAGCAATTCGCATAAATCAGGCGAAACGAGTTCGCAGCAGGCGCACTTTACCGCACTCGATGGCACAGTGAGGGTCAAGAAAGGTAGCAGCAATAGTTGGTCGAATGCAGATTACAACTTGCCTCTGGAAAAGGGAGACGTGGTTCAGACCGGCTCCGAGGGCATGGCCAAGATCGTTTTTAATGACGGAACCAACTACACCGTGAAACAGGATTCTCTCATTGTGATCGAAGAGAACTCCGCCAATGAGCGGCAGCAAACTACCGTTTCAGTCGCGGTAAGCACCGGAACGGTTGATCTCGCAACCGGGACGTATGTGCAGGGATCCAAGTCCGAAGTCATATTAGATGGTGCGACTGCCTCATTAGCGCCCGAGAGCGCTGCCAGAGTCAGCAACGATCCCAAGACTCATCAGCATGAAATCCTGGTGAAAAAGGGTACTGGCGAGATCACTCGTGACGGTGAAGTCGTGCGGCTGGCTGATTGGGAAAAGGTAAGCTTCCAAAACGAATCGCCAGGACTTCAGAAGTCCAGGGAGATTGGGCCTCCCACACCGATTTCGCCGGCGAACATGATGCCGATTTTTATTTCCGGCGAACCAAAGCCGATCGAATTTTCGTGGACGCCCATGGCCAACGCCGCAGGATATCGTCTGCAAATCTCGCGCAATCCCTACTTCTCTTCGACGATCATGGACAAGAAAGTTACTAGTACAGATGTGATGGTGTCCGGGTTGAAAGAAGGCGCATACTACTGGGCAGTGCAATCTTACGACAGTCACGGTACCGAGTCGGCCGAAGGGGAAAAAAATCGTTTCAATATAATTCCCAAGGACAAAGATCAGCAAGTGATCGGCTTGAATTTGGACCCGTTTGTGCAGCACGGCCACGTCCTGGAATTAACCGGTAAGACGGAGGTGGGCGCGCGTGTGATGGTCAACGGACGGGAAGTCCCAGTGGTGGGAGCGGACGGCGGCTTTCATTACTTCACGCCTCCTTTACCGGCTGGGGAAAGTATTATTACGATAACCGCGCAAAACGCGACGGGCGGAGTGAATACCTTACAGAAGAGAGTGGAAATTCAGTAGGCTCGCAAGCGAAGAATGGAAGAGGGAAAAGTCCCCTTATGTCACAAAACGGATTTCATTCCAACGGAACACGGATGCACAACCTGCGGTCGCTGTTCAGCGTTTTTTCCAGCGACCTCGCAATAGACCTGGGCACGGCGAACACGCTGGTGTATGCGCGCGGCAAAGGCATCGTCGTCAACGAGCCATCCATCGTTGCCATCAACAAGAACACCGGCGAAGTTGAAGCCGTCGGCAAAGAAGCCAAAGAGATGCTGGGGCGCACTCCCGGCAACATCGTCGCTATTAAGCCCATGAAAGATGGCGTAATCGCCGACTTCAAAGTCACCGAAAAGATGTTGAACTACTTCATCCAAAAAGCGCATAACCGGAAGATGCTGGTACATCCTCGCATCGTGATTGGCGTTCCCTCGGAAATCACGCAGGTGGAAAAGCGCGCCGTCATGGACTCGGCATACCGAGCCAAAGCCAGTGAAGTGTATCTCGTTGAACAAGCAATGGTGGCGGCAATCGGCGCGGGCCTTCCTATCACCGAGCCCAGCGGAAATATGGTCGTAGATATCGGCGGCGGCACTACTGACATTGCTGTCATCTCGCTGAGCGGTATCGTTTATTCGCGTTCCGTACGCATGGCCGGCAATCAGATGGACGAGGCCATCATGAATTACCTCAAGCGCAAATATAACTTGTTGATTGGCGAGCGTACGGGGGAACAAATCAAGATCGAAATTGGCAGCGCTTATCCTCTCGACAAGCCTCTGACTATGGAGATCAAGGGACGCAACTTGATTGAAGGCGTTCCCAAGACGATCACTGTAGATGACAGCGAAATTCGCGAGGCCCTCAGCGAATGCGTCTCCACCATCATGAACGCAGTTCGCGTCGCGCTGGAGCGCACGCCGCCCGAACTTTCCGCCGACATCAGTGACCGCGGTATCGTTCTAACCGGAGGAGGTGCGTTACTCAAGAATCTGGATAAACGCATCCGCGAAGAAACCGGTCTTCCGGTTTCGATTGCCGACGATCCCTTGTGCAGCGTGGTCCTCGGCACCGGAAAAATGCTCAGCGACTTCAAGCTACTGCGGAAGATTTCAATCGAGTAACCTCCTACGCCGTCGTCCTGAGCTTGCGAAGGATCTGGCGTGTAGCGAATACTGTTCCCAGCCCCGATGGAAAACATAATCTCCCGCTACCGAAACGTCTCAGTCCTGGTAGCGGTCCTGTTCGCACAGGTTCTACTTCTGGGCGTGCAGGTCAAGCGTAACGAAGAGAATCGGTCCACCCGTCTCATTCGCGTCTGGACTGTGGATTTGATCACGCCTTTCGAAAAGGCCATTGTCCGCGCTCAATCCGGCACCGGTAATCTCTGGCATGAATACTTTTACTTGCGAGGCGTGCGCCAGGAGAATCGGGAACTCAAGCAGCAAATTGAACGCATGCAGTTGGAACAGGTGCGTTTGAATAACGATGCCGAGCAATCCCGCCGCCTGCAAGCCTTGATGGGTTTCAAAGAACAATTTATCTCGCACACAGTCGCGGCGCAGGTCATTGGATCGAGCGGCAGCGAACGTTCCCGGGTTATCTATATTGATAAAGTCGCGAGTGACGGTGTTGGTAAAGACATGCCTGTCATCACATCTGACGGAGTCGTTGGCAAGGTTTTGAATGTGTTTCATTCGTCGTCGCAGGTGCTGTTGATTGACGATCAAACCAGCGGCGTGGGAACCATTCTCGAGCAATCCCGGCTTCAAGGAGTATTAGAAGGGACCCCGAGCGGCGAAATTATCCTGGACAAGATCATGAACGACGAGCAGGTGCAGCCGGGAGAAAAAGTGCTCACCAGCGGAGGCGATGGAATTTTTCCGAAGGGCCTGCTGATCGGAACCGTAGAAGCGGCTGTACACGGACCGGAATCTTTCCTTTCCATCAAAGTAAAGCCGGCGGCGGATTTGGGAAGGCTCGAAGAGGTTTTGGTAATCACTCAAAAAGAGGAGAGAAGCCCAGATGTCGCGGGCACAAATTCGCGGGCGGTTGATATTCTCGCGCAACGGCTGCCCTCGGTTCCCGATAAACCGCCGACCGCAACAGACGCCGGCAGTGAGGGCAAAAAAGATCAGCCTTCAGTAATTCCAGCGACGAACGCGCCGCCTTCTGGCCAACATCCCGCGGCGACGATCGGCTCGACTCCGGCAGCCCCGAAGCCCGTGGCCAGCAATTCCGAAAAGAATCCGGCTCGTGCTATGGATGTCACGCGGGAAGAAACGGCGCCCGATTCGTTTACGGTTGTAAGATCTGCAACGGGAAACCCTGCGCCTCAAAAGAAGGTTTCAGCGCCGAGCAAGCCGGCGGCAGTTCAGCCTCAGCCACAAACAGCGCCAGCAGCGCAGCAGGACCAGCCACAATAGCGTGCCCATTACTTACACATCGAAAGAGCAAATTGAGGTTTACCGGTTCAGCCTGCCGGTCACCATCGCAGTGCCCTTAATCGCAATATTTTTTCAGGCATTCGTTCCGTTACGTTTTCCGTTCTTTGCGATTTTCGATTTGCCTCTTCTGGTGGTAATTTTTTTCGCAGTTGCCCGCCGCAGCCCGGTCGCAGGATTGATCACTGGCTCGCTGATCGGAATCGTGCAGGATTCGCTCACCCACAATCCCATCGGACTATTCGGCATCGCCAAGGGGGTGGTGGGTTACGGCGCGTCGTCGCTCGGCGTCAAACTCGATGTGGAAAACGCCGGCTCCCGCTTCCTGGTCACCGTGTTTTTCTACGTAGTTCATGAATTCATATATTTCATGGTGGCTAGAGGACTGGTGGGACTCTCACTACACTGGAGTTGGCCACATGAACTGCGATCCGCCATCGCAAACGCGATCCTGGCTGTGGCATTGTTTTCCCTCCTCGACCGCTTCAAGCGGCGAACGTAATTGCTGTGGATCTGTCACATCTCTCCCGCTCGTCCCTGTTTACGGCTATCTGAGCTTCCGCCAGCGGAATCTCAGGATCGGCATGACAATAAAAATGGTCTCGCATAAGCTGGTACTTTCGTGCCTCCGCAGAACCATTCGACGTAACTCAGAGTTAACCCGCCGCGTTACAATAGAGTAACTTCCCGAAAGGATAACTCAGCCGCTTCCGTTGCTTTCAACAGCAACGCCAAGCGCAGCTGTGATCAAATGTTCGGCCGCGACGACAAAGTTTCGCCCTTCCGCCTCACCGCGGTGCAATACATTCTACTAGCCATATTCCTGCTTTTGGCTTATCGCTTGTGGCATCTCCAGGTGATGCAGAGTGATTCGTATTCGTCGCTGGCGGAAAAGAACCGCGTCCGCAATGTGCCGATTCTCGCGCCTCGCGGACGCATCCTCGATCGCGAAGGCCGCACTATCGTTGACAACTATCCTTCATTCACAGCGTTGCTATTGCGCGACTCCTCTCGCGACCTGAATGCCGACGCCGACCTCATTGGACAAGGCCTGCACATGGACCCGAAGGATGTTCGCGAGCGCATTAAACATTTCGCCGGCGTGCCGCAATATCAACCCATTTATCTGAAAGACGACATCACTCCCGACGAACTCGCCTTTATCGAAGCTCACAAAAACGAACTGCCAGAGCTTGACACAATCATGGCTCATCGCCGTCTATATCCGCGGAATGGTTTCATGGCTCATCTGCTCGGCTACGTCGGCGAAGTCAGCGAGGACATGCTCAATCAACCCCAATGGGAGTTCTACAATCCCGGCGACGTGGTCGGAAAGTCAGGCGTAGAGCTTCAGTACAACCAAATTCTGATGGGCAAGAATGGCTCGCGGCAAGTGGTCGTGAATAGCCACGGCAAAGAGATGAATCAATTGGCAGAGATCCCGGCCGTGGCCGGAAAACCGCTCAAGCTGACCGTGGACATTGATGTTCAGATCGCTGCGGAAGAGGCCATTGAGGGCAAGAATGGGGCCATTGTCGCGATGGATCCAAAAACCGGCGAGATTCTAGCAATGGTAAGCCGCCCAACTTTCGATCCTAACGATTTCGCCGTACGAATCAGGCGCGATGACTGGAATAAGTTGGTCAACGACCCTGACAAGCCTCTTCTGAATAAAGCAATTCAGGCGCAACTTGCGCCCGGCTCAACATTCAAAATCATTATGTCAATGGCGGGGTGGCAGGAGGGAATTGCCCAAGCCCTCAAGGTTCACTGCACAGGAGGCGCTTTCTTTTATGGCCGCCGCTTCGGCTGTTGGGTGAAATCCGGACATGGGGACGTAGATCTTACCAAAGCGATCTACCAATCGTGTGACGTCTTCTTTTACACATTGGCGGAGAAGCTTGGCATCGAACGCATCGCGAAATATGCTACCGCTCTCGGATTGGGAGAAAAAACCGGCATTGACCTGCCGCAAGAAGCAAGCGGAGTAATGCCTTCCGAAGAATGGAAAATCAGAAACTTCAAACAAAAATGGTTTGCCGGTGAAACAATTTCGGTTGGTATTGGCCAGGGTGCCGTGGCAACAACACCTGTGCAACTCATGCGGGCGATCTCCGCGATTTCGATGGATGGCCGCATGGTAGTCCCCCACGTTGCTAATCCTACGGATCTCCCGAGCGATTATCTGCCAGTAACGCATTACTCGGAAGTAAAGAACATCCCGATAGATGCTGGTGGGTGGAACCTGATCACCGACGCAATGGGCCGAGTGCTGCTGCCAGAGGGCACGGCTCCGTCGGCACATATTCCCGGTATTGACATCGCCGGGAAGACTGGGTCGGCGCAAATCGTGTCGCTTGCCACACGCGCGAAGCATGAGAACAACGAAGCTCTTAATCAGAATGGATGGTTTGTGGGATTCACCCCAAGACGCAATCCGGACATCATTGTCTGCGTGCTGTTCGAGGGCGGGGAGCATGGCAAACTCGCCGCGCGGCTGGCGACGCAGGTGATTAAGGCGTACGTGGACAAGCAGCGCCGTCAGCCAACGAAAGTCGCAAGCAATTCAAAAGTTGATGTTGGAGCTTTGTGGACAGTGCCTGCCGCTAGCGAAAGCCAGAATTCCGACCGGTTGCAAGGCGGACATTACCTGATTGACATTGCGAAGCAAAAAGCGCCACTCGCGATGGCCGCTCCGGGATTGAACTGAGCATGGCCGTTAATCATTGTATGAAATTCTCAATCTGTCGTTCCGAGCAGGCAAAGCCTGATGAACCCCATTACCAGACCGTCGTTCAGGGAATAGGGGTCTTTCGACTGCGCAAGTCCGCTCGCAAGCGAGCGAATAAGCTCCGCTCAAGATGACAATGAGTTTTGAACCATTGAGTGTTTCCAGAGAAGAGTGATCCAGAGAAAATTATCACCCTCGATGTGGACGACGCTGACAAGAAGGCCAACGACGACCGACCAATGACCAACGACTGATCCATGTCCCGCTACATCTCATTCCGCGATTTTGATTGGGTCCTGCTGATCTTCGTGCTGCTGATCTGCGGTCTCGGTGTGCTCGAAATTCGCAGTGCCACCATGCATACCAAGTTCGAAGGCGCGCACGTTAAACAGATGTACTGGATCCTGGGCGGGATCGGCGGAATGTTCCTGATGAGCCTTATTAACTATCAGCTACTTCTTGACCGGGTGCATTGGATGTACATCGCGTCGGTGGCGTCGCTGCTGGCTGTTCTCGTTTTTGGGCAAAAGTATCTGGGCGCGCGTCGCTGGGTCAAAATGCCCGGAGGGCAACATTTCCAACCATCCGAGTGGGTGAAGCTCATCCTTATTCTTGCCGTGGCCAAATATTTCGCCAGCCTCCAGGACCGCGAACTTTCCTGGTCAGATTTCATGAAGGCTGGCGCCATCGTCGCCATTCCGATGCTTATGGTTCTCAGGCAACCGGACTTGGGAACCGCCCTCACTTACATTCCCATTGGAATCATGGGCCTCTTTTTGGGAGGAGCTCGTTGGAAGCAGGCGCTAGTGGTCCTGCTCGTAGCTGGTTCCTTGATGCCTCTAGCCTGGCATGTGCTGAAACCTTTTCAAAAAGATCGGCTTACCAGCTTTATGCAGCCGGACGCGGATAAGCAAGGCTCCGGCTATCAGGTCATTCAATCTCTCATTGCCGTGGGTTCAGGGGGAATCTGGGGAAGCAGCAATGGCTCCCAGACTCACCTGGATTACTTGCCGGTCCCTCAAACGGACTTTATATTTGCTGCGTTCGCCGAGGAACATGGGTTTGTAGGTGCTTTAACTGTTCTGCTGCTATACTTTGTAGTGCTGATGCGTTTGACCCAGAACGCTCAAACAGCGCCCGACCGCGCTGGCACGTTTGTGGTAATGGGTGTGGTAGCTGTGCTTAGCTTCCATATCCTGGTCAATGTCGGTATGGTGGTCGGTTTTATGCCGGTCACCGGAATACCCTTGCCATTAATGAGTTATGGCGGGTCTTCTGTCCTGTTTATGTTTCTGGCGCTAGGCATGGTGATGAATGTTCGCATGCGCCGTTTCGTGAACTGATGCAGGATGAAGAAAGGCAAGGAAGTTTGCCGCGCTAGCCAGGCGCGAAAATATTGGAAAGTCGCTACTAGCTCCCAGCCTCTGGCTAGGAGCCAGAAGCTGAAAGCGTTTTAAAAATAGACGTCCGTCCTCGCGTTAATAAGAGGACACTCACCCGGCCAGATCAGCAGATAGAAGCCGGGCAGGATTGAAGCTAAGGCGCTGCCGGGCGGGTAAACGGCCCCCTCTAGATTAGGAATTTCTATTTCTATAATTTGGAGAGAGCAGGTCACAACCCCGGTCCAGCGCAATGCTATAAGTGCAAAAGATTCTCAGGCTTGCGCAGCGGATCAGGTTACGGAGCGAACTCCGTAGTCAATGCCGTGCTTCGCGCGGACCTACCATCGTGGCACTCGATCCTCCCAATTCTCCTGCGTCTCACCCGGTGATCACTGCGTCGTCTTAGCGGCGTAGCCCGGAGTTTTACATGTCAAAAGAATTGTTTGTGTCTTCCACGCCTCACGAAACCAAAGTGGGGGTGGTCGAAGACGATCTGCTCGCCGAAATTTACCTTGAACGCGAAAACGAATATACCTTAGCCGGATCCATCTACAAAGGCCGTGTCACCCGAGTTCTGCCCGGAATGCAGTCCGCATTCGTGGATATCGGTCTCGAGCGCGACGCGTTCCTCTATGTCTCGGATTTCATGGAACTGGCGGAAGCCGAGGAAGTGGACGAGATTCCCACCAACCGCTCATTTCAGGAGTCAGGAGACTCCGAACATCAGCGCGAACCGCACTATCCTACGGAGGCGCGACCGGCTATTACCGATTTCAATGCCAACGAAAAATTGGCCGACGATTCGCGGTGGCCGACGCCCCGATTCCCGCCGGCGAAAGCGCCGCCACGTCAGGAAAGAAACGATCAAGGGGAAAGGGACAACCGTGGCGGATTCCGGGGCCGACGACGGCGCCGCGGACGTCGCGGCGAACGCATGCCCGATTCCAAGTTTGCCCGGCCGGGATTCGATGGCTCCGCTTCCGACCGCCCCGCATCCGATTCCGTCGAGGCGCCTCGTTCTGAAAGAAGCCCTGAAAGAAGCTCAGAAAGAAGTCCGGAAAGAACCCAACATCCGCAGCGCTCCGACTACGGCCCTCCGCCCGGATATCAGCCCATAATCCTTCCGGGAGAATCCATTTCCAAATATCGCGGACTTGCGCACTCCCAACCTCCGGCACGGCAGCAAACTTCAGTACAGAATTCCACGCGTTCGCAATCTGAGGAGCTTCCGGAGATTGCAAAAACTTTCCCGGAGGATGAGCCGCTATTTGTAGAATCCGCCTCGATTTTAGATTCGAACGAGACACAGACTTCCTCGCCATCCGCTTCAGTAGCCGAAATCCCGATCGAACCGGCATCCACTGATTCCACGGAAACGACTCTCGATATCGCATCTTCCGAATGGGATCGTGAGCAGAAGCGGCGTCATGAACTGAACGTAGCTTCGGTATTTGGGGAAACGCCTGCGGTAAGCCAGGAAAACGAGTTGTCCTTGAGCCGGCGAGGGACTCTGGAAGAAGAAGAGATCGAAGAGGAAGAAGCCGATCTCGCCGATTACGTTGAAGAACTCGAAGAAGACGCCGCTTTCGAAGAAATGGAAGAGGAAACCAGCGAGGCTGGCGCCTATCGTCCGGCCGCGGCCGAGACGCAGCAAATCGCCGCTGCCGCCGACCCGGCAACGGAACAGACGTTTTTTTCAGCTTCGGAAGCGGTCGAAACAGAGATCCCCGAGGCCGAGGCTGATTCTGAAGCGGAGCATGAAGAAAAGGAAGCGGAAGACGCAGAGATTGAAGAGGCTCAGGCCGAGGCCGAAGCCATTCTCGACGCCGAAGCGCGCGGAGACGGAACCGTTGATGCGCGAGCCGAAGTCAGAGCACCCGCCGCAACCGCTTCCTACACGCAACGCGCTCCGCGGCCTTCGTACGAGCGAAGTCACGACCGCGGCAACCAGCGCGGCCGTCGCGGCGGCGGACGGAACTTCCGAAAGCGTGAGAACCAGAATGTTCCGTTGATCAGCGACCTGCTCAAAGAAGGTCAGGAAATCCTGGTGCAGATCGCCAAGGAGCCCATCGGAAAGAAAGGCGCACGGATCACCAGTCACATCGCGCTGCCGGGCCGGTTTCTGGTCTACATGCCGACGGTGAATCACACTGGCGTTTCCCGCAAGATTTCTTCCGAGGAAGAACGCCAGCGGCTGAAGCGAATCATTCTCAGCGAGCGCGAAAACGGACATGGAGGCTTCATTGTCCGCACCGCCGCTCAAGGCGCAGCCGAAGAAGACTTGCGCGCCGACATCCGTTTTCTGAAAGGCCTCTGGGCAGAAATCAAAACCCGCGCCGAAAACGGCAAATCTCCGACACTGATTTATCACGATCTCAATGTCGTGGAGCGCGTGCTGCGCGACCAGGTCAGCTCCGACTTCTCCGCCATTTGGGTGGATACGGAACAGGAATACGAACGCATTCTTCGCTTCGCCAACCGCTTCCAACCGGGATTGGTGAGGCGCGTCAAGCTCTATACCAAAGAAGTTCCGCTCTACGAGCAATTCGGATTGACGGAAGAAATCAACAAGGCCCTCAAATCAAAAGTCTGGCTCAAGAGCGGCGGATACATTGTGATCAATCAGACCGAGGCGCTGGTGGCCATTGATGTCAACACCGGCAAGTATGTCGGCAAGACCCAGCGTCTGGAAGACACCATCGTAAAAACCAACGTGGATGCCATCAAGGAAATCGTGCGCCAAATCCGCCTGCGGGATCTGGGCGGCATCATCATCATTGACTTCATTGATATGGATGAGCGCCGCAACCGCCAGAAAGTTATGCAGGCCCTGGAAGAAGCGCTGCGGAGCGATCGCGCACCCTCAAAGGTTCTTCAGTTTAACGACTTCGGTCTTGTGGCCATCACCCGCAAGCGCGTAAAGCAATCGCTGGAGCGCACCATCGGATCGCCTTGCCCATATTGCGAGTCCACCGGATTCGTGAAATCCATCACGACCGTCTGCAATGACATTTACATCGAGATGCGAAAAATGGCCAAGCACCTCGACCATGCTGACGCCATGCTGCGAGTGAATCCCGAAGTAGCCAAGGCACTGAAAGCCAACAACGGCAAAGCGCTTTCCGAAATGGAAGAGCTGACAAAGAAGACGGTGATTGTGAAAAGCGATCCAGCGCTGCATCAGGAACAATTCGACATTAACTGACGAATTCGACATTAATCCCTCACAACCGTCCCGTTAAGCTTATATGTTTGTTCGAATAGACGGGCTGGGTATTGGAGTCCTAAGCGACACTAAAAAAATGATCCACGGTGATACGGCACCAAAACTCAAGTAGGACTAGCACTTGCAAGTCCCAGCTGAACGCGAGAATTTCTTGGCAAATCGGCGCCTATATTCTTCACCTTAACTGCAATAACTTGCATACTGTCAATCACCTACAGTAATTCTATGATTTGCGTAATCGTCGCATCTTGGATATTATTTCGGAGCTTTGGAAATTAGTTACAGGAGAGTCTACCCCATGCGTTTAACCCGCTCCCTCGTGACTTTCGTTTTTGCCGTGGTTGTTCTTTGCAACAGCGCCTTCGCCGACACCATCAATTTTGGTGGCCTCGGAGGCGACCTCGGTTCGAACTCACACACTTTCACTTCCGGATCCTCCAGCCTCTCGGTTATGGGTTATACCAATACTGATCTTTACTCCAAAAATAGCAGTGGGGATGAGAACGGGCTTGGTCTGGCAAACGGAGGGTCCGACTCACAATGAGTTATCGGATCCGCTAACTTCGTTCAGTTTCTAAGCGCTGGCGATCACGATCCATCACTCATAGAGTTCGGTGCAGAGCTGGGGAAGACATGGGTTCTATTATGGCTCGAGCATTAAGCGGTAGCTGAGGGATGCGACTAAAATCACGAACTACACGACTTCCAATACAGCTAATGGTGTGGTAGTGGCTTTCACCGTGAGACGTTGCCACACTTACATTTCGCTCTCCGCGGCGATAAGTGGCGATGTTCTGCTCAAGAGCGCACGCGTCGATAAGATAGCGTCCGCGTCCCGGAGCCTGGCACCACCAGCGACTGATCATAACCTTGGGACTGGCGGGTTTGTTCGTATTTGGCCGGGGCAAACTTGGCCGAGTTAGCGGTCGTAACCTAGAACGGTAAAGCATAATTAAACAGCCTTCTCAAACAGGCCCGGCGGCTTTCATGCCCGCGGAGAACCTGAAACTCCACAACCGAACATTCTGTCCCGCGCTTCGCACAAAAGTGATTGTGCCGCATAATTCTATAGCCCATCATGTTTGTGTGTTCCGGCTGAATCTTATACGTCACTCGGACCTCTCCTGCCTGGCCGTATGGATATTTATCCACGCCAAGATATTTCTTGGCCAGCTTATCTATCTGAGCGTCGGCGCCTTCCTCGGTGATTTCGACGACGCGGCCGCGGATTTCCAGATAGCGATAAGGATTGTCGGGATCAATGACGGCCAAAGAAACGCGAGGATCACGGCGAACATTGCGGTCTTTCTGGCGGCCCTTTGCGGAATTGAAAATCACATAATCGCCGTCAAGATCGCACCACACGGGCGTGACCTGCGGACGGCCATCCGGCATTAACGTAGCCAGGCTGGCAAATCCACGTTTGGTAAAAAGATCGCGATACTTGTCTGGAATTGCGTCGGACATGTCTACCCTCCGGAAATAAAGTAAACCGATTATAGATGCATTCGGCGGAAACCACAGCGTACTGCGATTTCGTGACGGATGAACGTTGATCCGCTCCGCGCTAGATCCCTCGCCCCGATCTGTGAAAAATATCGCTGGAGACTTCGGGATGACCGTTGAGTAAGCCTGGGACTGGCCTATAAAAATTCAACAAACGAATCTTCCACATCAGCGCCCGCGTTGTTGGCCACGCGGGTTGCATGGCGTTCAACATTCTTCATCAGGCCATCCAGATAATCGCGGGAAGAGGAGATGGCGACTATTCCAAGCGTAGCGTGATTCCAAAGGCTGCTGGGTCCAATTCCGCGACGGAAACATTGAAGTGTGCGCGCAAGCGGTCCTTTAAGCTGCGCACAACTTGTCGTTTGTCTTTAAGTGACTGCGCGTGCTCGATACGGAGTTCGAGGGTGAGGAAAGCGATCAAAACCGTCGTTGGTCAAGCGTCGTTGGTCTTGGTCTTCGCCGTTGGACTAAACCTATTCATCGAGCGCGCTCGACCGGACAGCCGGGCTTGCCCCACGTGAATTAAAATGGGCCAACGACCAAAGACGAACGACCAACGACGGGTTGTCTACGCCATCGCTTCGGCTGCGACTCGCTCGGTCACGAATGCTTCGATCACGTCGCCGACTTTGACGTCGCCGTAGTTCGCGATCGAGATACCGCACTCCATGCCATTGCGAACTTCGCTGGCATCATCTTTGAAGCGGCGCAGCGATCCGACTTTGCCGGTGAAGACGACGGTATTGTCACGCAGCAAACGCACCTCAGAGTCGCGCTTGATGGTTCCATCGGTAACCGTGCATCCCGCTATGGTTCCGACTTTCGGGATACGGAAGGTTTCTTTCACCTGCGCGCGGCCTTGATAAACTTCCTTGATTGTCGGATCGAGCAAGCCCGTCATCGCCCGCTTGATCTCGTCCTGTAGTTCGTAAATGATCGAGTGCAGGCGGATATCAACTTTTTCCTGCTCGGCCAATTCCTGAGCTTTGCGCTCGGGCCGCACATTGAAGCCGATAATGATTGCGTTCGAAGCCGACGCAAGAAGCACATCGCTCTCGGTGATCGCTCCGACGCCGGAACGCAATACCTTCAGGCGGACCTTCTCGTTCGACAGTTTTCCCAGCAGGTCGGTTAGAACTTCCACCGATCCGCCGACGTCGCCCTTCAAAATAATATTCAGTTCCTTCATGCCGGCAGTTTTGATTTGTTCCGCAAGGCCTTCCAAAGATACGCGGGAACTCTTCGCCAACGTGGCTTCGCGGAATTTTTGCTCGCGGTATTCCGAAACGCCGCGGGCCTTATCACGATCGGCTACCACGACAAATTGATCGCCCGCCTGCGGCAGTCCTTCCATACCCAGGATTTCAACTGGCGTTGATGGCGGCGCTTCTTCGAGTTGATGGCCGCGGTCATCGAACATGGCTCGAACTTTTCCATAGACATTTCCCACCACGAAATTATCGCTGTTGCGCAGCGTGCCGTTTTGTACCAGCACGGTCGCGACCGGACCGCGTCCGCGATCAAGTTTCGCTTCGAGCACCACGCCGGAAGCAGGGCGATCCGGGCTTGCTTTCAGATCTTGCAGATCCGCAACCAGGCAGATCATTTCCATCAGCAGATTGAGATTTGTCTTCTGCTTTGCGGAAACATCCACGAATACTGTCGTGCCGCCCCAATCTTCAGGCATGAGACCGCGATCCGCGAGCTGCTTCTTAACGCGATCCGGCAGAGCGTCAGGCTTGTCAATTTTATTGACCGCGACAATGATTGGAACTTCCGCGGCATGAGCATGATCAATCGCTTCGACAGTTTGCGGCATTACACCGTCGTCAGCGGCGACGACTAGCACAACGATGTCAGTAGCCTTCGCGCCCCTCGAGCGCATGCGCGTAAATGCCTCGTGACCGGGCGTATCGAGAAATACAATCTGGCGGCCATAAGCCGGAGATTGCTTATCATTAATCGTGACTTTGTATGCGCCGATGTGCTGCGTGATTCCACCAGCTTCGCCTCCGGCCACATCGGTTAAGCGGATCGAATCCAGCAAAGTAGTTTTGCCATGGTCCACGTGACCCATGATGGTGACAACTGGCGGTCGCGGCAAGCCCTCTGAAGCGGCGCCTTCTTCTCCCGCAGCAGAGTCGGCGGTATCCTTCGCGGCCTGCTCTTCGAACGTGATCACATTCGTGTCCGCGCCAAAGAAGCGCGCCATTTCGCTCGCCAGTTCCGTATCGAGGGTCTGGTTAATCGTCGCGAACACTCCGCGAGCGAGCAATCGGGCGATCAAATCTTTGGCACGAATTTCAAGTTTTTCAGCGAGATCTTTGACGCTGATGCCTTCTGTAATCGTGATGCTGCGAGTGATGGGCTGCGGCTCGTTCGACAATGACAATCGAGGAGGAGGCGTGTAGCCCTTCATCGGGCCTTCCTTCACTCCACGAGGAACGTATCGTTGACCCGGCCGGCGAGACGGCGCACCGGGACGAGCGCCAGGCCGTGCAGGACCCGGCGGAAGGCCGGGGCCAACACCCATGGGACGGGCCCCGGTTGGCGACTGCCGTGTAGGGTGCATCGGACGGCGTTCTCCGGGACGCGCGGTTGGCCGTGATGCAATCGGCGCGCCTGGACGGGGACGCTGAAAAATTGGCTGTCCGGGAACTGGCCGCCCCGGCATTGGACGCGGCGAAGCTGGACGCGCCGCACTGGCCGATGAAGAATGAAGATGAGGATGACGGCACGCTTCTGATTGGCGCCTTGTATACCGGGCGCGGTCCAGTTTGCGGAATAATCATTCTGGGCGGAGCCTGCTGCATTGTCGTCGGAGTCGGCGGCGCAGCTCTCGGCACCGGCGCGCTGCCGGGCACTGATGGCGCGGATGCGGGTGGTGCAGAGACGACTGCCGACGCCGATTGCGGGGTCGTTTCCGCACTGGTCGGAGCACTTGGCCGAGCGACCGCAGGCGTCACGCTAACATCTGGACGCTTTGCGGGAACGGTAAAGGTCGGCCTTACCGGCGTACCGGGTACCACGAATTTCGGCACCGGAACGCCCGGTGTAACTGCGGGAGTTGCCACTTTATTGACGGAGGGTGGCGCTACACCCGGCTTAACTTCAACGGGAAGCGCAGCGACTGGGGCAGAGACAGTTTTTTGCGTCGGAGCCTCAGGCTGTTGTTTGCTGATGATTGCTTTGAGAACATCTCCGGGTTTGGAAATGTGAGAGAGATCAATCTTTGTCTTGATCCCATCGGCTTCGGGACGGCTCGGACGAGAAGAACTCGTTCCTTTTTGCGCATCGCTGGCGGCGCGAAAGTAATTGCGCACCTTCTCGGCTTCATGATCTTCAAGAGAACTGGAATGCGTCTTCTTTT
>CAWCJR010000006.1:0-603058 GCA_963796015.1 uncultured Acidobacteriaceae bacterium | reverse complement strand
TGCTGGTCAGTGTGACCTTGTAGACGATCGAACTCGTCAAGATGTAATGCCGTCGCCTGATCCTCATAGGCGTTATTGCCCGCCATTCCGATCCACCGGCACGACGACCTTATAGCCACGCAAAGCGGCCATCACCGACGTGAAGAGGACGCCGTTATGCGAGGCGACACCAATCGGAACGAGGGTTGTGATCCCCTTATCCTTCAGGATCTTCTGAAGGCCGGTATCCTTGTCGCCGAGCATGAACTTGTCGACAAACGCCGTCACCACGGGTTCGTTGCCTTTCGGCGCAAGCGCTGGAACGTAATCACTGATTTCCGGATTGGGGAACGTCGCCGGTGATGGGCTGGGGAACAGGCTGTAGATCACGGTGGCGCCGCTGGCGCGTGCGGCGGCAAGTAGTTTTTCGATCTTGGGAATGGCCGCGACGCATCGCGGACGTCTCGCTCGTCGCAGGTTCGCTTGATGATGTCGATCATCAGGATCGCGGTGGTCTTGGATCAAGTGTAACACTTTTGAGTTCGGGCGGAGGTGGCGCCTTTACCTCGGCCATTCGTCGATGATGGTCTCGGCAGACGACGGCACGGCATAACTCAATACTGCCGCAAGTGTTGCGCGAGCGGGCAGCAGGCTGGCGTGTCCTGAACATGGTTTCCTCCGAGCAGCTTCTTGTCCAAGGGATCAATATCCGCTGGACCCGTCAAGCGCCGTGCTCTCAACCTTTAGCAGTCTGCGGCGCGGCACCCAGGGTGGTCTCAGGCCTGAACCTCGGCCTGCCCACTTGCGACGACCAGCAAAGCAATGGAGAGCGAGCGGGCAGATGATGTCCGTATAAAACGGCACCCCGGCGTTACCGGGGCGCGAAGTTGTTCGCGGCAATCATCTGGTCAACCTGGCCGATCGCATCGCCCACCAGGCACACCGAGGCCGCACACACGGCGGCTGCCTTGAATGAACAGATCGCGCCAAAACGAAAGGCAGGCAGTCACACCGACCGCCAAATCTGCCATCCCCACCTCAAACTGGAAGGGGCTTGTTTGCCATCCGATGTGCGTTGCTGCGACCTCGGGAAAGAACACATGGGTGATACCAGCCCTATAGGCCGGTGATACCGATAGGCAGCAAAAGGACCCAGGATAGCAGCCGATCCGCTGAGTTTGTTCCTGACCGCGCGGAAGCGCGGCAATAGCCAATGCCAGCACGAACAATATTGCGGGCAAGTTTCTCAGCACGAAACCGATACTGTGGGCTGCCATTTTGTTAATTCTATTTCAGAGGTAGGCTGGTAAAATGGCTTCGACATTGTGGCCATCCGGGTCGAGAACGAAGGCTCCGTAATAGTGCGGTTTGTGATAATGGGGCGCAGACCCGGCGGTCCGTGATCCCGTCCCCCCGCCGCAATGGCCACCAGGTGGAAGGCATCCACGGCCGCTCGGTCGCTGCAAGTGAAGGCAATGTGAGCACTGGTCTGGGTGTTTTCTCTTTCGCCGATCCAAAAGAAGCGTTTTTTCCGCCAATCCCGTAACCTGCGAAGGTCTTACCTTCGGCATAGAGGCGCACGATACCAAGCGGTCATCAGTGCCTGATCATAAAAATTCTTTGAACGCTCTACGTCGCAGACACCAATCGTCAACTGATTCAGCAATGCAGACCTCCGCCCTCACCTGAACCAGGAAAACTGCAGGTCATCAGGCTGCCGCGGTCGTGTCAAACCGCGTGGCCCGGCATGCCAGCCACTTCAAGCGGTTCCCAACGCTGGCCCGATCGGCATTGCAGACCGCAGGGGGCGCGCCTGCTCGGGTGATGCAGCCAGACAGCCATGTTGCATCCCGATTGAAATAGTTGCTATGCTGAAAAAAGCCGGGTTTGGTTCGTTCTCGGACCTGGCCATGAAGGTCGATGGGAACGCTTCTGGAAAACCGGTTCTGGCAAGCGCCTGTGCGGCTTACTCATTTAGTTAATTTAACGTTAACGACGCAAATGCCGGCGCCCGCGGCGCGAAAACCCGCCGGCGGCATGGACGCTGCACAGCCCCTCCTGCAAAACAAACACGGGAATGCGCGTGCGCAAAAGCGGGACAGACACTGTCCCGCCGGACCGGACGCCGGGGCAAGGTTGAGGATGAAACATCCGTCGAACCGCGAGTTCTACACCTATTGGAACGACAAGCGCGGCGCCGCGCGGGCGCCGGACCGCAGTGAGATCGAACCGGGCGCGGTGCGCGGATTGCTCGGCGACATCTTTGTGCTCTCCTATGATGCAACCGGCGGCTTCCCGTTTCGCGTCGCCGGGACGCGGGTTGCGCCCTGCTCGGCCGCGACCTCAAGGACCGCGGCTTTTCGACGCTGTTCGCGCCGGACAGCCGCCGCGAGATCGAGGACATCATCACGGTCGTCGCCGAAGAGACGCTGGCCGCGGTCGCCGGCATCACCGCGACCGCGCAGGACGGCTCGCCGGCGCATCTCGAATTGCTGTGCTGCCGTTCAATCCCCGCGCCCATGTGCCGATGAGTTTGACCGGCTTGCTGGCGCCGTTCGGCGATGGATACGGCCGGTTGCGCGATTTCAAGTTGACGTCGTGGCGCTATCTCGCTCATCCGCCGCAGCGTTTCGTTCCCCGCGCCTTGAAGAAACTCGCGGTGGCGCGTGGCTTCATGGTCTATGAGGGCCTGCGCTAACCGGGGCGCGAACCCCTGAGCACGTCGTCGCGAGAGCCAGACGGTACGGCCACCGCCAGTTTTCCAATCCTCGACGGCGTGTTCGATCGGCTCGAAGCCGTCGCATGTGACTCCGCTGCTTCAAGTTCCGGCTTGACTGAAACATAGCTCGGTGGTTATACGTCGATCCATAGCCAATGGGTTATCGATCGCAAATGCCAGACGCTTCCGATCTGCTCTTCCGAACGCTCGCCGATCCGACCAGACGGGCAATCTTCGAGCGGCTGTGCCGGGAAGGCGAGCAGTCGGTCAGGGCCCTGACGGCACGGGCCGGGGTTTCGCAGCCGGCCGTCTCCAAGCATCTCGGGGTGCTGAAGCAGGCCGGATTGGTGCGCGACCGCCACGAAGGTCGGCAGACGCACTATAGCGCGCAACTCGGCGCCCTCGCCCCGTTGATCGACTGGACAAGCCAAATGACCGGCTTCTGGCAAAGCCGGTTCGACCAACTGGAAGATCTGCTCAAAAGGATGGATCAATGAACAATACTGCTACTGAAGCACGCTCCGTCATTGTCGAACGGGAAATGCCGTGTCCGCCGGAAAAGCTGTGGCGCGCGCTTACGCAACCTCATCTGATCGAGGAGTGGCTGATGAAGAACGACTTCAAGCCGGTCGTTGACCACCGTTTCAATTTTCGCGGAGACTGGGGTGCAGCCGACTGTCAGGTCGTAACCGTCGAGCCGAACAAGACGCTGTCTTATACGTGGGGGGCTTATGGGCTCGAGAGCATCGTCACCTGGACCCTCACCGCTACGAGCACCGGGACCCATCTGCGCATGGAGCAGTCGGGCTTCCGGCCGGATCAGCAGCAGGCCTACCAGGGCGCCAAGGCCGGCTGGCAGCGATTCTTTGGAAACCTCGAGCAGGTCGTGGCGCGGATCGACTGAAATCTGCCGGCGCAATTCAAAGCAGGCCTGCCAACGGCCCGATCAGGTACGAGTGAAGATGAGGTACGCATGAAGAAGAGCGCAACGACCAAGGGCGAATCCCCTTCCCGGCTGATCGACGCAAGAATCAAGGAATTGAAGGACTGGAGGGGCAAGACGCTCTCCCAGGTTCGCGCGCTCATCAAACAGGCGGACCCCGAGGTGGTCGAGGAATGGAAGTGGCGGGGCGTTCCGTGCTGGTCGCACAATGGGCTGATCTGCACCGGCGAGACCTACAAGAGCGTCGTGAAGCTGACTTTCGCCAAGGGCGCTTCGCTCGAGGACCCCTCGAGATTGTTCAACTCCAGCCTGGACGGCAACGTCCGACGCGCCATCGATATCCGGGAGAGCGATAAACTGGACGCGGCTGCCTTCAAGGCGCTGATACGCGCCGCCGCGGCTCTGAACGGGTCATCGGCCCGATAGTCGGATCGAACAGCTCATGCCAACGGTCCCGGATGATCATTCTCCATCTTCGTCATGGCCGGACCTGTTCCGGCCATCCACGTCTTTGATGCTGTGCGGCTTTCAAGACGTGGATGCCCGCGACAAGCGCGGGCATGACGAGTCAATTGCGCAAGGCCGTTGGTATCACGCGGCGGCGCGGACCGGCCCTGCACGCGAGCCGATCATTCGACCAGCTCCGGCCACGGCACGATGGTCGATTTGACCGTCTTCATCGCCATCGCGTCCGCCACCGCGCGACTGACGCCCTCCTCGGTAAAGGGATAGATCGTCTGCATCTCGAGCCAGGGATATTTGTCGCGCGTGCGATAGAGCATGTCGACGCCGAGCGGCAGATCGTTGCCGGTAAAGCCCCACGACCCCAGCACGTTGAGATCCTTGGTGCAGATGCGGTGCCATGAGGTCTCGATCGAGCCCGCATCGGTGAACTGGCCCATCTCGACATAGGTGCCGCCGTCGCGCAGCATCTCGATGCCTTCCGGGCCTGCGCTCGGATGGCCGGAGCAATCCATCACCAGATCGGCGCCGAAGCCGCCGACAATGTCGCGCACCTTCTCGATCCGTGCCTGCGGCGTCCGGACCTGGTCGATATCGACGGTGGCTTCAGCGCCGAACTTGCGCGCCAGTTGCAGCCGCGGCGCCTCCGGCGCACCGACGCAGATGACGCGCCCTGCCCCCATCTCCTGGGCGGCGGCAACCGCCAGAATCCCGATCGGACCCGAACCCTGGATCACGACGGTATCGCCCCAGCGAAAACCCGCCGGCCCGGCTGGCGCGATTGAAGGCGCGGATGCAGGAGGTCAGCGGCTCCGACAAGCGCGCCGAGCCGCAGCGACATGTCGTCGGGCAGTTTGTAGATCTTGGTGCCCGGCAATTCCTCGAGATCGACATAGACATATTCGGCCCAGCCGCCCCACAGATGCGGCGCCTTGTCGAAGCCGAGATAGCGGCCGTAATAGACCGGCGTCAGGCACTTGTTGGCGCTCAGCGGATAGTGGATGCAGTAATAGCATTGGCCGCACGGCATCAATGGCGGGATCATCACCTTCGACCCCACCGTCGAGCGGCTTGCTCATGAAATCCTCCCTGAATTCGCGCGCCGACCTCGACCAGCACGCCGCCGATCTCGTGGCCAAGCGTGAACGGCCACGGCAATGGTTTCGGCCAATGGCCCTTCAGGATATGCAGATCGGTGCCGCAGACGCCGCAGGCGCCGACCTTGATCAGCGCCGCCTTCGCCGGGATTTTCGGCCATGGCACGGTGCGAATCACCGGCGGGGCGCCGGGACCATCGAAGGTGCATACGCGAATGGGTTCCACCGAGCCAATCCTCCTGGCTTTGCCTGTTGGTGTCGTAGTCGAGCACCTTTTGCCGCGGACCGGCGCCGGCGAGGCAAAGCCTATGTGAACCGACGCGCCAAGCCAATCGCGGCATTGCTGGCGCCGGCGCCAATTGCATCGCCCGGCACCAGATGAAGCCGATTCATTGCCCTGAATGCCGTGAGCCGCGTTTCATGCGACCGCCGCTAACCATCCATTAACCCTGCTGGCCGTAGGGTCGGATGACACCGAACAGGCCGGTTGTCGGGTAGCGAAGATGGCGTTGGCGCACAAGAAATCGATCCTTCCGGCTGCCGAAGAGCGCCGGCGCTTTCAGCGGGTCAAGGTCCATCTGCTCGGCCGCTACATGCTGCCGGACCGGCGTGAATTTCCTTGCCAGATCATCAATATGTCACCGGGTGGCCTTGCCCTGCTGGCGCCCGGCATCGGCAATGTCGGCGATCGCGTGATCGCCTATCTCGACCATATCGGCCGGGTCGAGGGCAAGATCACCCGCATCATCGACAACGGCTTTGCGATGACCGTCGGCGCCACCGCGCGCAAGCGCGACAAGCTCGCCGCGCAGCTTACCTGGCTGGCCAATCGCGACATTCTCAATTTGCCGGAGGACCGCCGCCACGACCGCATCGTGCCGCGCAACCCGATCTCGCTGCTCACGCTCGAGGACGGCACCAAGATGACCTGCCGGATCATCGACATGTCGCTGTCCGGCGCCGCCATCGCCGCGGAAAACCGGCCGCCGCTGAAATCCCTGGTCATGCTCGGCAAGGTGCAGTCGAGGGTAGTGCGAAACCTCGAGGAAGGCTTTGCGCTCGAATTCGTGCATGAGCAGCTCGCCGAAACCCTCGAAGACAGCGTTACCGCGCGGTAAAGCGCGACGCACCGCGATTCCGCATTTTTCGATCGGCTGGCCGGCCGCATCCGCGTTGCAGATGCCGCTTTTGTGTCCCTTTGGAGGGGCCGCTCTGGGTTAACGCACCCGGCCTTTGAGTGCGCAAATGCCTTTGTCGACCGGCTCAGGCCGGTTAACGCCTGAAATTCGAATCGATTGCAAATACTTCAAATTTTAGTCGAATTCGACTCAAGTATAGATCGAATTCGCCGCGGCTTTTACTTGTATTCGCTTCAATTGTACTTGGCTTACTTAGCGGCGGCGCAAAACCTTTGTGCGAAAAGTGGTCCCAACAAGAAACGGGGGCCACAATGTTTGGGTTCAGGGGACAGGGGAAGGGATTGGCGCTTGCCGCCATCCTGTTGGGAATGAGCGTGTCGGCGCATGCCGCCGACGACCTTGTCTTACGCAAGCCTTGGCGACACCACGCGTGCGCCGATCGGCTGGGTCGAATTCTGCGCCGACAATCCCGGCGAATGCCCGGGCGGCGCCGTCGCAGCCGCGCGACATCGTGATGTCGCAGACGGCGTGGCGGGATCTGCTGCGGGTCAATCGCTGGGTCAACGAGACCGTCAAGCCGATGACCGACATGGAGCATTGGGGCGTGATCGAGAAATGGTCGATGCCGACCGACGGCTACGGCGACTGCGAGGACTATGTGCTGCTGAAGCGCAAGATGCTGATCGACGCCGGCTGGCCGCGGGAAGCGCTGCTGATCACGGTGGTGCGCGACAAGAACGGCGAAGGCCATGCGGTGCTGACCGTGAAGACCGACAAGGGCGAGTTCATTCTCGACAACCAGAACGAAAGCGTCGTGGCCTGGACCGAGACTGGCTACCGCTTCGTCAAGCGTCAATCGCAGAGCGATCCGAACGTCTGGGTCTCGCTCGGCGACAACCGCCCGGCGGTCTGCCACCGCAAGCGCCGCTAGGACACACCGGACAACAGGACACGCGACCCGGTCACATCCCCACCCCTCCCCGTCCCAGACCGGATCGCGCGCGGCCAGCTGTCCCCCAAAGCTGGCCGCAACTTTTTTGGGAGTTCGAAGCGTTGGCATTTTGGGTTCTTGGGTGCCGCGGTGTCGCGGTCGCGCACGACGACGCGACGCGCAAAAGATCCGGCTTTGTTTTTCGGCGTTGCTCGAGGCAACGTTGATGGCCTTACTCCGCCGATTCCAACCAGTGGACGTGCCGCAACGCCGCACTTCCGTCGTCGGCAATTGAGGGCGCGGCACACGACGACAGCGCTTTCTCGAGGTCGCGTTCGAGAAATTCGTTGGCGATGATCAGGGCCTTGAGCGCCCCGCGAATATCCCCGTTGCAGGTGGCAATCGCAGCATCGATGGCGGCGTCGTAAGCGTCCGAAACGGGCGGCAAAAAGTGCAAGGTCATGTTCTCTGTCCTCAATCGATTGGGTTTTTGATGGAGGCAGAACGTGGCATCACCGGCGCAGTTTCGTGGCGATTGTGGTTGTCCACTGAATCCACAGCTTCGGCTTGGTCGGGCCGTCGCAGCGATCCTCTGTTCCCCGAGGAGGCCCGCCAAAGGCAAAAACATGGAACCGGGAAAGTTGGCCGACCAACGATCCGGCCGGGAACTTTTGGCAGCCATCCCCATTTTCTTTCCATCGTAACAACGGGAGATTTCAATGAAGCTCATATTGGTAGTTGCCGCCGTCGCGGCGCTTGCTACGCCCGCGCTGGCTGATGAGGTCGGCGTTCACGTTGGACCGGTCGGGGCTGGCGTAAGCGTCGGTGAGGGCCATTACGACCGTGATCGGGATCGCACCACGGTAGTCAAGGAGCGCGAGCCGTCTGAGCGTACTACCGTCATCAAGAAGGATCATGATGACGGAACCCGCAGCAAGACTGTCATCCACGAGCGAGATTAAAATCTGTGGAGGCCCCGAGATCATTCGGGGCCTCTTTGTTTTGGACATGTGGATGCCCCGCCGCCTTTTCATCGTGATGCTTGCGTTGAGCATTTCGGCGGCCAATGCGGCACAGCGGCTGGACCAACAGACGGTCGAAAAGGCAACATTATCCGGAAAGCTGCCGAAACAGGATCGAACGTCAGCGCTGCTCGTTAAAGTCGAGGTTCTGCTCGACCGGGCTCATTTTTCGCCGGGACAGATCGACGGACATTTGGGTGAAAACGTCACCAAGGCGCTCGCGGCTTATGCCGAAGCGCATTCGCTGCCTGCACCCTCATCGCTCAACAAGGGAATTGCAGCCTCCCTTTCGGCGGATACCCGCCCCATCCTCACTCAATATGTTCTGACTGACACTGACCTGAGCGGCCCTTTTACCGAGCACATTCCCGCCAGGATGGAAGAAATGAAAGGAATGAAGTGGGTCGGTTACCGGAACGCGAAAGAAGCTCTCGCCGAAAAATTTCATGTCAGCGAACAACTTCTTGCCCTACTCAATCCCGGTGCTCCCATCGATCATGCCGGCGAGACCATTGTCGTTCCCAATGTCCTTTTCGATGACAGCCGGGGACCGATAACGAGGATAGAAGTCGACAGCAACCGGCAAACCGTACGAGGCTACGGCAAGTCCGGTGATCTGGTTGCATTCTATCCGCCACCGTCGGCAGCGAAGAAAAGCCGTCGCCGGTCGGCACGTTCAAGATCATCTCGATCGATCGCAATCCGCACTATCGGTACAATCCGAAATACAAGTTCAAGGGTGTCAGGACCAAAAAGCCTTTTGTCATTGGCCCCGGACCTAACAATCCCGTGGGCCTTGTCTGGATCGGGCTCTCGGCAGACGGCTACGGTATTCACGGCACGCCGGACCCCTCGCGGGTGAGCAAGTCGGAATCCCACGGCTGCGTCAGGCTGACGAATTGGGACGCACTGACTTTAGCATCCGCGGTAACAAAGGGTGTCCCGGCGCAATTCGACGAGAGATCTGGAGCGAACGGCTCAAACCCGCCGTCCCAGTAGTCGAACTGACGCGGATCTGCCAACGGTCATCCGCAAAATCTCCCCAGCTTTGCCTTGCTTTCGAACAGAACCGATTGTCAGGTTACTATCAAAGGTTGTGTGTGATGTTGCGTCGGGTGCGCCATGCAGACGGATCTCAGGACAAAAGCGGAGAAATACGAGAGCAAGGCAGCCCACTGCAAAGAATCTGCTCAGCAGGCCGCGGCAGGACCCCAGCGCGCCATCTACGAGGTGCTGGCTGGCTATTACAGCGGCCTGGCAATGGACTTTCGTCACGTGATTGAAAAGCGCAGTGCTTCCGCCGCCAAGCCGGCGGCCCCGGAGGTCCTGCCGGCGATGGCCGCGCAGGATGCCGCCAAGGAAGACGGCCCTGCGGCGACTTAGCTCTCGCAGCAGCGGCACAATCCATCCATTGTCGCAGGTTTTTGGGCTAACACCCCGTTTTTTCAGAAATTCCGGCGTTCTCGGGAGGATACCGTCAGGCGAATCCGTGCTATGGGAGGGCTGGCACGCCCAGCCCCTGCGGGTCGGGAACTTTCGCTTTCTGTTGCGCTTTGAGTGATATGGTCAACGTCCCCACGGCTCAAACCAGGACCACCAGCATCGCCCGCATCGGCTCGCAGCCGATTGCGCTCGCGGCGGTGGTGCTCGTCGTCATGCTGGTTGCAGCCGGATCGATCGCGGTATGGCGGGCGTCCACTGGCGCCGCGCCCGAAGCGGATCGCGTCCTGGCGGCACGCCAGGCCCAGATTCGGGCAGCCCAGGCTTCCGAACAACTGGTCGAAAAGACCAAGGCGCTGGAGACGTCTCAGCAGGACTCGATCGATCAGCTTCAGGTGGTTCAGGATCAACTGCAGACCGTCAAGCGGCTGCTTGCCGCCCAGCAAGGCGATACCAAGCGATTGTCCGATCAGGTCGGAGAACTCACCGGCGCGATCGACGGCCTGCGGCAGTCGTTCGCCAGTGCCCGGTCCGCCGAGGTCTCAAGCCCGGCGTCGCCACGTAAGACGTCGGTCCGGGCGAGGCCGCGCACCGCCAAGGGCCCGCCTCGCAAGCCCGCCAGGACTCCGGGCTGAGACCCGTCCAAGGCATTTTCCGGTTCGCTCCATCGTCGCATTTCCTCAGACCCCATGGTTGCGAAGACGCGCTTTGGCGCAATCTCTGCCGGCCAACCGCAATCGCAATTTACCGAGCCGGTTGTGAAATGGATCACATCCGCCGGCCGGGACCGAGGCCATACTGCGTTTACCGGGTGGCGTGAGCCGATTTCAATATCCGGGCAGGGCAAGGTCGCAAGGCGTCATACTCCGCCGGCGGCCTTGTTTTTTGGTGATCACCGCTCCGCCTCGGGCGCGCCAACCGGCTGGGCCAATGGGCTGTTCAGAAACCAGGCTTGTATTCGTGAACATTCGACGTGTCGCCGGCATGTGAAACGACGAACTGCCTGGATACCTTGTCCGGCAGGCTCGCATCCGCGATGCAGTTCAGCACGCGGGCGAAGGTGTTGACGAGATCGACCGATCCGTCCGCCTGCCGCGCGCAGGCCCCCGGCATGCGGATGGCATTGAGGGCGCTGAACCGCTCTTTCAGGTCCTGCGGATCCCAGGCATCAAATGACTTTTCGAACTGACCGCGAAACGCCGTACCATGGTCGGATTGAAGCGCGATGATCGCCTCCGGATCGCTCCGCACAATTGCCTGAACGAGCGCCACCGCCTCGTCGTTCACACACATGAGCTGCTCCAGGAAGGCCGGTTTGTCGTTCGGATCCCAGGTCAGCAGATCCGGTGCGGCCGGCCTGGTCGAGCAATCACGCCTGAACCGGATCGGCGGATGCGGTGCCAGAACGTGGGCGTACAGGAAGAACGGCTTGCCGTATCCCTGAATGATGGAGAGCTTGTCGGTCAGATCGTGCACCGCGCCCCGCACAAAGGCGAATTCGTCGACCGACTGGTCGATTTTTATGAATGACGCCGCATTCGTGAATGCCGTCATCGCCTCGATCAAGGGTGTTCTGGACAGGATGGTGGCGTCGAATTCGTCGAGGTGGATTACCCCGCTGTCGGGGCGAACATTTCCCTTGACGCAAATCACGTTATCGACGGCGCATTGGGTCAAGTTGTCGTACCCGTTCTGGAAATGGATGTAGCGATAGCCCATCGCGCCCATCGTATTGACCACGGTGTTCCGTCCGCGAACGACCGGATAGAGTGCGGCGGCTGGCGGCATCCTGATCGAGGACCCGGTGCCGCTGACGAGAAATCCAACAGACAGCGTACTCGAAATCGAATAGATCGTTTCAGGGAAGCTCGCCTCCGCGCGGTCATAAACGGTGAAGTCGAGGGCCTTCAGGCTCGCGAGAAAATGCGCGTTGTCGAAATCGAAGAACTCCCGAAGGACATCCGCCCTCGGATACCCATCGAGCACGATCCAGTAGACGTCTGGATTGCGGTGCGCCGTCAGCGCAAGCGCGCTGTCCGCGATCGCCTCGCCGGGATGCAGGCGCATCCGGGCCAGGTCCATCGCGGGTGGCAGGATATAAATCGCGCCAACCGCAGCCATCGTCGGCAGGAAAATCGGCCTCCTCGAGAGGATACCGACCAGGAGGGCAGCCAGGATGGTGGCGAACGCCCAACACCCGAGCAGAAAACCCGGGAAATGCTCATTCCCGATCAAATTCCTGATCTCGTCTCGCGAAACCAGCCGTTTCAGTCCGTCAAAGGAAAACACCAAGAACGAGACGGCAGCGGCAACCAGCAACAATCTGGCGATCGGCACCGATCGGAAGATCGCCTTCGCCGCCAGCGCGGCGGCGATCGCCATGGCCAGTACCAGAAAATAAAAGCGAAGCGTCCGGGCTGGCCCCACCAGGCTGTCGGCGTTCGCACAGTAAAAATCCAGAAAGGCAACGCCGGAGAAAACGGCAAGCACCGCGACCGACAGCAGAAGTTCAAATGTCCTGCGCACGCAACGGGCCTTTTTCGTAGACATAGAGCGTCCGGCCCGACAAGGAGACCACTTCGGTTTTTCTGATCGCCGCCCGCTTGGCCAGTTCGCGCTCGAACTCGCCTTGCGAGTACTGATCGAAATCGTCCTTCCGGACACTCAGCATGCGCTGCAGCGCGGGATCGCTTTTCGGCACGAATTCGACCACGCCGCAGTCCGCCAGTTCAATGATCCAGTCCATGAACATGGGAAGCGGAACGTTGCGGCCGATCGCGATATGGTGCTCGATCGCCAGCCCCAGGACTGCGTTCGGTTTGCTTCGCGAACTCAACCCGGCGCGTTCCCGCTGGTGCCATCCCTGGTTCGGGCTGGGATTGCACGCATCCATCTGCAGCGGCAGAAATTTGAGGTCGCCTCGAACCGATCGCTGCACCGCACGACTGAGCGCGCCGTGATCGCTGTCGAACCCGACCACATATTGCGCACCGGCGCGCAGCGCCGTTTCACTGTACAGGCCGCTGTTGCAGCCGAGATCCCAAACCACGCGTGGCCGCGACCGCGCGATGAAATCCGACACAAAGGCCTGCTTGCGCCGTTCTTCTTCGGGCAGATAGGAATTTTCAGCCTCGTAGCTGCTCCAGGTCGTTGCATGTGCCACGAAGGGATCGCGCATTCCGGCGATCCAGCTCCTGAGATTGCACAGCATGAACCGAAAGGCCTTCGAGGGCGTTTTCTGTTGGCTGCGGCGGCAACCCTTGCAGGATTTGCCTGGGCCGACCTGTGCAGCCGGACCGGAGCAAGCACCTCAAGCCAGATACGCCACGACAGTTTGTGTTTGGGGTGAAGTGCCCGCGCGAGGTCATCGGACGAAATCCCTTCGATCGTGCCCCGATACCAGGCGTTGAATGGAATTTTCAGCAACGAGGTGAGCAGCAGCGGATTGAGGAATTGTTCGGCGAATTGACGCTGGCCGATCCAGAAATCTCCTTCGCTGTACGGCACCAGCGACAACGGGTCGATGAAGATCGGCCTGGTCCCGAGGAACTGCACATTGTAGGCGGTGGCATCCGCCAGCGTAAAGCCGGACTGCAGCGCAAAGAGGTGCAGATCGAGATGAAAAAGCGCCGCTCGTTTCAACAGCTCAAACGGCCACTCATAGGGATAGGAAATAAAGTTGACGGGCTGGTGTTCCAGAACATGCGGCGAAAGCGCCTGCAGTGCCGGCTCGGCGGACGCGCTGGTCGGCACCAGCCATTGCTTCGCCACAAGCTCCGCCAACAGGCCAGAGGAATTCAGCCGTTCGAACGACCTGAAAGCGTCCTCGCGCAGGATCCTGAAAATCCTGCCGTCGTAGTGCGCGACATAACCGGCCGGATCGCGAAACGATCCCTGGTTACGGATAATGGCCATATTCCTGAACCAGCCCTGCATCCGGCTTGGGTAACCGAGCGCACATAGCGCCCAAAATCATCCGCGAAAATCAAATTAATAAAATTTCACGTACCACGGACAACGCTCTCGTTGACCCCGTGCATGGCAGCCCGGATAATTCGCACCGTGAATCGCTCCGTCAAATACATCCTGCTGTCTTTCGCGCTGGTGAATTTCACCATCGCCGGCGTTTCGGATGCGGCTGCGTATCTCGATCCCGGCAGTGGGAGCATCCTGTTTCAGGGCATCGTTGCCGTAGTGGCATCTGGCCTCGCGATTTTTGCTACCGCCTGGAGGAGCATCGCCGGCTTTTTCGGCCGCGCTTTCAAACGGCGCGCCGGGAACGATGGTGGTACACGCTGATCAGGTATGCAGTCGGAGTATGCCCGCGTTCCCCGGCCATTGCGGACCAGAGGGAAACGAATTGAAACAAATCATGACGATTGATGCCGATCCGTTCGAGCAGGGCCGGCGCGCCGCGCGGGAAAATATCCCGGTTGCGGGCAATCCATATCAGGATGGCAGCGAAGCGTATTCGCTGTGGGCCGCTGGCCACGAGCAGGTCGCCGAGTCCGCCGAGGCGGATGAAGCCGAGGGCACCTAAGTGAGGAGCGCGCCTTCGCGGGTCTCGCACCCAAGGAGGCCTGCCTCGATTCAGCCGACCTTTCTCAGCCCTTTCTTGAATCGCGGTCCGTTGCGGACATAGAACTTCGCGGGACCGTCCATCCTGGCGAGCTGCGCGGCGTCGAGGGTGCGGACCACCCGCGCCGGCGATCCGATGATCAGGGAGTGCGGGGGAAACTGCTTGCCTTCGGTGATCACCGATCCGGCGCCAACAATGCTGTCGCGACCGATCCGGGCGCCGTTCATGATGATCGAGCCCATTCCGATCAGCGCGCCGTCCTCAATGGTGCAGCCATGCAGGACGACGTTGTGACCGACTGTGCAAGTCCTTCGATTGTCATCTTTGTGGCGCGTTTTCAAGTTCAGCCTTAATTTCCTGAACCCGATCGTCAACGTCCATCGCGCCGATATTTCCCGCGTAAATCTTCCACAACGGGGGGTGGTCCTTAATCGCTTTGTAAAGCAGCGGTTGGGTGATCGTGGGATCGTCCACTTCGCTATGACCATGACGGCGATAACCGATCAGGTCCACGACGACATCGCTGCCAAATGTGTAGCGATATTCGAGAGCGACGCGACCGACGCGTACGACCGCGTCAACATCCTCGGCATTGACATGGAAGATTGGAATGTTTTGCCTACGCGCGAGTTGGGCGGCGAAATGCGCAGAATGTAACTCGCCCGGTGTCGTGGTGAATCCGATCAAATTATTGACGATTACGTGAATCGTCCCGCCCACGCTAAAGCCCGCTAGATCCGCATAATTCAGCGTCTCGGCAAAAATCCCCTGCCCTGCGAATGCTCCATCTCCATGCACCAAGAGCGGCAGAAATTTCTCGACTCCACCCCGCCCGGCCCGATCTTGTTTCGCGCGAGTACGCCCGATCGTTACCGGATCAACCGCCTCCAGGTGGCTCGGATTGGAAACCAGATGAATATGAACCTTCGCTCCGCTGCGAGTGACGTATTCGCCCGTCGCTCCCATGTGATATTTCACATCGCCGCCCCCGAGCGTGCTGCGCGGGTCAACATCTTCGAATCCAGCGTAAACCTCCGCAGGATCGCGTCGCGCGATATGGGTAATCACATTCAATCGGCCGCGATGACTCATCCCCATGACGAGTTCTATCGCCCCGCGTTCGCCGGCGCCTTCGAGAATTTCATCTACCAGCGGAATGAGCGCGGTCACGCCCTCTAGCGAAAAACGCTTGCTTCCCAGATAGCGCTGCTGAAGCACTTGCTCAAAAAGATCGGCGCGGATAAGTTGATCCAGAACGTGGGTTCGATTTACGTCAGACTGAATGCCTTCCATTCTCTGCTGTATCCAGTTGCGCCGTTCCTGATCTGGGATGTGGGTGAATTCCGCCCCCACGCTGCCGCAATAAAAGCCGCGCGCCTCGTGAGCGAATTCCCCGTCAATTTGCAACTCGGGATGCCGCTCAGACTGTAGGAAATTCAGGGGATCGAGATGCGCTTCAAGGTATCCCCACCGCCGGAATAACCCGAAAACATGGTCTCGCTCGCTGTCAGCTCCTTCCATTAATGCGCTGACGCCGGTGTTGCCGCTGACCTTTCTATGATTGGTAGCCATAAAAGATACTTACAGGATAAAGGATGCGGGGCAAACGCGCAGGATTCTAAGGTAACTTTTGTCTTGATTGAATGGCTGCTCGGGCATCCTCGCCCGACAAGACGTGCGAGGAACTGTCTCTCCATGTGAATAGCCTAGCCGACAACGTTATAGGGGCGCATTATTTCATTGTCCTCGTGCTCGAGGATGTGGCAGTGCCAAACGTAGGGAAATTCCTGTCCGGGGGGCGTGGTTGTTCCCTTGGGAAGTTTGAACCGTTGAATCACTCGCGTGACGTATCCGGCGTAGGTTTTAATGGTGTCTTTCCATGCCGGCCGTTCATTTCGTTCCGGGGCCATGGGTATGCCGGTAAAGACCAGCTTTCCGGTCTGGATATAAGTCGCCGTGTCGAAGGGCTGGCGATTCAATACCTGAAACTGCACCAGATGCACGTGAATCGGATGGACGTCGCCGGTAGCGTTGGCAAAGGTCCAAATTTCGGTCGAGTCCACTTTTGGATTTTCGGTTACTGGATCCATCCAATGCTTTTGACCGAGTAGGCCCATAACTGTGTAGCCGTCGGACGATCGGTCCATTTCAGTCAATGCAAGAACTCGTTCGCGCACGGCATCCGCTGGATTCAGCGGAGACCACGGAATGAGCGTATCCGGCAACGAACTTTCGTCTTTCGACGAGAGGGGTTTTGTAACTTTAAAAAGGATGACGTCGGATGGCACAACTTGGCCGCCGCGCGCGTAGGGCGCGGGCGCGTCGTTAACCATTGCGAGGCTCTGGCCTTGATGTTCAGTAAAATCAACGACGAGGTCGAAACGCTCTCCCGGTGAAATAATTAAATAGTGCAGGGTCACTGGAGCGGGCAATAGGCCACTGTCGGTGCCGATCTGGTGGAACGGAGGGCCGTCGGCGTCGCCCAAACGTCTGCCGCTGGAGTCGGCAGAAGCCAAGGTTAAATGGTAGAAGCGCGAATTCGATCCGTTGACGATGCGAAAGCGATATTTTCGCGGTTCGACTTCGAGGAACGGGGCGGCCTTACCATTCACGCAAATTGTGTCGCCGAAGAATTCCTGAATCCAGACAGGATGCGTGCCATTTTGCGCAGCGGGATATAACAATGATCCGTCGGGATTGAACAGGCGGTCTTGAATCAGCAAAGGAATTTCATATGGGCCCTTTGGCAGATTCAGCGCATCTTCTTCGTCGTCGCGGATGATGTACATTCCCGCGAGCCCGGCATAGACATTTAACCGGGTGATGCCAAGGGCGTGATCGTGATACCACAGCATGCGCGCCTCTTCATCATTAGGGTAATTACAGGGATTCGCCGCGTGGGCCATTCCGGACTTGCCATCGGACGTAACCCATGCGTCAGGATAACCGTCGCTCTCGGGCAGTACACGAGCGCCGTGGACATGCACTGAAGTGCGAGCTTGCGGGACGTTTGCTTCTGATCCGTGAATAGTCGTGTCCATCGGAAGAAAGTGTTTCGTCGGGAGTTGGTTGGTCCATTTCACCGAGAGCGGTTGGCCTTTGCGAACTTCGAACGTTGGCCCAGGCCATGTGCCGTTGTATCCCCAAAACTGCGTGGGAGGCAGATCGCGATGGACTTTCTGCGCGAACTGGCGCATTCGAACATTGACTGCGGCCACTGAACGCCGTGCGCGAATTATTGGCGGAATGGGCAATCGATCGACGTAGCTGGCTAGAACAGGCTTCTTTCTTTGGAGGGGGCCTGATTGAGCCATGAGAGGTACGCATGGGGCGCCTAAACGCGCCTCTGCTAGCAATCTTGCTTTGCGGCTGGATAATCCTGCGGCTGCCAAGAATCCAGCCTGAAGCAAATCACGTCGGGTGATGGTCAAATTTTTGGACTACCTTTTTGAGGATGCTGGAGAAGCTTCCATCGCACTTGTAGGATTTTGTTTCGCGCCCTCATTTGCCTGTGAAATACGGGTTGCGGTCCAAGAATAATTCGTGGGATGCGCATTCTCGCCATGCCAGTCATAGCCATCCGTCATATCTTGGATTTCGAATTTCCCCGTCATCTTGTTGCCCTCTACTTTGCCGGTGAAAGATAGAGTGAAAGGATGAGCTTTCTCGAATGGAATCTTAAAATAAATATTCTTGCCCTGAATGTTTCCAGAAAATGACGGGTTTCCCAGACGATCCTGAAGCTTGCCGAAAATCTCATCTGCGTTTTGTCGGAGTTTAAGGGTGCCTCTTTCTGTCCCGATGCGCGCCTCCCAGGAAATCTGCCAGGCGCCAGCAACGTTTGCGGAGCTTTGCGCCATTAGGGGCAGGCATCCGATCACGATTAACAGGAATGTGCGTTCCATTTGTTTTCGCATGCGACCCTATTGAACTACGGTTCGAATGATGTTGGGTGAAAGGAATGTTAAAAAAATGGAAAAAGAGTGTGGGGCCTCGGCAGGACCAAGAAAAAAACCGGCCAGGGTTCGGCCCTAGGCCGGTAGTTAAACACCTAGTTGAAGTTAAATGCGTCGAACAGATCGTCCAGTGCCGGACTATTCGTCGGCACATAGGGATCTTTTACTTTGGTTTTTGGGTTGGGATAATTATCGCGGCTGCGCGCCGTGATGGTGCTCAACCCCCAGTTTCGTTCGATGAACTTGATGAGCGAAACGTGATCACCATAGCTGTGGTTAATGTTCCCGCCTTTGGTGTAAGGAGAAACGATCAGCAACGGAATACGCGTGCCGTCCCCGAAGAAGTCCAGAGGCTGAACGTATCCTGAATCATAGTAGCCGCCGCCTTCGTCGAAGGTTATGAAGACCGCGGTGCTTGCCCATAGAGTTGGGTTCGCCTGCAACTGAGTGACGATCTTCTTTACGAAGCCTTCAAACAGGTCGAGTTTTGAAGACGCTGGATGGCCGTCGGTGAACCCGCTCGGCTTCACCACGGAGACTGCCGGGAGGTTACCGGTCACCAGGTCTTCGTACAGCGTGCCGGTATCCTGGATATGGGCCTCGCGTTGCTCAGGACTGGTCATGATGTCGGTCGCGTACTGGAAGGGGTTGCAAATGTTGCAGTAGCGATTATAAGGATTTGCTCCGGTTGGGTCGGTCTGGTAAAGGTCCCATCCTTCGCCGAAGTAGGTGTAAGAAAGGCCGGCGGCAGATAACACGTCGCCGATATGCTTCTGCGAAGTAGGAGGAATGGTGAATGCCGAATATTGCGACGCGAGCGTGCCGTCGCCGTTATATCCAGGATTGTAATTGTTAAGCAGGTAATAAGCATTCGGAGCGCAGTTGGACTTGATTGACGGAGTCAGCGATTCCAAATAGTTCACAACCGCCGGCACACCCGGTTGACTCAGGTCATTGCAATCGCTGTAGCTGCCGCCGCTGTATCCATCCTGATCCCACCAGTTGTTGGTTCCGGCCTGCGGGTTGGGATTCTCGACCTGCTCGATCGGCGGTGTTGCGAGGTTTCCTTGCCCATCGCTATATGGAAGCGCGTCGGCGAAGCCGAACATGATGTGGTTGGCTCCGGTGCCCCCCATAACCGATTGATGGAAGTTGTCGCTCAGAGTGTACTCGTCCGCGAGTTCCTTCATATACGGCGCGTCGCCCTTTTGGACGTTGTAAAACGCCATGGAGGTCGATCCCTCGCCGGTGTTCAGCGGCGTGGGCAGCGACTTCCCGTTGGTTCCGGCGCCGACGGTTACCTCAACCCAGGGGAAGAGATCAGCCAGACAACCGCTGGGATTGTCTTCGGTCGCGGTGTCAGTGGAGCAGTCCTCCTGCTGCCACATCTGATAGAAACGATGCACCGGACTGGCGGCGTAGTCGTCGTATTTGACCCCCGGAGTAAGTTGGAATGCGCCTTGTCCGAGGTTGTTAAAGTCGATAATGCGGGTGTCTGTACTTCCCGGAGTGAGTCCTGTCGCGCCCGTAGTCAGAAATTTGTTATATGCAGGCGGAAGATCGGGTTCAGCGAGCTTCGCCAGCTTCAGCGTGACGAAAGGCGCTGGATTGGTATCGCTGGGGACTTTGGCTCCGCCCGCTTCCGGCGCGGGAATGTTCCCGTAAATGGCTTTGCCGTCAGGCGAAATTTCGAAGGTTGAGGTATCTACCGCGCTATATTGCGCCGACAGCAAATAGTTTTCTCCGGGCGTTCCATCGGCATTGATAATCCCGCGCGAGAGCAGATTCGAAATCATCTGGTGGCGTTTAGGTTTGTAAGTCGCGTAAACGTGATCGAAGCTGCGGTTCTCTCCGATAATTACGATTACATGCTGGATGGGAGTGGCGGTTTTTGCGTTTTGCGCGGCTAGGCTTGGGGGGGCGATCAGATTGTACACACTTGACAGCAACGCTGCGCTCAATCCAAGAAATCGCCAGCCCGAGCGGTACAGAGTTTGAAACTGCATCGTCATCCTCCAAAATCATTTGCGAATTTTCCCCTGGGGGAATGGAACTTGGTTCGCCCTGATTCTGGAAGACGAAGGTTACGGGAAAATCAATCGCAGTTGAATGGATGATTAAAAAATCTGCACAGGGGAAAAATGCACATCCACTGGCAATGCTGCGAAGAACGGCATAGGATGTTTGGTCGTCGCTCTGAACCAGGCGAGGCATTCCGCAGACGCTGCATCATTCACGAGGTTGTTATGGAACCGAACGCAAAACTGACACCAAGCGGAGTCAACCCACTGCCAGCCGCAAACGGGTTGGCGCTCGTACGCGTGACGATTGGGGCAATGTTTGTGTGGGTATTTTTCGAGAACCTGGGAAAAGGCCTCTACAGACCGGCGGGCTATGCGGGTCTGATCAGTTATTACATCCAGCATGATCACGCCCCTGGCATCTGGAAGGCAGTAATGGGTCTGGCGGCGAACCATGCCGCAATGGCTGCTCCCTTGCAAGCCGTGACCGAAATCTCTCTCGGCGTCCTGCTCATCATCGGTCTGCTCACGCGGCCGGTCGCATTTGTGGCCTTTCTCTATCTCGGTAGCCTTTGGATTTCGGAGTGGGGCACCACGTGGATATGGGAATTGCTTGTCCCCGTGCTCGCATCGCTGGGACTCGCAATCGGAAGCGCCGGCCGTCGCTGGGGCGTTGACGCGTGGCTGTCCGAACGGTGGCCATCTTCTTTTTGGTTCTGATCGGGCCGATTTCTCGTGCGAGTCTCCGTAGTCATCCCCACACATAATGAAGCGCAGTCAATTGCGCTCGTTCTAGCAGATCTCCCGTCCGACCTCACAACGGAAGTGATCGTTGTCGACAGCAACTCGAATGACGGGACGCCCGAGATCGCCGTGCGAATGGGAGCGCGCGTCATTCAGGAACCACGCCGCGGCTATGGACGAGCGTGCCTCACGGGACTCGCCGCGGCAAATTCTCCTGATGTAGTTGTGTTCCTCGATGGCGACTATAGCGACCGGCCATCTGAACTACCGATTCTGTTGGCGCCAATAATCGAAGGGCGTGCGGATATCACGCTCGGTTCCCGCTTGCAGAAGAACAATTCAGGAGCGATGCCGTGGCATCAGGTGTTTGGTAATCGGCTCGCCGCTTTTCTGATCAGTCGTCTTTACGGTTTAAGAATAAATGACCTCGGCCCGTTTCGCGCTGGCTGTGCCGATGTACTACGCGCGCTCGCCCTCGAAGAGACCACCTATGGCTGGGCGGTTGAGATGATCCTCAAAGGCGCCCTGGCCGGATACCGCGTGGTTGAAGTCCCAGTGAGCTACTACCCGCGCATCGGAAAATCGAAGATCAGCGGCACCCTGACGGGCACGGTCGGCGCCGGCTGGTTCATCCTCAGCTTGATCGTCCGCTATCGTTTCCGGCGTCGAACGCTGCGGAAAACGTAGGCTTGGATGGGCCGCCCGTCGTATATTATTTCCCCAACAATCCATGAAATCTTCAAGTGAGACGCTAGTGCGCTCGTCAGGCGGGGACCGTGTGCTCGTCATCATGGCGAAAGCGCCGAGGCCGGGCGCGGTGAAGACTCGCTTGGCGAACAGCCTTTCTCCTGAGGCGGTCACTGCTTTCTATTGCTGTCTTCTGGACGACACGCTGGCGCTGGCGCGGTCATTAGACGATGTGGAAGTTGCCATCATGTGCCCGGAGTCGGACGTGAACGAGCTGACGCAATTGGCGGGCCAGTGAAGTGAACGTAGTTGCGCAGAAAGGTGAAGGTCTTGCCGCAGGCCTCACTTCGGTTTTTGCGCACTTCGCAGAACGTGATCGACGGCGCGTGATTGCCTTCAACAGCGACAGCCCACACCTCCCGCCTTCTGTTCTCGAAGCCGCGTTCGAAACGCTGGCCGCACATGACGTGGTCGTCGGACCAACGCACGACGGAGGCTACTATCTCGTCGGGGCAAAGGCTTCTCATCCTACGCTTTTCGCAGGCGACGGAATGGGCACCAGCAGCGCGCTGGAGAGACTGCTATCGCGCGCACGGACTCTTGAGCTATCCGTAGGTTTCGCAGATCGTTTTTATGACATCGACGTCGCAGACGATTTGAGTCGACTCGCCGGCGGAGTTGCGTCTGGCTCCGGCAAGGGCGCCACGCACGGCGGCTTGGCTTAAAGAGTGGGATTCAACCGCTCACTGACCGGGTCGGTCGGTCTCTGGTTACAACAGTTATCGACATCCCGAGCGCTCCGACGTAAAGTGCTTCTCATGAAACGTGCAACCGCCATCCCACTCAGGTTGATCTTCGTGTTGGTCGCTCTGCTGCTCGGCGTATTGTCAGTCGCAGTCCGAGCCCAGGGTGGCGACCCAGTGCCACGACCTGCCCCGACCAACTCAGACGACAGAGTTCTGAATGCTCCCTACTCGGCGCAGCGTCGCGTAACATCTGTCAAGAAGTTGGCCGACGGCACGATCAAACGTAACGAAGCGGCCGAGAGTGTGGCTCGCGATTCCCAAGGTCGCACCTACAACGCAGGCGAACGCCAATGGACGTATTTGGAAGGTCAGACGAAGATTCTCAAGAGCGAAATGTTATACCGAATCCACGATCCAGTTACAGAAACTGACACAAAATGGGACTCAAGTACTAAAGAAGTGGAAGTGATCCACTGGCCTAAGAACGCGCCTAACGAGGATTCTTCCGACGCACAATGCCAAGCCTGCTTTAACCCTACTATGAGCCCAGGCACCGCAGTTGAGAAACTTGGCGCAAAGACCCTCGCAGGCGTTTCCGCCCAGGGCACACGTGAAAGTTATGCGCCCCCATCTAGGCAGAGCCCCAATGCGCAATCGATTGTTGTGGTGCATGAGAGTTGGTACTGCCCCGAACTCCAGATCGTGATCCTCGAAACCGACGATGACCCGCGTACCGGAAGTTATAGAAATGAGTTGATAGACATAATTCGCGGAGAGCCCGATGTCTCCCGGTACCTCCCCCCGAGGGATTATGTCGTCCACGAAGTCCAAGTGCCACGGTAAGAGGATGCGATTCAGCGCCAAATGGACGGGTGGCCCATTCAAGCCCGATTTTTGTTCAGGCCCATGACATCCTTTACAGGGAGTCCCAAGACATCCCTTACACTCTCCGACGCGCGGAAGGCGCGGAGGAGAGAGAAGGATGCCCTGGAAAACGATGGACGTACAAGAGCAACGAGTACGGTTTGTAGTGGCGGCTCATCGGCGGGAGAAGACGATGGTGGCTTTGTGCCAGGAGTTCGGGATTTCGCGTCCGGTGGGCTACGAGTGGTTGAAGCGCTATCGACAGGGCGGAGTGGAGGCGATCGCAGAACGCAGCCGGCGTCCGCAGAAGAGTCCGCAACGAACCGAAGGGGCGGAGGAGCAGCGGGTGTTGGAGTTGCGGCGGAGCTATCCCGACTGGGGAGCGCGCAAGTTGCGAGTGCTGCTGCAACGAGAAGGGATCGCACTGGGGCGCAATACGATTCATCGCATTCTGTTGCGGCACGATTTGATTGCGGCCGAGGACCGTCATCCACCCGCTGTTGAGCGCTTCGAGCGGAGTGCGGCCAACGAGTTGTGGCAGATGGATTTTAAAGGTCCGAAGCTGTGGTATCGGAAGGTGGGGCCGCTGTCGGTGATCGACGATCACAGCCGCTACCTGATCGTGTTGCGGGCGGTGGAGAGTACGCATACCGAACAAGTGCGGGAACCCTTGCGGGACGCCTTCTGCGCGCATGGTATGCCCGAGGCGATGCTGATGGACCACGGTACGCCGTGGTGGAGTATGCAGAGCACGGGAGGCATGACCAAGCTGTCGCTGTGGCTGATGCAACAAGGGATCGCGCTGCACTGGAGCCGGGTGCGGCATCCGCAGACGCAAGGGAAAGTCGAACGCTTTCACGGAGAGTTACAACGGGCACTGGCGCGACGGCGCACGTGGATGGAGGACGCGCAAACCTGGCTGGACGAGTTTCGCTGGGAACACAATCACGTGCGGCCGCACGAGGCGTTGGCGATGCAAACTCCGGCCAGCCGCTGGCGTCCGAGCTTGCGGCGCTACGATCCCAACCCGCCACGATGGGAATATCCCGCCGGCGCAAAAGTGCTGAAGGTGGACTCGCAAGGGAAACTGACGCTGGCGGGCAAGAACTGGAAGATCAGCCTGGCTTTGGCTGGGGAATGGGTCGAAGTGGTGCGTTTGGACAGCCGCTGCCAGGTCTACTACTGCACCACTCTGATTCGCGAGATCGACATGGGGATCCAGCGCTCGACCATGGTCAAGCGCTGGATCCCCATGTCGAAAGAAGAACCCAAACTGTAAGGGATGTCTTGGGACGTTTTGTAAGGGATGTGTTGGGACTAGACAAAAACCGGGCTTGAATGGGCCACCCGTCCGAACTGTGGATTCATCTTCCGAATGGGCGTAAATTGTTCCCTGTGAACCGCACGCTCACCCTCGCAGCGCTGCTACTTCTTCTCAACTCCATTGCGGTCTGCCAAATGCCGTCCCACGCTTCAGATTGTTCGACTCTGAAATACTTGCGGCACAAGGTTTCGTGCCTCTGTGGGACCGTCCAAGTGTGTTCAGGAGATATTTGCGGCCGCCCCTCAGACTATGATCTCGACGACGACGTCACCGTAGAGCTACGACAGCAGAGTGGCACGATTCTCGATTCGAAGAAAGTTGCGGCCGAGACACGTGAGAAGCAGGGCACGACTCAGGACGGGACGAAGACCTCATACAAAGAAACGGAGCGGAGATTCTGTTTCGAGGGCAAACGTGATGGCGACTATCTGCTTGCCTTTGTGCTTCACAAAAATGGCGTTTCTCAGCCAGCGGCCGTATTTCCAACGAACTACTCACACAAACGGAGGAAGGCTTGCGATTCCGTTTACATGGTTGAGCCGATCTGTCCGAAGTAGCGCATCTGGTTGGTGATAGTGAAGCTCACCCCCGAGTGGAGAGTGTACATATTCGGCGTCACGTTGTGCGTGACGCTGACGATCTGCTCACGTTACTTCGGCGATCGGGGAGGGCCGTACTTCATGGCCTCTTTGACGCTTGCGGGCATCGCGTACCTCTTAGCGATCCGTGAGTTTTTTCGCGGGCGGGGCGCCCGCGCCACACAAAATTTCCGCGGCGGGTCATCGTGATTGGGCTGGTCTTGGCTGGAGTGTGGAACGTTGCGTTTCTTCGGCTTCCCCAGGCGCCGATGATGACATTCATCGCTATCTTTGGGATGGCCGCCTCCAGCGGTTCGGGTATAACCCTTATCTTGTGGTTCCCAGCGACCCTGCGCTCTCGGGGTTACATACTGCGGAAACCCGCACGCTGAACAATCCGGATTTACCGAGCCCATATCCGCCGGGCGCACAGATATTCTTCCGCGCCGTTACCGCGATTCATGAGTCTACTCTTTTCGCTGAAAGTAGCGTTTGTATTTTGCGATTCGGCAATCGTTTTCGTCCTGCTCGAGATCCTTGCGCAGCAGCGGACGAGGAGCGCACTGGGTCTGGTCTATGCCTGGCATCCGCTACTGGCCACTGACGTTGCCGGCAGCGGTCACATCGATATTGTTGGCGTGTTGCTGCTGTTGGTTTTCCGCCGCAGCGCTCGGTGCGGCGATGGCGCGCGGTTGCGGCAGTCGCATTTGGGCTGGCTGTCGCTGTGAAGTTTCTCCCGATCGTACTTCTGCCGCTCTACTGGAAACGTGTTCGTATCCGAGACGCGGTACTGGCGGCCGCCGTCGTTGGACTCCTCTATGTGCCGTTCTTAAACCATGGACGAATTCCCATTGGTTCACTCGGAACTTATGTGAGGAGTTTCCGCTTTAATGGCCCGGTGTTCGCCGCGCTCGAGCGAGTTGCCGCTCCGCAGTTTGCAGTCGGGCTGGCCGTGCTTGCGGGATTTCTTGTCGCGCTCTGGCTGAGAAGCAAGAGCGCAGGCCCGAGTCTCCGGTTCGCCCGATACATTCGCGTGGCCGATGGCAGCGTCTCTTCTTTGTGCGCCGGTCGTGTACCCGTGGTACCTTCTCTGGCTGCTGCCGTTTGTCCGCTCGGCTTCGACGGTCCCGATCATCATCTGGACGGTCAGCATCATCCCGACTTACTACGTCTGGCATTTGCGCACGCTTGGCCGTCCGTGGCTGGTTCCGGGATGGATCATGGTTCTCGAATATGGATCCGTGGCGCTGGCTGCCGCGACTATCGGATTTCGGCGATTGAGACGGCGGTCGGCGCCACGATCCTCAATTGAATAGATGCCCACTCGTTCGTCACCGCTGAGAACCGGAGCCGTTGTATAATCCGCGGCAAGCGCTGTGAATGCATGGGACAGGCGAAGAGTAACTATGCACAGCGACTCGTGTATCCAGAAGCTTGCACCGTCGTCCGACACAGCATCCGTCTAATTCACCGAGGAGCAAATCTATGAAAAATGCCCGCCGTTTAGTCCACGATGGGTCTTCTGCTTTGCGGAGTGCTGGCCGTTGTTCCAAACTCCTGGGCGCAACAGCGCGCTCCAATTATCGAAAAGGTTGCGAAAACGTACGGAGTCGATTCCTGGGACCAGATTCAGGCCATCCGCTATACGTGGAACGGCGAAATCCCCGGACTCTTCAAAGCCACTCACAAGTGGGAGTGGGAGCCGAAGACCGGCAAGGTCACCTACGAGGGGACAGACAAAGACGGCAAGCCAGTCAAGGTCACTTATATGCGCTCCGACCTAAGCAGCCAGCCGGACAACGTGAAGACCGCAGTTGAGCCGTCATTCGTCAACGATAACTATTGGCTGCTTTTTCCCTTCCATGCCTACTGGGACACCAGCGCCAACGTCACCGATGAAGGTATGAAAAAACTCCCGGTGGGCGCCGGCTCGGCCGAACATGTCGTAGTGAAATATCCCGCGGAACTCGGCGGTTATACGCCTGGCGACACCTGGGAACTCTACGTCGGCAAGGACGACCGCGTCGAGTATTTGGTCTTCCACCACGGCGGAGACAAAAAGCCGAGCCAAGTCAACGCATCTTGGGTAGGCTACAAAAAGGCAGGTCCGCTCCTTTTCTCAACCGAGCACCGCGGCAACGCCGATGGCAAGCCTCTGCACATCTTTATTACGAATGTGGCCGTTAAGCTGATGGGATCAGACACATGGATGGACGCGAAGTAAATTCCACTGCCGCGAAATTTTAATATGGCAAAAACGTACACATTTCCGACTATTGATGAATACCTGCGTCAGCGCTTGATGCCGGTGGAAGGTGCGATTCCGCACGTTCCCGGTATCGAGATGTTTGGGAATTCGATTCCTGCTGGAACTGTCGGGGGCGACCTTTTTGAGTACCTGAATTTTCGACAGCGTTACGACGTTGACGCACGCATTCAGCGGGCGCTGCGCCTATCAAGGGAATTCCTCGAACCGCTTCCTGCGGGCGTTGCGCCACGAAATTCGGTTGACGACCACGTGCGATGGCTAAAAGGAATGCCCAATTACAGGGCGGAGATGGAAACCGAGTATAGATTCGCGAGAAGTTCCGAACAGGTGCGAGTTGCGGAACACCTTGGCGAACTTTGCTCGACGGCGGGGGTCCTGATAGTAGACGCGCAAGGACACGGGTTGATCTCGGCAAAGATTGCATCCACGGTTCATGACACATTTCATGCGTTGATGCTCACCGAATTGGACCGATACGGAAAAACCACGCCTGAGCTATTCGACAATCTCAATCTCCGGCTGGCGCAATCGGTCACCGCCCGCAACGCGCTGGGGATAAGTGAGAAAGAAGGTGCCCGGGAAATCGCGACCATGTTATATGGCGAAGTGCGCCCGGGCGGCCTTTTTCGGTTCGTCAATTTCGGACATCCTCCGCCGCTGGTGTACTCCGCCGAGTTTCGCAAGTTCATGAAGATAGATGAAGACCGCATGGTGCAATTCCTTGCGCTCGGGCTGCAAGTTCCCGCAGATCATCCGGATCGTCAGAAGTACTACTCTCTGAACTTCCGGCAAAGGGAGTTCGAGACTTCCGATATCGCTGAAATTACGCTGATGAGTCCGGGAGATATTCTTGTTCTTTATACCGACGGAGTTTATGACGGCAGAGATGACCAGGTGCGCGGGCAACTTGAAGGCGTCATGCGCGAACACTACTGGCAACCAGCCAGAGAGATCTGCAATGCACTGTTGGAACAAGCGGTGAAACAAGATGACCTTCTGCGGCAGAGCGGCTACGACGACATGATCGACGACAAGACCGTGTTCATCATCAAGCGCATTTGAGTTAAGTTCTCGATTTGCCAAGTCAACCACGGAGGACACAAAGTTACGCTAAGGAAATCCGTAAACCTGGCAACCTTCGTGATACTTCGTGTCCTTTGTGGTTGATTGATTTTTCTGTCCGAGCGGCAAACTGAACCAATACCCAATGCTCCAGTTGTAACATTCCGATGAGGACTGACGTCGAACTCGATATTGGGCGAAAGACTTTCGCGTCTGGCCTCTTGCCGGATTTGGTCGCCGTGCTTCGCCGTAGCCGGCCGGGCGATCTGGTCGCGGTGACCGGCGACGAAGGGAGCATTGGCCCTGAGTTGGAAACGTGGTGCCGATTCACCGGAAATCCACTGCTGGAGACGACGGTCGAAAACGGCCGTGCGCGATGGGTTTTTCGGTGCGGAGCTGTTCCGCTGCCTGACGAAAACAATAGGCAGGTGGGCTCGCGGCTCTGGCTCTACACGAATTTCGACTGTAACCTCCGTTGCGATTATTGCTGCGTGCGTTCCTCGCCCTCCGCGCCGCGACGTGAACTGGGACTCACACGCGTGCAGCGGATCGCTCGTGAAGCGGCGGCACTTGGTGTCAAAGAAATCTTCGTAACCGGAGGCGAGCCGTTTCTACTGGAAGATATTGGCGAAATTTTGCTTTCTTGCGCTGCCGCCGCTCCGACCACGGTGCTCACCAACGGAATGTTGTTTACCGGACGCCGCGCCGAAATCTTGCGAGGGTTGCCCCGTGATCGAATCGTTCTGCAAATCAGTCTCGACAGTCCGACGCCAGATCGGCACGACCTCCGTCGCGGGCCTGGATCATGGTCGCGAGCGTGGGACGGTATTCAGCGCGCCCGTGCGCAGGGCTTTCGCGTGCGACTGGCGGCCACGGTTTCGACCGATGCCGAGGCCGAGGAGTTCCGTCAGTTCCTCGACGCGGAGAAGATCGCGGCAGAAGACCGAGTAATCCGCCGGATCGCGTTGCGTGGCGCTGCCAGCGAAGGCGTCGCCATTAGTCGAGCCGATCTGGTGCCAGAAGTCACGATCACCGCTGAGGGTGTTTACTGGCATCCGGTCGGCGCGGAAGATGCCGATCTTCTTGTGACGGACGAAATTTTTCCTCTCGCCGAATCTTTCGCTGCCGTCAGCCGCGCCTTCGACCGCGAAGGCGAACACGCAACTAAGCTGGCCAGAATCTTTAACTGTGCCTGAAACATTCTTTAGCCCGAATCTGCGCTTCGCCTTAAAGCTATCCGTGTAACTTACTGAACAATATAGCCATTAATAGCGAGTATTTGACATGTGCGGCAATTTGTCGTACATTTTGAGTGAGGTGGATTATGGCTACTTCTGCCATGCGCGATGAGCGCTTGGACGCTCGTGTCACGCGGGAAGAGAAGGAAATGATTGAGACTGCTGCGAGCTTGAGCGGCACATCAGCTTCAGATTTTATTCGAGTGGCAACGAGACGGGCTGCCATGAACACTATTCGTGAGCACGAAGTCCTGACGCTGAACGAAGAGACAAGGCGAGTGTTTGTGGAAGCACTCTTGAGTCCGCCCAAGCCAAACGAGAAGGCCATTGCGGCGGCCCGGAGATTGAAAAAGGAGATCGGGTAGTTGGCAGATCGTCCGGTCCCGGAAAAACCTAGGTTCCGATTCGAGCCGCTCGATAAGAAAAAGCATGACCGAGCGGCTTTTTCGTGCGAGCAGGAGTCGCTTGACACATATCTGAAGGAGCGCGCGACTCAGGAAATTAAGAAGCACGTCGCTGCCGTCTATGTCTTGACTCCCGACGGCAAGACGATCGTGGGTTATTACACGCTTTCGCAGTGCGCGATCGAGATTGGTGAGTTGCCTTTCGAATTAGTTCAACAGTTACACCTTCCCAAGTACGATAAATTGCCCGCGACGTTGCTCGGACGATTGGCGAGAAGCAAGCAGTTCAAGGGACGCGGTGTTGGTGAACTTCTGCTCATGGGGGCTCTGAAAAGAGCGCTGGAACACAGCAGCAACATAGCCTCTGTGGCCGTGGTGGTGGACGCCATCGACGAAAACGCGCACGCCTTCTACGGACGCTATGGCTTCATCGACATTCCGAATCATCCGAATCGGCTCTTCATGCCCATGAAGACTGTGGCGCAGATTTTTCCGGACATTGACGCCGAGTAACTTGTCGGAGACCGCTGACCCACCCAATTCTTGTGTTGGCTTGAGTCGGGATCATCATCTCACTATTTGCTAAAATGCCTGCCGTGACCAGACGACTATTGCTCGAAGCGCTCTCCACTTTGCCGTTTCTTTCGACAACACTCTTGGCGTCGTTACAACGTGGTGATGCTAAGCAAGCGTCAACCACGGTCTATGAGCTGCGGATCTATCACGCAGCGCCAGGAAAACTTGAAGAACTGCTGGCGCGCTTTCGCGACCACACCACCCAACTCTTCGAGAAGCACGGAATGAAGAGTATGGCTTACTGGACGCCGCTAGACGAACCCGACAGGGGCAATATACTTATTTACATCCTTCAGCATCCCAGCCGCGAAGCCGCAGCCGCCAACTGGAAATCATTCCAGGACGACCTAGAGTGGAAGCGAGTCAAAGAAGAATCCGAAGCGAACGGCAAATTGGCGGAAAAAATTGACTCGACCTATCTCGCTCTGACTGACTTCTCTCCACAGTTGCGATAACAGAATGTCGGGTCTCGTTACTGGCCCGGCGACCATTTCTAAATTTCGCGTTTCTTTGGCTGTGGTCGAATTTCGCGTCAATCTTACCGCCGCCCGAATTTGACCGCTGTTTGATCACGCCTTAACATCGAAGATCAACCTCAGAAGATCAATCCAAAATCTAAGGACGGAAGCAGCAGAATCTAAACATGCCGCACGATTTGCCAAAAGCGTACGAACCCGGTGCCATCGAGGCGCGATGGGCGGAATTTTGGGTAAAAGAAAAGCTGTTTCGCGCGCCCAACCCGGAACCTGGCGACTCCCGTCCGCGATTTAGCTTGTTGCTCCCGCCTCCGAACGTCACTGGACGTCTGCACATGGGGCACATGCTCAACCAGACGCAGATGGACATTATCGTGCGCTGGCATCGCATGAGAGGCTTCTTGACGCTTTGGCTGCCCGGCACCGATCACGCTGCGATCGCCACGCAGATGATGGTGGAACGCCAGCTCGCCACCGAGAAGAAAAGGCGCCAGGACCTCGGCCGCGAGGCTTTCATCGAGCGCGTATGGGAATGGAAGCGACATTATGGCGGCGCCATTCAGGGCCAGATGAAGCGGCTTGGCGTTTCCGTGGATTGGGATCGCGAATATTTCACGATGGACGAGAATCTTTCGCGGGCCGTGCGCGAAGCTTTTGTTCGCTTGTATGAAGAAGGATTGATTTATCGCGGTAAGTATATCGTGAATTGGTGCCCTCGCTGTGGCACCGCGATTTCCGATCTCGAGGTCAAGCACGAAGAAGTTCCCGGAAAGCTGTATGAGATTCGCTATCCGGTCATTGGATCCAACGAATACATCACAATCGCAACGACGCGCCCCGAAACTATGCTCGGCGATACGGCCGTCGCTGTGAATGAAAAAGACGAACGTTACAAACATCTGCATGGCAAGAAGGTTCGGCTTCCCTTGATGAATCGCGAGATTCCGATCATCACGGATGAAATCGCGCAAGCCGGAGTTTGGAACCGGCGCTGTCAAAATCACCCCGTCGCATGACGCCAACGATTTCGAGGCTGGCCTTCGCCACAATCTGCCTCAGATCGAGGTCATGGACGAGCGCGCGCAGAATGAACGCCAATGCGGGGACGATACGCGGGCCTGGATCGGTCCGAAGCCCGCGACCGCGTCTTGCAGGATCTGCGCGAGCAGGGGTTTCTAGTCGCCGAAAAAGACTACACGGTGGCCACTGGCCAAGTGCGACCGCTGCGGAACTGTGGTTGAGCCTCGTCTCTCATTGCAGTGGTTCCTCAAGGTTGAGCCGTTGGCGAAGCGTGCGATTGAAGTTGTGGAGAAGGGATACATCCACTTTAAGCCTGAAAACTACAAGCAGATTTACCTGAACTGGATGCACAACATCCACGATTGGTGCATCTCGCGCCAGTTGTGGTGGGGGCAGCGTATCCCGGCGTGGCGTTGTCTCGATTGTGGCGAGACGATTGTTGCGCGGGATACTCCGTCGACAATGCCCCAAGTGTTCAAGCGGGCGTTTGGAGCAGGATCCCGATGTGCTGGATACGTGGTTCTCGTCCGGGCAGCTTCCATTTACAGCCCTAGGTTGGCCGGAAGCTACTGCTGACCTTGCAGCTTTTTATCCTACGTCGTTGCTTATTACCGGTTTCGATATTCTGTTTTTGTGGGTCGCGCGCGGGATGATCATGCTGAGCTGCTGGTTTATGAGTCCACCTCACCGGCCTTTGGCAGAGGGGGAAAAGCCTCTCGATTCTGAAGGTGCTTTACGAGAGAGCGTGCCATTTCGCGAAGTTTATATTCATGCCCTGGTGCGAGATGCCGACCGTCAAAAAATGTCGAAGACCAAGGGCAACGTGCTCGACCCAATTGAAGTGATCGAAAAGTACGGAACCGACGCGACGCGATTTACGTTGGCGTCCATGTCGTCGCCGGGAACGGATATTGCGTTCAATCCGAGCCGCACCGAGGGATATCGCGCATTCGCGAACAAGATTTGGAACGCCGCCAGATTCATGTTCATGAATGTGGACCGCGATCGGCTCGGGTGGCGTCGCGAACGAAGGTTCTGAATCGTCAACGGGAATTGCGGGATTTGCTTCTGTCACGTTAGAAGACCGATGGATTTTGTCTCGCTTCAACCGCGTCGCCGGAGGAGTGGACACAGCTTTGCGAGCATATCGCTTCGACGATGCCGCGCGCGGCCATCTACGATTTCTTTTGGGGAGAACTTTGCGATTGGTATATCGAGTTGATTAAACCGCGTCTCCTCGCCGAAGAGGAGGCCGGTGGCAAATCAGCACGGGCCTCATGCGCAAACCTGGTTCTGTTATTCGAAGCGTCACTGCGACTGTTGCATCCCATCATGCCGTTTATCACCGAAGAAATCTGGCACGCGATTTACGATGGCGAACCGCCGTTACGATCCATCGCACTGGCGGCCTATCCGCAGATGGACAGCGCGCAACTGGATGAAGTTGCAGAAAATGATATGGCAGTGCTGCAGGATGTGATCGTCAATGTCCGAAATCTACGCGCAGAATTGAAGGTCGAACAGAAGCAGAAAGTACCGGTCCAGATTTATGCGACAGATTCCGCAATCCGCAATTTGATTCAGCAAAATCAAGGCGCAATTGAACGTCTGGCGAACGTCGACAGCATTGCTTTTAGTGAGAAATCTCTGGCAAACCTTCCAGGCGCGCGTGGCACTACGCGTTTCGATGTTCAACTGATCTACGAAAAGAAAATTGATGTCAGCGCCGAACGGGAGCGCTTGAGGAAAGACCTGGATCGATACGAAAAAGAAATTTCAAATGGCCAACGCCAATTGCTGAACGAACAATTTCTCGCTAAGGCTCCGGAACAGGTTGTAGAGGGAATACGTAAACGCGCCGAAGAGCTGGAGGTCTTGATCCGCACGACCCGTAGTAAGCTGGATGGGCTGTAGAGACGTAGCTTGCAACGTCTCTAACAATTGATTCTATGGACTGGAATAGCCGACGCATCACCGGCATCATCGAGAACGCGCTGCTCGAAGACCGCGCGACGCGCGATGCGACCAGCTACGCGTGCATTGATCCCGCACAGCGAGCCTCGGCAACGATTCTCGCCAAGCAGGATTGCATTCTCGCGGGTCTGGGATGTGTTTCCGCGCATTCTGGATGTTTACGCTGTTCTCGATGGCGCTGTGCTGTCGCATTACGAGGTGACCAGCCATCCCGAAATTTTCGATGGCGTTCGGTTGCACAAGGGTCAAACGATTGCCGTTATTCGTCATAACGCGCGGGTAATTCTTTCCTGCGAGCGGGTGATTCTGAATTTTCTGCAACGCTTGAGCGGCATCGCCACTCTGACGCGCAAATTTGTCGAAGCGGTGTCGGGAACTAAAGCGCGCATTCTCGATACCAGAAAGACCGTGCCGGGATTGCGCGTTCTGGATAAATATGGGGTGCGGTGCGGAGGCGGCCAGAATCATCGTCTCGATCTTTCCGATGGCGTTCTGATCAAGAACAATCACATCGCGCTGGCGGGGGGAATCGTGCCCGCGCTGGAACGGGCAAATCGCAATCGCCGCGGCACGCAGCCGACCGAAATTGAAGTTCGCTCGCTGGAAGAAATGAAGCAAGCGCTTGAGCATGGCGCCGAAGCGATTCTGTTGGATAACATGACAGTCCGCCGATGTGAAACTCGCGGTGGAATACTGCTCAAGGCTGGAGCGGCGAATTCCGCTGGAAAGCTCGGGCGGCATCACTCTTGAAAATGTCAGCGCCTATGCCGAAACCGGAGTTGATTTCATTTCCGTCGGTGCGCTCACGCATTCGGCGGTCGCTGTTGATATGAGTCTGCGAGTAAGCCCGCGAATAGTGCTAAGCAACACATTTGTTGTTTCAATTTCGTTAGCTCATAATTCCAGCATCCCCAAAGCACTTCCAACCCGAACGTTATCCTCCAAGCTGCCAACGGCACAAACCGATGCGCGCCTCGGCCGGCTTGTAAAGCTGCTGACCGCCCATGCAACCGTCGTAGTCAGCGGCACAAAGATCGCGGAAGAACTGCGCGTCAGCCGTTCCGAGGTGTGGCGTCTGGTGCAACAGTTGCGAAATATTGGCGTTGAAATCGCAGGCCACCCAGCAACGGGGTACCAATTGGAAGCCGTACCGGACTTGTTACTTCCAGACATGCTTCTGCCGTTTTTGCGCGGCACAATTTTCAACGCGGATCACACATTATTACAAGATTGGTTCCACGAATGATGTTGCCATGGAAGCCGCCGCCAAGGGCGCTCCCGAGGGATCGGTTTTTTTGGCGGAACAGCAAACCGCGGGCCGGGGACGCGGCGCTCATGAATGGCATTCCGCCCAATCTGCGGGAATTTATTGCTCGGCCGTGTTGAGGCCGGTTTTGCCACCATCCGAAATTCTGATTCTCTCGCTTGCGGCCGGATTGGCGGTTTACGATGCGATTCAGGAAGTGGATTCGAGAGTAGTCCCCGATTTGAAATGGCCGAACGATCTGCTCATCAACGGAAAGAAATTCTGCGGCATCCTGAACGAGATGAACGCAGAAGCGACTCGCGTGCGGTACATCGTGATCGGCGTTGGCATCAACGTAAATCAGGTAAGTTTTCCGCCAGAGCTGCAATCGGTCGCAACGTCTCTACGTCTTGCTACCGGCACGAATGGTCGAGGATCGAATTGTGCGCCGCTTTGTTAAAATCGCTGGATCGTGAGTACCGCGTACTAATGGAGGGCCCTGGCGCGCGCGAATCAATTCTTCGGAGGTTTCAAGAACGCTCGTCCACAGTACGGGGCAAACGAGTGCAGATCGTTGACGAGGGCGGCGTCGAAGGTGTGACCGATGGGCTGGACGACCGCGGTTTTTTGAACGTACGTACCTCCAGCGGTCTGCAAACGATTTTAAGTGGATCCGTAAAGACCATTGAGTGAGTTCAAAGGAATCAATGCTATTCGTTCTCGATGTTGGGAATACAAACACGGTGCTGGGTGTCTTCGATCATGGATCGAAAGGCAACTCGAACTCGCACCAGTACGGACGATTGGTGGCAAATTGGCGGGTTGCGACCGTGGCCACTCAGACCGTTGACGAATATGGTGTTCTGTTTCGCAATCTATTCGCGATGGGCGATGTTGAAGTAAAGAGCATTAGCGGCATTGTGATTTCTTCTGTCGTGCCGCCACTCGATTCTGTTCTGCGGCAAGTTTGCGAGAAATATTTTGGGGCGACGCCACTTTTCATCGAACCCGGCGTAAAGACTGGAATGCCGGTGCACTATGACAATCCCGCTGAAGTGGGCGCGGATCGTATTGTGAATTCGGTAGCGGCATTTGAAAAGTATGGTGGTCCTTGCGTGATCGTCGACTTCGGCACTGCCACCACTTTTGACTGCGTGTCCGCAAAAGGCGAATATCTCGGCGGAGTGATTTCTCCCGGCATTGGAATTTCCGCGGATGCGCTATTTGAACGCACCGCGCGGCTGCCGCGCGTGGATATCCGAAAACCCGATGCGGTAATTGGAAGCACGACCGTCGGCAGCCTCCAGTCCGGCCTCTACTACGGATATCTGGGATTGGTTGACGGAATTCTTTCGCTATTGTTAGCCGAATTAGGCAAAGCAACTGTAGTAGTCGCGACTGGGGGCCTTGCGTCGCTCATCGGGACAGGTTCGAAATACATTCAACATGTGGACGATTTGCTGACGCTTGAAGGGCTGCGAATAATCTGGGAACGCAACGCACCAGCGAAACGCGCAGCGGTGCCTGGCGCTGGCAAGTCCCGCTCTCGCTGATCTTCGTGGAAAATTACTTCAATTACTTTACTGAGATCGAAGAACACTTTCAGCGCCGTCGTGGAGGTGCGTTGCTTCTCTCCACTCTTGATTGGGCATTGATTGAGACGTGGAAAGATGCTGGCATTCCCCTTGAGGCCGCGCTTCGTGGAATTGATTCGGCTTTTGAACGGTTTGAAAAGCGTCCCACACAATCGCGAAAAGTGAACAGCGTGGCCTATTGCGCGCAGGAAGTCCTGAGCGCCGCTGAAGAAATGAAAGAGGCGGCGGTTGGGGTATCGCGAGATGCCGTTGCAGACAAACCGGATCGAGGATTTCAAACTGCCGAAATTGTCACCTTTCTGAAACGAAATGCGGCGCAGCTGGAATTGGCGGATTTGCCCGACGGAGTTGGAGTTTCCGCTAACGCAGTGGCGTCGGAGACCGCTGGTACTTTGTACGCACTCGCGGATGAAATTGAGGCTGGTAAAGTGTTGCCTCGGCTGGAAGATCTGGAGCGAAGATTGACGGTTCTGGAAGACAAAATATTCGCAGTACTTCTGGCTGCCACGCCTGATGAGCAAATCGTTACAGTGCGCGCGGAAGCTGATCGTGAATTGTCGCCCTACCGCAGCCGGATGCCAGCGGCACAGATCCACCAGTTGCAGAAACAATATCTGCATAAAAAACTGCTCGAAAAATATAAAGTGCCGAGATTCAGCTTGTTCTATATGACTTAGAATCATTGCTTGCAGTTAACAATCGAAAAGCTGATTTATGGCGGAGATGGATTGGCGCGGCTTCCCGCCGACGATCAAGGCCGCGGCAAAGCGGTTTTCGTGCCCTTTGTTTTAGAAGGCGAGACCGTCGGCATTTCTCTCACCGAACAAAAGCCAGGCTTCGCGCGTGGTGTTGTCAATGAGATACTTGCGCCCTCCGCACATCGCATTGAACCGCATTGCCCATACTTCATGCGCTGTGGAGGATGCCATTATCAGCACAGCAGCTACTCTCATCAGTTGGAAATCAAGGCGGCGATACTTCGCGAAAACCTTCGGCGCATCGCGAAGGTGGAATTAGAAACTGAACTTAAGATTCATCCTTCGCCCGAATGGAATTACCGCAATCGCAGCCGCGTTACTGTTCGCTTCCAGCCGGACTTTGGCTTGTGCTATCACAAGTTCAATTCGAACCAATTGCTTCCCGTCGAACAGTGCCCCATAAGTTCTCCGCTCATCAATCAATCTCTGCAACCTTTGTGGGCTATGGGCCAGGCCGGTGAGATACCGAAAGACGTTCGAGAGCTCGAACTCTTCGCCAACGCGGATGATACAGGCCTGCTGGTTGAGGCTCATTGCGCAGACGAAGCCTCAAATGACGACCTCGAAAAATTCGGACATGATTGCCAGAACCGAATCCCTGCGATTGTTGGAGTAGTCGCATTCAAGAATCGCGCTGCAAGTAGTTCCGTTCACGCGAAGAAAGAAGAATTTACGGCAGCCGGCAATAGAGAGATCGCATACAAAACATTGAAAGGCGCCTATCGCGTCAGTGCGGGGTCGTTCTTTCAGGTGAATCGTTATCTGATTGATGTGTTGGTGAATATCGTGACCGCGGGGCGTTCGGGAGAAACGGTTCTTGATCTCTACGCCGGCGTTGGGCTGTTTTCCTCAGTTCTAAATCGGGATTTCCACCGGGTAATCGCCGTGGAGTCATCACAGTATTCGTATTCCGACCTGCTATACAATTCCGCTCCGAAGGTGAAAGCAGTTCATGCCACGACTGAGCAGTACCTGGAAAATATGCCGCGAAAGTTCCGTCCCGATTTTGTGGTGCTTGACCCACCGCGATCCGGGCTTAGCTCGAACGCACTCAAGGGTCTGGTCGCCTTGGATCCGCCCGAGATCGCGTACATATCCTGCGATCCCGCAACACTGGCTCGCGACCTGCGCGGACTGCTTAATTCGGGATACCAGTTGAAGCAGGCACATTTAATTGATCTTTTCCCTCAAACTTTCCACGTCGAGAGCGCATTTCATTTAACCCGATAGCCGCGCTCTTGAGGTCGTAAAGTAATCAGCGAATGATGTGAATCTCTGATCTCTCAATCTCCTTCTCATGTAAACACGAGTCGCCCACGAACGCCGCGGCAGCCGCTGCTGTGGGCTGCGTTCACATTTGCTGCCGGTCTGTTTATTGGGAACCATGCTTGCCGAACAGAAGTTTGGTGGCTAGTTGCAGCTTTAGTTTTCGGGGCGTTAGGGACGTATTTTTTGCGCAGGCGGGTTCGTCCAGCCTTCGCCCTGATGTTGTGTGCGGTGCTTGTAATCGGAGCGTTGGTGATTCAAGTGAGTGGACCTGAAAATCCGGCGGATTCAGGCGTTTCTCGATTTGCCGATGGCGGCGAAGTCTGGGTGACCGCTCATGTCACGAGAGAAGGAACCTGGCAGGAAAAAGATTTTGGCGAGGAGGTGCAAAGAATAGACCTTGAGACGGAGCAAATTGTGGACGAGGGGGATACATCGCCAGTTCGTGCGGGACTGCGAATGTCTGTTTTCAGAATGCCTGAGCGCAACCGACCTGCCGATGTTGTGGTGTCGGACTCAACGGATATTTTCCGCTACGGCGAGCGGCTACGCTTTCTTGCCAAACTCTCTTCGCCGCGTAATTTCCGCGATCCAGGGGCGTTTGATTATGTGGGCTACCTTGCGGAAAGCGGAATCAATGCTCTTGGATCGGTCAAAGTGAGCGACGTAGAAATTCTTCCCGGATTTTCTGGAAATCGTTTTGAGCTTGGGCGAACCCGGCTGCATCGCAGCCTTATCCGCAAGATTCACGCTCTCTGGCCTCCCGAACAAGCGGCGCTGATTGACACCATCATGCTCGGCGACGACACCTTTCTTGGAAAAGACACGCGGACAAATTTTCAGCGTACCGGTACCTACCACGTACTGGTGGTCTCTGGTTTGAAGGTTGGAATTCTGGCATTTGTAATGTTCTGGTTGCTGCGTCATTTGCGCGTCAACGATTTCGTTGCCAGCGCAATTACTGTTTCCTTGACCGTTTTTTACGCTGCGCTCACCGATGTTGGCGCTCCGGTTTGGCGGGCGACGTTGATGCTGATCCTCTATCTCGCCGCCAGGATGCTTTACCGGGAGAGTTCCATTCTTAACACCATCGGAGGAGCGGCACTGGTCCTCCTGATGGTGAATCCCTCGCAATTGTCTGGGGCCAGCTTTCAGCTGAGTTTCCTGTGTGTGGTTGTGATCGGTGGAATAGGCGCTCCGATATTCGAGCGCACTTCCAGGCAATTGTCTCGCGCACTGAGGAATCTTGATTCCACCACTTACGACCTGGTGCTATCGCCGAAATTGGTGCAGCTCAGACTCGACCTTCGCATGGTCGCAATCCGGATGGAGCGATTCTTTGGGGAAAGAATCCCGTTGCCTGCCATTGCAATCGTTGGCCGCGGCATTGTCATAGTTGGTGATTTTATTTTTATATCCGTGCTTCTACAAGCTGGATTTGTTTTGCCCATGGCGTTTTACTTTCACCGCGCGACTATTGTGTCTTTGCCTGCGAATATTGTTGTTGTGCCTTTAACTGAAATCATGATGATCGCCGCGGGCGCAGCGATCTCGTTCGGCTACATCTCGATGGCCGCCGCGAGGCTTCCTGCGTTCGCGACTGCGATCGTGCTGCGGGGAGCGGGCGCCACGGTGCATTGGATGGGCAATTTGAAGATTGCCGACGCCCGCGTGGCCACGCCAGGACTTTGGGTCGGCCTTGCCGCTTGTGGCGCGCTTGTCCTGGCAATGTTCATGGCACGCCGCCGTCCTGTTTTCGTAGCAACGGCTTTGGCGACTGTCGCCGCAGTTGCAATTTGGATAAGCATCGTCCCTCCCAGCCCCGAATTTCACGCGGGCGTGTTGGAGGTCACTGCGATTGATGTTGGGCAGGGAGATTCAATCCTGCTAGTTTCTCCCCAAGGGCGCGCTCTGCTGATTGATGCTGGCGGTTTGCCGTCGTGGATGCATTCTGATCTCGACATTGGAGAAGATGTTGTCTCCCCGTACTTGTGGTCACGAGGAATATCGCGGCTCGACGCGGTAGCGATTACGCACGCCCATGCGGATCATCTTGGGGGGATGGCCGCCGTGATCTCGAACTTCCATCCACGCGAACTGTGGTTGGGAGTGGATTCACCTTCTCCAGAGCTGCAACGGGTGGTTCAGGTCGCCAAAGATCTTCACATCCCCGTGATTCTGCATTATGAAGGGGAGAGCTTCGAAATGGGGGGCGCGAATGTGCGGATACTGGCGCCAGTTGAGCAGCCAGATATTCAATTGGCGCGCCCCAACGACACATCACTAGTGATGAAGGTGAGTTACAAAGCGACATCGGCTTTACTGGAAGGCGATGCTGAGCGAAAAGAAGAGAGCCTCGTATCCCAGGAAGAACCGCACGCTGAGCTTCTGAAAGTTGCGCATCATGGCAGCGCGACTTCGACCGCGGAGGATTTTCTGGCCGCAGTTCATCCACGTTTCGCAGTGATTTCGGTCGGAGCACGAAATTCGTATGGGCATCCGCGAAAAGAAGTGCTGGATCGTCTGGCCGAGAGGAAAATTGGTACTTATCGCACGGATACGAGTGGGGCAGTAAGTTTCTTTCTGGATGGCAAGAACGTTATTCCAGAAGTGTTGGATCGCCGCTGATGTCAACCTCGGCGGTATCATCTTCGGCAGCGGCCCTTCGCGATTCCTGAATGAGTTCCCGCGCCCTCTGGGCATCTTCCTCGCGAACCAGAATAACGGTGCCGCCGACACCAGGAAGAACATCTTGAGGCGCATCCAGAGATGTGATATCGGATTGAATGCCGGCAGATTGCAGAAGTCCGTTCACGACCAATGCCTCGGATTCCTGTTCCGTGTCGAAAACTCGCACCAATTCCTTGTTGGGGCTGGGGCGGCCTCCTTCATCCGAGGATGCTGGTCCTGCCGGAACGGAATCAGTCTTGGGACGATCTGCCATCATTCCTCCGATTGAATTCTAGCGAACGACTTAGGATGCAAAATCATTGTGTTGGGAATTCTACCGCGCCCACCGGAATATACCCAAATCATCGGCTAGCAGGAGCCAAGTTCTTTCCCAAACTGAGACGGTACGGTATAGTTACCAAGCCACTACTGCCGTCAGACTCTTAACGGAGAAAATCATATGAAATTTGTACAACGGATGTGCTTTTCATTCCTGGTTATCGCCGCCCTAACGGGAGTTGGAATTTCGCAGGATACCAGCGCCAAGCAGGATATGAAAGACGCAGGCCACGAAACCAAGGATGCTGCGAAAGATACCGGCAGCGCAACCAAGAAAACAGCCAAGAAGACAGGTCATGCCGTGAAGCACACCACCAAGAAGGCCACACACAAGGCGGCTGAGAAGACCGATGAGGGCGCGCAAAAAGTGGAAGACAAGACCGCGCCCCAGTAGGTATAGCGAACACGTCTCGTTCTTAAAAGAAAAAAGACTCTTGCTTTCGCAAGAGTCTTTTTTTGGGGGAGGGCTATTGCTGTAACGCGCTACTTGGGCTGAGCTTGTTGATCCTGGGCGGCTGGAGCCGCGGTGTCGGACGAAGCAAGCTGCTCAAGATTATTTTTTAACAAGCTGATTTCGACGCGGCCGCCGCTGGAGTGCCGGCCTTTGCATCCTGATCAGCGGAGGCAACAGGAGCGTTGCCCATACCAACCACATAGATGCGGTAAACCGGCACGTCATGGTTCTCAACCAGATAACGCACAACTGAATCGGCCATCTTTTGTGAAGTTGCGATCGCAGTCTGTCCTCTTCCTGAGGAGAAGCCCTGCACTTCGATAATGTAGCCGTGCTGATCTTTTAAGGGCGTCGCCATATCATCAAGAGCCGACTTCGCATTCTTGCTCAGGACGCTCTGTCCGGGGCGGAAGCGGATTTCGGTTTGATTCGATGCCTTGTATTGATCAATGTTGCTGACTACCTGCTCCACGTTTCCAATTCTCGTATTGGCTTGTGTGGCGGTTTGCTGCGCCGCTTGCGCCCTGTTGCCGGCGTCAATGGCGTGCTGGTCGGCCTCATTGGCTTTTGCGGAGGCTAGTTGAATTCCCTGCTGCGCGCGCGAATCAGCGTCCTTTATGTTCTTGCTGTTCGTCGCAGTCAGGTCATCCAATTCATTCAGCCGGTCGCGGATCGGGCCAGTCTGACGCTGCACATATTTTTTGCGGGCAAACGGATTCACGCGTCCCCAGAAGCCTTCGCGAGCGGGCGGTTGTAACGGTTTCCCCGTGGCGCTCATCTGGTCAGAAGTTTGGGTGTTTTGAGATGGCTGAGCAGCCACTTGATCTTGCGTTGTAGAGCCATTCTGCTGCGCGACAGCCGGCAAGCACATCGCGCCGGCAACGACCAACACTACGAGGGCACGCTTTTTCATTTCGACTTCCTCCAAGTGCGGGGTCTGATACCCCGAGAATTGCTGTCAAAGACGCCAAAGTTGGCGGAAAAACTACGATACCTAAGATGCTGGTATCTATACATTCGTATAACAGTTCTGATGCCAAACCCTCAGAGCGATAAGTCTCGTGTTCTCAATATATTATAGACCCCGAAACGCGGCCTTTTCACTCTACTCCCGGTAATTTTGGCGAAGCTGATATAAAAACTGCCATGACTCGAACCTCTCCAGCAAGGCTTCAGCACTTCGTTTTCAGCAGTTCGTTTCTCAGCACTTCATTTTCAACAGTTCAATAATTTGTTCTCCGTATAAAGCGGCCTTATATTCTCCGATACCTTGGACGCGAAGCAGTTCCGTTGTTGATCTTGGCAATACGCGGCAAATCTCTTCGAGAGATGTATCGTGCATTACCACGAAGGCTGGTACGCCCTGTTGCTTCGCAGCCGCCCGTCTCCATTGGCGAAGTTTTTCCCGTAAGTCGGCTGCCGGGGCAGAAGGGAATCCATCTGCTGCTTGTGGAACCGTCAACGCTGTTTTGGAAGCGGGAGCTGCTTTTGACGTCTTGCGCTTGGGAGTACCTGAGTGCGCGAGCCATTCCGGCAAGGCGCCGCACATATCACAAGAGCCGCAAGTATCCCATGTGGTGCGTTCGCCAAAGTGCGAACAAATATAACGGTGACGGCAAGTTTTCGATTCGACGAAACGCCGGATCGTATGGTATCGCTCCCAAGACCGCTCCTTTTCTGCCGAATCGCTAACCTGCTCGATAAAATATGCGAGCAGTCCGGCGTCGCGCTTTTGCCAGAGCAGAATGCAATTTGCCGGATCGCCGTCGCGGCCAGCGCGGCCTGCTTCCTGATAATACTGTTCGATGGACTTCGGAAGAGCGAGGTGGATGACTGCGCGGACGGTTGCCTTATTAATTCCCAATCCGAAAGCAATGGTTCCGACCAATACACGCACCTCGTCAGACATCCATTGCTCCTGAGTGCGCCGGCGTTCCGGAGCCTCCATTTTGCCGTGGTAAGCTACAGCCGGGACCCCCTCGCTCTTCAGGAAATTCACCGTTCCGTTCACACTATCTATAGTGGGAGCGTAAACGATGATGCTTCCCTCCGGGTGCTGCCGTAATGCCGCAACCAGGAGTTCCTGATGTTCACGGCTATTACACTCGCGAATCAGATAACGCAAGTTCGGACGATGAAAGCTCGCGATATATTTGTCAGGATTACGAAGTTGAAGCTGACTGAGAATGTCGTGCCGAACTCGCTGAGTGGCGCTCGCAGTAAACGCGGCGATAGGACGGTCTGGAAAAGATGTTCGCAAACGCTTCAGTTGACGATATTCGGGGCGAAATTCGTGTCCCCATTCCGAGATGCAGTGCGCTTCGTCAACAGCAAAAAATGCGATGGGAACCCGTTGCAGCCAATCCATGGTATCGGCGCGCCCCAGGCGTTCCGGCGAGAAATACAAGAGGCGATATTCGCCTTGCTGTGCCCGGGAGATCAATCCCGCTTGTTGTTCAGCGGTAACCGAACTATTCAAAACTGCGGCTGGGATTCCCATTTGCGCCAGTTGCGCAGCCTGGTCCTGCATCAGGGCAATCAAAGGAGAAACAACAATCGTGGTTTTTCCGGAAAGTAATGCCGGCAACTGATAGCAAAGAGATTTTCCTCCGCCGGTTGGCATGACGACGCAAGTGTCATGCTCCGCGAGCAGGCTGCGCACAATACGTTCCTGAAGCGGGCGAAAAGCATCGTATCCCCAATATTTTCGAAGCACACCTTCAAGGCTGCCGGCGGGGATCATATTTCGAGTATAGAGAATGGTGATTGCCGGCAGGATATAATCTGCCTTCAATGAGATCGTTTTTTCGATTAGTTCTGCTTGGGTTGATATTACTCGTTGTTGCATTAGTGTCGGCAGTTACGGCAATGCAGATTGCAATCCACGGGCGGGAGGTTACTGTCCCGAATCTGGCCGGTAAAACTCCGTCGGAAGCGCGCCGGATTGCCGAACAGGCCGGGCTGTCTGCGGATGTCGAGAGCCAGTACTACAGCTCGTTAATTCCTGACGGCAAGATTTTGTCCCAAGCCCCTGCCGCCGGCACCAAGGTTCGCCGCGGCTGGCAAGTCCGCGTGGCCGAGAGTCTGGGACCACAACGGGTGCAGATACCCGACGCGATCGGAGAAAGTGAGCGAGCCGCGGAAATAAATATAAAACGGCGCGGCCTCGACATCAGTTCGGTCGCTCAAATAACAGTACCCGGATCGCCCGCTGACCGCGTACTGGCGCAAAGTCCGCGGCCCAAGGCGAGTGAGATCTCAGCGCCACGCATAAACCTTCTCGTTAGCGATGCTCCTCTGCCGGAAGCATTTGTCATGCCTGCCTTTACCGGGCAGACCTTAGGCAGCGCAACTTCCAGTTTGCGAGGCGCGGGATTGCAAGTTGGAAAAGTAACGATTGCGCCTCGGGACGACGTCGCGTTGGCGGCAGTTCCTTCGTCTCCGACGCCGGTACCGTCCGCAGCGGCCGCGAGCGTCATTGTTTCTCAATATCCTATTCCGGGACAAAAAGTGATCGAAGGGACTTCTGTGAACTTCACGGTTCGCTGAGATTCCAACTTTGAAGTGGTTTTCAAAGTATGCTGCGACGACTCTGCTAGGATGTCACTTTGATGCCAACTTGCAAAAGTCACGTCAGGGATGATCGTCGAACGCCAGTAGCGGAAATCGAGGAGAAATTGCGATGAGGATGGGCCGGATTTTTCCATTGCTGCTCGCCGTATCAGCTTCACTACTACCCACGTCGCTACGAGCACAATCAAATGGATCTTCGGGGAGTTCGATTCCGGATGATGCCGCCTCATCCCGCCCAGCCGCGGTGGCGCAACCACCGGTGATTGTCTACGTGCGGCCCGGCGAGAAAACTAAACTTCGCAGCTACGTTTTTGAAGTGATTGGGCCGTATCCAATTTTTGGAGCAGCATTCGCCGCAGGCATTAACCAGGCGGAGAGCACGCCTCCAGAGTGGAAGCAGGGAGCGGCAGCCTACGGTCAGCGGTTTGGTTCCGACTTCGGCATCGCCGCAATAACCACGACGACACGCTATGCACTGGCGGAAGCGTTCCGCGAAGATACGGTTTATTACCGTTGTGAATGCAAAGGACTAATTCCTCGGCTGGAGCACGCGGTGATCTCTACGGTCACGGCTCGGCGGGGTGAAGACGGCCATTACGAATTTTCTGTTCCGGCGGTAGTCGCGCCCTACGCAGGAACTATGACCGCGGTTTATGCATGGTTCCCCAGCCGCTACAATGCCAAAGATGCATTTCGCATGGGCAATTACAATCTGTTGGGATTCGTAGGCGGGAATATTGCTCTGGAATTTATTTACGGGGGACCTCATACACTGATGTCCAGAATGCGCCACAAAAAAACGGATTCTCCTTAAGGCAGGACGGCCGTTTAGGCCACACTACTTTTTTTGGAGCACGGCTGCGAAGAATCCATCACAGGGATGGATTCCAGGGATGGTGCGCAAATACGGTCCGCTAATCATCGAATCCAGGCTTTCGTTCGTCAACCTCAACTCGCCTTCGCGCCGCAGGTCTTCTAAAAGTTCCAAACAATTCACAATTTGAACGGACTGATTCGCGGCGAGTGCCTTTTCGATCACGACGGCATTTTCTTCCCGCTCCAGCGAGCAGGTCGAATAGACGAGCCTGCCTCCGGGAGCCACACAATTCATCGCAGAGTCTAGAAGTCCCACCTGCTTCGCCTGAAGGTCGTTAATATCTTCCATTGTGAGTCGCCACTTGATCTCGGGATTCCGGGCTAGAGTGCCGGTTCCGGAGCAGGGTACGTCCACAAGCACGCGCTCGAAAAGTGCGCGAGTGGGAAGATGGAGAGCGTCCGCGGAGATGACGTCCACGTTGTTCGCCGGTACCAGCTTTCGTAATAAACGAGCGCGATGCGGATGCAAATCCATTGCGAGTATTTTTCCATTGGAATTCCGCTCGGCAATTATGCGTGTCTTTCCGCCCGGCGCGGCGCAGCAATCGAGGATGGTGGACGCTCGACCTACAAGGAGCGCTACCAGCTGCGAGGCCTCGTCCTGGATATTGACCAGCCCTTTTCGAAACGCCGCGGTTGCTGTGAGGTCACCCGACTGAATCCTGCGCGCGGATGTTAGCAACTTTCCCGGCCTTAGTTGGGTCCCTTCTCTTTGAAGTTCGGCTTCGACTGAGGAGTCGGTCAGACGGATCGAAGTCTCTGGGATCAGCTGGTCGTACTCGCAGATTTTTTTCGCGATCGTGTCGCCATATTGATGCCTCCAGCGGTCCACAAGCCACTGGGGATGGGAACTGTGATCCGTCATTTCGGAAATGTTTTCCGCATCGGACGAAAACAATTCGCTTTTCATGGCCGGAAGGCGAACCGAGAGTTTCCGCAACACGGCATTCGCGAATGGTACGGCGGAACGCTTGTGTGAGCGTTTTACTAGCTCAACGCTCTCGTTTACGGCGGCTCGCGCGGGCACGCGATCGAGCAACAACAATTGATATGCGGCGAGACGCAAGGCAGTCAGAACTTCAATATCAAGCTTTTGGAGAGGCAAGCTGGATGCTTTTGCAATTTCCTGATCGAGGAGAGCACGCCATCGAAGCACGCCCATGACCAGTTCGGTAGCTAATGCGTGATCCTGCTGTGACAGGTTATGGAATTGCGATGAATGTAACAACTCCGCTGCATACGCATGCTCGCTGTCCACCTGGAAAAGAATGTCGAAAGCAGCGGTACGTGCAGAAGAGACTGGCAACGGTCATCTTCCCTTTCCCAGATGTTCGCCATTTTGCGGCCGGTACCCCTGAATAAAATCATGCGCAGACATGCGCTTCTTGCCCTCGGGCTGCAATTCAATCAGCGCGAGTGAGCTGTCGTGGCCGCATCCCACAAGCAAATTGTCACCTTCGACGAGTAGTTCGCCTTCTGAAACCGCGCGAGGCTGAGGCTTCGCCTTCCAGACATTCAAGGTCTTTTTACGAAAAATGGTGAAGGCTCCGGGCCAGGGTTGAAATCCGCGCAGGCGATTGTGGATTTCATTGGCACTGCGGTGAAAGTCAATGCCTCCGTCGTCTTTTTTGAGAATGGGTGCGAGAGTTGCACTCGCGTTGTCCTGAGGCTGCGGTTGAAGTGTCCCGGCCCGCAATCCTCGTAGTGTGTCAATCATAAGCTCGGCGCCAATGGAAGCCAGCGTCGGTCCAAGGGTTAATGCGGTGTCATCTCCGGTGATGGCAACTTCCTTCTGCAACAGAATATCTCCGGTGTCCAGGCCAGCATCAATAAGCATTGTTGTAACGCCGGCAATTGATTCGCCGCTGGCAATTGCCCATTGAATTGGCGCTGCTCCCCGATATTTAGGCAGCAAGGAGGCGTGTAAGTTGATGTTGCCCATGGGCGGAAGATCAATCATCCATGGGGGAATAATTCGACCGTATCCAACCACGATAATCGCATCGGGCCTCAAACTCATGAGCTCGTCACGAAACTGATCGTTGTTCTTGATCTTTTCCGGCTGGCTAACTGGAATTTTCAGTTGAATCGCTTTTTGTTTTACCTGCGACAATTCCAGCGCCATCCCACGCCCGCGGGGACGATCTGGCTGTGTAACAACGAGGCTGACCGAGAATTCAGCTTCAACAAGTCTTTCCAGAGTTGGGACAGCGAACGCCGGAGTGCCACAAAATACGAGATTCATAGCGAATTAATTGAGCTTGCGAATGGGAAAGCTAACCCTCGCATCGAGACCTAATCATCCCCATTCTCCGGCCTTCACCAGTTTGCGAATTTTGCGCTTAATGAGGTCACGCTTCAGAGCGCTCAGGTGACTGAGGTACAACTTGCCATTCAGATGATCGGTTTCGTGAAGGAAGGCTCGCGCCAATAAATCCTCGCCAGTCTTCTCGAACCACTTGCCATTCTCGTCCTGAGCGCGAACGGTTACCTTCTTCGCCCGGGACAACTCCTCGCGAAATTCTGGAATGCTCAAGCAGCCTTCGCTCTGCTTATGCCGTCCCTCTTTGTGAATGATCTCGGGATTGGCCAGCACCAGCCGGGCACTCGGATCTTCTTTGAAAGTGATATCAATAACGGCGAGACGCTTTGAAATGCCAATCTGGGGCGCCGCCAAACCGACTCCGCGAGCCGCGTACATGGATTCGAACATGTCTTCCACAAGTTTTTTTAGGTCGTCGCCGAATTCCGTAACAGGTTCGGCGGGCTTCTCCAGAACAGGATTTCCAAATTTCACGATGGGATAGATCATTCTGTGGTCAGTAGTTTTTCAATTGTTGACAGTAGCCTTCAAAATTTCGCATGGTCTCAAGCATGGAATCTCCCCCAAATTTTTCGAGTGCGCATCGCGCAAGGGTAAGAGCGACCATGGCTTCAGCAGCCACTCCTGCCGCAGGCACGACACAAACATCAGAGCGTTCGTAAGCTGCCTTTACTGGCTCGCGGCTGGCGAAATCAACAGATTGCAAAGGCCGGCGCAATGTCGAAATCGGTTTCAAATATCCTCGCACCCGAATATCTTGTCCGTTCGAAACGCCTCCTTCGATTCCTCCTGCGTTGTTTCTGTTGCGTGTGAAGCCGGTGAAGCCCGCGGCCTCGCCATATCCGATTTCATCGTGAACTTCTGAGCCGATTGCCCTGGCCGCGGTAACGCCCGCGCCAATCTCGACGGCTTTCACGGCTTGCAATGACATGACGGCCCCGGCAAGCAACGCGTCCAGCCGTTCGTCCCACTGAGCATACGTGCCCAACCCTGGCGGGACCTTGTGAGCGACCACTTCGAAGATGCCGCCAACCGAATCTCCTGTTCGAAGGATCTTGTCCACCTCGCCCTTCATGCTTTGCTCGGCCTCGGGATCAACACAGTTCAACAGGACTTCGTCCTTTTTCGAAAGATCATGGACCTGCTCCCATGAGGGCTCAAGCTTTTCGAGCGAAGCCCTCCCCACGGCGATTACATGGCTGAGGACCCCGATTCCAAGCTCAAGCAGAAACGACTTCGCCAACGCGCCGATTGCGACGCGGGCAGCCGATTCACGCGCGGACGCTCGCTCGAGCACGTAACGAGCTTCGGCAAAATTATATTTCAGGGCTCCAGCGAGGTCGGCGTGACCCGGCCGGGGGGAACCGACCCTTTTGTGTTTTTCTGGGTCACCCGTTTCGACCGGCAGGGCTTCGGTCCAATTTTTCCAATCTTTATTTTGAAGGATCACCGAAATGGGTGAGCCTATCGTCTTGCCATGGCGAACACCCGACAAAATGTGAGCGATATCCCGCTCAATCTTCATCCTTCCGCCGCGCCCATAGCCTTGCTGGCGGCGCCAAAGCTCGCGATCTATAAAGGCTTGATCTATCGCCAGTCCGGCGGGTAATCCGGAGAGAAAGGCTACCAAAGCCTCTCCATGTGACTCTCCCGATGTGAAATAGCGCAACATTCCTATGGATTGTATCTGATAGCGCGGGCAAACCCGTTCGCCTAGACACCATCCTAGTTAAGCTTGGTACAGAGTTCGCCGAGGTGTCCCGATTTTGGCTGACCGACACTCCGGCTGAAAGGTTGAGGGAATGTCGGGATCAGAGGTGAGCGCTCGGAGATTTCTCCGTGAATTCCCAGTAGCCGAACCCCGCTCGCAGACTGATCGAGTTCCAGCAGAGGCCTCATCGCTTCTGCTGCGGGCACATGAGAACGAACGCAGGCGTCTGAGCCGGGAATTGCACGATGAGGTGGGACAGGCATTAATGAGCTTGCGCCTTTCTCTCGGAATCTTGCTGAGAGACGCCGCGGATGGACCGTTGAAAAGAAGGGCGCAAGCAACCCTCGACATTCTCGATAACACGATTGACGGTTTGAGGCGAATTCTTGGACGCTTGTCGCCGAGGCCATTGGAGAATCTGGGATTGCTGGGCGCCATTCGGAGAGAGGCGGAGCTGCTGGCCAAACAAACTGGAATGATCCCCGATGTGGCGCTGCCAGCGCGGTTGACTTTAGGCAATCAAGAGGTCGAAGTCGCCATCTATCGCCTGGTGCAAGAGGCACTTCACAACATAGCAAAACACTCTGGAGCGAGAAACTTCAGCGTTGCGCTTCAGGGATCAGCAAAAAGAGTCAGGCTGCAAATTTCTGACAATGGTGCGGGGTTCGGCTCGAAGACCGCGACTTCCACAGAAAACTTCGGTGTGGCTGGCATGCGAGAGCGGGTGAAAGAACTGGGCGGGACGTTGCGGATTTACTCAGGGAAGAATGGTGGCACACGCCTCCAAATTGAAATACCTCTGGAATCGGCGGTCGTACGCACGATGCAGACGCTACTCACAAATGTTGGAACGAAGGCGAGCTAACCGTGCATTTCATTGAGCAGGACGAATTCGGCGCGAACGCGACGATCCGGTGCGTGATTGTTGATGATCATACACTTTTTCGTGACGGACTGCGTCGCGTGCTCGAAAGCGAGTCCGATTTAGAGGTCGTTGGCGAAGCCAGCGACGCCGCCGGAGCACTGGAAAAAGTCAGGGATCTGCATCCGGATGTTGTGCTCATGGACATTGGTATGCCCGGAATGTGCAGTTTTGAAGCGGCGAAGCAGTTGGTTCAGGATCATCCCAATACAAGGCTGATATTCCTCACCATGTACGAAGAGGAGGAATATTTGCTGCGATGTATGAGCGTAGGGGCTGCTGGATTCATGTTGAAAGATTCCCCCGCCCCCAAAGTCATTACGGCAGTCCGAGAGGTCTTTCAAGGGCACAAATATTTGAGTCCGCAAATTCTGGGAAGAATGGTGGACGATGTTCGATCCCGATCGGTTCGCACCTCGACTCGTGGAACCATGTTGACGCCTCGAGAGCGCGAGATCATAAAAATGATTGCTGAAGGAAACTCGGTGAAACAGATCGCAGCCATCCTCGGGCGCAGCGTTAAAACAGTTGAGGCACACAAATTCAACCTGATGCGCAAACTGGACATTCATAACAAGGCGCAACTCGTCACCTACGCGATTCAGAAGAAGATCGTGAAGCTCCCCGCCTAAGAGGGCGCTTTACCACCCTCCACGATCCAACCTCCGAACCTCTCGGCGGCTTCCCTGCAAACCCAGCGGTGCCGTCCGGTGGGCATATTATTAGGGTGGAATGTTGACGGATTTCGCCACTTCAATCGTTCGGACTCTCCGAGACGCCGGACACCAGGCATACCTGGTTGGGGGATGTGTGCGTGACTTACTCCTTGGCCGCGAACCGGCTGACTACGACATTTCTACCGATGCCACTCCGGATGAAGTGATGCGGATCTTTCCGGACACCTACGCGGTGGGCGTCCAATTCGGCGTCGTGTTAGTGCCTCTGCCGAAAACCTCGGAGACCGGAACAAACAATGACACGGTTGAGGTTGCGACGTTTCGAAGCGACATCGGATACACGGACGGCCGCCATCCCGATGAAGTGCGGTTTACCAAAGACGCGCGGGAAGATGTCGCCCGGCGCGATTTCACGATCAACGGCCTGCTGCTTGATCCAATTACGAATCAAGTTCTCGATTTTGTCGGAGGCAGGGAGGATTTAGACGCGGGCATTATCCGCGCAATCGGAAATCCAGAACTGCGTTTTGCGGAAGACAAACTGCGAATGCTAAGGGCTGTCCGATTTGCATCGCGGTTTGGATATGGGATTGAACCGGAAACATTTGCGGCGATTCAAACGCTGGCGTCGCAAATTCGTCAGGTTTCCTCCGAGCGGGTGCGCGATGAACTTACAAGAATGCTTACCGAGGGGCACGCGAGAGAAGCGTTCGCGCTGCTCGATGAAACTGGATTGCTCCGTGAGATTCTTCCGGAAATATCCGCAATGAAGGGTGTCCAGCAGCCTCCGCAGTTTCATCCTGAGGGAGACGTTTTTGTTCACACGATGCTGCTGCTCAGTAAACTACCGCATCCTTGTGCCCCAACTCTTGCGTGGGGAGCGGTATTGCATGACGTGGGGAAGCCGCCGACGTTCCGCGTTGCGCCTGACCGCATTCGTTTCGACGGTCACGTAGACATTGGGGTCAAGATGGCGGAGAAGATTTGCGACCGGCTTCGATTTTCTAACAGCGAGAAAAATCAAATTCTCGCGCTCGTGGAAAATCACATGCGATTTGCGGACGTTGAGCGAATGAAAGAATCTACATTCAAAAGATTTATTCGGATTCCGCAATTCGATGAGCACCTCGAACTGCATCGGCTCGATTGCGAGTCGGCCCATGGGGACTTGTCGCTTTATGACTTCACGCGAAACAAGATGGCGGAGTTGACTCCTGAAGCGATTCGTCCGGCACCGCTGGTTACGGGGGAAGATTTGATTGCCGCCGGTTATAGTCCCGGTCCCCGGTTCAAGGAGATTCTCTCTGCGGTTGAAGACGGACAGCTAGAGGGGAATTGGAACTCCAAAGACGCGGCGATGAAGTTCATCAGCGTCCATTTTCCGCCTGCCTAGCGAAAAACGAAATAAAAACCCCGTTTTGAGTGAAATCGCCAATTTCTTGTCAAGCCCTAAAAACGGGTTGAAAGTGGTCAAGCGCATGAATACAAACCAAATATATTTCCTGAAAACGTGGCGCATTTGGGGTATCGAACTTGCTATTCTAGATATAGGGGCCAGAAAAACGCACAGTCACAAGTGACGGTGCCTAACAGCCATTTATGAATCGTCTGATGCAGCCGGTTGCCGTTGGACTTCAAACCATTGTTATCAAAAGTTTGCGGCAGGTGGCTGCCGAAGACGCCCCGTTGCTGGCATGGCCGCTGGCCTGTGGCAATAGCGTCTCGAAAAGAACGCGGGCCCTTGACTTTGCTAAAGGAATTTTGCGCGTGGAAGTTCCAGATGCGGGTTGGCGTTCAGAGCTGCAAACGATTGCAGGCCAATATCTTGCAATTCTTAACCGTTACACGAATGGAAGCGTCAAACGGATAGAATTTGTGATCGCGCGATAAATCCATCCAAAGGGACCGAGATGAATGTCACGGAAAAAGATGTTGCTTACGTCGCGGGCCTTAGCAACCTGGAACTGACTGCGGAGGAACGCGAGCGCATGGTACGGGATTTGAATGCGATTCTTGGGCATATAGGCACGCTCGAAAAACTTGATACGGCAAACGTCGAGCCCATGGCGCAGGTCTCCGACCGATACGGGGTGGATCAGTCCAAACAAGGAAGCGAGCGGTTTGCGTACGCCAGCCGCGAAGACGTCCTTGAAGGTCTACGAAAATCTTTGCCGCACGATGAGGCGCTGGCAAACGCGCCGGACTCGGATGGGATTTTTTTTAGAGTGCCCAAGGTCATTGAACGATGAGGCGTGCGGAGTTATTTTGTTGATGTCATCCGCTACCTGCGTTTCGACTATTCAGAATTAACTGAAATCGTTCTCATAATGGATCTCAACTTACTCACAATTGATGGGGCTCGCAATGCCGTTCGCAATGGCAAGACAACAGCCGCTGCGCTGGCTGAGGCTTTTTACGCAAAGATCGAACAGGACGATCCGAAGATTGGCTCATATCTCACGCTTGCTAAAGAACGCGGCCTCGCTAAGGCGTCGGCAATTGACAGCATGGCCGCGCGCGGAGAGACTTTGCCACCTCTCGCGGGCGTGCCCGTCGGGATCAAGGATGTGCTTGTAACTCGTGGTGTTCGGACCACGGCGGGATCGAAAATTCTCGAGAACTACATTCCGCCTTATGACTGCACTGCGGTCGCGCGTCTCGAAGCGGCAGGCGCGGTGGTGTTGGGCAAGATGAATTGCGACGAGTTCGCGATGGGATCGTCGAACGAAAATTCGGCCTGGAAGCCCGTGCACAATCCGCGTGATTTGAGCCGGGTGCCGGGTGGTTCATCCGGCGGTTCGGCTGCGGCCGTGGCCGCAGACTTAGCAGTTGCAACGCTCGGAACCGATACGGGAGGCTCGATTCGGCAGCCAGCGTCGTTTTGCGGGGTGGTTGGATTGAAGCCGACGTATGGACGAGTGTCGCGCTATGGATTAATTGCATTCGCTTCATCGCTCGATCACATCGGTCCGCTTACAAAAACGGTGAAGGATGCTGCCATAGTGCTGCGGACGATCGCGGGACGGGATCCGATGGACTCGACGTCGGCCGAAGTGCCAGTTCCAGATTACGTCGTGGAGATGGAAAAACCGGTGCATGGACTGAAAATTGGTCTTGCGAAAGAATATCTCGCCGAGGGACTCGATCCTGAAGTGCGTCGTGCCGTAGAGACTGCGGTGCAGAGCTTGTCGAAGTTGGGGTGCGAAGTTGTGGAAATTTCACTGCCCCACACCGAGTATGCGATTGCAACTTACTACATTGTGGCCACGACCGAGGCCTCCTCGAATTTGGCGCGATTTGACGGAGTGCGGTATGGATATCGGGCGGAAAATGTTCGTAGTCTTTCCGATATGTACCGGCGAAGTCGCGACCTTGGGTTTGGCGCCGAAGTGAAGCGCCGCATCATGCTCGGAACATACGCTCTGAGTGCCGGATATTACGATGCTTACTATCTCAAAGCGCAAAAGGTACGAGCGCTGCTGACGCGCGACTTCGAAGAGGCGTTCAAGAGAGTGGATGCGATCGTTACCCCGACCAGTCCCACTGCGGCGTTCAAGCTGGGGGACAAAACTAACGATCCGTTGGCGATGTATCTTGCAGATATCTACACGGTGACGGCGAATCTCGCCGGAATACCGGGGATTTCAATTCCCTGCGGAGAGACGAAAGAAAAGCTGCCAATCGGAATGCAGATCTTCGGGAAACATTTTGACGAAGGAACGATTTTGCGCCTGGCGCACGCGTACGAGCAGGCGGCGTAAGCGGAAAACGTAGCTGATTCGGCAAACGCTAATTATTTGACGTCATCCCGCAGACGGCGTATTTCAGTTGGTCGAGGAATCTCGCGCGTAGTTCGAATATTACAAGTACTCGAGCTTTGCTCGACTGGACAGCCGGGGGCGGCTGTCCTGCGTAATCAATCTCAGAAGTAACAATCACAACTAAAACTAAAAGGAGCTTTATCATGCAGTCGTTATTCTGCACGTCGCACTCGTGTCTTCCGCAATCAAACCTTAATACGAGAATCCGATTCACTCTCGTGGCCGTTTTGTCCATCGCGATCGCAACGACTGGTTGCAGCGCGCAATGGATGAGCGTTGCGCTGGCCGACTTGCCTGCGCTAACACAAATGGCTCTTAACATCGCAACGCTCGTCACGACTCTGCAATCCGGTAAGCAAATTGATCCTGCCGAGATAACCGCGGTGCAGAATATTTCGGCTGAAGCAAGCCGGGACTTATCTTTGTTGCAGAGTCTCTATAACGAATACAAAGCTAACCCTAATGCGACTACGCTTCAGAAAATTCAAAGCACAATCGGGGACATTAATCAGAGCATCCCGGCGTTACTGCAATCTGCGCACATTAGCGATCCAGTTACGGCTGCGAGAGTTTCGGCGGGCGTGAATCTGATTCTCACGACGGTTTCGAGCTTTGCCGCTCTGATGCCGCAGCCAAGTCCAACCACTTCGCAGACTATTGCCGGCGTGAAAATTGCGATACCGAACGCCAAGCAACTGAAGGCGCAATGGAACCAGGAAGTGTGTGGCGGTTTGGCGAATGCCGCGACGCCAGCTATGAACGCCTGCGTGGTGAGGTAATTTATGAGCCTCCCCGTCATTGCGATTACGAATGCATCCACTTGCCTCACCGATGCGCAAGTGCAGTCTGTGATTCCATCTTTGCAAAAGCAAGTGACCCGCGATTTCAATGCGTATTGGGATCTGGATTGCTCGCTGGCGTTCTTGCAAAGAAACCAACCACTGACCGCGGGATGGTGGCAGATTGTGATAACTGACAATCCCGATCAGGCCGGAGCGCTGGGTTATCACGAGTTGACGAACACTGGCGCTCCGCTGGGAAAGGTCTTTGCCGCGCTCGATATTGACAGCGGTTCATCATGGAGCGTGACTCTAAGCCATGAATTGCTGGAAATGCTGGGAGATCCATGGATCAACTGGTGCGCCGAGTCTCCAGATGGCAAGTTGTTTGCGCTCGAAGTATGCGATGCGGTGGAAGCCGATGAGCTGGGCTATGAAATTGATGGCGTGATGTTGTCAGATTTCATCACGCCGTCGTGGTTCGAGCCCACGGAAGCGGATCGAGTTGACTTCATGAAGAGAATTTCAAAGCAACTAGAACTCGCTCCCGGAGGATACATTTCAGTTCTGGACCCAGGCAAAGGTTGGACGCAGCTCTCGGCCGAAAGTCTGGACTGTCCCGCGATACCATCCGGCAGCAGAAGGTCGAGGCGGGCAATGGATAAATCTGACTGGAGAAGGAGCGAAAGGTAGCGGACGCTCGACAAGGCGATGGAACGTTTATTTTTTCGACGTTCTATCGCCGTTCTTGGCCGCTTGCCGTTGCTGCATTGCGACAATCACCACTTTGAGCATGTCGTCCCATGGGGCGGGTTTTCCAGTCCATATTTCGAACTGGCGCGCGGCCTGATGCACGAACATCTCAATGCCGGGAATCACTTCGACGCCCCGGTCTCTTGCCAGCTTGACGAGCTGGGTCTCTGGGGGATCGTAGATCATCTCGAAAAGATAGCGAGCCTTGATCTCTTCGGCGTTCAATGGAGACTCGCGAGTATTTGTCATGCCCACGGGCGTAGCATTCACGATTACGTCAAAACTTAGCTTTTTGAGATCGGGGCGCTTGATCGTGCGAGCCTTGGCCTGGCGCGCCAGTTTTTGCGCCGGAATCGCGCTTCGATTCAGAATGTAAACGTCCGCACCGCGCTCTTTCAATCCGAAGACAGCCGCGCGGGCGGCGCCTCCCGCACCCAGGACCAAAATTCTTGCTCTGTCCAGAGTGATCCGCTGCTCCAGCGGACGGACCACGCCCACGGCGTCGGTGTTGAAACCATAGAGTTTGCCATCCTGCGCGCGGACCACTGTGTTGCAGGCACCAATTTTCGTTGGTCTGGGAGTCGGTATTGTCCAGGTGCGACACGATTGCCTGCTTGTAGGGCATTGTGATCGAAAGCCCGTGAATCGGAATCTCTCGCACGCACGTCAGCAAATCCTTCAAGGTCTTTGCGTGCAGCGCAACATACACACCGTTAACATTCTCACGGTTCAACGCTGCGTTCATGATGGCGGGCGACAGAGAATGGGCAACTGGATCTCCGGCCACGCCATAGACGCGGGTGGCTGCGTCAATGTGCTCGATCCGATAAGTACTGCGCAATTCCTGCGCGGTAATCTGACCGGGAGCGGTTTTCTCGTCCGGACTAACAGCGGCGAAAGTGAACACGCTGCCTGCGCGCACACCCAGCACGCGGCTGATGATCCCCTGTTCGGCCATGCACAGTCCGATCAAAGAATACTTATCGCTGTTTTCTTGCAGGAACTTCATGATCGCGACGTTGTCAGAGAGGCTGGTTGCGGTTGAGACAATTTTGTAGAAGTCGGCCGGGATAGACACCATCTTTTCGAGGGTCCCATCCAGATTTTTTGTCCCCCGGAAAGTCGTGATGAGAAAGGATAAGCGCTGCTTTGGAACGTAACTTGTGGAACTGCGAGGGATTGCAGCGGATCGCGCTTTGCAATTCCACATCAACCAGCTGACAGCCTGCCGCCGATGACTTGGCGAGTATATCGAGCTGAGATGCGATGGACCCCCGGAATTTACCATCGCTCGCCACACGGCGGCAGGTCGCAATCGCCGTTACATGCGGGTGCTGATCGGTGAATTTCTTGATCTTAGGCAATGCTGCCGCTGGATGTGCGAGGTAATCTAACCTGAACTCGATAAAGGTGTTATCGCGAACTATCGCCTCCGCTTTCTCGACCATTTCGGAGGCATCTGCCCCGGTGACGGCCACGCAAACCCGTGGGAGCCGCTGATGCAGGAGCCGGGCGGCGAAACTGTTGGGGGAGGCTGTCATCGTTAAGAGTAGGTCGGCGCGATATTACAGGCGCGTAATTGCAGATGCAAGAACGGATTCACAATTCTCTCGGGAGGAAACCAATTGACCTACATGGCCTTACACCGCCGTAACCTTGACCATGGGAGTTCCGGTTGTTACTGTCCTCACTGAAAGCCTTTTATTTACTTCACTTAGAAGGATGCTAGGACCGGAAAACTGGGCGGTCTAGCTCCAGAGGTAACATGAAGAAAACAGGATTGTTGCTGGTATTGGTATTGTTGGCTGGGAGCAGCCGCTCAGGATGTTTCAACGGCGACCGACCGGGAGGCTCCGCAAGGCACGCTTCCCACTACGGTCAGTTTTCCCACTGAGAGAGTTCAGACGCCAACTTATGCGGATCTCTACTGCTCGGGATTTCTAAGCCCAAAAATTCTCCCAAACGCGGATTTCGTGGCTGGAGGGTTACAGACTCCGAGCACCACTAAGTTCGTAAATGGAGACATGATTTATCTCGCCGGTGGAGGCTACCAAAGTGGTCAGCAATACACCATCGTTAGGGAATTACAGGACGTAAACCAGTACCAACTATTCCCAGGACAGCGCGCGGCAGTAAAAGCAAGCGGCCAAGCCTACGGAGAAGAAGCGCGGGTCCGCATCGTGGATACGCGAAGCAAGATGGCGATCGCGCAAATTGAGTTCAGTTGCGATCCGGTAAATCCCAGGAGATTTTGCGGTGCCTTTTGTAGAGAAGCAGACGATAGCATTCCACCCTCAAATACGCTTCGATCGCTTCCTGCCTCGCAGTAAGAATGTGTCGGGCAGAATTCTGATGGCCAAGGATTTCGATTCACAATTGGGAACCGGCCTCAAGATCTACATGAACGTAGGATCCAACCAGGGCGTAAAAGTCGGGGACTACTTCCGTGCCGTGCGCTCGTATACCGCGGACTTGCACGACCCGGTAGATTCCCTGTCGTTCAAGGCATCTACATCCGAAGATACTCAAAAGAAGCCGCCATCCATTGAGCCCAATTTCTTCAACAAAACCAGTGGGCCGAAAATTCACGTAGCGGACCTGCCCCGCCGTTCCGTCGGAGAAATTGTAGTCATCGGAACCACTCCCACGACCTCGACGGGCATGATTGTGTTCGCAATGGAAGATGTACACCTCGGAGACGGCGTCGAATTGGACGCTCAGTAATTCCGGCAACAACGCTTCTGCAACAAGGGAGGATCATGTGATCCTTCCTTTACTTTTTTGGATGCCGCTGTGCGATGTTAAAAGGACTTGAAGACGAGATGGATGCTGACACCGGGGAAAATAAAAGCTGATTGAACTTACTATCATTCCAACGTAATCTCCATACCCTCTGAGGCCGCGCGCACTTTCGGGTAATAATTGCGCGCATCTTGCACCACTTTATCTATACAGACATCGGTGTGATCTGGATCGTGGTGGTATAAAACCAATTCCTTCGCTCCGCTCTCCATGGCGACGTTCACAGCTTCCCGCCAGTGGCTATGCCCCCATCCACGTCTCTGCGCTTCGTATTCCTCGGGAAGATACTGCGAGTCGTAAATCAACACGTCAGCGCCTTCGGCCAATTTGCGGACGCTTTTGTCGAATTCGGCTTGTCCGGGCTCGTTGTCGGTGGCATATACGAGCACGCCTTGTTTTGTCTCCATTCGGAAACCAAGACATCCCTGGGGATGGTTGAGCCACGCGACTTGAAACGAAGCATTGTCCAGCACGATGGGTCCGGGCTCAACTTCGTGGAACTCTTGATGAGCTTTCATCTCGCTCACGGCAACAGGAAAATATGGCGAGGCCATCTGCTCATCCATCACTCGCTTCAGGCTGCGGGTACGGCTTGAGGAATGGAATATGAAGCGATTGCCAGAATCGTCATAGAGCGGGCGGAAAAACGGGATGCCCTGAATGTGGTCCCAGTGGAAGTGAGACACGAATACATGTGCCGAGATGGGACGGCCTTCGAACTCTCGACGAAGTTGATGCCCCAACATGCGGAACCCGGTTCCGCAATCGAAAATGTAGATACTGTCACCAACGCGCACCTCTACGCAAGACGTATTGCCGCCATAGCGCTGATTTTCCGGCTGCGGAGTGGGTATGGAGCCTCGAACTCCCCAGAACTTAATGCGCATAGGTTTCAAATGCTTAATCAGCCATCTTGCAGCTTGATGGCGGATTCGTCAATTCTCTCGCTGGTTACAGGTCAATACGATATATCTTTCAATTTCCGGATTTTGGAATCCGAACGGACCGCGCCCATGGGTGCTCCCCTATAATGTGCAGACACATGCTGCGTCCAGACTACAAGGAATTCTTGCGATTCGCACGAGAAGCAACGCTCGTGCCGGTCATGAAATCTGTGAGTGCTGACCTGCTCACGCCGGTTTCAGCTTTTTTGGCCGTAGGCGCCAACGAACGTGACGCTTTCCTGCTGGAATCCGTTGAACGAGGTGAACAAATTGGGCGGTATACGTTCCTGGGCGCGCGACCGTATATGAAGGTTCAGTCCCAGGGCGAGGAAATCACTATTCTGCGCGGATCTCGTCGCGAGCGGCGCACGGGAACATAGTCCAGACGCTTAAGGAAATTTTCCGTCAACACCATCCCGCTGAAGTGCCTGGATTGCCGCCCTTCACGGCAGGTGCGGTGGGTTATTTTGCTTATGACATCGTGCGCCAGATGGAGAAGATCGCTGATCACGCCAAAGACGACTTGGAGCTTCCGGATTGCTCTTTAATGTTCTTTGATCGCATTCTCGCGTTTGACCACCTGCGTCATCAGATTCACATCATCGCAAGCGCTGATGTTTCCCGGGAAAGCCCTCGGCAAGCCTATGACCGCGCTGTAAGAGACATTTCGCGGCTGGAGAAGAAATTGACTGCGGGTCTGCGCTCCATCAAATGGAAAAACTCGACGCGAACAAAACCCGGTAAATTGAAGATTCATGCGGGCACGAGCCGCTCGAGCTTTGTGAAATCTGTCGAGCACGCCAAAGACTACATCGCTGCCGGCGACGCATTCCAAATCGTGCTGTCGCAGCGCTTTGATTTTGTCCCCGGAGTCGCGCCCTTCGATATTTACCGGGCACTGCGAACTGTGAATCCTTCTCCTTACATGTATTTCCTGCGTAATGGGGACACTCATATTTTGGGATCATCGCCCGAAATGCTGGTTCGAGTGACCGGTCGGAAGCTGGAATATCGCCCAATCGCTGGAACTCATCGCCGCGGGCGCGATGCCGCAGAAGACAACCGGCTCGAACAGCAGATGCTCGGCGACGACAAGGAGCGAGCGGAACATGTGATGCTGGTTGACCTTGGCCGCAACGATCTTGGCCGCGTAAGCGAGTATGGATCGGTAAAGGTGCGCGATCTTATGTACGTGGAGCGTTATTCTCATGTCATGCACATCGTGTCGGCATTGGAGGGTAAACTGCGCCCGGAATTTGACTCGCTGGACGCTTTTGCAGCTTGTTTTCCGGCAGGAACGCTAAGCGGAGCACCAAAAGTTCGGGCAATGCAAATCATCGAGGAACTGGAACCGACCAGGCGCGGTATTTACGGTGGTTCGGTGCTGTACGCTGACTTTGCGGGAAATCTGGATTCATGTATCGCCATCCGAACTATGCTGATGAAAGGGCAGAAGGCCTATCTTCAAGCGGGCGCGGGAATCGTTGCCGACTCCGATCCTGCAAAAGAGTTCGCGGAATGCATGAACAAAGCTCAGGCGGTGTTAAAAGCGGTCGACGCAGCAAGGGGAAGCGGAACGGTTTTGTAAACGAGAAGCTTCGCACGGGTTGTGATTTGAATCTGCGAGCAGGTCCACACGATCCTTCACGCGGTTTCCCGATTAACTTCGTTGATCAGCCTGACCAGTTAGAATTAGATTGCTCGCGCCGAATTTAACGGAAGGAGAATTGGACCATGAGGCTGTTTCGACCGTTTCTGATTGCAGTCATCCTCAGCGGCATTTTCTTCTATGTCACAACGTATCATTCCCGTAATTTTTGGCCTACCTCAGCTCTAAGCCGGCCAGACAAGGTTGAAATCACCGAAGCTGCGAGCAACAGCAGTCCCGGCGATGCCGAAGAGCAAAACAACATTAACGTTTACCGCAGGAATATCGAGTCGGTTGTGAACATCACATCCCATGCCGTTGCCTATGATTTTTTCTACGGGCTGGTCCCACAGGATGGTCAGGGATCGGGTTTCATCATTGACAAAGAAGGCCACGTCCTCACCAACTTTCATGTTATTGAAGGTGCCCGGCAGGTTGAGGTCACTTTAAGCAACCGGAAGAAGTATCTGGCGACCGTGGTTGGCACAGACCGCTCTCACGATCTGGCCATTGTACAAATTAAGGCGGCAGGCCTTACCCCCATGGTACTGGGTGATTCCCGCGATTTGCAGGTGGGCCAGAAGGTCTACGCGATCGGGAATCCTTTCGCACTTTCAGGTACCCTGACTAGCGGTATTGTAAGTTCAATTCGCTCCGTGCAAGAGCCGGACGGATTGACGATTGACGACGCGATTCAGACTGACGCCGCTATTAATCCGGGGAATTCCGGAGGGCCTCTACTCAACTATCACGGCGAAGTGATTGGCATCAACACCATGATCGCGTCTAATGTGGGGCAAAGCGCCGGCATCGGTTTTGCTATCCCGATCAATACCGCGAAAGCGGTGCTCAATGATCTGGTCACGCTGGGCCGGGTGCGACGCCCAGCCTTGGGTGTGCGTACAATTTCTATTAGTCCTGATCTGGCCCAGCAAATGGGACTCCCTGCGGATAGCGGACTGCTAATCCTACAGGTTGTGCCCGGAGGAGCTGCCGAACGTGCGGGGATACATGGTGGAAGCGAGCACGCATACATTGGAAATACTCCCATTACCCTGGGTGGCGATTTGATCGTAGCCATTGACGGACAGGAAATACAAGACGAGCGCGACCTGGCACAGAGTATGAATAACCATCGCGCGGGTGACACCGTAAAGGTCACCGTTTATCGCGGCAAGAAAAAGATGGATTTCTCCGTAACGTTGGGTGAAGCGCGGCAGCAGGTGTGAGCTGAGGATTTACCTCCGAGAGCTCTGGAGTAAATTTTACGGAGTGAATCAGATTTATTTTTTCCTTAGCTTTCCCGGCGTTCTCTGCGACCTCGGCAGTAATACAAAAGCAATTTGATCTTTCGATATTTGACTGGGTGTTGCCGCGTGGGCTAGCCTCAGAAGTTCTGTTGTATCTTGCGGATATGGGAAATTAAAGATGCTAAAGGCAATTTCAACCTTCGTTTACGTTAAAGAGCGATTGCATCCCGGCCTGCTCGATGGTTTGGTGCGTGGCGGCGCTCAGGCAATTGAGATTTTCGCGGCTCGCCAGCACATTGACTATGCCAATCGCAAGCAGCACGTGCGTGAAATTGCCGACTGGTTTCGTTCCAGCGGCATCCCCCTGAATTCCGTGCATGCGCCGCTATACGCTGACTACGAATGGGGACGAACTGGCTCGCCGCCGGTCAACGTCGCTTCAACGGATCGCGCGGGACGGATTGAGGCCATGGATGAAATCAAGCGCGCGCTGGAATTGGCCGAACAAATTCCTTTCCGCTTCCTTGTGCAACACATCGGAGTAGGCGGAGAATCGTTCGACGATCATAAGTTTGAGGCAGCCATGACTTCGGTTGAACATCTCAGGGCGTTCGCCAAGCCGCTGGGGGTTCGAATCCTGTTGGAAAATATTCCGAATGAGTTGTCCACTCCGGAGCGACTCGTGGAATTTATCCAAACCAGCCACTTCGATGATGTTGGTGTCTGTTTTGATCTGGGCCACGCACACATGATGACGGATGTGGCGCAAGGTTTTGAAAGTGTGAAAGCTTATATCCACTCTACGCACGTGCACGATAACGCTAAAGACCGCGATGCGCATTTGTGGCCTGGGAATGGAACTATTGATTGGAAGCAAGCCATGGCACTTTTGCGAACAGCTCCGCAAACTCCGCCGTTGCTTTTGGAAATTGAAGAGGACGAAAAAGTAAATCCACTTGAGAAGATGAAAGAAACATTCGAAAAGCTGGAATCAGAATAATATTTTACCGCCGAGATCGCTGAGTACGCCGGGACGCCCTTTAAGTTTTTTAAAACATAAATGATTTGGTTCTCTCTGCGGTCTCTGCGATCTCGGCGGTAATAGAACCTCACAATGCCCATAGCTTCAATCTCAGAAATCGGAAAGTATGAAGGCAACACCGTTACCATTCGCGGATGGCTTTATAACCTGCGCGAAAGCGGGAAATTGCTGTTTCCAATTTTTCGCGATGGCTCCGGCGTCATCCAGGGCGTGGTCCCCAAAAATGCCGTCACACCCGAAGTTTTCGAATCGCTAAAAACGCTCACACAGGAATCAAGCGTAATCGTCGAAGGTAAAGTCCGCGCCGATAAGCGTGCCGCTGGAGGTTTCGAACTGGACGTGATCAACGTGCAGGTGATTCAGCGAGTTTCGGAAAACGAGCCTTACCCTATTTCGCTGAAAGAGCATGGCGTTGATTTTTTGATGGATCACCGGCACTTGTGGGTGCGTACTCCTCGGCAAGCGGCGATTCTTCGCGTTCGCGCAGAGATCATCAAGGCAGCGCGAGATTTTTTCGATGATCGCGGATTCACTCTTACCGATCCACCTATCATTACTCCGGCAGCCTGCGAAGGCACCACTACTTTATTCCCGGTGGATTATTTTGAAGAGCAGGCATACCTCACGCAGTCAGGGCAGCTCTATATCGAGGCCACCGCGATGGCCCTAGGCAAGGTCTATTCATTCGGGCCAACGTTCCGCGCGGAGAAGAGTAAGACCCGGCGTCATTTGACAGAATTCTGGATGGTCGAACCCGAAGTTGCCTATGCGACGCTTGATGATCTAATGGAACTCGCGGAAAACTTCATTACTTTCCTGGTGAAACGATGTTTGGAGAAGCGTCGCGGCGATCTGCAAACCATAGGACGCGACATCGCCAAACTCGAAAAAATCGAGGTTCCATTTCCGCGCATTACCTATGATGAAGCCGCGAAGATGCTACAAGAGGCGCATGCCAAGGGAGCTTTAGAGAATCAGTTCGAATGGGGCGGAGATTTGGGATCTCCCGACGAGACCTATGTCTCGTCGCAATTTGACAAGCCGGTTATGGTGCATCGTTATCCTGCAAAAATAAAAGCGTTTTACATGGAACCTGACCCTGATCGGCCCGATCTTGCGCTTTGTGTTGATGTGCTCGCGCCAGAAGGCTACGGCGAAATCATCGGCGGTTCGCAGCGCATGGCATCCTATGATTTGCTGATTCAGCGAATTCACGAGCATGGACTTCCCGAAGAAGCCTTCAAGTGGTATCTCGACCTGCGTAAATTTGGCAGCGTCCCGCATGGGGGTTTCGGCATGGGCATCGAGCGCGCGGTGGCGTGGATTTGCGGACTAGAGCATGTGCGCGAGACCATTCCGTTCCCGAGGATGTTGCATCGGCTATACCCGTAAACATTCACAAGCGGCGCGATCCATTGACGAAACCAACTTCACCGTCGTTGTCAAACATCCACCCCCCGAAAGATTCGGGTCATTGGCGTTCCGCTGGATTTGGGACAGTCTCGCCGCGGTGTAGACATGGGCCCTTCGGCAGTACGAGTCGCAGGACTCGAAGCTCGACTCGAAGAACTCGGCCACGTTGTCGAAGATGCTGGCAACATTGCGGTGGCCATTCCGGAGCAGAAAAAAGAAGGGGATCCTCATGCCAAGTATCTAAAGGAAATCGCCGCTACTTGCACGAAACATGCCGAATTGGTTCTGAAATCGCTTGAATTGGGCAAGGTTCCGCTGGCACTGGGAGGCGATCACTCTGTGGCCGCCGGAACGGTTGCCGGAGTCGCTGAGTTCTACCGCCGGCGGAATGAGAAGATTGGACTCATCTGGATTGACGCCCACACCGACATCAATACGCCCGAAAGTTCGCCCAGTGGAAATGTACACGGCATGCCTCTGGCTGCCACCATGGGCTTGGGCCCCGCCGAGTTGTCGAATATCTTCAACTTCTCGCCGAAAGTGGTTCCCGAAAACTGCGTGTTGGTGGGGGTACGCGACATTGACGCAATAGAGAGGGCGAATGTCCGCCGTGCCGGCATTGAGGTCCTGACTATGCGCGACATTGACGAACGCGGCATGCGCACGGTCATGGAAGAAGCTCTTCGGATCGCAGGGCGCGGCACCGCGGGATATCACGTTTCCCTCGATATGGACTGGATTGATCCCGAAGATGCGCCCGGCGTCGGAACCCCGGTTCGTGGCGGGGCAACTTACCGCGAAGCACATCTAGCCATGGAAATCATCGCCGATCACGGCCGCATGCTAAGTTTCGAAATCGTCGAGGTGAATCCTGTGATTGACGAGCACAACCGTACGGCGGAGTTGGCGGTGGAGTTGGCATTGTCCGCGTTCGGGAAGAAGATTCTGTAACAAATTCCTAATTCTCCGCTCGGGGAATACCAAGTGCGGCCACAACGTTCGCACTTCTACGTCTCTTCGGATTCACGCAGGCGCCCCGTCATACTCTCCCTCAGGCGCTCCGCAGTAATGCCGTTGTGATATTCCCGCGACAGCGGATGGTTGTTCGGTTCCAATTCAAATCGCGGACGCCAGGGAGGCTCCTGAATTTGAGCGTACATCTTCAGGTTCAGAGTATCGGGGTATTCGGAAATCTGTGTGCTCAACCAGGAAAACATGGGCGGCAGTTCGACCCGCTCTTCGTCTTTATCCATCCTTAGCAAGGTCTCAAAGTTCTCTCGGCTGAGCGATCCCCACACGCCCCAGCAAAATGTCTCTGCCAGAACCGATGATTTGGCAACGGGATGATTGCGGAACGTTTTGGCAGCATACGTTTCCGATTGCAGATTTTGCCTGCTTACCGATGCAAGAAGGCCGGAGTTAATTGAAGCGTGTTACGGGATCATGAAATGTGTGAGACTGGCTGAATTGCGGTCGCGCTGTCAGATATTGGCATGGCAGGAGTTAGCAAAGGCTTTGCCGATACGATTGCGAACATTCTTGCAAGTGAAGTATGGGATCGAATGATCTCTCAGTCTCAAGCGGAAAACTGTCAACAATGCTGTGACGTTGCTGTATGCCAGAATTACCTTTCTATCACCGTCGAACTTCCCGTCGTTCTTTAACTCATAAAGGGCGCGTTCTTGCAGGCTCTGCACCAGAGGCCTTTACCGACAGTGCTCCACATCACGAAGTAGGCTCCTATGATCGCCAGAAGAATGTCCGGTATCCAAAACCATGCGGCGATGAAAATCGCAGCTAGCGAGGCGATCATAAGCATGCCCACACTGAATAACAGAGGCTTGCTCTTTTGCGTTAATTCGGTGTTACAGATCGAACATATTTTGATTTCCTGCATACAAGTGGGTAGGCTTGCGCAATTTCGTGATCTCGTGTCGGATCGGACGATAGATCAAGCTATTTCAAATGCACGGCTGCCTCGGTTCGTCTCATTGTGCCAAAGCGGCGCATTTTTGTTTTCGGCACCGCGTACTTCGGTTTGATGTCGTGGCATCCGGACTCGCAATATACGCCGCCTGCGGCAGATTCTGGAGCAGGCATCGGCGAGTTGACCGCGACTTCCCGCTCTTCTTCCAGAAATCGTTCCACGTCAGCAACCAGTTTCTGGTTTTCCTGGGGCGTCAACCACTTCTTGACCTTGACTAAGTAATTTTCAAGACGAGCGATGGGATCTCGTTTGCGCCAATATTCGAACATCTTCTTAGGGACGTAATCGGCGCTGTCGTGGATGGCATGGCCTTTCATGCGCATCATTTTGGCTTCGATTAGAGTGGGTCCCTTGCCGCTCCGGGCGCGTTCGCAGGCCTCGTGAGCCGCGTCGTAAACCTGGCAAGCATCTGTGCCGTCCACGATTACTCCGGGGATGCCGTATCCGATCGCCCGTTCGGCAAGATCCTTCACGCGAAACTGCAATTCGGACGGCGTTGAATATCCCCAATGATTACTTTCAATGATCAGAACCAGCCCAAGATCCTGAACGGCGGCAAAGTTTATGCCTTCGTAGGTGACGCCGGTGGATTGCCCTCCATCACCGATGTAAGTCATGACGGCAATATTGCGGCCCTGAAGCCGCGCTCCCAGCGCGACTCCCGCCATGACTGGAACTAAATCGCCGAGCATGGAGATTGGCGAAACGATGTTGCGCTTCGCGATGTCGCCGAAGTGCGAAGTGCCGTCGCGGCCTCCGGTCGGGGAGTCGGCCTTCGCCATGTACTGCATCATCATGTCGCGTGGCGCGAACCCGCGAACCAGAAGCGACCCTTGATTGCGAATCATCGGAGCGAGCCAGTCGTCTTTCTTCAGGCATAAGCGGAAGCGCAGGAGCATGCTTCCTGGCCAAGGCCGAAATAAACTCCGCCTACGACTTTCCCCTGCTTGTACAGGTTTTCGAGGGCGGACTCCATTTTTCGGTTAAGCAGCATCCAGCGATAAATCTCAATGCACTGCTTCTTGTCGAGATATTTCGACTCGCGAATTGGTGGAACCGGCGCGTCAAGATCGCCGGTTATGTCGTAGCAAATTGTCGATACCTTTGCAGTTTTGCTATATGGAGAATACGGGCTTCTCGAGGCGGTAGTCAGGAACGGTGTAGGTCCGCTGCTGAGGATTTGCGGCCTTGACGTTGCCGTTTCCAGTACCATTACTGTGAGAAGGCGACGGCTGCCGCTTTTTATTGTTTCCGGAGTTCCTGCTTGGCTTGATTTTCCTGGACATGCTCACCGCTTTCAACTTATCCTAACGTGGAGTGGGATGGGAATCCAGCAGGGGTTTGAGGTGATCCCACTGGGTTCGGCCCGGGACGTATTCGGCGAGTGCCTTCTCAGTCGGGCAACGAAAAGTGCTTTTTCAGGCGGGCAATGTGTTCTTTAGTCTCAGTGTCAGCCAAGTTTCCGCCAGAAATCTCGCGCATACGCTGAATGTCCTCAGCCAGCGCGTCGAATCTGTTCTGCGAAGCCAGCAGGATGGATTTGTACTCTGAGGCCTGGCAACTCGAACCACCAATCGTTTCGCTCCCCACAGTTCCAACAATCCCTGCTCCGTCAAGCGTGGCTTTATGAGCGGAATGGCAAGTTCCGCGACAGCTTTTGTCACTTCACTCGCAATAGGGGTATACGGACTTTCGTCGGAAAGTGTCCACCATTTGTCGCGGCCATCGGAAATGAGCGACCCGATCCGGGTATTTGTCCAATGACACGCATAGGCTGGAGGCGGGCGGTGGTAGCCTCGCCAAAATACGCGAGAATCCGCTTCGACGCCATAGCAAGATTAATGGTGAATGATTTCTCGTCTATTGCAGAGCGCCGACTCTTCTGAAAGTTAATGATTCCCCAGCACTCGGAAGACTCACAAACGAAGTTCTGACCTCGTCGGCGAAAGCCGCTCGCCAAGCAGACGGGACGAAGGCTACTCAGGAGCCGCTGAAACTAGAGTTCTGCCGTGGAATACACAGGTTGGTCGCTGACGAGGTTAGCAGGTTTCCTAGTTGTAACCAATGTCCAAGGTGTTCGTTCTGATCGCCTACGACCCACGCCAGTCGAAATGACCGCCGATGGTGGACGAAATTTGCTAGGCCCGAAACGTCTCTTCTTCTTTATGAATCTCACGCAACTCGGGAGGGAGCGTCAATGGCACTCCGACTGTTTCGCCCAAGAGAGCGTCCAGAGTCTCAATCCAAAGAATCTGGTTTTGAAAAACGTCTCCAAAATTGCGGACGATCGAGTTCATGACTTTCTCCATGTCCATTGATTTGTCCAGTACCCTAGCCATTGAAGTTACTGGCTTTGAGGCGATGCCGCAGGGAATAATCAAATTGAAATAGCTGAGGTCTGTGTCAACGTTTAGGGCAAAGCCGTGCGAGGTAACGGATCGCGAGACGTGAACGCCGATAGCGGCGATTTTAGCTGTTTCATTCGCGGACGAAGCTGGTGTGGGACGGGCGGGGACGCCCGTCGTTCCATCGTTTCCAATTTTCCTGATTCCATCTTCGGTCCAGACACCGGTGAGGCCGCAGATTCTCTGCGTGGGAATTCCAAAATCCGCACATGTCCGCATGAGCGCTTCTTCGACACGCCTCACGTATTCGATCACGCCTAGTGTTTTCCGTTTGCTGTCGGAAGATGGAAAAAAGCGAAGATCGAAGATGGGGTAGCCGACGAGCTGTCCCGGGCCATGAAAAGTGACATCGCCGCCACGATCACACTCGAACACTTCTACGCCGCGCCGTGCAAGTTCGCCCGTGGAAGCGATTATGTTCGCAGCCTTCGCATTGCGCCCGAGAGTAATCACTGGCGCGTGTTCGAGAACCAGAAGAACGTCGCCGATGCGATTCTCTTTGCGAAGCTCGACAAGTTTTTGCTGCAATCGCAAGCCGGTTGCGTAATCAAGCGTGCCGAGTTGAAGAACAGAGATCACGTTATCTAGGCGTTGATCGCGATGCCGTACACACTGTTTGATGCATCGAGCATTGCTTCGGCCAGCGTGGGATGGGCGTGAATCGTCCACATTAAATCTTCGACTGTGGCTTCGAGTTCCATCGCGGTTACGGCTTCGGCAACCAATTCTGTCGCTTGGGGACCAATAATGTGAACGCCGAGAATTTCTCCGTATTCGGCGTCGGACACAATCTTGATAAAGCCGTCATGCTGTCCCACAATGGAAGCTCGGGAATTGGCAGTGAAAGGGAATTTACCGACTTTCACGGTGTGTCCCTCGGCCTTCGCTTTAGCCTCGGTCAGTCCCACACTGCCGATTTCTGGATGGCAGTAAGTGGCGTTCGGAATTTTCTGCAAGTCAATGGGCTTGGCGGGTTTACCGGCGATTTTGGACACGGCGACAATTCCTTCCATTGCGCCGACGTGCGCCAGTTGCGGCGTTCCCATGACAATGTCGCCAATCGCATAAATGCCCGGCTCAGCCGTTTGCATCCATTTATCGGTCTTGATAAATCCTCGCTCTGATTGCACTCGGGTCTTTTCCAGCCCGATATTTTCAGTGCGCGGCTTGCGGCCAACCGCGATCAAAATCTTTTCCGCTTCGATTTTTTGCTGCTTGCCATCCACGCTGAAAGTCACGTTAACGCCGGACTTCGTCTTCTCGACTTTATCCACTTTCGCGCCGGTAAAATATTCGATGCCGCGCTTACGATAGACACGCCCTAATTCTTTGGAGACATCTTCATCTTCCACGGGAACCAACCTTGGAAGCATCTCGATAATTGTGACCTTCGTATCGAATGAGCGGAAGATCGAGGCGAACTCGACGCCCACCGCGCCCGCTCCAACCACAATCAAAGATTTTGGGATCTGCGCCAAATCCAGAATTTCAATATTGGTAAGAACCTGTGGCCCCGGCTCAAGGCCAGGAATCATGCGGGCCTCAGATCCAGTGGACAAGATAACGTTCTTAGCTTTGAGCTGAGTGGCCTTGCCATCTCCCGCCTTTACTTCGACGGTAAATAGTCCACCCGCGGCGGGACCAATAAGACGGCCGTACCCTCGAATCACTTCGACCTTGTTTTTCTTCATCAGGAAGTCGAGGCCTTTGGTGTGTTTGGCGACGATCTTCGACTTGCGGTCCTGAATGGCGGCCCAGTTCAACTTGCGCGCGTCCACGCCTTCAATGCCGAATTCTTTGGCATCCTTCAGGTGGTCCCAAATTTCAGCATTGAATAGGAGGGCCTTGGTCGGAATGCATCCTACGTGCAAACATGTGCCCCCCAAAACGTTGTCCTTTTCTATGAGGGCGGCCTTTAGGCCATATTGACCGGCGCGAATGGCTGCCGTATATCCAGCCGGGCCGCTTCCGATAATTACCACGTCGTAAACAATTTCAGGCAAGTCGTGCTCCTTAGCGCATCTCTTATTCACCAGTGCTATAAGAGAGATGCGGATTAGCGAACTGTTGATTCTAGAACATGGCAGCCGAAGTACGGGGTTGAGAAATTATTCAGGCAAACGCCGTGCTGACGTAGCCCCGCTGTTCCGCTTGATGTTCGAATGTTCAAGATGGAAAGACAGATATTCTCCGATCAAGTGGGTTCACATGTTGAGTCCCGGGTCGTAAAAATTGTCGTGGGATTGTTTCTCACTCTCGGCATGGCGAATCTTCCGCTTGGTACGTGGGGCGAACGTTTGATACCACGCCGGCTCCTCGTTGGACACGAAGTCTTATGGTGGCTGGCAGTCGCGGTACTAATTCTCTACGTGCTTCTTGTCGAACGGCGTCCCTTATCGTCTATTGGATTTCGCAAGCTTCGTCTCTGGGATATACCCATCGCGATCCTGGCTGGCGTTCTAATGGTGGCCACAATCATGGTCATCTACTCGGTCATCTTTCCTGCGCTCCACTTGCACATGAATAGCGGGGAGATGAGCAAATTGCTAGCCACACCGTTCTGGTACAGATTCATGCTGGTGACGCGCGCCGCAGTGGCGGAAGAAATCCTGTTTCGCGGCTATCCCATCGAACGATTGGAAGAACTTACCAGAAGCCGTTTCGCGGCCGGAACAATATCGTGGGCAGCATTCACGATTGCCCATTTAAGCGCGTGGGGCTTTCCGCAACTTTTGGTTGCAGGATCGGGCGGAATCATTTTGACCGTTTTGTATATATGGCGGCGAAATCTTCCGGCCAATATGATCGCCCACTGGGTCGCCGACGGCACCGGATTTCTCATGCCCCACTGAAGGCCTGGTTTTCGCTTGAGAAGTAGCGTTCCGCCGCACGGGTGTGATCGATAGCGATACAAAAAAGTCGCGTGCCAGGCTCAGCAACCGGCGCTGCACCTGGCACGCATTGCGGGGGGGCCGCAAATCGGGAACCGGCGTGTCACCAATTCAGGTCAGGTTTGACCTTAGGCGACATTGCCACGGTTGCAGACTTCCTGATACTCCAGGATTAATGGGGGGAGGGCTAAGCAGTCTGAGTCCCGCAAGTGAAACTTTATAGTGTTATCAATTCTTTACAATTACCCACGTGGTTTACTGCTCGGCACCTACGCCCATTGGGTTAGTCCGACCAAAGGTCGTCGCGGTTCAGACGGCAAATGCGCCGCCTAGTATTCCAAATGAAGCCGGAACGTGGGAATGATCACTGGGCCGCGATCTTTGTTGTAGCCGGGATTGACGACATGTTGCAATCCGGGGGCGACATATATCCCGCGCCAGATGTGAGCCGTGTAATAAGTTTCGAGGATATTTTCGCGTCCGTAATTTAGAGCGCCATCGCCGAGCAAGAACCCCAGACCACCATCCGCCAAATAATGCTGATGATCTTTCTTGATACCGTTCGAAACGAATGCGATTCCGGCTCGGTCTTGCTTGCGACGCCATAGTGCGCCATTCACCCCGATGCCCTGGTTGAATGTCGAATCAATTTCCGTGTAAGCAAAGGACTCGGTCTTTCCATTATCCCACCCCCAGCGGGCATAGACGGTAACGTCACGCATCAGAGACTGTTCCAGGTTGACGCCGAAACCATACTTCCGTGTGATATGCCAGGGATGGTTGGTGATTTCAGGCACGGTTTCCGGTTCCGGGGACGAATGATTCTGAAACTGCGCGATCGCATCGCGGTAAATGCCCATATTGGCGTAGTTCGTATAAGCCAGCAACCGGACAACCCCAGGCTTTTTTGGCAAAATGCCATGCCGCAGTTCAGATTCCCAATTCTCGGCATGAACCTGCCAAGGCCGCCACACAAGGTCAATTCCGTTCGCGACTTTCGGCATGAGCGCTTCGGCAAAGCGGAAACCCCAGTTTCTGTCCTCGTAATCCGCTACGACGCCCACGGTGTAGCCACGCGTGTCTGCGGCGTAATCCCACGCTCCGTTGTCATCAATAGACCAGTTAGTGAATTGAAAATGGGTATCCGAGGCTACCGAATTAATATCCAAGAAATCCGGCACACTGAATTTTCCGAAGCGAATTTCCAGGCGCCGCCGCGGCAACTCATCGAACAGCGATAGAAAACTGCGCTGGTTCTCGATCTTATCCTTGCTCAACGCGAAAACTTTGTGGATCATGCCGCGTGCCAGGTAAGGCTCTTTGCTCAACAGCGGATTGCGCACGATGTCGAGGTTGGGATTGCCCGCCAAGCCCAAGCCGGTGCTGAGTGCGGTGCCGCCAGTTTCTTCGATGTCCACCAGCAGTTCGGTAGAGTTATTGAGCCGCACGCCGGTATAAAGCGTCATCACTCGCGAAGTGGCTTTTTCATAACGTGGGCTGAGGCTATTTGTGCCGCTGGACTTGGCGGGGAAGTCAGGATGCGTCTGGAAAATGAAATTCATTTGTCCGGAAATCCAGAAAGGGCTGTCTTTAAAGTGAGGAAAGATTGACTCTGTCTGAACATCCGAGGCCGCTGGCGCTTGCCCTGAAGAAGAAGCCTCCTCTGGCGATTGCTCAGAAGGCAGAGACTGTTGTGTCTGTGCCCGTAACGCGGTGCAATACAGAATCACGATGAGACAAATGGCCGTGTGCCACCATTTCATTCCAGGGCTTGCGACTTGTTGCGGCAGCTCAATCATTTTTCTATTTGTTTGTTCCTGGAAGGCTACAGCGTTTTGATGAATAGCGGGTTACAGCGGCCTCACTACCCCGGCTGTCACTTTCATAACAATTCAATTCATCATCCTTATATCATACCCCCCTATAGTATAATCGGAAAGATAGTCCACGTGCGAAATGTATGGCCCACACGATTCGAGAAAAGGAAAAATTAAGGTTGCGAGTGCGCCGGATCCAGGGGCAAGTCGAGGCGGTCGCGCGCGCCTTAAACGAAGAGCAGGATTGTTCCGCTGTCTTGCAACTCATCAGCGCAGCTCGAGGCGCCATGAATGGCCTGATGGCAGAACTGCTGGAGGATCATATTCGTTACCATGTGCTCGATCCCACCCACAAGGCGCGTCCTGAGCAGGCAATAGCAGCCGATGAGTTGGTAGATATCGTGCGGTCATATTTGAAGTGACCGGGACGTTTTTATCAATCAAGGTAACCATTATCTAAAAACCAACATCTTATGCTGGCGATTTTGAGCAGACCAAAACCGAACAAGGCCGGAGATTAAATTGCGAGAAGCAGCCTAAATTTGGTGTTTCTGCTCTTTGGGTGTGGTCTAGTGGAGGAGTCATTGGTATTCGGAAAGCCCGATGGCCGCGACCGTCGCACAAACGAGAAAGGAAAGCGAATTGGAGAAAGCTGTGGCTAGTCTCAATGTCCAAAAAAGTAATTGCCGTTTCTTAGTCACTACGGGGGAAGACGGCAAGCCCCGATTAAAATTAGATTTGTTTCACCAAACCGTCTCTTATCTTGCTGGGAAGAGTATAGAGTTTGAAGTCATGGGTGGTACGTCACCCCAGCAGGCCAGAGCCTTAGCCGAGTCCATAAACGATAAGATTATTGGAATCGTCGTTACTCAATCCTAATTAAATGCTCCCACGACAATTAGACACATCCCACTTGATAATCGCGGTATCACCCTCCCTCGGTAGTCTTACGTTCATCGAGTGACCCAGTTGACTGGCCCTTTTCCCAAGTTCGTGTCCGTTCTTCCACTTTTAGTATTGCCGACAATTTTTATTGGCGCCGTTTCCTCCTCAGCGCAAAAGTTAACGTCGAACGCGGTTGTGCGTTGGACTACGGGCATGCGCGGATCAACTTTCTCTCGAACCGCCGATGGTAAATATGTTTATACGTTGGAAGATGACGTTTTCGAGGTGGCTATCGCCATTGACTCGCAGGAACTCGAGAAGGTTCGACATCGGCCGCTTCCCGTATTCACCATTCATCTGGACGCTCGCTACACCGGAGAGAAATCCCTCGAATTGACCCCAAGTCTCATCACGCTGGAGTTCGTGAATCATTTTCAAGTCGTCAATAAGGCGCTGGATCCGGACGAACTGACTGCGCGGATTCAAAATGACATTGACAGTCTGGGCGATGAAACGGAGCATGAAGTCCGCAAACATCCCGAGAAGAGCCAGGGAAAAAACTCATTGCTTCAGGCTCATTTGAAAGACATGACCGACCTCGTTGGATTCATAAGCCTGTATAGCCTGCGTCCTACGACGCTCAATTCCGGAAATACTGCGACTGATGGATGGATTTTCTTTAGCACGAAAAGCAAATGGATTGGAAAGTGGAAACCAGAAGAAGGATTCATATTGCGGGTTCCCCTCGGAGACAAGATTCTTGAGTTCCCTTTCACTTTGCCTCCAAGTAAGGGAGACGTGATCTTGCGGAGAAGACCAGGTTAAAAACCTAAGCCGGCGGAAGATTTACCAATAAAAGTGGCATTCAGGAGTACTGAATACAACTTTGCGGGTTGCGTTTACTAAGGGAAGGTCATAGAGCCCAGCGATTGTCCACTCTAAATGGTCTCCAACGGTTTTGGCTGCGGTTACCGCAGTAATGGGGAATTGTACGGTTCTATGCAGACCATACAACTAAAAGAACTTAAGATTTGAACAGTAAACCCCTGCATGAAAACCGGAATTGGAACACGTTTAGGCCGATACGAGATTGACGCCGAAATCGGGCGCGGCGCCATGGGGTTGGTGTATCAGGCGCATGATCCTAAAATTGACAGGGTCGTGGCCATCAAGACTATCTCGCTTTCCACCCAAGAAGTCGAAGAGGAAACGGAATTTCGCGAGCGCTTTTTCCTGGAAGCGCGAGCCGCGGGCCGCCTCTCGCATCCAGGCATTGTCACCATTTTCGATGTGGGTGAAGAGGAAGAAACCCACGAGCCCTACATCGTGATGGAGTTCGTCACAGGCCAACCTCTCAATAGATTTCTTTCGGGGAGCAACCGCCGGCTACCTCTTGGACCAGCTCTCCAGATTACTCAGGAAATTGCGGAAGCGCTAAACTATGCGCATTCGCAAGGCGTGATTCATCGCGACGTCAAGCCTGCAAATATTCTCATTACTCTCGATGGCCACCCCAAGATCGCCGATTTCGGGATTGCAAAACTTAATCAGGGATTGATGACAATGCCGGGGCAGGTACTGGGCAGTCCGGCTTACATGGCGCCGGAGCAGTTGAGTGGTGAAAATGCGGATGCCCGGTCTGACTTGTTCTCTCTCGGCGTAATTCTCTACAGCATGCTTACGGGATTTCGGCCTTTCCAGGGGAATAGCGCTGCGACAGTGAGCTTCAAAGTGGTGAACCGTGATCCCCTGCCGGTGACTTCTTTTGATTCAGAGTTTCCCGCTGAGCTGGACCGGTTGGTCTCTAAGGCCATCGCTAAGGATCCGGAACAGAGATATCAAAGCGGTTTAGAGATGGCGCAAGATATACAGCGATTGCGCGAGCGGCACGAGTTAATGAACCAGACGGCAGCTTCTCTAAGCAGCATTACGAATCCCGAAGGGACCGGGGTGATTAAAGTTCCCACGCCGCGGCCCACGATGACCCCTCGTCCGCAATCGTCTTCTCAGTTGGGATCGTCTCAGACCTCAAGAAGTCTCGCCACGGAACCGGCCAGAATAACGAATTCGACAAAGCCCCCAGCGACACCAGTAAAGAAAATCGCTAAAGGGAAGCCGAGGCTGATGCCAAAGGAACTCGCACTCTCCGCGGCAGGCATTTTGTTTTTGGCGATTGCGTTTATCGGGTTCGAGATCGTCCACTCGAAAAAAACCTCGGCACCGCCTGCGCAGCCCGCTCAGGCCGCGCTCCAGCCACAAGTCAACACGCAAGACTCCAATTCGCAGATCGGCACGCCATCATTCTCGAATGATGCCGATACCAGCGGCGAGGAGATTGAGCCGACCGTTCAGCCGAAAGTGCGACGAACGAAAGTGAAAGTTGCGAGACCCAAGCCCATTCCTAAAGCGATCCCAGACGCAGCTCCGCCGGCATTACAGGCGTCAACAATGGCTACAAAGTCGGATACAGGAGTGAAGACGCCAGCCACTTTGCAGAACGTCAAGGCAACTGTGACGCCACCGCTAGCCACCGCAACTCTGGAGTTGCAGATCGAATATCAGTTCGCGGAAGCGGAAGCTTCGGTATGGCTCGATAACCAATTGATTTATTCTCAGAAGCTCTACGGCGAGTCGAAAAAACGCGCTCTTTTGTTTAAGAAGGTCGAAGGACGCGAACGAAACAGTGTCAAAGTTCCGGCGGGCCAGCATCGCATTAATGTGAGAATTCAATCTGAGACCGATCAGTACGACCAGTCTCAGACGATCTCAGGTAATTTTGCCGCGAGCAGCAAGAGTACTCTTGCGATCACTTGCCATAAACACGGCCACGATCACGAACTGCAACTGGCGCTTCAATAATTACTAAGCCCACCAATCCAGAACAACCTCAATTCAAATTATCTTTGTGACCCTGCTCTTTCTGCGAAGTTGACCGCGGCTAAAAACGGAAATGCGGCCCGAACGTCACTCGAAGATTGTTATGCGTTCCGTTGTCGAGAAAGATCTCGTCACCTACATCGAGGCGCAAACCGATCGGGCCTGCGAAGCCCTCAATTCCTGCTCCAGGATATAGAGCCAAATGGGTATCGCCATAAGGAACGTTGTTTACGGAATTAGTGAAACTGCCGCCTGAAGCTGGCCCGGTCGTATTTGTAAAATTGATGAAGCCAACTTTTCCGGTAACGAAAACGCGAACTGGACCGGAGGACCCAGCTTGAAACTTGGGTCCGAATAGCCCCGTTAAAGGACGCAGCCGCGTGGTTGAGAATGTGGTGGTACCGCCGTTCGAGAAAATAGTCGTGTAATTGCGGTAAAAATCGTAGCTCATTTCCGCTTCTAACTGCACACTCGGGTGCACATTGATTGCAAAGCGGCCGCCCACACCCACAAAATTAATGGCAGGATTCACCGGGCTGAATCGCAAATAGTCAGCAAACGCGCCCACCTCGACATGGTTTTCGGTAAAAGAAGATTGGGCGGCCACAAATGTAGGCATCACTCCAAATATGCTTAAGATGGCCAATACTGCAAAGCGTTTCATTATTGTTCTCCCCGGAAAATATTCTCGCCCGGCATGCCGTTTTAAAAGGCGCCGGCAAAATCTTCGCCAATTGGTGAGATGACAATTTTGATGCAGTAGGAAAAATCCTGGTTGGATTCTTTAACCTAAATGTCTTAACTCGCGCGTCTAGTAAGGGGTTTCACGGGCGAAGGATTTCGCCGGTCCAGGAAGACCCTGTATCGCCGTAACCTTGCGAGACGCGCGGGATTGCGTCTTGAGGGTTTGCTCAAAAAATACCAGTAGGATATAGTCTGCATTACAAGGCAAATTCAAGCTCGCCACGGTGCTTCGCGTTCCGTGTTTGTACAGTGTATTGATACCCTAAGGGCAAGCCCCAACTGACAGGCTCCGGGAGGACGACTTATGGAATCGCCGAAAACGGCGGAGATCGCTCACATTGGCAGGTCGGTCGTAATTAAGGGCGAACTTTCCGGCAGTGAGGATCTATACGTTGATGGGCAAGTCGAAGGAACTATCGAGTTGCATGGCAACAGCCTGACGGTTGGACCCCATGGCCAACTTCGAGCCGATGTGAACGCCAAGAATGTGATTGTTCATGGAGTGCTGGAGGGGAACGTCAAGGCCAGCGAACGAACCGATTTGAGAAAGTCAGCGGTCGTAACCGGGGATATTTTTTCCCAAAAAATTGCCATCGAAGATGGCGCATATTTCAAGGGAAAAGTGGACATTCAAAAAGAGACTCCAAAGAACGTGCACTCCGGAAATAGACCCGAAACGCCCGTAGCCGCCGGAAATGGACCCGAGCGACAGCCATCATCGGTCGCAACGGCGGCTGTGGCAGCCGCTTCCTCCGGTACCAGTACGGTACCGGCAGATAAAACTCCGGTAACCGAGCAAAAGAAGTTTTGATCGGTTCGTACTGATAATAGAGGCTATATTTATAGTGGTGTAGTGCTGAGGTAGCAAGAGGAAGTCAGGATTTTCATGGCGACTCACGGCTTGATGCGATTGTTTCGCGGTACGTCAGATGAAACCGGCGCCAGCGTTCGCGGCTCACAAAAACAGCGGCTTACTCGCAAATCGAGCGGCATGAATGAACTGGCACGGGTTATGCGATCGGAAGAGACCCTCTGCGTCCTTGATATCGGTTCGACCTCGGCAACGAACATTCGATACCTTACGGAGTTGGGCCATAGACCTTACAGTGAAGATTTGCTGGATGCTTCCACCGATCCGTCGTTGATCACACGCGATGAGAATGGTCAACAGTCGTTGGACAGCAAGCGATTCTTAGCGGAGAACCTGACTTATCCGGCGGCGCAGTTCGACGTCGTAATGTGTTGGAATCTCGCCGACTACATGGATGAGACGCTGGTGAAGCCCGTCGTGGCGCGATTGTGGTCGGTACTTAAACCGGGAGGCGCGTTGTTGGCTTTCTTCCATACGCAGGAAGCGGGCGTCGACGCTCCCTGTTACCGGTACCATATCGTGGCTCCCGACACGTTGGAAATGCAGCACATCGAAGCGCATAAGGATTTGCGAAAGGGACCGCCCGGAGCAACTCAGAATTCCAGCCCGGCCGGGTTCAAGCTGCAACGAGTTTTCAATAACCGGCACATCGAAAATTTGTTCCGCGATTTCGGCTCCATTAAATTTTTTCTTACTCGAGATAACGTTCGAGAAGTGCTAGTCATTCGCTGATTCCTGCCCGAAGCGAATATTCATACCATCGCGATCGCCTCTAGAAGCGCTTTTGTCCCGGTTATTTTCCAGCGAAAGCAGCTCCGCGGATCCCCTTGTACGTTTGACCAAGTACTTTGGCAGGCTTGGAATTGTCCGGACAAAATAAATCATCGGCTTTCGGATCGCACGAGGCAGTTTGAGCGCTCGGCGGATCACAGAGGACGCATTGAATACATGCGCCAGTCTCTCTTGATAGATCCTCCTGTAGGCCAGCGTCGCGTCTTGCAGAGAGATGTCTTTTCGGAAAAACGGTACTAGAGACTGAGCCGCCAAGGCACCGCTGCGCAATGCGAGGGAAATTCCGTCTCCCACAAACGGATCCACAAAGGCTGCGGCATCGCCAGCCATAAGAATTCCACCACGGTCTTGCACGGGAATGCGAAACAATAGCGGAGAGGTGCTTATCGGGGTACTGAGCGGTGTCCACTGCTGGCTGCGCTCTTTAAGTTGAGGATGGCAGTTCAGGACTTCCATGAGAGTGCTGGCAGTGTCAGCTTTTACCATCGCGCACGCATTTATCCGATTCTCGTCCGTCGCCGGCCCCCGGAGATCTACGGGCTGTACGCCGCAGTACCCGCCGTTAAAAAAATAAAGGTCCACGGAAGGTTGGGTGGCGGGCTCCGAAAAATGTCCTTTAATGCCAAGCCATTTTTCCGTGGAGCCGTTGCGAAGTGACGAATCGGCCATCAGATTTGACCAACGGCCGGAAGCGTTCACCACGGCTCGCGATTCGAAGTCGCCATCTGACGTATGGATGTGGAACGGACCGCTGCCGGAGATTTTGTGAACAGTAATCCGTTGGCGCGCATCCACCCCGTACTCTCGAGCCGACGTCCAGAGCGCTGCGTCGAGGTCCAATCTGGCGATGCTGATGGCTTCAGGATGCACTTGAGTTTTGATAATCTGCCCATCGAGGAAAATTCGCGTCTGAGCAATTCTGATTGCTTCTTTCAGGAGGGGTTTATGTTCGGAACTGAGCAGCGTGTATAGCAGATCAAGGGATTCGGGGGAAACAAATTCACCACAAACCTTGTGGCGGGGAATGGATCCGCGTTCCAGCAACAAGACACTTATACCCGCAGCGCGTGATGTAATAGCGGCGGACGTGCCTGCGGGTCCGCCGCCGACGATTGCAAGATCAAACATAGAAATCCAAATCTTTTATAAGCCAGAGGGCTTGCCGGATTGTCACAACGGTGTCAGAGAAACTGGATTCAGCATTGTCTATCGAACGTTTTGTTCGTCGGCTAGCCATGCCGCCTACTCAGTGCTTCCACACAATCACTCCCATGCGAAATAAATAGTGCCGCTTAACTTCGATGCTTGCGGCAGAAGTCCGGGTCAATAACAGCGCCATTTCTTTTCGCGTGTATGCTCTGCGAACCGAGGCGGGGGCGTCGTGGCGCGTGATGCGGCTGCGAAATAATGGCGAAGCGGAATAAACCAGAGCGAGATGCACTGGGCTTCGGACAATATCATTGATCAAGACAGCAATGCGGCAAACCCGCAAACCTTCATTGACGAACTTCAACAAGTCTTTTGGCAACAGATGATGGGCAAAAAGACTGCAATCAACAAGATCAAAGCTTGCGTCATGAAATGGTAGAGCGAGGGCGTCGCCAACCACCTTGGACCTGAGCCCATTGGGGGGCGCGACGGCAGAGTTCTGCCGGGGCAGGTGAGATTGAGCGCGGTCTAGAAGCGTGAGCTGAAGATGAATGCCCTCACCGTCGAGTCTCTGCCGCGTGGTTTCAGGAACGTAGCCTGCACCGGCGGCGACTTCGAGCAGCGTGAATGTCCTTACGCGAGTCTTCCGCGAAACGCGCTCAACCATGGATTGCATGGTTGAAATCCCGCCGAAGCGAAGATTAATGCCCTGGAGGTCCAGCAGCGAGTTGGCGATCTCGCTGGGAGTTCCAGAATCAGTGTCCAAGAGCTCTGGAATATCCACCTGTTTCATCAACTAGACTTCCGCCAGTTCTTCTTCCAATAGTTGTTTGTTGTAAAGGTCGGAATAATAACCGTCCAACGCGAGCAGTTCGTCATGAGTTCCCACTTCAACAATGCGTCCGCCATGCAGCACTGCTATCCGATCTGCATTTCGGACGGTGGATACTCGATGCGAGATAAAAATTGTGGTTCTGTCGCGCATGATTTCACGAAGGCGGTTCAGAATTTTGTCTTCGGTTTGGGTGTCCACGCTGGAGAGCGCGTCGTCGAGAATCAGGATTCGCGGATTTCTAATTACCGCCCTGGCAATCGCGGTGCGCTGCTTCTGGCCGCCTGAAAGAGTAATGCCACGTTCCCCGACGACTGTGCGGTATTGTTCAGGAAAGCCCTCGATTTCTTCGGCGATGCTCGCAGCATAGGCCGCCTGGCTGATCTCCTCGTCAGTTGCACCCTGTGCTCCAAAGGCGATGTTCTCGCGAACGGTTTCGCTGAACAGGAATGTTTCCTGGGGTACAAATCCGATGTTGCGGCGCAAGGCCTCGAGCGGATAATCACGAATTGGCCTGCCATCCATCAGCACCGTGCCCGAGGGCGCGTCGTAAACGCGGGCGATCAAGCTAACCAAAGTAGTCTTGCCCGAGCCGGTAGGGCCCACAATAGCGAGGCTGCTCCCCGCTGGAATATGCAAATTGATGTCATGCAACACCTGTGTTCCGTTATAAGCAAAGTTGAGACCGCGAAACTCAATGTCACCCTCGATCTGCATAGTGGAGGGCAGACTCGCTGATGTGTCGTCAATCTCGGGCTTTTCGACCAATAGCTGATTGATGCGCGCCATGGATGCAGTGCCGCGCTGGAAAATGTTGATTACCCATCCCAACGCAATGACCGGCCATGTGAGTTGCACCATGTAGGTGTTGAAGGCCACAAATCCACCGACCGTAATCCTTCCATAAAGAACCTCGCGTCCGCCCAGCCAGAGCACGAGCACAATGGCGAGCCCGAGCATGACTTCGAGCGACGGCCACAGCATTCCCATCAGGCGCACCAGTTTCAGGCTGCGAGCGATGTACTCTTTGTTGGCGGTTTCAAATCCCGCAATCTCATATTCCTCCTGGACGTAAGCTCGAATTAGTCGGGCTCCCGAAAAATTCTCCTGGGCACGCGCGGAAATATCGGAAAACATCGCCTGGATTCTTTCGAAACGCTCATGAATACGCTTTCCGAAATATTGAATGGTGACACTAACCACAGGCAAGGGGAGGAAGGCATACAACGTCAATTTCGGACTGATCGAGAGCATGAAAACAAGCGCACCGGCCGTGAAGACAATCGTGTTCGCGGAATACATGATTGCGGGGCCGAGCAACATACGAACTGCATTGAGGTCGTTGGTCGCGCGAGCCATGATGTCGCCCGTGCGAGTTCGTTGATAGAAGGAATAGGAAAGACTCTCGAGATGCCGAAAAAAATCGTTCCGGAGGTCGAATTCGATCTCGCGAGAGACGCCGATCAAAACCCATCGGGTTAGAAATTGAAAAATTCCCTTCAGGCCAGCAACCGCCAACAGCAATAGAGCGTAAGTCAGAAGCTTATGTCTGGAGACTCCCAAATGAAGGTCGTCAATAGCCCGACGAATGACTAAGGGAAACAAGATCCAAATCCCATTGTTCAGGAGGACGCAAACGCCGCCCACGATGTAGCTTCCACGATATTTCTTTAGATATGGGAAAAGAGGGCGAAGACTATTGGGCAGCAGCATGTGGTTCTAATTAGATCAAATTCTATCAACGGGGATGCAGTGTTTTGGAGAGTCGGGGTTATTCAGCAAGCCGTTTTCTTTCCGTGTTCATGCCTGGCTCAAGGTCTAGCGAATTTCGACCTGCTGAAACCCTAACCCCTTGAGCATGCCCGAAATTGTGCTCCGAGCATTTTGTTCGGCTGCATTCAGGATTCCATCCTGCAAGGCGGCTTGCTGGAGTTGACGCTCGGCCTCCTCGCGAACCTGACTTTCCAAATCAGGATCGGGTGATGAGAACAGGCCTGTGTCCCGGGAGTAAACGCGGGTCTTGGCATTGTCTATGCGTGTGCTGAACACTTCGGCGGCGGGCACACGTACGGAAATGTTGGGTCCTCGCACCGTGACGTCGCTGGTCTGAATTTTTGCGAGGTCAACCCCGGCGATAACCTCACCGTGCGCAATCAATAGAATGCGGTCGCCAATGAGGAACTTTGGCAGATAGGGATTGCCACGCTCACCCGAAATAATTTTGTCCATGGTGTAACTGATGGTTTCAAGACGCCGCAACTGTTGTATCTGGTGAACGACGGTTGGTTGATCCACATTGAAGGCAATGTGACCACTACGAATCAGCTTTAGTAGTTGGAGGAGGCTTGTTCCGGGCATCGCAAACATCCCAACAAGTCCTAGAACGAGCAGGGCAGTAATCCCGATAATGGCTGTAGAAACCCTCTTCTCCCGGCGAAACTGATTTGCTGGTGGCCCCATTTCCACATGACTACTGTACCGGAAAGTTGAGTTGAATTATCGTGTGGTCCACGGGGAAGGAACTCGCACAGGCCTCTTTCCCTTATATCCAATACCAAGCTTAAAGTTACAGACAAATGTTGCCGATAGGTTGATTGCGGGCAATCCTTGGCTGATACATTCACACACTCGGTTGAGTCGTCGTATACGCGCCGCTGGTGGCGGTATAGAGTTAACGTGCCCATCCGGGTCATTGTGCGCGATGTCACGAAAACTACGATTGTTTCGGGAAGAGCATTCTCACTGAGCGACGGGGGAATGGGCATGTTTGCAGGAACCGAATTGAATCTGGGCGATCAGATGGCCGTGGAGTTCACCCCGCCGTATTCGTCGCCTCCCATCAGAGTGCAAGGTAAGATTTGCAATCGCACCGGGTACAACTATGGCGTCGAATTTGTTACTGAAAGCAATAGCCAGAAACAAGATGTCGCGTCGCTCTGCCAGCATCTATCAGGCCTGGTAGCGACCTATGCCGAAAATTTGTAGCCTAATGCAGCTCTTTACGACATCGTGAACCGCACGGTTATTTGCGTCTCCACCTCTACTGGTTCCCCATTCAGCAGGTACGGGTGGTAGCGCCACTGTTGAACGGCGTCCACCGCAGCTTTGACCAGCAGCGGATTACCGCTGATCGCGTGCAGGTTCTCGATGCGTCCGTCTTTGCCGATCACGGCCTGCAAGATCACCTCGCCCTGCACTCCCGCTGCCTGTGCAATCCCCGGGTAAATCGGTTTTACATCGCGGATTAGCATGCCCTGAGCGATTCCTCCCGAGACTCGCCAGCGTTTGGGCGAAGTTCTCTGAATCGTTGGCGTAACCGGTATTCCTATATGAAAAAGTTCGGAGATTCGGGGATATCCAGCGCCAGTGGCTGCAATCCCGCCGAGGTCAGGGGGCGCGGAGTTCCCGCTTATTCGTGTTGAGGGAAGATCGTTAAATTGGACTATCGCTGTTGGGACAGTTCGCGGGACCTGGATCATTTCAGAACGTATCTCATCTTGGCGCTGGCGCTGAATGCTTGGCGTGGTTTCGTTCTGGACCGTCCCTGTGCCGGTGGGTATCGACGATCTTTTTCAAAGCACGAAATGGGAGTGCATCCGGGAACAGCATTGGTACCGCGATGAGAGTCCCCACAAAAAAAGTTTGGATAGTCAGCGAAACGAACGCCGTCCATCCTCGAGAGTAATGCTGGGTTTTGGAAGCAAAAAGACTGTCTTCGAACATACGCACTCCTGGACTCGATAAGAGTCCCCTATCTCTTCGCGGGAGCGGCCCACGTTGGCGCATGCACTACTACAATAGACACCGAATGGAACGGAAATGGCTGGAGGATTTGAGGAAAGAGAAAAAGGCGGTCGGGGCGAAAATTGGATTGAGACTACTACAGCCAGCCTTTGGTTCGGGCGATCCTGGCGGCTTCCGTCCGATTTGCGGCGCCAAGCTTGCTGATAGCTTCTGACAAGTAATTGCGAACCGTGCCTTCGGATAGTCCCAGATCGTTAGCAATGTCGAGGCTCGTAACTCCATCACCGGCGAGGCGTAGCACCTGCCGCTCACGATCAGTCAGGGGATCGGGATCTCCCCACGCTTCGGTCGCCAGTTCGGGATCAATCACCCGCAACCCCTGCTGGACGCGCCGGACGGCTTCGGCAAGTTCTTCGGCTCGCATGTCTTTTAACAGATAGCCCGAAGCGCCTGCATCCAGAGCGCGCCTAAGATAACCAGCGCGCGCGAACGTCGTCAAAATAATTACACGGGTGTCTTTATGCAGGCGTTTCAATTCAACAGCGACATCAAGCCCGGTCATATCGGGCATCTCGATGTCGGTGATGAAGACATCGGGCTTATGGGTCAGTACTGCGCGCAAAGCCTCTTTGCCATTTTTGGCGCGGGCCACAACGGTGATGTCGCCTTCGATCTCGAGCAAAGCGGCGAGCGCTCCCAGGACCATGCCCTGGTCTTCGGCGATGACCACTCGAATCTGCTTCCGACTGATTTTCGGGATCGTGTTCATGGCCGGCGAATTCACTGGTTGCCACTCGCTTTCTCTGGAGTCAGTGGAAATTGAATCAGAAGCCGGGTTCCAGCACGAGTTTCCCGGACAAAAGTGCCGCCAAGAGCTTCAATCCGTTCGCGCATGCCACGCAATCCATTGCCCTCGATCTGGGTTCCGCCGCGCCCGTCATCCTGAATTTCCAACAGGCAATTGCCATTTTGCGGGACTAAACGCAATTGACAATTGCGAGCCGCTGCATGGCGAACTACATTTGTCAGTGCCTCTCGTACCACGAGCGCCACCACACTCTCCTGGACCGGAGTGAGCGGAACCTGTTCTTCGTCGGACTTTAGCGAAACTCCGGCTGTTTCGAGGGTTGCCTTGGCCTGCTTGATCTCAGCTTCAAGGCTATGAGCGCGATAGCCGCGGATGGTGCTGCGAACTTCGGCTAAGGCGGTGCGGGAAGTACTTTCGACGTCGGCAATTTCGGATTTGGCGCGAGCGGGATCAATGTCAATCAACTTTCCCGCCAGTTCGGATTTCAGAATGATTACGGACAGCGTATGGCCGAGCACATCGTGCAAGTCTCGCGCAATTCTTTCGCGCTCCGCAACCTTCGCAAGGTGTTCAATTTCCTCGCGTGCCATGCGCAGCTTTTCAATGGCTCGATTCCTTTGGGCGAAAAAGACATTCGCCCCACCAATAAACATTGGAAAGAAGCCGGACCAAAATAAGAAATACCAGGGGGTGTGTAAAATCCAGGTTTCTAGACCTGCTATCGCCAGAAGTGCCAACAGAAGTTTGACAGCGGCCCACTCAGTGTCTACGGCAAAGGGTATGAAAGCTCCGGCATAAATGAAAAAACAGGCCGCGCCGAGGTTATATGGCGCAAAGACGACTCCGACAGCCACAATGCCGCCAACGCACACCAAGTTCCAAGGCCGCTTCAGCCAGAAGACGCCAAAATAGAAAGCCAGGAATACGACTACGCCTGCAATCGTCGCGATCCACTCTCTCTTCCCAACGTGTTCGGCGAAGGGATGCTCAAAGAAAAAAATCAAGTACACGAGCCAGATGTATATGACCCACCCAGGCCCGCCTTTGTTGGGAAGAATTGATCTCATATGCGCAGCTCTAGGCTACCTCTTTTTGTTCTTTTCAGTTAGTTTCTGGCCTGCCATTGAGGAATGCAATAAAGAGACTCAATAGCGCCGAAAGGGGAAGCAGTACTATCAGCAAATCCAGTCTTCCGAGGCTTGCCAGCCACACTAGCGAGGCCCCACAAAGCGTCCATCCGAGGAGTTTATTTTTGTTTTGCATATTGTCCCCCTGAAAATCAATGCTAAATTCCTTAGCCGTATGTCTTCCCTTCGTCGCGCTGGAACCCAAGCCGCGCTATTCCAAGGCACAAAAATGTGAAGCCCGCCAGGTATTCCCAGTGCGTTGAAATCGTTCCTTGCCCCGAGCCTCCCACAGTTTGCAAGGCGAGTTGCGCCAGGTGGTAAGGCGGCAAAACAGTAGCTAGTTTTTGCAGAAACTTTGGCAGGAACGCGAGAGGAATCCAAAGTCCGGAGGCAAACGAAATAGGCAGATAAATTATATTGACGAGGGCGGGGGCTGAATTCGGGCCGGCGAAATATCCAATCGCAAGGCCCATGGCGCAGAAAGGAATCGCTCCCACAATCAAGACTGCCAGCAGCTTCAGGGTTGAAAACAAGGTAATGTGGACGCCGCCAAATCCTGTCCCCAAAATAAGAAGCAGCAAAATAATGATTGAACTGAAAATCATGCTGGCCACAAATTTCGCGGAGAAGTAAGCAAAAGGCGGCATGGGGCTGGCACGCTTCACTTGCATCCATCCCAACCCGCGTTCCGAAGCCACTCCAACTCCATTCGCAAACAATGCGGCACCCATCACCCCGAATGTGCCATAACTCGCGATCAGGTACGTACTCACGCTTACTTGCTCGATTGTGCCTTGCCGGTTCATCAGCAATCCGAATAAAACATAAAACATCACAGGAAACAGAATGGTTGACAATGAATAGACCGGAATGCGGAGGTACTTTAGGAATTCATATTTGGCTTCTTTCAGGTAAACGGCGAGATCATGATTGAATCGCCGGGGCGAAGCCACAGAAGTAAGTGTTGCAGAGGTAGTCGCCATTTTAATTGCTCCCTGACGTTGCTTGTTGAGTATGGTTGTGGTCTTCAGTGAGGGCGAGAAATGCCTCTTCTAACCCTGCACTGGTGACTTCTATCCCCGAGATTTCCGAATCAGAGGCCAAAAGCTGCCGAAGAACCGGCTCCGCCTCGGTGGCCTTGATTTGCAGTGCTTCCCGGTCCTGGTGGACTGCCACTACGCCTTGCATCCGCCGCACGGCATCAATCGAAAGACCAGTCACGCAACGAATCTGCTTGCCGGCACTTCGCGCTTTAATCTCTGACGGAGTGCCTTCAGCAACTATCACACCTCGATTGATTACGACCACGCGTGTAGCAAGTGCGTCGGCTTCCTGGAGATAATGCGTTGTGAGCAGGACGGTCTTGCCTCGTGCCAACAATTTTCGGATCTGTTCCCAGAGCAATCTTCGCGCTTCCACGTCGAGGCCCACGGTTGGCTCGTCAAGAAACAGCAGATCAGGATTGCCACAGATCGCCAGCGCGAATAGGACGCGCTGCCTCTGCCCTCCGGAAAGCTCGCCGAACTCGCGGTTTTTGATTGACTCAAGGCCCGCAATGGCCAAAGTTTCAGACATGGGCAATGGATTCAAATAGTATGAGGAAAAAAGATCAATGTGCTCTTTCACGCGCAGCGTCTCGGGAACCTTTGCGACCTGTAGCATGGCGCCCGTCCGCATGCGAAACTCGGCCTCAACTGGATTTCCGCCGAATACGCTCACGTTGCCGCTTGTGGGTTTCGCCAGCCCAAGGAGCAACTTAACCGCCGTAGTTTTGCCCGCACCATTGGGACCGAGTAGCGCCAATAACTCGCCGGCGTGAATGGCGAGGTTTACGTCTCTTAACGCTTGCACTTCACCATAGTTCTTACTCACGCGATTCAGGGATGCTACGACGGGGGTCAGTTTGTGCTCTATCAGTTCAGGCTCTTGCAGGCTTCTTAGTTCGGTCGCGCTCATTCTGGAGTCCCTCATTTGCCGGTCTTTTCTGCTGGTCGTTTCCGCTGGTCTTTGGCAGTGGACTCATGTTCAAACAATTGAGGTTGCAGCGCCAGTGGTGATCATCACCCGCTGGTCGTGACAAATGTCACACATGTGGGATTGCAGTTGCGTATGATGTCGAGACCGAAGTCTGGGACGGGACATCCCCTAATAGAGCTTGGTATCTTTATGAGCACGTCCGGTTGGGGCATCCTCAGAGAACATGGCGAGCAAGAAATTGTCTAAAATCCGCGCCGGAGTAGTGGTTGGGAGCTTGACCGACGTCGGCTGCCATCGAGAAAACAACGAGGATCGCTACGAATATTGGGAGCCCGCCAGCGATGCAGAATTCGTACGCAAAGGGCGGCTTGCGATTGTGGCGGACGGTATGGGCGGGTATGAAGGTGGCCAAGAGGCCAGCCGTATCGCGGTTCAAACCGTCAAGCAGATATATTCCGGTGACGGCGTTCCGGATCCTCAATCGCTTCTGAATGCGGGAATACGGGCCGCGCACCAGCAGATCCTGCAATACGCGAGTGAGCATCCCGGGCTTTCGGGGATGGGAACCACATGCACTGCGATGGCAGTGGTTGGCGCGCATCTTTATTACGCGCATGTGGGGGACAGCCGTCTATATCTCATTCACGAAGGGATAATTTCTCGAATTACACGGGATCACTCCTATGTGAGCCGCCTCGTCGAGACCGGGCTTATTAGTTCGCAAGAAGCCGAAAACCATCCACATCGCAACATCCTGACGGCGGCCGTGGGTGCTGGGAGCGAAATCAGCCCGGAGTATCCTGCGAATCCAATACTGCTGGTCAGCGATGACATTCTGTTGCTTTGCACCGATGGCCTATGGGGAGTAGTGACTGATGAGGATATTCAGAAGGCAGCGAGCGAAAAGCAGCCGCAATTTGCTTGCGAGAGTCTGGTGAGACTCGCCAAAGAGCGAGGTGGACCGGACAATATAACTTTGATGATTCTCCGGATCAAGGACCAGCCTTAGAAATACTCTCGATTTGTTCCCAGGATTTCCCTTCGATTGTGAAACGTTATTCTGCTTCTTTTCCTGCAGGATTTGAGCAATCTCTCCATCCTGCATACAAAAGGCTGAAAACAAGCGAATAAATTCGGGAAACGAAACGGCGGAGACTGGCCTTTGAATTGCAATGCCCTCTATGTCTATAAACTCTAGTATACAGATAGGGTTTATGGCATAATATTCAAATTATGAAGATTTCTCAAAAAGGGTTGTACGCGCTTCAGGCAATGATGATGCTCGCCCGCCATCATAATCAGGGTGCAATTCGCATCCGCGACATTGCGTACGAAGAAGTTTTGCCGGAAAAATTCCTGGAGCTGATTCTGCTCGAACTGAAAAATGCCCGCATGGTGGACAGCGTTCGCGGAGCAAAAGGCGGTTATCAGCTTCGCCGGCCGCCATCCGAGATTCGTCTGAGTGAGATCATCCGGCTTGTGGATGGACCCTTAGCTCCTTTTGGAGACGCCGAGCAGCTGAGGAGTCTTATTGATCGTGACGCCAGTCATCGCTCGCTTTATAAAGTGTTTCTCCAAGTTCGCGACGCCGCTGCCAAGATTCTGGAAAGTACAACGTTGGCGGACATTATCGGATACGAATCGGTTGAACCCAGACGGCGAAAAAAGAAGAAAGAAGAAGAGTCCAAGGTTTTGCCGATGGTCGTGCATGGCCTAGGGAAAACGTGATTAAGAGACTTTTGATATCCATCTGACTGAAGAAGAACAGGAGCATAGCAAATCAGATGAAAAATCGACGAAGCTACACAGTAATCTCTACTATATCTATCTTGATAATTGCGATAGGAATCCGCGCCGACGCCTTTTCGCAAAATATGGCGGATGCGCCCCCGACGAAGGCGCACGCGGCAAAGAAGAGGTATGCCTATTCGGCCGCCGAACTGGAAATTCAACAACTGAGAGAGCTTGTCCAGGCGCAGCAACAGCAGATTAACCAACAAGGTCAGCAAGTTGATGAGTTGCGCACACAGCTTCAGCAGGTCGTGGAAGCAACGCAACGGGCCAGTGCCGATGCTCAAAATCTTCAGAACGGCGCGGATCAGGCGCAGAGGGCTGCCGCACAAGCTCAACAATCCGCGGCCGAAGCGCAGGAAGTTGCCAACCAGGCCTCATCTAATGCCACACAGGCTACCACCACTCTTGGCATAGTGCAGACCCAGACCGGCAACGAAGCCACACAACTCACCGCCCTCGAAGCGATTGCCGGGCGCTTCCGCCTGAGCGGCGATGTTCGAGTTCGAGGCGAAAGCTACGATCAAAACACTTTACCCGATCGAGATCGGGCACGAATTCGAGCTCGTATCGGCCTCGACGGCCAACTCGATGAGGACTTTGTCGGCGGTATTGCTGTTGCTACGGGCTCTTTGGGCGACCCTACATCCACGAATGAAACTTTGACTAACGTTTTCGACCGAAAAACGATCGCGCTCGATCGCGCATTCGTTACCTTCAATCCGGTCGCCCACAGATGGATATCGCTTACCGGCGGAAAGTTCGCTTACACGTGGCAACGCACTTCGGCGACATTCGATCCGGATTTGAATCCGGAGGGCTTCAACGAAAAATTCTCATTCGACTTTGGCGGCACGCTTAAAAACTTTGCGGTACAGGGAATAGAGTTGCTGTACAACGAGAGTACGGCAGCTCAAGACTCCTATGCGGTTGGCGGACAAATATCAGCCAGGTTGCAACTCGGTCCGTGGACGACGACGCCTTCGTTCCTGAGCTTAAAGTGGAACCGTCCCGACGCGATATTGCAAGAAAGCGCGTTCGCGACCCAGGCGACAACGACAGGCGTGACCGGTTCGAGCAGCGCCACCACATTCGGACCGTTTCCGACGTCTGGAGAAGGTCAAGGTTGCGCGAAGGGATTGGGCTTTCCTGCTTATTCGCCATGCGTGTTCGCTCCAAACGGCCTGACGAATGCAACATTTGTGGATTCGAAGGGAGTACCGCATTTCTATTCCGGATATAACTATGCAGATTTCATTCTCAACAACCAGATTCAAACGCCTGCGAAGCGTCTGCCCGCAAATCTGCTTATCGAATTCGAAGACAATCTGGATGCTGAAGCTCATCCTTTAAACTCCAAAGGTGCGGTGCAGGCCAACTTGGGCAGTCAAAACAAGGAGTACGGAGCAGATTTCGGCCTGGGACAAACCAAGAATAAAAATGACGTTCAATTCGGATATGCCTGGTACCGCGAAGAGCAGGACGCTGCGATTGCGTCGTTTGTAGAAAGCGACCAACGTGCTCCGACCAATATTATTCAGAACCGTTTTTATGCTTTGTGGAAGTTGCATCCCAATACGGTGGCGAGCTTTAGCTGGTGGCATGGCCGGACTCTGAATACCAATTTAGAAAACAATGCAGCCTTGTTCAATACGTGGAGCACCGCGAACAAGGGGACGACAATTACTACGGCTGGCCAACCGGAGCCGTATCTCAACCGGCTGCAATTTGATTTGATTTACACGTTCTAGTGCAAACTGGCGATGCGGATCTCGCATGAAAATGCCGATTGAAACCGACACCGGCTCAGACAGTGACTAAAAAAGCGACTAAAAAAAGCGACTAAAAAAGGACTAAAAAAGACCAGAGCCTCAGGCTCTGGTCTTGTATCTATTAGAGTAATTAAGACTACTGAGGCGGCGTGGTTGAGCTTGGGGCGCCGGTAGTTCCAGTGCTGTCTCCAGACATCCCGCTCTTTGCATGTTTACCCATGCTGCAAGTCTCCGAAATCATATCTAAGCTGGTTACGTTGAAAGATTTTCCACTCGCCGATGCGCTTCCGGCAGAAGTGTTCGACATGTCGGATGCTCCGCTTTCCCACATTCCATGAACGGTTACCTCATGGCCGACATGGGCTGAAACGTCTTGACCGCTGAGCATGATGTCTTTGCCATGCCTGGTTTGCAGAACATACAGGCTGCCCTGAGATTGAATGCAGCCTTTCATTTTCTTCTCGGTCTTCATGGTCCCAGTCGAGTTGGCAGTGTTATCCCCCGGCATGGCTCCACCCGGATTCGTTCCCTGGCTCATGGACGGTGACGAGCTTTGCGTCCCCTTACTTCCCTGAGTGGGGGCCTCGTTGGGAGCATTGGATTGAGCGACCGCAGCCGCTATAAAGAACACAAAGATGGTGCACGTGCACATCAAACTTTTTTTCATTGGTCATCTCCCGAGTTTTGATAGATGGTTCGCGCCGTTCGATTCCGAGGACGAAGTGGAAGAAAGTTCTTTCCCTGCAACTCACAATGGCCAGATAGTGATGGTGCCTCGTACAGCCACCCCATAATTCAACCTATACTTCGGCTTGTTACCGAGCAATGAATGCAAGTGTGTATGTGCCCTCCTGAAAATGCTGTAGGGGATTAGGTTTCGTACTTAAACCCCATCCTTGGACGGGGCGAAAAACTCAGCTCGCTTTTTTCCGTTCAAACTGTTTTTCAAAGTGAGAAATCGTTTCAATCAGTGTTTTCATATCCTCAGCGTGCTCTTCCTCCTTCGCGAGAATTTCTTCCATCACCCGCCGGCTGGTTGGGTCCTTATCTCCGAGGTAGCGAATGATCTCGTTATAGGATTCAATCGCGATCCGTTCCGCAACCAGATCTTCCTGAATCATATCCACCAGACTGGTCCCTTCCACATACTGGGAATGGCTGCGAGACACCAGGGTCGCCGGATTGAAATCGGGTTCTCCGTCCAGTTGTGTAATCCTTTCTGCAATTTTGTCGGCGTGTTCCTGCTCCTCCCGCGCATGTTCGAGGAATTCTTCGGCCACGGCTTGGGCGTGAATACCGGAAGCCATGTAATGGTGCCTTTTGTATCGAAGCACGCAAACGAGCTCAGTCGCCAGAGCATCATTTAGCACACGCACCACGGTCTTCCGGTCAGCACGATAGCTTTCTGTAACGGCTCCATCTTCAATATGCTGCCGCGCCCGCTTGCGAATGGCTTCGAGATCGGAAATAAATTGTCCCTTGTGGCTATTCTTTTGTGGGGTATCGCTCATAGAATCCTTTCTAAGCTAAGGCACAGGCAGTCGGCCCGGTGCATTGGGGTGTGACGATAGCCGAATGTTTTAGATGCGCCCCATCAAAACCAGTATGAGCAAAATAACCACAACGAGCCCCAACCCGCCGCTTGGGTAGTATCCCCAACCGGTGCTATATGGCCAGGTTGGCAAAGCGCCAACGAGAAGCAGGATCAAAACGATCAAAAGTATAGTACCCATGTGAACTTTCTCCGTTCTTCATAGAAGTCACTGACGGCGCTGCCAGTGCGATTGAACTCTCCGGTGCCAATAGGCTTGACTCGCGCATCCGGCCGGTAACCAAGCTTGGGATTTCTGAAGCCTCATCGCAGAGCACATTACAGCACGAGCCTTAGCTCACCAATAAGGTTAAGCGTGTAGGTGTGCGCGAAACTCAATGTAGCGATGGAGTATCTATGTGGAGGAGGCTTATATGAATTAAGCAAAGGGAAATCTAGGTTGGATTTTTCAACTCAGGCAGTGTTAGCGCTTGTTTTCTCCGCCCGCACTCGTCCGGTTGCTGGTATCCGGATCAGCCTTGCCGCTAGCCGGAACACTCTCACGACGTGGTAGAGGGGAAAAAGCCAGGCAGGAAGGGACACGAGCGACCATTCACCCGCGCTTGGAGTCACCAGCAGTCGCCATAAGAATCGGACGCGATCTCGCCAGCGCTCCCTCAGTTGGAGCATCAGGCGGAAATAAGAGACCGATTCCGTGTCCAGTTGCTCACTCCCGTGAATGATAGCCAAAATTCTGGAACTTAAAGCGCGGACGTTAGAGCCGGCTTTCAACGGCTTCGGGTCGGCCGATGGAAATGGATTTCCGAGCAGGGTTCGAGCAAGGACAAGATTCACATCCAGTATCCGCCGGATCCCCCGCTGATCAGCCTGTTCGTACACGCTATCCCAGTTTATTGGCTGCGATTGGATAAGCTGAGAGATATTCCACACGAGTGACAATTCTGACCATGCGTGCTTAGCGGCGTGCACGCACAAAACCAGAAGCAAATCGTCCGGGCAAAGCGTTCGCACGGCATAGCCGCCGACTTCAATCGTGATTGCCCGATCAACAAATGCGGCGACATCGAAATCAATCGAGTAAAAGCGGGGAAACGCGCGCCATTTCAGTTCCATCACATTCTGCGCGTCTGGCAGGTCGAACGCATACTCGTATCCGGAATGGATAAAACTTTCTTCCTGACGATCTGTGAGTGAGCATTGTGGTGTGTATCCGAGTTCAGCGAGTGCGGCTTTACCTTCCTGCACAGCCCACGGATGGACCAGCAGATCAATATCGGCAAATTGGCGCCCGGTGACACCCCCGTTAAGGATGGTCGCGAGGGCGGGTCCTTTGTAGGCGAGCACAGGGATTCCGCGAGTTTCAAAATGCTTCAACGCACGAACCAAATCGCGGGTCAGGCGGAGGGTTTGGCGTGCATTGGCCCGATAGCGGTCGTGAAGTTTCTCCAAAGGCTCAACGGGAACAATATCGGCAACGCAGCGAAGAGCGTTGTAAATCTGGGGAATGAGACGATGATATTCGGTAATCCGCAACAGGTTTGGCCAATCCAAATCATTGCCGACAGATTCGCGAATATCTTGGCTTCGCGAGCCGTTATTGCTGCCGGCACACAGAAGGAGGAAATCAAATTCGCGATTGAATCGCCCAAGATGGCGCCTTGCTGCTGCGTGGGGAGGAGAATCAGGGACGCTGAAGGAAGCAGCAGCGAGGGCCGGAGGGTGGATTGTGGAAGCGCCGGCATCAAGATTCATTGATAGCGTTCCCGCATTAATTCCGAGATCGCCTGATACGCTTTTGCCAAAGTTTTCTCGTCGGGCAGGAAAACGATTCGGAAATGCTGTGTGCCCGGCTTCTGGCCGAAGCCGGACCCGTGGACGACCATCACATGTTTCTTGCGAATTAATTCTTTGACGAAGACTTCGTCGTCTTCCGGGATTTCGAAGCTTCGGAAACGCGTAAAACGCACCTCGTGGCGCGACGCAACTTATTCGCGGAATCGTATTGCAGGATTGGACGGTGAGATCACGGCGCGTGCGCAATTTATCGCAAAACTTCAACCAGATGATCCTGCGGCCCATTCAATGCGGCGGGAATTGCGTATTGCTCGGGATGATTTGCACACAGCCGCGCCCGCAGCAACCGGTGAACGCCTTCGGTATAAGGCTTCACGGCGGCGGCGTCGCCGCTGACTATTCCCCAACCGACGCGCCATCCAGGAACGAGATAATTTTTCGACAGGCCGCCGAACGTGACTACAGGGACGTCGGGGGCGACGGCTGCCATGGAGATGTGCTCGTCGTCGTCGAGCATCAGCTTGTCGTAAATTTCGTCGGAGAAAATGACCAGGTTGTGTTGGCGCGCGAGTTCGGCGATTTGCTCCAGCATTTTTCTCGAGCAAACAGATCCCGTCGGATTATTGGGATTGATGAGGACAATCCCGCGAGTACGCGGTGTCATCTTGCGCTTGATGTCGTCGAGTTCGGGCTGCCATGCGTCTTCTTCGTTCAGGAAATAAGTGTTGAGGCCGATTTCCAGTTTGCACAAAACAGCCGAATAGAGAGGATAGTCCGGGCATGGGCGTCAGAATGTCTTCACCAGGATTCAACAGCGCCGTCAGGCATACGTCTACCGCTTCGCTCGCGCCGGAGGTCACGAAAACATCTTGAACCGTAGTGATTCCCTTGCGTCCGCTTCGCTGCGAATAGCTTCCAAGCGCTGACGGAATTCCGGGCGAAGGCGCGTATCCGTTCTTGCCATCACGCATGGCTTTATAGGCCGCCTCGATAACATGCGGCGGAGTTTCGAAATCGAAGTTCAGCGGATCGCCGACGTTTAGTGGCAGGACTTTGTGTCCCTGCTTGATGACTTCGTCGGCCACGCAAGCCAGATCGCGAATGGCGTAGCGGACATTGTCGAGCCGGGTGGCGGCGGCAATTTCACGAGATTGGAGTTAGGGGCATAGATGGCCTTTGATCTTCATCAGTAAGAAATCACAGTTAGCAAACAGCAGGTCCTTCGACTTGCCCTGGCCGCGCAAGCGCGGCGCGGGACTGCGCTCAGGATGACAATATTTGATAAACAACCACTTATCACTCTCCCCGATCAATCTGCGCTCTCTGCAGTCGATCCGAATAATCCACGTATACCGCTTTCCACTCACTGTAAAAATCAATGGCGCCGATTCCGCCTTCGCGATGGCCGTTGCCTGTGGATTTTACCCCGCCGAACGGCAGATGAACTTCGGCGCCGATCGTGGGAGCGTTGATGTAGGTGATCCCGGCGTAAAGATCGCGCATGGCGGCGAAGGCCTTGTTCACGTCTTTGGTGTAGATCGAAGACGAGAGTCCGTACTCAATATTGTTGGCGATGCTGATGGCGTCCTCGAGACCTTCGCAGGGAATGATGGCAACCACCGGGCCGAAAATCTCCTCCTGCGCGATGCGCATCTTCGGATCAACATCGACGAATACCGTTGGCTCGACGAACCATCCGTGTTGGAAGTCGCCTTGAGTCAAGCGATTGCCGCCGCATTTAATTTTTGCGCCTTCGGCGCGTCCGATTTCGATGTAGTGGAGATCGCGATTCATCTGGGTCTCGTTGATGGCCGGACCCATCTCGCTGGTCTCGTCCAGGCCGTTGCCGACTTTCAACTTTTTGGCGCGTTCGACGTAGCGGTCGACGAATTCGGTTATAAACGCCCTTTTGCACGATGATGCGGCTGGTCGCGGTGCAACGCTGGCCGGTAGTGCCGAAGCCTCCCCATAATCCGCCTTCGATGGCGAGATCGAGATTGGCGTCATCGAGGACGATCATGGGATTCTTGCCGCCGAGTTCGAGCGAACAATGCTTGAAAGTTTGCGCGGCGGTGATGCCAACGGTACGTCCTACGGCGGACGATCCGGTAAAGGAAATGGCGCGTACCTCGGGATTGTCCAACAGCGGCGCGCCGGCTTCGGGACCGAATCCCGTGACAATGTTGACCACGCCTTTCGGAAGTCCGGCATCCGTGAGTGCGCGCACCAGATTGAATGTTGATAGCGGAGTATCCTGCGCCGGCTTGATCACGCAAGTATTGCCGCAAACCAGCGCGGGCAGAAGCTTCCACGAGGGAATCGCCATGGGAAAATTCCACGGCGCAATCATTCCGCAAACGCCGATCGGCTGACGAATTGCCATGGCAAATTTGTTGGGCAATTCGGACGGAGTAGTAGGGCCGAACATGCGGCGTCCTTCGCCAGCCATGTAGTATGCGGTGTCAACGGCCTCCTGTACGTCGCCGCGAGTCTCTTTGAGAACTTTGCCCATCTCGCGGGTCATGTCGCGGGCATATTCTTCTTTGCGTTCGAGGAGGATTTCGGCGGCGCGGTAGATGATTTCCGCACGGCGCGGAGCCGGGACTAATCGCCACTTCGTGAATGCGTTTTTTGCGGCCTCGACGGCGGCATCGGTATCTGGTTTCCCCGACTTCTGGAAGATGCCTACCAGGTCGCGGTTGTCCGCGGGATTGCGGTTCTCGAAAGTTTCTCCGGTCGCGGATTCAACCCATTCGCCATCAATGAAGTTTTTATAGATTTTAGGGCGGGATGCAGTTCCGGCGATCACCGGCGCGGTCAACGTGTCTACAGCCATGACGTTCTCCTTGACAATTGTTGATGTTTACATGCTACAGGCGCGGGGTGAGTACCGGCAAGGTGAACTGCGAAAAGCTCGGCGGCTTGAGCGACTCACTTTATCTAATGCTTCCCTCGAGAAGCTAGCCAATGAAAGAACGCTTTGTTTCTTCTCCGCAGTTCCTGACTGCTAACCGGGAACTTCTTATCTAGTTCAGCCGGACGGTCAATAGCCGCCCAGATCCCTGCAGAGTAAAAGCCTATGCTTAACGCTATAAAAATTATCACGATCAAGACCATGGGCAGCCCCGGCCACCGAGCATGGACCATGACGGTTATGAAGGGCGCAAAAGTGCCGGCGTAAAGTAGGCCAAAGATTCGTCCGGCGGTTTTCTTATCAATCACACTCGGCTCTTCTCTTTCCTAGTAGGGCAGATCGCGATTATTCATTATCACGTGCACGCATGCGGTGCTTTCAATAATTTATACTTGACATATTCCCATATGGGAATGTAATGTAATCGTCATGGCACGAGCCGCGACGACTTCGGACGCATACAATGCCGTGGCCGAACCGCGTCGGCGAGAAATCCTCAATTACCTGGCGCCGCAAGAGCGGGCCGTGGGAGACATAGTCGCGAGCCTGGGACTCCGACAGCCTTCAGTTTCGAAGCATCTTCAAGTGCTGCGTGGCGTGGGGCTGGTGAGGGTGCGTCGCAATGGGAGGCACATGCTCTACCGAACTAATCCAGACGCGATCCGTCCGATGCATGAGTGGACACAAACGTTCGAACGGTACTGGACCCACCAGTTGAACCGCATTAAGGAACGCGCCGAGGCAAAGGCCGAGGCACTCGACAAAAAGTAGACTTATGAAAGCGAGGAGAAAAAATGAGCATGACCGCAACCGTCCCAGGAATTGAAAATATGACACTCACCATAACCAAAGAAACGCTAGTACGAGCGCCGATTGATGTGACGTTCGAAGCGATCCTCGAACAAATCGGGCCGGAGAACGACACGCCCGAAGGCGGAAAGATGCCGCTGACACTTGAGGCATGGCCGGGCGGCCGATGGTACCGCGACCTGGGCGACAACAACGGACATTTTTGGGGACACGTTCAGGCCATTAAACGTCCCTCGCTTCTGGAAATCTCAGGCCCCCTGTTCATGTCATACGCGGCTATCTCGAATGTGCAGTATCGCCTGAGTGAGGTTGACGGCGGTACTCTAATCAAATTTCATCACAAGGCCATGGGAATGATTCAGGATGAGCACCGGCAGCGTGTCGGGACTGGTTGGGGACACATTCTTGCGCGCATCGGTCAACGTGCGGAAGCTCGTTCGAAGTGAGCTCGAGAATGCACGTGATTAGAAACAAATCAGGAGGAAACAATGACACCAACAGCAACTGTGACAACAACGATTGATCCGATGCTCCGTGAGTTCCGCGACGAAGCGGTCATTACGCGGAGGGTTCTGGATCGAGTTCCGGCGGAGAAGCTTTCATGGAAGCCGCATCCGAAGTCCATGACGCTTGGCCAGCTGGCCATTCACATCGCGACGGTGCCGGGATCCATATCGCGAATTAGTCAACAGGATTCTTTTGACGTTTCGAAGGGAAGTTTTGCGCCTCCGCAACCAAAAAATATGGACGAGGTTCAGGCCGCGTTCGAGGAAAGCGTTCGCGAAGCTGAGAAGTGGCTGACTGACATGACGGAACAGCAGGCGCAGGCTCCATGGCGTTTGATGTTTGGAAATAAAGAGATTTTCGCCCAACCCCGGCGGAGTGTTTTGCGGTCAATCATGCTGAACCACTGGTATCACCATCGCGGGCAAATGTCAGTGTATCTGCGGTTGCTGGATGTTCCGGTTCCGGTGATTTATGGCCGCAGCGCGGATGAAGGTCCGTTTGGGTAGAGCGTTGGCGGAAGGGGGAGGATTCGGAGGAACTTTTCGACGCAGTGGATCAAAAGAATTCGTCCTTTCAAAACTTCCAACGCGCAGCAAGAAGCAGATTCCTCATGGCTAGAGCCATTCGGAAAGACAAAGGAAAACAATAGCATGGGAATAAACGTGCTCGCCGCACGGCGGACTTCACCAGGGACTTCAATGTTTGACGCGCCTCCCCCCGCACGATAAACTAACTGAGTTTGCCTGTAGCTGCGGGTTCCGTTCTGGATCCGCCCGCGGATTGCCAACTGAGGGCGAGGCGGAGAGCAGCAAGCACGAACAATTTGGAGTTTCCCGGATCGCGACTCTGCATTGCTTTAGAGAGCGCGACGGGTGATTTTGATGGAGGCATGAGTATGTACGCGGTTATTCGCGCCGGTGGAAAGCAGTACCGTGTGGCGCCCGGAGATGTGATTCGCCTGGAAAATCAGGGCGACGGAAAAGACGGCAAGATTGAATTTGGCGATGTGCTGGCTGTGTCCGGCGAGCAGGGGCAGATTGGGCGCCCGGGGGTTGGGGCTTCGGTAATTGGTGAAGTGGTTGAGCAGGGCCGGGCGAAGAAGATTCTTGTCTTTCATTACAAGCGCAAGAAGCAGTACAAGAAACTGCGTGGACATCGGCAGGGATTCACTGCCGTTCGGATTACCGAGATTGGATTTGATGGACAAACGTTTAGAGCACCGGAGCTGCCGAAGAAAGAACCGAAGATTAAGAAGGTGACGCCGGTAGATGAGGATCATCACGTTGAGCATCATGCTGCGGCGAAGACTAGAGCGCACGCTCCGGCACATAGTCACGCTAAGAAAAAAGCGGTTGCCAAAAAAGCTGTGCATAAGAAGCCGGCACCGAAGAAGAAGAGATAAGCAGGTCCCTCGACTTGGGACGGTTCCTGCGGAACCGTCCTCCGCGCTCGGGATGACAGATTGGTTAATAAAGGATTAATTTATGGCACATAAAAAGGGACAGGGAACTTCACGAAACGGACGCGATTCTAATGCTCAGAGACTGGGATTCAAGGCATTCGGAGGCCAGATTGTTCCCGGTGGAACAATTATTGTCCGGCAGCGCGGGACACGGGTGAAGCCTGGCTTGAATGTTGGGCGAGGGAGCGATGACACTTTATTCGCGAAGATCAGCGGCCGGATTAAGTTTAAAGACCGCGGGCAGATGGGAAAGTTTGTGATGGTCGAACCGCTGGACGCGGAATAGTCCAACTCAAGTTAGGGCTGCATGAGCAGCCGGCAGCCTCGGCTTTTGGTCGAGGCTTTTTTGTTTGGTCTTATAATTTGAATGAGTCGGAGACGGGCGCTCTCGCCGTCATCAACAGCGGAGACCTGTCTCTAAGTAGTTTCGTGGTGATTTTCCGGAAACTGCCGGGATTTTGCTGGGCTTCGGACGGGCGAGGGCGCCCCTCGCTCCACTGACAACTTATGTTTATTGATGAGGCGACAATTCGTGTGAAGGCTGGGGATGGCGGCAATGGGTGTCTGGCATTCCGGCGTGAGAAGTTTGTGCCGCGAGGCGGGCCTTCGGGTGGCGATGGTGGCGACGGTGGCGACATTGTCATGGAATCCAGCGAAAGGCATAACACATTGGTACATTTCCGCTTCAATCCGGAATACAAGGCGCAACGCGGGCGACATGGCGAGGGTTCGAACAAGAAGGGACGCGAAGGCGAAGGAATCACGCTTAAGGTTCCGGTAGGCACGATCGTTTACGACGCCGACACGGGCGAGAAGGTCCACGACTTTTCAGGTCCCGATGAGCGGATTGTCGTCGCCTGCGGAGGGCGTGGCGGGCGTGGCAATGCGCGATTCGCGACCTCGACGCATCAAGCGCCACGAGAGCATGAAGACGGGCGTCCGGGAGAAGAGCGTGTTTTTCGCCTGGAATTGAAGCTGCTCGCTGATGTTGGATTGGTGGGATATCCGAATGTGGGCAAATCTACTTTGATCTCGCGAATATCTGCTGCACGTCCGAAGGTGGCTGATTATCCATTCACGACTTTGCAGCCAAACTTGGGAGTGGTTGTGGTTGGCGAGGCGCGAGACGAGAAGAGCTTTGTGGTCGCGGACATTCCCGGTCTAATCGAAGGTGCTCACTTGGGGGCTGGATTGGGGATGCAATTCTTGCGTCATATCGAGCGCACAAGATTGCTGGCTCACATGGTGGATGTTTCCGATGACAGCGGAAGGCCTGATCCCGTGAAAGATGTCGAGGTAATCACGAAAGAGTTGCAGAGCTTTGGTGGAAGGCTCGATGAAAAGCCTACTATCCTCGTCGCATCGAAGATTGATGTCGCAAATAAAGAGAAAATGGCTAAGCTGAAAAAGTATGCCAAGAAACAAAAGATGGACTTGTATCCTATTTCCGCGGTGACAGGAAAGGGAATTGAAGAATTAAAGTTCGCAATGGCGGATAAGCTCCTCAAAATTCGAGGTCGTAGCGGCTGACATCGTGGTTGGGTCCTAACTTCGATTTTGTGAACAAAATCGATCATCCCGACCATGAATGAATCTGCTCAAGTAGTGAATCTGTTCAATAGCGGCAGAAATTTCTGAATACCCGAGCGCGCACGGACGTACTCTCGTTTCTACGAAGGGGGGCCTTATGTACGGATTAATCGTGAAGCTGACAGTTATTCCCGGAAGGCGAGAAGAGTTGATCGGAATACTGAAAGACAGCGCAGCCAACATGCCGGGGTGCTTCAGCTACATTTTCGCCAAAGATTCTGCTGACGCAAATACCATTTGGGTTACCGAGATATGGGACACAATTGCCAGTCATGATGCCTCTCTATCGTTGCCATCTGTGAAGAATGCGATACCTCGAGCCAAAGCGATCGTTTCGAGTTTCGAGAAGATCGGTGTCACAAGTCCGGTTTGGGGAGTTGGGCCACCAGAGCACACCCGATAATGTACGGGGCAGAACGCGGTGCCTCAGGTTCGATACAGAGTGAACCGCCGCATTTTCTTACGGCAGCAATAATAATTTCCCGGTGGTTTTACGACCTTCGAGGTCTCGATGTGCCAACCCTGCTTCGGCCAGCGGGTATGTATGCCCGACTCGCACCTTGAGCTTACGGGCGGCAATCATATCGAAGACCGAGGCCGCTCGTTTCCGCAACTCCTCGGTCGTAAGGACGTAGTGCCCGAGTGTCGGCCGGGTTACGAAGAGTGATCCCTTTTGAGACAGCTGAATCAGGTCGAATGGCGGCACCGCACCGCTCGAACCGCCAAACAGGACCATGTATCCTCGGGGACGCAAGGTGTTTAGACCCTTTTCAAAGGTGGTCTTGCCGACACTGTCGTAGACGACGTCCACGCCCTTCCCGCCGGTCAGGCGTTTCGTTTCTGATTCGAAGTCAACCTGCGTGTATAGGATGACTTCGTCCGCGCCTGCCTCGCTGGCAAGCTTGGCCTTTTCTTCGGTTGACACTGTGCTAATCACACGAGCACCAATGTTGTGCGCCATCTGCACCAGCAGCAATCCAACTCCGCCGGCGCCTGCATGTACCAGGGCAGTCTCGCCTCGCTTCAGCGGGTAGGTGTTGTGAGAGAGGTAGTGTGCGGTCATGCCTTGCAGTATCACTGCCGCTGCGGTGCGATCGTCCACGCCCGACGGTATTGGCACTAAGCGATCTGCGGGTGCCGCGATATATTCCGCGTAGGAGCCTTGGATTCCGGCCCAAGCGATGTGGTCACCAATTTTGATTCCGCTTACTTTGGCGCCGACAGCTGTTACCGAGCCGCTGCCTTCCTGGCCGGCAACGAATGGAAGTGGTAGTTTGTAGCGCCCTTCCCGCTGATAGATATCTATGAAGTTCACTCCCGAGGCCGCAATCTTTACCACCACATCATTTTCTTTGGGCTGGGGAATGGGCAGATCGGCGATTTGGAGAGCTTCGAGTCCGCCTGGTTGACTTACCTGAATGGCTTTCATAGCGTCTTTGGATTCTGCTGAAGATTGCAGGGATGCAAAGACTTAAGCTTCAGGAAATGCTGCCATGTGGCACTGGCCTACCGCGTTGTGTGTTTACTGAGATGACAGGTTCGCGACGAATGAAGGCGCCGACGTCCTTCCCACGGATTCCAGAGAGGCAGTTCCCAGTTCTCGGTTTTCAGTTCTCCTGGGTGCCGGGCTGAGACTTTGTAATTTATGCTGCCTTCGAAGCCGACTTGCACCCGGCATGTCCACATGAGCACTTGCTTTGGACGTCTACCTCATTGTTTCTGGCAGAGTTGGCACAATTTTGGCTGCAATATTCCTGGCCTTCCGAAATTGGGCAGGTACATTGGGGATGGGCGCATTTCGATTGTTGTGTTGTTGACATACTGTTGCTCCTCTCTGAACGCCTATTTGATGTAAGGAAGCGAGTGCCCGTTTTATCTGTTAACGCTGGGAGCAAGGACATTTGCTTTCCGCCCCAAAGTAACGAGTCTAGCTGGAATCGGTCGTTGACCCATCAAAAGTCGGGTAGTAGGATTTGCTAACAAACGTTGACGGCGGCAGACAAGTAGCGGAAAACATGGAGATTAGGAAGGTTTTTGTTTTCATCGGCTTAGTTTTCACGCTTATTCTTGCCAACGCGGGGTGTAGTTCCCGACGGCAGGTAACGGCACAGCCTCCCGTAGAACGGAATCCGGCGCCGCTCACGGCCCAAGCTCCTGCCGCCTCGGAAGCTCCTCCACAATCGAGACCCGCGCCAGCAATAGTTCCTCCTCCCGCCCCGGTTGCAAAACCCGATCCCGTTGCAGATGTGATTGCAGCGTCGGAGAAGGAGTATGGGGCTGGGCAGGAAAACGTCAAAGCCCGGAACGCGGATGCAGCCAAGGCGAACTTCGATCGCGCACTCACAATTTTAGCGGAGAGTACCGGGCAGGCGGTCGAGAATGCGCAACCTGATCCGAGACTGCAAGAAGAGTCGGTTCGCATTCATCAGGCGTTGAACGATTTGAACTTGCAGACAGCGAAGCCGGCAGAGGCCGCTCCAGAACAGAAGGCAGAGCCTGCGCCAATTGATGAGGCGAATGAAGTAACGCCGCCAGTAGATCCCAATATTAAGGCGCAGGCCGCAGCGGAAATTAAAGCCACTCATTCAGACTTGCCATTAATGCTCACGGACCCGGTGGCGGGCTATATCAACTATTTTTCGAATCGTGGACGCGGGACTCTGGAACACGCTTTGGTCCGCAGCGGGCGGTATCAGGAAATGATCCGCAAGACATTGAAGGATGAGGGGGTGCCCCAGGACCTGATTTATCTGGCCCAGGCGGAATCGGGATTCCATCCGCTGGCACTTTCGAGAGTAGGGGCTCGTGGCATCTGGCAGTTCATGGCGTCGCGGGGTAAAGGATATGGGTTGGAGCGCAACATGTGGGTGGATGATCGGCAGGATCCTGAAAAAGCCACCCGAGCCGCCGCTCGCCACCTGAGAGACCTCTATAACCAGTTCGGCGACTGGTATTTAGCAATGGCTGCCTACAATTCGGGACCCGGAACCGTGCAAAGCGCCGTGAAACGGACCGGCTATGCGGATTTCTGGGAACTCTACAAAAGAAATGTCTTGCCGAAGGAAACTCGGAACTACGTGCCAATCATTCTGGCTGAAACAATCATGGCGAAGAACCCGGCGCAGTATGGATTGGAGGGACTGATCCCCGACAAGCCCGTTCCGTACGATACGGTCAAGGTTAACTATGCGGTTGATCTGCGATTGGTTGCAGAGTGCGTGAATGTTCCCCCGGCGGTGCTTGAGGATTTAAATCCCAGCCTGATTCGACTGGTGACGCCCAAGGATCAGGAATTTACACTCAAGCTGCCGGTTGGCACGGAATCCCAATATCTCGACGCGATAAACGCCATTCCGAAGGATATGCGGGTGTGGTGGCGCTATCACACGGTCGCTCCCGGAGAGGACTTGCTCTCCATCGCACGCGCGTATCACACCACAGGCCGTGCGATTGCGAAGGCGAATAGTTTGGAGAGTGGCGAGAATCCAACGGTCGAAGCGAAACTGATTATTCCGATTACTCCGGGGCGGCATGCTGCTGGAGAGGGCGTACAAGCGTACGCGAAACATCTCACTGTTTACAGGGTGCGGAGGGGCGACACAGTGCAGTCGGTGGCTGATAATTTTGGCCTTTCACCGGCAGTTGTGCGACGCTGGAACCGGCTAAAGGGAGATGGCCTTCAAGGGCGCCGGATTTTGTATGTGCACCTGCCCGTCAGTCCGATCCCGACAGAGGCGACCTCCAAGCCTATGAATCATAAGACGTTATCGCAGCCAGCGAAGATTCGTCAAGTACGGCATGCAGTCAAGCCGGGGGAAACGCTTTACTCCATCGCCAACTCTTACAACACCACCGTGGAAGCGATCAAAGAGAGCAATCGAAATGTCGCAACACTTCGACCGGGGATGATTCTTGTGATTCGACGTAACGACTAAGTTTTGTCTCGATCCATCCCGCACTAAACAACTCTTTTGTTCCGGGGTGATTCCAAAACGTTAACAAACGCTTTGCGCGGACTGGTCCGCGATGAACAGGGTTCGTGCGATGCGGATTGATGGACATGCTATAATCGCGCGCCGTTCAAGTTTTTGGTTGTCTTTTTATTTTCAGTAGCGCAATGTAATTGTTTGCGCAGCCCCGGCGCCGAAGAGCAGCCGGAAATCAGGAGGAGAAATGACTTTGGAAGAGAAATTCTATATGCGCGATGACGAAGGCGACGAATTCAGCGAACCCGGCTCCTACGGCGATACGATAGAAGAAGAGGACTACGAAGAGGAGGAGGAGGAAGAAGAAGCGGAGGTGCCGTCTGGCAGCGGATCAGAGCTAGAACCTGTTTCGTCGGGATCAATTCCATCAAGGCCGGGTGGAGGGTCAGGAGACGGAGGATCGTCGAAGCCTTCTTCGTCTGGAAAGAAAAAATCTGGCGGCGGCGGGTCTTCGCGGTCGAAGGCAAAGAAGCCGGCAAAGAAGTCAGCAAAAAAGTCAGCAAAGAAGTCAGCAAAGAAGTCAGCTAAGAAGTCTTCGGGGAGAAAAGCTCCAAAGAGGAGTTCAGGAAAGAAATCCGGAGGCGGGTCATCTAAGCGGTCCTCAAAGAAGAAAGCCACGAAAAAGAAGGCTGCGGGGAAAAAGGGCGGACGCCGTAGGTAAGAATGCCGTTCACTACGACGTTGTAGGAGTTAGGCCGCAGCGCCAGCTGCGGCTTTTTCCATTGAGAAAATGGCTGGCCGGGGGGGTTTGACCAGGTGATCGTTCGCGCGCGATTTCCGGACACAACGTTGCAAGACTTTGTGCGGCACACGTTGGATCAAATCGTACTTGCGGTGTGAGAGGTGCGTTATTTCCCGGATTGAATTGCGGTGAGGCATTTTCCGTAAAGGTCTAGCAGATGACCTGCGTATTCTTCTGGTTTAGCTGCAGCGCCGGTACCCTGAAAACCTACCCCTGAAGAGGTGGTGCGGCCGTATCCGGTCGTCATCGCGATGAACTTCATGAGGTCGAGCGCGATATCTTCGTTACGGCGGGAGCCTGCGACAATGCCGGGTACTTGGTCCATAGAGTCCTCCATCGTAATAGAAAGAATACTGGAATCATCGAGTGCAGGCTAGGCCGGTTTCGTGACGGCGGTAACGGCTAGCTTCACGATTTGTGTGAAACTTCACTCATGAGGGAAAGTAGGTTTTGTTCGCTGTCGTGAAAATGAGTCATCCAAAGGTCATGGTCGGGCATCCTGGCTATTAAATGAGGCGAGTCTTCGAACTTCACGTTTTTATCGGTTAGCTGACGGTGCGCGCGGTTAATATCCGGGACGGCAAAGTATAGGATCGAACTGGGGTGATCCAGTTCGGGGCTTTCCGGGCGAGTCAACATTAGGCGCACGCCGCCGCAATCGAAAAAGGCCATAGCGCCGGTGCTGAATAAAAATTGCAAGCCAAGCGTGTCGCGGTAAAAGCCAGTGGCGCGCTCCAGATCATGTACATTGATGGCAATCTGAATGATGCGTGAAATTCCAAGGGTTGAAGAGGGCATGCAATCATCTCCTGGTTTTTAAATATAGTTAGCATAGCTAACTATAATCTAAAAGAAAATGCAAGGGCAAAAACATCGGCAGATTAAGGCTCGCGAAGAACTGGCTGACCGGATGCACTCAGCAGCCATTCACCTTCTGCGCAGAGTGCGCAACCAGGATGCAACGATGGCGCAAGCGCCAGCTCGACTCTCGGCATTATCCGTCCTTGTGTTTGCCGGGGCGATGACGATCGGTGAGTTAGCTTCGGCGGAGCAAGTGAAACCCCCAACGATGAGCCGGATTGTGTCCGGATTAGAGCGCGCCCGACTGGTGAAGCGGGTGAGGGATGCAACTGATGGGCGACGAGTTCAACTTCTGGCGACACCGAAGGGAGCGAAGCTGATGAGGCATGGCCGTCGCCGCAGGATCACATATTTCGCCAGCCAACTTAAGATGCTGACGCGAGACGAAGTGGCAATTCTTGACGAGAGCGTGGGGATATTGCAGAAAGTCCTGCAAAGTTGGACGTGAAGGCCGAGGCTCTCAGGTTTCAATGCCTACGTAGCAGACGCGCCCAATGAGGTAATCGGCGGCTTTTTTCCCCTCCGCCATCGCAATAATTTCCACCGGGTAGGCAGTGTTGTGTGGGCGCAAAATCAAATGGTTGCCAGCTAATTCAACGTACTTAAGAGAACAAGCCTGCAACTTATTTACGGCATACATATTAGTCTCACCCTTGCGATATGCCTTGAGCGAGTTGTAGTGGCGATCAATAAGAACCGTCGCACCTGGAAGCAGCCGCGGATACATACTCATTCCTTCGCGAGCGCTGGCGCGAATCAAAACGAAGCGTTCCCAATCTTCCCGCGAGCCCTCCATCTGGGGGCGAAGCGTTTCCAGGAAGCTTTTCTTGAACTTCAGCATGTCTTTCACGTGCCGGCTCATGAGAAGGGGAGAAGACGCGGCGACGCTGTCGTCCACGAGAAGGACGTTTTCGAACTCGTCGTCACTGGGGGGCAGGATACTAGCGCGTTTATTGATTTCGGCCGGATCAAGTAGATCAAGGACGGAAAGCCGCTGCACGTTCATTACTTTATCCATGCCGTCAATGCTTAGCCCGCGTTTGCGGTTAAGAAAGTTGGAGATGTGCGCTTGTTTGAATCCTGTTTGCCGTGCCAGACCAAGTCCGGTGAGATTGCCTTCTTCAATGCGCGACCACAGGGTTTTGCGGAGATTGTCCTGAAGAACTTTGAACTTCATGGGGGGAGTATAGACCTGTATATAGCGGCGTGCTATTGCGTAGAAAGGCACAACATCTGTGAGAAAGGAGTCATGATTGGTGACTTTCCTTGAAACGCGGCTTCCAGCAAGGGCTTCAGTTTGGACTGGAGTGTGCTTTTTCCACAGGCAAAATGCGATTGTTCAGCTATAGCAATGTGCTAAGTAAAAGACAAACGCAACATCTTGAAGGAAATAGAAAGGTTGACGCTGTAAACCAGGAGCTATAGGATTGGCATCCTGTTATAACTTAGTCGTCAGAGGAATCATAATGACAAGCACTCTTAAGTTGGATCAAGAGCACTTCGAAGACGAGGGAAGCAATTTCGTGGAATTTCGCCGCAAGATGAAATACGCAGAAGTTCTTTCGTCTTCGATGGAGAGGTTGTTGCGGCAGATCGGTTTTACGGGCAAAGTCAGCATCCAAGTGCAGAATGGGCAGGTGCTGAAGTCGGGCTACGAGGAAGGCTATTTTCGGCAACCTCCGCTCGGATAGCCATCCGGAGCAGAAGTCATATAGGCCAGAACTTTTAAATTAAATAATTCACCAGGTACTCCGTAAAGAAACGGGCCCTGTCGCTGAGAAATCGGCGCAGGGCCTTTTTTGTTGGCGCTGGCAGTCTTGTCCGAACTGATAACTGCCAGTTAACCCGTCTTTGGCAAGCCTTACTCAGGATGGCCGCACTGACGAGAAAACAGGAGGCAATCATGGATTTCGAGGAGTTCAACATCGTTCAGCTGGAACTTAAATATTGCGAAAGGTGCGGAGGATTATGGGTCCGGCAGCTTGGGAGCGGAGAAATATACTGCGCGTCGTGTGCGATTGAGATGGCGGATGTTGCGTCTTCAGGCCGAAGAAAAAGCCCTCCGCGCCTGCCAGGCAATCACAAGAAGGATGGAATTCCGGGTCCGAGAATAGTGATTATCTCCGGAGAAGGGGGTAATGCATGATGGTCACAACAATTGCTTTGGTGGAAGCTGTCACGGCTGGGCTTGTCGTGTCCGTGGAACTCAGGTGGTTGAGAAGGTAGTAGTCGCGGCAGTGGAGGAGCCGCTACCTGACCCGGATGAACAATTCAACGCTCCAGGATCGGATTTGTGGCTCTATCGTGACCGCACCGTAGGAATACTGAGGCGATACATGCGCCTGTCAATTGAGGTTGGGCGACTACCGTCGCTCTTGGGGAGGGAGTTTTTTCGTACGCGAGTGACATCTTATCGGGTATCGACTTTCGAGGATGCGGTAATTTTCGTTCATGATGTGGAAAAGGTCCTGGAAAAACTTAATGCATTCGATAAGGAGCTTATTGGGAGGATCGTGTTGCAAGACTATTCACAAGATGACGCAGCCCGATTAATGAACTGCGGTCGGCGGACTCTAGTGCGGCGTTTTCCTGAAGTCTTGGACCAGATCAGCGAAAGCTTCCTAGATGGCGGGCTGCTGAGGCGACTTCCGCAGACAACTCCGAATCCTCCAGAATCTTGTCAAGAGGCAAAAACGACCCCTGATGAGTTAAGTGATTGTGGGAGTAGCGAATAAAAAGTTCAAAATGGTGGCGCATTTACCCTATTCAATCTGATATTCTAGATTTGTAAGTAAGAAATTTCAAAAGGGGCGCGAAGAACGCGCTCCTTTTTTATTTTGGCAATGTTTTATTCCGACTATGAGACAAACCAAAGCGGGGAAGCGATCGAGAGCAAAACCGGCGAGAAAGGCGGAAGAACCGCGCCCAGAACCTGAATACTCCCGGGATGTGCCGGTGAATATTCCTATTGTCCGAGAGCAAATTATCCGGCTCGTGGGCAACGAGGCGCTTAAAATGGCGAAGTCCATAGTGAAACTAGCCGGAGATGGAAATTATCTTGCCATGAAATATCTGTTTGAGATGGCAGGGCTGTTTCCGGCGATAGTCTCAACTGAGTTAGCCCCGGAGGAGTCTCTAAGTAAAATACTGTTGCGGAATCTCGGCATTCCCGAAGAAAGCGGCATTCAGGAATTGGGGCCGCCGGAAACCAAAGTCATGAAAGAATCGTGTCCTCCTGCTCATGAAGAGAGCGATCTTGCCGTAAAATGAAAGTTAGTCAAGGGAAAGTGGCTATGTGCCGATGGTCTTTTGCATTGGGCAGATTAAATACAGCTTCCCGCTTGACGGATACGCAAATCATTAAAGCGCGCAGGATCGTTCCGATGGATATGACTTGGGTGACGGGCCGGATCGCAGTAGGTGGCGGGATTTGGTCTGATGAAAATATGTCTGATGTGGCAAAGGCGGGGGTCACGCACATCATAGATATGCAGGCCGAATTTGACGACACTGCAATTGCGAAGGCATACGGGATCAACGTTCTGTGGAATGCGACGGACGATGACTTCCAACCGAAGGCGGAGGCGCTGTTTGCGAGAGGCGTAGATTTTGCACTTGAGGCGCTGGACAATGAAGCTACGAAGGTATACATCCATTGCGCCGCCGGAGTGCACCGCGCGCCAATGATGACACTCGCGATACTTTGTTCGCTCGGTTGGAGTGTCGCCGATGCGATGCAGCTTATCGAAGCTAGGCGGCCGGTTGTGGATTTTGCGGATGTTTATGTGCAAAGCGTGGAGAGTTTCCTACAGATGAGTGACCGAGGGGAAGTGGAGTTGCAGCGATAGCGTGAGGTTCGCTGCGGTTCCGCGGTTGTCTTTTTTGTGATCCAACACATGATTTGAGATTTTTTGCGCAAGCTGGAAATGTCTTGTCCATCTTGTAGGTCGAGACGGGTGTGTTTAAAAACGATTTAGCAAGGGAGGGGTTATGTCCGACGCGAGCCGTCCATCAGGACGGCTTTTTTATTTGTTGCCAGTGATTCTCGCATGGGTTCTTCTGGGATCAGGAGCTTTAAGTGCACAAACGCCCGCGTTAACCACAATTAGCGATGTAGTGTACCGCGCGGACGGAACGCCAGCTGGAGGCACCTTGTTGATCTCGTGGCCGGCTTTCACGACAGCTGGCGGGCAGGCCATCGTGGCAGGAACCAACAGCGTGGCGTTGGGGGCGGGTGGCGCTCTCTCGGTGCAATTGGTTCCCAACTCTGGTGCGACTCCTTCGGGAACTTTTTATAGTGTGGTGTACCAACTTGATGATGGAACGGTAAAGACCGAATACTGGGCGGTCCCGACGACTTCTCCTGCGACGATCGCCGCGGTGCGGACGACACCGGGCGCTCCCGGACAGCCATCACAACTAGCCACCGAACAATTCGTAGACACTGCATTGGCAGGCAAAGCCAATGACTCCGCCGTGGTCCACCTGAATGGAAACGAAACCATCACGGGCGCAAAGCAGTTCGCGGTAGCACCCAGTCTCCCAGCGCCGGTGCTGGCAACCGATGCGGTGAATAAGGCCTATGTTGATAGTTCGGTAACTGGATCAGGGTCCGGCAATTTCGTAAGCAAAGCGGGTGACACGATGACCGGGCCACTGACTCTTCCGGGGAATCCAGTGGCGCCGAATCAAGCGGCTAACAAAAATTACGTAGACCTCGGGCTTGCCGTGAAAGCGGGGCTGATAGCAGGAACTGTGCCGGTTGGGCAACTGGGAAATGGTACTGCGAATAACAGCGTATGTCTGCATGGGGATTCCACCTGGGGAGGATGCGGGACAAGCAGCAATGCTGTTTCGATTCAAGGTGTCCCTGTGGATACGTCAGCACCAACTGATAATCAAGTGATTACGTACGTGGCATCTTTGGGAAAATACCAGCCGAAGCCAGGCGCCGGAGTCACGGGAGGAATGCAGGCGATAAAGTACGCCAGCGACTTCAATTGGTCGCAAAGTCCGGCAACGGATTTAAGCGTGGCCGGAGCTACAACGGTGAATCTGTCGGTTTGCTCGCCAGGGGTAACCGGAAGCGAAGATTGGTACTACTTGTATATTTCCGGAACAGGAACCGCTGAAGCTGTGTTAGTTACCGGAGGAACGTGCGCTGGCAACGGACTAGCGGGAACACTGCAATTCACTACTGTCAACTCGCATCCCTCGGGATACACAATTGGCAGCGCATCGGGCGGGCTTCAAGAAGCATTGATCGGAGCACGATATATCCCGACAAATCCTCTCGGAACTTCGCAGGCCGGGAAAGTCATCGTGCCACCAGGACAGTTTATTGCTTACGCGCGGGTATCGGTCCGATCGTCGAATATGACGATAGATTTTTCTGGATCCATCGTGGAATGCTGGATGGATGACTCCTGCATTTTCCTAGGCGACCCTGCGAACTCTAATGAGTTTTCTGACATCACGCTGGTGAGCCCACGGGGCCGACCGACGATCGTCAATGGCACTCATCCATTCATTGAAGACAATTCGCAAAAAGCTCGCATATTCAATATTACAACCCGAGTGGCATTAAACGGCGGGACGTTCAGCACTTATGTGCAGGTAGATGATGACGAGGCCTTCCTGTTGGATGGGCTTGATACCAGTCTTGGTTACGGTACTCGTTGTGATGCGACGGTTTGTAACCCCGTGGTGTATGCACCGGGGCCTTTCGCAACTTATCCGGCAGTGGGATGGCTAAAAAACATGAATGTCTCTCTGCAATGTTCAGGAAATGGAGTGGACTGGCAGTCCGGAAATACGTTGAGAATATCGGATAGCGTGATACAGGGATACGCACAGTATGGTGTACGGACGGGAACGCGACGCGGCGGTTTCGGTACCGAAAAATTGGATAATGTCTATGAAGAAGTGGGAAATTGCAGCAACCCGAAAGGAAATATCGGTCAAGCCGGAGTGATCGCGCAGGGATCGCAATTGGAAGTAGACGGCGGGCAAGCTCCCACAGGTATTATCCCTACTTTTGCCAACACTGGGGCGACAGTATATTCCTACTATATCGTTCCTCAAAACTCGGGTTTCGGAGCAGGTAATCCGTTGTATGCCGGGCAAGCGTCAACTAATGGATCAGGAAACATTTCAGTTACCACGCCCGCGATTGCCGGAGCGACCAGCTATGACCTGCTAAGAACTACCGTACCAAGTATCGCAAGCCCCCAAGCTCCATACGGAACAGGCAACTACGCAGTCGCTACCGGGGTATTGCCTTCAGCGTGCGTGAATGGCGTGTGTACCTTCACGGACACTCAGTCACCATTGTTAACTTACACAGTCGCCACTCAGACTTACTATCCTCTTCTTGACTACTGGCCGGGAGCAATGATTCTCAGCAGTAATGGCGACTCTGCAAACTTCTCAAGCTCCGCTCAAGCCTGGGTGCAAACCGTTCGCGGAAATGTTGTTTCAGTCATGGGCTCAGCAGGACCGGCCATCTATTCAAACACCTGCTCTCAAGCTGGAAATTGGACCCCGATCTGGATGAGTTGCTTTTCTTCAGGACCGTTGCAAGGGTTTTTTCAACAAGGCGCGCTGTTGCTGGCCTCGAAAACAAACAGTGATGCAGGCCAACTAACAAACCTGAAAGGCAGGCTGAACTTTTGCTGCGTGGGTACGGCGCCCGGACACATCATTACTTTGTCAGACTCAAACTTCCAAAAGACCATTGCGACTGCGAATAACCGTCCTACGAATGACGTGAACGATGCGTTTATTGGGGCGGACTTGGGAGATGGCGGTCCGGAGCATGTTGGAATAAGCTTTGGCGCGCCGGTGTCTCTATCGAACTACATTGGAAATGTAGGCGATGGGACGAACTGGCTGGAGCGCCTCACAAGTGGACTGAAAGAATTCAAAACGAACGTGCAAATGGATAGTGGCTTGAACGTAGCCGGCACAGTACAGGCAAGTTCGTTTGTGACAGTCGGGTCCGCGGCGTGGAGTGTTCAAGCGGGTTTTGGCGCGCTGAGCCCGGCAGCATCAGGAAAGTCGTTGATTGGATTTGGAACAAGTGGAAAATTGCAAGTTTCAGAAAACGCCGGCGCGGTGGTGGAGGTTGCCAAACTCGACGTTAACGGTAACGTTACAGAGAATGCGAATACGGCAACACAGCTGGCGCAAACTCCTACTCAATGCAGCGGAAGTTTTGCGACGGGAGTGCAGGCGAATGGAAATGCGAATTGCGGTACCGCCAGTGTGATGCAACTCTCGGAGACAACTGCGCCAACGGGAATCCCCAACTATGGGCTGTTCTGGTTTGATTCCAGTTGCCATTGTCCGAAAGTTATCAGCAACAACGGCCAAGCTGTGCAGTTAGGTTTGACCAACGTATTTAACACTGACGCAAACACACTTGAAGAATATAACGGGGCAACACCGCAAACGCTGAACGTTTATGGCTCGCGTACGGATGCAAGCGACTATGAGCGCATTCGCCTCGGATATGACTCCACCGACAGCTACTTCTTCATGGGGTCCGATGCGCTTGGAAGTGGAACGCAGCGAGGGTTAGGTTTTTGGCTGCAAGGATCGCTGCGATGGGTAATTGATCCTTCATTCAACCTCAAGCCATGGTCGGACAATATAAAGGATGTAGGGACACCTACTTTGAGGTTAAAGCACCTATATGCGGGAACCTATGTGGATACCACGACTGGTGCTTTGGCAACGGATATTCCAAACGCGACTACAACAGGGACCACGTTGAATAAGCTTGCGAAGGCCACGGGAGCGCCTTCGGCGGCAGTAATCGCCGCGACAACGGACACGAGCGGAGTTATCGGCGTGGTTGTGGACGGCGCCGGAACATCCGGAAGCGCGCAAATTGCAAGGGCTGGGCAGGCAACCTGCGCCTTTGATGGCGCTACTATTGCAGGAGATTACGTACAAATCAGCAGTCTGGTGGCGGGGGACTGCACCGACGCAGGTGGCAGCTACCCGGCTATCGGGCAGCTCCTGGGACGGGTACTTTCGACGAATGCAGCGGCGGGCAGCTATGGAGTGTTAGTCGGCGCGGAAGTGCAGGCGAATGGTAGCGCACCAGTGACTTCAGTCTTCGGCCGCAATGGAGTAGTAGCGGCGACGAGCGGAGATTACTCAGTCACACAGATTTCGGGAGCAGCGCCGCTGGCATCTCCGACGTTTACGGGAACGCCGGTGGCGCCGACTCCGGCTGCGTCGGACAATAGCACGAAGCTCGCGACCACTGCCTATGTGCAATCACAAACTTGCCCAATCTGGTTTACGACTCCGAATGCGGCCAGCACGGTCAACTTCACACTTACCGCTAACAAGGCATCGGTTTGGGGGCTGGTACTGTACTGCAACCTGGCTACAACCCAAGTGGCTTATGACGTCGCAACTGCGGATAATACGGCGAATACTTATGACATTGGAATTATGAATAGCTCGGGAACTGTTGTGGCACACATCGGTCCAACTGCCGGTACTTCATTCGCATCTTCCGCCGGGTGGAAGACTCTCAATTGGACTTCAAGTGCCCAACTACCTCCTGGGAAGTACTATGCAGTGCTAACGACGAACTGCACGACCGCATGCGCCGTACTCGAAGGCGGCAATAGCGGAGCAGGATTGACTTATGCGGGAAATATAGTTGAGAGCGTTACAACCGGAGGGATACTTCCGGCGACGATCACGGTTCCATCAGATTCATATACGGCCACCACGATTCCAACGTTTTCACTGCACTAGACTTTCGACCGACTTCTAAACCCAGAGATTCCAATGAAAACTTTTGCTTGTGTATTGCTGCTGGCGCTGCGCGCCGTTGCGACAACGTATTACGTGGACCCGGCGGGAAGCAACCGGAACGACGGGCTTACTCCGCAGAGCGCGTGGAGAACGTTGTTGAAGGTTGGCATTTCGACCTTTCAACCCGGAGATGTGATTCTGTTCAAAAGAGACGCGGTTTGGAATGAGTGGCTGACCCCGCCTTCGAGCGGGGCGACAGGAAATCCGATCAAATTTGACGCTTATGGGAATGGGCAGCCTCCCGAATTTACGGGCTATTACGCGACAAGCAATTCGCAGTGGACCAATACAGCGGAAAATGTCTGGCAAATTACTCTAAGTGCGACGCAGCCAATTTCGCAGCTTAACTTCGTCAGGTTCGGAACCAAGTGGGGAAATTCACAAAGCACCCAGAGCACTCTCGCGCATGATCGTGACTGGTTTTACGATCCGGTTGCGCAAAAGTTATATGTGTGGGCAGCGTCGGGGAATCCGGTTGTACATTTTGGTTCCGTTACTCCGATTATTTTGAGTGGGCAAGCCGTGATCAACATTAACGGCGTCAGCAATATTGAAATCCAACACATCAAGTTAGATTGGTACGACGGTTACGGAGTTCAAGTACAGGGGGCGAGCGACCATATTTGGCTGGCCAATATGATGGCGGACAGCCGAGTACCGAACGCAACCGTGCCGATTGGGTTTTATGTTCATCCAAGCGGAACGCCGGGAGACATTCATCTCTTCAACACTGATGCACACCGGAACTATGTTGGGTACCGGTTTGACAATACACCAACCGCGATCGAGTTAAAGAATTGTCGGGCCTACGCAAACCGGACGTACGGACTGATGGATAACACGGCCGCAGTCACGTATTCGTATTGCCATTTTTACGCGAACAACATTGCCACAGGTATTTCGACAGACATCACGGGCACGCCCGGACCAATTGATGGGGGACACAATATTGCGGCGGATACACCACCGAACGTGCGGGGCTTCATGCTATATCCGGCGCGAATTACGGTGACATATGACGATCCTGGGCTGATTGACGGGTCGCATCAGTACCTAGAGTCGTTGTTGCCGATGATCCAGTCGAAGGCGTACCACTCAGTATCGCGGTGGTGACTGGGTATGACCTTTCGGAACAATTGATTCCGACATTTCAATCATGGATTAATGCAGGCTGGGATCTGAACTGTCATTCAGTTTCCCATCAGTATTTCGTGTTCCCGAACGCGTTCACGATTCAATACACCGGGACTGCAGCGTCGAGCGTCACGCTTTCAATCGCGAACAAGCAATTTACGATTACGGCGCCCGGCGATCCGAGTGCGCAGGTGAGCTGGGATCTGAGTTCGTCGGGAACGGACATGGTCCCATCGGGGCTTGACACGTTAGGTGGGCTTATTTTCACACTCAACCAGCGCGGCGTGTTCTCGGTCATTGCGGACCCAAATATGAAGTCGGCGGTAAAAAGCGAGGACTTGGCTGACATAACTTCACAAGACATTAAGGCCAGCAGTTATTTGCTGTTGGCCGACAAGGTAAGGTTGATGTCGGACGAAATCGAGTGGTCGAAGGCATGGATGAATTTGAACCTCACGGGAATAGGCGGGGGACATTCGACGGTCCTATCGTGGAATCCGGAGACAAACGTGGGCGGTTACAACGTTTACCGGTCTGCGACGAGTGGAGGTCCGTACACAAAAATTGCGGGACCAGTACCGAATCCCACGTATGTGGATTACGCGGTGAATCCACAGCAGGTTTGGTTCTACGTGGTGACGGCGCTGAATGGGTCCAGCGAGTCTGGATACTCCAATGAAATTGAGGCGGTCATTCCTGGAAGCTGGGTCTATGTCTATCCGGGAAGTTATGAGGACACATCTACGGAGGCCATGACTCTGGCTGCGGGCTTTGCGGGAGCACGCGGATCGGGAAGCATGGATCCATCGCCTAACGCGAGTACGGTGTTGGGGACTGGGGTTAACATCCAAAATATTTTGAGCCAGGGCATTGTGCCTAACTTTCAAAATCTGACCGATGCGCAACTTATTAACAAGATCGATGCGCTGGTATTCAAATCAGCAGTGTGGGGCGTTCCTTATGGAATCTTTTGGCACGTGAATGAGTTACCTCCTCACCAGGTTGGAGTCATGCTGGATGCGTTGAAATCAAGTGGAGCCACGCTGATGTCGAATACTCAACTTGTGAACTATCTTTCAGCTGCGGATCCTAATTCCGGAACCACTTACTTCGCGGACGTGACTTCGGGACCGGACATTGATGTTCGGCCGCTGGCTGGTTCGCCGGATGTGGATCAGGGTGCGGCTCTGAGTAATGAATACAGGTATGACCTAATGGGGATTGATCAAACCCAATTTGGCAGCGGATGGGAGATCGGATCGTTTACGTACGTGCCGGAGTACCTGGGACATGCGAGGTAAAAATGCAGTTTGCAGATCGCGGTTCAAGGTTTTTAGTACCGGCAAACCTAAATGACGATCTCGATCTGCTTGGGAAGTTAGGGAAAAATCTCGATCTTTCGGCGAAAAACAAACTTTCGATTCGAGATTTCCTGATTGAGAGCTTGCTAAAGGTTCGCAGTAAGTCCCGGCAACTGGTTTGTCTCAAGGCAAATCGCGCACAGAAAGAGTACTCGCGAACATGCAGCAAGCGGAACATTGTCTTGAAAGCCAGGCAACTAGGGATTACGACATATATTGCGGCGAGGTTTTTTATACAGACGATTACGCAACCGGGCACGATCACGGTGCAGGTTGCGCATGATCAGGAATCGGCCGAGGAAATTTTTCGAATTGTGCATCGCTTCTGGGAGAACCTGCCCGAACCGATGCAACGCGGCGCGCTGATAACATCGCGCGCCAACATCCGTCAGATCGTATTCCCACGGTTGGATAGCGAATATCGCGTGGCGACGGCGGCGGATCCTAACGCGGGGCGCGGGATTACGATTCATAACCTGCACTGCTCGGAGGTTGCCCGCTGGCCCCGCGATGGGATGGAGGTACTCGCATCGTTGCGGGCAGCGGTGCCGGTGGATGGAGAAATCGTATTGGAGTCCACGGCGAACGGGGCCGGGGGAGTCTTTTATGAAGAGTGGCAACGGGCGCCGGAGACTGAGTTTGCGCGACACTTTTTCCCCTGGTGGTATGACGACGATTATCGAATTGAATTTCGAGAGCCGATCGCAGTTCTCACTTCTGAAGAAGAGGGACTGCGGACGAGCGCGGGACTGACGGATTCGCAACTACGTTGGCGCCGTCTTAATCGCGCGCAGTTGCGAGGATTAGCAATCCAGGAATACGCGGAAGATGCGATTTCATGCTTTCGAACTTCTGGCGAAAGCGTTTTCGAACTTGAAGCGATAGAACGGGGATTTCTGCGAGTGCGGCGAGCCGCTGGAAACAAGAGACAACGAACGTTGGCTAGTTTGGCTGCCTCCGCAAGCAGGCCGACAATACATTGTGGGAGTTGATCCCGCGGGAGGCGGTTCCGATGGCGACTGTTCCAGCGCGCAGGTAATTGAACGCAGCACAGGAATGCAGTGTGCAGAGTTATGTGGGCATTTTCCGCTGCGTGACTTGGCTTCGCGGCTTTTCGAGTTGGCGAGAAGTTATAACAATGCATTGCTCGCCGTCGAACGAAATAATCACGGCTATGGAGTTTTGGCGCATCTGCAAAATTTGGAATATCCGCATATTTATAAACATGACGGCCAGGATGGTTGGTTGACTTCCGCAATAAGCCGTCCAGCCATGATTGAGAATTTTGCAGATGTCTTGATTACTGATCCGAAGTTATTTCGAAGCCGGCGTCTCTTGAGAGAGTGCAGGACATTTGTGCGGCATCCCGACGGGAATTCGCGGGCGGCCGCCGGAACCCACGACGATTGTGTCATGGCTATGGCAATTGCTCTTGGGGTGAGGCAAAGGGATGTCGGCCAAAAGTCGGGACCAGGATGGATGGGATTGTCCTGTCTGCCCCGCAGTTAAGAACATTTCCACATCCATTTATGTTTGACCGTCACATCATGAAAGGAGACGTCGTGGTTATGATGTGGTCCCAAATAGGGACGAAGCGAGAAGTGACTAAAGCTCTTAGCACGATGGGAGCGTTTTCAAACGGCAAGCCCCCACTAATTTGCTGGAAAAGGAAAACGAGTTGCCGGTGACTGCGGTACAGCACGTGAAACGGATGCGAGGAGGCGCTCAAGGGCACCTGATGCGCTGCGATGACGGAAATTTTTACGTCGTTAAGTTTCGGAATAATCCGCAACACCTGCGCGTGCTTGCAAATGAGTTTCTGGCGTCGCGGCTAGCCGAGGGGGTTGCGCTTCCGGTGCCTGCGACTGAGGTCATCGAGGTGAAAGACTGGCTGGTACAACACACATCGGAGTTGAATATTCAGTTGGCAGGAAGCACCATCCCTTGCGAGCCAGGCCTGCAATTTGGATCTCGTTATGTCGTAAGTCCGCTGGAAGGACAGGTTTTTGATTATCTTCCGATCGAGATGTTGGAGCGGGTCCGCAATCGTGAAACATTCGCCGGAATTCTGGCCATGGATAAGTGGACAGGAAATGCAAATGGCAGGCAGGCGACATTTTGGCGGAAAATGCGGGAGCGGAAATATACCGTTACATTCATTGATCAAGGATATTGCTTCAATGCCGGGGAATGGACGTTCCCGGATTTTCCGCTACGCGGAGTTTATCCTGAGAATGAAGTGTATGCACACGTGCGTGGGTGGGACGCGTTCGAGCCCTGGCTTTCATTAATTGAGAATATGGATGACGAATTGGTGTGGGCCGCGGCCGGCGAAATTCCGCCGGAATGGTACGGAAGCGACTGGGATGGACTTAAGAAATTAGTGCTATCACTGTTAAGCCGGAGAACAATGGTTAGAGAGTTGATCACTGCGTTCCGGATGTCGCTTCGCAGGCCTTTTCCTAACTGGCTAGAAGAAGCGTGATTTCACGGATATGGCAGATTTGAAAAACTCGAGTTTTTCCTGCTGCGATATGTGCCGGTCGCTGTGCGGGAGGAGTTCGTTAACATCGGGTTGATCTTGATGGAAGCTGACCGTGCGGGATTTGCAGAAGTTCGATTCGCGCCTGACTGGACGGGCAGCCGGACGCCTTGATCCGCAGGTGGATACCGAGATGTTGGAGGCGATTGCGCGCATCGCTCGAAGGCAATTTCAGAATCAGGAAACGCGGGCCGGATTCTTGAGAAAAATGGAAGATTCGTTTTCGAACTTGATTCAGCTTTCGCCAATGAGTGCGTGCCTGGCGGAGGATCCGGGAAAAGAGATTGAGGCTTTGAGTTCCCTTTATTTCAAAGTGATTCAGCAGCCGACGCAACGGGTTCCGAGCGGACGGAATCGGATTTGGCAGGAGATGCGAGCCGCGTTTGAGGAAGCGGGAATTTTGGGATCTTTGATGACCGATATTGCAATGGAGCAGTTCACGCAGCCGGGGGATCCGCTGAAGTTGGATTTTGCGTATCGCGTCCGTGAAGAGCTGAAGGTGTTCCAGGCTGTTTCTTTGAGTGGGAAGTTGGACCAAGCGAATTATTTTGGAAGCCGAGCGAAAGAAATAATTGGCGTTGTTGCTGAGAAAACCGGGGCGGCGCCATTCCTAACCGCAGTGGTGAACGATGATTGGGACCGGAACAATGCAGAGGCTAAATATGCGGAGCAGACGATGATCGAGAATCAGGTCCAGGTGGCGGTTTTAGCTGAGATGCCGAAAATAGCCGAACGAGCCAGATTGGAATTGAGGGCTTGAATTTCCTCGGGGGAATGCCTCAACACGCGTGTCTCAACAACTGTGATATTTGATTAGCTTTTCGCGGGCGAGGGCGCCCGCGCCACACGATCTAAAGACAAAAAACCATGAAAATTACAAACGTTTTACGCGGCGCGATGCGCCGGGTTGCAGGAGTGTCTCTCGAAGGCGGGAAAGCTGAAGGCAAGAGAAGGACAGTAGCTCTTCCCTCCATTCTCAATACCTACGGGCCGCGGGCGGATAGTTTTCCAAAACCCACGCCCATAAACCTGCGGCGTTTTTCGGAAACGCCGGTTGCGCGCAAGGCAATTAACACGATCAAGGATCGGATCGTAGGGATGCGTTGGCGAATTCAGCCTCGTCCGGGCCGATCGCCCGGATCCGCGGGCGATATTGATCTGCGCGCACAAATACTGACGGACAACTTCGACAATCCGAATCCGGATGACTCTTTTCGATCACTGTCGGAGCAAGTTCTCGAAGATGTGATTGTCGGAGGGTTTGGAGCGATCGAAGTTGAGACTACGGGCGATCCGCAACGTCCTCTTGGATTATGGCCGGTGGATGGCGCGACCATCCGCATGAGGTCGGACTGGGATGGAATGCGCGACTCGCCACGCTACGTCCAAGTCACTGGGAAATCCGGACCTGATGGCACGATTGTGTTGAACGACGATGAACTCATTTATATCCGGCTGAACCCGCGCACATTTACCCCGTTCGGGTTGGGACGGCTCGAGGTTGCGTTCGAAGCAGTGAATGCATTCCTGGGAGCGCATCGGTATGCCGCAAAATTGGCGTCGAATTCGGTGGTGGACTATGCACTCTGGCTGCAAGGCCTCACGCCGGAACACCATGAGCGGCTGATCCGATGGTGGCAGGACGAAATTGAAGGGACGGGGCGAGTTCCAATTCTATCGGTGGAGAACAAGCCGGAAGTGTTGCGATTTGGCGGAGGGACGGACGCCGATTTGCGACTGCAATGGCAGGAATTTGTTTTGCGGATTATCGCGGATGCGTTTGATCTTCCTCCTCAGTGCCTCGGCGTTGAACGTGATGTAAATCGTTCCACCGCGATGGAAATGGCTGACGAGGCGTTTCGCCAGGCGATTGTCCCCACCGCGCGGCTTTTGGCAGAACATCTCACTCGAGATGCAATCTGCAAGAAGCTTGGGTGGAACGATTTGGAGTTTGTTTTCACCGATGTGGATTCGGGCGGGGACGAAATGGAAGAGGCGCAAATTCAGGCACTCCTGCTACAAAACGGAGTGCTGACCGTCAATGAGGTCCGGAGAATGCGCGGACTCACGCCACTGGAAGTAGCGGCACCAATGGTCAAGAGTGTGGGGCAGAGTTAGGCAGATTTTCTTCAAGACAACACGGTCCGGTGTAACGAGTCCAGCAACAAAAAGAGGAATGATGAAGATTGATTTGGAATCCATGGCAATCGAGATGCCGCTGGTGACAGGGCATCCCAATCGGGAAGAGTTTTGCGGTGTGCTGACGCTGGTGGACGTAGCGTCGGACAGAGCTCCAGCAGGGGCGCGGGGACATCGAGTCGTGCTGACTCGAGCAGCCGCCGAGGATGGGCTGCCGTCCCTGCTGGGAATGGCGCTTGACTATTCTCCCAGTCTTGACCGGCACGACACACGGCGCAAGATTGGCGTGATTACGCGCGCTGAAATCTCCGGACGAAGACTGGAACTGGGAGGATATCTCTTCGCCAAAGATTTTCCAGAGATCGTGAAAGAGATCCGGCGAGGGGGACAGCGCCGCCAATTGTCGGCATCCGAAAGCGAGAACGGGACGGACGCTTGTCTGGGAATGTCGTACGAAATTGCGGATGCCCGGGTCGCGGATCTTCGAGCCAAGGTATGGACGCTCACCCAGTGTCACTTTCACGGGCGCGGCTATCCTGCGACGTGACAAGGCTGCGTACGAGGAAACATGGATTGAGATGGGATGACAGAAGGCAACGGCAGCAAATTCAACAAAGGAGAAATAAATGGATCAGGAAATGACAGAACAACTCGCGGCAACCGCAGGCCGGTTGGCAAATGCAGCTGAAACTCTAGACCGGGTTCTCGAAAGGCTCGACGCCCAGCAAGAGGCTTTAAATGCGAAAGTTGACCGCATCGTGGCAGCAGTCGAGGACCGCGGTACCACACATGACGAGATCGAATCTCGCAGCGAGGCAACTCAATTGGAAAAACGCGTTGCCGAACTGGAGAAGACGAACACAGAATTGAAAGCGCAGGCGGTCCGCATGGGACGCAAAACATTGTCGCCGCTGGTTTCGGGGTTGTTGGGTAAAAACTTTCCCGAGGCTGGCGACAAACTGGATTCCGCTGCGTTGAGCAAAACGCTGCAATCGTTGAGCGTAGAGCAACGCATCGCAGTAAAGGCGGAGATGGCGCGGGCTGGAATGATCGATTGATAAACAGCTCGTGGTCTTCAGCCATGGGCTCTTACTTCGACATTCAAAGGGTGCGATAAATTCGCACCCTTTTTATTTGGGAATCACGACGGGCAAAATTCAACACGCAGCACAAATTTATTTCAGGAGAAAACATGAACGCAAAATTTGTTGATCTAAACGCGGCGGCTGATTTCCTTGGGCCGGGCGCGATAGAAGTTGAACGTTATCAAACAGAAATAACCGACATCGTGCGCAGGCGCGGAGTATTCGGGCAGAGAGTCCGGCAGGTACCAGCGACCGGGCATCCATCCCGATTTTTTGAACAGACGACCATCAACGCACCAACGGCTGCGCAAGCTTTCGTTGATCCCCGCAATATCGCAGCGGTCACGGGATCGCCGACACGAGTCGAACGCACGGTGCCGTTGAAAGCGCTAGTGTCGCAAATCAACTACAACCTGTTTGATCTGGAAGTGGGCGCACAGCAAAGCCAGTTCGCCTACCTGCAAGCGAAAGATCTGGCCGATTCCGTAGAAGGGCTGTTGCGAACTCATGATGTGTCGTTGTGGAACGGCAATGACACCTCGTTGAGCACGCCGACAACATTCCAATACATGGGTGCGATCAGCCAGATTGAAGCCGGCGGAAACACCACGACCATCGGAACTACTGCGAGCATCGTGGATGGAATTAAGGGAGTCATCGCGGGAATGGTTTCAAACTCTTCCTTCGAAGTTCGCCCGACCGCCATCTATGCAAATCCTGTTCTGCTCGACCTGATTGACCGGGAGATGAAAGCAGAGTTCAACGTTGTACTCTCGACCGCTGAAATCACCGGCGGCTTGAGGGTAAAGACGCTGACGACACAAGCAGGTGAACTGCCTCTGATTCCGGAATGGGCTCTGGGATACACCGGCGTTCCCGGGAGTGGTACGGCAGTACTTCCTTGTTACGTCGTCACTGAAGATCTCATTGAGTACCACTGGCTTTCGGATCCTAATCCGCGAGTTTTCCAGTTGGGCTTGCTGGGATCGCTGGCCTCGCAGTTAGTGGTAGTGAAATTTGGCGCTCCGGTGGTAAAGGGCGCGTCATACGCTCACTACGAAGTAAAGGTCAATCGTTAGACAACAGAGGTTTTTCAAGTCCTGGCTCTCCGTCTTTTAAAGGTTGGGGGCCGGGCAATTTTTTGGAGCACAGGGAAACTCTTATGAACTATCTCGATGTTTCGGAATACGAGCTATACGGTCTTGAAGCAACCACCCCGGCTTCGTTGGTCGCGGGCGCCTCTAGTTTGATTGATGCTCACTGCCGCCGCTCAACTCTCGGGGTCGCGCAGTATGAAGAGCGCTTGCGGATGGCTCCTGACCGCAACACCGCGAGAGTCACTTATTTGCCGCTGGCAGTTGTCGCTCCGGCGACTACCCCCATTATGTCGGCGAGAGGACGGTATTGCATTCCCCGCAGGGGAGAATGGCCGTTCGACGATATCAGACTGGATGTCGCGTTGATGTTCGGGCTTCCAGGGGTCTGGACGGATATCTCCGCATCGGCTATTGATTTCTTCGCCGCAACTGGCGAACTCACACTACCGATGAACATCGTTGGCTTATGGTTTAGCGAAGTAGATCTGGTGTACACGGCGGGCCTGAGTGTGATTCCAGATCCGGTTAAGTTTGCTTGCGTTCAGATTGTCCGCAATGCGCAATCCACTCCCGCGCTGAACGTAAAGGCCGGCCATCTCGACCGAATGGTCATGCAGTATTTCTCGGACACGCTCCTGGACCAAACCGTAATTGCGATGCTCGCGCCTTACGTGGCGCAGAAGGTGGGTTGAACATGACTCTCAATGGCATTAGTGGAGCCGCCGTGGTGCGCGCCGCGGATTCAATGTTGTACGCGTTGGGGGGAACCGAAATCAGCGTCATGTTTCCCTCGCTGACATTGCCCGATGATCCCAGCGCACAACTGGGCCTGGTTGATCCGGGTGTTGAAGAAGTGCCGTTTTCGCCCGTGGTTGTGCGAATTATGGAGGCGGGTAGCACCGGGCCCCGCCGGAAATTGGAGTTCTTAATCTCTGGCGCCACCGTGACCGAGGAATTGAGTTCGCGGAATGTCGCGACAGCGGAGGCACTCTTTGCAAATGCTCTGGGGATCGTTTATCAGGGCGACTTGCTGCACATCGAGAACGTTGTGACCGAATATTTTGCCGACGCGGCGTACTTGTGTCGCGTGTTGGCGGTGGAGTGAGAAGGGGCTTTTAGCTATTAGCCTTTGGCTGTTAGCTAACCGACCCTCGACACGTCCCGGACTACCGAAGCACCAACTCCCGATCAAACGAGTAAGGAGGAAGTGCTAAGAGCTTAGGAGCTAAAGCTGCCTTATGCAATTCACCAAAGACAGTTTCTATATGGCGCTGTTGCAGCGCTTGATTTCACTTAATCCGCAAAGGGTCGTCACTCTCAATGGCACAACCAGGCCGGCGGTGATCGTGGCGGAAAACGAACTGATCGTTCCGGTTGACCCCCTGCCAGACGCTTTTTATCTGGAATGGGGAGCCGCTCATGTTGTGCAAAGGCAAGTTGGCGACCGGCCGCTCATGATCATGGAGTGTGTGATTTCTCACCACACATTCGGCACGGTTAGCAGCGGTGTGGACCGTGGCCGCACACTGAGCGCCCTCGATATGGAGCTGATGAGTATCACGCAGCCCATGTGGACATCCAAACGGGATTTCACTCAATCTCCCAGTGTGGATTTGGGAACAAAGATTTCATGGACCGAGCCGGCTCTTGGGAAAGTTGCAGGCACTCAGGCGCTCAAAAATGATGGGCTGCCTCGCGGGACGGAAGGAATACGGCTGGAACGGAGCGCAACCGTCAATGTGTTTTTCTTTTCGGAGGTCGATTACTTATGAGTACAGCCCCGCTTCGAACTGCGATGGTTCCCGTTACCCGGCGCATGCGAGCGTACTTTGCGCCGCTGAATCGAAACACAGGTTCTCCCAGTATTTTTGATCCTGGGTTGTATGGATTATTTCTTCTGGATTCGCCGCCGACCCCATGGCTCGATCTGGGATGGATTGACAGCTTTCAGAGATTCTGCCGGACGACGACGGAACCCCTGCGGGCCGGTCCGCAAGGCGCGCCCGCGGGACTCTATCGCGGTCCGATTGACGTTCGGGTGGAATTCGAATTCCGCGAGTGGGGAAAGTTGCAAATGGCGTTAGCGGGGGGATCAGAACATATGAATGTTCTGGCATCGCTGGCAAATGCAAGTCCGCAACCTTCCGGCGGAATTCCGATTGCCGCGACGGCTGTTCTTTCGGGCTCGACCGCCAATCAAATCGTGCTTGGGGCAGGGGCGGTGAATGCATTTAATGTCGGCGACATTGTCGCGGTGGACGATGATTACCAGCAGCAGACTGGTTATCTGGGTAGCGGCATCGCAGGCGCGTACGTAAGCGATCCTTTGGCCGTGAATCGCGATCCAAATTACATTCGACGCGTCACTTTTAACCTGGGACGAGTGGTGCAAACTACGGCCACCTCGCTTGTTTTGGCCCAGCCACTCTTAGGAGGCACCCCTTCCGCATTGGCGGGGGTGCAGAAAGTAATTGCCTTTGTAGATCGTGAAGGCGGATCGTTCTTTCAGGAATGGTCTGCGTTATTTGTGGCCGAGGAAGAGTCCGGCGGGCGAGTCTGCTTTCATTATCCACGCCTTAGTCCTACGACGTCCATTCAAACCTCGATGCGGTTGGGACTCAATAGCTCAGCGCAATCCGGTATCGCCAAGGTGTTCTTCCGCGAAGAGGAAGTAGAGATTGCAAATCCGATTTCATCGCTGGCGCTGCGCGCGGCATTTCAAGCGATGCCGCATACCGATGAAAACGATGGCCAAGTTGCCGTGTGTTACCGAAGTTATTTTCCTGCATCCATGGCGGCGGTGTACTAAACAATTGGATTCATAGCGGGTCATAAAAAGTCGGACTGTTGTCGTCTCGACGAAATATTCAGTGCTCCAGGCACTCCACTAGCTGAAATTATTTAATACATCTTCCTAAAACTTCTTGTTCTGAGTTGGCCGTCAAAATCCGGTTAGCGGCCTATTGTGTCAGTCCGAAACAACATAAGTGTCTGATGAGGACGGATTTTACAAAATCAAGATGAATCTAAAAATTGACAATCTCGATGGCCTCGGCCCGCTTGACTATTCCTCCGCAATTGATGGGGCGCAATCTCCGCAAGTAGTCCGCAAACTCAATCAGGCTGCGGAACTTCACGTGAGCCTATTATCGAATGTGCCTACTTTTGTCGTTCCGGCTCTGGGTGCGCGGGTTACTTTGGGGAAAATGAACGGACAAGACGTTTTTAGCGGCTATGTAATGCAAGCACCCGAGTTTGAATACCTGGGGTGGGGGGAGCAAGGGCCTGCGTATCGTTATATCGTGATCGCGCAGAGTGATGAATTCCTGCTGGACGAAAAGCCGGTACCAGTACGATGTCCATTTGTAAACCGCACCGGCGGCGATGCACTGCGGGAATTGACGCAGGGCGTAATGCCAGGTGCATTCGACACGACGGGTACAGAAGACGTGGACGCGCTGGTTTGGTATGCGTCTGATCCGCAGAAGAAATGGTCACAACAGGCGGCTGAAATCGCGGGTATAGTGCGCGCCAGCTATCGAATCATGAATGGGGCATTAATCTTTTTGCCGATCGCCACGACGATTTATCCTCTCAACGAAACTGACGAAAATTTCTCGCCGGAAGGACTAAAACTTCAACCGGTAAATGGCAGGGTCAACGACTTGACAGTGATTGGACAAGTTGAACCTCAAGCATACGTGAAAGACTACTTTATCGGTGACGGACTCACGCTTAAATTTTACCTATCGCAGGCTCCCTTCCAAAAAGCCAGTAAGACATTATTTGATGAGGAATACACCACGCCGGCGCTTGACCCAACGCGCTGGATCGTAAATGACCCCACAAGCGCAGTGAACGTCAATGGCGGCCTGTTGCAGGTTGCTGGGGGAAATGGTGTAGACGGAGCGACTACCGTGGAGTTTGTGGAGAAGATCGAACTGGGAGGAAGCATCATCATTGAACATGGGGATGTTCTTTTTGGAGCGCCTTCCTCGGGTGTCGTCGGCGGACTTTATCCAGCAGCGATTACATCCACTGGATGTTTGGCGGGATTCCAGATAACGCCAAATGGAGCCCAATCCAATATTCAGGGACTGATTAGTGGCGCACCGATTGGATCGCCATTAAGCACGACTGCGGGACACCATTACATCTTTACCACGCGTTTGTATTCACTCGAAATATATCAGCGCCAGCAGATATTTCATTCGTCAGTTCACCCCGCCGGAAATGGCGTGGGCGGGGCAATGGCGAACGCGGGTGTCCGCATAGTGCTCGAAGTGCAGGACATTGACCCAGCCAATCCTGCCAGCCTGATCTCACCCTCTAACGTATTGTTTGATGGAGTGATTTCCGCATCCTCTGACTTTTGTTCCTACGCATTGGTCAACGCGATGAACATGCAATGCTCGATTGCGTTCACAAGCCTTCTAGAAGCAATTGATACAGAGGTTCGTAGTGCGTTGCCGGGCCAAAGTTACGTCACACGATTAGTGGGAGCGCTGTCTGAAGGAGCGGAATGCAACACATCGAGTTCTGAGTTGACATTCTTTGCCGAATACGTCCCTGCGCCAAATCAAGCGATCACGGTTCGCTACCGCAGTCACGGGCAGGCGATCGCCAGGGTCACGAATCCGGCGAGCATCACGGTGCAATCTCGAGGTATTGACAATGGCTTGCACGGAACAGTGCGTCATGTGAAAGATCCGATTTCGCGTACAGCCGCGGATTGTGAAAATGCAGCTTTGGCCATGCTGGATGACCTGATCTCCCCTGCATGGACAGGAGAATACGACACATGGAGTGATTTTCTACCAGGGAACGCCGCCGATATTTTCCCCGGGGACGCTCTAAATATAAATATTCCTTCTCGTTCGGCAACATTTCAAGCCATCGTGCGGGAAGTGAACATTGAGGTAAAAGACCTTACCGGCGAGCACAGCGTTTATAAAATTACGTTCGCGAATGACGCCGCCAAGAGTTTAGCTTTCGAATTCAACTCTGCAAAAATCGCCAGCGCCCTAACGGTCACAGCTATCAGCAATACACAAGTAGGATCAGTTTTCTTGGCAGCTCTCACGGCAGCAGAGATCACCAACACTTCCTCAACTACGGTAACGATTGACGCGGGCGCCGCCCCAGTAACAGGAGGGGGAATTGAAGTTCGATGGAGTGATGCAGGATGGGGCCAGGGCAACGGCCGAAATTTGGCGGGCCGATTTAACAGCCAAGTTTTTACACTGCCCCGTTTGTCGCGCGTACAGAATTATTTTGTGCGCCTGTACGACGCGTCTGTTCCGCCGAAATATTCGCGTTATTCTGCGGCCTTGCATCTTGACTTTCCGTTATGAAAAATGAAGAAGACAATTCGTGCGGGTACGTACATCAGAGCACCGTGGGACGACAGCAACCGCTTGTAGTGCGCGTTACGGACAACGATTTTCAGCGAGATGTCCTTGAAAAACTCGGGCGGCTCGAAGCAAAGATGGACATGCTTTTCGGCGGAGGGCAACCCGGAAGGATGAAGAACGCGGAGGATCGAATCGTGATTTTAGAGCGAAATGACATCAAGCGTAGTGTTTATGACCGGTTGCTGAATGCGGTGATCACAGTTGCGATCAGCGTCGCCATTACCATGCATGACCGATTGGGAATCAGATAGCGTCTGGGTACGCTCAGTTCCCAGATTCCAGTAACACTTCCACCTTTCTCGGCAAAATTAAATTTAATTTAATTACAGGAGCAGTTCATGAACTTCTTATCTACGCTATTGCAAGGAATATCGTTCATTCCGGCGATCGTGAGCGGGATAGAAAATATTTTCGGAGGACGTCCCGGCGCGGCGAAAAAGAATGCAGCGTTATCTTTTTTGGAAGCGGCGTTGTTCATGGGGGACGCGGTGGCAAGCCGGCAAATTGTTGACGAGGTCAAATTCAGGGCTGGACTCGAAGAAATAATTTCTGGGGTCGTCGAGTGCCTCAATGCGTCGGCTTGGGCAAAGGCTGCGATACCTGCAAAGACGGCAGCGCAGCAGAACCCAGCAACAATCTAGCCGACTTCTTCGGTCCAGTTTTCCAGAGTCTTCTTGACTAGCGCCATGAACTGGTCCGCGACTGCTCCGTCAATCACACGATGGTCGTATCCAAGGGTAAGGTGAACGAGCGATCGTATGGCGATCGAATCGTTCCCCTCTTTATCAGTTACGACGACGGGCGCTTTGGCGATACCGCCAACGCCCATGATTGCGGAGTTCGGCTGATTGATAATTGGCAACCCAAATACTGCGCCGAATTGTCCAGGATTGGTAACAGTGAAGGTCGAGCCTTCGACATCTTCGGGTTTCAATTTCTTGGAACGGGCACGCTCTCCCAAATCACTGATTCCGCGTTGCAATCCCAGGAAATTGAGATCGCCGGCATTCTTCAACACCGGGACGATAAGGCCCCAATCCAGGGCGACGGCAATTCCAACGTTGACGTTGCGGTGATAGCGGATGCCTTCGCCTTCCATCGAGGAATTGACGATCGGGAATTGTTGCAATGCAATGATGGCCGCGCGAACGAAGAATGGCATAAACGTAAGCCGCACGCCATTGCGCTTCTCAAATGCAGATTTTGTTTTATTCCGTAAATGCACGATTGGAGTGATGTCCACTTCGAACATGCAATGGACGTGAGCGCTCGTCCGACGGGATTCGATCATTCGTTGCGCAATGATCTTGCGCATTTGGGTTAGGGGAATAAGGTCGCCAGGCATGGAAGAAGTACTGCGCGCCGCCGGAGGCGCGCTTGCGGTGGCGCTCGCAGTCGCAGGACGGGGTTTTGATTCCTGGCCCTCGATAAAGGCGAGAACGTCCTGTTTTGTGATCCTCCCGCCGAGTCCTGTGCCAGGCACTTGGGATAGCTCGATGCTGTGTTCGCGAGCCATCTTGCGAACCAAAGGCGAGGACCGAGTATGGTCGTCTTCATCGTCTGCGACCGCGTCTTTTTCTACAGGTTCACGAGCCTCTTGCTTAGCGGGCGCATCTTTCTTTTTCTCGGGCGGTTCCGGCCTTGCTTGTTCGACTGATTTTCCCGAGATTGGGGCAGTTGCCTCGCCGTCAGCGGCGATGGTTCCCACTACTGTGTTCACCTGAACCGTGGCGCCTTCGCTAACCTTAATATCCTGGAGCGTGCCGGAGGCAGGCGCGGGAATTTCAGCGTCCACTTTGTCGGTGGAGATCTCAAACAACGGTTCGTCCCGTCGAATCTTGTCCCCAGGTTTCTTCAGCCACTTTGTAATGGTCCCCTCAACAATGGATTCTCCCATCTGAGGCATCACAATATCTGTCGGCATAATTCCTTCCATGAGGCTCGGTAATTTACAGGCCTCGAGAACCCTTCATTATATAAGGAAGCGTGCAGCTTATTTTGCGGGACCAGTCACTGCATATGGTCATGCCCGCCCGCAACGGGTGGCGACACTCCGTAGGCTTTTTTCCAATAATCTTGCACGCCCGGAGAAAGCTTCTCAATGCGTGAGAGGAATGCGGTGACCTTCCACATATCTTCTTCGCTCAAAGCTTTGCTCCACGAGGGCATGCCAGTGTATCGGACACCGGTGCGGACCGCATAGAAAGTGTGCCATTCCGGATCGTCCAATGGGGCGAGTATGAGCTGAGGCGGCGGCGGGTAAAGCGATTTTTCCAAGACACTGGGTTTGTTATCGAGTGTGCCGTGACATACGGCGCAGTTCATGGTGTAGATCTTCATGCCTTGGATCAGGTTGTCATCGGTCGGAGGAATTGGATTGCTGATCTGCGGTGCATGGCGGTCCATCGAAGAATCCATCGCGCTCATCGCAATGCGCCGCTCAAGGCTGGAAGGAACAGCATCCGCATTAGTGGGCATCAGCCCGAACGAAAGAAAGGCTAAGCCACCGAGAACAAGTACCAGCAGCGTCACGATGATCCCAAGGATAAACTTGCGCATTGAGTCTCCCATGTTGCCAAGGCCAGCCAGAAGATGCGCCTGAACAATAACAAACACAGCAGGCAGCGGCTTGGATATTGTAGTGCAGCAATCGCAAAGGTGTCCTGCTTGACTTGGACTCCCAGCCTTAATCGCAGCTAATAGGCTTTTAGCCTGCGTGCTTCCCGAACCACATCGCTTACCTTGGGAAGAAAATATTCTTCCTGAGGCGGTGAAAAAGGAACTGGCGTATCCAAAGCCGTGACTCGGACGATGGGACCATCGAGATCATCGAACGCTTCTTCGTTGATGATGGCGGCGAGTTCTCCCGCGATTCCTCCAGTGCGGACGTCTTCGTGAAGCAAAATTACTTTGTTGGTCTTACGCACGGTCGCGACAATGGATTCGCGGTCGAGTGGCGATAGAGTTCGCAAATCCAAAATTTCGACTTCGATCCCGTCTTTAGAAAGAATTTCCGCTGCCTCAAGCGCCAAATGTACCATCGCGGCATAAGTGACGATGCTCAGGTCGCGGCCTTCGCGGGCTATGCGCGCCTTTCCAAGCGGCACGATATAGTCATCAGTCGGAACCTCATCCTTGATACGGCGATAGAGATATTTGTGCTCGAAAAAAATAACGGGATTATTGTCGCGAATCGACGCTTTGATAAGACCCTTCGCATCATAGGCCGTGGCCGGGCAAACCACTTTCAGGCCGGGCGTGTGCACGAAGTACATTTCATTGTTCTGTGAATGGAACGGGCCGCCGTGAACATTACCGCCGCTGGGCCCCCGGAGCACGAGAGGCGCAGGCGGTCCCCAAAGATAATGGGTTTTCGCGACCATGTTCGTAATTTGGTTGAAAGCGCAACCGATGAAATCCATGAACTGAAATTCGGCGACCGGGCGCAATCCGGTAAGCGATGCGCCGAAAGCCGCCCCGACAATTGCAGATTCAGCGATGGGGGTGTCAATCACACGTTCGGGGCCGAAGTGGTCAATGAACCCGTCAGTGACTCTGAAGGCTCCGCCGTAAATTCCAATGTCCTCGCCCAGGCAAAAAACTGTGGGATCGCGTTCCATCTCTTCCCAGATTCCCTGGCGGATGGCTTCGAGATAACTGAGTTGCGGCATGTTGAATTTGACACCAGCGATAACGCGGTTCATTCTATTCGATTTGGCAGCTCAGTAACTGATTGACGTTCGAGCAAAAAAAGAAGACTCTTGTACTGCGATGGCCGCACCGGATTTGTTGATCCGACAAGTCAGACGTCATTCGATTGGTATATTGTAACCATGAAGCGCCCGAAAGATGTTGACGAGTATCTTGCCGCTATCCCCAAAGATGTACGGGTAAAGTTGACTGAGGTTCGAAGAGCTATCAAGGCTGCGGTTCCGCTAGCAGAAGAACGCATCAGCTATGGAATGCCTTATTACGATTACAAAGGTCGGCTGGCCTATTTCCGGCTTGCGACGAAACATATCGGGCTTTACGTTCCCGCTCCCATCGTTGATGAGCATAAAAAGGAATTAAAAGACTATGAAAATCATCAGGCAACGATCCGGCTTCCTTTGGATCAGAAACTTCCGATCACTCTCATAAAAAAGCTGGTTCGGGCGCGGGCAAGAAAGAACGACGAGAAAGCCAGACAAAAGGCTCCGCAAAATTAATCCTTAGAATGGGACCGGTTATCAAGCGCGCACCGCTGACCTACGAGGGTTGCGGCCCGATTGAATAGCGACCCAGACTCGTTCCGCAGCTGACCGTCCGAGAGCGACCTTACCAGCGTCGGTTGTCAAATTCAACGTTTGATCGTAGTTGCGTCCCGAAACGTGCAGAATGGCGCCAGGCCGGATACCCCGCTGCTCGAGAAATTCCAATAACCGGCGATCGCGTTCGTAGATGCCGCTAACCCGATAATTCTTTCCAGCATCGGCCTGAGCCAGTAATAGCAGACCCCGCCGGCGACGGCTCGTCGGGCTCTCCAGTTCGCTTACGTTACCGTGAGGACAAGAGCCACCGCGGCCAAGTTTTCCCAACAGCTTGGCTTCAAAATCAGGGGAGACTGCGTGTTCAAGTCGTTCCGCTTCATCGTGCACCTTGTACCACTCCATGCCGAAGACTTCGGAAAGCATTCTTTCGATTAGATGGTGACGTAGAGTCAATTTGCGGGCAATCTTTCGTCCGGTTGCAGTAAGACCGACGTGCCCATCTGCTTGCACCCGTACTAATCCATCCTTCTTTAAACGGCGCACTGCCATTGTCACGGCCGGAGGAGACACGGACAGCCAGTGCGCGAGGGTGGCTGAGATGACAGTCTCCCCTTCGCTTTCGGCTTCCAGTATGGCCTTTAGATAATCTTCTTTGGAGACGGTGATCATCTCTCAGAATTATACGGCCCGATGTTAAGTATAGTTAATCGCAATTGGTTTTTACGGGTTCAGATGTCGGCCATTGACGGCAGAATTTGACATCGGCGTTTCTGGCTCCTAACCTGTTCTGTCAAAACTATGAAAGTTCTGGTGATTGGAAGCGGCGGGCGCGAGCACGCCTTGGTGTGGAAACTGAGTCAGTCTCCGCGTGTTTCGAAGTTATATTGTGCTCCTGGAAATGGAGGCATCGGGAACGTAGCAGAGTGTCTGCCCACCGATCCAAAGAGCCTCGACTCTTTGGTTGCATTGGCCCATAAGATTCAACCCGACTTGACGGTCGTCGGCCCCGAGTTGCCTCTCCAACTTGGCGTGGTGGACGAGTTTCAGCGGCGTGGATGGAGAATCTTCGGCCCCACGAAAGCCGCAGCGCAACTCGAATCGAGCAAAAGCTTTGCGAAGGAATTCATGCAACGGCATCGGATTCCAACGGGACACTATGCCATCTGCGATTCACTGGACGAAGTGATCGAAGCAGTGCCCCGCTTCTCTACCCCAGTGGTGGTTAAGGCGGACGGGTTGGCAGCCGGCAAGGGTGTCGTGGTCTGCCAAAATAAAGATGAGGCAATCCTGGCAGCTACCGACATGCTTGCTGGAAAGATGGTGGGCGCAGCCGGATCCCGTGTCGTGCTGGAGGAGTATCTTGAGGGCGACGAGATCTCTTTTCTCGTATTAAGCGATGGAGAGCGCGTAGCGCCATTAGTGGCCGCACAAGATCATAAGAGAATCGGTGATGGAGATACTGGACCCAACACAGGGGGAATGGGAGCCTATTCGACGGCCTCATTGGTGGATGAGCAGATGCAGAACTGGTTGGTGCAGCATATTGCACGGCCAGTCGTCGAAGGCATGAAAGCCGAAGATGTGGAATACAAAGGTATTCTATATTGTGGATTAATGATGACGGCGCGGGGGCCGATGGTACTTGAATTCAATTGCCGCTTCGGCGATCCCGAGACTCAGCCTATCCTTATGCGCATGGAAAGCGATTTGTTGGATGCCATCGAAGCTTCCATAGACGGACATGTTAGCGACGGCAACTTTCGATGGTCGAAGGATGCTTCGGTTTGTGTCGTGATGTCTTCTGGCGGATATCCCGGCGTATTTAAGATTGGCAAAAAGATCACCGGAATCGAAGATGCTGAGCGAGCGGAAGGAGTGAAAGTCTTTCATTCCGGCACGAGCAGGATTGGAGATTCATATTACACAGCGGGTGGGCGCGTCTTAGGTGTGACAGCATCCGCCGCGGGGTTGAGTTCAGCAGTTGAACGAGCTTACGAAGCTGTTGCAAAGATTAGTTTCGAAGGCGCGCATTATCGCAAAGACATTGCTGCAAGAGCACTCAAGAAATCGTGACGAGTTCGCGCAAGGTAAAGGTAATATTCATCGAAGGATAAAATAATTATATGAGTGAGCCATTGGTTTCGATTGTGATGGGAAGTGATTCCGATCTGGATATTATGCGCGAGGCTGCTAAGGCGCTCGAAGGTTTCAGTATCGCGTACGAAATGGACGTGACCTCAGCTCACCGTTCTCCGGATCGCACGGCGGAATATGCGCGCGGGGCGGCAAAACGCGGAGTGCGCGTGATCATCGCCGGGGCCGGCGGCGCAGCGCACTTGGCGGGAGTGATTGCGGCGCACACGACATTGCCCGTGATTGGCGTGCCCATTCCGTCCACTTCGCTCAATGGTTTGGATTCGCTCTTGGCGACGGTGCAGATGCCTGCGGGCATCCCTGTGGCGACAGTTGCTATAGGAAAACCGGGCGCGACGAATGCCGGAATTCTTGCGGCACAGATTCTCGGCTTGTCAGACCAAGATGTGGCAAGAAAATTGGACGATCATAAGAAAAAACTTGCGAGTGGCGTTGAGGAGAAATCGAAAAAGCTGAAGAGCAGCTTAACTGCGTGATTGGGGCCGTACTCAAGTAGGGGCGGATGCCCCTTCCCCAGTTCCTTTTGGGCGGTGAGTGTAATGGCCTGTTTGCATCAGCTACGTGTATTAGGCGCATAATCGTCCTGTGATTGTTCGACCTGCCAGCGTGGAATCATTCGCCTTTGTTGTGCTGCTCGTGTGTTGTGCGCTTGCGTTGCTCTCGTGGAATTGTTAGCATGCTAAGGCCGAAGGGGTTCGGTGCACTGCCTGCAGCACTGTTCGTTTGCCTACTCATCATCGCACTCCATTGCTCCGGGACGATTGGGTTCATTGAGTTTCGGCGATAAGTTCTGGGACACGAACGTAAGAAAACAACCGGCCCGCCTGTTGCACTCACAATCGGGTCAACGAGTGAATTGGCCTGATCGCAACAGTTTGACCCTCCAGTAAGATTTATCCATGTTCTCGTGCAAAAGGACGGCGGTGAAAGTCGGCGTTGCATTTGTGCTCTTGATTCTGGCGGCGTCAGCGGCGTCAGTGGTTCTGCGTCCCATGTTTGGTTATCCTAGGCCAATAAACTACGCTAGATGGCTGGTGCGGTCTCGCTCCTACAAGGCCGAGGTCTTGGCACAACCAAAACCAGGAAACGAAGAACTTAAGCACATCGAGTGGGATGGCTGGTGATGGAGCCGCAATGGACACGACCGTCTATTTATCGGCCGCATAGGACACCACCATCGATTAGTTTTTGATCCCTCAGACTCGCTGTCTCAGGCCGCTAGCAGCCGTGAGCCCGGAAATACCGTGGCGTACCGTCCGAAGTATTTCTTGTGAGGCGGCTGGAGAGCCATTGGTATACGGTTTGGTTTTACACGAACCACGAGTGGGGACAGCCTAGCTGTCGATAAATCGCCATTACACTCATTGATCCATTCTTCCACGTTTGCGATTTCGTTTTTACAGAAGGCGAGGACTCTAGCCGAGATCGAGCGTCTTTAAGTGCTGGCGAAATTGAGCTCCCATATCCTCTCTCTTAAGCGCAAGCTCTACCGTGGCCTTCAAGAATCCTAGTTTGTCTCCGGCATCGTGGCGCTTTCCTTCGAATACGTAGGCATATACTTTCTCTTTCTTGAGCAGGAGCTTGATGCCATCCGTGAGCTGAATTTCGCCTCCGCTTCCTCTTTGTGTTTGCGATAGAGATTCAAAAATTGCCGGGGTCAGAATATAACGGCCAATGATCGCGAGATCGGAGGGCGCGTCTTTTAGCGCAGGCTTTTCCACCATATTCTGAATCTCAAACAATTTTCCCTTAAATCGGCCATCGGTCGGTTTCACGTCGAGCACTCCATAGGCGGAAATCGCTTCGCCTTTCGACAATCTGCGTCGCGATGACTGAACTCTGAGTTTCTTCAAACACTTCGATCATTTGTTTCAGGCAAGGGACCGTGAGCGTCAATCACGTCATCAGGCAGCAGCACCGCGAACGGCTCATTGCCAACCAGTTCCCGCGCCATGAGCACGGCATGTCCCAGACCCAGGGCTTCCTTCTGACGCACATAGGCGACGTGGACCATATCCGAAATTTCGCGGACCATACGAAGCAGATCAGTCTTGCCCCGGTCTTCGAGCATTTTCTCCAGTTCGTAGCTGACGTCGAAATGATCTTCGATGGATTGTTTTCCGCGACTAGTGACGATGATGATTGGTCACAGCCTGCGGCCAGCGCTTCTTCAACGCCATATTGAATGATCGGCTTATCCACCAGCGCGAGCATTTCTTTCGGCTGCGCCTTGGTGGCGGGAAGAAAACGCGTACCCATGCCAGCTGCGGGAATGACTGCCTTGCGGACTTTCATTTTCATAACTTACAACTTTCAGCGGATTTTCTACGATAACACTGTAGGCAATACGGCAGATCCGGCCAAATCTTCGAGCAGGCTTTGTAACTGCTCGAGAACTTCGGCGGGCTGATGCGCCTTTAGCGGAAATTTCAACGTTCCGTCTGGAGTGAACTGGGCGCCACGATGGGTTGAAACGAAACGCGCAAGCTTTTCCGGATCAATCACGGCATTTTGCCGAAATCTAATTGTCGTGAAGTCGCGCTTCCGCTCAATGACGGTTGCTCCAACTTCGATTGCCAGAAGTTTGAGTGAAGCGTAATCCAACAAATTGCGCACAGCCGGAGGTGGTTCACCATAGCGGTCTTGCAATTCCGCTCCCACGTCGTTCAATTGCGATTCGGTTTCCACCGCGGCAACTCGCTTGTACATCCGCAACCGCTGGTTTTCTTCGGCAATATATTCAGCCGGAATTCGAATGTTCATGCCTAGATTGATCTGAGTGGCAGCCTCATCGGCGGAAGCCTCTCCCTTCATCTCACGAACCGCACGGTCGAGCATCTGTGTGTAAAGTTCAAAACCTATCGCTTCGATGTGTCCGCTCTGTTCGCCGCCCAACAGATTACCGGCGCCGCGCAATTCAAGGTCAAGGGCGGCGATTTTGAATCCCGCGCCGAGATCAGAAAATTCTTTCAGCGCCGCCAGCCTCCTCCGCGCGATTGGGGTGAGCTCGATTTCCGAAGGCAGAAGCAGATATGCGTAGGCCCGCCGATTCGAACGTCCGACCCGACCACGCAATTGGTAAAGTTCCGAAAGACCAAGCCGTTCCGCACGATTAATTAAGATTGTGTTGCAGAGCGGGATGTCGAGACCGTTTTCGATGATGGTGGTTGCAACCAGAATGTCAGCTTCGTGATGCATGAACTTCAGCATCACTTTTTCGAGCTCGCCCTCCGACATTTGACCGTGGCCAACAAGAATCCGGGCTCGCGGCACAAATTCCTGAAGCTTGGCGGCGATTTCCCATATGGTGTCCACGCGGTTGTGTACGAAGTAAACTTGGCCGCCACGATCAAGCTCCTGTTCGATAGCTGACTGAATCAGCTTCTCATCCCAATTCGCGACTACAGTCTGAATCGCGATGCGATCTTTCGGGGGCGTTTCTATTACGCTCATATCGCGCAATCCCACCAGCGACATGTGCAATGTACGCGGAATCGGCGTAGCCGACATCGTTAGAACGTCCACCTCTTTTCGCATTTGCTTGAGGCGTTCCTTGTGACGGACGCCGAATCGTTGTTCCTCATCCACGATCAAAAGGCCGAGATCCGGAAACTTTATGTCTTTTGAAAGCAGACGATGCGTGCCAATCAGGATGTCCACTTTCCCCGCTTCAACTTTCTGAAGAATTTCTTTCTGCTGTCGTGCAGTCCGGAAGCGGCTGATCATCTCGATGGCAACCGGGAAAGCAGCAAAGCGCTGCTTGAATGTTTCATAGTGCTGGAAAGCAAGGACGGTGGTGGGCGCGAGAACGGCAACTTGTTTGTTGTCGCTTACGGCCTTAAACGCCGCGCGCATTGAAATTTCAGTCTTTCCATATCCGACGTCGCCGCACAAGAGACGATCCATCGGTTGCGGCGACTCCATGTCACGCTTCACATCGGCGATGGCATAATTCTGATCGTCGGTTTCGTTGTATTCGAAGGCGTCTTCAAATTCGCGCATCCATTCATTGCTTGGAGGAAAGGCATGACCTTGCGCTGTTTTCCGCTGCGCATATAGCTTGAGCAGTTCATCGGTCATATCCTTCATGGCCTTCCGAACTCGGGCCTTCGTCTTCCCCCAAGCCGCAGTGCCGAGATGATTCAGCGCAGGCTTGACACCCTCGGACGAGCGATATTTCTGGATCAGATCCAGGCGGGTTAGGGGAACATACAGGCGCGCTCCCTCCGCATACTCAAGCAAGCATGAATTCGGCGTTGCCGTCACCCTGATTGATTTCTTTTAAGCCCTGATATTGTCCGATGCCGTGTTCGACGTGAACTACGTAATCGCCAACTTGCAAGGTCGCGGAAGTCGGACAGGAATGCTGAGACTTTCGATCTTTGTTTTTGCGGACGAGTGACCACGGATTCCGATTCATCGAAAAGATCCCGGGCGCCGAAAACGGCGAGGTTGGCATCGGGAAGCACGAATCCATCGGGAACGTAGGCCTTGGCCAACGTGGTGGTTAAAATTTCGCCTGCAAAATAAGCGGTCTCGTCGGCGTAGCTTTCTCCGCTACGAGTTTTGCTGCCCAGGCGAAAAGACACTCCATATTCGCTGAAAATATCCGCAAGGCGTTCTACTTCGCCAGTGTTCGGCACCGTGATCAATACCCGCCGGCCTTCGGATATTTGTTTCTTTACTTCCTCCAGCATGGTGGGGATGGAGCCGTGAAAACGCTGCGCGGGCTGCGAACGGAATGAAACGGATGCGGCTTCCCCAAGTTTTTCTATCGCAAGATGTTCAATATCGGCACCGGGAATCGTCGCAATCTTATCCCACCATTCTTCGGGCGGGAAGTACAAATCGCGAGGTTCAACAAGGGCGCCCACTCCGCTGGACTCGTGCGCTGTCTGTATTCGCTGCCAGAGATGGTCGAACTCCGGACGCAGAGCAGATGGTTCGTCAATCAATACAGCGGCATTCGGGATGAGATCAAAAAGACTGTGGCTTGCACCCGCAACTGCCGCGTAGGGCTCCCATCCAGGAAAAGTGGTGACGCCTCCCGACCGAACTGCGTGGGCCACAACTTCTTCCTGGCCGGAAATTCGTTTTCCAGAAAGCCGGGAATGAATCGCGGCAAGCAATTCTATGGTGACCGGTGTTTCAGTCAGGGGCAGCAATAAAGCTTCGTCCACGGCATCGGAAGATCGCTGAGTTTCAGGATCAAATTTACGGATGGATTCCACTTCATCGCCAAAAAACTCAATCCTCAACGGGCGGTCGGCCTCTGGAGAATAGACATCCAGAATGCCGCCTCGCAATGCGTATTCGCCAGGCATTTCCACCACATCGGTTGAGCTGTACCCCACCGTATTCAGGTGAGCCAACAGCGTCTCGTGGTCAAACGTTTCACCGCGTTTTACGATTCGGGCCAAGTCGCCATAGTACTCAGCCGTACGAAACCGAAGCGCTGCGGCCGCGACGGGCGAAACTATGATGGAAGCCGCGCCGGTTGAAATTTTCCAAAGCGCGACGGCCCGTTCTTCCTGAATTTCCGGATGAGGGGAAAGGTTCTGGAAAGGCAACACATCATTAGCAGGCAAAGCAATAACCGAATTTGGGTCTGCGGCGCCGGTGAGCTCGCAGAAGGCTTGCAGGACGGGCACAAATTCGTCAGCAGCTTTATTGTCCTGCACAACCAGAACTAGAGGCCGCCCAGCAAATTTCTGAATCAAGACCGCCACGAGCGTTTTGGCTGACGGGTTTAAACCAGAAACACTAATACGGCCCGCGTTCTCCTTGATGTGGGAGGCTACACGCCTGAACTCGGGCAGACTTTCGACGTCCGCAAAGAGATCGCGGACGAATGGCAACACCATCGCAATATTATTTTAGCAGCACTCTATGGAAGATACGGAGCGAGAGAATTCGAGGCGAAACTGCGGATCACGCAAGTGACGCCAAAAAAGGGAAGCGCAGCTTCCCGTTTTCAGCGTGCACAGTCGTTTACTAACTCTGAGGTGTTACGCCTTCCAAGTCTAAGGCCTGCTTCTTTCCACCAAATCGAATTTGCGCCAGTGAGTTGCTGCCATCTTCATTCTTCTTGATGACAGCCGAATCATTCGCTGCGGAAGTGCTCAGGTCAACTACGTGGGCCGGGGCAGTGGCCACTACCTTTTTCCCTTTCACGAAGCTGACCTGCACATCCGGTCCCGCGCCGTCCCATACTATTGAGTACAAGCCGGGTGCTAACGGCTTTCCATTTACGATGACTTGGGTGTTAACCATTAGAGAATGTTTGTTAGAAGCGAATGCAACGGAACTGAGTAGCGAGCGTCGTTACCAGCAAAAAGTTCTTCAAATTAGCCCGAGATTTTCATGGAATTCCATTTCTTTCCCGATAAACGTCGGGAACGCAACATCTCGGCGGCCAGGGCCCGAATGCCCGAAAATCTTGAATTTAATAACGAAAAGCCTACAATGTTGCCGGGGTTGAGCAAAGAGCAGTCCAAGGACCGCTCTTCGCTTAGGGATTGCGTTCACCTGGCCGCCAAACCGAGAGTGATGTAATCCCTTCGCCCCGAAATATTCTCAAATCACAATCAACTTCTCCCGCGATTCGTCCTCGCGTTAGATACGCAGATCCATCTGGCAATTTCAAATACAGGAGGAATGCATATTCTCTTGGACGGAAGCAGCGTGCGAGGGTTAGCACGAATCTGAATCGTCGAAGGGAAGACAGGATGTGAATGTCTTGTTGCAGCTATTTAGTTTTTGTATTTGATAAATGGTTATGTTTTCGGTTTTGCAGGCTTGACTTTGGTGCGTGGCGCCCTTGGAGATTTTATAGTGAGCAAAACGGTAGCATGAGCGATGGCGGCATTGTCCGTTCCCATACCTTCCGGTGTTTTCGCTTTTATCCCTACGCAGTCTTTTGGAATCCGTAGCAATTTCGCAACCCGAGCGCGAATCCTGGCCGCGTGTGGTCCGATTTTCGGAGCGGCGAGAATTACCGTAGAGTCAAGATTGCTCACAACGTAACCGGCACTGTTCACTCGCTTCAGCGCTTCAGCGAGAAAAACTGCCGAGTCGGCGCCGCGCCACTTAGCATCGGACGGTGAAAACAACGAACCAATATCAGGGGCGGCTACAGCACCCAGCAATGCATCGGTGACTGCATGCAGTAAAACATCCCCGTCGGAATGGCCGCCTAAACCTTTGGGATGGGGAAGAGTCACGCCCCCAATTATGAGGGGGATGCCGCGTTTGAACTCATGCGAGTCCCAGCCATAACCGATACGGATCGGTGGTTTCAAGTGCCGATTCCTGCGACCGAGTTGTGCCTGCTTCTTCTAGGACGGGTCATTGAGTAGATCGACTTTCGCTCCGAAGGTAAAACTCCGCGAGCTCCAAATCCGAGGGACTGGTAATTTTTATGTTTCTGGGTGATCCCATCACTACCGCGACTTCGTGTCCGGATCGCTCGACGAGAGAAGCTTCGTCTGTTCCCAGAAAACCGTCGCGGTCGGCCTCATCAAAGGCCTTCTTGAGCACATCATAGCGGAATCCCTGCGGAGTTTGCGCCATAACCAGTCGCTCGCGCGGCATGGTGGCAGTAATGATTGCACCATCTGCGGTTCGATCCACCTGCTTGACCGTATCCACTGCTGGTACTCCAGCAATCGCTGCGCCATATTTTTGGGCGCCATCGATCACGCCCTGAATAATCTGCAGGGTAACGAAGGGACGTACCGCGTCATGTACAAGAACAATATCTCCCGGTTCGGCAGAAAATGCAGCGAGGGCTTTAGAAACGGAATGCTGCCGATATTCGCCCCCTTCAACTAGATGGATTGAAGTTTGATTCACCGGCTCCTTAGCCAGGCGCGCTCGAAAAGGTGCAATCTCGTTCTTGCGCAGTGCAATCCAAATGTCAGAGATGCTCCCCAGAGCGGCAAATTTACGCAAGGTGTGAATCAGAATCGGCGTCCCGCCCAATTCCGTAAATTGTTTTGAGGGAATCCCCTTCTGACGAACGGAGTCGGACCCTGAAGCCATCCGCGTACCCAGCCCTGCGGCGGGAATAATGACAATCACCTTCATCGGGCGATCAGTATACGAGGCCCGTGCCGTCAGTTCAAACTTGCGAGCGCCAATTGGGTGGACTTGTGCTGATTCCCGTTTTGTAGCCCTACAGGAACTTTTCTCTGGCCCTACATATCGTCAGTGATGTCTTTATCTGGGTGGAAGGGTAATACTCAAGCAGGATTTATCGAATATGCAGCTGAATCATCGGGCATGGTTGCGATTGATTGGTTACTGTGTCGGCGTAGTCCTGGCAACGGCTCTGGGTCTGGCCGTCGTGTTGGCCGGGGCAACCGTAACGTTTGCCGCTGGCCAGTCCGCGGAGCCGGTGGGTCAAACCAGCTTTTCAGGAATGGTCACTGATGAACGCTGCGGTGCAAAGCACGAAAGGTATCCCGGAAAAAGCGCGTCGGAATGCGCAAGAATGTGTGCGTTGAATGGATCGAAATACGTGCTGCTCAGCGGGGACAATGTGTACACTCTGGCCGGAAAAGATCTAGCGCTTGATAAATTGGCAGGCCTTCGCGCAACGATCACAGGCACGCTTGAGGGAACAACCCTAAATGTAGTTTCTGTGAGTGCCGAGCATCCCTAGCGAAAGTCGTCCTCATCCGTGTTCTGCGGGGCGTATCTCCATCATGCCTTGAGTTGTTTTCAGTTCGTTTTGCGTCGCTGAGGTCACGGCTGGCACCGCAGCGATTGTGGGACGAGAATCGGATCGCGGCGATCTTTCATCCCATTTTCCGAAGATCATCTTTCCCGCTGTCGTCTGCAAAACGGACGTGACCGACACGTCAACCGTCTTTCCAATCATTTTGCGGGCGTTGTCCACCACAACCATGGTGCCGTCGTCAAGGTAAGCCACGCCCTGGTTGTATTCTTTTCCTTCTTTGAGGATGAACACTCTCATGGTTTCGCCGGGCAGTACGATTGGCTTCAGCGTATTCGCCAACTCATTAATGTTGAGGACCTCGACCCCTTGAAGTTGCGCTACTTTATTCAGATTAAAGTCATTCGTAATAATTTTCCCCTCGTACACCTTTGCCAGTTCGATGAGCTTTAAATCCACTTCTCGCACGGCAGGAAAATCATCTTCAACAATCTGAATCTGGACACAGGCAATCTTTTGCAGGCGTTGCAGGATGTCAAGGCCGCGGCGTCCGCGGTTTCGCTTCAGAGAATCAGCCGAGTCAGCCACCAGTTGGAGTTCGCGTAGAACGAATTGAGGAGTAAGAATAATTCCATCGAGGAATCCGGTTTCGGCTATGTCGGCGATTCGTCCGTCAATAATCACGCTGGTGTCGAGGATTTTGTAGCTCTTTTTCCCTTGCTTCTCTCCGCCAAAAATCCCACCCAGCGCCGAAAGATTGAGCAGGTCGCCTTTGTTCGCCCCCACCACTAACCCGACGTAGGCCATCAGGAACATGACCATCAATTGCAGAAAGCTTTGCGTGGGGCCGGCAGGAATGCTGTCTCGAATCACTACTGCGAACAAGTAAGCGCCGAAAATCCCCAGGACGCTACCGATCGCCGCCCCGATCAGCCGGGTAAGGCTGGCGATTCGCAAGCGTCGCTCAAAGATCACTATGGCGATGCCAATGAGCACTCCGATGCCAGCGTCTATGTTGGCGGGAAGCGAGAAAGGCCGGACAAGATAGCAAGTAATAGAGACAAAGACAATAAATATGAGACGAATCAATGCCAAGTCCACGGAGGGACCTCCTCAAGCTTGTCCGATTTGCCATTGGACCAAGCTCGCACCAGCCATAACCACAATCATCCGGGCTGGACAATTATGCGGACCGTATGAATACAAACAATGAAGATGCCCGCAGCCGAAAAAGCAACCCCAAACGCCGTGCCCATGCAGTATATACCTGACGTAAAGACCCTCATTCCAAGCGCTACAGGTGGGAACAAAGTACCACAGAGTGGTCGCTGGGATGATCTGAAACTCCTGCTACACTTCGATGATGAAGGCTACGCCACCCCGGGCGCTTAGAAGAGCTAAAGTCAGGGCAGGATCGAGACGAGATTTGGAGATGCTGATTCGGTTTATTGAGGCGAGCGAGCGGGGAGTGATTAAGGAGAAGTGATCACCTATAACAAGATTTAATGCATGTGCGGGTTCGGTTGCTCTGTCAGATTGGTCGCCAGTTGTGTATAGTGTGCCGCATGACAACGTGTTTCAAGCCCCTCAATGTAATGGCATTGGGAATGGAGGTCGTTATCGGGTCGTTAATGGCATCAAGACTTGGAACCGCCCAAGACACCGAGGCGACATCCGGGGTGATATTTAGCAAGCTGAGTCCGCCCGTGTACCCGCCTCTTGCTCGACAAGCCATGATCAGAGGAAACGTGACCGTGAAGGTTTCCCTACACCCTGATGGAACCGTCGAGTCTGTTACTCCTATCGATGGACACCCGATCTTTGTCAAGCTGCGGTAAATAGTGCCAGACAATCGACGTTCGAATGTGTGCAATGCGGAAGCTCAGGGGGCACTCGGTCGTTCATGTATTCGTTTGAGCAGGTGCCGAAGTCGATCCATGCTGTTGCAGCGGAAACCGCGCCGCCTCAGCGGACAGCTCAATACATCTGTCACAGTCTGGCAACCACATCGCTGTAACGGCACCACCCATTTGCCCCGATGAGTGTACGGAAAGATGGGTAGAAGAACACTCACATTTTCGTTCGCCGAAATGTCTATACCTGTGGAAATGCGGCCATCGGAAAATTTCCATTCTGTGACTGGCGACAATCGTCATTTCACTTATTAACGGCGACCCCAAGTTCGGCGGGTGACCCTCTCGTCGAGAGCCCGCGCAGATTCCCGGGTGTTATTCTAGGCGCCGTGTTCCTTCGGTTGATACTCTCGGTTTTGCTTCTGATTACGTCTGTTCCCTCAGTCCTAGCTGGCGAGGAAAAGGCCGATCAGATACAGCCGAAAGGCTACGTGAATGATTTCGCGAGTGTTATTGATGCCAGCACAAAGAATCGTCTCACCACGCTCTGCACCGAACTAGACAGAAGGACCCATGCCCAGATTGCGGTCGTCACCATCGAGACTCTCGGCGGTGCTTCCATCAACGAGTATGCCACCTCGCTTTTCAATCTGTGGGGGGTCGGCTATAAGGATGACAATCGAGGCATTATGATTCTTCTCTCTGTCCGACCAGAAGTATCGAATCGAAATCGGGCGGGGATTCGAGCCTCTATTCCCAAACGATCGGGTTAAGAGAATAGGTGCCGAGATGATCCCTGATTTGAAAAAGCAGAAATATTCCGAAGCCGTATTGCATTCGACCAGTGTGATAGCCGCAATCATCGCGAAGCAACGAGGAGTGAAATTAACGTCCTTGCCTGTCCGCAATAAGTTCTAGTAATCGCTATCCAATGGCCCTAACCCCAAACTCGGCATTATCGCTGGCAACGGACGATTCCCATTCCTCGTCCTCGATGCTGCTCGCGCGCAAGGCTACGAAGTTGTGGTCGCGGCGATTAAAGAGGAAACTTCGCCGGAGATCGAATCCCGCGGCGCGACCGTGCACTGGCTTTCGCTGGGAGAACTTTCCAGGCTCATCGAAACTTTCCAGCGCGAAGGCGTGACTCGGGCCGTTATGGCCGGACAGGTGAAGCACAAGCAGATTTTTTCCAGCATCCGTCCCGACTGGAGACTCGCTAAACTCTTACTCTCGTTGGGAACGCGGAATACTGATTCATTATTAGGAGCGGTGGCAAAAGTGCTCGCCGACGAAGGCATCGTCCTCGAAAACTCGACATCGCTCCTGGAGCCGCTTCTGGCCAAGGCGGGAGTTTTGACTCAGCGAACCCCGTCCGAACAGGAAAAGGAAAATATTGATTATGGCCGGGCGGTCGCCCGTCCTCTTACGCATTTCAATGTGGGACAAACCGTGGTCATAGCGGAAAATGCCTGCGTTGCAATTGAGGCAATGGAGGGAACTGACGCTACAATTGAGCGGGCTGGTGAGTTAATGGCGTCCCTCGAATCGGACGGCACAACCGACCAGTCGTTCCTAAGCCGATCGTTAACAGTGGTAAAAGTTTCCAAGCGCGAGCAGGATATGCGCTTTGACGTGCCGATCGTGGGGTTGAAGACGATCGAGGTGATGCATAAAGCTGGGGCGAAATGTCTGGCGCTCGATGCGGGAAAGTGTTTGTTGATTGATGGACCTGAAGTTATTATCTCAGCCGCAGAGAGTGCTGGCATTGCCATCGTGGCCGATTGAAGTAGCGCCTATGACGTTTTCGCAACCCATCTTTCTCCGTCTCTATCGCCCCGCCGGGGCTCGCTTATTTTCGGCTTTTACCAATGGCTTGCGTCACTGGCTGCATTCTTTCGGCGCTATCGCGGCTTTTACACCCCAATTCCTCTCATTTCGGCCCAGGCTGCGATAAAACCTTCTATGTCTGAGAGTTCGGAAACGGCGCGCATCACAGACCAACTGAAGCGAGCCTTCGAGGGCGATGCGTGGCATGGGCCTGCCTTGCTGGAAATACTCGGCGACGTTGACGCGGCGAAGGCCGCGAGGAGTCCCATCGCTTACGCGCATACGATCTGGGAATTGACGTTGCATGTTGCGGGGTGGGACGGCGTGGTCGTTCGCCGGCTGAGAGGCGAAGCGTGTACTTTGGAAGGCGAAGGCAACTTTCCAATTATTGCCGATACTGGTCAGTCCGCCTGGAAAAAAGCAATCGAGACGCTGAAGGGGAACCACGAAGAGTTAATTGGCGAGGTGTCCAGAATGAAGGATTCGCGGCTCGCTGAACGTGTTCCCGGCAAAGACTATGATATTTACTTCATGCTTCACGGGGCGATTCAGCATGCCCTTTATCACGCAGGGCAGATGGCAATATTGAAGAAGGCTTGAGTAGAATGATAACCCTGTCCAAGGAGCATGCATCCTGACGAATAAAGAAACCATTAACGTTGCGGTCATGGGAGTGGGGGCGTTTGGACGCAATCACGCTCGCGTATATCACGAACTCTCAAAACAGGATGAATCCGTGCGGCTGGTTGGAGTCGCGGATCCCGACATATCACGCGCAGATGCGGTTGCGCGGGAATTCGGTTGCCGGGCCTTTGGTTCAGTGGAGCAACTGATAAGCACGCATAGCGAAGTGCAGGCTGCAACCGTGGCGGTCCCTACCACGCAACATCGCGAAGTCGCCGGCGTATTAATGGAAGCGGGAATAGACGTTCTCATCGAAAAACCGGTGGCGACTTCCGTGGCGGAAGCGAACGAATTGATCGAAATCTCTCAGAAATCAGGCCGGATAGCACAGATTGGACATCTGGAAAGATTCAATCCAGCGGTACGGGCGACGCTGCCTTTGGTTACGAAGCCGATGTTTTTTGAAGTGCACCGATTGAGCGTCTTTACATCGCGTTCCCTTGACGTGGATGTAGTTCTTGACCTTATGATTCACGACCTCGATGTCGTTCTATCGCTGGTGAACTCGCCGGCGCGGGAAATTCGCGCTGTAGGCCTCCCAATTCTTTCCGGCAAAGTTGATATTGCGAATGTTCGGATTGAATTTGAATCGGGTTGTGTGGCCAACTTCACGGCAAGCCGGGTTTCGACGGAGCGAGTCCGGAAACTCCGCTTCTTCCAGCCACAGCAGTATGTTTCTGTGGATTACGCACGGCAGGACGTAATGGTTTTCAGCCTTGCGGGGGAGGGGCGCGATTTCGGAGACACGTCTTTCGGAAACCCATCGGTGAATCCACAGATTAATGTGGTGAAACCGGCCGTCGTGGGGGAGGAGCCGCTTCACGCCGAGTTGAAGTCGTTCCTGCAATGTGTGCGGGAAAGGTCGAAACCTCTGGTCTCGCTTGAATCAGGTCGCGCCGCGCTGGCGCTTGCTCTTGATATTGTGGCGGCAATGAGTGTTCATAGCGAGCGCAGCAATCTGAAACATTTCGAAATGGCGGAGTGAACGCTTTACACTTCTTGACATCAACACACCGGCAGAGCTTATAGACTTTACTTTGCCTGAATAGTGTCTGCACCCTAAGTACTTGTACCTCTAGGTCTTCGCAGATAATCTTGAAAAATGCGACAATAAACTTTATCGCTGAACCCTTGAAAATCGCCCCGACCGTGTTCGGCGATCGGTTCGAAGGAAGTGCCGCGTTAGCAACTAACGGTACACAGGCTGTCTCTAACCTTGGATAGCCGCTACTGATGTCAACGACTCAAATTCCGCCCGTAACGCCATTAGAAACTCCGCCAGCGCCCCCTCGTTTGGATGGTGGCGATCTTTACGATGCGCAAAATTGGGAGTCAGCGTATCGGCAGATGTATCAGGTCCCAGCCCTGCTGGTCCAACTCCAGGATGAAGTATCGAAATCCCGTAAGCGCGAAGCTTACTGGATTTCAATCATCGTTCACCTGTTTTTCGTCCTTTTGATCGTGAACTCTACTAGGTTAGAACGGCTACTGCCGCGACGGCCGCTAATGATGGTTAGTCCCAATGATCTGCTCCATCAGAAAGACCTCACATATCTCGAACTGCCGCCCGACGCGCAGCACGCCCCGAAGCGCACGGATACCAATATCATTTCGGATAAAGATCGAAATGCAATGTCACGCGCTCCCAAGCTAAACAGGGAAGAGCTGAAAAAGATTCTCGGGGGCGCGCGACCTGGACGGCCTGGTCCGCAAGTACCCTCCCAACCGGCTCCGCCGAGCTCCCCAAGTCCTCAGCAGAATGCTGCTCCGCAAGTGCAGCCACAAGCGGCTCCGCAACCGCAACAGACACAGGATCAGACTGCGAAGTTGCAAGCGCCAGCCGAGCGCCCCACACCGAACTTCAATGCCGGAGCGCTATCTGCCGAAAGCGCGATTCAGCAGGCTGCTCGCGCTGCTGCCAGCCATCGGGGTGGGTACACCGGAGACAATGGCGATTATGGAATCCAACCGGGAGCGCAGCCCACGCAGGTAGTCGGACCGCTGGATGTTCTCAGCGACACCATGGGCGTAGATTTTGGTCCATATCTGGCGCGCGTGCTGCACGACGTTAAGCAAAATTGGTACAACCTGATTCCGGAAGCAGCGCGAGCTCCCCTCATGAAGAAGGGTAAGGTCTCTATTGAGTTCGTCATCATGAAAGACGGATCAGTGAAGGGTTTGCACTACGTTGCTGGATCGGGAGACGTTGCGCTTGATCGCGCGGCCTACGGCGGGATTACCGCATCGAACCCGTTCCCACCGCTTCCCGGTGAATTCGGCGGACCGTATCTCGCCTTGCGCTTCCACTTTTTTTACAATCCAGACAAGTCAGACCTGCAATAGCAATTCGAAAGCCGCGTGAGTTTTTTAACGAACGCTCGCATACTTTCCTCGGAAATAGAGCAAGGGTTCCCCTTCCCGCACGACTACTTCTTCTACTTCCGCAATAAAAATGGTGTGGTCGCCGGCGTCTTGCGATGAGTGTAGCCTGCATTCGAGGTAGGCGAGTGCGCCATGTAAAACGGGTGTCTGGTGGGAAGTGCGATCGAAGCGTGCGCCTACATGCTGTGCGCCGGCGTGGTCGGGGATTGGCAGAGCATAGTATTCGGAAATCTCACGCTGATCTGACGAGAGAACGTTGACTCCGAAGCGTTTTCTCGCGTGAAGATGAGCGTGAGTTTGAGCTTTTTGGTCCACGCAAACCAATACCAGAAGGGGATCCAGCGAGACCGAACAGAACGCGTTGGCCGTCATCCCATGTACTTGCCCTTCGTAGTCCACACTGATTACGGTGACTCCAGTGGCGAAACATCCCATGGTGCGACGAAAGTCTGCTTGACTGACCATAAGTGAGAATATTTAACGTTTTACCACGGCCAAGTGCACCTCAGTCGATTACGTGGCTCAGATGTATGATTTAGCTACAGCATTGCGCTCGCGTTACGTTTGCTGTGGGATTGGCATGCTAGTTTACGACGAAAGAACGGGCGACGAAACGTTGAGGCTGCTGGAGACTCCTTTAACGCGAGATGCAGCCTGCCGGCTTCTTATTTGCGACGACGCTTATCTGCCGACGCTGTTGGCCGCCGCGCTCGAAGCGAAGCAGCGATTCAAGCCCGGGATTATCACTTATTCGCGAAAAGTTTTTCTGCCCTTGACGAATTTGTGTCGCGACTATTGTGGATATTGCACCTTTCGGCGCGACCCCGCTCAACCTGGGGCGCATACCATGACTCCGGAGGAAGTACTTTCTGTTGCCCGCGCCGGCGAGAGGATGGGATGCACAGAAGCCTTGTTCAGCCTCGGAGACAAGCCCGAGATCATCTTCCCTGAGATGCGCGAGACTCTGCGGAGTCTCGGCTACAAATCAACATTGCAATATCTGGAAGCGATGTGCGAGTTGGTGTTGCGGGGAACAAGCTTGCTGCCCCATCCCAATCCTGGATTGCTGAGTTCCGAATGGATTGCGCGATTGGCGGCAGTTTCGCCAAGCATGGGAATCATGCTGGAAAGTACAAACGACTCGCTGCTGAAACCCGGCGGCGCGCATCACAATGCACCCGATAAACTTCCAGCCAAGCGCTTGCGCATGATGGAGGAAGCAGGGAAGCAGAGTGTTCCTTTTACTACTGGGTTGCTGATCGGAATTGGCGAATCGCTCGCAGATCGGGTGGATACACTTCTCGCCATCCGCGACATGCATCGCCGATACGGACATATCCAGGAAGTCATCATTCAGAATTTCCGCGCCAAAACCGATATTCCGATGCGAAATTCGCCTGAGCCTTCGCAGGGCGATATGATGCGGACAATTGCGGTCGCACGGTTGCTCATGCCCGATATGAATATTCAAGCTCCTCCCAATCTTTCCGCGCCTTACTACGAAGATCTGCTCGATGCGGGTATCAACGATTGGGGAGGAGTTTCGCCCTTGACGCCGGATTTCATAAATCCAGAAAAACCGTGGCCGCATCTCGAGCAACTGAGAGAGAGAACGGAAGCGAAGGGATTTGAGCTGCGGCAACGGCTTCCAGTCTATCCAGAATTTCTGCCGGCGGTACTGGGCAGGCCCGGCTTGCTCAGGGAAAAAGTTCTGGCAGGTGCGAATGCAGAGGGATATGTCGGGAGCGCGGCGTGATTACTGTGCTAACGGGAGGCACGGGCGGAGCCAGATTTGTGGATGGCCTAAGGCAAGTCATATCCCCTGATGAGCTCACGGTCGTCGTAAATACCGGAGATGACTTGACGTGGTGGGGACTCTCGGTCTCTCCAGATATTGATTCCATCCTTTACGTGCTATCAGGCTTGCTGAGCAAAGAGCGAGGGTGGGGAGTGCAATCCGATACATTTCTATGTCTTCAGACGATGGGGAAATATGGCGAGCCAGATTGGTTCAAAGTAGGCGACCGCGATCTTGCAATCCACATCCTTCGCTCAAGATTAATGGCTGAAGGCAAAACCTTGACGGAAGCCACTGCGGAGATTGCCCGCAGGCTCGGAGTTTCAGCCCGTGTGCTTCCCATGAGCAATGACAGGGTGCAGACCAGACTCCAAACTCCGGCGGGCGATCTTAGCTTCGAGGAGTATTTTGTGAAGCGGCGCTTTCAGGATGAGGTTTACTCGGTGCGCTTCGAAGGTGCACAAGAGGCAGAGCCGGCGCCAGGGGTTTTGGACGCGATCCTGTCGGCAGATGCGGTGATGCTGGCGCCCAGCAATCCCGTAACAAGCATTGGTCCGATTCTTGCGATCGCAAAAATCAGGCAAGCGCTATGCGACACTCCGGCGCAAGTCATTGCCGTGAGTCCGATCATTGGCGATGCGGCAGTATCGGGGCCAGCCGCGAATCTAATGGCCGCTCAGGGATGGCCGGTTTCCATCGCGGGCGTTGCACAGGCTTATCAGGATTTTCTGGACGTGTTGGTGATTGATACGGTCGACGCCGAACGAAGCAGAGCCCTGGAGAGCACGAAGCTTCGCTTACATTGCACAAATACCATCATGCGTAGTGCGCGTGACAAGGAGAATCTGGCTCGGGAAGTGCTCTCCCAAGTGGTTGCCTATGCAGGATCGAATCCACGATGATTCTGATTCCTGTCAAGAGTTTGAAGCATGCCAAACAGCGGCTCGCGTCCTGGTTTGATCAAGCCACGCGTACTGAGCTTGCAGAGGCGATGCTGTTTGATGTTTCAGGAGTACTAGATTCTTGGGCGAATCGGCCTTCGGTTGGAATCGTAACCCACGACGCTTTCGCCATCGAACTGGCGCGCAGTTTTAATTTTGAAGTGATTGCGGATGAAGCTGCCAAGACCGAAACTGACGCAATCGAAATTGCTACGCGATGCTGTGAACAACGCGGGGCAAAATTCACACTGGTGATCCCCGGCGATATTCCTCTGATTACGGTGTCGGAGCTTGATTTGATTTTTCAGTCCGCTCCGGAACAAGGTTCTGTCCTCGTGCCTTCTTTCGACGAGCGCGGAACCAACGCAGCATTTCGCAGTCCCTGCGGACTGTTTCCGCTGCGTTTCGGGAATGATAGCTTCGTGCCACACTTAGCTGCCGCGCGCGACACGAGAAAACCGTGCGTCGTATTGTCGCTTCCCGGAATCGCTCTCGACATAGATACGCTTTCTGACTTGCAACAACTCGCAGCGGCACCGGGTGAATCCAGATCGCAGCGCCTGGCGCGTCAATGGGATTTGAGCCCAATTTCAAGCACTGTCAACGGTCAATGAAGTCTCCGAACCGATCTCATGAGATTCGAATCATCCCGATCCCGCTTGATGGAGAAATTGTGGCTGGGGATTCGGTCGCAGAAAAACTGTTGGAAGCAATGCGAAATCATAAGGTGTCGTTCACAACTGGCGATATTTTGATTGTGAAACACAAAATCGTGTCCAAGGCCGAAGGACAAGTGGTGAAACTGGATAGCGTCAAACCGTCGGCCAGTTCGCGCAGATGGGCCCAAAAGTACAATCTGGATGCGCGTGTTACCGAAGTCGCGATCTCTCAAAGCACACGAATCGTGCGCCGTAGGCGGGGAGTGCTGATTACGGAAACGCAGCATGGATTGGTGTGCGCCAATAGCGGCGTCGACGTTTCGAACGTTGATGGCGGCCGGAGCGCACTGCTTCTTCCGCGCGACCCGGACCACTCCGCGAAGGTCATTCATCGGGAATTGAAAAAACAGTTTGGGATTTTCATTCCCGTCATCATTACTGATAGTTTTGGCCGTCCATGGCGTGAGGGATTGACCGAAGTAGCAATCGGCGTCGCCGGAATGAAAGCAATGCATGACTATCGGCGGCAACGTGACTCCCACAAATATGTTTTGCAGGCGAGCATCGAGGCGGTCGCTGACGAACTCGCGTGCGCTGCTGGTCTGGTGTGTGAAAAGCTGTCTCGCACTCCGGCTTGCATCATTCGCGGTTTCGCATATCAACGCGGCCCCGGGAATGCACGCGATTTGATTCGGCCAGCGGCAAACGACTTGTTCCAGTAATATTTACATACCGACAGCTGCCCTCGGCTGCCACCGGCAGGGGAGTTTATGAATAGGACGATTACACAACCGGAACTTGAAAATTTTCCATCTATCGAATGGTCCAGCGTCGCTACTCGAATGAGTCGCGAATCGCGGTCAGCCTTGGAACAGGTTCTGCAAACTTTGGAAGGCACATCGCTATCTCGCGAAGAGTGCCTTTTGCTCGCAAACTCCGAAGGCGACGACCTGTTGGGTTTATTAGTGGCGGCGAATATTCTGCGTTCCGAACTCATAGGAAATATCGTCACCTACGTCGTCAATCGCAACATCAATTTCACCAATATTTGTTTTGTGGGATGCAAGTTTTGCGCCTTCAGCCGTGGTCCGCGAGAGTCTGACACGTATTTTCTAAGCCCAGAGCAGGTCGCCCGCAAGGCTGTTGAGGCGGCGGAGATTGGTGCGACCGAAGTCTGCATCCAAGGCGGCCTTCCGCACGGACTTGATCCGTTTTATTATCGCGATATTTTGCGCGCAGTGAAGAAAGCCGTTCCCGCGATGCACATCCATGCGTTTTCGCCGATGGAAATTCTGTACGGCATCGAACTTACTGGCATGCCGCTAGCCGATTACCTGAGCATGTTGAAAGATAACGGCCTTGGAACCTTGCCGGGCACCGCAGCGGAAATTCTCGATGACGATGTGCGGTTCGTGCTATCCCGCAACAAACTTTCTACCGCTCAGTGGAAGGAAATCATTCGCACTGCGCATCTATGCGGAATTCGTACGACCTCAACTCTTATGTATGGACATGTCGAGACTCCGGAACATTGGGTCAATCAGTTGCTTCTGTTGCGTGAAATTCAGCAGGAGACTGGCGGTTTTACTGAGTTCGTGCCGCTGGGCTTTGTGCATCAAAACACGCTTCTCTTCCAGCAGGGGCTCGCACGATCAGGTCCGACGCTTGCAGAGCACCTCAAGATTCACGCCTTAGCTCGAATCATGCTCGCTGGATCCATTAACAACGTTCAGGTTTCCTGGGTAAAACTGAATCGCAAACTTTCCCAGCTTTGCCTGCATGCGGGCGCCAACGACTACGGCGGAACGTTGATGGAAGAAAATATTTCGCGTGAAGCTGGAGCTACAGCCGGACAATATACCAGTCCCGAAGATTTCCAATCTTTGATTATGGAAATTGGGCGCATCCCCGCCGAGCGCAACACTCTCTATACGCGGCTGAATATTAAATCGCACTGCGAAACATTTTCAGCAGAACAAATCTTGAAGGCAGAGTTCGCGTGATTCGTCCTATTGGGATTTTGGGAGGAACCGGGCCGGAAGGTTTTGGCCTAGCCCTGCGGTGGGCTCGGGCCGGAGAAACGGTGATTATCGGTTCGCGTGATGCCAAGCGGGCTCAGGAATCGGCTGCAAAAATCAAACAGATCGTGGGCGAAGCCGGGAAAATTTCCGGCGACGAAAACACGGCGGCCTGTGCAAGAGCAGGCGTCGTCGTGTTGACGATTCCGTTCGAAGGTCACGCTGCGTTGCTGAAACAAATCAAAACCTCCATTCGTCCGGGTACGGTTGTGGTGGACGCAACCGTTCCGCTGGCCGCCAGCGTTGGCGGGCGGGCAACCCGTACCCTCGGGGTTTGGCAGGGGTCGGCAGCGCAACAATGCGCGGAACTTGTCCCTGCCGGTATCCCGGTGGTGGCGGCATTCCAGAATACTTCGGCAGAATTGCTGAACACCGATCAGCCGATTGATTGCGATGTGATTGTGTGCAGCGATGATCCGGCGGCCACGTAGCGAAGTCCAAACTCTCGCGACAAAAATTCCCGGAGTTAGAGCGATTGATGGCGGGAAACTTGAAAACTCCCGGATTCTTGAGCAAATTACAGCTCTACTGATCGGACTCAACATTCGGCACAAAGGCCATTCTGGAATTCGCATCACTGGCCTACCTGCTGCGGCGTATCATCTCTAAATCTTGCCCGAGCCACCGCCAACCGCGACTCCCGTGAGCGGATCCCGAGATGACGCGACCAACGGTCCACGCGCAATCCAATTTAGGAATGTCTCTTATCGCCTTGAGAACGGGCGTGAACTGTTGCACGATCTGAATCTCGAAGTGCGGCGGGGCGAGACTCTTGTCCTGCTCGGCCGCAGTGGGTGCGGCAAGACCACCACGCTCAAATTGATCAATAGCCTGCTCACGGTCAGTAGTGGGGATATTGAAGTGGAAGGGCGTTCACTCCGCGAGTGGGACGTAATACAACTGCGCCGGCGAATTGGATACGTGATCCAAGACGTGGGCCTGTTTCCCCACTTCACCATCGAACAAAACATTGGATTGGTTCCAAAGATCGAAGGGTGGGCGAAGGGTCGCATTCATCAACGCGTCGAAGAACTAGTGCGGCTCGTCGGATTAGATACGCAGATTGCCTCGAGATATCCCAATCAGCTTTCCGGCGGACAGCGACAACGAGTAGGGGCCGCCCGTGCTCTGGCTGCCGATCCTCCTATTCTTTTGATGGACGAGCCGTTCGGAGCTCTTGACCCTTTGACGCGCGCCGAATTGCAGCAAGAGTTTCTGGCTTTGCAATCCCGTCTGAAGAAATCGGTTGTGTTTGTTACTCACGATTTGCGTGAGGCGTTGTTGTTGGCTGATCGGATAGCCCTGATGGACGATGGCCGGTTGGTGACGATTCTTACGCCCGATGAATTTACAGAGTCCCGCGAACCACTGGTGTCCGCTTATGTCGCCGCTTTCTCGGCGAGCGAAAAGCGCAAGGAGCACCGATGAGCTTCTGGCAATTTATGTTGCAGAATCGCGCTGAAGTGTTACAGCTAACCCTTGAGCACCTTTGGATGGTTGGCTGCTCGACGGTTCTTGCCATACTCATCGGAATCCCGCTGGGAATTCTGATCACTCGATGGCCCCGGCTGAACAAACCGGTTCTTGGCAGCGCAAACATTATTCAAACGATTCCGAGCCTCGCGCTGTTTGGATTTCTACTGCCGGCGCCGTGGATCGGCGCACGAGCAGATCGCCTCGCAATATTAGCGCTGACGCTCTATGCTCTTCTGCCGCTGATTCGGAATACTTATGTAGGTATTCGAGGGGTTGATCGCTCCGTGACCGAAGCTGGCCGCGGAATGGGAATGACCGGTTCGCAACTTTTGTGGCAAGTGGAGTTACCACTCGCCCTGGGAGTAATTATCGCGGGTGTGCGGGTCGCGACTGTGATCTCGGTTGGCCTGGCGACCATAGCGGCCGCCATTGGAGCTGGCGGTCTGGGTGAATATATTTTTCGTGGACTCGCTATGGTCAACAATCAGGTCATTCTGGCCGGAGCGATTCCGGCGGCCATCATGGCTTTATTGGCCGATGTCAGCTTCGGATGGCTGGAAAAGCGGTTGACCCACTCAGCCAGCAATTGATGAAAACCACTGTCATCCCGACCGTAGCGCAGCGAAGCGAGCGGAGCGGAGGGACCTGCTTCTTCACTGTGGAACTAGTTGTTCTCGCGATTGCTGGGCTATTCGCTTTCACATCCTGCGGACCACCCCGCGCGAACCTTATCGTTATTGGGTCCAAAAACTTTACCGAGCAACTTATTCTCGCCGAAATATTCGCACAGCAAATCGAAAATAAAACCGGGCTTCCCGTCGAACGACGTTTCTATCTGGCCGGAACTTATATCTGCCAGCAAGCCATCCTTGGTGGGCGGATCGATATCTATCCGGAATATACCGGTACCGCACTCACAGCAGTTCTGAAAGAGACTGCCAGCCCGGGCAAGGCGGATGTTTACTCTCGCGTGAGATCTGAATATGCGCAGCGGTTCAATCTAATCGTCGGGCGGCCCCTCGGTTTCAATGACACGTTCGCGATTGAAATTCGCGGAGACGACGCTCGCCGTCTTCACCTCACTACGATTTCGCAAGCGGCCGCATATGCCTCCCATTGGCGCGCGGGATTCGGTTATGAATTCATGGAGCGGCCCGACGGTTATAAGGGATTCGCCGCGACTTACGGCCTGCATTTCGCCGAGGCTCCGCGCATCATGGACCTCGGGCTCCTCACCCGGGCGCTGACAAATCATCAGGTTGACTTGATCGCTGGCAATATGACGGACGGCCTGATTCCGGCTTTGGATTTGTATGTTTTAAAAGATGACCGCAACTATTTCCCCCCTTACGAGGCCGTGCCGATCATCCGTCAGGAAACGTTGACCCTCCATCCTGAAGTCGGACGAGCATTGGATGCACTCGCAGGCAAGATTTCTGACGACGAAATGCGCCAACTAAACTATGCCGTGGATGGGCAGCATCGAGACGTAAAAGAAGTGGTGCGGGGATTCCTGCACCGAAAAGGATTTTGATCCCTTTTAACTTCAACGACAGGCTTTTATTGGGGTTGGTGACGGTAACGCTTCACATCAGCCAAATCGCGTCCACGTCCACGACGACTTGCGTTCGCGGAATCTTTTGTTGGTCGCACATACGCCAACATTGTTCGCAGCAGCGCGTTTAACTTTTCGCGGCTTGCTGACTTCAGCACGAAATGATAGCGGTAGTCTTGCTTAAGACGGACGATTGGCGCGGCTGCCGGGCCGAGAACGCGAATTCCTTCATGCCGCGTTTTCTCAAACCATTGTCCCAATTGTCCTGACCATTTCAAAGCGTCATCGAGTTTGCTGCTGCGCACCAAAACATTCGCGAGTGCGCTGTAGGGCGGATAGTGCATCCAACTGCGGAATCGCAATTCTTTTTCGTAGAAGCCGATGAAGTCATGCTGCGCCGCATATTGGATGACGTAATGATCGGGAACATACGTCTGCACGACTACGCGTCCCGGACTGTCTCCGCGGCCCGCTCTGCCTGCGACTTGAGTGAGTAATTGAAATGTGCGTTCGGCGGCGCGGAAGTCCGGCATGCTCAAGGCAGCGTCGGAGCCGACGACTCCCACCAGGGTCACCCCATGAATGTCGTGTCCCTTCGCAATCATTTGCGTGCCGACGAGCATATCGAGTTCGCCTTCATTCAAAGCATTCAGTGCGCGCTCAAAATCCTCCTGACCGCGTACGGTGTCGCGATCCAGGCGGCCGATTCGCGCTTGCGGAAACATTCCGTGGAGCAACTCTTCCAGCTTCTCAGATCCGGTGCCAAGGAAAAATACGTATTCGCTCCCGCAATGCGCGCAGGTCTTGGGAATCGGCGCGAGATGCCCGCAATAATGACATTCCATTCGGTGCGTACGCTTGTGGTGAGTCATAGCGATGGCACAATTCTTGCACTCTAGTTTTTTCCCGCAGGTGCGGCATAGGACGACTGGCGAATAGCCACGGCGGTTCAGTAGAACCATGACCTGTTCTTGGCGATCCAAACATTCTTTAATTTCGGCGGCCAGTTTGCGGGAGATCACCTGCTCGTTTCCTGTTTCCTGAAACTCCTGGCGCATGTCAATAATTTCGACTTCCGGCAGCGGACGCTGCTCCACGCGGTCGGGCAATTGCAGCAACGTGTATTTGCCCTTCTTCGCGTTAAAGTACGATTCAAGCGAAGGGGTTGCAGAGCCAAGGACGACGACTGCTCCCGACATTTTCGCCCGCATCACCGCGACATCGCGTGCGTGATAGCGCGGCATTTCTTCCTGCTTGTAAGAAGAGTCTTGCTCCTCGTCCACGATGAGCAGCGCGAGATTCGACACGGGAGCAAAAACCGCCGAGCGTGTGCCGACCACGATTCGCGCATCGCCACGCTTGATGCGATGCCACTGTTCGGCGCGCTCTTTATTTGTAAGTGAAGAGTGAAGGACCGCTACTTCATTTGCAAAAACATGGTGCAAATCGGCGGCCATGGCCGGTGTTAGCCCAATTTCGGGAACCAGCAAGATTGCGGATCGTCCAGATTCAAGCACCGAGCGCATAGCGGCAAGATAAACTGCCGTCTTACCGGAACCGGTGACACCGTGCAACAACGTGCCCGAAAACGCCAATGCTTGCACACTTTCTTCGATTTGGTTCAGCGCCTTTTGCTGATCAGCGTTGAACTGGAAATCCAAAGGTGGAAGCCTGCCCTTGAGGCGGGAGAAAACAAACTCTGGCGCGTCCGCTTCGGCCAGTATGATCTCAACCAATCCTCGCTTGACGAGCGTCGTCAACGCCGTTCGCGGTGTGCCGGGCTGTTGCAAATCTTCTACGGGGCTTCTGCCCCCGGCTTCTCTGAGCCTCCCGATCAATTTCTGCTGGTTCGAATTTAATTTGCCTTCCGAATGTTTTAAAACTGCGACTTTAACCCGCCGAGTCAAATCGCGAACATTCGATACATCCTCTCTCGCGATCCATTTTTTGCGGATCATTCCAGCAAGCAACGATTTCGAAACACGCAGCACGGATCGCAGAGTTTGTTCTCGCGTGATTTCCCGCGATGCCAAATAATCGAGAACCGAGATTTCAGCGAACTGCTCGTCAGGAGTCTTGCGTGAGCGGGCGGACGATCCTGAAACTCCCGCCGCATAGAGCGCTTCGTGGCCTTCTTCCGTTATTTGATAAGTCACCGCGCGCTTGAATTCTGCATTGAGAGGCAACATTCCGCGAAACACTTCGCCAAGGGGCGCCAGATAATAATTGGCGATCCATTTGCCAAGGCGCATAAGTAAATCGTCGAGCACCGGCTCGGCATCAAGCACGCGAATGATATTTTTAGCGGCAACAGAAGGTTCTCGATCATGCAATTCAATCGCGATTCCCGAAAGACGTTGTTGCCGGAAGGGAACCAGCACTCGCCCGCCAACGACCGGTTCCATGCCGGCGGGAATCGCATACGTGAACGGCGTATCGAGAGGAACCGGAACGGCGACATCGCAAAATCGGGACATTATTGTTTACGCAAGCGCTGAGGGAAATCCTAACATCGGGATTATGGAGCGGGGATGGAAAGACAGACGGTTCGGCAAAGCCATTTTGTGTCTGCCTGCCGGGGAACGACAAGTTTGTAATGTTTATTGTTCGGCTTACTCCACGGCCTTGGCTGGAATCGGCAAGTCAAGTTCTTTCATTACCATCTGAAGGTCTTTCCACGTTTCTTTCTTCTGACGAGGATCCCGTAGCAGAAATGCGGGATGATAGGTCACTGCGAGCTTTGTTCCACGGAAGTCGAACCAGCGACCTCGCAATTCCATCATTGAGGCACTTACGGCTAGAAGCGTTTTCGCCGCAATTGCGCCGAGGGCGACGATCACCTTGGGCTTAATTGCTTCAATTTGCCGCATCAAAAACGGCGAGCAGGTCTCGCACTCATCGCGTTCTGGAGTGCGATTTCCGGGGGGGCGGCACTTAATGATGTTTGCGATGTAAACATCTTCTCGCGTCAAACCCATGGCTTTAATCATGTTGGTGAGAAGTTGTCCGGCTCGCCCCACGAAGGGCTCGCCTTGAGTATCTTCATCGGCGCCGGGAGCTTCGCCAATGAACATCAGATCCGCGTTAGGATTGCCCACGCCGAAGACTATTTGCTTGCGCCCCTGTTTGTGCAGTTTGCATCGTGTGCAGTCGCCAATGTCTTCGCGTATCGAACGCAAGACCTGGAGAGGATCATTGGCCGCGGGAGCCTCTATTTGTTCAGGCACTCCAACGTCTATAAGCGACATGGAAACTTGACCCTCTGATTTTATTTGCCGACAGTAGAAGTCATAAATGCCAAGCTCGTTATAGTATCGGATACGGTCGGTCAGTGCGCGTTTCAGACTGAGGATCTATTTGCATCGCGAATTAGTCGATCATCCCGAGCACGAGAATATCAGAGAACCTAGGAAAGAATTGTTAGCGAGCAGCATCCGCGATTGACGAGATGGCTCTTTTATCTGTTGCGCAGCTCAAGAAAGAGAGAATGCCGATGCAGCAGGTTATCCTTGTCGCTTAAAAAATTGCACTGCTTTTTCGTGAGCCTCGGCGGCTTTTCGTGAACCAAAGGTTCCCAGGTTTCGGCGTTTTCCGGTCTTGGAATTCTTCTTACGAGAATATAGGCGGTACTCCCCAGATTTCAGTTTGCGGATCATTGATTTGCCTCCGGGAATTCGATGCTGGCGGCAAAAGGCAGGTGGTCTGTTACGCCGTCGATTCCAGAGCCCGGACGCAAGGGATTCTTAACCTCTCGTTCCCGCATTTCAGCACGAGATTTTGGATAGAGTACGAAGCTTCCGCAGCCCGGAAACCTTGTCCAGGACGCGCTGAGCGACTTCCCATTTCGTGGTCTCGGGAACTTCGACAACTTCCGTTTGCGTAATGATCGTTACGGCATTTCGGTCGGAATCGAAGCCGGTGCCCTCGTGCGAGACATCGTTTACCACGATGGCGTCGAGAGATTTTGAGATCAGCTTCTTGCGGGCATTTTCGAGAACGTTCTCAGTTTCCGCCGCGAAGCCAATGACGATTTGAGAGTTTTTTTGCTTTGAAATGTCTTTCAGGATGTCGGCGGTGGGTTGGAGTTCCAGTGTCATTTTGCCATCTCGCTTGATCTTATGGGGGGCGATTTGCTGGACTTTGTAGTCCGATACAGCAGCAGTCATGATTGCAACCGTTGCCTCGAAAAAAAGTTTCAGTACGGCATGATGCATTTCTTCGGCGGATTCAACTCTGGAAACCTCCGCAGCGCCGGGCGGAGTCAAAGACGTCGGCCCTGTCACCAGTAACACTCTCGCGCCGCGCCTTAATGCGGCTTCGGCGAGCGCGTATCCCATGCGACCGCTGGAGCGGTTAGTCAGGTAGCGGACAGGATCAATTTTTTCTCGCGTCGGACCAGCGGTAATCAACACAGTTTCTTCGGACAAATCCTGTGATATACCAAGCGCTTCCATGACTGCGGCGACGATAGTTTCATTTTCCGCGAGACGACCAGAGCCGGTCATTCCACATGCAAGATAGCCGCTGTCGGGATCCACAATTGTTACTCCGCGACTCTTCAGCAATTCAATATTCGCCTGGGTTGCGGGATGGTTCCACATGTTGACATTCATCGCAGGCGCCACGATGACGGGCGCCTTCGTCGCGAGGTGAAGGGTCGTAAGAAAATCGCTCGCAATTCCCTGCGCAAATTTGGCGATGAGATCAGCGGTAGCCGGTGCGACCAATAATGCGTCAATGGATTGTGCGACGGAAATATGTTCGATGGCAGAGTCTATATTTGGATCGGCGACTTCTCCCGCGCCGCTTGCCGCAAACATGCCGGTAATCACCTTTTCTCCGGAGAGCGCGGCGAAGGTCAGGGGTCGGATGAATTCCTGAGCGGCTTCGGTCATAACGACCTGCACGCGAATGCCGCGATCCTGAAGAAGGCGGACAATCTCGGCAGCTTTATAAGCCGCAATTCCGCCGCATACGCCGAGGGCGACTTTCATGGAGAGGCCTGATGGACTTTAGTTGCCAGTTGTCAGATTTCAGTTCTCAGATGTCGGGGCTGAACCCTCTGATTCCTGAAACCATGACCTATTCCGATCCGATCGCCTTGTCCAGAATTTCGCTGGCAACATCAGCGGCGGATCTGGGAACCTCCGGGATCACCCACTTTACCTTGCCAGCTTTAATTTCATCCTGCGCGATGCGGCAGGGTTTACGAGACGGCGTTTGGATGACTGGAGGCGCACCACCTTGCAACTGACGCGCACGGCGCGCAGCCACCAGGATGTACCGATAATTGCTGTCAAATCCTTCTATCAACTTCATTGGTATTCTCCCTGCGCTAACGTCCCCCCGGCGCGGTCGCGGGCAGGAACGAGGCTAAAATCGGCTGCAAGCGTTCGCGGACATTGTTTAAGCGGCAACTCTCCGCTTTGGCGAGAAGGCCAATCTGATCGGTGGTCGGTTTGATTGCCGAGCGCTGAAGCCGTTCCGCCAACAGGATCGCCTTCAGTGTTTCCACGGACTCTTCCAGACGGTCGTTCACTAAAATATAGTCGTAGTTGGCATAATTCTCAATCTCACGAGTGGCCGTGGCCAACCGGCGCTGAATTACTTCCTCGGCGTCGAGGCTGCGATTGCGCAGACGGTCTTCGAGCGTTTGGCGGTCTGGCGGCAAGATGAAAATTCTGACCGCGCCTGGAATCTTGCGCTTGATTTGATCAGCCCCCTGCACGTCAATGTCTAGAAGCAAATCATGGCCGGATCGCTCCGCCTCGCGAAGGAACGTTCGTGACGTGCCGTAAAGGTTGCCGAACACATTTGCGTACTCCAAAAAATCATCTTTTCGGATCATCTCCTCAAATTCTTCGCGAGGAACGAAAGAATACTCGCGTTCATGTTTCTCATTGCGGCGCGGAGGGCGGGTGGTGAAAGAGATAGAAAAATCCAGCCCTGGAACTATTTGGCGAACACCGTTCACCAGAGTCGATTTGCCAGAACCCGACGGTGCCGAGATGATGTAAACGGTCGTCATTCGATGTTTTGTACCTGTTCCCGAGCCTTCTCGATGGCCGCTTTCATGGCAAGCCCCATTTCGGTAATTTTAAGCGCATCCCCGGTTAGACCGGAAGTCTTCGACAACAGGGTATTTGCCTCACGATTCATTTCCTGTAGCAGGAAGTCAAGTTTCTTGCCAACTTCGTTCCCTTCGTCGAGCAATCCGAGAAAATGTTTGATATGTGTTTCCAACCGAACAAGCTCTTCCTGAACGTCACTGCGATCAACGAGCAAAGCCGCTTCCTGCAAAATACGTTCGGGTTCGACTTGAGTTGCGAACAGTTCCTGCATGCGTGCTTTTAATTTGTTTGCATAAATCTGCTGGACGGAAGTCCGGTATTTCGCGACGGTTTGAAAGGCCGCACTGGTTTCGGCCATGAGGCTTCGCAACTCTGTTTCGATGCCACGGCCTTCCTCTTCGCGCATTTGATTCAAGCGAAGCAATAACTGGTCGAGAGCGCGCATCACCGCCGATTCAAAGTCGCCATCGGCGGGTTGCGAAGCTGCCGATAGCGCACCGGGTAATCGCAAAACTACATTTAAGTCGGGATCCGCCGAGACCCCGAATTCCGCCGCGGCAGCCCGGAACGCATTGATATACCCGCCTACGAAGTTCCGATTAATGGAGAATGTCTCGACTCCGCCGTGATCAACATTCAGAGACAGTTCGATATGTCCGCGAGCCAGCTTTTCCTTCAAGACATGGCGGAGTTTCATTTCCAAAGCATCATTCTCGGAAGGGAGACGAAAGTGCAAGTCCAGGAGCCGATGGTTCACGGACTTTAAAGAAAGTGTAAAACCGACGGGCGTGGAGCTGCCCTGCCTAGAATCACGAGCCTCACTCCTTACCTGGGCGAATCCGGTCATAGAACGAATGGGCATTGTCAGTTTCTCACTGAAGACACACGGAGACTTTGCTGCTCTGGGGTTTGCTCGTCATGATCTTGCTGATGATTGTGTTGTTGGTGAGTATCTGGCCGATCAGCATCTGCGAATTGCAGCTCATACAAACGACGATATATGCCAACCCTGGTCATTAACTCCTCATGAGTACCGATATCGGCGATAGTACCATTCTCAAGGACTACGATACGGTCGGCGCGGCGCACGGTGGACAAGCGATGGGCAATAACGACTACCGTGCGACCGGCCATTAGATTGTGAAGCGCGGATTGAACCAGTGCTTCTGACTCGCTATCGAGTGCCGACGTGGCCTCATCCAATATCAAGATTGGCGCGTTCTTCAGCAGCGCCCGTGCAATGGCAATTCGCTGTCTCTCCCCGCCCGAGAGCCGTACGCCACGCTCCCCAATCACAGTATCGTATCCAGACGGCAGTTCCATAATGAAGTCGTGCGCCAGCGCTGCCCGCGCGGCGGATTCTACATCTTCCTGAGAAACGGCGGGTTGGCCATACGCGATGTTGTTCCTCAAGGTGTCATTGAACAGGATGGTCTCTTGTGTGACCACGCCGATCTGAGACCGCAGTGATATGAGTGTGGTGTCACGAACATCACGGTCGTCAATCAGGAGATGGCCGGCGCTTACGTCGAAAAATCGTGGGATCAGGTGGACGAGTGTGCTCTTGCCCGCGCCGCTGGAGCCGACCACAGCCAGGACCTCGCCTGCGGTTACCTCAAGATTAATATTGCGAAGGACCTCATTGGATTCTTCAAGGTCGTTGCTGTAGGCAAAACAGACGTCTTCAAAGCGAATACTTCTGGAAAATGGCGGCAGAGGTTTGGCGTCTGGCTTCTCGGGTACTTCGTCCTGAGTGTCCATAAACCTAAAAATTTCGGACGATGCACCCAGAGCCTGCTGGAAATTATTGTTAAACAGAGCAAACTTGCGCACGGGATCGTATAGTTTGAATACGGCGACGATGAAGGCGACAAAAATGCCCGGAGTCATAACTCCATGTACAACCTGCTCGCGACCCAACAGCAGCAGAAATGCGATTGCCACCGCGCCAAAAATGTCCATTAATGGAGAGCTGACAGCAGATGCGGCGACCGAGCGCAAATTCGCGCGGAACAACCATTGGGCGGCCGTCCGAAAGCGTGCGATCTCCCAACTTTCCATGCCGAAGGCTTTGACAATGCGATTGCCGGTGATGGTCTCGTGCAGAATGTTTTGGATATCGGCTAATTTGTCCTGACCGCGGCGAGTAGTGTGCCTCACGCGGCCGCCGATTTTTCCGGCTGAATAAATAATGAACGGCACGAACAACAGCAGAAGCCAAGCCAATTGTCTTCCGAGTAAAACAACGACGGCCGCGGTGAAGATGAATGTAAAAAACTGCTGAAGGAATTCCGCCAACACGCTGGATACGGCGTACTGCACGCGCTCAACATCGGTCACGATCGTGGAAACCAAAGTGCCGGTAGTGTGTTTCTGGAAAAATGCCGCCGACCGTCGCAGCACGGAATCGTAAAGATGATTTCGCAGGTCGGTCATCATACCGTAGCCCGCATAATTTACGAGATAAGTGCCTGCGTAATCGCAAATCCCTTTCAACAGGGTGCAAGCGACGAAGGCGAAAGCGACGATCGTCCAGGCATTGTGAAAATGTGCGGGCACAAACTTTTGCAGATAGACGGTGTGACTGGTATGCGGAATCGTAAAGAGCCGGATATTTTCCGAACCCGAAGAAGGGTTGAGCACGCGATCCAGGATCGGACCGACAAGCAGCACGCGAAAAGCATCGAGCAATCCTACCGCGGCCAACAGAACTACCGATGGCCAGAACTGCCAGCTATACGGAACCAAGTAGCGTAAGAGCCTTGTCAGTTGCCGCATCGGCGATTTCCGATTCGCACGCGCATACGGCCGAGCGGAATTAAGTTTGGCATCGGTTGCAAGACTTCATTCTACTGCAATCGTTTGTCCTTGGCCTCTGGTCCGCGGTCCGGCCGCACATGCCCGCTTTTATTTTGGGCTATCGCGATGCACAACCTTTACACGATAACCAGATGTGCGAAGGTGTTTGCTCACATCCTCGGCGATCATGACGGAGCGATGCTGGCCTCCCGTGCAGCCGAATGAAATGGTGAGGTAGCTCTTGCCCTCCCGGATGTAGTGCGGCAGCAGATAGACCAGCAGCTTCGAGATTCGCTGAATGAATTCTTTCGTCTGTGGAAACGACCGAATGTATTTCGCGACTTTGGGATGATGTCCTGTAAGCAGGCGGAACTCCGGGATGAAGTGCGGGTTGGGAAGAAAGCGTACGTCGAAAACCAGGTCGGCATCTTCAGGCACTCCGTTCTTGAATCCGAAGCTTACGCACGAAACCAAAATGTTTCTGCCTGATTGCTTTTTCTGAAAACGATCGGTAATGTGCGACCGCAGTTCATGAACATTAAACTTCGAAGTGTCAATAACCATGTCAGCCATGGCGCGGATGTTGCGAAGATGACGGCGTTCGGCGGTAAGAGAAGACTTTACGGGCGTATTCGCGCCCAGTGGATGCGGGCGGCGGGTTTCACTGAACCGACGAAGAAGCACGGCATCGGAGGCTTCCAGAAAAATTATTCTGGTCGGCAGAATGCGTTTGACTGATTTCACGATCTCGGGAAGTTCCTCAAGTCTCTTACCCTCGCGGACATCAACAACGAGAGCAGTGCGCTCGATTTCGGAAGATTGCGCCACCAGTTCCGCGAAAGGAGGGATCAGGCCGACGGGAAGGTTATCCACGCAATAGTAACCAAGATCTTCGAATGCTTTCAGGACGGAAGCTTTGCCCGAGCCACTCATCCCCGTGATTATTACCAGGTCGCGCACCGGGGCGGAGGAGGCAATTCTCCTTGATGAGTTGCGTGGCAAAGCTTTAATTTTGCCTCTGGCTTGACGACGCGGCATCTTTTGCTGATGTTAGCAGGGACCGTAGCCAAGTCGCCAGTTGTGTTCGCGGCGAGACGGGAATTACAGGCATTCTGCGGCAACCATTCGTTTTTTTTGGCGACGCCGTACATTATGGCCGGTATTGCGCTGAATGAAGCCGGTAGCGTACCCTTCACTGGCTTGAAGGAGGCTCTATGCTTTGGACGGTTTTTGTGATTCTGCTGATTTTGTGGCTGTTGGGTTTTAGTTTTCACATTGCTGGCAGTTTGATTCACCTGCTTCTCGTCATAGCCGTGATCGTGTTGATTGTCAATCTATTGACTGGACGCAGGGCGGTTTAGCCCTTGACCGACTGTACAGTAAAAAAGGGGCGCGCAATGTGCGCCCATTTTTATGCCTACCGCACGATCATTCCTTCGATTTCAAGTGCTTCTTCAAGAATTCCACAGTCCTGCTGTTGGCGTCTTGCCAGATTGCACCAGTAAAGCCGTGGCCAGCATTCGGGTAGATTTTTATCTCGTAGGGAATCTGATTCCGTTCCAGAATTTTCTGTAAATCGTACGCCTCCTGCACCGGGACCGTTTGATCGGCTTCGCCATGCAGAATCAACACGGGGCAATATCGGCGGGTGAACGGCTTGACCTCTTTCGGCAGACCGCCGAAAAATTCCACGACAGCCTGGATGCGAGCGTCGAACGCAGCGATACTCAGTGCGAGATAGGCGCCGAGCGAAAATCCAATCAATCCAATTTTATCCGCATTGATATTCGGCTGATGGGCAACGAACGTTACACAGTCCCAGAGAGTCTTCAACCAGAAAGGCGAGTTCCGGAGAATGGCGGCCCGGCTGTCAGCACAGATTGTATTTGTGCGATCGAAGTAATGGAGCACATAAACCGCGATTCCTTCTGCTGCTAATAACCGGGCGGGCTCTGGCCATTCCTGAGTGATTTCCGCCAGAACCATGCAGCGCAATGACCGCGGGAAATGACTGTTCGGTAGAAGTTGGCAGGAAACAGTCGAGGCGCAATATCTTTTCCGCCGCTTCGAAACGTCGCCTGGGATTCGCGGATCGCAAGCAAACTCTAGGTCCCAGCCCTGGCGTGTTCTTCCAGCAGGCGCGAAAAAGATTGCTCGTAGGGTGCCCGCGCAATGCCTCGTTCCGTGACGATTGCCGTGATGTATTTTGCGGGGGTGACATCGAATGCCGGATTCTCCACCTGCACGCCTTCCGGCGTAACCAGTTTGCCGTTAAAGTGCGTTACCTCTCGCGGGTTTCGTTGCTCAATCGGGATGGTGCTGCCATCCGGGGTTGCGAGATCAATCGTGGAAAATGGCGCGGCCACATAGAACGGGATCCCGTTTTCTTTGGCGAGAACAGCGACCGTGTAGGTTCCGATCTTATTCGCGACGTCGCCGTTGGCGGCGATGCGATCGGCACCGACAACGATGGCGCCGATCTTGCCCTGCTTCATCATGGCTCCGGCCATGTTATCGGCGATAACGGTGGTTGGAATCCCGTCTTTCATCAGCTCCCACGCAGTGAGGCGCGACCCTTGAAGGAAGGGACGAGTCTCATCCGCGTAGACATGAATCTTCTTCCCTGCTTCAACGGCCGCGCGGATCACGCCCAATGCGGTTCCGTATCCGCAAGTGGCGAGGGCCCCGGCATTGCAATGCGTCAGCACGCCGCCGCTGGCGGGCATTAGGGTTGCACCATATTGCCCCATAGCCTGATTGGCGGCTATATCTTCGGCATGCATGCGCTGCGCTTCCTCGATCAGTGCTGCTTTGATCTTCGGGAATCGCACTTGCTTTGATGGATTCGAATTTCTCGCTCATGCGTCGGATGGCCCAGAACAAATTGACTGCCGTGGGCCGTGTCGCGCCAATGAGCAGCGCAAATGCTCATCGAATTCTTTTTGGAGCGTGCCGATATTGTCAGCTTTCGAGTTGTTAATGCCGAGAGCAATGCCCATCGCAGCTGACACGCCGATCGCGGGCGCGCCCCGAACGACCATGGTGCGAATTACATCCGCTACCTGCTCGTGAGTTGTGCAGGTGACGTAGACCTCCTCGCTTGGGAGCTTCGTTTGGTCAATGAAGCGTACGCCGGAGTTGGTCCACTCAAGGGTTTGAATCACAAATCAGTTCCTGGATTTCAGTTCTTCGTTCTCAGTTGCCGAAGGTGTTCTTCACGAATGTCATTGTTGTTGAAAATCGAGACGAACGGAACGCCATCGGCAGCCTTTTCGACATTGGGGCGGCCGTTCGCTTCTTTACGCTCCACCAAACACATTATTCCTGCGAGCCGGAATCCGAATTCGCGAGCCGCCTCGATGGCTTGAATCGTGGAAGTGCCGGTGGTGCAAACATCGTCCACTATGACGACTGAGGCGGATTTTTTTCGAAAACCTTCGATGCGCTGGCCCGTACCATGCTGCTTTTCGGCTTTACGCACCAAAAAGCCATTGAGTTCTCCGCTGACCACTGCGACCGCTACCACAATCGGGTCTGCGCCCATGGTTAGTCCGCCGATGGCTTCCGGCTTCCATCCCTGAGATCGAATCTCTTCCAGGAAAACTTGTCCGGTAAGCTGTGCTCCGCGAGCGTCCAGAGTTGTGGTGCGGCAGTCAATGTAATAGTCGCTGGTGCCTCCGGAAGATAGTTTGAACTCTCCCAGGCGAAAAGACTTTTCCGCCAGTAGCTCCAAGAGTTTTTGTTTCGCCGAAGACATTAGAAATCAAGATACCATGCGGCGATGATCAGTTAAGCCGCTCCAGATGCGTGAAGCCGCTGGTCGCGATGAATGTCAAAATCGTAAGAGTGGAGTTGTAAGCAATGTGGACCACGAGGCTACAGCCGACAGAATTCGTTACCGCGCGAACGATGGTAAGAGCCAATCCGACTAGAAAGATGATGAATACAGCCCCCCACGCAAATCCAAGCTGCGTGGCGTGCAGGAGGCCGAAGGCGAGGGCGGTGAGAAAAACGCTGGCAACCGCTCCCAGCCTCCGCGCGAGAACTGGATAGAGGAATCCTCGAAAAAATAGTTCTTCCATCAATGGGCCGAAGCTGATTGCGAGAATTGACGTGAGATAAGCTTCGAGGGGATGTTTAAAAAATTCTTCGAAGGGTACGTTTTTAGGAATTGGGAAGAGATGCGCCACGCCCTGTAGCGCAAACAAGAGAATCGCGCCGAGAGCGGCGAGTCCCCATATTCTCTTTGGCCAGTTCCAGGATATCGCTTCGAAGAAACGCCGATGATATTGGCCTTCTACTAATGCGATCATGTAGAAAATCACGCCGATGTAAGCGGCGACTTCAGCGCACAGCTCAATCACGGGTTTTTGTGCAAGCTGTTGCCACGACAATCCTGGATAAGCGAATTTGTGAGCGGCGAATGAAATTAAAATATCGAGAAAAAATGGGGTGAGGAACATGAAAACAGCAATCTTAACGACATCCCAGCCATTCCAGACTGGTCCTGCGGAGGGGGGAGGGGACAGGACTCCCGCCGGCTCCTGAGCCGCCGCCGGTAGGAATTCGGAATTTTGCAATGGATCCACTGGGAGGGTCTTTTGTGAGTCTACACAAGATCAATCAGGCTATAGAAACTGTGGCTTCTTGGGCGGCTTTCCTGCTCATGCGGAAATATCGCACCAGCGCTTGTCCGGTGTAGGATTTTTTATTTTTCGACACTTGCTCCGGCGTGCCTTGGGCAACGATTCTTCCGCCTTCTTCGCCACCTTCGGGGCCAAGATCAATGATCCAATCGGCACTGCGAATCACGTCGAGATTGTGCTCGATGATCACGATGGTGTTGCCAAGGTCAGTCAGCCGGTGCAGGACTTCGAGCAACTTGTTCACGTCGTCGAAATGCAAACCGGTAGTGGGTTCGTCCAATAGATATAAGTGTCTTTCCAGTTTGCCGTTTGCTGAGTTCGCGGGACAGCTTGATGCGCTGAGCTTCGCCCCCCGACAACGTTACCGCCGACTGGCCAAGATGCACATAACCCAGCCCGACATCAACCAGGGTTTGGAGCTTTTGTTTTACTTGGGGAATGTTTTCGAGAATCTGTAACGCATCCGAGATAGATGTTTCCAGTAGGTCGGCGATGGAATAACCCTTGTATTTCACCGCCAGCGTTTCGCGGTTGTATCGCCTGCCTCCGCAGACCTCGCATTCGACGTAAACGTCTGGAAGGAAATTCATTTCAATCCTGCGTTGGCCTTCGCCCTGGCAAGCTTCGCAGCGTCCGCCTGCGACGTTGAACGAAAAGCGTCCGGGCTTGTAACCTCGCTCGCGCGACTCCGGCAGCATCGCGTACAAGTCGCGGATTTGCGAGAACACTCCGGTATAAGTGGCCGGGTTGGAACGCGGAGTCCGTCCGATAGGGGACTGATCAATGCGAATCACTTTGTCTACATTTTCCGATCCCAACAGCGCCTTGTGAAGGCCGGGCTCTTCGCGCGAGCGATAAAGCTTCTTAGCTAATGCCCGGTACAGGATGTCATTCACTAACGTGGATTTCCCAGAGCCCGAAACCCCGGTCACTACGGTCATAACGCCAAGCGGGAAGGTTACGTCCAAATTCTTCAAATTGTTTTCGCGAGCGCCAAGAATACTGACCGCCGAACCATTAGTCTCGCGTCGGTCATGCCGCATCTGAATCTGCGTTCTACCCGAAATATATGCACCAGTCAGTGATTCGGAAGAATCTTCAATGTCTTGCGGAGTACCATGGGCAACCAGTTCGCCGCCATGACGACCCGCCCCCGGACCAAGGTCAATGACATAGTCCGCCCGGCGAATGGTTTCCTCATCATGCTCGACGACTAGAACCGTATTGCCGAGATCTCGCAGCTCTTCCAATGCTTTTAACAAACGGTCATTGTCGCGGTGATGAAGGCCAATGGAAGGCTCATCAAGAACGTAAAGCACACCGCGCAGCTTCGACCCGATTTGAGTTGCAAGACGAATGCGCTGACCTTCGCCTCCAGAAAGAGTTGCTGCGGAGCGATCGAGGGAGATATATCCCAAACCAACCGCATCGAGGAATTGCAACCGTTCGGTAATTTCGTGGACGATGCGTCCAGCAATGAGTTCGTCGCGACCGGCGAGGTGGATCGTTCTTGCCGTGGCAAGCGACTTTGACACCGGTAAAGCGGTGAAGTCACCGATGGACATCCCATTTACCTTTACCGCCAGGCTTTCCGGACGCAGCCGTCTGCCTTTGCACGCGGGGCATTCCGTCGCAGACATGTACTCCAGTAGCCAGTCGCGATAGCGCTCCGAGGTACCGTCTTCGAGATTCTGCTTCAGATATCCAAGAATTCCCCGGAAGCCTGTCTTCCCCTTTGAAGGTTCGCCATTAAGAAGAAGATTTTGTATCTTCTCAGGAAATTTCTCGAAGGGGACAGACAGGTCAATGCCGTGGGCCGCCGCGGTGATATTCAGCATGTAAAGAAGGCTTTGCGAAGCTGATCCAGGACCGAGTCCGCCTTCGAGCAAAGGTTTCGACCAGTCCACGATCACCTTTGCAGGATCGAAGTCGTAGCGGCTGCCAAGGCCGTGGCACTCCGGGCAAGCTCCATACGTACTGTTGAACGAAAATGATCGTGGTTCCAGTTGAGGCACGCTGATGCCGCAGTCGGGACACGCCAGTTTTGAAGAGTAAAGCTGTTCATCCCCTCCAACAACTGCCAACTGCACCAATCCGCCCGCGAGCTTCATGGCCAACCCGACTGACAGCTCAAGTCGGTGCTCGATTCCCGGCTTCACGAGCAAGCGATCGACAACAATCTCTATGGTGTGGTTTTTCCTCTTATCAAGTTGTAAATCGTCTTCGCAGATTTACCATTTCGCCATCAATTCGCGCCCGGGTGAAGCCGTGCTGTACCAGCTTTTCCATCTCTTTCTTGAACTCACCTTTGCGTCCTCGAACGATGGGCGCGAGGATCATGATGCGATCATCCGGAGTCAGTGACATTACGCGCTGGACGATTTGCTCGGCCGACTGCCGGGCGATGGGATGTCCGCACTGCGGGCAATGAGGAGTGCCAATTGAAGAGAATAGAAGGCGAAGATAGTCGTAGATTTCGGTAATCGTCCCGACCGTGGATCGCGGGCTGCGGCTGGTGGTTTTTTGTTCGATGGAGATCGCAGGGCTGAGACCGTCTATCCCGTCAACATCCGGACGTTCCATCTGATCCAAGAACTGCCGGGCATAGGCTGAGAGCGTCTCCACATAACGCCGCTGGCCTTCGGCGTAAATAGTGTCAAAAGCCAGCGAAGATTTGCCCGACCCGCTTAATCCGGTGATTACCGTCAGAGTATTACGAGGGATTTCGACGTTAATATTCTTTAGATTGTGTTGGCGCGCCCCGCGCACCGTAATCTTGGTGATTGGCATAGACCCGGGATCAGAATGTCCTTCCGTAACGTGGACGGGCGCACAGAAATGTCGGAAAGTGGAGGTGCGCAGTTCTACTCACGTATCTTAGTAGCTAACAATAACAAGCGTCAACGCAGGTTAAAGTGAGAGAAGGCCTCGAAAACGGTAAAAGATCAACAAAGTCTTTATTGTTAGAAAGATGAGCACAGTTGAATAGCTTCCTCGCAATTTTAATCGTAGGAATGACTTCTGTCGGCGTAGTTGGTCTTGGAATCGCTTCCGCCTATGGGGCGGTGATTGGCATCCTTAAGGCACTCTCGTACCATTCGTCCCCTTCCAGCGTGGGATCATTGACACTCATAACCAGGACACTCGTCGCCAGCGAATCCCGGGCGAGCGGGGATTAGTCTTTTCCAGGCGCTTCCAGCTGCCTGAGCCTCTTACCCGAAAATTCTTCACGGGCAAACTCAATCTATTTCACTTGCGGTCCAGGTAGTTGAGGCGGAGGCGTATCCGGCGATCCGCCCTGCTGCTGGACCTGCCGCTGCCGTTGTAATTCTTGAAGCAACTGTTGAGGGGTCTTAATGGCGGGCTGGCCGTTTTGGTCTACGTTACTTTGCGGCGGTTGATCCGGGGCGGTCTGGTCCTGCGCAGCCATGTCATCAGTGCTGTCTTGGTCGTTGTTGTTGTCGGAGTCGTCACCATTGGCGACGACAAACGCACCCTGCCGCGGCAAGGAGGTCGGAAAAGTCGGAAGCCGCTTGAGGTGCGGGTGTGGGTTCTTCCGAGGTAGAAGATTTGGCAAGAAGTACTATCCTTTGAAGTACGTTGGGATTCTGCGGCGACCCCAGAAGAACATAGTTGAAATGAGACCCATTCAGAAGCGAAGCAAGGACCTCTCTCGCCGGCCCTGGCCCGAACTGCCCGACAACCCTGTCTGACGGGTTCCCGGGAATGTCAATACCGGCACCCGTTTGCATTTGTACATCGTGGAGAATGGCTCCCAGGCTCGAATTCCTGGCAATTATAGTGAGCTGACCGTCCTTGAATGACACTTGAGGAGCTGTTGCAGGCAGTTGCTCCGGCGTGGGGGCGGGTGGCGGCAATGGCTGAGGCCCGATTATTGCGGGCGCAGGATTCGGATCCTTGGCAGCGGAGGGCTTTTGGCTTGCAAAGCACAATATTCCAAAAGACAAAAATCCCAGCAAAAGGCTCCGAAAAACGAATTTGCTCTTGCGATCCATGAAATTATGACGATCGTCGAATTGAAGGCTACTTTTAAAATTCTACACCGCATGCGATCCTAAAACTCGAACGCGGCAGGTTGGGTTAATCAGGCAGAAGTAAGATGCTATTGCCGTGGGGCGTAGTAGCCTTTGCGAGCGCGAACCTGGAGATCTTTCTTGAGGGCGGTGATTTCTATGGAACGGTAACGACCATCGGCGTCAAAATCCGCGGGAAGGTATGACACCACGTACTGGCTTCGCAGCTCGGTTTCAATGGCTGAGAACGCGTTCTTAACGTCCTTCATTTTAAACGGGAAAAAGGCACGTCCGCCTGTGGCGTCGGCCAAATCCTGGAGCACTTTGTCTCCGCGCAGAATTAATCCGCTGTCATCGGTCGAAATCGCATAAACGATTACTTCGGCGCGCTCCGCCATTTCGAGCGCCTGAGCTTTACTGACCTCGCTTTGATTGTCTTCTCCGTCGCTAATTATGATGATCGCCCGTCGTGTGGGGCGGTCGCTCGAATCTTTGCTCTTCATGAGTTTGTCATGGCAGGCACGGTAGATAGCATCGTAGAGGGCCGTGCCTCCGCCGGAATGCAAGCTATTCACGCCCTGAGACAGGAGAGCGATGTTATCCGTGAAATCTTGCGTCACATGGCTATGCGAGCTAAAGCCCATGACAAATGCTTTATCGTAATTGGCACGTAATGTGCGCTGCAAAAAATCAGTGGCGGCTTGTTGTTCGAAATCGAAGCGGCTTCGAACCGAACCACTTGTGTCCACGAGTAGGCCGAGTTCAATCGGCAAATCAGTCTGACGAAGGAAATTATTGATGGACTGCGGGGGCTTGTTATCGTCTAGGAATGCGAAGTCGTTTTCATTGAGGTCCCTGACAAACTTGCCGTGGCGGTCCGTGGCAATAAACAGAACGTGGACCTCATCCACACGTTTCTTGATGGTTAGAACTGAGTCGCTGGGCTCCGCAAGGTCAAATGCAGGAGCCGAAACGGACACGGCGGTTCCGGGAGACACATAAGGAGTCTGCGACGCAACAGGCAAGGTAGTGACGACCAAAAGCGCCGCAAGCCAAGGATACCGTGTGTAGTTCATTCCGAATCTACCCAAAAATTTCACACCAAAATACCGCATTCGACTCGTCTACTGTTTAGATGCACGCAGGGGGCCGAAAGCCGCGCCAGATAATGCGTGTATTGACTCTAGATAACTACCTTAGAGGTGCCAAGTTACAAAAGGAGCACACAGCGGGTCATCACAGGAACCTGCACGAAAAACCGTGCGACGCGGACTGTTTTGTTTCGTGGTTCATTCGCCCGCCCGAAGGCACCATTCGCAAGCGGCGGCCATTCGCGCATCATAAAGGCTAATAGTGATTAAGTCAGGCTCAAAATCAGTCATATTTTTGCTGCTGTGCTTAGTACCGTTCTGCAGCCTCGTGCTCTTGCCTGCAGGTGCGCTGACAGCCCCGGCCCACGCCGGATGTCACGACTATGGGCATCACGCGCCCTGTCGCATGCCAAGCGGACATCAGTGCTGTGGGGCCGGCCATACTCCTTCCGTCTTGCCGACAGCTTCTTCACTTCACAGTACATGTGATTTCTCATCCAGATTCATGCGGCCGCTGAACGAGACTCATAGTCCTAACAGGCTCGTATTAGCTTTTTCAATGCGTTTGTCAAGCAGTTCTCCACCTGCTCCTTCGCTTCGTATCTGAAACCCTCAAAGTAGCGAAGCGAAATTGTCTCACGGCGCGGCGAGGTTCCGCCCGGCTCGGCACTTGTTCATTGCGTTTCAACCAAGACGAGGGAAATAGATGCGAACTCTACAAATTATTTCCGTGTTTCTCCTGATTGCAGTTTCGCCCCTAGTTGCACAGGATGCCCACGACAACATGAACGATATGATGTCCTCGATGCCGGGTATGAGCGGAATGGGCAGCCAAGGGGCGACTAGCCCGGAAATGACGATGGAATCTCATTCCCTGATTACGTTGCTTCAGAACCACGCGACCGCCGGAACCGATGCGGAGCCGGACTCAACTCCGTTTGAAATGCTGATGACGACGAAAGGCAAATGGACGTTCATGTTTCACGGTACAGGTTTTCTGACCGATATTCAGCAGACGGGACCGCGCGGAGCGGACAAGTTGTTTTCAACAAACTGGATCATGCCAATGGCGCAGCGCAAGTTGGGAAATGGCACTCTCACGCTGAGAACAATGTTGAGTTTGGAGCCGGCAACGATATCGCAGCGCCAGTTTCCGGAGCTATTTCAGCAAGGGGAGACGGCGTTCGGACGTCCGATTGTGGACGGGCAGCATCCGCACGATTTTTTCATGGAACTCGCGGCGCTCTATGATTACAAGTTGAGCGATAACACGATGTTGTCATTTTATGGCGCTCCCATGGGAGATCCGGCGATGGGGCCGGTTGCGTATCCGCACCGTGCCTCCGCCTCCGAGGACCCTCTTGCATCGCTGGGACATCATCTTCAAGACTCGGCACACATTTCCGACGATGTCGTCACGGCTGGAATTACTTATCGGAACGCACGATTAGAAGCATCAGGGTTTCACGGGCGGGAACCGGACGAATACCGTTGGGACCTGGATTCCGGAAAGATTGATTCCTGGTCGACCCGTGTGACGGTGAACCCGGGACAAAATTGGAGCGCACAATATTCAATCGCGCAGATGCACAGTCCCGAAGCCTTGGCGCCTGGCGAAGATTTGCGGCGCATGACCGCGTCGGTTATGTACAACCTTCCGCTTCACAATGGGAATTTGGCATCGCTCCTTTTGTGGGGACGAAATCAAAGTTTGTTGGATGGCAACGTGGGCAACGGATATTTGTTCGAGTCCACATTGCAGTTCGAGAACAAGAATAGAACTTGGACGCGCATAGAAAACGTTGATCGCACGAACGAATTATTGTTGGGAGAAAATCCACTCCCACCTGGTTTTACGGAAAAATATTTCGCGCGAGTGCAAGCGTACACGGCCGGCTATGACCGTGAAGTGGGCAATATCCCCCATCTTTCGACGGCTCTCGGCGGCCAATTTACATGGTATGGGGTGCCAGACATTCTGAGGCAAACCTACGGATCACATCCGGTTGGCGGAGCCCTTTTCCTTCACGTGTGGCCACACTGAAGTGGAAAGCAAATAGCTGTTCTGCCCGCACCTGCAATTAAGAATGCAAGAGCGGAGCGCATATCGGTTTCCAGAAAGACGTCAGGTGCTTGAACTCGCGGCCCGCTGGCGGCGACGCGGCCGGTCGGCGAATTGATACGACTGCCGAAGAAAGAGATCACACTTCTCTACCGGCATCGGTCTGGCGAATAGGTATCCTTGAACAAGGTCGCAGCCCAGCCGTTGTAAGAGCTCAAATTCGGCATCTGTCTCCACACCCTCGGCCACCACTCGCAAACCCAGTTGCTGGGCCAAAGTGACAATGGCGCGAACGATGGCGCCGTTTCCTGTTTGGCCGTCTGAAAGCGGATCGAGATTACGCACAAACGTTTGATCAATCTTCAGGGTGTCAATGGGAAGGTTCTGCAAGTATTTCAGAGATGAATAACCGGTGCCAAAGTCGTCAATCGCCGAGCTGATGCCGAGACTGCGCAGTTGCGCCAGGCGCTCGGCGGCACGTTCGCAATTCTTCATAACCACGCTTTCGGTGAGCTCGACCTCCAGAGCGCTCGGAGGCAGTCCGTTCTGCGCCAGAGCCTGCGAAATGGTCTGCATCCAATCCTGACGCTCGAACTGCACGGTGGAGACGTTTATGGCCATGCGTAGCTTCTGATAGCCCGCGCGCCGCCATGTCGCCAACTGCCGGCAGGCCTCATCCAGCACCCATTTGCCGATCGGAACAATCAAACCAGTCTCTTCGGCAATGGGTATGAATCGGTCGGGCGCAATCGTACCCCTTTTGGGATGTTGCCAGCGCAGCAAAGCTTCAAAGCCAACAAGTTCCCCGCCAGCGAGAAACTGCGGCTGATACTCCAGCCTAAATTCCCCTTTCTGCAGCGCTTGTCGCAAATCACCCATCAATTCGAGGCGTTCGCGCAGATGGGCGTTTATCTCTGGAGTGAAGATCTGGAGTCCATTTTTTCCGTTGAACTTGGCGTGATACATCGCTGTGTCAGCATGCTGTTGAAGCACTTCCGGTTCGATACCATGTTCCGGATAGCAGCTTATGCCGATGCTGGCGCTGACGTGGCAGTCGCGCTCAGCGATGTGAATTGGTTTGCGCAATAAATCAAGGTAAGTCTGAGCAATTCTCATTGCATCCTGGGAGTTCCGCAGATCGCTCACTACCAGGCAGAACTCATCTCCACCAATCCGGGCCAAAGTGTCGGCTTGGCGTGTGATTGATCGTAGTCGCTTCGATACCTCAATCAGCACCTGATCGCCAGCCTGATGGCCAAAAGTGTCATTTACGTATTTGAATCCGTCCAGATCGAGCAGCAGCACGGCAATCTGTGCGCGGTGACGGTTGGCGTAAGCGACCGCTTGCTGTAGACGATCTTCGAGCAGGAATCTGTTCGGCAGCCCAGTCAGTGCATCGTGCTGCGCCTGATAGGACAGCCGGTCGGTAAGGCGGCGATGTTCGATGGCAATGGATGCCATGCCCCGCGCCATATTTAACCGATCGCGGTCCTGTGGAGTAACCTGCCTGACGTCGCGGAAGAAGACCACGATCAGGCCGAGCAGCGGACCACTGGCGTCCACCACAGGCACCGACCAGCAGGATTTCAAATTCAATGCGGCGGCCCATTCGCCCAGTTCCTTGTCCGCACAATTCGCTGGAAAATTTTCCAGAAAGGCTATCTCACGATAATCGGAACCGACTCCCAGCGCGATCGCGATTTCGTCGAGGCGGAAACCCTCAAGGCCGGCGGCCACATCTTTACTAAAGCTGCTGGCCGCTACGTGGCACATCTTCCCCGATTTCAGCAGCAGAGTGGAACATAAAGCACCCGAAAGTTGATTTTCCAGAATATGAACCAATTGATGAAGGCTGGCTTCGAGTGGCAAATTCTGAGTGATGGACTCCAGAAAGTTGCGCCGCTCTGCTTCCATCTGCTCATTGCGCTTGCGCTCGGTGATGTCACTTGCGAGAAGCAAACCTGCCGGCTTGCCTGCCCACGTGATCGTGCGCAATGAGAGCTCAACGTCGAAGGCCGATCCATCTTTACGCCGATGTTGAGCCTGGCTAGAGACGCCAGTCTTGGCTGTCCCCAGTAGAGTTCCGAGAGCCTCTACTGGGTGCAAGTCCGTGATATTCATTGCGAGGAATTCGTCGGTAGAGTGTCCATATTTTCCCACTGCCGCGTGATTAACAGCTAGGAAACGCTGGGTGTGCAGATCAAAAAGAAAAGTGGGGTGTGGGTTGCTCTCAAACAGCAGTTGATAGCGCTGCTCGCTGAGTGCAAGTTCCAGGGCCTGTGCCGAGAAACGCCGGTCAATTAGCGAAGTCAGAAGCCCACCGCCGAGAATTACAAGAGTTACTGAAATTACGGCTGCATTCGCGAGATCCGATATATCAACGGCGTTCGTGAAGTCGGGCGGAATCATCATGGGCATGTAGCTGACCGACGCCATGCCTGTGTAGTGCATAACTGGAATTGCCAGTCCCATGACTATCGCGATGCCGAATTTCAGCAGTCGGCCCTGGTTTTCGTCGCGAGAATAAGACGTGAGCCAGAGCGCGGCCAGAGAAATGACCACTGCGAGCAAAACCGACAACCACCACAGGCCAAGTTTGTAGTGGTGCATGGCCGCCAGCCGCATGGCTGCCATGCCGGTGTAATGCATAGTTGCGATGCCCGCCCCCATAAGGAGACTGCCGCCGATTACGTGCAGCGTCGTCATGCGCGGACGGCTCACTACGTAGAGGGCGATAAAAGATGCGAAGATCGCGGCCAGCAGGGACAGTATGACCGTCGGCACGTGATAGTAGACGGGCATGGGAAGCCGGTAGGCCAACATGCCGGTGTAGTGCATGGACCAAATACCTGTGCCCATGACGGTGGCGCCGCCAATCAACCAGGCTACGCGAGCGAAGCCCCGAGTCGCAGTGACCCGTCCCACAAGGTCAAGCGCAACATAGGAAGCAAAAATGGCTATAACAACCGACAGCCCCACCAGCCGGTAGTCATAGGTCGCGTGGATGGCGACTAGCGTGTTCATTTTATGGTGGCCGGCACAATTCCTGGGTGGAGAAACTTAGTCTGCTTGCGGGCGGGGAATTCCCACAAGTTACTGTGGTAATTCGGAAATACTCAGATGGGTCTGTGTTCGTTTAGGGAAAAAACTTTGGAGACAGAAACTCACGGACCAGCCAGACAGACGACGATAATGAATATCGTCTACGGTTTCTGTTGGCTCTGCTTCTCGGATTCATTGACCGCGTTGTGGAACTGCTCGACCGCGGCGACCGTGGGTGCGCTCAGTGCGTCTTTCGCCATGTAGCGCCAGAGTGGCGCCGCATCTAGAGGATAGTCAACTTCTCCTTGGTAGACTTCGAAGGTATCTTCCGACGGGCCGGTCGCGCTGCTTAGTTGAGGTCCTCGATCCGGCACTGGATGCACACCAGGATCGTTGAGATCGGGCGGAGTACCGTGCTGGCCAGCGGCGCGAATGTCTCCACCAACTGGCTGATAGATGACCGGCCTGTCGTCCGCCGGCGAATTGCTTACCACCGGGCCACCTGCGTATCCCTTCCGAACCACAACTACCAAATCTGCTGTCGCTATATCCATCACGAGTTTGAATCTGCCCCATTTCAGCAATGCTTTTTCAACGTTATCCTGAGCAGTTATATTTGCCGTTGGATTCGCCAGAGGTTCCCCCGCATCAGGATTGACCACGACCAAAACTGTCTGCGCCCTCAGCACGTAATCAGGTAGCACCTGTTTTTTCTTGTTTTTTGCAAAAGCGGTTGGGGCTAGCAGAACAAGGAGAATAAAGCCGACGGAAACAAGTGCCATGCGACTGAACATAATCAACTCCGCCACTTGCCTGTGCATTGTGATTATACAGATAGTTATTGGCTCTCCGAGATAGATGATCTCGCTATGGGTACTCGAAAAAGCAGGCCACAGGGGCATGCCCGAGCCGTTCGGATTGCCGCCTCGCGCACGTCGTGCCCATCGTTCGTGTTAGACGGTAATCATTCCATCTTGACACTCACTCTCAACTAATGGCTCAATCGTGGACAACCTGGGTAGGAATACACATGAGCATGGGACAGAAAATCGGTGTTCTAGTCGTAGATGACCACCCCATCATGCGTCTGGGAGTGGCAGCCATCATTAATGCCAGTTCCGACATGCATGTCTGCGCGCAGGCAGGTTCGGGAGAAGAGGCGGTGCGCATGTTTGCGAAACACCGTCCCGATATCACATTAATGGACTTGCGTCTTCCAGGCATGAGCGGACTCGACGCCCTCCGCGCGATACGAGTAGTAGATCCGCACGCCAGGTGCGTGGTGCTAACCACCTATGAAGGCGACGAGGATATACACCAGGCATTGGCGTCTGGTGCGCTTGGCTACATTATTAAAGGCATGTCTCACGAAGCCCTGGTACTTGCACTTCGCAAAGTGTATGCCGGCACGCGCTTCCTGCCTCCACCGGTCGCACGCAGCCTTGCGATTCGGACGCCCAACTCCGATCTTAGCCCGCGAGAACGCGAGGTGCTCTCCCTGATGGTGCAGGGCAGGAGTAATAAAGAGATCGCCAGTACGCTCGGAATCACCGAAGCAACGGTGAAATGCCATGTCGGCGTCATCCTGATGAGGCTTGAGGTCCATGATCGCACGCAGGCTGTGGTCGCGGCTTTGCAGCGTGGGCTGGAGCATCTGTAGTTTGTCGGCGGTGACTTCGACACTTTCTTCTGCATCCATCCTATCCACAGATCCGCACCCAATAGGTACGACTCAGGGAGCCTGACATTGCTCACCAGTGGAACACATTTCTTTTAAGTTGATTGCGATCCTACTTTGGTTGGATTGCTTGCGAATTGTCGGGATGTAGAATTCGCGACCGAGGCTACTTCTGGCTGGTGGACACTCCGCTCCAACATAGTGAAATAGGGAGTAACAGAGCTTAAGCCTTTCTTGTGGGCAGGATTGTAGCTGGATCAGTGAGGAAAATCGCTAGACGATCTTCGCGAGTTGAATGCGGATTCGTGCGGAGTGTTCGCGGCGGAATCATTTTCAGGAGGCAGGGTATGAGACTGTGTGTTCGTCCCAATTATGGCTGCATCTTCCTACTGCTGGCGATAGCGTTAACAGCAACCAGCGTTCTAGGACAAAACCAGAATACCGGTGAGATCAAGGGCACGGTGGTGGACACGTCGAGTGCGGTTGTTTCTGGCGTTTCCGTCGCAATCCTGAATGCGCAGACCGGAGTGACCACGTCGGCGACAACCAATGCAGACGGCATTTATGATGTGCCATCCATTCCAATCGGCAAATACACCGTCACTTTCTCGAAGCCTGGTTTCCGCAATTTTGTGAGAGACGGCGTTACCCTCGAAATACAGACCCTCGCGGTGGATGGAACGCTGCAAGTGGGGTCCGTTAGCGAACAAATTGTCGTAACTGGAGAAGCCCCGTTAGTGGAGACGGAAACTTCGGACCAGCATGTCAATATTGATGCAGCAGCTATCCACGCAGCACCCGTGGTGGGAACCGATTGGCGCGCAGAAATGACTCAGCTTATTCCCGGCGTGAATGCTGGTGGAGGATCAGGCGAGGCCGCCGGTCAGCAAGTCGGAGTCAACGGGACACAATCGTACAATGTGAATTTTCTATCGGATGGGTCGGCGGCCACCGCTCCTAGAGATTACAACAGCAGCAACTATTACATGCCTCTCGACGCCATCAGCGAGATTAGCGTCAATTCAAGCAATGCGTCCGCGGAGTATGGCAATGGACTTACTTCCATTAACGTCATTACCAAGAGCGGGACGAACGAATGGCACGGCAGCGCATATGAATACATTCAAAATACCGCGTTCAACGCCAGAGGTTTTTTTAATCAGACCGGAACGAAGTCGGTAGAACACTGGAATACCTATGGCGGCAGCGTAGGCGGACCAGTCATCAAGAACAAGTTGTTTTTCTTTTTCAATTACCAGCGCAACCCTTCCTCTACTCCAACTGCCGGACTATACAGCTACCCGACGGCCGCCATGCAGGCAGGAGATTTTTACGGGATACCAGGCGCAACAGGCTCGGCCTTTAACCCCGCCACCGGAATGCTTAATGGAACCTATGATCCGGTAGCGTTGAAGTTGCAAACCTATTTCCCAGCTGCCAGCGCTAAGGGATGGATCGCAGCCTGCCCTGGTCCGGCGAACGTGGGACCCGGCGTGGCACAGACCTGCCCCACGCAAAACAACTTTGCTTTCAACGGTACCAGTCCGAATTTGTCCACCTGGTACACGGGCAAGGCTGACTACAACATTTCCTCGAAGCAAAGACTTTCGTTCAGTTTTAATTATCTTCCCAGCGTCCCGGCTTATGTTCCCCCGGATCCTCTATATCCCAACGACGCTTCGTCATTTGAACAAGGGCACACTGACAATCTGACCGGCCAACTGTCGCACATCTTTACCATCAGCTCGACCCTGATTAACGAGTTCCGAGTGGGCGCCAGCCGCGAGCTCGATAAGTACAAGCCGCCTTCACTGGGGAAGAATGACCCCACGACGCTTGGTCTTGAACCGACTTATGGCACTAATGCTCCGTCTAACATCTTTCCCGATGTGAAGATTGACCAAGGGAGCGGGGTTGGGCAGTTTAATTTGGGCAGCAATGGCGGCGGTAACGGCAATATAGAGGCCGTTCTGGGCGAGGGAATTTACAACGTCGGCGATGTCCTTACCCTCATTCGAGGCAAGCACACCATAAAAGTGGGCGGCGAGTTCGATAAGTATTACCAGAACTATACGAACTGGGGAGACATCACGTCGGGTAACTTCGAATTCAACGGAAGCGTCACCGGAATCCCTTATGCCGATTTCCTGGCTGGTGACGTTTACGGTTGGTTCGTTTTCGAAGCCGACCCGACCAGCGCGCATTCCCGCAGTGCGGCGGTATTCGGCAGCGATGACATCAAAGTCACGCCGCACCTCACTTTGAACCTGGGCCTCCGCTGGCAATTGCAGTCCGGATGGACCGTGAGCAACAATCTGTTCGGAAATTACGACCCGGTGTTGCCGAACACAGGCTGTGCGGGCTGTAAGGGGGCCATTTTGTTCGGCGGTCAGAGTGACAAGGCTTTTGGAGGATCAATCGGCAACCTGAGCGCGATCCAAAATGGGGACTATAAGGAAGTTGCGCCCCGCGTTGGAATTGCTTGGGCACCTCGAGACAACTGGGCCTTCCGGGCGAGCTACGGCATTTTTGACGCTCCCCGCGACGCCGAGAATTACACCGACGGCGCGCTCGGCCTTGGCCTCAACCCTCATAACAACGGCCCGAACGGAAATTATTCGGGGACGCCGCCGTTTACCTTGGCCTCAGGTCCTCCGCCCGGCACCGTTGTCTTTCCTACCCTTCAAACGCTTTCGCCGGAGATCCAGAACTTTAACAACGCGGAGTACTACCCGCGCAGCATGCCCACGGTTTACGTTCAGCAATTTCTCCTCAGCGTTCAGCATCAGTTTGCGGGTGGCATTCTGCTCGACACGAGTTATGTCAACACACGCGGCAGGAATCTGAACTTTGCAACCGATATTGATCAGGCTCCTGCGAGCCTCTTGGGGTGCACAGGGTTCAACTGCGGAAATCCGAACCCCGTGATCAACGCAATTCAGGCGCAAAACTACACTGGATATTCAAACTACAACGCGCTGCAACTGCGCGCTGTGAAGAGAATGACTAATGGCGTCAGCTTCCAGGTCAACTATGCATGGTCAAAATCGCTCGATACGGGAACCGGAAACGGTCACGGATCGGGCATTGATATCTACCAGAACGCATATAGTCCCGCTGCCAATTATGGTTTGTCTGACTTCAACGCGGCCAATACGCTTATCGGGCAGATTGTCTATGAGCTACCGTTTGGCAAGGGTCGTCAATTTGCGATGCACGGGCCGCTCAACGAGATCGCAGGCGGCTGGCGAGTCTCCACCATCTTCCAGTGGCACGGAGGAGTGCCGTTTACTCCAGTGATCCAGGGGAACATCGCGGATTCCATCAATGGAGGGATGGCGTCATCCATTGACCATGGCGGCGCTACGTTGTATCCAAATCAAGTGGGTGATCCGCAAGCGTCGCAACACACGGTAGTGTCGCAGGGAAGCTCTACCCACAGTGGAATTGGTGGGTGGTTCAATCCTGCGGCGTATGCCAATCCAGCCATGGGGACGTTTGGTGATAGCAGACGCAACACTCTAATTGGGCCAGGCTACACGAACGTGGACCTCAGTCTGGGCAAAGAGTTCCCGATTACGGAGAGAACAAAGCTGGAAATCAGAGCCGATGCATATAACGCATTCAATCACGTGAATTATGCCAACCCGGATGCGAACGTCGGCTATAGCGGCGGTGTGCTCGCCGACGGCACCGCTGGCACAATCACCGGTCCGGCGGGCGGTAATTCAAACATGCGCATCATTCAATTGGGGGCTCGCTTTTCATTCTGATTTCAACGCTGGCGTCTGAGAATTGCGGGGTACGGAAGCGGGTGTCTTGCGTGCCCCGCAATTCCCACCCATCGCCGGGTCAATGGATTTCGCTGTATCGTTCCTTCATGGAACCCCCCAACAAGTATTACCGATGCTTATCTCGCTTTGGTGCGTCTCCGATTTCGGATCAGAAAAGCATAAGACTGTTTTGCAGACTGTTTTTGGTTTTCACGCTGCTCTTGGGCGCGTTTGCAATGATGGCCGCGTTAACCGGATCTTCCCGGACGGCGGAAATTCATGATCATCTGCGGAAGGCGGCTGAGTATCTCAAAGCGAACGATCCGAACTCGGCAGTTAAGGAGTTCGATGCGGTGCTGGCACTCGATCCGAAGAACGCTGACGCGAATGCAAACTTAGGTGTAATTGCATTCTTCCGGCACGATTATCAGAATGCCGCGAAACATTTGCGCAAGGCTCTGGCGATTAGCCCGTCCTTGGAGAAAGCTCAGGCGCTGCTGGGACTTTGCGATGAGCGATTGGGCGATCCGTCGGCTCGCGCGCTTTTAGAGAAGTCATTTCCCAAGCTGAAGGACAAAGCGCTGCGAATCCAGGTGGGCATGGCATTGGCGGGAATACATGATCGGGAAGGCGATCTGGACGGCGCTGCGGCCGTGATGCGGTCGCTGGTGGATATTGATCCCGACAACGTGGACATATTGTTCATGGCGCAACGCATTTATGTGGAATTAGCCGATGACACGTTGAACAAGCTCGCGATATTGGCGCCGGGTTCGGCGCGGATGCAACAGGTGATCGCCGAGCGTCTGGTTAATGGCGGAGACTTGAAGCACGCGATTGAACACTACAAGAAAGCGCTAGAGATAGACCAACATCTGCCGGGAGTGCGTTTTGAGTTAGCCGAGGCGATTTTGGAGTCTGCACCGAACGATTCCTCAACTCAGGCTGAGTCACAGAAAGAACTGGAAACCGTGATCTCGACAGAGGGGGACAACGCGAGGGTAGAGTGCGAACTGGGCGAGATTGCAATTCAGAGTTCCGACTCAGAAGGCGCGCATGATCATTACAGCCGGGCCTTTGCAATGAATCCCGCGAATACCGATGCCCAACTTGGGATGGGCCGCGTACTGATGATGATGGAAAAGCCGCAGCAGGCAAGGAAATATCTCGAGATGGCGGTTCAGTCCGATCCTCTTAACGGCGAAGCCCGCTATCGTCTCGCTCTAGCCTATAGAGGCCTCGGAATGAGCGGCGAGGCGCAAAAAGAGATGCACCTGTTTCAGGAGATCAAACAAACCAAGGATCAGGTGAAAGAACTCTACCGGCAAATGAACAAGCAGTCTAAGTCAGAGAATCTGGACGCGCTGGAGGGTGAAAAGTGAAGGAGCATCCCTCGGCGATCCGAGGTTCTCGATGAAGTGGTGGAGGCATCTGTCGCGGAGAATCATAGTGGTCAGCGTCGCCTTTAATTTGCTCTTAAGCGTGGGTTGCGGTGGTTCGGCCTCGACGAGCAGTACCTCGTCATCAGTTCCGGCTCCTCCCGCACCTACCCCGACGGTTCCACCGCCGCAGCCTGTGGACGTTACTCCCATTGATGACGGGATTTATTACGTCATAAATCAGCTTAGCGGTCTTCAGGCCGATCTCATCAGCGATTCGACGAACGTTCGCGATCACATCATTCAACAACAGCGCAATTTCACCGACCTCGGCCAAAGATGGAAGTTCACCAAGCTCGCCGGCGGAGGCTGGCAAATCCAGAATACGTCTAGCCAGCTCTGCTTCGATACTGCAAGCATTTCGGGCGTGACGTATGTTGTACAGAATTCATGCACCGGAACTGGTTCCCAACAGTGGACGCTTACTCCGACCGTGAATGGCTACTACAGCGTGGTAAATACTGCGACGGGCCTTCTTATGGATGTATTCCAGGCTTCGTTGTCGGGAGGAGCGTGGCTGGACGTCTCCGCTTTGTCGGGCAATCCAACCCAGAGTCAACAATGGTCATTGCGGCCATCGTTCTTTCGCGGGGTAGACAATGCACTTCTCGAGAAACAAGAGGCCGACCGCGCCAAAGCTGGGGTGACTTGGTGGAAAGATGCGGGTCAACCGCAGGACGTGCTGCAAATTCTGAAAAATCACGGCGTAAATATGATTCGCCTGCGTCCCAGTTCGTCTCCGCCTTATTCGAATCCCTCGCAGAGCGGATGCGTCGGGAATCTTTGTTACGCGGAAACAGACGCGCAGGATCTGGATCTTGCCAAGCGAGCCCGGAACTTGGGGATGAGCGTTGAATTAACGCTGCTATTTGATGGGGGCACTTCATCGAGCGCTCCCGCCGCATGGGTTTCAGACTCATTCACCCAGTTGCAGACTGATCTGTACAACTACGTTAAAGCCGAGATTGCTAACTATCGCAACGCAGGCGTGATGCCTGACTTAGTATCAATCGGCAATGAAGTTGACACTGGATTCCTTGGTTCCAGCAACAGCCCTACGGGAAATAATTTCGGAAATTTTGCCACCCTGCAAAAGCAGGCATTGCAGGCGGTGAAGGATGCGGCTGCTGACACTTCCGCTGGCGCTGCGATTCCTGCGCCATTGACTTGCATTCACATTACACCGGCGTGGGATCTGACCGATTTTTTTACTCTGGCGAATTCGAATGGAATTCAGTACGACGCCATTTGCCAGAGTTACTATCCGATATTTCATGGTCCCTTGACAGCAGCGCAAGCGGCAACTTCTAATCCGCATAACAAGCCGGTTGAGCAAACCGTGCTCACCAACGCTGCAAACAATATCGGCAAGCCAATTTTCATCATCGAGACCGGAGAACATTACGAGAATGGTTTTGACTCAAACGATCCCTGGTACGCTCCGCCGAGTCAGACTCTTCAAGCGCAATTTCTACGAGATCTTAATAGCGTCGAAAATGCTTTACCCAATAATCTTGGGATGGGGCTCGAATACTGGGACGGCACGGGCGTTGACACACCCAGGCCCGGCGGGGGCCTATTCAATGGAGGCACGAATGTTCCAGATTCGATTTACGTCTGGAACGGCCTGACCCTTTTCAACAACGCGGACAGTTCGGGCAGCGTAAACGTAAATGATCCAAACTACTCCACGCCGCTTCCGGCGCTGGATGCTCTTGGTGGCAAGTAATAAAGACACAAATGAAATCAAAACAAATTTTCGTGCTTGCAGCGTTGCTTTTCCTGTGGCCGGTACCCAGCCTGCGCGCGGCCGACTACGCTATAGGCGCCGACTTGTCTTTTCTGAAGCAGGCAGAGGACAAAGGAACGGTCTTCAAAGACCACGGTCAAGCGAAGCCAGGCTTGGAGATATTCAAAGATCACGGCTACAACTGGATCCGGCTTAGACTCTTCCACACTCCGACGGATCTTCCTAACAATCTGGAATACACGATTGCGCTGGCCCAAGCAGCGAAGAAGCTCGGCTTTCATTTTCTCTTGGATTTTCACTACTCAGATACTTGGGCCGATCCTGGCAAACAGTTCATGCCTAAAGCATGGGAAGGGATGTCGCATCCGCAACTCGTCCAGGCTGTTTTTGAATATACCAAGCAAACGATTACTGCATTTCGCGACGCTGGCGTGCTTCCAGACATGGTGCAGGTCGGCAATGAGGTCATCAACGGAATGTTGTGGCCGGATGGGCGCCTCCCGGGCAATTGGAACAATTTCGCCGATCTGGTCAAAGCCGGTATTGCCGGTGTTGACGCAGGGACAGGAAATGCGGCGCGCCCCACAATCATGATTCACATTGACCGCGGGGGCGACAAGATAAGGACCAGAGATTTTTTTGACAAGCTCAATTCCTATGGAGTGGAGTACGACGTAATCGGCCAGTCTTATTACCCGTGGTGGCACGGAAGCCTGAACGCCCTGCGCGAAAATCTGATTTTCACAGCGCAAACATACAAGAAGGACATCTTCGTTGTAGAGGCCGCCTACAACTGGAAACCAACGGAATACAAGACAAAGGCGGCTCCGTTTCCCGAATCTCCCGAAGGTCAAAAGCAGTTTCTGGAAGAAGTAAATCGAATTGTTCAGGAGACTCCGGATGGCCGCGGCAAAGGAGTGTTCTGGTGGGAACCCGCCGTCACCGGTCCGCTGGGTTCTCGGAGTTTTTTCGACGACAACGGGAACGCTCTGCCGGTCATTACTACGTTTGATAAGTTCACTCGATTCTGAAGGAGTTGGGGAATGGCTAGCGACGAAAGTCGACCAGGAATGGTGAATCGCCGCGAACTATTGAAACAGGCTGCTGCCATAGCGCTTGTCTCGGCTTTCCCTTCCTGGAGTTTGAGTGAAGAGCAGCCTGATGGCCAAAATTCTTCGCCGAGAATTCGAGAGAGTTTCGATCAGAACTGGAAGTTTATAAAGGGTGACCCGGCAGATGCACAGCAGACTGGATTTTCCGATGATGCATGGAAAATCCTAAACCTTCCCCACGACTGGAGCATTGAGGGCCCTTTCAACGAGAAAGAACCCGCCGACGGTAACGGCGCATACCTACCTACGGGCATCGGCTGGTACCGAAAAAGATTTCTGGTGCCGTCTTCCCAGAAGGACAGAAGAATCACAATAGAGTTCGATGGCATTTATCAGAATAGCGAAGTCTGGATCAATGGCCACTATCTCGGAAAACGCCCTTACGGATTCGTTCCGTTCTTCTACGAGATCACGCCATACGTGCAACTCGGAAGCGCAAATATTATTGCGGTCAGGGTGGACAATTCCCACCAGACCAATTGCCGTTGGTATTCGGGCTCCGGCATCTATCGCCATACGCATCTGCTTTCTACCAATGCGCTCCATGTCGCTTACTGGGGCACGTTTGTAACGACACCACGTGTTTCGAAAGACGCCGCGACGATCCAGATCAAAACCAGGATCAGGAATGATGGAGGGAGTGTTACGCGCTGCACTCTTGTCACCGGCATAATTGATGACGAAGGAAAAGCGGTCCACACCGAAGAGGTGAACCAGGCACTGGGAGCAAACGGCGAATATGAATTCGCGCAGCAAATTCAAATTCAGAAACCTCGCCTCTGGTCAGTTCACGATCCCTATCAATACAAGATCCGCAGCACAGTGCGCGAGAATGATCGTGTGGTGGATGACTACGAGACACCGTTCGGTATTCGAGACGCTGTATTCGACGTAGATAAAGGATTTCTACTGAATGGCGAACACGTTAAGTTAAACGGCGTCTGCCTGCATCACGACGCCGGCTGTATGGGCGCGGCGGTGCCAGAGCAAGTGTGGGCACGCCGCATGGAAATTCTGAAAGAAATGGGTTGTAACGCTATCCGCACCAGTCACAATCCTTATGCGGCGGAATTCCTGGATCTATGCGACAAGATGGGTTTCTTAGTGATGAATGAGGCTTTTGATGAATGGAAGGTTCCCAAAGGGCAAATCGGTCCAAACGGTTACAGCAATTATTTTGACGAATGGTACGAGCGCGATGTAACGAACTTTGTCCGCCGAGATCGGAATCGCCCCTCGGTTGTCTTGTGGAGCGCCGGCAACGAAGTCGGAGACCAATCCGAAGCGGAGGGCCAGGAGACTCTGCGAAAGCTCATGAAAGTCTTTCATACAGAAGATCCTACGAGGCTGGTTACGGTAGGTTGCGACCGCATTATGTCGGAGCCCCTTTCCAACCGGGCGCGCCCCGAATTTCTCGAATTGCTCGACATTGTTGGCTACAACTATGTGGACCGCTGGCGCGACCGGACTGAAAAGTATTACAGCATTGACCGAAGCGCCTACCCACATAGGCGGTTCATCGGTACGGAAAGCGACTCCATGTGCGGGATTAGAGGCGACTATCGCGGTTTATTTCCGGGAGAAACGCCGTTTGGATTTCCGTATTTGAAGAGAGGACGCAACCTCGATGTCGAACTGTTATGGCAGTTCGTCAGTACGTATGACTACGTCGCTGGCGATTTCATGTGGACTGGAATTGATTACCTCGGCGAGGCGAGGTGGCCGATGAAAGCCGCATCCTCAGGAGTGATTGACACATGTGGCTTCAAGAAAGACGGATTCTATTTCTACCAGAGCCAATGGACTGATAAGCCCGTTCTGCATTTATATCCCCATTGGAATTGGAAGGGAAAAGAAGGTCAATTCGTGTCCGTGAGTTGCTACACAAACTGCGACACGGTGGAATTGTTCATGAATGGCAAGTCCGTTGGAGTGAAAGGGTACGAGTTTCCCCGGTTGGGTATGGAGGGCATATACGGGAACTATCCGGCGCGGGCCAAGGTCATGCGAACAACGTCTGACATGCACTTAACCTGGGATGTCCCCTACGAAGCAGGAACTCTGAAAGCGGTTGGAACCACCGATGGAAAGGTCGTTGCGACCGAGGAAGTTTCTACAACCGGAGATCCGGTTGCAATCGGCGTGTCGGTAGATAGGCAAGTCATTTCGGCGACGGACCGTGGTGACGTGGCTCATTTCACGATCCAGATTCTAGATCACGAAAATCGAGTAGTTCCCACGGCAGATAACGAGGTTACGTTGGCTCTGGAGGGTGATGGAACGATCATCGGCATGGACAACGGAAATCCCGAGAGTCACGAGAATTATCAGTCGAACCAGAGAAAAGCGTTTAACGGGTTATGTCTCGCGCTCATTCGATCCACCGGTAAGCCCGGCCAGATCCGGGTGAAGGCAACCTCCCCGTCGCTTGCGGAAGCAAGTGCCACTCTCACCACCCGTACATAAACGAAAATTCGAGATTACACCTCGGGTCTGTCACCATGAACAGACGCATTCCGAGGAACTTGCAATGTTAATTCGGTTCCTGCACCCGAGCGGGTGTTGAGGATGAACTTTCCTCCGATACGCTGAACTCGCTCTTTCATGCCAATCAGTCCATAATGGCCCTGTGGCAATGACGCAGCCAGTTCGGGGTCAAACCCGCGTCCGTCATCCCGCACCTGCACGTTCAATTTATTTCTCTCGAAACATACATTGACGTCCACCTTCGTGGGCTGTCCATGCCACACGGCATTGTGCAGGGCCTCGCGAACCACCATCAGAACTTCATGAGCAGTGGGCTGGTCGAGATCAAACGCCTTTCCGGAAAATTGATACCCGATGGGAACGCCAAACTCGTGGCTGACCTGTTTGGTCATTTTGCCAAGCAGTGGGCCAATAGTCGTCGCCGAACCACCGTGGCGAAGATTCCACACTGCGTCCCGTGCTTCGTCCATAGTAGAACGTATTTGTTCGCGGGCGCATTTTAGCAATTCCTCTTTTGCCTGCATCTCTGAAGGAGGAAGGCTTATATGTGCCTCAAGCAACGCCGAGACGCCAGCCGATCCCTGGATGAGAGTATCGTGCATCTCGCGCGCTAAACGGTTGCGCTCGTTCAATACTGCTTGAAAACGGTTGTGTAACTGGCGCAGCCGAAACTCGTGGCTTGCCCAAACTATGGCCGCCAACAACAAGAGACAACAGCCCAGGAACCAGGGAGTGCGATAAAGATGTGGTTTCTGCACGATTTCAATTGCTGTCTCAGAAATCTTCCTAGGACTATTCATCTCAAAGGCTGCAACCTTGAATTGATACCGGCCCTGCGGGAGGTTTGTATAGTAGGCGGCGCGGCGTGATGAAGCGTCCGTCCAGTTCTTGTCGAAGCCTTCCAGCATGTAGCGGAAGCGAATGCGCTCCTGCGACTGAAGCATGATGACGCTGTAGTGCATCTCCAGTTTGGCATTGTCCGGTCCAAGAACGATTTTCTGAAGAGGTGGCAGTTCAAGACCGTCCGCCATAACCTGATCAATTACGACGGGTGCCGGAGAAGAGGGTTTGGATTGATCTAGCGACACCCGGACGGGCCCACGGTTGCTGGCAAACCAGATTTCTCCCTGAGTAGTAAGCACACCGCCCGGCTTCTCAGCCCCATACATCTGCGTTGTTTCCAAACCGTCGGAAATTCCATACAGGGTCAGTGCCAACGGGAGGGATGGATCATCAGCGATAGCGTCGAGTTCGTGGCGATTGATTACCGAGATGCCGTTGGGGCCGCTGATCCAGAAATTGCCTTTACGATCTTCAATCATCTCGTAGATGCTGTTACTGGCAAGGCCTTGCTTAACGGTGTAATGAGTGAGCTTTCCGGAGCGCCAACGGTATAGACCGCCAGTTCGCGTGCCAAACCACACGCCGCCATCGGAGTCTTCGAGGATCGCCCAGATTTTCTCGTTCTTGAGCGCTTCAGTGACTGGATCTCTTTCGAAGTGGCCATCGTGCAGACGGCTAACTCCACGGTCAGTGCCGATCCAGATATCTCCGCGGCGATCCTGAAATAAGGTGCGAGTGCTGAAGTAGCACAGCCCATCCCGCATCCGAAAATTAGTAAAACCCTGCGGCTGCCACCGGCTCACTCCCTCATCGGTTGCGATCCATACACTGCCGTCCGCAGCCTGAAGGAAAACGCGTACGAAGTTATTAACGAGTCCCTCTTTGGTCGTGTAGTGAAAAAGCTTGCCATCGCGTTGCCGAAACGCCCCGTTCCCTTCCGTACCAAGCCAAAGAGCATCGTCATTGTCGCGGAATACGTTGCGGATTCGCACTCCGGTGATTCCCGGGAACCGGTATCGAGTGACTCTACCGTCGTGAAAGCGAAAGAGATTGGCAGCCGCAACCCAAAGATCGCCGTCGCGATCCTGGTAAATAGTTTCGGCGTCTGAATCGCCGGCGTCCGGGAGTCCCACGATCCTGACCGGGGTCTTGCTCAACCGCAGCATCCCGGCCTGGGTCCCTATCCACGCGTTCTTTTCAACATCTTCAAAGAGGTTCAGAACGGTGTTGCTCGGCAGGGTATCAGGAGCCGTAAGGCGGGAGAACTGGTGGTCACGGTATTCGTAGATTCCGTGGCCGATCGTGCCAACCCAGAGAGTTCCGTCCGAAGTCTCATGAAGAAAGCGAACCGTGCCACTGATTTCTTTCATCCTTTGGAAAGAAATTCCAGTTGCGGATTGAGTCATGCGGTGAAGACCGGAGACGGCGCCCACCCAAATGGTCCCATCTTGCGTTACAGCGATGGACTTGACCCGGTTCTGGCTGGCCTCTCCGGAAAGATGATATTCAACCGCTTCATTGGTCTGAAGACGCAACAGTTTCGAACCGCCGATCCAGAGTCCCGCGCGGCTGTCTTCGGTGATGGCGTGAACCGCAAGCAGTGGTACATTCCCGGAGTTATCAACCCGTTGGATATGTTCATCTGAAAACCGGAAAAGCCCGTTGTCGGTTCCAATCCAAATTTCTCCGGTGCTGCTTTGGAAGACGACTCGAACGAAGTCGTTTGTAAGCCCGTCCTTACTCGAAAAAGCGCGAAAAACGCCGTCGCGGTAGCGTATCAGGCCCCCACCTTCGGTCCCGATCCATAGAGTGTTGTCCCGCGAAACCATCAGGCAAAAAATGTTGTTTTCGGTGAAGGAGGGAGTGTTCTCGCGGTCATACAATACAAAACGCACGCCATCAAAACGCAGCAGACCTCCGGTAGTGCCGATCCAGAGATAGCGGTCGGCGGTCTGAGCAAAAGCTTGCACTGTTGGCTCTGGAAGCCCATCCTTCATTTGCCATGTGCGTTCGGTGTAGGCTACGGGTGGTTTGCTGAGCGGAAGGGCGAAAATGTTCGGAAGCATGAAACTCAGCAGAACCGCGGCTAAACCTACGCAAGTAGTTGCTGTTCTCATGAGCTTCGTGGGTGTGAATTATAACGCCGAAGGCATCCCCAAGGGCTGAGGCATAGAGGCGGCCAGAGAAGGACCCCCGTGGCGCGCACGGCCCAGCTCGCCAACTCGACTGGTTAAGAAAAACGAAAATCGCGTCGCACCGGCGCAGAGAGCTGCTTTGCAGACTGTTACTCCGGCACCTCCGCTTGTTTCTGTGCAAAATTGATACGAACGGTTTTGATTTCCGATGGCTTCGTATGTACCGACACTCTTCCATCGGCGATTGCAAGATTGCCGGTATCGCTGTCCATCAAATTTGATCTGCGCAATCGCCGGTATGATTGCGAGATTTCCTCTGTGAAGAACGTATTGACCAGAGTCAGCCCCGGCTGCGGCCAGTGAAGGGAATGTCGGCGAATGCAAAAGGGACGTGCTTGATCTCAATTCGGCGCGTCAAAAAATGGCTAGGCTTGTCCCGCCCAGTCGTCTGCCGCACAAAATCTTTTTTCCATCGGACGACCAGCGGGGATTTGTAAATTCTCCAGCAGCATCCGTTAGCTGACGAACTCCGCTGCCGTCCCGATTCATTACAAAGATCTGAAATCCATGCTCTCCGTGCCGTGCAAACACAATCCGCTTGCCGTCAGGAGACCATGAAGGCCACCCGTCCGCGGACGCGATTCCGGAAAGATTGTGGTCTCCGGAGCCGTCTGCATTCATGAGAAAAACTTGCGAGACTTCGCCCTGTTGCCGTCTATGCAGAATGGACATTCCGTCGGGCGAGAAGGACGCGTAGGTATAACCGCCACCTCGAGTGATTCGTTGCAAGTCGCTTCCGTCGGGGCGGATCGTCGCTAAATCAATAGAGTCGTCCCGCTTTTCGCCGATGACCCGCTTTTCGTCGGCATTGTTGTCATCTTTCTCGAGCTGCCCGGCAAAGTGCGTGGTATTAAACAGGATTCGGGAACTGTCAGGCGACCACATGGGATGGATGTTCTGGCCCAGCCCGCGCGTCACTTGCCGCACGTCACTTCCGTCCACGTTCATAACGAAGATGTCGGAGATACCAGCATGCACGGAAACGAAGGCAATCTGACGGCCGTTCGGGGACCATGCGGGTGAATCGTCTTCATTCTGGCCGCTGGTGATCTGCCGCATGTCGCTGCCGCCGCCTTCGCTGTTCGCATCCAGGATGTGGACTTTCATGCCGCCATGCCGGTTGGAGATAAGTACGATCTGGCGGCCGTCCGGAGACCAGGATGCCTCGTAGTCCACCAGGTAGGTGAACTGCGGAACTCGCTTGAGTGGGAAGTCTTGCCCGGTCGCGGGGACCAATGCGCCGTAAAGCAAGAACACAATTGCCACCAACTTCGGAATCGTCCGCATTATGCTATTTTCGACTATCCGACCCGGATTCCGTTGGCAAATAGCGTGAGCCCACACATTCTCCTGTCCTCGTCCCGAAGCAGATTCGAATGACTATTGACATCGTCGATTGGTGCGATTTGTAACGAATTGATATCGAACCTAGGCGGAGGACCTTACAGTAGGAAAGATTCTGCGCCTAATTATTTTGAACGTTTGCAATCACCGCTATCGAGAGATTTAGGAAAAGAATTCCAACTGTGAATTCGCCGCTGGCAGCCGTTTTTGTACCCTTTTACTCCAACGGGGGATTGGCCTTGACAAATAAATCACAGTGAATTCAAATGTTGCTAACCTAGTTGCTACTGAGTCGCAACTAGGCCAGCACGATTCTTTGTTTTGCTTAAAGGACATACTCAATGCTTACCGGGGCTGTTATTGCGACTGAGTCGCAGCTAGGGCGGGGAGGAAACCAGCAGCAAGTCACCCGGTCTTCTTTGATGGACGATCTGACTTCACGCGGCATACGCATTACCGAACAGCGACGCGTGATTATCGGTATCATTCAGGATTCGCCCCGACACTTGGATGCTGCGACGTTGCTAGTTCTTGCGAGGCAAAAAGACCCGCACATTGATCGTTCGACGGTGTATCGCACTATTGGCATGCTCAAGCGCCGGGGCCTGATTGATGAACTGGATCTTATGCATGTCGAAGGAGAGAAGCACTATTACGAGGTTAAGACCAATCACGATCACTGTCATGTGGCGTGTTTTAAGTGCGGCTGCGTCATGGAATATACGAGCGCTTCGTTCGAAAGACTGAAGAAAGAGATAGCCCGCCGGAGCCGTTTCGAGATCCGCGCGATTCGTTTGGAAGTCGGGGGTATTTGTAATAAGTGTCTCACTGGTGGAGCGACTGTTTGAGTGGGGGGTTATTTTTTTACCTCTCTATTTGCGACCTAGTCGCAGGTAGAATGTTGATAAGAAGTAAAGCTAGGGGGTCCCCTGCAACGAATCCTTTGCACAGGAGTCGCAGGGGCCAAATCGACAACCCGGACGGGCTGACGACCGTGGTCATTTATAAGGGCCAGTCCGGTATTTCCCGGAGAAAAAACTATGGCTGGCTTTTGCCCGCAAGAAAGACAATTCCTTTTCCCCATTTTGCCCACTCTTCCCGTTCGGCGTAACGAACTTATCCAAGAAAGGCACTGCAAAGAGTACCTACACGGTCGTCGTGACAGGCATAGCTGCGTCTGGACCGTGGCAACATCAGGCCAGCGTGAACGTTCCAATCACCATCCAGTAAGGGCTTTTCCCCCGAAGAGAAAGAGAAAAAGAGAAGAAGAGAAGGGAGAAGGATCATGTTGAGCAGGATCAGTAGCCGTCTGGCCCGGCTCGTACCGGTCTTTTTCATCTTCATCGCGTTCGGTTTGTCGGTCCCGGCGCTCCTGGCAAGCGTGGGCGGCAGCATTTCCGGCACTATCAAGGACCCGGGAGGAAGCGTCATTCCCAATGCTCACGTTCACGTTAGGGAGAGCGATAGAGGGTTTTCTTATGAAACGTACACTGACAGCAAAGGGCACTACACCTTTGCGATTCTGCCTGTCGGCCACTATATACTCGATGTCACTGTTTCCGGTTTTGCGGCTTATGAGCGAACGGACATCACGCTCGATACCAACGCAGCGCTCACGCTCGATGCAACCCTTGCAGTGGGCAGCTTCTCCCAGAGTGTGACGGTAACCGACAATACGCTGCATGTTGAAACCGCCAGCAATCAACTCGGTCAGGTCATCACCGGACGGCAAATGACTGCTGTACCGCTTGATGGGCGCAGCTATACTGATCTTCTATCGCTGCAGCCAGGCGTGGCCCCCCAAACTGCGATTACCAACACCACGGTTCAGGACGTTGGCGCCACGGTTCTCAACCCTTCGGGCACGCTCAATCCTGGCAACCTCTCTGTGAATGGGCAGCGAGAGACTGCCAACTATTTCAGCGTAAATGGCAGCGACGTAGAGGAGGATGTCAATGCCGGAACGGCTGTGATTCCCAACCTCGATTCGATCGCCGAGTTTCGCATCATCACCAGCAACTTCGATGCGGAGTATGGAGAATTCAGTGGCGGACAGATCAGTGTGATCACAAAATCCGGAAGCAACGAATATCACGGCAACGCCTTCGATTTTCTTCGGAACACCGACCTCGATGCGCGAAACTACTTCTCCCCGACTCGTGGAGCCTTTCGGCAGAACCAGTTCGGCGGGACGCTCGGCGGTCCAATCCGAAGAAGACAAGCTCTTTTTCTTTCTCGACTACCAGGGAACCCGGCAAACTCAGGGCATTGATACCGGCAATATCGCCGTGCCTTCGGCTGCCGATCGGGCGGGCAATCTTTCCGACTTCACCACCGGTCCGTCGGGAAACCAATTGAGCGGGCTCGTGAGCGGTCCGTATCTTGCGAACATCCTCACCCAGAAGCTAGGCTATGGAGTGGAGGCCGGCGAACCCTACTATCTGCCAGGGTGCACCTCATCCTCGACCTGCGTCTTTCCGAATGCTGTGATCCCGCAAATTGCGTGGTCGGTACCTGCGCAGCGAATGCTCCAGTACATCCCGGCTCCGAATACTCCCTAAGGAACCTTTGCCACGTCCTCGTATGACCAGACGGTGCGCGATGACAAAGCTGCGGTACGCCTCGACGCTAATACCCGCTGGGGGCTGATTTCCGGCATATTACTTCGTCGACGATTTTTATCTGGTCAATCCCTATCCGGTCGCACAGAGCGGCGCCAGTGTTCCCGGCTTCTCCGCGGCCACGTCGGGTCGCGCGCAGACTGCTCACACTCGGCGACAGTAAGGCCCTCGGCGGCAACATGGTCAACGAATTCCACCTTAGCTACATGCGCGACAACACCAACCTTGGCCAGCCCATTGGCGGGCGCGGCGTCAGCCTGGCTTCACAAGGATTTGTTAACGCGGATGGAAGCGACAGCATCGTGCCACTCGACCCCAAAGGACCGAGTGTCGAAAATTTGAACTTCAATGCCTATTCGACAGGCGCCGCGGCCAATCAGCTCATCCAGGTCAACAACACTTACCAGGCCTCCGACACCTTCTCGAAAGTGTTCGGCAACCACACGTTAAAGTTTGGCGGCGAATTTCACATCGACCAAGTCAACGCCTCGCCTATCGCGCAGTTTAACGGAAGCTTTGTTTTCGCCGGACAGGAAACCGGTGTGGACTTCGCTGACTTCTTGATCGGCGTGCCCTGCCAATACAACCAAAGCCAGCTCAACCCTTTTTATGCGCGGAACAAGTATGTCGGCGTCTTCGCCCAGGACAGTTGGCACGCACGACATAATCTGACACTCAACTATGGGCTGCGCTGGGACCGCATTGCGCCATGGACGGAGAAGTATAACCAGATTTCGACCTTTGTACCGGGTGCGCAGTCGGTCGTTTTCCCGGGCGCGCCTCCCGGCATACTCTATCCGGGCGATCCGGGAATTCCCAATACGCTCGCGCCGATTGATAATCTCGATTTCTCACCGCGCGTCGGTATTGCATGGTCGCCGCAGGGAGATTTAGACAGTTTTCTCGGCAGGGTTCTAGGTACGCCAGGTTCGACCAGTGTCCGCGCCGGTTTTGGGACTTTCTACACGGCGATTGATGCTACCTCGATTGGCGTTCTGGCGGCCAACGCGCCCTACGGCACTACGTACACCAGCCCGGCGCCGCCGCTCTTTGCAACACCGTTCATTGGCGCAGCAGACGGGGTCAATAATGGCCAACCTTTTCCCTACAAATTTGCTCCTCTAGATTCGTCGCGCCGCAATCCCGATCCGAATATCGACTGGAGCACCTATGAGCCAATCAGCGGCATTCCGGGATATGACATTCACAACCACGCGCCCTATACCGAGGAGTGGTCGCTATCAATCGAGCGCCAGACTGGTCCCAAAACTGTCTTCGACGCAACCTATGTCGGTTCTTCCTCGCATCGCCAGCGGGTGCTGATTGCAGAAAATCCTGGCAATCCTGTCCTCTGCCAGACCTTGAGCCAGCCCAGCGACGTGGCTTTCGGAACACTCGCCTGCGGCCCCTTCGGTGAAGACACCGTTTATCACCCAGCCGCGGGGGGCGTCGTGAACGGGACACGGCAACAGCTCGGGACCAAATTTCGGCAGCAATGCTCTACAGTCCGACATCGGCCGCGCCAACTATAACGCACTGGAGTTGAGCGCCCGCCACACCGCCGGACGCCTCGAGTTCGACGCTTCCTATACTTACGCCAAGTCAATGGATCAATCCTCCAACATTGGCGAGGAGGTCAATCCTTTCAATCCGGCCCTGAGCTACGCCCTTTCCTCATTCGACTTGAAGCATAACTTCGTCGTCAGCTATGACTATCAACTGCCTTTTGATCGGCTGTTTCATCCCAACCGCCTGACAAGTGAATGGTCGCTCTCGGGGATCACCCGTTTCTCGACCGGCTTCCCAGTTACGATGATCAACAATGGCGACAATTCTCTGATCGGGACGAATCCAAACGGCGTTAACAACTCGAGTATTGACGAGCCGGACTATAACAGGGGACCACTTCATCTGAACAATAATCCCCGTAACGAAGGAAATAACTACTTCACTACGACGGTATTCAGCATGAATGCGCTCGGAGAACCAGGCACTTCCAAGCGGCGGTTTTTTTACGGACCCGGTCAGGACAACTACGACATGGCATATCGCAAGAACCTGCCGCTCACCGAATCCAAGAGTCTGCTGTTTCGCGTGGAGGCATTCAACGTCTTCAACCACGCTCAATTTTTCGGTCCCCAGGCGGTTGACGGCAACATTGGCAGCTCAACTTTTGGCCGGGTAATCAGCACAGCGTCACCGCGCATTATGCAGGCAGCGCTGAAATTCTCCTTCTAGGAGCCCAACAGAAATGGATTTTGGAAGGTTCATTGGAAAATATTGGTCGGGGCGAGAGGATTTGAACCTCCGACCCCCTGGTCCCGAACCAGGTGCGCTACCAGGCTGCGCTACGCCCCGACGATTTGAATCTGCGCGGATATTGAGAAAGAAGGCGCAGGGTACATTGCAAAGGTTGAGTTACAAGCATTGCAATTTGATCGGATTATAACATCCTCGATTTGAAGGGCCCGGCATGCTGGACGCTCGTGAAAAGAGGCAGTCGCGGCGTAACAAAGGGATTCCAATCGGTTCAAAGTCTTGTGCAGGGACGATAAGACCGTTCTAGAATGCAAAGCACATGCGCATAATTTCCCTACGAGTGGGACCCGTAGCACGGATTCTCGCCCTTACATACGCAGTGCTTGGCTTTTGCGGCTTCGTTTTTTTTGCATTCAGCAGTGCAGATGTCCTGACTCTGCCGTTTGGCATAGTCATGCCTCTTTTATATCTAAATGCGAACTTCAAGTTCGCACGCTCAAGCGATCTGGTCTATAACATCTTCTTGGGCTTGGCTTCTGTCTTGTTGTATGCCCTAACGGGATGGATAACAGGAGCGGTAGTGACGATATGCTTTAACTTCGTAGCCAAGCAAATGGGGGGGTTGATGCGAAGTTTGTGTCAACGGTTAATCAAGATCAAGTCCCGAAGTGAGGCCGCCGTCCGCAATTTATGAAATTAGTTTGGCTTGCGGGCTTTGCCGTCTGCGAGGTATTGCAAGAGAGCGCTGTCGGCGGCGGTCTTAAATTTCTCGAGCAGAGATGCGTCGGTGGTGCGGGAAGGTTCGTCAGGTTTCTGCCGGATACTTTGCCGCAACTGGTCTCCGGTTTCGGAGTTGTTGGTCATCACCTGCATGTAGAACCACAGGAAATGCCGCATCTGATCCAGAGCTGACTTCAACACTTGAAGCGATTCCACCTCGGGCAATTGGGTGAGGGCTTCCATGAGTTCGGGATTGCCCGGAGCCTCCATGGCAGCGATATTTAGTTCACGTTGGATGGCGCGGAGATCTTCGGTTACGCGCAGGATGCGGACATGAACTTCGTCCAAACAGCCGTCTGTTCCCATGGGCAATTGCTTTCTCACGACCCGTTCAACATCTCATCCGTGAGCTTAAGCGAATAGATGTCCCACGTGCATGCGCTTTGGTAATTCTGCTAGTTACCTTTGACCAGGCGATGCAATTTTGGAACGGAAGACTGCGATGGGACCGCCCGAAAACTTCAATTACTTACGCAAATGCCCCAGCAGAGCGGATTTCCGGCACTTCAACAACCTGGCTGCCGCAGGCAAGATTCTCGACGGCATGAACCAGAGTACGAGTCGTCTGGGCTAAGGTAACCAAGCCAAGGCGGCGAGCGCTCTCGCGAGTCGCCGAAATCCTCTCCATGAGCCGATAGGAGGGTATCAGGAAATAAAGCCACCGGTGACTACTTGCGAACACAGTTAGCTGACTCGGTCAGGATGACAGATTCTTCCGGACCATTAGTCCTCTCCTGCTTTTCCAAATCCAGCAAGGCCTTCTTCCGACTCATACCCCAGCGGTAACCGGCCAAATCCCCGGTTTCGCGCACCACGCGATGGCAGGGAATTGCTACCGCGATCGGGTTGGTGGCGCAGGCTCGCGCAACTGCCCGCGCCGCGGTAGGCTGTCCAATATCTCTGGCAGCCTGGCTGTATGAGCGCGTCTCGCCGTAGGGAATGGATTGCAGGTATGCCCATACGCGCCGCTGGAAAGCTGTGGCCTGAATGTCGAGAGGAAGCGCCGGGTTGAGCGGCTGACCGGCCATGTGGCGCAGCAAAGCCTCGGTCCAATTTCGCAATCCATCATCATCCTGGCGGCGGATCGCGAAGGGAAATTCGTGCTTCAATCCTTGCTCGAGCTCTTCATCCGAGTCGGCAAATTGGACAGCGCAGATTCCCTTACCCGTGGCCGCAATTAGCATTCGTCCGAGTGGCGAGTCTGTACAGGAGTAGCGGATAGGAATGGCAACCGATCCCCGGCGATATTTATCCGGAGTCATGCCCAGTTGCGAGGCGGTACGCTCATATAAGCGGCTGCTGGAACTGTATCCCGCGTCGTACATGGCGCGAGTCACGGAATGACCTGCCTGTAAATTGCGCTTCAGTTGTTTCGTCCGGCAGGACTCTGCGTAGGCGCTGTGGAGTAACTCCCAAAATTGCCTTGAAGGTGCGTTGTAAATGGAATGGGCTTCGATTGAATTTTGCCCCCAAAGCAGATAGGGTAATCGGCTCATCGAGATGCTGTTCGATGTGCCGGCAAACTGATTTCACTAACTTGTAATTAGGATTGCGCTCGGCGGATTTGGGCTTGCAGCGTAAACACGCGCGATAGCCAGCCTTCTCGGCTTCGGAGGGTTCTCTAAAAAAAGTTACGTTCTCGCGGCGAGGATGCCTGGCAGAACATGAAGGACGGCAGAAAATGCCGGTGGACGACACAGCGAACACAAAACCACCATCCTGACTGGGATCACGGCCAAGAACGGCACGCCACATTCCTTCCTCGCCTTGGGAAGTCTTCGAGTTAGGCACGGAAAGATTCAACGCATCAGTTAAATTGTGGGCGTTACGCAATGCATTCGTCGTCATAGTAATCACAGGTTAGACGTTGAGACTATCGTGGACTATCCGTATCTTGCGGTCAAACTGAAATTTTCATACGGGCAGACGAATGTAGGGCCGACAGGAGTGTCCGCCCCACTGAGTTCAGTGCGCCAAAGGCTGCAGGGGCCCAAATACAGGTGTAATGCCAGAGCGCTTTCTTAACTCGCTCAGCATTGCCTGTGCGGCATTTTGATAGGTCTTGGTGGGGTCGGAGGGATCGGCCCAAACCGCGTCATAAATTACCTCGGCGGCTTCTTTCACATCCATGTGAAGGACGGCTTCGAGAACGTCCACGCGCTCTTGCAATTGGTCATAGCAAGCCTGACAGACGGTAGCCACTTCCACGGTACCGCGATGATTTTCTTCACGAGTGCAATGCGAGCTTGCCGTGGGACCGAGCTGCAATGAGGCGGCGTAGGCTTGCGACTTAAATTCGCGCAAGAAACGCTCGCGCTCTTCTTCCAAAGCCTCAGGATCAGGAATTTTCTCGTCAGACGTAGTCGTATTCGCTTTTATAGTGGCCATCACAGCGACTCGCTCTGTGGCTTTGCAGACCGGGCACGCGGACAGATTCGCGGCATAATAAGTTTTGCACTTGGCGCAAGGCATGCCATAACCGGTCGGCTTGGAACTGCTTGACCAGGATTCGCTAGCTTGGGGCTTCGTAACGACCGCTGCCTGAACCGCAGAATGCTGGACTCCTGCCGGCGAGGAAGCGCTTGTGGTTTGTTCCCGGGCTGGTGCAACGGCAGTGGATTGTGTTGGGCTCATCATGTTCACTCCCTCGGTTCACTCCCTCGATCTAGCGCGGATCGCTCAAACGTAGCAATGTGATTTTAGGAGTAGCAGGACTGGCTAACTACGGCACGGGAGTTCATGGTAGTAACTGTCCTTCCGCTTTTGGACCCAGCAATAGAGACTCGTAGGCTACTGGACCTTGTTTTCCTTCATCAGCTTGATCAGCTCATCTTTGCGGGCACGATAGAGGTTTTGCTCAGGCTTGAGGGTTGAAGCGAGTTCCAGTTCGGCCAGAGCCTCGTTATCGCGGCCCATGGCCATAAGACAGGCAGCAAGGAAGTAGTGATTTTCAGCGGACGGTTCCAGCCTCAGCGCGTCATGAAATTCTTGCGCCGCAGCGTTTAGCTGGTTCGATTCAAAAAGCGCGGTTCCATAGAGGCGATGCGCAAGAGCGGAATCAGGATCGAGTTCCACAGCAATACGTAACTCGCGCAAACCATCTTGCTGCTGATGGATAAGCAATAGAACCTGTCCTAACACGCGGTGCTCTGCCGATGCTGTGGGATTATCAAGAATGGCCAGTCTTAACTCCGGGATTGCGGATTGGTAGTCCCGTTTAGCCAGGTACACTTTCGCAAGGCCGGCGTGACCACCTTTCCAATTAGGATTCAGACGGAACAGGTCGTGAAATTCCACCACGGCCGCGTCGTAGTCACCCTTATCGTAATAAGTGTTTCCGAGATTATTCCGCACCGTGGGTTCTTGCGGAGCCAGTTCCTTTGCCCGCTTATACTCGGCAATCGCTTCCTCGAGTTTTCCATCGTCGTGCAGCAGAATTCCCAGATTGTTGTGCGCCTGCCAGAATGTTGAGCGCGACTTGATAGCAATAAGATATTCAGCCTCAGCGGCTTGAGGCTCCTTTGTGTCAGCTAACGTCATTGCTATGTCGTAGTGGGTGTCGGCATTGCCGGGGTCGAGTGCAAGAGCCTCGTGGAACGCGTCGAGAGCGAAGTCGTACTGATCGTTAATGTAGAGTCCGAGGCCCAGCATTCGGTGGGCTTCTGCACTTTGGGGATCCATGCTTAACGCGGTGCGTGCTTCAGCGATGGCATTGTTCGAATCATTGGACTGGTAGAACACATAGGCCAGGCGAATGTGGGTTTCGAACAGGCCGGGCATCAATTCCTTAGAGATAGTGTATTCATCAAAGGCGTCGTTCCAGTCGCCTTGCTGCTGCCGGATGTTTCCCAGCGCGAAGTGCAGCATGGCATTGTTCGGATCGCTCTCGATTAACTTGCGAACAATCTTTTCGGCTGGAGGATAGTTGCCATGACGCTCGGCTACAGCCGCTTCCCATAGGGAGCTGGAGCAATTGCGGCCCGAGCTTGTTGATTGATTGGCACTCAGATTCCGAATCAGGGAATGATCGCCGCTTGCAGCGATAAGGTCTTTCTGGAGCTGTTCCTCCATTACAAAGGAAACCCCCATTTGCTCCGCCAAGGCACTGATTCTTGGGCTGGAAACTCCGCCGATCAGCAAGGCAGCAATGTCGGGGCAACTTAGCGGCTCATGGGAGTTGGCAAAGCAAGCATGCGCAAGAGTGACCACCACGAGAAAGATCAAGAACTTGCGCAAGAAGAACTCCTAGTACGTCAGGAATAGAGGGATGGTTGTTTCTGCAACATAAAGGAGTCGTTCCCGCGCTGGAAGGTAACGGAGGTAATTTCGCATGCTGGAAAGATTCGCAGATGCAATCGTCTTTAGTAACAAAACCCAATCCCAGACGATCGCTCGAGGACATGCCGATTCACGAGTGATCAAGTTAGGAGTACAATATTTTGTGAGCGCTGCGCGCGGAGGATTGTATGTTTGAAGGCCTGTTTCAACCCATGCACCTGCTGGTAATCTTTGCAATTGCTCTGCTGATTTTCGGCCCCAAGAAGCTGCCAGAATTGGGCAAAGGCATCGGCGAAGGGATTAAAGCGCTAAAGAGCGGGATGAAAGATGCCACAAATGATCCGCCGCCCACTCCACCGTCCCCGTCTAACACTCCAAACACGGATGTTAAGAGCTAATCTGGGGTTAAAGCCCGTTTAGGTCAGGAAATTCCTACCTTCTTCACTGTTTGAAAAGCTTAAGATGATGACCCAATAACTGGCAGTTCGTTTGCGAAAACTGAGCGCGAATGAGCCTAACATTTCGATCCGGCTTCTAATCCACTCTGGAGACACCCCGTGCGAAAATATTTTTCATTTGCTCTCTTAGGCATGCTTGCATTTCATTCCATTATGGCGCTTGCCGACCAGGTAGTGCTGAAGAATGGCGACCGCCTCAGCGGTGAAATTTTGAAATCCGACAGCAAGGCACTCGTGATCAAGACGGAATTTGCCGGCGAAGTTACGATTCAATGGTCCGCGGTTGATCAGATTCATTCCACTCAGCCTTTACATGTTGGAGTGAAGGATGCGCCGCCAGCCACGGGGATAGTAAACACCGAGGATGGCAATCTGGTGATCGCGACCGCAACCGGCGGGAACGTTACGGTTGCGAAGGACGCCGTAATGAACATGCGAAATTCCGAAGAGGAAACTGCCTACGAGCAGACCCTGCATCCTCGGCTCACGCAAGGTTGGGCCGGTGGCGCGAACGTCGGATTCGCGCTTACCGCGGGGAACAGCGAAACGAAAAATCTGGCGCTCGCATTCACCGCCGATCGAAAATCTTTGAAGGACCGCGCAGCGCTCTATGCCAACTCGGTCTATGCGACCAGCAACACCGCGGGAGTAATTGGCACGACGGCGAACTCGGTCCAGAGCGGTATCCGTTATGAAAGAAATCTCAGCGGGCGTGTGTTTGCATTTGTGAGCGGCGATTTTCAAACTGACGCACCCCAGAGCCTGGATCTACGTTCCGTTTACGGAGCCGGCTTTGGTTATCACGCCATCAAGAATGATTCGACAACACTCGATCTGCTTGCCGGAGCCAATTACACTCGCGAAAAGTACACCACGTTGCAGCGCAACATCGCCGCGCTCACCCTTGGCGAAGAGCTAACTCACAAGCTGGGGAAATCAACTTTGCTGACGCAGAAGCTTTATATGTTTCCCGATCTGAATGAGGCGGGTGAATACCGGGCCACCTTCGATTTTGGAACCGTAACCAAGATCAGTAAATGGCTGGGCTGGCAGACTGCGTTTGGAGATATCTACGTCACCAATCCACCAGCGGGAAAGAAAACGAATGACATTACGCTAACTACCGGTTTGAATGTGACTTTTGCTCACTGAGCGGTCGAGTGTCGCCACGGGAGGAATCTGAGTCTCTGTCCTCCTCTCGCTTATGGTGGAAGTCGAGGCCGAACGACGGCTTATTGCGGGTTCCAGAAATCTTGATTGGTAGCTGGGTTGCGTGACCCTTTCTGAAGAAAGGATCAACAGGCCGTAGCAGAAATGATTTGAAGCCGGTCATGGTCTGGGAAAGTTTGGCGTTCATCCGGAGAATGCCGTGAAAATCCAGTGCTTCATTGCCCAGGGCATAAGTACCGTCAAAGGCGAACGTTGCGCCTGGGATTGCAAACCTTGCCCGATGTAGCGTTATCGTGCGCTGCCCCAACGCGAATTGTCCATCTAGGGTAGTGGAGCTGCTTCCTGCACTCTTGTCGTCTGGCTTTCCTTTCGCTTTGCGGCTCAGGGCTTCCAGTTTTGTTCGGACCTCGGGCGAAGTAAATTCCGCGTTCTGAATTTGGAATATCCCACTCAATCTGAGACGTTCTGCTACGTCACCGTCTCCGTGCGGCAGGTAAAATTTGGTTTTGAACTTCAGCGGCCCTGTCATGAGTGGTTTGTCGGCTTTTACGGCCAGCCGCAGCATGTCTTCAATGCGTGCTTTCTCAACTGTAACGTCGAGTTTTATGTCGCGTCCTTGATTTCCTGGCGTTTGAACGACGCCACCATTGGCCACGACGACCGAATTTAGGAATTGCGCGTTTACGGGATGCAGGAAGGTATCTCCGTTCGTTCCGTCAACAGTGGCGCTGAATTGTGTGTGTAAAGCGACGGAGTGGCCGCCGCTCGTGACGGTGAAGTCGGGAGTTTCGGTTTTACCTTCGACGTCAATGCGATCGAGGACACCTCCAAATTGTCCGCTCGAAGATAGAATTCCGCTGATTCCCTTGAATACTCCCAAGTCCGCCTTCGCAAATGAATATGTGGCTGATAAGGGGGTCTGACCGGGTTCAGCGGCATTCCACGGGCCGAATGACCCTCTTGAGTCAATTTCACCCGGAGGTGTTGGGTTCGTCAATTCAGCGACGAACGATGCGGCGTGATGAAGCCCGACATGGTTCATTGACAAATGATGAATTTCAAAAACGTGAGGAAACTTAGATTCGTCCTTCGGCACAATCACAAGTTGAGCGTCATCTGCGATCAACTCGCTGATGAGCAGGGGTATATCTTTCAGTTTCCGCTTCTTAGCGGAAGCTGGCTTCGACCGTTGATCTCGATGCGAAACAGTGATCACCATTCCCTGTAATTCGAGACGGTCTACTTTCCACGGTTTACCAATAAGGCCGAACAGCCCAGCACTAGCCGTGAAGTCGCGAATCGAAATAAGGGGAGGAATGTCGGTGCGCCCTTCATAACGCACCACCAATCCTGAGCCGTGAATCTGAATTGCCGGCCAGATCGAGGCGTCGAATCTATCGAGCTGGACATCGCCGTTTAGTTTCTCCTCTAACAACGCGATCGCGCGTTTCTTCAGGTAGGGATTCGTTTCGCGGATCAAGAGAGTTAGCAGTACTGCGAAAACAATTAACAATAGCGCAGCGGTGATAAGCAGGATTTTCTTGAGCGAACTCTTTCGGGGACCGGTCATTGATTGGGCATTGCTTTCTTGATCGCGCAGCGAAACTGGTCGATCAGCCTAACTTAGGTGCAAACTTGAACTCAGTTCGCTTTCGACAATTGCTTCACTTGTTCAAAGGTACATTGAGCAGGTTTCTTTTCCGGCCGCCAACGCAGAAATTTCGTACCATGCCGGAATCGCCCCCCGGAAAAGTGATCGTACCTGACTTCGCATACCAGCTTTGGTTTCAAAGGCTGCCATTCGGTAGAGCGTTTCGTGCTCCAGCGGCTTGGTCCGCCGGGCGCATGCCCCGTGAAACCCTGCCCCCCGATCAACGGCTCGACTATATTCTTTAATTCTTCGCGTTGTTGGCCGTTAAAGCTGGAGCTGAATCCCACGTGATCCAATAATCCTTCGTCGTTGAACAAGCCCAGTAATAGCGAGCCAATCCCGCCTCCCTTTTCAGCATAACGGAAGCCTCCTACAACACAATCCGCGGTGCGAATGCGTTTGATTTTTACCATCGCGGTGCGTTCACCAGAGCGGTAAGGCTCGTCAAGGCGCTTCGCGACGATTCCATCCAGGCCCATCTTGGCGAGCTCATGCATCCATTTGTTGGCTTGCTGTGAACTTTGGGAGGCCGGTGAAAGGCGGACCATGCCGCTGGTCGGCAAATCCGCGAAGAGTTCTTCCAGCCTTTGCCTTCGGTCAGCTAGAGAGCGATCAGTCAGTGATTTGCCGTCGGAATTAACGAGTAGATCGAAACACATCATGGTCGCGGGAGTTTCCGTCGCAAGTTTGCGAATGCGCGATTGTGCCGGATGAATGCGCATCAGAAGATTGTCGAAAGAGAGATGACTTCCAGAAAAGATCACGATCTCGCCATCTAAAACGAACCGCCGCTGCGGAAGCGCGGTCAAAGCGGCTACCATCTCGGGAAAATAGCGGCCCAATGGTTGGCCAGCTTTTGATTGCAAGAGTACTTTTTTGCCTGCGCGAAAAGCCAGGCATCGGAAACCATCCCACTTCGGTTCGTAGAGCCAGCCCGGTTCTTTGGGAATGTCGGCGACGGACTTTGCTTCTGCTGGTGGATAGGGAGGTTTAATTCGTAGGGCGATTGGAGGAAATGTCTCGGCTAAATCATGGGCCGGAATCGCAGCAGCCTTCACTCTGCTGATTTGTTTGCCGATCTTTTTTTTGCCGATCTTCGAGATGACAGGTTTCAGCGAAGCCTTTGACATCACTCCTTCGATGCTTGGATAGCCCTGCCCGTCTCTTTGGACGGAAGACTTTAGCAAGTTACGTCTCTACTGAGCGCCGCAGGCAACAGCGGGGTTCGATCAATGCATCGCCTGTGCTACACTGTTTTTTCGCAATCAGTTTTGCAATCGGTTTTTCGCAACCCGACATTTATCCGCCTCATGCTGCTTTCGAAAGAATATGTGGGCTATCTGGCCCGCGAAGTCACCAAGAAATTAATTGCCGGCGAGTTCATCGAGACCAAGGCTGTGCCTGCGGTTACGGAGAAGGTTCACGCCGCAATCCTCGAGGAATTGTCTCTGGAAGACCGCATCAATGATGAAGTTCGCGTGATTCTGGAAGCCTATTCCGAGGAAATGAACAAGAGCGGCGCAAACTATCAGGAGATGTTTCGCAAGGTGAAGAACGAATTAGTGCGCAAGTATAAGGCGGTGCTGTGAGGCTCAGCCGCGATAAAGTCAACAAGGTTGCTCACGGACTCACCGACGCGCTGGCTGGAATGGACGAAGTGGATTTCGTAGAAGATCGCAACACTCTTCGCCTCGAAGTGCGAAAAATTCTCGAAGAGTTGCTGAATCACGAGGAAAGGATTGATCTAGCCGCCCGGCATAAGATCGAAAACCAAAAGCGCACAATTCTAGAAGGCAGCCAGGAGTGGGACATCCTCTACCGGAAGTACTACAACGAAGAAGTCAAAAAGCTGGGCCTGTAAGCTCTTAGCGCCTGGTGTATTGTAGAGCCCACCAGATGAGCGGTATTTGAAGCGGAAGCCTCAGCCACTGCACCCAAGATGTTCCCAGCAATCCAGGAAATTGAACATGAGCCGCTGCCATGTAAATGTTGGCGGGGAACACTGCTAGAAGGAGCAGGACCAATCCATAAGCTGCTGCCCGTTGGAATTGCGGAATAAGCAGGCCAATTCCGCCCGCGATTTCAGCAATGCCACTAATCAACACCAGCAATCGCGGGACAGGAAGGAATGGTGGGACGATTCGGATGTAAGATTTCGGGGAAACGAAGTGAAGCGATCCCGCGACGATGAAAAAAATAGCGAGGAGAAATCGTCCGGCAATCATGCTGCCGAATCACTGAATCTTTCGGCAAGTCGGCCAATCAGCGATCCAGCTTCGATTTTATCTACGTGTACCCGCATCCAATGATTCGCTGGATGCCGGCCAGAGAACCGAAGCTGAAGAAAGTTGTGAGTCAAAGCCTCAGTGAAGGTTCCGTTTGGCCCGTCAGATTGTTCGTTCAGAGTGATAGCCTCGATCCGCCGTCCCACAAACGACCGCATGAATACCGATTTCTTTCCTTCGATCAGTTCACGGAGGATGCGATTTCGCTCGCGCGCAACTTGCACCGGAACTTGATTCACCATCGCTGCTGCCAGTGTTCCCGGGCGCGGTGAATAAGTGAAAACATGCAAATAGGTAAGAGGCAAATCTTCGACCATTTGCCTCGTCTCTTCGAAATCGTTATCGCTTTCTCCCGGGAAACCGGTCATCACGTCGGCGCCTATTGCTGCATCGGGCATCGCCGCGCGGATTTGTTCGATCTTCTGACGATAATGCCACGGGCGATATTTGCGATGCATAAGCCGCAACACGCGATCGCTTCCGGATTGCATGGGGACGTGCGCGTGTTTGGCAATGCGCGGAGATTCGGCCATCGTCGAAATTAGTTCGTTGCTCCAATCCATCGGCTCGACGGAAGAAATGCGAAGCTTTTCCAGCGCAGTCTCGGCGAGAATCGCATGAACCAGATCTTCGAAACGGGATCGATGGTAGTCAGCGGTTGCGGGGAGATCGCGACCCCATCGTCCCAAGTTGATGCCGGAGATCACTACTTCGCGGTATCCAGCCTCGACAAGCATATTTACTTGTTGCAGAACCTGTTCTAAAGGTAAAGACCGGCTTTGTCCTCGAACGTATGGAATTACGCAAAATGAGCAGCGATTGTCGCAGCCATCCTGAACTTTGAGATTCGGGCGCGTGCGGTCATTGGCGGCGTCAAAAACGGGAGCGGCCAGCAGTTCGGTATGAGCAAAGATGTCGGAGACGAAAAGGCGGGCGGGTGAACTCTGCAAGTTCAAGACCGAAATAAACTCGGAACTGGCGGAGGGCCTCAATGGGCGATCTGCAACCGCAATTTCTGCGAGGCGATGCTTATGGGAATTGCCCACAACTTGATGCACTCCGGGAAGACTGGCAATTTCCTCTGGAGCTCGTTGCGCGTAACATCCGGTGACGACAATCTGGCAATCAGGATTTTCGCGATGAATTTTGCGAATGGCCGAACGTGCGTCCTGATCGGCTGAGGCCGTGACCGTGCAAGTATTGAGGACGACGATTCCAGCGTCTTCCACGGAATCGGCACTCTCCAAACCGAGGCGGCGGAACTGCTGTTCAATCGCGGCTCCGTCTGCCTGCGCCGCGCGGCATCCGAAATTCTTGACGTAAAAACTGGCCACGGAAAGATGATAAACCAGGAGCTTGAATCGGGACTGATTAGCTCCTAATTAAATGGGCCGGCAACCAAGAAGCGGTGACAGTTCCTTGGCTATCGGCCCACTCGATCCTGAGTTGGATCGGAGGTGATATTTCTATGTTAGGCCTCATATGGCGGAAGTCAAGACATCTTTGCTGACATTTAAGGCCAATCTATAAATCGGAACTGGTACAGTGTCCCGATTTGAAAGACCTTCGAACACGCGCGTTAAACGAACGTTAACGCTACGGTTCACGGCCGCGACACCAACCGCTTATTTCGTCATACACTATGAGGACTATGAGCGATCCGAGAAATCGAAAGACTTCCCGTAACTCCCCTAAAGAAAGCACATCGAGCGATGCATTGGTGGTCTTCGGAGTCATGGGGGACCTTGCGAATAAGAAAGTTCTTCCCGCGCTCTATCAGATGGTAAAGAGCGGAGGTCTGAATGTTCCGATCATTGGCGTGGCGAAGGCCGGCCGGACCAATGAGCATCTGAAGGATCGCGCTCGGGATAGCGTGAAACAGCACGTTTCCAAAGTTGACGAAGCTGCGCTCACGAAGTTTCTAAACATGCTTTGCTACGTGGGCGGAGACTATGGCGATCCGAATACATTTCAACTTTTGAAGAAGGCTCTCGCGAAGTCCAAAGCGCCGGCACACTACCTGGCGATACCCCCAGATTTATTTGTCAGCGTGGTGCAGTCTTTGGCGCAGGCCGACTGCTTGAAAAATGCGCGGGTAATCGTCGAAAAACCGTTTGGCCATGATCTGGCTTCGGCGGAGAAGTTAAATGCGGCGCTGCGAGCGGTGTTGCCAGAGTCAGCAATCTTCCGCATTGACCACTATCTGGGCAAGGAAACTGTTCTTAATCTGCTTTTCTTCCGCTTTGCGAATAGTTTTCTGGAGCCAATCTGGAATCGAAATTATGTCGAGAGTGTACAGATCACGATGGCGGAGCAGTTCGGTGTCGAGGGGCGGGGAAGCTTTTATGATGCCAACGGCGCAATTCGAGACGTGATCCAGAATCACATGTTGCAAGTTGTGGCTTTTCTTGCCATGGAACCTCCCGCTGGCATTCACGCCGATTCCATCCGCGATGAACAAGTAAAGGTGTTTCGCACAATTCCGCCGCTCGACCCGAAGCATGTCGTTCGGGGACAATTTCAAGGCTATAAAAAAGAGGAAGGGGTCGCGCCTGATTCAACGGTGGAAACTTATGCGGCCGTGCGTTTGCAAATTGAGTCATGGCGATGGTCTGGCGTGCCATTTCTGATTCGAGCGGGCAAGTGCCTGCCGGTAACCTCGACGCAGGTATTGGTGAACCTCAGAAAGCCTCCGCTCGAGAGTATTGGCGGAGATTCGAGCAATTCATTTGTTTTCAATTTAGGCCCGGGAGAGCTTTCGATCAGCCTCAACGCGCAAGTCAAACGTCCGGGCCCGGCGATGACTTCGATGCCTGCCAAACTTACCGCGGTTGAATCGAGGGCGGCAGACGAGGTTGATGCATATGTACGCCTGCTGGGTGATGCAATGCACGGAGACGCTATGTTGTTTGTTCGGGAAGATGCAGTGGAAGCAGCATGGTCAATTGTTGACCCGATTCTTGGGAACGTAAGCCCGGTGCATGAGTACAAGCCGGGTACGTGGGGACCGGCGCAGGCAGACGGTTTAGCGGCAGACGTTGGCGGTTGGCATAACCCGGAACTGGATAATCCGGTGCCCGCAAAGTCAGCAAAAGCGCAGTAGGTTTGTGGAAGAAACGGTAAGGAAGAAGAATCGGATCGGACGACGGCCTGAGTTTCGTATACTCTCGGAGACTTTGTGTTGTTTATCGTGCCTTCGACTGCGATTTGAGGCACCAGCCTTGTACTCATGACTAATATTGGCAATTTCCTTGATGGCCGCACTCTCCTCGTCGGCTCGCCCTTTCGTTCCTTATCGTTTTTAATTGCAAGCGTGGCTGGTGCAGGGTCAGTCGCACTTGCTGCTTACCTTCTCTTCCGGCATTTGCAGATGTTAACCGTAAATGCTGCCGTGCTTCTTGGAGTACTTATTGGCGCTCAATTGGTATATCAATGGTGGCGGGTATTGCGCTATCGTTCCAAGATAAGAGCGCTCTACTTGAAATCCTCAGGTGAGGATACAAAGGAAGGCTCCCCTCTCGATATCGCAGTGCGTGTCGCAGTCGGAGGATTGGTCGACGTGTTATTTTTTTCATATGGTATCGCTTTTAGCGCGCTGGTGTTGATCGGGTTCCTCCTTTTTCGCCTTGATGGCTTGAGGTAGGTGGTTCCCGCGATAGAGAAGCTCGTTTATTCTCCATTCTCTTGCTGCCGCCTTGGGCATCAAATACCACTGACGTTTTTCAAGCTGGTTGAAATCCAGGTGCCGGTGCCCCAAACCGCCGAGATAATCGAACCCGAAGAGCCGAAGCCACACGGATCCATCCTTTCCCGCTGGTTCTTCTCCGGCCGGGATCTTTCCGTCCATAACAAAGAAGGGGGCGGCCACCAACATTCGTGGTTTGCGGTTATGTGGTTGACCGGTGTTGATTATTTTTCGAGCATCGCATATCAGGCTGGCATTGCTCTTCTGGCTGCTGGGATTTTGGCTCCCGTCGCGACCGTTGTTCTCGTCTTCGTCACAATCTTTTGCGCAGTACCGGTATACCGCGAAGTTGCGCGTCGTTCTTACGCCGGACAGGGTTCGATCGCGCTGCTGGAAAACCTGGTGAAAGGGTGGCCCAGTAAATTACTCGTTTTAGTCTTGCTGGGATTCGCAGGAACAGACTTTGTAATCACGATGACTCTAAGCGCGGCCGATTCGGCGAGGCATGTCGTGGAAAATCCACTGATCAAGCCATACACCCATCATCTGCACATGGCCATCACAATTGCCTTGCTCGCATTGCTGGCAATAGTTTTCCTCAAAGGATTTGGAGAAGCCATTGCTTTGGCAATGGCCGTAGCGATTCCATACATTCTTCTGAATGCAGCTGTGCTTGTGCGCTGCGGACTTGAAATCTGGCATCATCCCCAGTTACTCAGAAACTGGCACGCTGCGTTGCACGCGAATGGGCAAGGATGGACCGGCATTTTTATTGCATCGTGTTTCGTGTTTCCTCGATTGGCTCTTGGATTAAGCGGATTTGAAACCGGGGTTTCCGTGATGCCGCTGATTCGCGGCGGTAGCCATGAGGGCGCCGCAAAAGATAAAGCCAGCAAAAAAACTAAAAAAGATAGAGGTGAAGAGCACGAAGAAACCGTCCCAACGGAACGAATTCGAAATACTGGATGGCTTCTTCTCACCGCAGCCGTGCTCATGAGCGTTTTGCTAATCGGATCTAGCGTAGTGACTACCGTTCTGATTCCGGAGGCCGCGTATCGCGAGGGTGGACCTGCCAGCGGACGCGCCATGGCGTATCTTGCGCACGAACACATGGGAAGAGGTTTCGGATCACTGTATGACGTAAGCACCATACTGATTTTGTGGTTTGCCGGCGCGTCCGCTATGGCGGGACTGCTGAATTTGATACCGCGCTATTTGCCGCGCTTCGGAATGTCGCCGCGATGGGTATCGTATGCGCGGCCGCTGGTTTTGGTTTTGTTCACCATAGACCTTATTGTGACGCTCGTGTTTCGGGGCAGCGTAGTTCGGCAAGGAGGCGCTTACGCCACCGGAGTGCTTGTACTGATTTTCTCGGCGGCGGTTGCGGCTGCGCTTGGGCTGTGGCGCGACGCTTCCGAAACTAAAAAAGATAAAAATAAGTCGCGAATCAAGTCCCTGTACTACTGGCTTTGCGCCGCGATCTTTGCCTATACGCTGGCGGTGAATATCAAGGAGCGTCCTGACGGCATTATCATTGCCAGCATTTTCATCACGCTTCTGATCTTCACCAGCGCCATAAGCCGGTACTTTCGCTCGACCGAACTACGTGTGCGGAAATGCGAATTCTGTGATGAAGAATCAAAAGAGTTGTGGGACAAGTTAGCCGATCAAAATCCGAACATTGTTCCGATTGTGACTTTAGATAAGGCCTACCGCTCCGAGATTCGCACGAAGATCGAGAAGCATTACAAAATTAGCGGTCCCCTGACATTTGTGCACGTGGAATTGCTGGACGACCGAAGCAATTTTTACGAGCAACTTGAAGTAGAGGTGAAATGCAATTCGGCGGAGAATCTGGTTATCGTTCGCAATGCCAATGTGATCGCGAATACGATTGCTTACGTCAGTATCAGACTGAAGGCGAAAAATATCATTCTGGGTTTGGCCGCAGAAAAATCGCCACTCGTCCAGGCTTTGTACTACGTGTCTTTCGGGACCGGGGAAGTCGGGTTGATGGTGTACGAAATTCTGACCAGTTATTGGAAAGAACGGCCCGAAACCGAGCGTCCGACGTTGTTTTTGATGGCAGGATAGGGTGCGGAAAAACTTAATAAAACCGCAGCAATTGTCATTCTCGATGAAGGCCGACGGGGGTAGGGGTGCTTCGACTATCTGAGCTTCCGCGAGCGGAAGCTCAGGCTCAGCATGACAAAAGAAAACATTGGCTAAAGCCTCGCCGTTTCAAGGCAGATTCCCAGCCCCGGGGTCAATAGGCCCAATATGGCGTTGGGCCTCCGGGCGCGGTCGTGCCCGCAATGGATGTGAACACGTTGCGACCGTAGAAGAAGGGCAATCCCCAATCAAACGAGCTGCCGTTCGTGTTGCTTGGACCGGCCAGTCCTGGGATCACGGCGTCATTGGGAAAGGAATTGAAAATACCGTCCGCATTCGGCACGCTGAAACTGATAGCGGTGCTTGCCCCATTCGAACCTGAGTTCGTGGCCGTCAGGCTGGCGGGAGTGAGCGGACAGTAGAAGAAGGTGTTGGTCTGGCAACTGGCCAGGTTATTGTCGTCAAAAAATAAGGCGTTGGAGCCGCTGTCAATAAACGATTGAGACATCGCGCCTGAGATCCCAGAAACAGTCGTTGAGAAGTTACCGAACGAATCAATGGTCAAGACTGTAGCGCTGCCCAACGCATTATTCGATTGCGTGCCAATTCCAAACACTAGCGAGCCCGCTAGACTGGCCTGCGGACCCGATGGAGCGGGAAGTTCCACTATCACTCCATTATTGTCGGAGGCAAATAAGCTTACGGGATTTTGCACCTGTGTTGCCAGATTCACAAGCGATGGGACGCAGCCAGAAGATGGGCACTGATAGTAGAGACCCGATGGTGGAATTCCGCTGGTGCAGGCCGGACCACAATCCTGCGGGAAAGGCCCTAATCCCAATATCCCATTGGCGACCAATGCATTCAGAGTGTCCTCATCCTGACCGCCGGTTTTGCAGCTGGTAGGGACCGTGGGGAAGGTCGTATCACCAACAACATTCACAGGAACTGAACTAGCTTGCTCGCCTGCAATTTTTATGTCGGCGGTTTCGACCGGTCCCCATAGAAAGGACATGTCGGCGAACTGTACGCATTCTCCCAACGGATTTCCGCCAACGCTCGTCGCGGGAAGCGACACTGTAAGCTCACCTCCCGATAAAGAAGACAAAACTCTCAACCCATAAGAACCGGTATCCACCAGGACGTGATCAATCGTGTTGCAACTGGTCGTGCTGCCGGGAGCGCAGACCGTAATCGTAACGAAAGGGCCGTTAACGTAAAGACCGGTGGCCGTAACAACCGCCGGAGGGCCACCGTCAACGGTGATGGCCTGAACATTCTGCGTGGGAGTCGCTATTTTATTCATCGCGGGTGTGTTGGACCCGCCCCCGCATCCAATTGCCAGTGTCAGCGCTCCTAGAAGAACCGCGATTGAAAATCTGTGCACACTTCCTCCTTCAACTCTTTGTTGCCGGCGAATCTCTTCTTTAACGAATCATTTCGGGACCGACGCTTTGCGGCAATTGGTCGGACAAGTACGCTTTGCCAAAGAAAGCGCGCATGTGACCACCGCTTTGTACGACTAAACCGTTTTGCTGAATATTGAGCGGGGCACGGCCTGGTCGCCGGACGCGGGTCTGCGCCGCTTGCGAGAATTGGTCGAAATACGTGCCCATCAACTGGCGCAGGTCAGGGATGAAGGGGCCGCTCCAACTGACTGCAAAGACTTTCCCCGCAGGAGAAATGAATTCCTTGACTACGGTTCCGCTGGTCTGATGGAGTTCGTGAACTGTATAAGCCTGTTCGGTCTGAATTCGCAACTGCGCGTTCATGTGCGCCTGGTCAGCCTGCACTGAGCTAACGTCGCCGCCCAAAGCCGCAAGCGCTGGGCGGGGAATCATCATCACTCCCGACGTAATAAGTAATGGAAACAAAATCTGCCAGAAACGTAGTTTAAAAGCGTTCATGTAGTTGAATTTGCAATGCATAGGTCCTTCGCTTTGCTCAAGATGACAATTCAAATTTCGCGCAATAGGGAAACCGCTCTTGCGCGGATGCAGTACGCCTTAGTCCCGCACTTCGCGGACAAACAGCTATAACACAGGGTGGTATTCTATTTTGGATGCCGGGGAAGATTGGGAAGATGCTGGACGATTCGTAACGAAGTGTAAAGCTCAGTTACGAAAGGGCGGCATTACCACATGCCGCCCTCTCTCGGAACTAGTCGGTAGTTGACCCCTAACTCAGTGAAGAAGATTCAAGGTATTAGTAGCGTCATCCACGTAATAAATCCCTTTACCGGGTAACGAAATCAGGCCGAATAATGCACCTGCTCCGGGAGGGCTTCCGCTGCTGTCCAGCAGTACGGTGGCGACTTGCAAACCTTCGGGAGTAGTTTCAACCAGATAACCATTATCTCCGTTGACCGTGAGAATATTGCCGTCTGCTGCGACCGTGAGTCCCAGAGGATCTTTTAAGTTTCCGCCTCTGGTGACGGTCGTCCCCCGGCCCGCCGAGGAAATACTCGTGAGGGGATTCGAGATCGAGGCGATGCGATTGTTCACACTATCAGCTACGTAGAGAGTACTCCCGTCCTGGCTTAGACCCAAACCGGTTGGACCGATTACCAGCGCCGCCGGGTCTGAGCGCTCGGGGAAGCCTGATCCGACAACAGTAATTGATTGCAAAGTTGGCATTGTCTTTTCGGAAACGGAAAGCATCAGGCGAACAACCGTGCCTTCATGAACAACTGCGCCATTGGCGGCGACCGTACCGTTTAATACATTGGTCACAAACAGTGCCGCCGTGTTCCCAGCATCAAGAGCGGTCATGTCCCAGGGTCCATTGATCAACGAACCGTAGAACGTTTCAACCACCTGCCCTTGGTTGTTCAAAACAAGCAGGCATCCCGCCTGCGCCGTCGCCGACGTTCCGTCACTGGTTGGCAGGCTGCCTACGACTACCCAACCATCGCGCAAAATCGCGAGAGCAGTCGTCAAGCCGATTCCTCCGGGACAGGGACCGGGTAGAGTGGTTGCGTCAATCTGAGCGAATAACGAAACTGTGCCGTTGGGTGTGATCTGGACAATAGTGGTTCCGGTGCCCTGAAGGTTGGCGCTGTTGTTGAAGTTGCTGACGAGAATATTGCCTTTCACCAACAACCCCGAAGTGCGGGGCACGCGCGCAATGCCATATGGATTGACGTCGCCATTGCTCGGAACCGTGGACGCAACGGTGACTGGGTTTACGCCGAGTGCAAACGAAGATCGCGGGAGCAATACGACGCAGATTGATAGCACCGATGCCGCCAACGCGAAACGGGAGATCAGAGAGCGACGAATACTGCGCAGTTTGGGGGTTTTCATTCTTTCTCCTAAATAGCGATTCTTCTAATAACTCGAGAGTGTTCAGACGTGGTCTGGGAATCCACGGCACATGAGACGCTACTATCGCCCGTAGCGGTGTCAAGGAATTGTCAAAGGTTAGTCAGTGTTTTGTCTTTGACCCAAAATTCATGGACGCTCATAGGCAGGATTATTGGGCGTAGGAGGTTCGTAATCCTTGCCGTATTTATTCTTGTGAGAAGGCGGAAGGCTGGCTGCGGGAATCCGGAATACCCCAAGCGACGATTGATCATCTGAAACGGTGATCTCGCGAGTCATCGAATCCAGTGCCTCGGGTAAGGCGGTTTCGTACCAAACGCGAAGGGTATAACGACCCGCTGGCACGTGAGGAATGATGATTTCACCTGTGTTATTCGATATCCCATAATAGGGCGTGGACAGAGCCACGACGACAGCACTCATTTCGGCATGAATATTGCAAAAGATATAAGAGATCCCTGGCTTATCGAAGCGAACTTTGCGTGTGGTCCCAGCTTCATAGAGACCGAGATCGAAACGCTTTCCTTCAAATAGCGAGAAAACATTGTGAAAAAAGGGATCGCGATTCGGGAATTCCACCAGAGAGCCTACCGGAACTACCAGCAAGTGCGGGCTAAAACTTTTGTTGTGTTGACTAAGACGCGGCGGATTCATGCTCGGCAACGCCGGGGGAAGGGGCATAGCTGGATTTCCAATGGGTGTGAGCCAAATAAGCACGTTGCCGGACTGAGGATTCTTGATTCTGCTACCGGTGCTTACTAACTTGGCGTGCGCGGAAACCGTTATCCCCTGACCATAGGCCAACGTACCGTACAAAAGTGCGCAGGCAATTTTCAGCGGGGGGATGGTTTTAATCACTAAAATAAAACTCCCATCATGAGGTTGAACTGCTCAGCCGTATCGCTGTTGCCGTAGCTTGGCTTCGTCTGAAGGTGACGATACTCAGCGGAAAATAATAGATCAGATCGCGGTCGTAGAATGAAGTTCACAAGAGCATTCTGATTCTGTCTGAGCGCGGTGCCGTAGACGCTCAGACCCGCAAAGCCGTTGAAATCACGCGCGAGAGGATTGTCAATGCCGAACGCTCCATTGAATTCCAATTTATCAGCCGGCTTAAATTTCAGCTGTGACCAGCCACCGATAGAATTCAGGCCGCGCACCTGGGTTGCGGGATCCCTGGGATCGCCAGAGTAAAGAACGCTTTGACCAATGCCGCCCCCCAGTGCCCCAATGGCACGTCCGCGGTAGAATTCTCCCGAAAAACTCAGCCGCGAAACGATGGGAACATTCCAGTCGGCCATACCCGACCAACCGTCAACATTGCGGTTGAAACCCCAATTCTGCCGAGTGTAATAGACGGCTGTGCCGAAGCTTAGTGGCTCGCCACGCATGGTTTCTGACCATGCTGCACGTGCTGCGTAAGCGGGCTGTCCCGAATTCTCCCCAGCTTGCGCGATACGGCTAACCCCCGAGAGCGGAGGCTCTCCGCTTAAGTTGTCAAGAATGCCACCTTGAATGGTGATTTCTTGACCATTCGCGAGATTGAAGCGGTGCTCGCCTCGAACTTGCGGTATCCATCCCCAAAGATTTCCCGCGTAACCGAATGCGGGAATCGAGAGCGATGCAAAGGATGTCGGCGACAAGGGAGAGAAGAACAGATTATCCTGGCCAGCAACTATGGAGGTGTCTTTCCAGTCGAGGCGCACGCTGGCTGTGCGCAGCCGCATCAGGCCGTAATTGACTCCGTCCAACGTATTGGGAAAGCCTCCTGAGAAATCAAATTGCACATTGCCGCTAGTCTTTGCCCCCGCGAGGTCAGGTCCAAATACTTCCAGCCCCAACTCAGATTGTCTCAGTGTCGCGCCGAAGTTGCTGTCGGAGCCGTAGTTTACAGATGGGGCAGCGTAACTGGGGACATCTTGATTGTCTACCGTGCCCCGATTGCTGAAAAGATTCAGCAGCACAATGCCGGAGAGTCTCACGCTGTACTTCGAACCGCTTTCGACTTTGTCCTGATGTTGTTCGTCAACCTTGCCGCTCAACAACGTGGAGGCATCTTCCAGGGCGGATACACGTTGTTCGAGCAAGCCAATCGCCGGACTTGAAGCCGGGTTTGTCGTCGAGGAGTCGGGAGTTGCCGTTGCGGCGGAATTTTCTGTCGCGGATCCGCCGAATGAATCCCGCTTCTCCGTCATCTCCAGTTCCTGACGAAGTTCCATGCTTTCAGCGCGATACTGTGCGGCTTCAGACCGCACTTCGGCGACCGCTGATTTCAATTCGCGGACCTGTTGCTGCAAATCCCTGATCGCGTTTGTCATTGCGTCGGTTTGGATCGCATTCGGGGACACCGCTGGCGCGTTCTCCTGCGGCCATCCGCTAACGGTGCCGGAAAACATTAGCAGTGTTATCCCACATAAATAGAAGGCTGTTCTGAAGGGTGCGCTGCGCAGACTAGTTTGTCGAATCACGATTTCCTCCCAAAAACTTGGAAGCAAGATTAACTGAGCTTTATCGAATATTCTTCGGCAACATACAACGTGCAGGTGCAACTCCAATCATTTCCCTATGGCTGAGTGGGACGCGCAGGGGTTGATATATTTGCATCTGTCGAACGGTCGAGAGGATGTTCTGCCAGCGGCAGGAGCGGAAGTGAGACTTTAAAAACTGTTCCTTGATCGGAAGTGCGCTCAACTCCTACGTCCCCTCCGTGGTCCTGGATAATTTTTTGGACCACAGTTAGACCAAGCCCGGTACCGTTTTCTTTGCCGCAGCTTACAAACGGCTCGAAAAGCGTTTTCTGAATCGAGAACGGAACTCCGCGCCCGTTATCGGAGACCAGAATCTCAACCCTGCTGGGAAGTTGATTTATTTCTACTTCAACCCATCCGTCGGACTGCGATACAGCCTCGCAGGCGTTGAGCAGGAGGTTAGAAATGGCGCGTTCCAATTTCTTGTGATCAAACCATCCGGAGATGGCGCCATTTTCTCGCACGACGATTCGAATATCGTGAAACTCCGGATGGGCTTTAATTGCTTGCGCCGCGCGATCCACCGAAGCTCTAACTCTTCCGTATGCCGGCCGCAACGACTCGCGGGTCCGGGAAAATTCCAGCAATGAATCAATCAAATCCGTCATCTGATTGACGGCAGTACGAACCTCCTGATAAAGCTCTTCACGCTCATGTGGGGATAATTTGCTCTCACAGAGAAATTCCGCATTAGCGACGATAGCCGCGAGCGAGTGGCGCAAGTCATGAGAGACCGAACTTGCCATGCGGCCGATCGTGGCGAGTCGCTCAGCTTCCAATAATTCCTGCTGCGTTTTGAGAAGACTGCTGCGCATGCGGTTGAACGCGCCAGTGACTTCCGCTACTTCGTCGCCCCCGTGAGGATCGAGCGCATAATGAAAGTCGCCCTTCTCGAGCGCACGGACGCCCGCAACCAGGTTTCCGAGCGGCCGGGTGAAAGTGTGTGAGATAAGGAACACCAACCCACTTCCGCCGAGCACGGCGGCCAGTCCTAAGGCCAGGAGCAGGCGATTCAGCTGATCGAGAAAAGCGGTTGCCTGATCGTAGGATTTAAGAACGACAAGGCGCACAGAGACAGAATTGTCGTCGGTAAGTTCGAGTGACGTGCCCGAAAAATGCTCGTCGCCCAAATTAATCTTTTGCGCGCGCGAGCTTTCTGAGCCGAAATGCGGCGACTGCTGTGCCAGTTCTGCCTGATGCAATGGGGGAAGCGTGCTTCTGACAATCGTGTCTCCATAGTAAAAAGCGACCTGGCTGGCGGCGATGCGGCTAACCTGGTTCGCGACGCTATCGTCAATTTCATATCCGATTACCAGAAATCCGAGCAGGCGGTTTTCGCTGGCCGGTCCAAAATAGACCGGCTTCAGAAATACCTGGTACAGATGTTGGGCGCCGAACCACCACCTGCTCTGGGCCTGGTCGTTGATGGGTGCCTTCAGTGATTGCTGCGCCATTTGGCGCGTGAACCCCGGAGACGCCACGTGAAGTGCCACGACAGCGCCACTTCGATCCACCAGGACAAATAGATCGCTTCCCGCCAGTTGCCATAGGTGCGTAGAAGCATCCTGAATGGTCGCCTCATGCTGTGTGGTCATTAGAGCCCGCAAGTCGGGCAAGTCGGCAAGCAAATCTGCCGAGTGACTTAGTGTCAGCTCGCGCTCGCGCTGAAAATTCTGGAAGGTGCTTACTGAATTCTGGAGGTCGGCCGATATTGCATTCTTGACCTGGTGTTGAACGCTGCGGCGTACCAACAAAAGGGTAGTGGAGGTCAACCCGGCGGAAACGAGCAGCATGGAGAGCAGAAACTTAGTGCGGAGCCGAAGTTTCACCATGAGTTCACTTCCTAAGCGTGGGTATTAAATTGGCAGCAGGACACCCCTCAAGGCACGAACTTGTATCCCGTTCCGTGAACTGTACGAAAATGTACAGGATTCCCGGGGTCGGCCTCAAGCTTCTGGCGCAGCTTCAGGATATGATTATCCACAGTGCGGGTGGAGGGGTAATTGTGATAGCCCCAAACTACATTCAATAGCTCGTCCCGAGTGATTACACGCTCAGGATTCTGCACCAGGAATTTCAAAGTCTTAAATTCTTGCGCGGTAAGTGCGACTGCCTCGCCCTGTCGTAAAACTTCCATTTTGCTGAAATCAACGGAAATTCCATCGAAGGTGAATGTGTCAGCGCTCGCCGTCTTTGTGGTGGTAGTGCGACGCAAAGCTGCGCGCACCCGCGCTAATAGCTCCCGGGGACTGAATGGCTTCGTGACATAATCGTCGGCCCCGAGTTCAAGCAGAAGAACTTTGTCAGATACGTCGCTGGCCGCGCTTAACACAATAATGGGAAGAGTTGGTGCATGTTGTTTTATTTCCTGGCACACATCCCGCCCCGAGAGTGCAGGCAAACGCAAATCGAGCACCACCGCCGCCGGAACTGCCGCGCGAAATGCTTCTACAGCGGAACGGCCGTCGGAAGTTATCTGTACAGTGAATCCTTCTGCCTCGAAAAGGCGCTTCAATGCTTTTTGCACCGCCCGATCGTCTTCTACAACCAAAATTCGATCCATCGAGAGCGCTCCAGCCTCGGTGCCCGAAGACGCCGCATCTACCGGTCGAATCGGCATATGTTCAGGCCGTGGCGATGCCCAGGCGCGGTTTGCCTCTGTTCGAATCATGCAGCCTCACCTACACCAGCTTTTTAGCATCATTTCGTCACAAGCTTACTACCGAAGTAGATAAAAACACGCCAACTGCGCGACATTTGACATTTTCTTGACAAACGAAAATACTGCGCAGGATGAAGCCCCTAATTTCGTGTTTTGTCGCTGTCCTGTTGTTTCTTGTTCCGGAGGCCCAAGCCGCGGATGAAATCTCAATTGCTGCGGCTGCGGATCTGCAATATGTGATGCCGGAATTGACCCAGCAATTTGAAAAGCAGACAGGACAAAAAGTAAGAGTAACCTTCGGTTCTTCAGGAAATTTCACCAGCCAGATTCAAAATGGCGATCCGTTCGATCTATTTTTTTCCGCCGATATGAATTATCCGAGACATTTGGATCAGGCGGACTTGATCGAACCGGGATCCATTTATCACTATGCCGATGGGAAAATCGTGCTGTGGGCGCTGAAAAGTACGAAGATTGATATTAGCCGCGGGCTTCAAGTTCTTCTGGATTCGAAAATTCGGAAGATCGCAATCGCGAATCCAGAACACGCGCCTTACGGGCGCGCGGCCGTGGCAGCGCTGACCAGGGAAGATATTTATTCTCGGGTTCAGAGCAAGATTGTCCTGGCGGAAAACATCTCGCAGGCTGCACAGTTTGTGAATAGCGGGGCTGCGGAAGTAGGAATTGTTGCACTATCTCTCGCAGCTGCACCCGGAGTTCGGGACAAAGGGAAATATTTTAACGTTCCGGAAGCCGACTATCCCCTGATTGAACAGGGATGCGCGATTCTGAAATCTTCACAGCACAAGCAGGCTGCTCGACAGTTCCTGGAGTTTATAAAAACGCCCGTGGCAGCCAAAGTGTTAGAGGAATTTGGTTTCGGCCTCCCGCATGAAGGGCCCCCGACAACCTAAGTTCTTATTTTATGCCTTCGCATGAACTTGTCCGTTCGATACAAAAATGTGCTTTTGCGCACTGAAACCGGTCGTTGTGATAGAAAGCAACGAAGATCTCCAGACAGCTGCTCAACCGATGCGTATCGTTTCGACGAGTCTTTCTGAATCGCTTTTAGCACGATGCAATCGAGATCACCCGCAAGGCAACGGCGCACAGCCTGGATTTCCTCACCTCTACACGAACTTACGTATTGCGAGTTGATCGTTATATTTTTTCCATCCGGTGTAGTTTCTTCGGCTATCTGGTCAACCGCCTTACTAGGCTTAGTTGCCTCGAAAATGGCGGGGAGCAGATCATCTTGTTTTCCGTCTTTCATTCGATAAGGCGAATGTCCGGTAAGGAGTTGATACAGCAACACGCCTAAAGAGAACACGTCGTCCGAAGTCCTGATTAGCTCGCCACGAACTTGTTCTGGACTTATATATTCCAGTTCGCTACGCTTCGTGGCAATCGGCAGACCCGTTTGTGCACGGGATTCCTGGTTCAGCAAAGCTGCTATTGCAATATCAAGCAGTTTAGAAGTACCGCTCTTCGTAACAAGAATCTTCTTTGCGCTGATGCAGGCGTGAGCAATGAAACGCTGGTGCGCATATTGAACGGCGTCGCAGGTATCCAGAAACAATTTGATTCTGGCGTGCGTGTTAAGTTTATTGGTGTCGCAATACTCATTAACCGGAAGGCCCTCGATATATTCGGCAACCAGGTAGGCCAATCCGTCCCGGGTGATGCCCGTATCAAGGAAGGAGGCAATGTTAGGATGCCGAAGATTCATCAAGATGAGCCGTTCTCTTTTGAAAGAACGCAGGAATTCCGCCGCGCTTGTACCAGCCTGCACGATCGTAATTACAACTTTCTTCAAGTGAGGGTCATTCAACCGGATCGCAAGATACTGGGTCGCTGGCCCTTTGTGACCCACCCTTTCAACGATCTGGTAGTGGTCCATGAAGCTTTCGAGTGCTGGGCCTGCGTTCGTGCTTTGCGCGGTGTTGAGACTTTCGCACGGGTTTTTCGGACTGTCCGGAGCATCCTGGTAACAAGCGTCCTGGTAACAAAAGAGCAATGCCTCCAAGTCCGCTCTTGAGGATGGCTCCGTGCAAACTCGATCCAAGTATGCCGATCGGTCCTCAACCGGAAGGTCCAGGGCTTTTTGAAAGAGATCTTTGAATTGCGGCCAGTTGTCTGTTGTCATCTGTTATTCCGGCATTTCCACGCGGATTCGATCTTGGTTACCTTTATGAACATAAAGAAGGCGCTAGAAGCCCCTAGTCGACGGTCAGTCACTGGACTATTCAGCCAATGAGATTTTCATTCAAGGCGGTTGTTGCAACTGTTGCGTTGGCAATCGTCGCCAGCATGGCTGCCGCCCAAAATATTCGAATAAGTGGAACGGTCCGCGACACGACTCAATCATCCGTGCCCGGTGCAGCCGTTACCATTCACTCTGGAAAGTTTTTAGCTACCACCAAGACTGATTCGAATGGGGAATTCACTTTTGTGCAAGTTCCCAACGGACCGGGACTTTTGGAAGTCCTCGCAACCGGACTCGCCGAGTCCCACATTTCATGGAAGGTTCCCCCAACCTCCACGGTGGATATCGTAATGACGCTTCCAGGTGTGAATGAAGAAGTGGTCGTCTCAGCGACGCGCTCCGAGATCAGGCTTTCCGAGACGCCAGGCAGTATGGTCCGGCTATCAGAGTCGGATGTTGTTGCAAGCCCATCGTTAACGGTTGACGATATGCTCCGAGAGATTCCTGGATTTTCCCTCTTTCGGAGATCAGGCAGCAGGACTGCGAATCCCACTTCGCAAGGTGTCTCATTGCGCGGGTTGGGAGCGAGTGGGCCCAGCCGGGCTTTGGTGCTTGAAGATGGCATCCCGTTGATGGATCCGTTCGGGGGATGGGTTTACTGGACTCGAATTCCGCATGTTGAGGTATCCAGCGTCGAGGTTTTTCGCGGAGGAGCATCGAATCTGTATGGGACTGATGCCATGGGTGGAGTCGTTCAATTCATTTCTCGGGAGGCTGAAGGCCCCGCGCTTTCGCTGGAAACTTCCTACGGGAATGAGCGGACACCAAATGTGTCGCTCTGGGCGGGCGACATGATCGGGAAGTGGGACTTCGACGCTGCTACCGACCTGTTCCGCAGCGATGGCTATATTTTAGTTCCATCTTCACAGCGCGGGAATGTTGATACAGCCGCGAATTCGGAACACGCAACGGTGGATTTCGGCGTTGGTTACCGAATAAGCCCGAACGCGAAAATTTTTGCGAAAGGCAATTTTTACAATGAGTTTAGAAACAATGGCACCCCCATCCAGACTAACGACACGCAAATAGAAGAGGGTGCTCTGGGTCTTGATCAGCAGTTCGGGTCGGGCAATTCGTTGTCGCTTCGACTATTCGGTGATGTCCAGGGTTACAACCAGAGGTTTTCGTCAATCGCATCGGACCGATCGAGCGAGTCACTCACCGACATACAGCACGTCCCCGCCCAGCAGGTGGGAGGAACGGCGCAGTGGACGCACGCACTCGGAAAGGCCCAAACATTGATAGTTGGCAGCGATCTTCAAGAGGTGATTGGTTCCACCGATGAGCAATTGTTTTCTTCAGGAGTGAACACTGCCAACACTTTGGCAGGTGGCCGCCAACGTGTCTTCGGCATTTTCGGGGAAGATGTTTTTCAGTTTCGTCAAAAGTGGACGGTGATTCTCGGCGCGCGTTTTGACGAATGGTGGAATTTGGATGGTTCGATGGCCCGAATTCCGATTGCGACGTCCGTGCCTTTGACCGGCACAGGTTTTCCAGATCGTAGTGATATCGCCTTCGATCCCAAATTGTCTGTGCTTCGTTCTTTGAATCGCAATCTCTCGGTGACAGCCTCGGCCTACCGCTCTTTCCGCGCTCCAACTCTGAATGAGCTGTACAGAGGCTTCCGTTTAGGAAATGTTTTGACAAATAGCAATGCCAGCCTCAAGGCGGAGTATCTTACCGGCGCCGAAGCCGGAGCGAACATCACAGCCCTCGACCAAAGACTGGAGCTACGAGGCACATTCTTTTGGAGCGATATCGTGAATCCAATCGAGAATGTGACGCTCTCCAATACACCCGCACTGATTACGAGGCAGCGGCAAAATCTTGGGCGCACTCGATCTCGCGGGATTGAACTGGATTCCGTTTTTCACGTGGATAAGAGCATCCAAATTTCGGCAGGATACGATTACACCGATGCCACCGTTGTCAGCTTCCCCGCGAGTTCATCCTTGCTGGGGCTCGACATTCCGGAAGTTCCCCGCCACACGTTTACATGGGAAGCGCGATACTGGAATCCAAAACTGTTTTTGTTGAGTGTCCAGGGAAGATTTGTCGGAAGGCAGTTCGATGATGACCAGAATCAGTTGCCGCTCGACAGCTTCTACACCATGGATTTTCTCGCCGGAAGATCGCTGACAAAGAATCTTGAAATATTTGCCGCTGCCGAGAATCTCTTAAACCAGCGGTATATGGTGGCACGTACTCCGATCACGAACCTGGGGCCGCCAATCCTCTTCCGCGCAGGAGTGCGCATAAATTTCCCGCCCGCCAAATAGTGAAAATCAAAGTTAAACGCTTACAAGAATCACGACTAAACGTCAAATACCCGATACACCGCGGAGGGCTTCTGCGATTCCAGTAGTGTGATCGCGACGTTATAAACCGGAATACCTGCAGTTGTACGTCCCTCCAGCTTTCCATTGTGAGCGTGCCCATGAATGACGAGATCGGCTCCATGCCGGTCAATTACTTCTGCCAAACGCGAAGTCCCCATGAAGGGATATATCTCGAGAACTTCACCTTCTACGGTTGCGGCGATGGGAGCATAGTGCAGCAGAACCACGCGCTTTTTGGTTCGCAGTTGCGACATCGCACGCTCGAGTTTTAACGCTTCGTCAATGCATACACGCACGAAAGCCTTGACTTCTGGCTCGCCGAACGCAGTGAGAACTCCGCGGCCGAACCCGCCCACGAAGCCTTTTGCGCCCGCAAATCCAACGCCATCGCGTTCATATGCGCTTCCATCGAGCACTTTGATTCCGGCAGCAGTCATCATCTTCATCAATTCAACTTCTTGTCCACTTTCATAGTCATGATTTCCTAAAACGGCGATGGTTGGAATGCGAAGGCGCACGATTGCATTCAGCAATGGCTCCATCTCCTCGGCTTTTCCGAAATTGGTCAAATCGCCGGCAAGAAGAAATACATCCGCGTCGTCCCGCACTTTGTTCAACTGATCTTGCAGGATTGAAAATTTCTGCGGCGTGAAATGCAAATCGGCAGTGGCTGCTACTCTCATCGGTTTCTATTCCCTAAAATAAAAGTTCGACGCACTATTTGAGCGTTCCCGCATCCGCCGCAAGCTTGCGCTCGCGGTATTCCTGAAGAACATCTTCAAGTCCCCACTCGTTTACATCAATCGCAAACATTCGGTCGTCAACCAGGCTGCCTCGAAACTTGGCCTGAGGGTCAGGATTGGCGATTGCCGCGGCGAATCGCTCCAACAGAATTTTCCAAATGTCGCTTGGAACATAATCTGTTTGCGCTGGATATACATATCGAAACAAAACGAGGGCCCACAGCAAGATTTCCCAGTGATCCCCTGCCAGGGCTAGGATTCTCTGCCAGTCGAGCTTTCCGCGGGTTCCGTAGATCGCGTGCGCGATATCCGCACCGTCGAAGCGCTCCCGTCGGATCACAAAGAGCTTTGAAGCAATTAGCTCTTCGGCGGCGAGCACCCGGGTTTTTACTCCGTAAATGACAGCAGGCTTTGCGCGCTCAATCCAGGAATCATCCACAGCGATCACGCCGTTGCTCATGCCAGTTATTAAGTCCACGAAAAAGTCATCGCGATGGGCTTTATTCAACCATACCTGATCGCAAACTTCGCACTCAAACCGGCGTTCGGCGAGGTATTCAAGGGCAATGGCAGCATTTCGCGAGGTTAAAAAAATGTCCAGATCTTTGGTCCATCGGCAAATGCCTGTGTGCTCCTGAAGAGCGAAAGCGCCGGAGACGGCAAACGGCAGGTGTTTTTCTTCGAGGGTTTCAAGTACCTCGCGAAATAATGCCTCCTGTTCAGCAGGCAGTTCCGGCGGGGCGGAGGAGGTTACCGGTAATTCATCTTGCGCGGGCTGGGAGTGACTGAACACCGTGCGGCGACCCCTCTCAGAGTTTAGACTCACCACTATTGCGCTTATCGAATAGAAAACCGGCCAAATCTTTGACTTGGCCGGTTGATTTTCAGGCGAATCGAAAGTTACTGTCCCGCTGAGGTCAAAGGCTGATTCAATTGACCCTGTTCCCTGGCTTGGCCAGCGTACTTGCGGACGGCAGTCAAAAACGCTCCCGAACCCGCGGGAGGAGCGATATTGCCCTTGAGTATCGTTTCAAACGACACCATCTTGCCGTAAAGGATGCGAGTCTCGTCCTTATCCTGCGAGATCGCAGAACCATTTAGGTCAATCCCAGCGAAGACACCGCGGGCGCGGGAGTAGGTCAAAACTTCCGCTTTCATTTTCCAGTCGGTGTCGGCTGCCGCATCACGGCCCACGGGACCGGCTGCGGCGGAGGCGTCGGCGCCAATCTTGAACTTGCTTGATAAGAGATGTTGCATGCCATTTTCGTTGGTCACGATCATTACGAGATCAACGGCCTGGCCGCCAAGTTGTAAACCCCAACTGCCGCCAGTAATGGTTATCGGAGCAGGTGCGCTCCATCCATGGCCTGTACGGCACGTTGCGACGCCTTTTCCGTGGCTGCCGCCGAATCCGAGCGCGATCTTGATCATGGAGGGGACTACCGCGACACACACGGCATCATTCATGACTTTGTCGGGGATTGCCTTATCCGGGGTTGCCATTATTTCATTCAACACATTGGCTGCGGCGTCAATGCGCTTGTTGATGTCGGATTGATCTTTGTCGTCGGCTGCCCAGCTCATGCAGCCAAGAACGAGGACGGCGGTGCTGAGCGCGAGAAAATTTCTTACTGCTCTATTCCTGAATTTCATGTGTAGCCTCTCTTGTGCCCGTGCGAGCACCTGGATGTCGAATTTGTACATGTGCATCATAGGTTTTCCTCGATACCAGCGCTATCCGGTTGACGCTGTAGATACTGAGGAGATGAGCTTTAGTAGTTCTTATGAAGGTGCGTGCGGAAGCCGTCACAACGCGAACTGGGTATTACGACGTGAAGGAAATTTCGATATTCCCGGAGTTCTCCGTTGTCTCTGCTCTAACGTCGTTATTCCGCTTTTCCAGAAAAAGACTGACGCAGGAATCGCCACAGCTCAAACCTTTAATCCAAAGCTGCGGGATACCATCGGGCAGGAATGGGCGTTCGAATACAATCCGCCGGTTCCTGTCATCCACGGATACACCGAGGCAAGCTTGCAGCACCAGGAAGACTGCTCCCGCCGCCCAAGCCTGCGGTGAGCAGGCAACTGGATACAAAGTGGGGCCTTCGCCGGTCCTTCGATTGATGCCACAAAACAATTCAGGAAGGCGGTGAAGATCTACTTGATTGCTTACGTCGAGCAAACCAAGCAGAATCTTCCCCGCCAATTCTTTGTATCCATATTTCGCGATTCCTGTAGCAATGATTGCATTATCGTGTGGCCATACTGAGCCATTGTGATACGAGAGCGGATTGTACCGGACTTCACCACAGGCCAAAGTGCGAATCCCCCATCCGTTGCAAAAGTCGCCACCAAGAAGCAACTTCGCGACTTCGCGTCCCCTTCCCGCGGATGCAATCCCGGTATACAAGCAATGACCTGCATTGGAAGCGCGAACTCGGCAAGGCTTTTTCTTGCCATCCAAGGCCAGGGCGTAGGTGGATAAATCCTCACACCAGAAAGCGTCTTCAAATTGTCCCTTAAGCTGTTCCGCCTCCGCCAAAAGGCTCGTGCATCCGTTCTTGTTTCCCAATGCACAATTTAGGCGGGACGCCGCCATCTTGGCTGCGTACACGTAACCCTGCACTTCGCACAAAGCAATAGGAGCCTTTGCCAGGGATCCGTCGGAGTGAAAAACGGAATCGTTGGAGTCCTTCCATCCTTGTTGAACCAGACCGTTGCTGGAATGGCGTGCATACTCAACGAATCCATCGCCATCAACGTCACCGAATTCATCAATCCATCGCAAAGCCAATTCAAGGTGCGGCCACAACTTTCGCAAGAATTCGAGGTCGCCCGTGCGCTCGTAATAAGCGCCCGCAAGCATGATGAAGAGAGGCGTAGCATCCACGGTGCCGTAGTAGCGTCCGAACGGAACCTCGCCGAGGTTTGCCATTTCCCCTTGCCGCATCTCGTGCAAAATCTTGCCAGGCTCCGCTTCTATGGCAGGATTGACCTCCGTGGCCTGGGTTTCCGCCAGATATTCCAGCACGCCTTTTGCGATTGCCGGATTCAGCCACAACATTTCCAGTGCAGTGATAATCCCATCGCGCCCAAATACTGTGCTGAACCATGGCACGCCGGCGTAAGGGTAATTTTCCTCGGGATTGCCGATCGTCATCATCCTTACGTCCGCAAAAGATCGCCGCACCCAATCGTTGAAGCGAGAGTTTGAACTTTGGATTTCCGGTACCGATGCATCGAGGTGATTCAGTTCCTTAGTCGCGCTATCCATTGCCCAGGAATAGCCCACCTTTTGCGAGGCAATCTCAGCATCGCAGGAGATGGCGAGATGGAAGTCTGCAATTTCGCCTGGCCCAAGCGACATCTGAACTTGCATTTCGGTATCCGATAAAACTTTTGGGGGAGGTTCAAACTGCACTTGAGTTCTACGAACAATGCCATCCAAGCCTTCATACGCGAGCAGGACACTTCCCCCAGTCACCTCAGTTCGCAAACGCCGTCCTCTATGCTCGCGATGCATGCCTCGTACTTCGAAAATGTCTGTGAAGTCAGCGTCAAACGTGATTTGAAAGGGAATCCGAAGCGGCCCTAATCCATAGTTGGTGAACTTGAATTCCTCATAACACACATCCTGCCAGAGAAACTTTGACCGGTGCAGATGAAGTGTTCCGCGTGGGATCACCACTTCATTTTTGTGAGACACATCAAGATTCGCGAGATCGGCAGTGAAAAGAAAATTATTTGTCTCGATCGTGGAGCTCAGCAGTAGAGGAGTTGAATTCCATAGGCTCACCGCCAATTGTGACAAATGCCGGGTCCCTCGGAAGAAGAGTCCCTCTTCGCCAAGACCCGAGGTCTGAATATCCCCAAAACGATCGAAGACGCAAAACATCTTTCCGTATTTGAGAACCCCGGCGCGGTCGTCGGCCGGCGACGATTTTGCCGCTATGTAGTACTGGTGGGAGCTAGTTTCGTCCAACTGGACACTCCGTCGGGGATGTTGGGGGAAGGTTCGCGCTGAACCAGCCGTTGATATATGTTGAGATAATCCTGCGCCATTCGGGCGGAAGTGAAGTTGTGCTCAAAGTATCTACGGCACTTTTGCCGGTCAATCTCCGGAACTCTTTCTACTGCCTTGATTGCGGAATCCTCATCGGGGACGACATATCCGCTGACGCCATCCTTCATAACCTCGCCAACTGAGCCGCCCGGGTAGGCAATAACAGGTGTCCCACAAGCCATTGCTTCAATCATCACTAAACCGAAGGGCTCAGGCCACTGTATGGGAAAAAGCAGAGCCATTGCATTGCCCAAGAAGTCGTTCTTTTCATAAAACCCGATCTCCCCGACGAATTCGATCAGGGGGTGATCAAGCAACGGCTTGATTTGGGTTTCGAAATACTCGGCGTCGGCACGATCTATCTTGGCTGCAATTTTCAGGGGAATACCCGCGCGCTTGGCAATCTCAATAGCGCGATCCAAGCCTTTCTCCGGCGATGTGCGTCCGAGAAATGCCAGGTACTTGCCCGGTCCGGCATGGAACTTGAATTGATTCGCAGGAAGTCCGTGATGTACGGTTCCTTGCCAATTCAGCCAGGGTAAAGGTTTTCGTTGCGCATCGGAAATAGAAACAACCGGCATTTCCGGAAATGTTCGATACAGGGGTACCAGGTCGGGAAGATCAAGACGCCCGTGCAATGTTGTCAGTCCAACCAGTTGCTCGCGCCGGCTGACCGGAAAGTGCAGGTAGTCAATGTGAAAGTGAATAAGATCAAAAGCGCCCCGCTCCTGAAAGACTTGTTCGATCATTATGACGTGATGGGCGAGCTGATCTATGCATTGGGAGTTCAGTCGCAACGCCTCCGGACATATCGGAACCAGATTCGCGCTGGTCAAAGAATCGCCGCTCGCGAAAAGAGTGACCTCGTGGCCGAGACGAACTAGCTCCTCAGTGAGCCACGAAACCACGCGCTCCGTCCCACCGTACAACTTAGGTGGCACACTTTCATAAAGCGGAGCGACTTGGGCGATTTTCATTTGTAGTGGCGCTTCTTTATCACATTCTCAGGTACGTTTAAGAAATCAGGCGAATGAAAGCTGAGAGCGATGCACAGCGATCAACGAAGAACAATCTCGACCACGCTGATCCAGTCTACTTCTGAAAGAGGAAGAGTCCAATCCGGTAGATGCTGTAGAAACAGCGACTACCAGACGCCTTTGTCGCTTCCGGTAAGTTTGTAAGCCAGCAGAGCGGAGATGGCGAGAGGAGGCAACAGTGGCAGGCGAGCCATCGCACGAAAATCAACTCTTCGTCCTGCGTTCATCAGTTGCGAGGCATAGAGAGCAGCGGCTGGCACTTTGGGAACCCGGAGAAAATCCTCACCCAGATAAACTCGGATGCCCTGTGTATACGCAGCAGCGAGAATCTCTTTCGGAACCGGGGCGCTTCCACCGAAAGATTCGACATACTTAGAAACCAAAAGCAGGAACGTGGCCACGCCCGGCCATATTCCGCCGATCAGTGCGGCATTTTTCAGTTCGTCAAAATCAATGGCCCGAGTTCGTAACAGAAGCCCAAAGTCAGCCATGTCGCACAGCCTGAAATAAAAGTGCCGGTACATTCTTTGCAGAGTTGAAATGATGACTCGCTCTTCTGGAGCGGAGACTTGAAATGAGTAATCGTTCACCGTTCTAGTTACCCGTCGTCCGACTACTCGTAGTGCCATCGCTCTGTGCTCGCCGGTTTGTCCCAGATATCCGATGTGAATCTCGATCAATTCAGGAAGACCGGGAACGCTGAAATTCCACTTGTTGGCGAGGCGGTCGCCCCAACTGCGCGGTTCCAATTGTGCTTGAAATTTTTCGGACATGACCCGAACGACGGTCGAACGATCGCCAATCGTGTAGAGATCCAAATCTGAACCAAGATCAGGCCAGTGATCGAGAGATTTGATAACTGTTACTTTTGCGCCCGCCTTGTCGAGCGATTCGCAGATCGGAGATAGAAATTTTATCGCGTGTTCAATTCGTGACCGTTCCCTTGATAGGGCGCTTTGACACCAATCGCGCAGGGAGTCATTTTTTAATGTGGTTGCAGATTTTTCCAATATCTGCAACGCACGAACAGTAACGTGGTGCATGTCGGCAAGGCGAAGAAATTCTGCACGCCCTTCTTCGTTCAATCCGGCTACGTATTCAAAGTCCGGAGCTGTCGCCTCCAGATTTTCATTGGGAGCAGAAAAGTCAGTCGAGTAGCCACGCAGAACCAATCTCGACAGAGTATCAATATGTTTCTGCGTTGATGAAGGTTGAATGGACATGATCTGAGAGTTACTACTTGCAGTTCGCGACTCCGTTCTCGACAGTGGTTCCCTCCTCATAATCGTTCCACGTGGCCAGCATCAGAAACGGCATGGGATTTGGCCCGTTCTCATGCTGCTTCGCGATCGCGAGAGTGTCTTCCAAAGTCTTGTCCACATCGTCGATCCATATGGCGGTTGAGGCCCCACGAAGCTTTGCTGTCATCAAATCCGGGCCAAATACCACCGACCACGATTTGATCCGGATGGTAATAGCTCATCCGGTTATAAAACTCTTCCAGATATTCTTTGCCCCAATCGCTGCCGTCAGCAGTCCATCCCTTTTTGCCCGGGATGCACCCACGCGTATTGGCCATCGAAATCTTTGGCGTACTGGTCGGGATACTTGTCTTTGTAAATCAGAATCGGAGGATTCTCCCAGGTGTTCACTTGCTGGCGAACGCGATCCCAGTCGGTGTGTCCCCGCTTGGGAAAAATAAAAATTACGGGACGCCCGTTGTACAGGACGTAAGCGTCGCGTCCGGGAGCGCCGGGGCCGATGTATTGCTTGTAAGCCTTTTCGAAGGCCTCCAGAGCGTCGTCCGTTGCTTGGCCATTGTCTTCCTGTGTCTCGTCGTACATCAGGCAAACATGGAAATTATTCTCGCTGGCGATCTGCTGTAACAAGGCGTAACTCCGGTCTTCGAAGGGACGCCGGTCTCCGTACCAATCGACTCCAAACGCGTAGATGCCAATGTCTTTGGCTTTCTGAATTTGCCTTTTCAGTACAGCTGGATCTTGCGTCGAGTATCCGACATTAATGTGATCGTGCGTTCCGAACCAGGGCTGATAGTCCGCGATAATCTTGGGCGAACTATCGATCATGCCGTTGCGAACCGTTTGGTTCACGGATTGTTGCACGTTGCTGCGGTAGCATCCGCTGAATTGCGGAATAACCACGATCACAGCAATCAAGAGAATAATGGTTGATCTCGACGTACGTTTCATCCCCGCGATCCCTGTTCGATCCTTCCGAACCCAGATGCTTTCTTATCCACTCTAGGGTTTGCCTTCCGGAATGGCTTCGAGATCGCGCACCAGCCAGCGGTCTGCGCCTGGCGTCATAAGAACGATGTAATGCAATGTGACCTGTTCGGTGTGGATGACCTTGTCACCATCGACAACTTGAATTTGGAAAGCCGCTTCGTCACGCAACTGCATGGCGTCGCCAGCGGGAGAATAAAACAGCCCCTCGAGCTTGTGGCCCTGGTCTTCATATTTCAGATGAAGGCCATTCTTCTGCTGGTCAGTGATTTTTTGCGTGAGATTATCTTTTGCGAGCCCAGTGAAATATCCATTGAGCAGATCTTTGCGATTTTCATCAAGAGCTTGCGCAAGAGATTGCCAGGCTAATGCATAATCGCGAGGAACCGACTTGCTGGTGAGATCTTCGATCGGACGCGGCCCCATGTTGTCGGCGTTCAACTCAACCTTCGGGAGCGGACTATCAGCCAACACCTTCGGCAGAGAAACAAAGAGCACAGTGAACATCACCGCTGCAAGTATTCGCGACAAATCGATTTCCGCAGTTGTTATCCTGCATCACTGTCCACCCGATACATTCAATTCATTTCCAGTTACGACGCCGGAGGCAACCGTGATGTGAGCGCGCCCTTTGACCGGCATCTCTACCTTAGCGATGCCTTTCTTCAGCGGAACATCCACTGTAGTTTTTCCCGACTCATCCGTCTTGGTGAAACTGACGATGGTCCCGTCGGGCACGAAGTTGCCGCTACAGTCTCTACACCGGATTCGTTTCCAATACCAGCTGTTTAGATGCCCACGAACTTTTCACCTGCAAATTGCAGGCGTCGGATGCGACCTGCTGCACCACGCGAATTTCGGAAGTCTTGCCGATCGAGGCTTCGAGTTTTGCTGGCCCTCCCTTTGGGGATGAGCTAAGGCGAATCCACGCCACCCCGTTTTGAGTGCTCTTGGACTCCGAGATTTGCTGATCCTTCCGTTGGAGTCACCGTAAACTTCACCGACTCAGGAGCGACGATCAGATTGTGATAAATTGTCGAAGACAAAAGCGACGGCACTAATCGCATTCGGGTTGGAGACAGGCACGCGCGATGGGTGGAACAATCAGACTTAGCCGGCCCGGAGCTGCCGGATGAACATAAAAATCCGCTGACGAACACTGATCGCGCTGCACGCGATGGCTGTGTACCGTCCCGCCTGCTCGACTTCTTCGGACTGAATCTGAATGTCTGTTCCGAAATCGACCTGACGTTTAATCGCCGACGCCGGTCCGATGAGATAAAATGTCCCTTGGCCGGAACCCGCGCCACTGATCGCGAAACCAGTGCCAGCCGTAACCTGCGTAGGCGCATGCAGATCGGCAGCGTTGGAAACACTACTCGCCGCGAGCAAGAAACAAACTAAGAAAGCTGTAATCGGAAAGCGCATTAGGTGTTGTTGTTGTCGTAGTAGTTCACGACCACGTGGTAGCTTTGGACGTTTTTCGCAACATCGTCTGGGACATCAAACCGAAAGCCACAGGAATCTGTGGCAGCAACTCCTGATCGATGTATCCGTCGGAGACCCAAATGACTTTTCCGTTGCCGTCGTAATAGGACGCGAGCACGTGCGGGATGTTGACGATTTGTCCGCTCTGATTTACTAGCTGACCGCGAGAATTTTCTTGTTCAATGCATCGGCTTCCAATGTGCTGCTGGCTCACTTCAATCACCGGGTCCGCGCTCGCCGGTACCAGCATGGATTTGGCATCCATCCGAACACTCTTGATTTTGTCCATCCGCATGCCCGGGAAAATCAATGCGATACGGCGAAACCTGCTTTGGCAGCAGCGTGTGAGAAATTTTGTCGAAGCTGCTTTCCTGCGCCATCTCGCTGCTGTCCTGGCCCAGCAAAGTCGCAGCCCACATTCACATAAGCCGGCACCGTGTCTTCGTTGACGATTTCACCGACCAGCACCACACTGTCGGCTCGCTGCAATGCATTCATCGAAATGATGCGAACCTGTGGCGATTATCCACGTTCTGTACGCCCCAATCATCTTCGGCGCCGCGATTGATCACGTCCCATCGCAAGATAGTTGACCGGAATCACCTGCGGCGCCAATTTTGGGAGCATGAGTCGTGGGCCAGAAGACTTTCCAGGTGCCTCCGTCATGCTCTACTTTCAAATCGCGAAATGTATCCAGCGGTCCAACCGCTGTTGAATAGTGCAGTTTTGCGCGGAAGGCAGCTTCATGACCGTTCTGGTGCAGTCCCCATACATCGAAGCTTTCAAGTGCGCGTAGGTGAGCAAGCTGCCGTTGCTTCCTGAAAATCGCGAACGAATGCTGCCTTGTCCACTTCGGCTGCGATTCGCTAATCGTGCGTACGCGGCGTCCCAGTTTGGCTTGCTTCGGTCAATAGCATGAGCCGCACCGCTTCCTCCGGAGCTCTGAGCGGATTGCATTCGCTCCCGCGCCACACCGCCGGATGTGAAGCCACGCAATCGCCACGAAGCGCGACTGTGACAACGAAAATTACGAACCGCAAGAAGTCTATTCATTAGACCGTGCCCCTTACCAAGCTCTGCCGGCTTCGACAGGGCTGTTGCGTACCCAATAGGTTGCTCAGCCGAGCCGAAGCAAACGCCGGTCAGGTAGAAACAACGCGAACAGAATTGCGAATAATGCTGGTCGCCTATAGGCAGAATTCCCCAAATCAAACCTTCCCATGCGCTAGGGATTGCGTCAGAAGGAATAGTTCTGGCAGGGGGCACGTCGTCCTTCGACCACACGTGATCGCGCCCGATCGAAGCTCTCGACTCGCTCCATCCGGCAAACACGACCAACGGCTCGTAATATGGATCGTGGATGAATATAAACTTCAGGCCATAATGATCGGCATGCTTGAGCATGGCGCGCAAGGATTCCATTCCTTGCGAGCCAAAGAACTTTCGCGCTGGTCAACTGGGCAGTGCCGTAGTGAGTGAGCTCAGGAAGCAACCGGGCGGAGTTGTATTCTCCATCCACGCTGGTGGCGTCGTGTAGGTCGAGATCTTCGGCAAAGCATTGCCAAAACCTAAAGTCATATACCGGTACCGGTCGTGACCATCGCGATTCAAGAAGCGATAACCGAATCAACGTTGAAACCGCCAGTGGCGTTGAAATGGGCTTACACCAGCCATGCCAGCGGCATTGCCACAGTCAGAACGCCGCAAAACCGACTACCACTGCCGCTTTACCCCGATAGCGGTCAAGTAAGCCTCTCCACGATTAAGCCGACAATCGGCAATGCCATCATGGCGGCCCAAAGAGTAAATCGCTCGAATGTCAAAATTTCAAACGCACGGCGGAAAATCCAGCTTTGGGACTCGGCGTCGTGCCGCCCGAGGGCGAAGAGAAAGTGATCCAAAAACCTAAGATCAATGGTCGAAGTCGGCGATATGCCGATCCCACCCAAAGCACGAAAGGAAACGCCAGGATCAACGCGCCATAGGGAACGAAGAAATAATTAATCGCGTAATCGAGATTCAACAGCAGATTCGATCGGCTGGCATGTGGAATCGGAATCTGTTCAATCGGGTGCTGAATAATGCGCCAGCCAGTAGGGGAGGAGCACTATTCCTACGCCGACCGCCAGCAATGACTGCGAACATCACCCGCGCGCCCCAAGACTGATCCTGCGGATTGTCTCTTCGTCGCGATCAATAATTGCAAGCCAAAGTACCGGCAAGCGAATAAGAATGATCCAAATATCAAGGTGACGTGGTGAACTGAGGCCGCAGCGAGGTGAGCATCAAGCCCTTCAGAAACGAACGTCCGTCAGAAGACCTCGACCAATCGTAAAAATACGGCAATGCCAAGAAGGTAGATAGGCGCCGACAGCGTTGTCGGCAATTGGCCGGCCGAGTAAACCAGGAAAGGACTGCTCCCACGAATATGCTCAACAGCGCGGCATAACTGCTGGCTCGCTTGCTCACCCACAGTTCGGCGAAACCGATAAACACCGACGGGGATCAGAAGAACGGCGATCAGCTGAACCAGCAGGAATGCCACCGGCAAGCCAACGATATAAGAGAACAATGCGATCCACTGGTGAGCCAGTGGCGGATATGTCGTCTGCGAAAAACCAGCGAACCACTTTGGATTCCACGGATTGAACCAGTGATGGGCGTAATGAGACGCGAAGAAAATGTGGAAGTTCGCGTCGTAGGAAGTTGTTAATGGCAGTCGCATCGCCAGAAGTGGACCATGCACCGCCAGCGCGATCAACACAATCGCCGCCAACGGTATAGGCCGTTGGAAGTAGCTTGTTTCCACTTTATATGCAGTCGTTTCTGACATGGTGGGCAGCGGTTTGATTCTATCTTAGAGGGGAAGGTTTGCTGTTGCATTTACTTTGCGGGATACTCGCCGATGGGTGCCGCCTGCCGTGGCCAGCTCCGGACATCCAACCGGAGCAAGTCATGACGCATCAGAGCGTTAGCGACTTTGGCAGTGAATTCTCGACGCCGGTCGCGGGATCGCTGCTAACATTCAAAAATGGTCCAGAAGGCAACGCACATTCTAATTGGTTTTGCGCTGGCGATCTTCGCCGTCTCCAGCATGTGTGCGCAAACGTTTGAGCTGAACAACAACAGTAATAATCCGAACAGCACCAAAAAGAATAAGAATTCAAAAACTGCTAAGCCGCAACCGCAAACTTCGCAGAACGGATTGGGTTGGGGTTCAAGCATCGAAACCGCGCGAAATTCCCGCGCAGCCCAGCAAGCCCTGGAAAAGGGCAATTATAGGGACGCAGCCGGATATGCCAGTCGAGCGGCGCACGGCGCCCCACAAAACACCTCTTTGTGGTTTTTGTGGGGTTATTCGGCTCGCCTCGCAGGCCTCTATCAAGACTCCGAGTACGCTTACAAAAAAGGCTTGCAGCAGCAGCCAAACTCGATTCCAGGTCTGTCCGGACTTGCGCAAACTTACGCCAAGATGGGTCGGGGAAACGAAGCGCAAGCCATCCTGAAAAAGGTTCTGGCCGCGAATCCTAAAAGCGTGGACGACCTGGAACTTGCGGGCGAACTCGCGCTGAACTCTGATCCGCAAACTGCTTTGGATTTACTCAAACGCGCGGATGCCCAACAGGCTTCGGCGCGAAGCGAGTTGCTGATCGCCCGGGCTTACCAGCAGTTGAATCAGCCGGACGCCTCGAAACAATATTTGGATCGCGCACAAAGCCGCGCTCCAAACGACCCCGGCGTTCTCCGCGCCGTGGCTGCATTTCAGAGGGATGCGGGTCAATACGATCCCGCGATTGCAATCTTGGAAAAAGTCGCCGCCCGCGCTCCAGATGCTCTTCCGGAGCTGGCATACACGTATCAACTTGCCGGAAAACGCAAGGAAGCTGCCGAAACCTATTCGCGCGCCGCTGACAGGTCTACTCGTGACGCTGGGTTGCAGCTTAGCGCTGCCCAAGCCGTCGTGAATGTCGGGCAATTCGACCGGGCCACTACGTTTCTAAAACGCGCGGAGGCGGTTGAACCCGACAATTACCGGCTCCACGCCATTCGAGGCCAGATTGCCAGCATTGAAGACCGGAATGATGAGGCAATCCGCGAATACCGGTTTGCTGTGGATCATCTTCCTCCAGCAGTTCAGGAAGGTCCGTTATATCCGGTATCGCTGCACTTGAGCCTGTATGAAATGTATCAACGTACCAACCAGGCTGGCCCCGGAGACGCCGAACTCAATGCTGCGCGCACTGCCTTGAGCGGCATCACCGGTCCGGAGTCCTCGCCGGAATTTCTCCGCCTGCGGGCTTTGATTGAGGCTGACTCGAATGATCCTGTGTCGGCAGAAAGAGATCTCAAAGCTGGTCTTGCGATTGATCCTAACAATGTGAATATCCTGCTGAATTATGGGAACCTGCTTTGGAGGACAGACCGCAAGCAGGATGCGCTTAAGACGTACACGACAGCCCTGAACCTCGATCCAACAAGCCATTCGGCGCTGACGGCGCTGGGATATTTATCGCGGGAAATTTCAGACGCGGCAACCGCGGAGAAGTATTTCCTGAAGTTGCAGGAGTTCTATCCCAACGATTATGTTCCGTATCTTGCTCTCGGCGATCTTTATACGTCGGCGAGAGAATTCCCCAAGTCCCAGGAAAACTACGAGAAGTCACACGCGCTGGCGCCAAATAATGCACTGATCATAGTGGGCGGCGCAAACTCCGCGCTCGAATCTCAGGATCTTCCGCTGACAAAGAAATGGCTGGACCGCGCTGACGCTAGCCCCGGCATGAACGATGTCCCTCAGGTCATGCGTGAGAGGGAACGTTATCTCACCCGCTCCGGCAAATATGAGGAGTCTGCCAAACTTGGATATCAGGTGTTGGAGAAATTGCCGAACGATCCTGAGGCTCCCGTCTATCTCGCCTACGACTTGTTGTATCTGAACCGCTATGACGAAGCTTACAACATGGCAGTGAAGTACGAGCACACTCTGCCAAAGGACAAGGATTTACAACTGATCAAGGGATACGTGCATGCCCATGAAGGGTATCCGCGGGAGGCCGAAGCCGATTTTACCCGGGCCTTGGAGCTTGCTCCGAATGTGGCAACCACCTACATGAATCGCGGCTATGTGAGAAACGACTTGCGGGAGGCCAATGGAGCGATAAAAGATTTTGAGGCCGCCATCAGGCTGCGTCCCGATTATGGAGAAGCGCATCTTGGCCTTGCGTATTCCTATCTTCAGCTTCGACGCGGCAAAATGGCTATCAAAGAAGCAGATATCGCCGCGAAAACGTTAGGCGAGTCGAGTTCAACCCATCTCGCGCGAGCAGAAGGATACCGGCAGCAAATGCTGTTCCGCCCGCGGTGGTGGAATACCGGGCCGCTCTGCAATTTGCACCCAAAGATGTGACTATCCACCTCGAGGTGGCGGATGCGTTGTATCACTTGCATCTTTACCGCGACGCGATTGAAGCCTTGAAAGGAACGCTGGGATTGGGCGGGGATGAGGCCATTGTCTACGCGGAAATGGCTCGCAACTATGCGCAACTGCGCGACCGTGACAATGCTCTAAAGTCCATTGCGCAGTCGGAACAGAACCAGAGCGACAGCAAAGTCCTAATGGAGAATGGCGAGGCGCTTCTTGCCCTCGGTGAGCACAAAGCGGCTATGCAGCGATATTCGCGCGCTCTGGATGCGCCACACTCCGACCGCGCCGAAGTTCGTCTCGCGTTGGCGAGATTATTTGCCGTGTCCGGGCATCACGATGAGGCTCAGCAGCAGGTGAGTTTCGCTTTAGCCGAAGCGCGAATTGGAGAGGCCTCCGCTGTAACCCCAGAGAATTTAATCGAGGCTGCCGATGTGCTCATGGCCATCAATCAGTTTGATTTGGCTCGAAAGTACTTTGAGAGGGCACAGTCTTTAGGAGCTGACGACGAATCCGTCAGTCTGGGACTGGCCAATGCTTACCTTGCCGAAGGTCATACACAGAGCGCCGCGCAGGTTTTGAAAACCCTCGGAAACACTTCCGACAACAACGAAAACTATGAATATCTGATCGCCATGGGCAACGTTTATCGGCAGCAGCAGGATATTGCCCGGGCATTATCCATGTACGCCCGTGCGAACCAGGTTTCACAAGGAAATGAATATTCTCAGCAAACCGAAATTGATCTCGCCGGGGATACGGGAAAGGAACTCACTTCCAATATTGCGGTCCAGCCGGAATTTACCGTGGGTCCGATATTTGAAGATATCAATATTTACCAGCTGGACGCCCGGCTGTTAGGTGTGCCTAACGCATCATTGCTGCCGCCACCCCGGTCCTCTACCGAGACCATCGCGGCTACTCACTATAAAATTCATTTCAATCACTGGCCGGTTATTACTGGCATGGTGGCAGAGCGCAACGCGCGCGGAACGTTCGCATTTCCCAGCGAGCTTTTTGTACTGAATGAAAATACGTACGACACCATTTTCAATGGCGGAGTGAACCCTGTCGTTCATCTCGGAAACAATACTATTACATTCAATCCTGGTTTGCAGTTCACGATTCGCAGGGACACCCGAAGCGGCACCGACCTGAATCAGAATTTATTCCGCCAGTACTTGTACGTGAACACCAGTTCGTTTGGGAATTGGGTCTCGTTTTCTGGAAGCATGATCCGCGAGGCCGGTCCCTTTACGGAGCAGGATTTACATTCCAGAGATGCTGCGGGGGCCGTCGAATTCAAGGTTGGACGGCCTTGGGCGAAGACCGCACTCATCACCGGATACCAGGGGCGGGACGTATTGTTTCGCCCGCTCATCCGCGAGTATTACACCACCAGCACGTATCTCGGAGTGCAGCAGAAATTTGGGTCAAGTTGGCAGGCCGCGGTGTTTGCTGAGTATCTGCGGTCATGGCGGGTTCAAGACAGCCTGTTCGCCATCGCTCAGGCCATGCGACCAGGATTCCGCCTCGACTATGCGCCCTTTACTTCACACTGGGCTGTCCATGCGAATGGGGCGTGGTCGCAGGGAGAAGGATTCCACGCCTACGACAACGTAAGTAATCAAGTAACGGTGTCGTACATGCGAACTCTACAGCGGTCCGTGCGCGATGGATCGGCTGAGATTCCCGTGAATTATCCCATGCGCTTTTCGGTGGGGCTGGCGCAACAAACGTTCTACGATTTTCAGGGCAAGAATCGCAATTCTTTCGTCCCTATCATAAGAATAAATTTGTTCTGACCGTTTTGAGAGTGAACCTTTCCACAGCCAAGAGCTGCCACGAAACACCATGCCTGACGAAAATCCAGCTATCGTAGCCTCTGAAACCGCTTCAGAAATATCCGTCGCAGGCGAAGCGCACAGTGTGCGGACACTGAGAGCGCGGGTTCTCAGCGGCAGCATGATTATGCTTGTCAGCTCCGGCTTTGTCGGGGCAATGAATCTGCTTTACAACCTGTGCCATTGCCCACGCCCTCGGCGCCGACAAGTTCGGGCATGCCAGCGCCGTGTACACGGTTTTGATGTTGCTGTCTTCGGTCACCCTTTCTTTCCAGTTGCTGTGTTCAAAGTACGTCGCCAAGAATGATTCGCCGGGCGAAAAGATTGGCATTTATCGCTTTTTACATCGTCGCGCGTGGATGTATGGAATCGGCGTTGCCGCGTCTGCTTTTTCTCGGCAGCGGCTCTGATTACCGGATATCTAAATCTCCCAACCAGCAAGCTACGTCATGATGCTGGCTGTTGCGACCATGTTTTACGTGCCGCTGGGAGTTCGCCGCGGCTTGATGCAGGGTAGATACGATTTCAGGCCCTCTGGCTTTTAATTTCGTATTGGAAGTCGATCGTAAAGCTCGGTGGCGCCGTAATCCTGATATTCGCCGGATTTGGCGTCTCTGGCGTTGTGGCCGCGATTGTGGCCTCCGTTGTGGTGGCCTATTTTTTCGCCAGTCCCCGGCGCGAACGCGCCATCCATTCCGCCGCCCTGTTGCCAGCCGCAATGGGGGAAGGCATACAGGCCTCGGTATTTTTTGTCGGACAAGTCATCATCAACAATCTGGACATCATTCTGGTCAAACATTTCTTTTCCGCGACGCAAGCCGGGGTGTATGCGGCGATCGCGCTGGTGGCCGGGTGGTTTACATGCTTTCATGGTCTGTCGTCAGCGGCATGTTTCCTTTCTCGGCTGGGGTTCGATCGGAGGAGCGCGGCGGCCGCGCAGTGTTGGGGACCGGCCTCCTGCTTGTCGTTCTGATTTCATCTTTGTTCACCCTGGGAATATGGCTCGCACCGCCGGGCCTGTGGCACATCGTGCTGGGCGCAGGATTCCCGCTCGGCGGTCACAGTTCTTACACTTCGCTCCTGGTTTTATATGCAGCCACCACGGGCATTTATTCGCTGAGTGTTGTGCTGATGAGCTACGAAATTTCGCGCAAGATTGGGAATGTGAGCTGGCTGCAGCTTGGATTCAGCGCAGCAATCATCGCCGGTATTTACCTTTTTCATCAATCACTCCATTCCGTTATCTGGGTTCAGTTTATTTTAATGATGGCGCTTCTGGTGGTTGTGTCCATTCCTTTTCTGCGCGACCAGTTTTCGGATTGTGCCGAAGCTCTCTTGGACATACCAGTCCAGTCTGGAATCCGAAAAATTCGCCGGTTAGGGAAGCCGAGGCGATCGCGGAATTCCTCAAGAACGAGTTTTATCAGCCGGACTTTGATCGCTATCGCGAGCCCTTTCAAGAAGTAGTTACAAATCCGAATTTTAACAACGAGCGAGACAACGCTCTTCGGAAGGCCCTGCTCTACCGGCGGCGTGGCCGGCTATGGCGTGAACTTCCCCCCGACACAGAGTGGTGGGAAATTACGTTGGATATGGCCGACTTGCAACGAATACGAGTGTTCCCTCGGAATCAATGGCGGCGTCACGCCGACGATGCCTATCAATTGCTGGACACCGCGGAGCGCATCGGCGCCAGGATCGAATCGCGCTCTTCCAACGCTTTCCTGGCGAAGTTGCACGCGATGAGCACCGACTTCGCCGACGCTCCGGAGCATAGTGCGGTTTTGCTGATTGGGATTGACGAGCGCAGCCCGTTAACGATTATCGAGGGAAACCATCGTATGACCGCCGCAGCCCTGGTCTCTCCGGAGCAGGTTCCCCGGCAGTTCCGCTTTCTATGCGGCTTTTCGCCCAGAATGATGGACTGCTGCTGGTATAAAACCGATCTTGCGACTCTTTGGCATTACGCCAAAAATTCCGTGGCTTATATCTTCGAAGATCGTCACCGAGTCATTGATGAGGCCCTGCGGGAAAGGTCGCGCGTCAGCCCGGCTTGACGTCTTCGTCCCGATGGATTTGTGAAGAGTGCCGTGCACGTTGCGCCCGCTATTTTTGTTCTGCCCCTGGGGCGGCATTCGGAATGATATCCACTTTCTGCGCGACGTAACGGCTTCCATCGAATAGCGCCGAGATTGAAGCCTGAGTGCCTTCCCGAAGACCTTGCAGTATCGTTACCGGCATGGAGTCGAAGTAGATATCGTAGTCTTTGTCGTCACGTTGATTCGATATGGCGATCAGTTTCTGCGATAGATCAATGAAGGTAATTCTGCCCATGAACGTAAATAAGGAACCGGGTTCAGCCAAAATTGAGATTTCTCGGACCACTCCTGAGTGTCCTTGCTGAGGATCAAACGTTACCGCCACCAGAGACCCGGATTTTAAGTCGGCCACAGAGCCGGTGCCGTTGTCGCTATGAATCACAGTTCCCGAATCCAAATGAAGACTTACTGGCTCGGCAGAAACTTCATCTCTAAGCGTGATCGTGTTGTCGTGGCTGTCATATCGAAGAATCTGGCCCCGCCCGTTTCCGCTTCCGGCCGTATTGCGGATCCAAATGTTTTTTGCAAACACTTTGCTGCCGTTCAGCATTGTGTCCAAATAAATTCGATCGCCAGGTTTTAAGTCACGCCCAGTCGTCGCTATGCCATTTCGAAATATATGAGTGCGAACATCAAAATCCATGTGCAGACGCTGCTTTCCGCCGAAAGGTTTTACTGTTATACGATTCTGAATCTCATCCACGTTCGTTATCGTGCCTCCTATTAACGTAATCGTTGAGCGCGGCAATGGGGAGGATCCAGAAGAGGGTCATAATCCTCGGGCGATTTTCCGGATCGCTGTTGAGGGGCAGGGATATCTGAGGGTGAACCAATCTGACCGGCGTTCACCGGCGTTCCCGTCGGATTCGGTTGGGTCTGCGCGGAGAGAAATACAACGCCCCCAAGCACAAACAAGCCGACGCCACAGACTGATCTGCTTGTTGACATTCTATGCACGACTCCTTTTGATGCGTTTCCCAGGGATTGCGATCTCTCTTTAGGAGTTTCGTCGTCATTTTGAGCTATCGTAAGCTACTGAAAATGCATCAAAATAGCCGATATGCCTAGTTTCGCATGGAGATGGATAAGCGTCAGGCGGCCTTTTTGGGCCTTTGCGTGTTGTGCGGCGCTGACCGTTAGCGCAGCAGGAAAAGATCTCAGAATTAATTTGCCCAAGCGCACGGAAGCCACTCCCGTGCAGAAGCTTAATCGCGACGGGGTCAGAGCTTTGCAGAAAAATGAGATCGCCAAGGCACAAAAGCTTTTTTATAAGGCTTATCTTATTGATCCCGACGACCCTTTTACTTTGAACAATCTGGGATATCTTTCCGAGCTCCAGGGTAAGGTCGAGAGAGCGCAGCAATATTACGGATTAGCAGCGAAGGAAAACTCCGAGGCAGAGGTCGCGGAGGCCAGCGTTGACAATGTGAAGGGACGCAAGTTGAGTGAAGTGACCAGCGGCTACGGCAGTCTGGAATTGAGCGTCAATCGTGGCAATATCGAAGGCATGAGTTTGTTACAGCAGGGCAGGACGAGTGAAGCCGAAAGCATTCTGCGGCGAACGCTGCAACGCGATCCAAAAAATGCTTTTACGATTAATAATCTCGGCACTGTGATGGAGGCGGAGGGCGATCTGAAAGCCGCCCTGAGCTATTACTCACAGGCTGAGGCGCTACATTCTTCCGAGTCTGTCGTAGTCGCGGTGGATCCTCACTGGCGGGGTAAATCCATCAGCGAGGTGGCTGCGGCGAACGCGGAGGCTATTCGCACGAGATTGGCCAGCGAGGAAAGCGTTGAAGCGCGGGCGAATCGCCTCAGTTTGCAGGGGGTCTACGCTCTCAACCACAACGATCCGGAAAAAGCTCGCAACGATTTCGAGCAAGCTTATAAGCTTGCTCCGCAGAATGCGTTCGCGCTCAACAATCGAGGTTACGTCGCCGAAACGGAAGGCGATCAAGAGCTTGCAAACGACTATTACACTGCGGCAAAGGAAGCGCCGGGGGCTGGCCAACCGGTGGCAGTGACCAACCGCGTTGCGATGAAGGGGATGCCGCTGAGCAATGTTGCCGACAGCAATGATCAGATTACCGAAGCGGAGTTGGAGGCTCGTCAGGCGGAAAGACGCCGTCGCGGCGGTCCGATTGAACTTCGCCGGCGGGATAATACTTCCGTGTCGGCTTCTCCTGAGCAGCCCACAGAAACTCCCGTCGCGCCGCATGCTTTGGTTCCACGGCCTCCCGTTGATAATGCTCCAGTAGACAATGGTCCCATTCCGCCATCCGTCCCCAGGCCGCCACAGAATTAAAGTGAGATATCACAGATTCCCCGCGTGAAGTTAAGAACGCGCCGAGAAAATCCTCGGTGCGGCGCTCAAGGTCCGTGGATCTGCGAATTTAAAGCGGAGGGCGGTCTGATCCGGCAAGATTGCCGTTACCGTGAGCTTGTCTTCTAACCATCGCGGCATTGAGCGATCCAGCTGCGCCTGAAGGTTCCCTCACAGAAACTACTTCCATCGGGATGGGCTTCACGGCAGGCGCAGAGGGCCTGGCGAATCTTCTTTTTCCAGCCATGCGCACCATTGTGTCGCGAAGCGGGAGCCAGCGAGGCAGGCGGCGCAATTTCGATGCCGTAGTCAGCTGTCCAAGCCCTTGCTGCAATTGGAATCCCCGCAAATACTGGCGCATAATTTCCGGCATGCTCATGCGTAACGCAGCAGACACATTTTGCAGCCCCATTTCCATCTGACGTTCTGGGCTTTGAAGTAACGCGACGATATGGCCAGCGATTGCCCGCGGATCGCCGGGTGGGACAAAGTCAATCGCTAAACCTTCTTCGTCGGCCAATTGATGGAAATCTGGAATGTCAGATGCGACTATAGGCACTCCATAAGCGCACGCCAGGTGTGCTATGCCGCTCGATCCCGCTGACGAACTGTAGGGCATAACGGCCATGCTGGATGTTTGAAACAGCTCGGCAATTTTTTCCTCGGGCACGTAACCAATGACCTTAATCCTCGGTTCACCCGAGCATTGTTCCGCGATGGACTTCAAATATCCTGGCGCTTTGGGATGGTCTGCACCGGCAATGACGAGTTGAACTTGTGGAAACTGCCTGACCAAAAGGCGGAAAGCCTCGATAACCGTTTCCAGTCGTTTATACGTGCCCCACTTACCAAACGCCAGAATCCGGTGCTCCGGATTTCCGCGACGCGAGAAATCGGGATACTCCGGACGGGCTGAAAATATCCCATGTCTCCTCACGTATACCGACCCGCGCCCATACTTATCGCGAAGAATCTCTCGATAAGCGGGCAACATTACTGAAACGGAATTCGCTAGCAAAAGCAGTTGCGTTGCGAGAAAGCCACCGGCCCGGTAAAAAAGTGGAAAGCGTACCCCTGCGTCCTTCAGGTCCACCGTCTCCATGAGTTGGTGAAGCGTGACATGAGTATGAAAGCCCTTCAACCGGGTCAGCGCGGGAATAGCAATGCCGGTGAAGGCAGCAGAGGTTTACCGCCAAAGCTGGCGAAGCCCAGGTTAAACCAAACAAAGTCTGGTTGAATTTCCTTGATAGCTCGCAAAATGCGCGAGGGATTTTGCAAACTGTTAAAGGCCCAGCATCGCACAACAGAGAATCCATCCAACTCGGGCTGTGAAGGGGAAAAGTCATCTCCCAGAATGGTTAATTCGATTCAGGCGCCTGCTGTAACTCCCTCGCCAGGTGGAAGCCGTATTCATTTAACGCTTCCCGGCTTGGAGGAAACGCGGTTACCAGGCAAATTTTCATCGCTGCCCAGACCCGAAAATCGCATAACGAGACAATTTTCCCAGAAGTGTGAAGTAGTGAAGCGCCACTCTAAAGTCGGCCTTGCTCTTTCCCGATTGCCGCGTGGCGAAATGGAAAGGAACTTCCACCGCGCTTTGAATGCGGCCTTTTACCAGAATTTCCAGCAGGATTTTGAAACCCTGCGGCTGAAGATCAATTCCTTCAATGCAGGCACGACGCACCACGAAGAAACCCGACATGGGATCTTTTATGCGAACGTTCTTGCGTTGCAACGGAGCCGTCGCGAGAGTGCTCGCACGTGAGATTAAGAGTCGGGCTTTGCTCCATTCGCGCAGACTGTCATTAGTGTTCGTGGCGTAGCGGCTGGCGATCGCGATGTCTTTGTCTTTGAGTACAGCATTCAACAGATCAGGCAAAACCTCCGGCGGGTGTTGCAGATCAGCATCAATGACTCCCAACACCGAAGCGTCGGTGTTAGCCCATCCGTGAATCACTGCCCCTGCAAGGCCGCGCTGTCCTTTACGCACGAGAATCCGCACTCGCGGATCTTGTTTAGCGATTTCGCGGACGACGTCCGCCGTTCCATCCGTACTGTCGTCATCCACCACAATCAGTTCATAATCAATCTTTACCGGATCAAGTGCGCTCCTCAGGCGATTGAGCAAAGTGGGCATATTCCCAGCTTCGTTCAACGTCGGAATAACAACTCCGAATTTTAAGGGCGGCACAGGTCCAGGCATGAGCAAGTCCTCTTACGCTGAATTCGATGAATAAACCGTTACAGATGTTGTTTTTAAATAATGGTTTACACCTAACTAAACCGTCATTTGCGCAAGAAGTTGCAGAAAAATGGAAACGCCGGCCTAGTCAGCGAAAGTGCGGCGCGGACTAAACATGCATAGCTTTCTGAGACTGCTCGGTCTGAAAATCTAAGGGTTTCGTGCGAGGACTCCAGCAACGCTCCAGTTCATCCGTTATGGCACGGTGAACTTCATCTTTCGCCAGAGGAGAGATTAACGTCAATCCCGCGATATCTCGCAATTGCATGTAAGAACGCCTGTATTTGTGCATGAAGTCGAGAGGATATTCGGGTTTCCTCTCCCTGGCCGCCTCCGGGATGGCGTCCAGTAAGTAAGCAATGGTTGGCCGTGGGGCGATTCTTAGCAGCAGGCGCGCGTATGCGCGTGCTATGGCGCGATGCAGCGGCAGCGTCGCCAACTGATCGTATATATATCGGTCGAACACAATCGCTCCCGAGTGTTTCAATCTTGCTCTACGAACGACCCGTCTCAAATTGATAGCATCGGTAAAGAACAACGTGGAGCGTGCTATCGTCAGGTACCATTTCTGTGTGTTCTTATCGTTGCGATGGGCGGGCTTCTCCGGAGTTCCAACATTGCCGTCACTATGCAAGAACTTGTGGCTGAAACCGGCTCGCAAACCTGGAAAGGCCACTACATCATCCCAAAAGGCGAGCCGCAGAATCGGAATCCCTGCCGCCGAGAGATAGTCGCAAAGCTTCTCTATTTGCGTGCTCTTACCCGCGCCGTCAATCCCAGAGAAGCTGATCAGAAGGCCTTCTCGACAGGAATCTCGACGGCGGACGACATGAGTTGCTTCTTTATTCATGATGAGGCGCCGTCAGGCCAAGTTTAGTGGCTGCCGGGAACTCGTGCAGGGCTGGATATAGACAAAGCAGCCACTGTACCGATGGCAACCCCTGCGCCGGCTATGAGTCCCATTTTTATCAAAAACGAACGCACTTGGCGCTGCTTCGGAGGAGCAATCGCCGAACCGGCTGGACGAGATACGGCGTTTCCCGTAACTTCGACTGCGGGCGCGGCGGCCGCACCTCCTGCTTGATCCTTGGAACCAGCGGCGGCGGAAGGGGCAATGGCAGCAGGGGCCCCAGATTGATCGCTTTGCGTGGCGCCCGGACTCTCCGGAAGCCCGTTAGATCCGGTATCGTTCTGCGAAGACGATGCAGTCGGGGTTTGTGAATTACCAGTTCCGGCTGGCTCCTGTCCTAGCATACTTGCAGGCGCACAGAACAAGAGTGCCAATCCAATTGCCAACAGTTTCTTCGCAAACCAATTCACCGGGCGATCTCCTTGGATAAGGAACTAGATTTATGCTGCCAGCGGTTGTGGCTCGTCGGTTTGCGCTTGCTCCTGTTCTTCTTCTCGTTCCGCGCGAGCTCGCCCAGGAACCACTTGAACCGTCGCTGTGTCCTCCGGAATACGCGGAAACATATTCAGAATACGATCCATGCCTGTGAGCTCCAACATGGTAGCAGCTTCGGCGGAAACGTTTCCTATTTGAACCGCGCCATCCTGCTTCGCGACTTTCACCATGACATCCAGGATCATATCCAACCCGGCCGTATCCATTTCCTTCACATTCGAAAAATCAATAATCATGCAGGGTTGATCTAACGTCAGATTACGACCTATTTCATGCCGCAACGATCGAACTTCGTCGCGGCTGAAGCGCTCCGGCAATCTTATAAACAATGCTGAATTTTCCATAATCGCTTTCATAAAGACGCAGAAACCATTAACTCCCTCTATTACAGATGCGAATCCGCACGATATAGTTGAGGCTCACTCCGGTTAAAAAAATCTTTCTTCCCGATAGATTTCTTCAATGCGCCAGTGGACCAGCGTTTCCCCAACAAATTGCGATCCGAAATTTCAACGCCGACATTGCGATCCAAATGGAATAACCCGTTAGCCGTAACAATGGAATGCACAAAATTCAATCCGATACCGAGATAGGTTTCCGGCATAACGTAAGAATCGGTCACCGTAGTCCCAAAATCCACTTCGCAGTCGCGCTCGATATTGGTGCTTCCATTGATCAAGCACGAACCTTTAACGCGGGTTCGCGCGCCAATATACGCGGGGCCAGAAATGCGTGCAGTGGGATCTAGTGTTGCGCCTTCTCCTATCCAGACTTCTGGGGTCACCTCTTCGCCGACAGGACGGATGGAATTCCGGCGTAATAACGCGTCGTGTGCCAACTGCCTCGAGATCCCGAGGCTCTCTAAGTGGATTCGTGTAGCCGGTAAAACTGTAACGCTTGTGATACGGAATCAAAGCGCCGAGCCGTCCACGGTATGAACCGTTCTCACCACGAAGATGACTTGTGCTCACCAAGGCTACGTCGAATGCCTTCTTATGGTCATATACCTGGGTGAGCACCCCGGAAGATTGGCGGTGAAAGTCCAGCACTCGAGCAAAGTCGAGATCGAGGTATGCGCCCAGTCGAATTAGGAACAATATCTCAGCTCCCTCGTCCAATTGCCGCTCTACAGATGCTTCCCACGCCGAGAAAAATTTGCCAATTGTCCCCAGACGCGACGGAAACAGGCTTTCTAATCCGGATTCCTCTACCAGCACAGTCTGCTGGCGGATTCCTGCGTCTCCTAAGGCATTAAGTGTGCGTTGCAATAGGGTCTCGCCAAGGATTTCCTGGCAGGCGAGCGGATCGTCGCCAACCGCTTGGCAGGGATATTGTGGACCGGTGCGATCTTGCGAACCCAGTTCTTCCTCTCGAATCGTCCCCGGAACTGTAACTATGGCCCCGACTCTCACTCGTTCCCCTTCCCAGCTTTATTTTTCAAAACGCACTTTCCTACAACACACCGATTACGCATTTGTTGCGACCAAATGAGACATAGCCGGAATCATGGCTCCGGGCTGAACGGAAAGATCTGTCGCAATCTCTTCAGTCCAACTTTCGAACGGCACATTTTCCTCAACATTCTTGCGGGCAGAGGCCGACTCAGACGTTCTCGTTTCCTTAGACGGCGTCGCGTGGCCGAGCAATTCCCGAATGCGCAGTTTCGCCTTGTGCAGTTGCGATTTTGAATTACCCACTGAGCAATCCAAAAGCTGAGCGATTTCCTGATGCTCGTAACCTTCGACTTCATGTAACAGGAAAATTGTGCGATAACCGTCAGGCAATTCTCTAATCGCCCGAGTTAACGCAATTCGGTCAACCGAGCCGGACAGACGGCCATCCTTGCTCCCATATTCACGACGCACCTGTTTTGCATCCTGGCTGTATGGTTCGTCCAAAGAGACCTGTTTTAGCGCCTTCTTCCGGAAGTGCATAAGAACTGTATTAACGGCGATCCGATAAAGCCACGTTGATAGAGCAGAATCTCCTCGGAAGGTTTCGAGCTTGCGGAAAACCTGTAAAAACGCATCCTGCGTTAGATCTTCTGCTTCCGCGGTATTGTTTGTCATTCGCAAACACACGGAATAAATTCGCGCTTTGTGGGCATAAAATAAGGACGCGAAAGCGTCGGCATCGCCCTCTTGGGCCCGCTTCACCAAATCAAGATCTTGTGAACGAGTACTAATATTCGGCTCGTTATTCACTTGTTTCTCCTTTATCGCGTCGGTGATTGGAAGATCCCACCCGCATATGCAGACTAGGGTTAACGCGCCAAATGGTCCATCCGGTGCACTCTGTAGGGGTTTCGATATGTTGCTGTACCGAAAAACGGCGAGGACTGCAAATCGCGCAAATTTGCTTTGAAAGGCCCGAATGCCGCATTAAACGGCACTGACCGGCTGTTAAACATCAAACGGAGGGAACCCACAAGGTAACCGAAGGTACGGAATTGTAAGGAAGGATTTCTGGGGACAGATCAGGAGGAGGGTAGGCTACTCCTTTGGAGTACTCGGATCACGAAACATCTAACCCAAATCACCCTAAATCCGCGGCCCGGACTCTACTCCAATCCGGCTTGCACGACGTGGACAATGTTGTTGCGCACCGCGTAAAGCACCAGGTCACTAACCGAATGAAGCTGTAACTTCCGCATGATGTTCGACCGGTGTGTTTCGGCGGTTTTCACGCTGAGACCAAGTGACACGGCAACTTCTTTGGTGCTCTTGCCTTCGGCCAGCAACTGCACAATTTCTCGCTCGCGCGGAGTCAGCCGGTTTTTCCCAATTGCCGCCGGAACGGCTTGTGTTCCGCCCTTAAGATAGCCCTCTAACACCATGGCAGCTACTTTGGACGTGAAGTAAGTCTTATCTCGTCGCAACGCTTCGACGGCCGCGACTAGGTCGCGTGCGGCGTCGGACTTAAGTAGAAATCCACGTGCGCCCGCGTTCAAAACATCGCGCACTACTTGATCGGAGTCATGGAGGGTAAGTATTAGGACTCGCGCATGAGGATTGGTCTTAAGAATCTGGCGAGTCGCCTCCAATCCATTGAGGCTCGGCATTCCGATATCCAGAATAATGACGTCAGGCTTGAGTTGCTGGGCCTTATCTACCGCTTCTCGTCCGTCTACTGCTTCGCCGCACACTTGCCAGTCAGTCTGGCCCTGCAACAGCGCTACTAAGCCCCTTCGCACGACTTCGTGATCGTCAGCTATCAGAATTCTGAAGATTGCCATAATCCCTCTCTTCGCGACCGAAACCTCTGTAACTCAAACCCAGCAGCGATATAACCGGCAAGTTAACATTCTAGTCTATTTACCATTCGGGATGCGTTTATTTGCCCACCAAGGGTCAGTACGGTCAGCAATTGCCATTCATCGTTTCTGTATCTGCCGGTACACTCGGTGGATCCATCCCGAGAGGAATCAATTTTAATGCCTGAGCCGGTTCCATGACTAGAGTCATTAAGCCTGCACATTTTCCACAAAGCCAAAATTGGGCGGATTGTTTTCGTCCCGCATCTTCGATGTCGCCGGCTGAGACATCGCCCGCCGACATCGAAACCGAAACAATATCGAATTGAAAAAGCCGGCCTTCAGAGAAAGAGTGCAGGCGCACCCTACAATTTTCATTTGCGCAATGTGCGACCATAAAAGTCAAAAGCGCTCTTTCGAGTGGAGCTGACCCACCCTTCGAAAAGTCAACTTACAGAGAATTACTGAACAATCCAATACAGTAAGCACTGTAGTTAAAGTTAATTAGTTAAATATTGACGGTAATAGGCAAAGCTCCCAAACTCCAATTCCATCTTAATCGGCGTGCTTGCGATAGACGGAAGAGATTGAGGTGAGAAAGCCGATTTCATCGCCCGTAGCAATAAGCTTTCGGAATACATCGCTGGCAAGTCTGCGCGAAGCTGCCGCCGATTGCAGGGCGTGCGATCTATGGAGAAAAGCCACTCAAACTGTCTTTGGCGAAGGAAGCTCGCGGGCCAGGATTCTGTTGGTGGGCGAGCAACCGGGCGACTACGAAGATATCGCCGGACGTCCGTTTGTGGGCCCGGCGGGAAAATTGTTGGATCAAGTGCTTGCCGACGCGGGCATTGACCGTTCCGAGACCTACGTCACCAATGTTGTTAAGCATTTTAAGTGGGTGCCCGATGCGCGTGGCAAACGCCGCATTCACAAAAAGCCAACTTATTCGGAAATTCACGCCTGCCACCCGTGGCTGGATGGCGAGATCGCCGCGTTGAAGCCGGAAATCCTTGTATGTCTGGGAGCAACAGCCGCGCAAGCATTGCTAGGCAAAGACTTCAGCGTTACCCGTCAACGTGGCGAATTTGTGAACTCCCCTTTAGCTCCTCTGGTGATGGCGACGGTTCACCCGTCTTCTGTCCTGCGGGCGCCGGATGAGGAAGCGCGCCGTTCACAGAGGGAAGCTCTCGTCGAGGATTTCAAAAAGGTGGCGCGTCGGCTCAAGAGGCTTGCGATTCCAGCATAGTCTCCTTCAGTTTCTGATACAGCCTTGTCCGAAGATGCGTACATAGTGTGCGGGATGTACGCTCCCACTCTTGCGGAATAGATTGCCAGAGGAGGTAAAACACATGTCACGTCTGAATACAGCCGGCGAACGAAATCGCGATTCCGAAACCGATGTACTGCCCATTCCAAAAAACGAGCCAGGGCCGGATGATCCGGAACCTGAGGATGAAACGCAAGAGTTGGTGCGTCCGGTGAAAACGTAATTTTGGAAGCTTCCGCAAAGCCAGCAGAGCGGTCCGTAACATAACCAATCTAAGCGCGCAAATTTCAAAAGCATATGCAAGTGAATCTTAAAACTGTCGGACTGGTGGCTGCGGCCTCCGCCGGCGCGGTGTTAGTAACAGCGGGCGTATCTTCCGTGGCGGCTATACGGTTGTGGAAGAAAGTGCGATCACGAGGATACAAATTCTGGGGCAAGACCGTTGTGATCACCGGCGGATCGCGGGGTCTCGGACTAGCGATAGCACGCCAGTTTGTGAGTCAGGGCGCCAGGGTGGCAATTTTAGCGCGCAATCCACAAACATTGGATCGTGCCCGCTCAATTCTGAGTCCCAGCGGTGAAAACGTTATTGTTATTTCTTGTGATGTTACCGACAAAGATCAAGTGGAAGGTGCCTTTGAGGTGGTTCGAAAGAAATTCGGACCGATTGACGTTCTTGTCAATAACGCTGGCCTGATCGCCGTGGGCCCCATGGAAAGCATGACGCTCGACGACTATCGCGCGTCATTAGATTTGCATTTTTGGGCGCCGGTGTACACCACTCTCGCGGTCCTTCCGGAGATGCGACTGCGGAAGGAAGGCAGAATCGTAAACATATCGTCCATCGGCGGGAAAATCAGCGTGCCTCACCTTCTTCCCTACAGCGCCGGAAAATTCGCGCTAGCGGGATTTTCTGAGGGCGTGAGGACTGAGGTGGCAAAAGACAACATATTTGTCACGTCGGTGTATCCAGGGCTAATGAGAACTGGGAGTCCGCGCAATGCGACGTTTAAGGGCAAGCATCGCGCCGAATATGCCTGGTTCAGCGTGAGCGATTCGCTCCCTGGGCTTGCTGTCAGCGCCGACCGTGCCGCGCGGCAAATTGTGAATGCATGTAAACGCGGTGCTTCCAGTTTGATCATCTCAATCCCCGCGAAAGTGGCCATTACATTACACCAATTGTGCCCGCGAACTTCCGCCTCCGTATTAAGGGCAGTGAACCGCGTGCTACCGGGCGAGGGCGGAATCGGGACGAGCAATCGGATCGGCAAGGAGAGCGGTTCATGGATTTCGCCTTCGTGGCTTACCGCTCTCGATGAATGGGCGGCACGCAAAAATAACGAGCTCGCGGTCTGATTTATTACAGCAATGCGAAATCTCCGAAGTGAGGTAGACATGACAATCACCACCCGCCGAAGTGACTATGCAAACGGAGGATTTTCGCGGCGTTCGGATTCCGCCAAAGTTACCGCTGCCGCTTCCATATTAGGGGGAACCGCACTAACGGCCTACGGCATTACACGCCGTAGTTGGGGCGGGGCGGCGCTTGCTATCGGCGGAGCGTGTATCGCCTGTTATGGGATTAGTGACGCCATAAGACCATATACGGGAGCAGTGCGAGTCAGTTACACAATTGGTGCGGCACCCGAGGACGTCTATGCATTTGTGCGTGATTCTCGAAAGTGGTCGCATTTCCTGCACGGACTTGCGATGGAATCAACCGGGGGCGATTCGCTGAAATTAACGTTTGGCGAAGCAGCCGGATTCAAAGTAATTTCGGACGCCAAGATCACCGATGAAGAGCCGGGAAAATTTATTGCATGGAGCTCCGGCGGAGGTGCGCTACAACATCGCGGAGTCATTAATTTCCGGCGCGCCCCGGGCGAACGCGGCACCGAAATCTCGGTGGCGTTCGAATTCAAAGCGGCCGCCGGCCCGGTTGCTCGTGCGGTCGCCCAGTTCGTCGGATGGGATCCAGAACAATTGGTGCGCGAGAGTTTGCGTCACCTGAAGGAGCTTCTGGAAGCGGGCGAGATTCCGACCACCCATGGTCAACCGGTTGGCGCAAGGGGCTTGAAGGGAGCAGCTTTGCGGGTGCTGTATCGAGAGACAGCCGCCGAAGATTCTACCCAGACTCGCATGGCCGGAGATTAGGCATATCCGAAACAATATGGAGGGTTTGTGAAAGCACTGTGCTGGCAAGGCAAGAATGACGTCCGAGTGGAAACGGTTGATGACCCGAAAATTCTCAATCCGCGCGACGCGATCGTGAAAATTTCGCGCACCGCCATTTGTGGATCCGATCTTCATTTATACGATGGCTACATCCCGACAATGGAACCGGGCGACATTCTGGGACACGAGTTCATGGGCGAAGTAGTAGAGATTGGTTCTGAAGTCAAAAACTTGAAGCCTGGCGATCGTGTGGTCGTGCCATTCACTATCGCCTGCGGCAACTGCCATTACTGCAAACAGGATCTCTGGTCTTTGTGTGACAACTCGAATCCCAATGCCTGGATAGCCGAAAAAATGTATGGTTTTTCCGGATCAGGATTATTTGGATATTCCCACATGCTGGGTGGCTACGCTGGCGGCCAGGCGCAATACGCTCGCGTTCCATTTGCCGACGTTGGTCCCATTAAAATTTCGAGCGATTTGAAGGATGAGCAAGTCTTATTTCTCTCCGATATTTTTCCAACCGGTTATATGGCGGCGGAAAATTGCGATATCACACCCGGCGACGTAATTGCGATCTGGGGATGCGGACCAGTTGGCCAATTTGCTATTCGCAGCGCATTCCTTCTCGGCGCGGAGAAGGTAATCGCGATTGATCGCTTCTCCGATCGCCTGACCATGGCGCGTGAAGCCGGCGCCGACGTTCTCAATTACAGCGAAACCGATGATGTTGTAGAAGAATTAAAGTGGATGACCGGAGGACGCGGGCCGGACGCTTGCATAGACGCTGTTGGGATGGAAGCGCACGGTCACAGCTTCGCCGCGGCCTATGACAGTACCAAGCAGGCGATGAAAATCTCATTCGATCGCCCAAACGTGTTGCGTCAGGCCATTCAAGCCTGCCGTAAAGGCGGAGTGGTTTCGATCCCCGGAGTGTATGGAGGCTATCTGGATAAAATTCCTTTCAGCGCAAGTTTCGGCAAGGGTCTGACCATGAAAATGGGACAGACGCACGTCCACCGGTATTTGCAGCCGTTGCTCGGTCGAATCCAGAATGGGGAGATTGATCCATCGTTTGTGATTACCCATCGGATGAGTCTTGAGGAAGCTCCGCAAGCCTATAAGACATTCCGAGACAAGCAACAACACTGCATAAAAGTAGTGCTTGATCCCTGGGATGAGATGAAAGCAGCCTGATTCTCTTAGAGGGTTGTCGTGCCGGCGGGGATTGCTTTGCCGCTCGACAAGTCGCTCGTCAAGTCGCTCGCCAAGTAAAGAGCGGCACGATGTGCTTCAGACTTCTCGATCATCCCGGTGTCGTGGCGAATTCGACGTCGGTCTCCGCTTCCATTGCTTCGCTTGTTAACTTCTCGCTTTCCGGCTGCAAGGCGAAGAGCAACTCGTCAAGAATTACTGTGAGCGAGTACGGATTCTCATCCAGAATCCGATGAATGCTCTCGCGGTCCACATAGAGTTCCCCCAATTGCCGCACTCCGCTGATGTCCGGTTCGTTCCGCAGGGCAGGCTTTTGACTTCTTGAAGACGCCTGCGGCCGCTCGAATGGATAACTGAGACTATTCGTTCTCATCCAATGAACGACCAACTCAAGGGCATGCGCCGGGCAGCATGCTTCCTGAACCCCGTTCATCCACGCCACGCGATCATTCCATTCCAGGATTTTCAGCTTGTCTTCCCAACGGTTCTCGGCAATGAGGAACCACGGTGCTTTTGCTTTTTCACGACCGCAAATCGTGCACACGTGGATCAAGAAGTTGTGCATGTGCCGCCCCCCGCTGCAATTCCAGCGATCCCGGATATCGGTTGAACAGATTCAACCCTCTGTTGAAGTTTTGGTTGGAGTGGAGAAACGATGATTCCCTGGTTCTCTGCAAAGGCCAATGTGAAAAAGGGGGCGCAATCGTCGCAAAGCCAGAAATATTCCATGCGCGGAAGAGTCTGATGTTTTCGCGCCATCGTTGAGCGTGGCTGCGCGGATTGTTCCACGTGGAACAATTTTCCCCGCTGCATACTTCGGAAGAGATTCAGGCAATTGATGTTTGCGCATTTATGAAGCATGGAGTTTCGGGGCTCAGCTATTTGCAAACGAAGGTGTGTGCACGCCGATGGCCGAAACGTTGGCTACCGGCAGCGGAGGACCCGGCGTAAATGCAGAAAATCGAGAGGAGTCAACTGAAGTAGGTTGCGAATTCCCTTCGCACTGCCGATTGTCAGGCAGTGTGCCGAGAACTCGTCAATTCGCCGTGCAGAGGTTGGATTGCGGTTCCAACAGGAATCAGCGGATCACGGCTCCGGAAACCGCTACCGCTATTCCGACAATTCCGAAAATGATTCCCAGATGCCAGAATATGCGTCTTCCGGAAAGTAGGGTAATGGAGGTGATCACCAGGGCAATTTCCAGGAAGACCTCCGCGAGGTCATAACGGTCTCCGCGCCTTTGCGCGTGCTGGGTTTCCTGCTCTAATTTGTGCGCCTCAGCGTCGAGGTCTTTCTGTTCACCACCGTAACGGGCCGCCTCGGCCGAATATTTTTCCCTAAGTTTGGCAGTCTGGGCTTCATCCTTTGTGGCAACCACCGAGGCAATATCCGCAAACAGTTCATCGGTATGGCGCCTGATATTTTTTGCCTGGTAAAAGGCCCACTGGTCGCTCACTTTATTTTGCAGTACAACCTCTTCAGTGTGAGCGCGGTGACCAAGCAGCGATACAGTCGCAACCAATACGGCCAGCACGGCCATAGTCAGCGAAATCGGGGCGAGACTTGGATCGTGTCGCGCGTGCTCGGCATGTTCCTGGAGTTCGTGAACTTCCTCGGATTCCATAGCGCCCTCGAATCAATTTGAAATTACCGATACGATACGGGTCGCGCTTACTTCTGGCAACCTCTCGACCAGATCCAGACTTTAAAGGCACACTCTGTCTATTGTTTGCCTTCTCTTCAAGCGCAAATAAAAGTTTGCTATTGTCGTCAGTGAGCAGTACAAAGGACTCCCCAGAAATCACACTGGACTCTCTATGCTAAAGATAAAGATAAAGAAAAGCTGCCTGGTTATATTCTCGCTCATTTTATTGACACTACCCTCCCCCCTTCGCGCCCAGTGGGTTGCCGCCAATCCTGTAACGGCGATCCAACAGCAGGCCGACGGCGTCGTCTTTACCATGCAACAGGGAACATTGAAGCTACAGATTTGCAGCGACTCGATTATTCACGTGCTTTACTCTGCAACGGCTGCTTTTTCGGATCGTCCCAACTTCGTAATTACAAAAACAAGCTGGCCACAGGTTCAGTGGACCATGCAGGCCACAGATGCTGATGTCACTGTCACAACTTCGCAACTGAAAATCGTCGTCACCCGCAAAGACGGCTCGATCACCTATCGCGATGCTCAAGGCAAGCAACTAGTTCAGGAAGGATCTCGCAAGCTGACTCCGGTGAAGGTCAATGGCGAGGACACTTACCGCGCGGAATCTTTCATCAACATTTACGGTTCCCGCGAAGGTCTATACGGCCTCGGTCAGCATCAGGCGGGAGTCTGGAATTACCGCGGCGAGTCGGTTGACATCTCCCAGGACAACACGAATATCGCCGTACCTTTTCTCGTATCGAGCAATGGCTACGGGATTTATTGGAACAACGATTCGCGCGGCCGATTTAATAATCGCTTTGCGAATTACATGTACATCAGTTCCGAAGTCGCCGACGAGATTGACTACTACTTTCTTTATGGGCCGGACCTCGACAAAGTGATCGCCGGCTACCGTGAGTTGACCGGGCAAGCCCCAATGTTCGGCAAGTGGGCATACGGATTCTGGCAATGCAAGAACCGCTATAAATCTGAAGAGGAAATACTCGGCGTTGCGCAGAAATACCGCGACTTGCATATTCCGGTGGACGACATTGTACAGGACTGGTTCTGGTGGAACCGCAAAGGCGAGTTCGTATTCAACAAGAATTATCCCGATCCCAAGGGTATGGTCGATCAACTTCATAAGTTGAACTTCCATCTAATGATTTCTATTTGGCCATTCTTTGAGCCCGGCTCGACGAATTACGACTATATGGATAAGCAAGGCTGGTTCGTGGACAAGTTCAAGTTCGCGAAACCTCCGTATCACACCTCGGGCATGGCGGTGTATGACGCGACCAATCCCGATGCGCGAAAGTTTTACTGGGACCAGGTCAACAAGGGCTTGTTCAGTCTAGGCATTGATGCCTGGTGGATGGACACTACGGAGCCAGAGACAGAAGGTCAGGAAGAAAATATTCTGTTGAATCACAAACTGGCCGCCGGTAGCGGCAACCGGTACTTGAATATCTATCCTCTCTTAGATACACAAGGCGTTTATCAGGGACAGCGCAGTGTAACTGACAAGAAGCGGGTATTCATTCTCTCTCGATCCGCATTCGCGGGTTCGCAAAGGAACGCGGTGACCGCGTGGTCCGGCGACATTAACTCGGACTTCTTCAGCTTCCGGCGCCAGATTCCCGCTGGATTAAATTTCGCTCTCTCCGGAATTCCTTACTGGACCACCGACATTGGCGGTTTCGTCTTTGGTGATCCTGATGATCCCGCATACCGCGAGCTTTTTATTCGATGGTTTCAATACGGCACCTTTAATCCCGTGTTGCGGGTGCACGGGACGCGCAAGACCGATCAGAATGAGTTGTGGTCGTACGGTCCCGAGGCGCAGAAAATCCTAGTAAATTTCGATCGTCTGCGTTATCGCATGTTGCCGTACATCTATTCGCTCGCATGGAAGACGACCAGCGAGAGTTACACGCCGATGCGGCCATTGGTGATGGATTTCCGTACGGATGTGCGCGCTCAGAATGTCGGGGATCAATTTATGTTCGGTCCGGCATTTTTGGTTAATCCTGTCACTGAACCATCGGCAACGAATAGAAGTGTTTATTTGCCGCAGGCGAAATGGTACGACTTTTGGTCAGGTTCATCGGTGAATGGCGGCCTCGCCATTGACGCTCCTGCCCCGTTGGATCGTCTTCCGCTCTACGTTCGCGCCGGTTCGATTGTTCCGCTCGGGCCTGATGAAGAATGGTCAACGGAGAAACCGGCCGATCCCATTGAACTTCGAATCTACCGGGGAGCTGACGCCGACTTCAATTTATACGAAGATGAAAACGATACCTACGACTACGAGAAGGGAATCTACGCGACAATTCCGTTGCATTGGGATGATGCGAAACAGGCACTTACCATTGGCGACAGAAAAGGTGAATTTCCTGGAATGCTTCAAACGCGGACTTTCCGAGTTGTCTTTGTTGCAGAAAATCATGGAGTCGGAGTTGAGCCCACTGAAAACGCCGATAAAGTCGTCGCATACTCCGGTAAAACAGTAACGATTGGGCGCTAGATTTGTGTTCGGGTAAGACTCGACATTCGCTTGAATTTGTCATCCTGAACGCAGCGAAGGACGTATGCATTGTGGCGTGAATTACATAGGTCATTTCGCTGCCCAGGATGACAATGTGGCGTGACTACCAGGAGGTCCATGTTGCTCCCCCGCATATGTCGGCTGATTTTAATTTGCCAATTACTTGGAATTTTCGCCCCAGCGCAGTCACCATCGAATGTCGCTTTCTCCCAACCTACCGCCATCCCCACGCAGCTGCCCGGCCAGGATGCCATTCTCATGGGCACCGCCTGGTATCCCGAGCAGTGGCCGGAATCGCGTTGGGAAAAAGACCTCGAACTCATGGAGGCAGCCAACATCAAGGTAGTCAGAGTCGGAGAATTCGCCTGGAGCAGGATGGAGCCTTCGGAGGGACATTACGATTTCGATTGGTTGGAACGCGCGATCAACCTTGCGGCTAAATACCACATCGTTTCAGTTGTGGGAACCCCGACAGCAGCCCCGCCTGCCTGGCTCACGCAGAAATATCCTGACACCTTGCGCGTCGAAGAAAATGGCCAGCGCGCCAAACATGGCAACCGTGCTCACGGCTCCGTCACATCCTCACGCTATCGCATTTTCTGTCGTAAGATCGCCGATCAAATGGCGATCCGTTTCGGCCACAATCCCAATGTCGTTGGGTGGCAAATTGACAACGAATACGGCTACGCGTTGATGTCATATGACGATGCCAGCAAACGAATGTTTCAGGATTGGTTGAAAGCTAAATACAAGACTCTCGACAATCTCAATACGCAATGGACGACGTCCTATTGGAGCGAAACTTACGACAACTGGAGCGAGATTCCGATTCCGATTGGAGGAAACAATCCCGGACTGAGGCTGGAATGGAAGCGCTTTGTTACTTTTGAATGGACTGCATATCAGCAAAATCAAATAGACGCGATCCGGCAACATTCCGATCCGCGCCAGTTCATTACCGGCAATCTGATGGGCTTTTTTGATGGCTTCGATCACTACGTCATCACCAAACCCCTGACTTTTGCCTCATGGGACGACTACGTCGGCAAAGGGCATCTTGATCCCGACCAAAACGGCCTGTCCCATGACCTGACTCGAGGATTTAAACGGGAGAACTTTTGGGTTATGGAGACTCAGCCCGGAGCCGTCAATTGGGCGCCGCTGAATAATTTCTTGAACCGGGGGGAGGCGAGAGCGATGGCATGGCAGGCAATCGCTCACGGCGCCGACGACGTTAACTACTGGCAGTGGAGGAGTGCGCTCAATGGTCAGGAGCAATATCACGGAACCCTGTTGGGTCCTGATGGAACGCCGGTTCCGTTCTACAACGAAGTCAATCAGATCGCGCATGAGTTCGGAAAAGTGCAGAGTGCATTCAAGGGTACGACTGTCGTCTCGCAAGTTGCGTTGCTTTATTCCTACGACAGCCATTGGGCAATTCAATTTCAAAAACACAATGATGCTTACGACGACATAAAAATATTGAAAAGCTACTACGCGAATCTGCGGCGGCTGGCGCAATCGGTGGACGTAGTGAGTGCTTATGCTCCGCTTTCAGATTACAAGCTGGTAGTGGCGCCAAGCCTGAATGTAATTCCAGAAGACCTGGCGAAACATCTCATGGAATATGTACGGAACGGCGGGCATCTGGTACTCGGACCGCGGTCGGGAATGAAGGATCAATTCAATTCGCTCCTAAGGCAACGCCAGCCCGGCTTTCTGGTGGGCGCTCTCGGCGGGCGAGTCGAGCAGTATTATGCGCTGGAAAAAGATGTTCCGGTTTCTGGTTCATGGGGCGAGGGGGAGGCGAGCGTTTGGGCTGAACAGTTGAAGTCATCCTCTCCGGACGCCGAAGTGCTGTTGAAGTACGGCAAGAGCAATGGATGGCTCGATGATCAACCCGCGGTGATCACGCACGCTTACGGCAAGGGCAACATCACTTATATCGGGGCTGTACTCGATGACAAGCTTATGGCAGCGGCTGCGCAATGGATGGTGCAACAGAGCGGAGTCACTCCGGCATTTGGTCCAGTGCCTGATGGGGTAGAAGTCAGCCGCCGCACCGGTGCCGGGCACGATGTTTTTGTCGTGATCAATTTCGCGGAGGAAGCGCGCACTATCTCACTTCCCCGGCCGATGAAGCTACTGCTCGCGGGGACCGAAGGCGGCACGGTAGACTTGGCTCCGTATGGAGTAGAAATTCTGGAAGGCGCTAAATAGTTGATCTGGCCAGCATGCTGACGTCCGCAGCCGACCGCGTGCGATTCCAACGCTCGAGCGATCAGTCGCTGTTGGTCTACTTTGGTCAGCAGATCACACTCGACGCCCATCATGACGTCGTTAAGCTTCTACGACTGCTCGAACTCGCTCCAGTCGAAGGCATTCGCGACCTTCATCCCGCCTATTGCTCGTTGCTGGTCAAGTTCGATGCACTGAGGTCGGGGCATGACGAACTTGAAGCGATTCTGCGGACATATCTCGACCGGCTCGAAAGTCTGCCGCTTCCGGAATCCCGCCAAATTGAGATACCGGTGTGCTATGGCGGTGAATTTGGTCCGGACTTGAATGATGTGAGTGCAATACACGGATTGGCGCCTTCGCGAACAATCGAACTGCATGCCTCGGCTACTTACACCGTCTATTTTTTGGGATTCGTACCCGGCTTTGCTTATCTTGGCGAATTGCCCGAATCGCTAGTGACACCGCGCCTGGCAAAACCGCGGCGGATCGTGCCGCCGGGCAGCGTTGGGATCGCGGGCCGTCAGACAGGCGTGTATCCGTTCGCTACTCCCGGAGGCTGGAGATTGCTGGGACGTACCCCCACCGCGATGTTCCGGCCCGACCGGGCTGGCATGAGTTTGTTGTCCATCGGAGATCGCGTGCGCTTTGTCCCGATTTCGCGTGAAGAATTCGCCGCAAGGGAGAATGCTTGATGGTGATTCAAGTCCAAGCGCCGGGACTCCTCACCACCGTGCAGGATCTTGGGCGCGAGGGATTTGGCCCGATGGGTGTTTCAGCGTCCGGTGCGGCCGATGCAATTTCATTGCGCATCGGGAATCGGCTGGTGGGAAATGCCGAGAGCGCCGCTGGGCTGGAGATGACGCTGCTTGGGGGCAGCTTCCTGTTTCCGGAAGGTGCTGTGGTAGCGCTGACGGGCTCCGATTTCGGCGCGACGTCTGGATGGTGCGCCGGTCGAACAATGGACGTCGGTTGAGGTTCGGCCCTGGCCAGACGCTAAGTCTGGGGCCAACCCGTACCGGGGCGCGCTGTTATCTATGCGTTCGCGGAGGGATCTCTGTGAGGTCTTTTCTTGGCAGCGCGTCCACGCATCTTTTGAGCGGTCTTGGAGGCTTCAATGGCAGGCCGTTGCGCAAAGGTGATGTGTTAGATGTCGGAGCAACGAACACTAAGTCAGACACCGCGTCGTTCCGCAAGGTCGCGCTAACTGCCGACGTACTGAAGCGTCTGTCGCTCCGCAAAATCCTGCGCGTGACACCCGGCCCACAGAGTGATTGGTTTCCCGAATCATCGCAGCGCGTTTTCTACACTAGTGCGTACCGGGTCTCTGAAGAATCCAATCGCATGGGCCTTCGACTGGAAGGCGAGCCCATTCCAGCGCGCCCCGGCGGAGAGATGATTACCGAGGGAGTTTCGCTGGGTGCGATTCAAGTCCCCAACGGAGGCGAACCCATTGTGCTGTTTGTGGAACAACAGACCACGGGTGGGTATCCAAAGATCGCAAATGTGATTTCCGCCGATCTAGCCAGCGTCGGGCAGCTTCGTCCGCGCGATGAGATTCGATTTGAAAAAGTTGGATGGGAAGTTGCGCGATCGCTGCTGAAAGAAATAGAAGATTTGCTAACCTCAGAGAGCTTGATTCATGAAATGCATTGATCTGAATTGCGATATGGGCGAACTGCCCGAGGCCATTGCCGACGGCACGCAGGAAGCATTGATGCCCTCACTCACTTCGATCAACGTCGCGTGTGGGGGGCACGCCGGTGATGAAAAAATTGCGAAAGCCACGATCAGGCAGGCACTTCGCTGGAAGCTGGCGGTAGGGGCGCATCCGGGATATCCGGATCGGTTGAATTTCGGACGGGTTGAACTGAATCTTCCGGAAGAAACAGTTTCCGATTTCGTGTTCGAACAGGTCCGCGAGCTTGCCGAAGTGGCCGCAGAAAGTGGCGTGCACTTGTCGCATGTTAAGCCTCATGGCGCGCTTTACAATCAGGCGGCCCGCAATCCAAAGCTTGCAGAGGCGATTGCAAAGGGTGTCGCCCGGTGGAGACGCGACGTTGTGCTGGTTGGCCTGGCCGGATCACCGATGGTAGATGTTTTTCGGGATGCCGGATTTGCGGTTGCCGCCGAAGCTTTCGCCGACCGAATGTATGAACCGGATGGCAGCTTGCGCTCACGCAAACTTGAAGACGCGTTGATTCGCGATCCGGCGGAGGCGGCACAACAGGCCCTAGGCATAGTTGAACGGGGAATAGTTATGGCATCCGACGGTACTGAGGTCGGAGTGAATGCTCAAACCCTGTGCATTCATGGAGACACTCCGGGTGCGCCGGAGATTGCCGCCGCAGTGGTGCAGAAACTTCGCCATGCGGGCATTACTCTCAGTGCATTGTCCCGGCCCTCGCCATAGCAGTTCACCCGAATACAAGCTTGCTCACTTCCACTTGCTCTCGCCTTCGACGATCGTGATGTAGCGATCAATCGGCGGATTGATAATCCGCTGCACAGCTTTGCTCGGCAGCGGCCATTTTACTTCCAGCCAATCAAATTTCGTCCGCTCTCCAATGCCCAGCACCAAACGTGGATCGTGCGAAGATAGAAACCCGCTGCCCCCGACTTTCATTCGATTTCCCTTGAGATCGGCAGCCTGGTACGTAACTCTTGCGCCGACAGCATCCCGGTTCGACTTGGTTCCCACCAGATTCACGCCCAGCCAATGGTTCTGCTTCGCGGCGTCGTTCCGCAGAAGTATAGGTGCGCCATCGTTCACCGAAATCAAAATATCTACCGCGCCATCATTATTGAAATCACCGATTGCCATGCCCCGAGCGGAAAGTTGCCGAGCGAACAGCGGCCCGCTCTGCCCGCTGATGTCTTGAAATGCTTTGCCTGTGTTTCGGAAGAGTAGCAGCGGTTCTTTAAACGTCACATTCGGTTTGATTTCTTCAATAATGTCATTGGGATGGCCATTCACGATGAACAAATCCAGTTTCCCGTCGTTATCGTAATCAATAAATTTCACGCTCCAGCCGCTCATCAGCTCCGTGGCTTTCCCAATTCCTTCCGGCAGCGCCAGATCTTCGAAAGTTTCATCGTGTTTATTGCGGTAAAGCGCGATACATCTCATGATCGAGATTGGTGACGAATAAATCCATCCATCCGTCTTCATCGAAATCCGCTGAATCCACGCCCATTCCGGAGCGAATTTTTCCACCCTCGCCATATCCGACTCCGGCAGTGAAGCCGATTTCCTCGAAGCCTCGGCCCTCGTGATTCAAGAACAGAAAGTTGGGAACAGTATCGTTGGAAACGAAAAGATCCATCCAGCCGTCGTTATTAATGTCTGTTGCGACGACTCCCCAAGCCTTGCCGGGATTTTCCGAAATTCCCATCTTCTGACTGACGTCAGTAAAAGTGCCGTCGCCATTATTGTGAAACAGCAGGCTCGGCATGGGATCGTAAACCTTGGGATAGCAGTATTCGTTTTTCCCCGCGATATTGGGATACTTTGGATCGCCGCAGTGCTGGTTCCTCAATTTGTCATAGTCGGCGAAGCGGCAGACGAATAGATCGAGACGCCCGTCATTGTCGTAGTCGAACCATGCGGCGCTGGACGCCCATCCGGGGGCGGCCACGCCAGCTTTGGCCGTTACGTCGGTAAACGTGCCGTCTCCATTGTTGCGATACAGAATGCTGCGGTCGTATTGAGTTACATAAATATCGGGAAAGCCGTCGGAATTGTAGTCGCCGACCGCGACTCCCATGCCGTAGCCGCCTCCCAGGACGCCGGCCTTTTCCGTAACATCGGTGAAAGTGCCATCGCGATTATTTCGATAAAGTGCATTTCGCAGCGGCGGATTTGGATTATAGAAGTCGGCGCGACCACTGTTCACCAGGTAAATATCCATCCATCCATCGTTGTCGTAGTCGAGGAACGCACAACCCGCGCCGCTGATCTCGGGGAGGAATTTATCTGTGGACTTACCCGCCGTGTGTACCCAACTGATGCCGCTTGCAGAAGGCGGAACTTCGGAGAAAGGATACGAGGGAGACGCAGCATTTAATGGCTTTACAAAATCAGGGAATCCCACGAAAGCCGTCGCGCCAGCAAGCAAACGCAGAAAATCTCGGCGGCGAAAAGACTCAGGAAACCGTCTCATGAGATCGGATTACTTCGGCTCCGGAGTTTGCGTTTCCGGCTCGCCGTTCTGCTGCATCATTCCCTGGGACACTCTACGCTTCGTCTGCTCGAGGGCTTGCGCGCTCTGGCGTTGCAAGCTCGCCTCACGATTTGCATCTTCTTTGCGGCCAACTCCAGAATAGGCAAGCGCAAGTTGATAGTGCCCCGTGGGACTGTCGGGCGCGAGCTGCTCGTAGGTTTCAAGTGGGGGAAGGGCCTCGGCGAACTGCTTGTTCGAAACCAGCGCAGTGCCTAATCCCAAATACGCATCGGCGAAACCAGCGTCGAGCTTAGTGGCGCGAGAGAAATGGCGTATCGCGGCAGATAAATCCCCATCATCTTTGGCGAGATCTCCCAAGACATATTCGGCACTCGCATTCCGGGGATCAATTTCGAGTTCCTGCTCGAAATTTTTCTTCACCTCGGCAATCACGGCAGGAGAAGGTTGGGGCATGGAGAGCAGAGCGCGGCCGAGGCGTGCATGAACGCCCGGCAATTGCGGATTGATATCCAGAATTTTCTGATATTCGGCGGCCGCCTGTTGCCAATTTCCTTGCGATTCAAACGCTTCAGCTTTCAATTCGTGAATCTGGTAGGAGAAGGGAGCATCCTGGATCAAGTCTTGAGAAGTTCGCAGCGACAAATCGGAAAAAGCGTGGGTGGCAGCATAGAGCACTTCAGGATCGTGCGGAAATTTCTGGACAAGAATGTCGAGAAACTCGAGCGAGTCATAAGGCGCGCCGTGAGTCATCGCGCAATGCAAGCCATCCAGTCCAAGTCTTTTCTGCGTGTCTCGTTCGGTGGTCTGGCGAATGGATTTCTTTAACAGCGGCAAAGCCTCCGCGCAGTGCCCTGCTTCCGCCAGAGTTGCTGCTTTGTCGGCCGAATCAAGTTTGGCGGCCGAAGGGATCTTCCTTGATACTTGTGCGCAAGAGTGAATTGCCGCGCAGAGGGCAAATGGAAGAATGAACGCGGCAATTAGAGCTTTGATCATCTGACAATTATAAGCCGGAAAGAATCGTGAACTTCGACGTGCCATTCATTCGCCGTCGCCGAATCCGATCCCTTCTCGTAAGCTGCTAATCAAATAAAAAATGGCAGGCGATTGAGCCGCCTGCCATTCAACTTGAAATCCCCCTCTAGAAGTAAAATTTCAATCCAAATTGCAGTTCGCGTGCGCCCTGCGACCCTGTGATGGCGCCGAAATTTGGATTGCTTGACGCCACACCTGTATTTCCACCGGTTCCTGGCGCCGGCGGGTCGAACGATCCATTCGCCGGACCGCCGCTGAAGGTCCAGACCGGATGGTTGAAAGCATTTAACGCTTCAATCCGGAACTCAAGCCTCTTAGTTTCCGTGAAGGGTATGTCTTTGTGCAGGCTCAAATCCACATTGGCATATCCCGGACCGCGTATGTTGCCCGGCGAGCAGGTTCCAAATGTATTCGGGGCCGGGTTGCTGATGTTAGTTGGATCGAACCACTGTATATATGCCGCCGTGGTACCGGTCGCATTGACGTGCTGTTTCAACAGATTGATTGGACCGTTGCAGTCAGGCAACTCGGAGAGAGTCTGTGGGCCAATTCCGTTGGTGTTATCTGCGTTCCCACCGATTCCCCAGCCGCCAAACTCGTTGAGGCTTAATTGGTTGCCGCTGTGGAGAGTGACAATTCCGCCGAGTTCCCAATTTCCAACAACAGCGTTGAGTACGGAGTTCATGTCGTGGCCAAATTGTTTACCATGGCCAACCGGCAGTTGGTAAGTCACGAAGCTGCTGAGAATCTGTCGTTGGTCGAAGTAGCACGGTCCCCAATTCAAATGCGGATCGTAGATATTTTCGAATCCAGGCTGCCCACCCGAACTTGTGGCTTGTAGGCTTCCCCATCCGGTTCCGAAATATCCCGGCGAATTGCTCAAGCACTTCGACCAGGTATAGGCGATCTGGCCTTCCAGTCCATTGCTCATGCGCTTTTGCAAAACGGCCTGGAGAGCGTTGTACTTCTGGTCTGCATTGGACATGTTTGTTCCGGCCAGGGCTGGGTGACCGAAGCAGGCTGGGTTGCTGCCAGTGCCGCAACCCGGAGCGTTGAACTGGGGATTGTCGGCGAGATACAGAGAGCCTGGCGTCCCGCCTCCAAGGAATGGCCCGGGAACCCGGTTCACGATGAGTTGTCCAGCTCCCGCAATTTGTCCTTGAGCATTTAATGGAACAGACTGTGCGACATCCTCAAAATTCAACAAGTGCGAACCGCGCTGGCCTACGTAGCCAACCTGCGCGGTCAGCGAGTTGCTGAACTGATGCTGAAGGGTCAAGTTCCATTGGTCGTTCATGGCGGGCTTGAAGTTCTGATCGAAGATGCGGATACGCTGCCCGTCGTAGCAAGCTTGGCTAATGGTGGTGCAGGAAGGAGGTTGAGTAGCGCCGAATCCCTGAGATAGGGTTGTCCCGGCGGCTTGCTGAAGAATGCCGAAGGGAGTGTTCAGCGTGAGTTCTTCGTTGCTGCCTCCGCCTTCCGCGAACTGGGAGATTCCAAAGCCTCCACGAATTACGGTTTTGCCATTCAAAGCTGCGGGCGACCATGCAAAGCCCACTCGTGGCATGAAATCACCGATCCCCAAGTAATTGTTGTAGAGTGCCTGATTGCCGAACTTGGCCGTGCCATCAACCCCGGTTGCGGTGTATATAGTGCCGGTGTAGAGGCCAAAGTTCACAGCCCGGTTGTTTAATTCGTAAAGCGGGCCGTGGTCTTCAAAACGCAGGCCGAGATTCAGCGTGAGTGTGTTTGTTAAACGCCAGTCATCCTGGATGTACGTTCCGTAAACATTCCCGCGCAGTTTAGCCGGAGAGCTGACTACACCCCCGGTATCTCTAAGCGAGGTTGAACTTACGACGTCTCCCAGGTAGAAATCGGACAGTGCGGAGCCAGTCAGGGAAGAAATATTCAGAAGGCCCAACGCTCCATTATTTCCCTGGTAGATATAGTCTTGCCGCTCCCGGGCATACTGAAATCCAACTTTGATTTGCTGGCGGCCTCGTGTGAGGATCAGGTTATCTTCAAGCTGGCCTTGAGTGGAGTGGAAAATCTGTATCAGGTTCTGAAGTCCCAGACCTGCGGCGGCTCCGACCCCCGCACCGTTGATGTTAATTTGCAGTAGTCCCGGAGCTTGAAAGTTGCCGCCTGCGATTCCGAGTTGCTGGCTTATGTTCCCAAGCGAAGATGTCGGCGTCAGACTCTCGTTAAAGTGGACCGCATTGAAGCCAAAGCGAACTTCATTCAACAGGCGCGGCGTAATGATGTGCGACCAGTCAAGGACTGCATTCCTGACAGGTTCATCGCTGCCTTCGACCGCTCCGCTATTGCAGAACACGCAACCCGTGAAAGTAGGCTGATTCAGGTCCATCTGCGACCAACGTGCGAAAATGCGATCTTTGTCAGTCGCGTTGTAATCAATCTTTAGATCGCCCTGATTGTTATTCAGGTCGTTTCCACTGCTGTAGAAGTAATTGTTTCCGTTGAGGGAGTTGGTTTGCGGAAGCGGGTAATACTTCGTCATGCCAAAAAGGGCAGTGGCGACCGGACTTGGCGTCAGCCCGGCATTGGCCAGATTGTTAAATGGAACGGGAGCTGACGTGTTCGGGTTCACCAGAGTTATTCCGGTTCCACCACTACAGATCCCCGCACTGTTGAATGCTCCGCCGAAATCGGTGCAAAGCTGCCCAAAATCGCCGCTGCGCGCCTGTTGCGTGAGGACTTGAGCGCCGGTTTGTCCCGCATTCACCAGGCGCTGACCCTGGTAGTCGGCAAAGAAGAAAAGCTTGTTCTTGATGATTGGACCACCGATGGTGCCGCCAAACTGGTTGTAACGCAGTTCGGGTTTGTTCTGGACGCCCTGCGCATTGAAACCAAGTTTTCCATTGTCTACACCCTGATACCATCCGGCCGAGGCCAGATTCGCATCCAGAGCATCGTTGCGGAAAAACTCAAAAAGATCGCCGTGAAAATTATTCGTTCCCGATTTAATGGTCGCGCTTACCACCCCGCCTTCATAGTTGCCGAACTCAGCGGAGGCGTTCTGAGTTATGAGGTTGAATTCCTGAATCGCATCCACACTGGGCGTATAGCCGACTTCATTATTCTTGTCTTCGCTATTCAGCACGCCGTCAATGAGGTACTCATTAGCCTGCTCGCGGTTGCCATTAATGTATGGACGGCCTGAGTTGGTCATGCTCTGCGGCTGCCTCATGCTATCGGGATCAACATTGGTCGCACCCGGAGCCAGCAACGTCAACTGAAGGTAGTTGCGCGACGCCAGTGGCAAGCTCACGTTCGTGTTCGCATCAATGAGAGTGCTCACGTCTGTGGTTTCCGTTTGAAGAATCGGAGCGCTGCCCGAGACCTCCACCACTTGAGATAGTTGGCCTATCTTCATTTCGAACTTCACGTTGGCGATTTGGTTGAGCACAAGCGTGAACGGCGGATAAACCGCAGTGTCAAAACCAGGTGCGGAAGCTGTTACCGAATACTGCCCCACGGGCAGGCGGGTGATGTTGAAGACGCCCGAGGAATCGCTGTGCGTGGTGAAAGTGGTTCCCTTATCTTTATCTTTCGCGGTGACGTCGGCGCCATTTACGGGCGCGCCACTCGGATCAAGCACAGTTCCTGTGATTCCAGCCGTGACTTCCTGACCCCATGAAGTCTCCATAGCCGCAAACAAGGCCGCCATTACGAAGAGCAGAATTGCAATCTTTGTTGAGCGTCGCATACATCCTCCTGAACCTGGAACAATCAGCGTGCAAAATTAACTAGGAAAAACGTTCGTGCAATGCTATATAGGAGATGACAGATGGTCGTCAAGCAAAAAACGCAGGATTTCTTAAATATTCAGTCTATCGCTCTATAGCTCCTGTGGAAATCTTAGCCCAACTGCGGTTTTGCGGGGCCGCTAGAAAGTGAAACACGAAAGCTTAAAGGATTCAAGAAACATAGATTTTAGCCGTTATATTGCAAATAATGAAGCCTTTCGACGCTGAGGGCTTTACAAACCAGCGGCCAGAATGTAATTTAGCGTCCAGATAACAGGAAGTTATACGCTCTATAGCAAAAGGTTACAGGCTTTTGATGAGAAAGCGTTATCTGCTCTATAGCTATATGGATACGAATGGCTTTAGTCAATGGCTTTGGCAAGGCGAAATGTGTAAGTTTGCAGCTACGAATTCTATTTGATGGAACTCACGGAGTCTTCATGGCAGAGATTGCGACGTCAGGAAATGGACAGGGTGGCACCCCCGCGTACAAGAGGATTCAGTCCGCGATCCTCAACCGTATAGAAGCCGGCGAGTTGAAACCTGGGGACGCAGTAGAGTCGGAACGGGAATTGGCCAAGATTCACACCGTGAGCCTGATGACGGCCCGCCATGCACTAGTGGCGTTGGAGAGAGAAGGACGAGTACAGCGACGTCGAGGGGCTGGAACCTTTGTGGCTCCGCCCATGATTCACTTCAATAAGCTGACAAGCTTTACCGAGTTGATGACCGGACGGAGTCTGGCTGCTTTTTCTAAAGTTTTATCTTTTGGCACGGTGAATGACGAACCAGATGTCAACGCGCGGCTGGCCTTAGCTGCGGGAGCCAAGTTAATTAAAATAGAACGTCTGCGCATGGGGGCCGATGAACCGTTTGCCCTGGAGACTTGTTATCTCTCAGCGGCGGACGTCTCCGGCCTCAACCGCGCCTCATTAGTGAGTGGATCATTGTTTTCCATCTTGCAACGCGACTACGGCGTTCAACTTTCTTATGCGGATGAAGAAGTGGATGCCACCGCGGCTGATTCCAAGACTGCTCATCTTCTGGAAATTCCGCGCGCCCTACCTTTGTTACGAATTCGCCAGGTAATCTTTTCAACAAAAGCGAAGGCAACCATGTACGTGCTGGGTTTGTACCGCTCCGACAGGCATACCCTGCTTATACGAAGATTCCGCTGATTTTCAGCGCAGCTGAGGAGCTTCGGCGGCTGCGGCGAATTTCCCTTACGAAGTTGCAAACCCCAAAACGATCAACTAAGCTTAGTTTTCCCACAGCTAAGGCCGGGATGGCGGAACTGGCAGACGCAGCGGACTCAAAATCCGCCGGGCTTCGGCCCTTCGGGGTTCAACTCCCCGTCCCGGCACCAGAATTCACGAAGGGGCAAAATTGCCGCATTTTTTCGCGCCCTCTCCCATGCCCGCTCGCATCTCGGTTTAAAATGGACGTGCAATGAGCGGCCCTGTCATCACTCAAGACACGATAACAATTTCACCGGGTTCGCGGTTTCGCGCGGCCATGGTTCTGGCTGTTATTGCGGATGCGCTTCAGATCGTCATATTCCCCCTATTTGTGGAAGGCGCTTTTTCCCCAGCCGATGATGTTCTGGATTTGGGCATTGGTGCCATGATGATTCATCTGCTGGGTTGGCACTGGGAATTTCTTCCGACTTTTTTTGCCAAGCTGGTCCCGGGAGTTGATCTGGTTCCTTGCTGGACGATAGCGGTAGCAAACGTCTATCGCAAGTCGAAGCAGATTGTGGTGGCCGAGGAGGGAAATCAAGAGCAACAAACCGTCCTGACGGACGCACAAGGGTTGTTAGTCCGGCCTTCCGGCAAGAAGTAGGGTCTCTATTGAAACAGCCTGTGGACCTGAGAGCGCTATTTGTGCATCAAAGCTCCGTCTACATATTTAAGAAGCTATAGCTTCTTACGGATACAAATCGGAGCGAACAAAACTGGAGGAACTAACCATGGAATACTGGAAGCGAGCATTGTTGGCTGGATCTGCGGGAGCAGCGGCCATTATGTTTGTCAGGGGAAACAAGCCTGCGGGCTTGATCCTGGCCGGAGTTGGACTGGCGACGTTAGTGTCTGAATATCCCGAAAAGTTTGCTGAGTTGCGCGAGAATCTGCCGGACTATATTGAGCGCGGCACAAACTATCTGGACGTCGTGACCAGAGTCGGAGAGCGTCTTGCGCACGTGGCAGAGAGCCGCGGATCGGACTGGTACGAGGCGCTGCTAAGCCGGTAATAGCCGGCGATCACTCGATTCCTAGTTGCTTTCTGGCGTCTGGGCTCAATCTTTCAGGACTCCACGGCGGCGTCCAGATTACGTTCACCGTTACGTTGCGTACGCCGGGTAATTGCTCGATGCGCGCCTTTACCTGTGCGCTTATGTTGACGTGTTCGGGGCATCCCTGGGCGGTGAGCGTCATGTCAACAGTGACGTCTTGTTGAGCTTCCGGTGTGTCCCCGGGCACCGGTTCGAAGCGAATCTCATAAATCAAGCCTAAGTCAACGATATTGACGGGGATCTCGGGGTCGTAGCACTGCTTCAACGCGCTTAAAATGTCGTCTTGAGTAATTGCCATAGAGTTGTTTCTTGATTTTATCCTAATTAGCGGACGGGGAGATGAGCGTCCTCGCCCGTCATGCCGGGAGGGACGCCCGGCCTCCATCGAAAATGCGCATTGCGAGAGAAGTCTGAATGGGAAAAAGAATTCAAATCATGTTGTTGATCACCATTCTGGCCGTAGGCGGCCGTGTGGGCTATATCTTTTACCAGCGCCATGAGGATAATCTTCGGGCGGCGAACAAGGCGCAGCCTCCGCCACTTAATCCGGATTACTATGTCACCCCGAAGAAGCTTTACGCCTACGATTTGAAGACCGCGCGGCAACAGCTGACCGCGCAGCCAGTTTGGGTGAAAGTCGGATACAGCATTACTTATTATCCGTACAGCGCCGCGCGTCATCATGCGGATTTCTCCCATGAGGCCGGATTGCTTCTTCCGCTGGAGCGTCTCGAAATTAAGGACGTGATTCTGGATGCCGCACCGAAATCATCCGGGCAGCGCCAGGTGATGGCTGTATTCGCCAAGGATGCTAAGACCTATGCCTTCCCGGTTGGTGCCGTTCAGGGGGACGACTACCGCTTTTACCTCAACGACATGTTGTTCATCGAGGACCCACGCACGCTTTACACCCACTGGCCTGCTGATATTTGGGATTCCATTGATAAGCACGAAGTGAAGACCGGAATGAGCGAATTGCAGGCGGATTTTGCAATTGGCCTGGGAATGCTCGAGGGCGGCGGTGACGACGCGCAGAAAACATTGGACTATGCCAATGGAGGGAAGCCGTTGAAGATTACTTATGTCCGCGGAAAGGCGACGGAAATCGAGCCTGGCCCGACATCGTAGCCATGACCGCCGGCGCGCGGGGAGAGGATCGGCGGGCAAGAGTGTCCTGATGCGAAGTATTCACGCGGCCTTCTTTTCCTCCTTGACATCTTTTTCTTTAACTTTCAACTCAATTCTTCCGCTTTGGATGTCGAGTCTTAGCCGGTTGTAGATGCTCATATAAATATTTGAGATCCATACCAGCGCAAAGATTGCGAGAAGATATCCGCGCCAATCCGAATAAAGCAGTTTGAATCGCGTGATGATCAGGAAGAAAATCGCTACGTAATGGCTGAAGCAAAACTCACAGGTAAAGAGATAGAAGAATTTCCGCACGAAAATGTTGCGGGCATTCTTGCATCGTCCCTGACAATACTCGCGTGGCTCGCGGAATATTTCCTCATGCGTGATCGTCCAGGCGACCGAGGCAACCGGTATCGCCAGCACAAATAACCAGGCGACTTGAAGGCTAATTGGCAGTGGGCGTCTCCTCGAACCGTAGACTTAAACCTATGATGCAGCAGCTTCGATGCAATTAGTTAGTGCCGAGTTTTGATCCGAGGCTAAGTCTCATGGGCACAATGTTGTATACTCAGCCCGTTTCCAAACGGAGCGAGGAGCCAATGTCAAAAAGAGTGCTAATTCTGTTGATAGCCGCAGCAGCCACCAGCTTTGCTCAAGTACAGCCCGCCCGCCCGTCGCGTCCAGCGATGCCGCCTCCTATTGTTTCTCCGGAAGTATCATCTGACGGCCATGTCACGTTCCGCTTCCGCGATCCCAACGCACACGATGTCTTGCTGGCACTGGAAGGCGCGAAGCCGGTGCCGATGCAAAAAGACGATCAGGGTGTTTGGAGCATCACAATTGGACCTCTTGATCCGGATTTTTATGGCTACTCTTTGATCGCCGACGGTGTTCCTTTGGTTGATCCATCAAACTGGATGATGAAGCCGAATCTGCTTTTTAAGCAGAGCGAGGTCCACGTCCCTGGACCGTCTTCCCTGCCATGGGAGACGAACGACGTTCCGCACGGGGAGGTGCAGCACCATTTCTATAAATCAGGCGTAGTTGGCGACGAGCGCGATTATTACGTTTACATTCCGCCAGCCTACGATCCTCGCGGAACCACCAAATACCCCGTCCTCTATTTGCTGCACGGGTTCAGTGACATGGCGAATGGATGGAGCGAAGTGGGCCGCGCCAACGTTATCCTCGACAATCTGATTGCCGAGGGAAAAGCCAAACCGATGCTGGTAGTGATGACTTTGGGTTACGGCGCACCTGAAATCGTCAATCGTGGCTTTGGTGGGTTTAACGACAATGCCTTGCGCGATAGGAACTTCAGCAAGTTTCAAGAGGCGCTTCTGACTGAAGTTATTCCTCGAGTGGAGAAAGAATATTTGGTTCTAGACGATCGCAATTCGCGAGCTATAGCTGGACTCTCCATGGGAGGGTCGGAGTCACTTTTGACGGGCCTTAACAATCTCGACAAGTTCGCATGGATTGGAGCTTTCAGCTCTGGAGGGATGCCCGACGATTTCGCGGCCGATTTCCCTTCACTGGATTCCAAAGCAAATACTCAACTGCGCATACTGTGGATCGCGTGCGGAACCGAAGATGGGCTGATCGGGGTCAACCGCAGGTTCAGGGAGTGGCTAAAATCCAAGGGGATTAACCACACAGATATTGAAACTCCCGGCATGCACACATGGATGGTGTGGCGGCGCAATCTATCGAATTTCGCGCCGTTGCTGTTTCGATAAGGTCTTTTGACCTAATCTCCTCCCAACTTTGGAGTTATAATCCGCCTCAACGGAGGATTTATGAAACTCCTCAGCTTGGTTGTTCTGTTGGTGAGCTCGGTTTCGTTATTCGCAGCCGCGGACGACGCACCACTACTCCTATTGCCGCAAACTTCCGCATCGCCGGTTTTAAAGATTGGCTCGTTGTCTCTGAATCCTGCGACCGACGCGAAGCCGCTTTTCGAATCGCCTTCTCAGGCGGTGTACCGATTTACAGAGCGGTCTGTAGAAAGCACGACCTGTTACAAGATGCGCGCCTATTACGTAGTTAGAGATAGCCGAAACCCCGACGTGACGCGACCGGATGGATATTCCACCTGCCAACCCGCGACACGGTTTCAAGTGAAGAGAGCGATTGGTAAGCAATTGTTTGAGGAAGGACCTACCGAACCTAAACCGATTCCTTTTCGCTGAAAAGCTTTCCCAGGCGTCAAGTAGTGCGCAAATCCCGCTTCAATTCCACAACTTGATCACCTTTTGCAATCAAGGCAACGCTCGCCATATTGACGAAGAGACCATGTCCGGCCACTCCTGGAATATCTTGCAACGAGTGAGCTAGTTTCGCAGGGTCCGGGATTGTTTCAAAACTGCAATCCAAAATATGATGGCCTTCATCGGTGACGAATGGGGTCCCGTCTTTTAGCTTGCGAGTTTTTACGACCGCGCCTAACGCTGAAATTTTCCTGGCGATCAATGCTTCCGCGAAAGGTATTACCTCAACGGGAAGAGGAAATTTGCCAAGCACAGAAACCTGCTTGCTTGAATCTGCAACGATGACAAACTTACGGGATGCAAATGCGATCACTTTTTCTCGCAGGAGCGCGCCTCCACCACCTTTGATCAGGTTCAGTTGCGGATCAACCTCATCGGCTCCGTCAATATCCACATTGATTTCCTGAAACTCGTCGAGAGTAGTAAGCGGAATGCCGAGGCTCGCGGCTAGAGCAGCAGTCTTTGCCGAAGTTGGAATTCCGCGAATCTTGAGGCCCGCCTGCACCCGTTCTGCCAGGAACCGAATCGCATGAGACGCCGTCGAGCCTGAGCCGAGACCGACAATATCCCCATCCTGCAGGAATCGCAGACTGGCGTGGGCAGCGGCTATTTTCTCGTCGTCAGCGCTCATGGGTTGGATTGGTTCACTCTGGAGGCTCATTCGAGACATTATCTAAAATCTTTTTGGAGCACCACGATGTCTGCGAAATGCGTGAAGGATTATGGCGCCACTGATTCCAAAGCTGCAAACAGCGCCCAAAGCCATAAACTCCGCTGCCCTCGTGCTAAACCGCATGAAGTCGCCGGACAATGCTCCTAACGCAAATATGATTCCCAGCACGTTCAGCCACACCGGGGGATGCACAATGTCGCTGGCGGTGCGATTGTGCACACGGAGTTGGAGCAAGATCGCGGCCAGTCCGATGGCTGCGACCACCACGATGGCAAGCGGGCTAAAAAACGCTCTGCGATTGGTATAAAGAACGACAAGCCCTAGTACGCCGCAAAGCATGCCGGAAGCAATAACGGTTCGGCGACGAGGCTTGCCTCCATAGGCAGAAACCGTTTCGGACGTGGGATTGAGTTCGGTCAAGTCGCCTCAGACGAAACCCATTGTAGACATATCTGGCCTTGGTTGCGAGTGGCGTCCGAAAGTCCTCTGACCGCCGTGCGAAGCTGCTAACGGGGGCTTTGCTTCGTTCTTTTCGCTTCACGAAAAGCCTAACTCCATTTAGCTTGTTAGGATATATCTTCTAAGAGAAAAAGCGGCCGAGCCGCAGGGCGGCGCATCCCATGCCAGAGAATACATTCGACATCGTAAGCAAGCTCGATCTACAGGAAGTTGCGAATGCCATCCAACAGGCGTTGAAGGAAGTTCATACCCGGTTCGATTTGAAGGATTCGAAGTCGAACATTGAGATGGAAGGGAAAGACGCCATTGTGCTGCACTCGATTGACGAATATAAGCTGAAGGCTGTGAATGATATTCTCCAGCAGAAATTGGTAAAGCGCGGGGTATCTCTGAAGGGATTGACGTACGGTCCCGTTGAAAGCGCCGCCGGGGCTACCGCCAAGCAGAAGATCACCATGCAGCAGGGCATCGCGATTGAGAAGGCCAAAGAAATCGTCAAGGTGATTAAGGAGTCCAAGACGAAGGTGAACGGCTCCATTCAGGGTGACCTGGTACGTGTGAGCGGAAAAGATCGCGATTCCTTGCAGCAAGTGATCGCGCTTCTCAAGCAGAAGGATTTTGGGATTGATTTGCAGTTCACGAATTACCGTACGAATTAGGAGTGTGGAAAGGTTGCCAAAGTGCCGCACGCGGACTCGACACAACAAATGAGCACCCCCGCCGCCATCAACGGGAAAGAATTTTTTGAGATGCTTCGGGAAGACCTTTCTGCGATTGAACGCGAGTTTGGGCGCGATACCGTTTCCAGCGTTGAGGGAATCACCGAGATTGGCGAATACCTGCGAGGGGGCGGCGGCAAACGCATTCGCCCGGCGCTACTCTTGCTTTCCGCCAAGCTTTTTGACTACAGGGGGCGCGGCGCGGTCAGGCTTGGAGCAGTCGTAGAGATCATTCATACTGCGACGCTGGTCCATGATGACATTATTGATGAAGCGGAAACCCGGCGTGGGCGTCCTGCCGCGAACACGCAATGGGGAAATTCCAAATGCGTCCTTGCCGGCGACTGGCTTTATATGCAGGCTTTCAAAGTCGCGTTGCAGGAGCGCAACTTCCGCATCCTCGACACACTGATTGACCTGACCCAACAAATGGTGGAAGGCGAATTACTCCAAATAGAGAAGCAAGGCAAACTTATTTCGTTGGATGAGTATTTCGACTTGATATTCCGCAAGACAGCCTGCCTGTTTTCTGTTTGCATGAGGATGGGAGCTATTCTTGGCGGCGCGACGGCGGAGCAGGAAGAAAATTTGGCGCAGTATGGGCGCGACCTCGGTATGGCGTTCCAGATTGTGGATGACGTGCTTGATTTGACCGCCTCGGAAGATGTCCTCGGAAAACCGGTCGCCAGCGACCTTCGCGAGGGCAAAGTCACTATGGCGGTGATTCACTCGCTCGAACGCTGCACGGAGTCCGAACGCCGGTTGATTGCGAACGTTGTTGAAGAACGCGCGGTGAATGGCGAGACCCACGCCGAAGTTCTCGATATTTTAAATCGTTACGGATCGCTGGAAGCGGCTCACGATTGCGCTTTGCGCTATTCCGAACTGGCAAGAAACGCGATTTGCAATTTTCCGAATGGGGAAATTAAGCGGGCATTGTTGTGGGCTCCGGAGTTTGTGGTGGCGCGGGATAAGTAGAAAAGGGAAGCAGCGTCGGCTGGTGTATTCGGCAGGAGATTCCGGACCGCCCTAAAACACGCCCTGACTCTCGACGGCGTTTCGGGCGGACCGACAATCCCACGTTCGAGCTTCTGCATTGCGACTAATTTCCCCTCTTGCCGATGCCCCCGGCCATCGAATACGTCCCAGTGCACTCCCAGTCGTAAGAGCCGTCGCCACCGGGCGTTCCAGCGCAGGTCCCGGAACCCTTAATACCTTTTTCCTTTCCAGTACCATCCACAATCTTCCATTTATTCGAGGCAGGCTTGGTGGTATCGGTCGAAGCGGAACCCTCGTACTTATAGTGAACCTTGTCGCCCCCGTCCGTGGTCGCATTGTAGTATCCGTGGAAGTTGAAGGACGTTTTCCATTGATCGTGGAATTCCGTGAACATACCAGACTTTTCCTTCAGGTCACCGTCGCTTGAGGTAGCGTCACAAATGCCTTGCCCGATCCAATAGATGTGATCTGGTGTGTCTCCGACGTCGAGTTTTTGTTCCGTCGTCGCCTTAGGACAGTGCCACTTAGTGTCAATCTTGCCCTGAGCCATTGCCACAGACGCAGACACAAGGAAAGCCAATGCAAACAGCAATGGCTTGCGCATATATTTCTCCTTAAGTTTTGAGTGAAATAGCCGAGCAACTATAGTGCACTCCCCAAGTTCTGGCAAATACCTCATGATTCACGGACGGCGGACATTTTCGATTCCCAATGAAGGGAGGACGGCTTTGCCGCACCGGGACCTAAGAATTCGTAAAATTGACTAGCGCGTCCAGTTTTACTTTTGCCGCACCGGAATCAATCGAGGCCGCCGCTAGTGGGATTGCGTCATGCAACCGATCTGCTTTCCCTGCAACGACGAGAGCGGCAGCCGCGTTCAACAATACGACATCCTTTCGCGGAGATTTTTTGCCAGCGAGAACTTCGCGAATGATGGCGGCATTCTCAATCGCGTCGCCACCCGAAATTTCAGCCAGGCTTGAGCGTTTCACCCCAAATTCCTCGGGCGTGACCTCGTAACTTCGAACAATTCCTCCGCGAACTTCAGCGATGCGAGTCGGACCGGTGATCGTGATCTCGTCCAGGCCATCGAGACCATGCACAACCATGGCGCGTTGCAATCCCAGCATGCCGAGCGCTTCCGCAAGTTTCTCTACTAGTTCGACGGAATACACCCCAACCACTTGCGCCGAGGCATGAGCAGGATTTGTAAGTGGTCCCAACAGATTGAAAACGGTACGCAGGCGAAGTTCGCGGCGAACTGTCTGAACATGTTTCATTGCCGAATGCATCGCCGGAGCATAAAGAAAGGCGATTCCAACTTCCGCGAGGCACGCCGCGAGCCGTTCTGTGGGTAAATTGATGTTCACGCCCAAAGCTTCCATGACGTCTGCCGACCCGCATTTTGAAGTTAGGCTTCGATTGCCATGCTTGGCGATGCGCACACCAGCGCCAGCCGTCACAAAAGCTGTAGCGGTAGAAATATTGAACGTGCCGCTCGCGTCCCCGCCGGTACCGCATGTGTCCACCAGCGCGTCGCGTTCGGTTCCGCTCACGTCCACTGTTGAAGTTTGAGCGCCACCAAAAGAACTCGCCGCTGCCCTGATCGCTTCGGCAAAGCCAACAATCTCTTCGACGGTTTCGCCCTTCATATGCAAAGCAACCAGGAAGGCGGCAATCGGCGCATCCCTCGCCCGCCCCGCCAATATTTCCGCCATCACAGAGCGGGCTTCTTCCCGCGAGAGCGATTGCCGCTTATTGGCGATGCAATGAAGGGCGTCGGTTAACAGCATGGTTGAAACAACCTCCGGAACATTTAAATCGCTCACTTCTCGGACGCGTCGAACGACGGAGGTAGGTTCTCAGGCTGGCTTCCCCACGATCGATTGGGTTCTTTGCCGAGCGTGAATTCCAAGCGATTCTGTCCGTTCTGTAACTTGCTAATGGGCAGCCATGCGCTCGGGTACGGCTTTCCGTTCAGTTCGACAGACTGAACATAAATTCCCTGTCCGCTCGACGCGATCTCAAGCATGCGTCCGTCGCCGAGCTTTAAAACTGCATGAGGAAGCAGCGGCGTGCCGAGAACCAATCCGCCCACACCTTGAATCACGGGATACATGCCTAATGCATTCCATACGTACACGCCAGAGGTAGCGCCTAGATCGTCATTGCCGGGAAGGCCGTCTGGCTTGGAGGTAAAGGTCTCGCGGCGAATGCGGTCCACTACTTCCTGGGTTTTCCACGGATTACCTGTCCAGACATATGCATAAGGGGCGCAGAAGTCCGGTTCGTTGGCCACGGTAAAGTTCGGCTTACCCCAGCCGTTGATCTCGACGAAAAACTTGTCCAGTTTCGAGATGACTTTCCCGTTCCCGCCCATGGCTTTAAACAGGCCCGCATAATTGTGCGGAATCATCCACGTATACTGCCAGGTGTTGCCCTCTTCGAATCCCATTTGATCGAAGTTGTCCCACATCTTGAGGTGGCGAGGAAGAGATTGATCTGGGTCCCATCCAGTGATGAAGTTGCCGTCAGCAGTGCGCGGGCGAATGAATCCACTCTCGTTGTCAAACAGCTTGCGCCAGTTCTGGGCGGAGTGCAGCAGGCTCGCGGCATGAGCCTTGTCGCCCATCGCGGCCGCAAATTGCGAGACGGCGAAGTCGGCGCCGGCATATTCCAGAGTGATCGAGGCTCCCAACTCCTGTTTGTCGTCCACGGGGACGTAGCCCTTGCTCAGATAATCGCTCAACTGCGGGCGTTCGGAATTTCCGTGCGGCCCGGTTCCAGGTTGAGTAGCGCCTTTAATCATGAAGCGGAGCGCGGACGCCGTGTCGAACGAGCGCGCTCCGAATGCATAGCCAGTCGAAAGCAGAATGGACGACGAATCGCCGCCCATCACGTAACTCACGTCGTTCGCAACCGGCCAGCGGGGAAGCCATCCACTCTGTTCGGCATCGCGCACCAGCGACTGCATCATCTGGCTGGTTTGCGCGGGCAACAGCAAAGCTTGAAATTGAATAAGGCTGCGATAGATATCCCAGTCGGAAAAGTTCGCGTATTGGGCCTTCCCCGCAGGCAAACGGCGCACTTTATCGTCGAAGCCGATGTAGTCCCCGTTGCCGTCGCTGAAGATGTTCGGCGACAAGAGCATGTGGTAAAGCCCGGTGTAAAAAATGGTGCGCTGGTCGGGAGTCCCACCACCGGTTTGGACGCGATCGAGCATCTGCGTCCATGATTTTCTTGCCGCTGCGTGAACGGCGTCAAAATCCCATCCGGGAATTTCACTGTCCAGGTTCTTTGCCGCATTTTCCACACTCACGAATGAAATACCAATCTTCATCAGGACGGGCGCAGAGCCTTTTGGGAACGAGACATACGCTCCAGCCTTATGTCCGGTGACAGAACGTGCGCCGGAAGTCGCGTTGCCTGTCCCATTCCAGACTCCATAAGAAGAGAATGGCCTGGCAAATTTCACCACGAAGTAAAGAGCATATTTTGTGTCAGACTCACAGAATCCGCCGCTATGAACTGTTCCGGTAACTGTTTCATTGCCCGTAATTTTGACAGTGCTGGTATCGGCCGCGCGTTTTCCGTTGTTACTCATGCCGCTGGCGCCAGCTTTAAACAGCAATATCCTTTGTGCACCTGCTGGAAATACGAAGCGTCCGATTCCGGCACGAGCCGCGACTGTGAGTTCTGTTTTCACTCCGTTGTCTAAAGTGACGCTGTAATAGCCGGGGTGGGCCTGCTCGTGATCGTGAGAAAATGGCACAACCAAATCATTCGGCGACGTGTTACCCAATCCCGTTTTCCAAGGCAGGATGGGAACATCAGCATACACGGTGCAGCCGGCGCCGCTAATATGGGTCAGGCTAAAACCTCGAGTCGTGGTGTCCTGATAGTGGTACCAGCCGTCGGGACGTGTGTCAGGACTCCACTGCATCATGCCAAGCGGCAGAGTCGCTCCGGGAAACGTGTTGCCATCCCCAGCCGTGCCGATGAAAGGATTTACGGAATCATAAGCCGGCGCGGTCGGGGAGTTTTGCGCCCAACCACTCGCGAACGTAAGCAACAAAAGGACGAGAAAGCGGCGCATGGATAGGCATTATACGCAGTGCGGACTAGGGCGTTTGCACTGGCGAGTCCAAATGTTCTTCTTACACGACAAACCAAGGACTACATTGTGGGGTTCGACGCGCCCAGTTGAGTTTGCCCAATCCCTCCACCCTTCGATAGAATCAAAAGTTCGCTGCCCGCATTCTGAGCCGCTAGCCGCATCCTGTCCAAAGGCTGAATCAGCATCTATGAAGATTCATGAGTACCAGGCTAAAAACATTCTGAAGAAGTATGGCGTCGCTGTGCCTCGCGGCGAGATGGCGGCAACGGTTGAGGAGGCTAAGGCAGCCGCGGCAAAGACTTTTTTCAGCTCAGGGGCCAACGGAGTTGTCGTCAAAGCGCAGATTCACGCTGGAGGACGCGGCAAAGGCGGCGGCGTAAAGATTGCCAAGTCGGTGGAAGAGGCCACTGATCTCGCGTCAAAAATACTTGGCATGAACTTGTCACTCACCAGACCGGGCCCGAAGGGCGGATCGTGCGCCGGTTGCTGATCGAAGAGACTCTGCCTATCGAGAAGGAACTTTATCTTGGATGCGGTGATTGACCGGGCTGAAGCGAAGCCGGTTTTCATGGCGTCACGTTCAGGTGGAATGGATATCGAACAGGTCGCCGAAGAAAATCCCGACGCAATTCTCAAGGAATACATTGATCCCGGGCTGGGATTGGAACCATTCCAGGCGCGGAAGCTGGCATTCCAACTCGGACTTGAAACCGCACAAATTAATCGAGGCCGTGCAGCTTCATGACCGGTCTATATAAGGCATTTGAAGAAACCGATTCGTCGCTGATGGAGATCAATCCATTTATCACTTGCACTGACGGGCGACTTTTCGCGCTTGACGCCAAAATGGCGTTCGACGACAACGCAATGTTCCGCCATCCCGATCTGAAGGAGCTTCGCGATGTCACGGAAGAAGATCCGCTTGAAGTCGAGGCGTCGAAGTATGCCTTAACTACATCAAGCTCGAAGGGAACGTGGGATGCATGGTGAACGGCGCCGGGCTGGCCATGGCGACGATGGACATCATCAAGTATGCGGGCGGCATGCCGGCGAATTTTCTCGATGTCGGCGGCGGCGCCAATGCCGAGCAGGTGACGCACGCGTTTGAGATCCTGCTTAGCGACAAAAGCGTGAAAGCCGTGCTGATCAACATTTTCGGAGGCATCCTGCGCGTGGATACTCTCGCGAAAGGCGTCGTCGAGGCCGCAAACAAAACCAAGATCCAGTTTCCAATCGTGCTGCGCCTCGAAGGCACAAACGTGGAAGAAGGAAGAGAAATTCTAAAACAATCAGGATTCAATTTCATTGTGGCTGAAACCATGAAAGACGCCGCAGAAAAAGTAGTCGCAGCCGCAGCTAAGACATAACGAATATAACAAATCACTATGAGCATTCTTGTAGACAGATCCACGAGAGTCATCGTTCAAGGCCTAACCGGGCGCGAAGGTACATTCCACGCCAAAGCATGCGCAGAATACGGCACCCGCGTCGTCGGCGGGGTCACACCTGGCAAGGGTGGCACTACCCACGAAGGGTTTCCGGTTTTCAACACTGTTAAGGAGGCGGTTGAACACACTGGCGCCGACGCGTCGGTCATTTTCGTGCCGCCACCGTTCGCCGCCGACGCGATCATGGAAGCCGCTGATGCTGAGATTGAACTGATCGTCTGCATCACCGAGGGAATCCCAACTCTCGATATGGTTCGCGCATGGGAATATTTGCAGGACCGCCGCTCACGGCTGATTGGCCCCAATTGCCCCGGAATTATTTCTCCGGGAAAATGCAAGATTGGTATCATGCCCGGCCGCATTCACCTTGAAGGCCCGGTTGGCATCGTTTCGCGCTCCGGCACTCTGACTTATGAAGCGGTCTATCAATTGACCACGCGTGGCATTGGGCAGTCCACTGCAATTGGTATCGGCGGAGATCCAATCATTGGAACGAATTTTACCGACGCGCTGGAATTATTCAATCGCGATCCCCAAACTGAAGCTGTAATCATGATTGGGGAAATCGGCGGCAGCGCCGAAGAAGCCGCCGCAGAGTACGTGAAGGCGCACATGAGGAAGCCAGTCATAGGATTCATTGCCGGCCAAACCGCGCCTCCAGGACGGCGTATGGGCCACGCAGGCGCGATCATCTCAGGTGGCAAAGGGACCGCAGAAGAAAAGATCAACGCGATGGAAGCGGCAGGCATTCGGATGGCGAAGTCTCCCGCGGACATTGGCGCAGTCGTAGCCGCCGCGATGGGAGTTGCTGCCAGAGCCTAAGAACAAGTTAAACGATTAGAGGACTGAACCGAAATATGAAGACATTGCAACGTACGTTTACTATCGTAAAACCTGACGCCGTCCGTAAAAACGCTGTCGGCGACATTATTGAGCAGTTTGAAAAGAACGGCTTCCGCATTCTCGCCATGAAGATGCTTGAAATCTCGAAGCATCAAGCAGAGCAATTTTATGCCGTCCACGCAGCACGGCCATTTTTCAATTCTCTTACCGAGTTTATGTCGAGCGGGCCGATCGTGGCTCTGGCGCTGGAAAAAGAAAATGCCATTGCCGATCTGCGCAAGCTCATGGGCGCGACCAATCCCGCGAATGCCGAAGACGGAACCATTCGAAAAAAATGGGCGACCAGCATCGAACACAACGCGATCCATGGCTCCGACGCGGAAGATACCGCGAGATTTGAGTTGAGTTTCTTTTTTGCGGGGTACGAATTAACACAGTAAGGCACGAGGGAACAACTACCCAGCGGAGCTTGTTTTGCATCGACTATGTGACGGGCTGTGATGTCACAGAACTGGGAAAGGAACTTGCAAATCTGCGGAGCAGGAAAAAATCACGAAAAAGATCCACGCTGGTCGTGACAAGGAATCCGAACTATCAAATTCAAATATGAAATGCTTCACCCACCGAAGTTCAGACGCCATTGCAGTATGTAGATCCTGCGGGCGGGCATTGTGCCCCGATTGCATTGCGGAGGTCGGACTATCTTGTGCCTGCAAAAGCCGTTGTGAATCGGATGTTGCACGCTTTAATGAAATGCTCACTCGAGGCCGACCTGGGCCAGCAAACCCGGTAAATCCAGCAACCTTTGTTGGCTATGACCGAGTAATTTTCCTAATGGTAATGGGCGTGGCCTTCGTCTGCTTCGGTGTATACAACTTTAGAAAGCTCGGCCTAAATTTGTTTTTTGTCTTTCTCGGGGTGGCTTTTATCGTTTTTGGCGTTTCTCAGTTCTATATGACAAAAAAACTTCGAGCGAAATTCAGAACGACCGGTTAAGTCCAATATTAGTAAGCCGCAATCCGCGATCTCATCTCGGTCCCATTCGAACGCCATTGCGGCACCTTCGCGGACAGAAGTGCCCGTGCCACATCAATCAACCTAACGGTTCGTAGAGATGGCCTTCCACGCGATCGGCGACTTTTGGAAGGTCCTTCTTCGCGTACTGAAGAAAATGTGTTGACCCGCGGTGAGCCTCGAGGGCAGCGTCATCTTGGTACTGTTCGTAAATAAAGAAGCGGCGTGGGTCTGTCTTGTGGCGATGCACCTGGTAAGTGGCGCAGCCCGGCTCTTTCCGTGATTCTTCGGTCAGCTTCGCTAATATTGCCGCAACTTCAGCTTCCTGGCTTGTTTTCGCCATCCACGTGACTGCGAGTACAACCATTCCTTCACCTTCCCTGATTTTGGGATTTCTGGCCGGTTAGAGATTGTAGCTCCGCGGCAAACTCTGGGACCACCATAGTCTGTTCTCGACCCGGCCCGGTGGAAACCATGCCGATACGTGCGCTGCTCTCGTTCTCAAGAAAATCCAAGTATTCGCGAGCAGCCTTCGGAAGCTTTTGCAATTCGGTAATTCCCTCAGTCGAAGTCTGCCATCCGGGCAAACTTTTATAAACGCATTCGATATTGTCATAACCGCTGGCGTGCGCCGGAATTTCATCGGAAACGCGCCCATGAATCTTGTAACCAACGCAAACAGGAATTTCGGCCAACTCATCCAGCACATCGAGCTTGGTGACCACCAGCCATGAAAATCCATTAATCATGCCAGCGTAACGCAACAAGCGGCAAATCCAGCCAGCCGCAGCGACGCGGGCGGCCCGTAACCGCTCCATATTCGTTGCCTCGCTTCCGGAGTAGGTCGCCGGTCTCGTCCAAAAGCTCAGAAGGAAAAGGCCCTCCACCGACGCGTGTGCAATACGCCTTGGTCACGCCTATCACCGTGTTTATGGAGGTGGGGGGCACGCCGGACCCGGTCGAGGCGCCGCCCGAAGTTGCGCTGGATGAAGTGACAAACGGATATGTACCCAAGTCAATGTCGAGCATCGTCCCCTGCGCGCCTTCGAACATCACCGATTCGCCGGCGGCAATGGCACGATTCAACAGCAGGGCGGTATCGCAAACAAAGGGCGCGATTTTCTCGGAAGCCGCAGCGTATTCCTCATACATCGAGTCCGGATCAAGCGGTTCGGAATTGAAAAGCGCATGCGCGATCATGTTTTTTTCACGGCAGGCATTTTCAATATGCGTCTTGAGCAATTTCAAGTCCAATAAATCGGCAACACGCAGTCCCCGGCGTCCCATCTTGTCTTCGTAGGCGGGGCCGATTCCGCGCGAGGTTGTACCAATCTTTACTCGTCCCGGAGCATTTTCAGAAGCTAACTCAATCATGCGATGGTATGGAAGGATCACGTGAGCGCGATTGCTGACGAAAAGACTGCCATCCACTTTTACGCCATTTTCGCGCAGAGCGCCTGTTTCCTTCAGCAACGCCAGCGGATCAAGCACGACGCCATTGCCAATCACGCTGCGGCAGCCGGCACGCAATATCCCGCAAGGCACCAACTGCAAAATGAACTTCTTGCCATTAATGATGACGGTGTGACCGGCATTATGTCCGCCAGCATAACGCGCAACGACCGCAAATTTTTCCGAGAGCACGTCAACAATCTTGCCCTTGCCCTCGTCTCCCCATTGCGCGCCTATGATGACTGCTGTCTTGCCTCTCGCCAAAGTTCACTCCGAAAAGAATAAATGCGGCACTCTGTCGCCTTCGCGATCGCACACACTCATTGCCCGCTCGATAACAGGCAAACTAAAAAATTACAGGGATAAACAGACCAGAGGTGTACTGGAAATGATAACCCGGAAGCATGTGTTGAGCAATCAAAGGATGGTGCGCAAATAGCGATAGACTATATTCGTGCCCGAACTTCCTGAAGTCGAGACCATTGCGCGCGGACTTGCCGCTCGCGTAAAAGGTGACGTCATTACGTCGGTCTGGTTGGGATCGAAGCCGGAGCCGCTCAAATCCCCGGCATCGCAGATCGTCGCATCCCTGGAGTCCAGCCGGATAGCTAACGTTCGGAGAGTAGGTAAACACATCGTGTTTGATTTGGACCGTGCTGCGCGGACGCCCTCGTCCGCGAAAGGCTTGCGGACTAAGAAACGCCGAGATCGCGAGGAAGAGCATAATTCGCAATGGATCGTTCATCTGGGAATGAGTGGAAGGCTTCTGCTATGTGATCCCGGCACGGAGATCGCGAAGCACACTCACGCCATTCTGATTATGAAATCTGGCCGCGAACTACGCTTCGTTGATCCACGACGGTTTGGACGTTTGAGCGTCGCACACGGCTTTGAAGCCGTAGGGGCTGAGCCGTTGAAAGTGGAATTGGATAAGTTCATCGCCGTTTTTCGAGGCCGCAAAACTCCGATCAAAAGTGCACTATTGAATCAGAGCTTGTTGAGCGGCGTGGGGAATATTTATGCGGATGAATCTCTATTCCGAGCGGGCGTGCGTCCGCGCCGCCGGGCGGCATCTCTCACGAAAGCCGAATTGCGAAGACTATTTCTCGCGCTAAAAGAAGTTTTAAACGAGGCTATCAAGGCTGGAGGTTCCTCGATTTCCAATTATGTGGATGCCAGCGGTGAGGCAGGATTCTTCCAACTTCAGCATCGCGTCTATGGGCGGGAAGGCAGATCCCTGCCTTGTCTGTACGGGTCCGATCAAGCGGATCGTAATCGCAGGCCGCAGCAGTCACTATTGCCCAAACTGCCAAAGATAAATTTGTTAATGGAGAGACGGGCGTCCTCGCCCGTCAATGCCACGAGGCGATGTCTGCGGACGGGCGAGGACCCCCGTCTCTCCATTGCTAAGGAGTGATAATCTAAGAATTCTCATGTCCAACTTTTCCATAGGCGTAGATCTTGGCGGTACGAACCTTCGCATTGCGGCCGTCGACGTGAATGGAACTCTGCTGGAAAAAGTCACGTTGGGTACCGGAGTTTCTCGTGGTCGCGCGCGCGTTATTCAGGATATGTGTGACGCCATCCATCGTTTGACCAGGCAGTATCAGAAAAAATCTTCACTTGTGGGAGTTGGCATAGGGATCCCTGGAATCATTGATGTTCAGACTGGGATCATGCGCGAATCGCCGAATTTGCCGGGATGGGAAGGCGCATTGGTTAAGGCTGAAATTGAAAAGTGCCTTCAGTCGCGCGCAATCGTGGACAACGACGCAAACGTCGCAGCGTTGGGCGAGAAATGGCTGGGGGCGGGGAAACAAGTTGATCACCTGGCGATTTTGACTTTGGGTACCGGCGTCGGTGGTGGCCTTGTTTTCAACGGACGAATTTGGGCAGGCATGAGCGGCATGGCGGGCGAGGCCGGTCACACTACCGTAGAACCTGATGGCGTGAAATGTGGCTGCGGCAATCGCGGTTGCCTTGAGCAATACGCTTCGGCCACGGCGATCGTTCGAATGGCGAAAGAAGCGGTCGCAACGGGTGCGCAAGGGCTTAGGGTTGCGGCCGGTTCCGACGCCGAATTCAGCGCCCGGGCAATTTATAACCTCGCAATCCAGGGCGATGAAGATGCCAGGAAAATATTTCAGCAGGTGGGCCGATGCATTGGGATTGTTCTGGCAAATCTGGTGAACATCCTGAATCTTCCCATGTACGTGATTGGTGGTGGAGTCTCGAGCGCATGGGAAGCATTTGCGCCGGCAATTTTTGAGGAGTTGCGGCGGCGTTCGATGGTTTACGCGGCTACGGCTCCGGATTCATCGAGCGAACTAACGGGAGCTTCCGCAAAAATCGAATCAACCGGACCCACAAAAACTATTATTACGCGGGCGCTCCTGGGAAGCGATGCGGGATTGTACGGAGCGGCAAGACTTCCGATGATTATGGGAGCGTGATTATCGGGCCGCGGACTTCAATCGCGAGACTTCTTGCGGAGTTAGACGCCGAAATTTTCCGGGATGCACATCCAGTTCGAGCGGTCCGTAACGCACTCGCTTGATTTTTTCCACGTGGTGGCCTATCTCCTCGAACATGCGCCGAATCTGGCGATTCCGGCCTTCAATCAATGTCACCTCGTACCATGGGTTGTCCGCTTCCCGAATGAGCCGAACTTTCGCGGGTGACGTTTTTACTCTTCGGCCATTGTCGGATGCAATAGACAATCCCGCACGCAAGCGGTCTAAGCCCGCGGTAGAGGGCGTTTTAGCCACTTTTACCATGTATGTCTTGGGAACATGCGACGCGGCCTTCATTAAGAAATTGGCGAAGTCGCCGTCATTGGTGAGCAGCAGCAAACCTTCGCTCGCATAATCGAGGCGCCCGACAGGATACACGCGCGCGCCCACGCCGTGAAGCAAATCCATCACAGTAGGACGGCCCTGTGGATCGCGAAGTGTTGTTACATATCCCTTGGGTTTGTTCATCAGCAAATAGACGTGACGCTCCGGGCCTTGCAGCAGCTTTCCGCTCACACGGATGTGGTCTTTTTCAGGATCGGCTTTGCTGCCGAGCTCGCTGACAATCTGTCCGTTGACGGACACGAGTCCGCCAGTGATGAGTTGCTCGGCTTTGCGCCGCGAAGCGATTCCGGCAGCAGCGATTATTTTTTGAAGGCGTTCAGGCGGCATGAAGTGCTTCCTATAGGGGCGCTCAGGAATGGCTAGGCGGCCGGATCGTTTTTGCCGTCATTCTGCTCAGCATCTTGAGTCACATTTTGTTCGGCCATTGTGGCAGGCTCTACGGCTTCATTGACCGTACTCTGCGGGCCGTTCAGAGGCAACATGTCGCTCTGAAATGATTCTGCCACCAGCTTTTCGAACTCTTCCATGCTGGGTAGCTCGTTTACATCCTTCAACCCGAAACGCAGCAAAAATTCCTTCGTGGTCTTGTAGAGAATGGGCCGTCCGATTACTTCTTTGCGTCCAGCAGTTGTGATCAGTTTTCGGTCAAGAAGGGTCGCAATCACGCCGTCTGAATCCACCCCGCGAATTTCGCTGATTTCTGGAACCGTGACCGGCTGCTTATATGCGATCACCGCGAGGGTCTCGAGAGCCGGAAGAGACAGGCGGATCGGCGGCTTCAGACTCTTGGCAAATGCCCGAACTAAATCGTGCTGTTCGGGTTTGGTGGACATGCGGTATCCACCGGCCACCTGGCGAATTTCGATGCCATGTTCCGGCGCCGGCGTATTCCGCCGTCAACTCTTCGAGAGCCGACCGGACTTGCGACTTCATTTCTGCGTCGCTGCAGCGCCGTCGTCGGACATGATTGCCTTGACCAACTGGACAATCTGGTCCAGCGGAATGGGAGTCTCCGCCGCGTAAATAATCGCTTCGAGTTTGGCTTTTAGACTCATGATTCGCCGTTGGGCGTTCGTCGCTGGCGGGACGGCAACCGTAGCAGAACTTGAAGGCCAACGACCTACGCCCAAGGACCAACGACCGTTGCTCCTACCGCCAATCGTCCCTTACTGCCGCTTGTTCCGACATCACCGCGTCAAATCCACTATGCTTTCGCAGCAGGATCTCACCAAACATGTGATCTTGCCGCAATTGAATGGCTTGTAATCGCACTAATTCCAAAAGCGCTAAAAACATGCAGACCAATGCCTGCCTCGATTCAACATTTCGCAACATTTGCTTCAGCCGGATTGGGCGGTCTTCAACAGTCAGCCGGCGCCGTAAATAATCAATCATTTGCGCGACCGTCACTGTTTCCTCGTCCACTTGAATGATGGGCCGGTTTCGCAGGCGATCGAGCACCTGCTGAAAAGTTTTCACCAGATCAATAACATCGGCCGCCATCTCGGGCTCGGTGCCCTTCGTCCTGCATGAACTCTCTAATCGCAGGATTCGACCATACTGCCTCTTCGATCTGCTGTTTTTGCATCAGCATCTGCGCCGCGGATTTGAATTTTTCATGCTCGATCAGACGATTGACCAGCTCACCGCGCGGATCGTCATCTGCTTCGGAAGACACCGCCGGATCACGCGGCAACAACATCTTCGACTTGATGTGAATCAGTACGGCGGCCATATAAATGAAATCAGCGGCAACGTTGACATCCAATTCGCGCAATCGTTCAACATAGGCGAGATATTGGGCCGTGATTTTGGCGATGGGAATGTCGTAAATATCTATAGCTTGTTTGCGGATAAGATCGAGCAGCAGATCGAGCGGCCCTTCGTAAACATCTGTAACCGCTACCGCGAACGGGTAGTCGTTTTCCTCCTTCTTCGTTGATGGGTTAGCCGCGGGCACAGCCCTAGGACCAGGCAGTCCTTTCGCATTCCCTTGTTCGATGTCGAGTTTTAAGCCGTGAATCATTTTCTTGCCGGAATCGCTCGGTCCCTATTCCAAAGACATCCCCATGACTTCGCGCACCTCATCCATTGTCGCAGAGGCGCCCTTCCGCGCTCGCGCCGAACCCGCCTCCAGAATATCCCAAGCCAGTCGCGGATTCTCCTCGTATTTTTTTCGGCGTTCCTGCATGGGAGTGAGAATTCTCACTAAAGCGTCGGCCGCCCAGCCTTTACACTCAATGCAGCCAATTCCCGCGGAACGGCAACCGGCATCTACTTTGGCGATTGTATTCGCGTCGCTGAAAATCTTATGCAAGTCGCCTACCGGACAAATGTCCGGATTACCGGGGTCCGTTCGCCGGACACGCGCCGGATCGGTCACCATTGTTTTCAATTTCTGCCTCACCAACGGTTCCGGATCTGTGAGCATGATTGTATTCCCGTATGATTTCGACATCTTGCGGCCATCGGTGCCGGGAAGTTTTGCTGCGGGCGTGAGCAGTGGCTGTGGTTCCGGGAAAACAGGACTATTCTTGCCCGGATAGAACATATTGAAACGGCGCGTGATCTCCCGCGTCAGCTCTACATGCGGAACCTGATCTTCCCCCACGGGTACAAAATCGCCTTTATAAATCAAAATATCTGCCGATTGCAATACCGGATAGCCGAGAAACCCATACGTGTTCAGGTCTTTCTCAGCAATATTTTCCTTCTGCTCTTTATACGTGGGCACCCTTTCCAGCCACCCCAGAGGAGTGATCATCGAAAACAAAAGATGCAACTCCGCATGTTGCGGAACATGTGACTGTATAAACAAAGTACAGCGCTCGAGGATCGAGGCCCGCAGCAAGCCAATCCAACAACACCTCCAGCGAATTTTCTTTTATTCGCGAAGTGTCAGCGTAATCGGTTGTGAGCGCATGCCAGTCGGCGACGAAAAAGTAACATTCGTATTTGTCTTGCATGCGAACCCAGTTATCCAAAGCTCCGACGAAGTTGCCGAGATGAAGCTTGCCCGTTGAGCGCATGCCGCTGACGACCCGTTTCCGTTGATGAGTGGGATCTGGCATCAGATTCTCGACAGGATGGAATTGAAAGCGCCAAGCACCGGATAAATAAGTTTACCGAGCATGCCTGGAGCTAAGTAAATAAGAGCCATGAGCGCGAAAATTCCGACTGTGTCATAAATACGGAGCGCTCCGGTTGGCAAGAAATGACGGAGAACATGGCTTCCATCCAACGGAGCCACTGGAATCAAATTAAAAACCCCCAAAACAACATTGATCACCATCAATTCATAAAGCAGCAAACAAATTGGCAGGAGCAAAGAGTTCGTTCCGGTGTCAAGCACGCCTTGCGGAATACCAAAAACAATTTGCTCTCCCAATGGCGAGGTGAACTTAATGAGAGCGAGCACCAAGAGGGCAATTAAAGCCAGCACAAAATTACTGACAGGCCCGGCAACCGAAGTAAGGATGTCGTCCGATACCTTGTTTTTGAAATTACGAGGGTCCACGGGGGTCGGTTTTGCCCAACCCAGCACGGGGAAGCCTGCGAACAGAGCAATTGCGGGAAGAAGAATGGTTCCCACCGGATCAATGTGCTTAATGGGATTTAACGTGACTCGACCCAACATCCGCGCGGTAGGATCGCCGAGCCGGTTCGCCATCCACGCGTGGGCAGATTCGTGAACGCTGATTGCAAGCAAGAACACAATCAGCTGAAATACGATGTCAACATGTTGCAGGGTCATGCCAGGTTGGTTTCGATACTAACACGCTGGTGGCGGCTTCCGTTGCGCCCCCTAGCATCGCGATCGGCGCTTCAGGACACTATTTCTTTTCGAATTCCTTGCGTATTTCCGCGGGGGCAATCGATTTTACCTTGATTGGCTTGGCGGGAATTCCGGCGACGACGGTAAATGGCTCGACACTTTTGGAGGCGACGCCCATGGAACCGACCATCCCGTGTTCTCCAATGTTAATTCCGCTCAGAACTGTAGCGTGATAGGTCACACGCGCCTTGGGGCCAATTTCGGTTCGGTGATTGTCAACAATCATTCCATCCACCAGATCGTGCGAGTGCGTATAAACATTCGCGTAGTCTGAAATTGAGCTTCCGGAATGAATGATCAGATCGCCGCGGTCATCGAGAAGCACGAACTTGTGAATCGTACAATTATCTTCAACGACCAGGTTATAACCAAACGAAACCTCAACGCCGTGAAATATCTTTACGTTATTGCCGCAGTGTTTGAAGACGTGCCGCGCCAACATCGCGCGCATGCGGAATCCCAGCCAGTGATTCAGTCCCACCGGCGAGCGGTCATACATCATCCAAAACCAAATTAGAGGCTTGCGCTCGGCGTATTTCGTAGCGTCCACATCACCGTAGTATTCAGGTTCCAGCGTGACATTCCGGGGATCGAAGCAGTGAACTAGAGCCTGGCTTCCGAGCGCGTTACTAGGTCCCGCGTTAGTGCTTCCGAGATAAATCTGGTGCAGTGTATCCCGGACGATGTCACTGCGGTGATCGGGATCCGCATTGCTGAATTCGCGGTCTAACGTTGCTATCCACTCCAAAAAATTCTTTTCAGCCTCGGGGCTCGGAGTAAGTGGACGATATTCGTATCGCGGCATATAGGACTTGCCTCTTCAATTAAGAGGATAAAACATAACATAGTCTCACTTTTGAATGACGCTGAGCTTTTGCGCACCTACAACCGCGGCATCAATCTTTTCCGGGAGTGGGAAGTGAGAGTCGAGTCCGACCTCCGGATATTTCGGCTCAAGAAATTTTTCGACGAATAGCTCAAGCACGAATCGCGGAATTTCGACTCCATCCAACGTCACGGATTGTACTTCGACAAAGCCCTGTCCGCCCGTTCCTTTTGCGTTAGCGACGACAACGACATCGTGAATACCCGAGAAAAGGGACAACAATGGATTGCCCGAACGATGTCCGGCCTCGACCTGATCGAAATCCACGCGGCAGGATGCCGTCACTATCCCTGGCTGCTCCTGAAAGGTGACGGATTGGACTCCGGCTGGCAACTTCACTTCGCCAGCGGCAAAATAGGCGTTGATTTCCTGATCGCTGAATTCGGTGGGCGCACGATCGGGATTCGCCAGTCCCGCGTTTGTCTCGATGTGCCCAAGCTTGGCTTCGACACGGGCTGCGGCGGTACTCTGGGAGAAACCCGCTACTCCATCTGGCGCGCCCATAAAAAGTGCGAATGCTGCAAACAGAAGAAGTGCTGAGACCAGTCTCATGGTTTTAAGGCCGCTTCGGTCTCGGGAGCGTGGGCGACTGAAATAACAGGAGTGCTCACGGTTCCGGTTATGTTGAATCCGCGGCTTCCATTGCGCATGAGCTTCAAGTTGAGCGCCCGGCCCAAAGAAGCCGTTCCCATTACCTGGTAAGTACCGCTATTGGTTTCGAGTTTCGCTTGTCCGAAGTCCAACTCTTTGTGGCGAAGAACCAAATCGCCTTCGAAATGGCGGATTTGCAGCGGGCCACTGAAGCTCGCCGAAACCATGTGCGGCATAAATCCGTCGTGGGCCTGAATTTGGAAAATTCCAGTGGCTGACGAAAAAAGTTCATCCGCCTTCCAGCCTGAAGTTGTTGCGTGATAAGTAGCCGCAGCAGTGCCCGAAATCCAATTGTCGTGCGTCGCGCTTGCGAGCTGCGCTAAAGCGACATTCTCGAAAACGCCTTGTCCGCTGTATGCCGGTGGCCGCACGCCGAAATCCAGCGTCCATTCCCCATTGTGAGTTCCCCCAAGAACTGTTCCGCGCAAGTTCGTCAGTTCCAGCTTTCCCCGGTCGAAATTGAAGTCTGTTGAAACGTGCGAGCCAGCGAGTTTGTGCAGCAGAATACGATCGGCTGAAAGTTGTCCAGTTGCTCGAAGTGCAAGAAGATAGGAATTCTTCTGCGAAGTGAAAAACCTGTACCACGGGCGTTTCGCATACTGCGGATCCAGCAGTCTCTCTAATTTGTCCGTCCCGATCTCATCGGCATGCAGGTCCATCTGGATGGGACATGTTCCCGCGAGCCCGCAGGGCCGAGGCAGGACCAACGATCCGTGCCATACCGTGCCCGCCGCGATTGCGCTCAAACTCTGCACGCTCACTTTATCCTCGTCCAAAAACATTTTGGCGGCAGTGATTTCAATTGGCGCATTCAAGCCGCGGACCTTTGCTAGAACCGAACGCAACTCGGCGTTTCCTGTGACTCGTGGAGCTTTAAATCCGACCCAGGTATCCGCAATTTGTAATCCCAACTTCACTTTGCCTTCAGCATCAGGTTGCGGAGCGGGAATTCCAACCGTGCGTGATACTCGGAGAAGTTGCTGAATTCCCGCATCGCCGTCAATCATCAGGCTATAGCCGGAGCGAGAGAACCACCCTGACACGGTAGTCGGCAACGGCTCGCCGAGATCAATCGTGAAAGGACTGATATTCACACGCGTTTCCAATGCAATCGCAGGAAGCGAACTTCGAACATCCCTATGATTACTACGACGATTCTTTTTCCCGCCGTCCACGCTGGGAGGACTCGAAGAAATAGAGAAGTGGATTTTTGGCAGCGACAGTTGCGAAGTCGCGACTTGTGAGGCCAGACGAAATTCCGAAGTCTCTCCGCTTCCTTCCCATGTAGTCGTTGCGGTATCGCCGACCTTTTCATGTTGAATTTTTATCACGCCATCGAGTGTTCCAACGGCAAGCAGGTCAGAAGGAATGTCCTTTTTCGAATGGCGCGCGAGGGCAATCACAGATTGCAACGGCAGATCCTGAGCGAATACGGAAAACCGATATGCCGGTGTCGTGGACAAAGATACATTGCCATGCAGAGTGACTGCACCGTCTCCCACCGGCGACTGGCAAATGACGTTGGACAATGTTTGCGACGTGGAACTGTAATTCCCACCGCATTGTCCCCGCAATCTCAGCGCATTCTCCGTAAGAATGTCGTAGCGCCTGAAATCCTCCACCGATGCTTGTGTAATTACCGCTAAATTCTCGGGCGTGCCGCTTATTTCAATGGAGGCCGCCATGTCGCCGCGCCACCCCTTGTCAGTGCCGTAAACCAGCTTAGATGCTTGGCCCAACTGTGCCCGGTCCCATTGCATGTTGAAACGTAACGGAGTTTGGTGAAGCGACTGCGCTCTTTGCCACGAACCGTTAATCTTAAGAACGCCGGTATCGGAGAAATTCGAGTCTGTTCGGATGGGTTTTGCTTCGAGCCTCACCCCCCAGGAATTTTCTGAGTCCTGAAAAAGAGCAAAATCGGCGTCCGTGAGTGCGAACTGTTTCTTCTCCAGTCCAAACTTAAAGTTGATGCGGCCTCCTCTCGCCTCAATATATGGAAATTCCCGGCGAGATTCGTTCGCCGGTTTTCCCGTGGGAGCAACAGAAGTTCGCGCAGCCCGATCAAGGAGATATTCTAAATTCCAATGGCCGCCATCGTTCCGCACGAGATTCAGGCTCGGCTCGCTCAGGCTGAGGGTCGAGATTTCCAAATGTCCGCGGAGTAGCGAGCTGATACGGAGATAAGCTGTAACTTCGCCGGAACTGATTAGAGGCTCTGCACTGAACGCGGGATCGTCATACACAACAAAATTATCCAGATCAAACCCGGGCTGTGGAAGAAAACGTAAACTGGCTGACGAAATTTCAACTCGCCGGCTGAGTGACATCGAGATGGAACGGCCTATCCGGGTGCGAAGCCTTCCGACGGTGGGACGTATAACAAATAAGACGAGCAGCAGAACGCCAAGCAAAGCTACCAGTCCACGCCTGGAGCGCAGCCAACTCACCGCACCAACCTCAAAGTCCTGCGCCATCGAGTCTGGTCAAAGAAATGAATGACCACATGGGCCAGGAATCCCAGCCGCTGAACGACTTCTTTCTGCTCCCACTGGTCGGGCGGAGTCTCGAACGACCAATAGATAAACATGGGCCGTCCTACAACATTCTCCTTCGGAACGAAGCCCCAGTAGCGGCTATCGAGGCTAACATCCCGGTTGTCGCCCATGCCGAAGTAGCTGTTTTCAGGAACGACAATGTCGCCTCCCTGAATGTGTTGCGGGAGAGTTAAAGCCCAATCCGGGTTCACACCATTGAAATCAGAGGGCGGAACTGCGGGAAAATTGTCACGATAAGGATTGTAAGGGTCATTGGGATTATGAATGACGTAGGGCTCATCCAGCTTTTCGCCATTGCGGTAGACGACTCCATCCCGCAAGTGGATGTGGTCACCGGGAATTCCCATCACGCGCTTCACAACGTAAAGTCCGGGCTCAACCGGCGAGAGGAAAACGAAAATGTCGCCACGCTTAATTTGCCGATAGGGCAAAATCGGCCCAATCCATGACGTTTTTGGAGAAAATCCGATGCGGTTCACAAAAACGTGGTCGCCAATCAGCAGGGTGTTCTCCATCGAACTGGAGGGAATCTCAAAAGCCTGCACGATAAAAGTAATAATGAACAACCCTGTGACCAGGACGGCAGCCAGTGAGGCGAGGAATTCTACCGTTGTCTCGCGCGGCTTCTCTTCTATGGTTTCCTTTTTTGCCACTTAAATCTTCTCCTTTACGAATGTCTCTCGCTCAACCTGCGGCGTGCATTTGACGCTGTGTGCATTTGAATAGCTAAAACCGCATCACCGCACTAATCGCAGCGTGCGCCGCCATCGCGTCTGGTCAAAGAAATGAATCACTACGTGCGCAAAAAATTCCAGCCGCTGGCCCATCGCTTTCTGCTCCCACTGGCCGCGTGGAGTTTCAAATGACCACCAAATCAATATGGGCCGGCCGATGACGTTACCTTTCGGAATGAAGCCCCAATACCTGCTATCCAAACTGTCATCTCGATTATCGCCCATTCCGAAGTATTTGTTTTCCGGGACGACGATATCGTCCCCCTGAATGTGTTGTTGAAGGGCTAGGGCCCAATCCGGATTGACGCCGTTGACGTCCGAAGGGGACACTTCGGGAAAGTTATCACGGTAAAGGTCGTACCCGGCGTTGGGATCATGAATCACGTAGGGCTCATCCAACTTCTCGCCATTACGATAGACAATGCCATCCCGCAGATGAATACGGTCTCCGGGAATTCCGATCACGCGCTTCACAACGTCCATTCCCGGCTCGGTGGGATGAAGAAATACGAAAACGTCGCCGCGCTTGATCTGGCGATATGGCAGCAGCGGCCCGATCCACGACGTTTTCGGAGAAAATTGGACGCGATCTGCGAACAGGTGATCGCCGATCAACAGTGTATTTTCCATTGAACCGGTGGGAATTTCAAAAGGCTGAACGATAAATGTAATGATAAACAGGCTGGTGACTAAGACGGCTGCCAATGACGCGAGAAATTCCACCGTTGTCTCGCGCCGCTTTTCTTTATCTGGCTTTTTCATCCCTCTAATTTTCCAGGCATGGCCGTTGTAGTACTGATCAATGGACTATGCGAAATGTCCGATCCCAACGCGTAATCTGGAACAGGTGCGTGAGCGCATAAGCGAAGTGAACAAGCTTCGCCTCAGAAGTGCTCTCTCCGTGAATGTCAGGATCCTCGGTTCGCACCGACCAGTAAATGATCAAGGGACGTCCCACAATATTCTCCCTGGGAACAAAACCCCAGTACCGGCTGTCGAGGCTTTCGTCGCGATTGTCTCCGAGTACGAAATAGTCATCTTCCGGGACAATTAATTGGCCGTCCTCAACCAGCTTTTTCATCTGCTCCCACCACGCGCCCTCAAGCCCGGGTACGACGATATTCACCCGCGGAAAATCATCTCGAAAAGGGTCATGCGCTGTCGCGCTGTAGCGCACATAGGGTTCGCGTAGAGGGATGCCATTCACATACACCGTACGGTTCACCAATCGTACTCGGTCTCCAGGAATGCCAATTACCCGTTTCACGAAGTGCTCGCTAGGGTGGACCGGATAGTGGAATACGATGATGTCTCCCCGCCGCACCGGCTTATACGGCATCACGTGTTCCCAAAAGCCGTCTCCACCAAAGCGCAGCTTGTCCACTAACAAGTAATCGCCGGTGAGAAGCGTGTTCTCCATGGATTCGGAAGGAATTTGGAACGCTTGTACAACAAACGTAATCACGAAGATCGCGATCACAAAAACCGTTAACAGGAACTGCGCCACTCCTGGCCAATCACTGTACCTTACGGGGTGTTGTGCTTCGGCCGCGCGAATCATGACGTGCCGGGTTCCGGGCTGGCAGGCCCATCGTTTGTCCCGGTCGTTGCCGTCAGGTGTTCCAGCAGGAGCCGGGCTGACTCCTGCTCCGCGCTCTTTTTTGTGGAGCCCTCGGCTCGGCCCACGAATTCGGGTCTGCGCTTGTTATTAGCGTCCGTCACGTATGCTTCGATGGTGAAAGTTTTTTTATGTTGTGGACCGTGCTCCTTGACGAGTACGTACACGGGTTGCGGCAGTCCGATGGCCTGAAGTCTCTCTTGCAGCGCGGATTTGTAGTCGGTAAGCGGCAGGGAAGCACCATCCGTGGCGATTCGCCCTAATTCCGGATTCATAATTTCGTCTACGATCAGATTCCGGGCAGCACCCATTCCACCATCAAGATACAAAGCGGCAAGCACCGCTTCCAACGCGTCCACCAGCAAGGCTGTTTTCCTTCGTCCGCCAGATTTCTCCTCCCCCTTGCCAAGTCGCAGATAGTCACCCAGTCCCAGTTTGTGCGAGACCTTCACCAGATGCTTTTCGCTGACCAGGTGGGCTCGAAGTTTTGAAAGCTCTCCTTCCCGCAGATTCGGAAAACGGCGGCACAACTCTTCCGCGGAAACGAAACCCAGGACTGCGTCGCCAAGAAATTCAAGCTGTTCATTGTCTACGGCATGAGCCTCGCCCCCCTCTTGGGCGTCCTGCTCACGAGCCTGGGACGTGTGGGTCAAAGCTTGCTCCAGCAATTCCCGTCGCCCAAAACTATGGCCTAGAGTTGTTTCTAATTCCGAAAGGTCGCGAGAGTTGGGCGCAACGCGGGATGGATCGTTCCCTTGCTTGGACACGCTTGTACCTTGGTCGGATGTGAGCACTATAGATTTCAGAATGCCGCGGCTATTTGGCTGGCGGGGGTGCTGCCGCGCCCGGCGCTGGCGGCACTCCGCCCGTCAGTTCAATCAGGCGATCGCGTTCATGGCGCGCTGCCGCTCCTACTGCCGTGCTCTCCTGTGTCAGACCTACGGCCTGGTTGGCATACTTCAACGCTTCCGGATATTTTTCCTGTTTGTCGAGCGCCAATGCCAAACGGAAGATTGCCACCGGATCCGGTTGAGAAGGATAGGCGTCAATGGATTTTCGCAACGACGCTTCCGAGTCCGGATACTTCTCCTGGTCATACTGGATAGCTCCGATCACCGCGTCGGCAGAAGACCTCAAAAAGCCTTTATAAGAATCAACTTTCTCCTGGGGAGTTCCTACCGGAATACTGATGTCGGTATCTATCGTTTCCAGACAGTGCTGTGCCATCTTAAGCGCGTCGGCCAGGTGCTTGTCTTTGTCGAGATCATTGTCCCCCGTCTGCTCCACCATGACTTCGGATACTCCCAGCAACGCCTCGGGATCGTCGGGATCAATCGCCAACACTTTGCGCCCCATGTCCATCATCTTTTGGCCGTTGTTGGCCGTCTGATAACTGTGCATGGCAGTTCGATACAGAAGAACGCGCAATTCGCTGGTCGGAAACTTTGCGGAAAAGTCATCCGACGCTTTCTCGATAGCCGCTGGATCGTTGGCGCTTTTCATGGCTGCCTGGTAGGCATCAAATTCAGGCTGCGTTTTCGCCTGAGGCGGTCTTTTCCCCTGGGGTGGAGTCGTCGCTGTTGACGCCGCGGTGGAAGCGGATGGCGGCTTGCTCTGCGTGGTGGACCCCTGCTGCTGCGCAAGTCCAAAACTAACCCAACCAAGCAATATGACGGCTATGGCTCCTGGCTTCATGCTTTCTCCTTGAGTATTCTCTGCCTAAATTTAGTTTGACGCAGAACAATCTTAATGTGAACGGCTTTGTGGCTCGTACGGTTTTTGCAGCCCATGTTCCGCTGCCGCTTTCACCGCCGGCAGGTCCGCGCCGGCAGTTATAGCCGCCCGATAGTGATCTAATGCCGCTGCTCGATCTTCCTGCAAATCAAAAATCCTCCCCAGATAGATATGGGACCAAGCCACCACCGTCGGTTCCTGGGCAACCTCCAGCGCTTTCTGAAAGTAATTTCTGGCACCGTCAATGTCTCGATGCGTGGTCGCAACCTGGGCCAAAATAAACAATGCCCTTCCCGGATCTTCCTTCTTTTCATCAAGCGCTTGTTGCGCCAGCTTTTGCGCGGAATCCGCGTCGCCAGCCGAAAGTTTCTCCTGGGCAATGATCAACAGCTTGCGCTCGGATGGGCGCGAAATATGCAGGAGTTCCGCGTCCGCCTTGGGGGCAAATTGCATCTGCGAAACCTGCTTCTGCACCTTGCCCACATCTATGTCGGCAATCATTGGGCCGTAGAGAGTCTTCAGGCCCGCGGGATCTTTCTCAAATCTTGCCAGTGCGTCGTAGAAATAACGAGTAAGAACGAATCCCTGGTCCATGGAGGCCTGCACTGCCTGTTCTCGCTCCGCATCCGTCGCCTTGACTGTTCCCGTCCGCGCTTCGATGGCGCGAATCAGGCATTCCGTAATCAACAGCGACGAATCATTCTTGAAGCTTTCATCCATGGGCGCGGCCTTCAGTGATCCCAGCAGGGGATCAACATTCTTCACCAGGGCCGGATACTTCGATGCAAGCGGATCAAGCAGATAATGGAGATAAGTGTGGCGAATCTGCTCCATCTTCAGCGGGGACCCCTTCGCCGGAGAGATCACCACATAATAGTCCGAACCGTAATTGCGGGCATTCGTCTGGCCGGGCGCGCCCATCGGGTCTATATAAACCGTAAAGTTACGGCCAAGATATCCCGCAGAGGGCAATTTCAGATACGCTTCGGTCTGGAACAGCATGCTGGAAAGAGGTTCGTGGTAGCGCCTTATGTAATCGGCATACGCCAGCGCATGACCCGTCCAAATTGAATGCAATCCAGCAGCTTCATAAAACTTCTGCATTAACGGCAAAAACCCTTCAATGGCGGCTGCATCGGGCGGAACGTCCGCGTCTTTCACCTTTGGCGTCAGTGCGGGAGGAGGATTAAGAACCAGGGCTAAAGAAACGTATTGCGCGACATCGTGCAGAGGATCGGCCGCTTTATGTTGATCATAAAACTGGCACATAGCCTGGGATGCGTCGTTCGCGAGTTCTGATCCGGCGACCCGCGCCGCAACCTGGTTACGAATGCGCGCTCGCAGAGGATCGGAGTCCTCGAGTTCAACATCATACCCGCAGACATTCACAGCCGTGAGTACAGTAAAAAGAGCTTCGCTGTTGTCGAGCGTGACCCCCGTGTTCTGCGCCGGAGAAAATTCTGCTCCAAACGCCAACACACAGGCACACGCAATAATGCGGAACCAGTTATTCAGGAACCCCCCTACCCGAAAAGGCGGAAAGAATGCTGAAGTAAGTTTAAGAGCTTCCGTCAACCCGGTCAAACGATAGTGGTTGGTGTTTGTTTCCCCCTTGTTGCACCCCTTTCCGCCTCCTGGCTAAAGAACTATCACTACAGGAGACAGGAAGACCCAACATAGTTGCCACATTGCGGATACATTGATAATATCTCGCACAGGCTGGTCGGACTATGGAGACAAGTATTTAGCGATTGAAAGACATTTGGTTGGCGCCCATTTCATAGATTCGACTCGCTACGATCCCGAGGATTCCATCAGGTTTACGTTGCAAGGAGTCGGATTGCGTGGCTAGCCGGTGATATATGATGTCCCAAATCAATTTCCAGGCTGACATTGGCTTGCATCTGCAATCGCCGCTTCGCTCGAACGCGCTAACATCCGAACCGTTTATCGGGTACGGAGATCGCTAAAGACCGGTATTACCGGCCTGAACTAGACTTGTTGCGTTTTTTTGCTTCCTAGCGGTATTCCTTCACCATGGTTTACCAGGATTTGAACTTAGTCTTCACGCAGAATCGCGTCGTCCCACTGTTACGTCTTGAAGCATTCGTAGAAGAGGTCGGTAGTGTTGGCATCTATCTTTTTCTTCTAGTGCGCTTCTTTGATTACCGAATTGCTTGAAAGAGAGCGAACACGATTCGGCGATATCCATGTAAGCTCCTTCTACCATCGAAGGGTCTTGCGCATTTGGCCTTTGTATTTTGTTTTCTTGTTTGGAGCAATTGTGCTTGGGATCGTTTTTCACTCTTCAGCGTCGAACCAGGGCGCATTGTGGCTTTCTTGTTACTCGCAGGCAACTGGTATGTGGCGTCTGCGGTGCGGTGCTAGCCCCATCGCACCTTTGTGGAGTATTTCCGTCGAAGAGCAATTCTATTTGCTGTGGCCGTGGGTGGCGAAAATCGGCAGATTAGCACTGATGCGTATCGTTTCACTCCTGCTCCTACCTATTTCCTGGTTTACTCTCGTTGCACTCTCACCACCGGACCTGAAGCCAAGGGTGCGATCTGGTAACAGCCTCGTTCAATTCCAGTTTTTCTCTGTCGGTGCTCTGCTTTCTATTGGTTTACACGAACAGTTACCTAAGCTGAAAACAGTGTCTCGTCTCGGCCTACTCTTTGACCGGCCTGCTTTTGTCGTTCATTGCGGAAGGGGTGTATCAAATTAGAGAAAACAGCCCTTTTGATTCGGCTAATCTCTGATCTCCGGTTATTTATCAGTTGCGGGGGATGTGTGTTTCTTTTTCTCTGATCTCTGGGAATGCGACAACGGCTGCCCCACTCGCTTGTTTATCTAGGGAAAATCTCCTATGGCCTTTATGTCTTCCACATACTCGCCATCGACTGTGCTTGGAGGGTACTCGCTCCACTGCCCATGCAAACCTTCCAACAACAGTGCCATTAGGGAGGTTGGCCATTCGCTATTTCTCGATTCAGGCAGCCGCACTAATCATGACAATTCTGCTAGCGATGCTGTCGTATCGATTTCTGGAGCAGCCATTCCTCAAGCTGAAAGAGCGTTTTACTTTTTGGGATCAAGAACTTACTAAAGTTTAGTGAATGCTAAATGCAAGTCTTCACCCGGATGCCCCATGGTGGCTACCAGATGAAAAAAACGATATCTCAGCGTAATTATTTTCCGTACTTGATCGCAGCAGTAGAGATAAGTTGCGTTTTTCAGCTTACCTGGTTCGGATTTAAATGCTTCAGCCGAGTAGATTTCGATGGCATTTCCTACATCGGAGTCTCTCGCCATCTGATAGCTGGAGAATTCCACGAATCTATCAATGCTTTCAGAAGCCCTTTGCTTTCATGGATGATTGCAGCCTTGTCAGGGTTCGGCTCTGATCTTTTAGCGACCGGTAAAATTCTTACTATAGCGAGTTTTACCTGCTGCACCGTGCTTCTCTACGTCTTTACTCTTAGACTCTGGTCTTCGCGATTGGCCGCTGCTCTGGCAGTACTCTGGTTCACGCTTGGACGTGGCATCATTCCCAAGGCTGTTGAATTGGTTACGCCTGATTTTCTCTTCGCATTCCTGGTGCTGGCGTACTTCTTATCGTTTATTCATTGCTTCCAAACGAATAAAAACCGTGACTGGCTGTTACTCGGCGTCTTTCATGCGCTCGCTTTTCTTGCAAAGGCCTTCGCGCTGCCATGGTTGGCATTAACGACTTTGGTCGCGTTGGCCATTTCTACAAAAGCGATGGCGCCAAAGCATTCGCTCGTCTGGGATTAGCTTTCACAATTCCGGTGCTAGTTAGCAGTTGGGTGGGGTGTTGGTCTTGCACTCGAAATATGGAGTTTTCACCACGGGAAATCAGTTTAAGACGAATTTTCTCCAATGGACTATGAAAGAAAAATGGCCAGCGAGGAAGCAATATATCGTCCTCCGAGATGAGTCCGAACTGAATGATAAGGACATGCTGGAAGATGCGATACCGCCGGGTTCTCCGCTCTGGTATAACCGTTATCCCTGTGAAGGGCGAAGCCATCGCAGTTGCTCTGTCTGAAGTGCGAAACATTCCGATTGCAATAAAAGAACTAGCAATTGTTTTTACACCGAGCGTAATCCTCTCATTTCTTCTTTGTCTAGCCGCTGTCAGGAGAAGGAGGAAGTCGCTGCCCACTCAGTATCAGATCGCGTTGCTCGTTGCACTTAACGCAATAACTCTAGTGCTCTCATATTGCATGTTTGTGTTCTACTAGCGTTACCTTTTGCCGCTCTTTCCCCTGCTAATTGCGATCTCTGTGTGTGTCCTTCTTCCAACTAGCGATGAGCATCAAGCGCTATCAATTTCTCTATCCTAGCGAAAAATTAGTGTTGGTCTGATCGTTATAACTATTCTTTACTCTCTCAGTTATAGATCCTCCCCGTTTCTAACACTAACCCGCAATTTTCAAGCCAGCTGTTATGACGCAGCCCAGTACTTGAAATCACATCCGAGAGTCACAATTGTCACAGTCAGCTCTGTCCCATACCCCTAGCACGGGGGTGAGATGAGAAGCGAGTTACATATGTGCTTTTTTAGCCAGAGCCAGAGTAATCGCAGCTACCGACAACTTACCCAGCGATCCGAGTGCAGTCTCCAACTTGGTCAGTGATGTTCGTCTAGCAGCGCCGGATGCTCTGTTCGTATGCGGAAAAACGGACGAAATCGGATACGCAGAACTGGAGCGTGCCCTCTGAGCAACATTATTCCCAGAGTGCCCCGCACTGTATTAATGACCCTAGTCTCTGAACGTAGGAGCGATATATCTATCTGTCCAACGATAATTGAACGTCACAAGTCGCAAGACAGCACTGTTCGCTCTTAGAGTTTCTGTCTGTTATGAATGTGTATACTCACAGTTTCCAGCGAGGCTGTCATGAACAAATATACTCGCAGCATTCTCGTCAGACTCCCCATAGCGGAACTAACCGCAATTGAGGTCTGTAATGAGCAGCTCGCGTGATACTCCCCCCAAGAATGACCTTATCAATTCAGCATCCGAGACACATGCCAATACCACCGTCTGCCCGAGTATGCTTAGCAATATCGTCGCCGTAGCCAAATCTATAATTTGAGCAGTTCTTGCGACGCCGAGCATACCGACATTCAGTTCACTCCCACACTAGTTACCCCAGAGAGTGCTCTAATTCAGGGTGCAATTTCGGGGGTCTCTCTATCCTCCTAACCCTCAACGATTAGGGTTATACCGTGAGTGGAAAAATTGTCTACCCCTCGCCTCCGATCCGTGTAATGGAATATTAGGTGCGCTGCGTTTCAGTTAGTTAAGTTAGGAGATGGTACTCGGTCAATGACGGTAATGGCGATTTTTCACCAACTACCGTTCTGAGAATTCGCCAAGGCCGCTGCTTTCATTGACTTGCCCTTTTCACAGACGTAAGATTCGCGCCAGTGATCGGCCAGACCATCTCGCACTACCGCATCGTCGAGAAGCTCGGGGCAGGTGGCATGGGCGTGGTTTACAAGGCCGAGGATCTCAAACTCGGCCGCTTTGTAGCTCTAAAGTTCCTGCCTGATGAGGTAGCCAAAGACCCACAAGCTCTCAACCGCTTCCAGCGGGAAGCCAAGGCTGCCTCGGCACTGAATCATCCGAACATTTGTACCGTTTACGAAATTGACGACCAGCATGGCGCAGCCTTTATCGCCATGGAGTTTCTCGACGGTGTGACGCTGAAGCATCGCATTGCAGGAAAGCCGACCGAGACGGAGGTTCTGCTGGGTGTAGCGATCGAGATCACCGACGCCCTCGATGCCGCCCACTCTAGTGGAATTGTTCACCGCGACATAAAGCCTGCAAATATATTTGTTACCCAGCGCGGTCACGCAAAGATTTTGGACTTCGGGCTGGCGAAGATCGCGACCATATCGAGGTCGACGAGTCCGAAGAACACAGAGACGGCGACCACGGAGGAACGGCACTTAACCAGTACTGGAACCGTTCTTGGAACCGTTTTCTACATGTCTCCCGAACAGGCGTGCGCGAAGGAATTGGATGCGCGAAGCGATTTGTTCTCGTTCGGAGCCGTGCTCTACGAGATGGCAACCGGACAGTTGCCATTTCGTGGCGAAAGTTCCGCGCTCGTCTTTAATGCGATTCTTGAACGCGCTCCAATTCCCGCCGTGCGGCTGAATCCCGATGTCCCCGCCGAGCTGGAACGGATCATTAACAAGGCTCTGGAGAAAGACCGCAATCTTCGGTATCAGCATGCAGCGGACATGCGAACGGATTTGCAGCGGTTGAAGCGTGACACCGAATCCACTCAGATCTCAGCAGTACGAGCGCCGCCTGACAAGACGCACCAAGGTCGCAAGCTCTGGGTCATCATGGCCATCTGCCTCATTGCCGCCATCGCACTGGCGGCAGCCGGCGCCCGATATTTTCGGTCTAGCGCGGAAGCCCAGATTGATTCCATCGCCGTGCTTCCTTTCGCCAATGTGAGTGGAGACGCTAGTAAGGACTACCTGAGTGACGGCATCACCGAATCGCTGATGGCTAGTCTTACCCATGTGCCCGAACTGAAGGTAAAGTCGCGCAGTTCGGTCTTCCGCTACAAAGGCAAGGATGTGGATGTGCAGAAGGCTGGCAATGACTTGGGCGTGTCGGCGCTGGTGAGCGGACGGGTGACGCCAGACGGAGACAACGTGGAGGTGAGCGCCGAACTGACCGATGTTCGGGACAACACCGAGATCTGGGGGCAGCACTACAGTGGAAAGAGCACAGAGATCATCTCGTTGCAACAGGGGATTGCAGGGGACCTTGCGGAAAAGTTGCGTTCCAAGCTCAGTAGTTCAGAAAGGCAACAAGTCACTAAGCAAGGCACGCAAGATCCAGAAGCCTATGAGCTGTATTTGAAAGGCCGTTACTACTGGAATAAACGGACCGCTGCAGACTCTGAGACGGCAATCTCTTATTTGAATCGAGCGATCGCCAAAGACCCGAGCTACGCATTGGCGTATTCGGGTCTGGCCGACGCCTATCTCGTATTAACGAGCTTAGGCGGCAATTCCGTTGAAAGCGTTGCCAAGTCGAATGCTGCCGCGCGCAAGGCTCTGGAGTTGGACGCGACCTTGGCACGTCCTCATGCCGTACTGGGCAGCAACGAGATGGACCACGACTGGGATTTTGCCGGGGGGGAAGCTGAGTTCAAAAAGGCTTTTGCACTCGACCCCAACGATGCCACGGCTCACCAATGGTATGCCCTGGAGATTGGTATCCTCGGTGGAAGAGAGGCTGAGGCAATTGCTGAAGCCAACCATGCTCACCAACTCGATCCGATGTCAGCGATTATTGGCTACAACGTAGGATCCGTTTTGATCCACGCACGGCGGTACGACGAGGCCATTCCTGCTTGCCAGACGCTGGCGAATGAAAACCCAACGTTTGCCCTGGCGCACTTTTGTCTCTCTTGGGCCTACTGGGGAAAGCGTATGTACCCGGAGGTCATTGAGGAACAGAAGACCTATGGCCAGCTCTCGAGCGACCGAAACGAAACTGATTTCGGTTCTGCCCTGGTGGAGGGATTTCGTTCGGCGGGCTGGAAGGGCGCTCTCGCCAAAGGCATCGAAGTCCGGCAAGCGCAACGCAAGACCCGCTACTATTCTGCGGTCCTCATTGCTGGTCTCTATGCCGACATGGGAGACAAAGATCAGGCCTTCCGCTGGCTCAACACCGCTTATCAGGAGCATGACAGGTTGCTGCCGGCGTTGAAGACTTATTTCTTCCTTGACTCCCTGCGTTCCGACCCGCGCTTCGCTGAGTTGGCGCGGAAGGTGGGACTGCCGCAGTAGCGAAGGCCGATCTTTCTCAGTCTCTGGAAAGAGCCCGACCCGGAAATCCCCATCCTCAAAGAAGCCAAGGCAGAGTACGCGAACCTACATATAGGATGGGAATGCGGCGGTCGCGGGCGGACTTGGCCCAGGCAAATCAACATGCCGCCAGTGCGCCGGACACATGCTAGTATTTCTGGCTGTGTAGGTGCCCCATGAAGCTGACAGACGCTGTTGATGCCGTATTAAAGATGAAAGGATCGAATCGAGTTCTCACAATAGACCCTGACCAATCTGTTTTCGAGGCCATCCAAAAGATGGCGGATGAAAGTGTGGGCGCTTTATTTGTTCTATCTCACAATAAGCTGATCGGCATTGTGTCGGAGCGCGACTACGCGCGCAAGGTGATACTGAAAGGTCTTTCATCCAAGGAGACTCCTGTCCGCGAAATCATGACCTCGCCTGTTGTGTTCGTCACTCGTCAACACACCGTGGACGAATGCATGAACATCATGACGAAGCATCGCCTGCGTCATCTTCCCGTCATGAAAGACGATGCGGTCGTGGGTGTCGTGTCAATCGGCGACCTCGTGAAGTGGACCATTTCCGGCCAGGCCGAGACGATCCAGGAACTCCAGGGATACATCACAGGCGGCTATCCTGGTTAGTTGTTCTTGGCTGGCCTTGGTAGATCTTGTTCGCTAGCGGCAAGACGCTATCTCGACGTAAGAACGATCGAGCGCAGCAATGGATGGGCAGCCGAGCAGTTTAAGCGTGCGCTCGACATCGGTCCGTAATATATGCAGTGCCCGGGCGACGCCCGCTTCGCCCGCAGCAGCAAGTCCATACGCATACGCGCGGCCAACCAGGACTGCGCGAGCGCCCAGACAGATGGCCTTCACGATGTCGCTGCCACGGCGAATACCCCCATCAAGCAGTATCTCTGCGCGGCCTCCTGCGGCCTTGACGATTTCCGGCAACGCCTTGAGCGTGGCGGAAACGCCGTCGAGCTGACGCCCACCGTGATTCGATACGACGATGGCAGCAGCGCCGTAATCCACCGCTCTCAGAGCATCCTCGCCGGTGAGAACCCCTTTAATGACAATCGGACCGGGCCAGATTTCCCGCATCCAGCGCAGATCTTCCCAGGTTACAGCAGCGCGAGCCAAGGCTGCTGCCACGTCAATAAGCGGCATCGGTCCCTGCCCCGGAATAACAACATTAGGAAGTTTCGGGACGCCACCATCGAGCAGAAAACCAGTAAGCCATTCAGGATGCGAGAACAGCTGCGGCAAAAACGGGATCTTGGATAGAAGACTGCCGCTCAGCAGTTGTCCCATTCCATTGCGGTAGTCTCGCTCTCGCATTCCGGCAACTGGAGTATCAATCGTAACCACCAGAGCCGAAAATCCAGCGATCCGCGCTCGCTCGATGGTCGCTTCAGCGGCCTTGCGTCCACCCAGAATGTAGAGCTGATACCACGCTGGGCCAGAGGTCGCGGCTTTGACGTCTTCCAAAGCATGGCCGGAAATAGTTGAAAGAATGTACGCGGTTCCGGCGAGCCCGCCTGCTTTAGCCGCGCCCATTTCGCCATCGGGATGCATCAAACGGCTGTAGCCAATCGGCGCCAGCAGTGCGGGGAAAGACAGGTCGAGACCGAGCACGTGACAGCTCAAATCACATTGCGGCGGCAGCGCGACTGCCTGCCGTGGGCGAAACGTAACGGAATCAAACGCCAACCGGTTGGCCCGCAGCGTCACTTCATCATCCGCCCCACCGTCCAGATAATCAAACACCACTGGCGGCAATCGAGTGCGAGCGATCCGGCGAAGGTCCTCGACATTTACAACGTGCGGTGATGCGACTGCCCGAGTCTTCCTGGTCATGTGCCGATTATGCGCAATCGCATTCTACCGTGCCAGACACTCTTGCGAGGTCTGCATGGTCAAACTTCTTTCACTTGCCCATAGTTCAGCACGCTTACGATGATGACGCCCCCCAGGATGTTTCCAAGAACCACTGGTAAGAGCCAGTGGAAGTAGGCTGAGGCTGGAATCGCTCCCGCGACGACGGCCGAAATTATTTCACCACTGCTCGCGATGCAGTGGGCGAATTTTCCGATTCCCACCACAAAGGTCAGCAGCCACACCATTACAAGTTGACCGATCGTCCAATGGCTTGCCGTTACAACCCACGCCACAAGAGCGATTATCCATCCTCCCACAACCGCGCTCCAGAAAAAGTGGCCTGCCGATCCATTGACTGCTTCCGTGCCCAGGCGTACCAGTTGAGAAAGAGTGGCAGGAGATAAAGCACTTGATTTCACCGCAAGTAACGCAAAGAAGAAAGCTCCAAAAACATTGCAGGAAAAGACGATTCCCCATAGGCGAAGCGTTTGGACAAAGTAGCGATGTTCGTCAAGAACCAAAATGACGGGATACAAAGTGTTCTCGGTGAACAGTTGCGCACGTCCAATGATTACCGCGACGAATCCGACTGGGTAAAACAAGTAGGAGACAAACTGTTGCCAGCCCGCATCACCCAACAGAGCGCGGACTGATGCGACAGCCAGCCCGGTCAGGCCCATGGTAATTCCGCCGGCGACCGCTGAAAAGGCCAGCGTTTGTGACGAACGCTTGAGCTCCTCGCGCCCATTCTCCTCGACGGCCCGAAAAATTTGCGGAGCGGTGAGCCGTTTGGATTCGGCGGTGTCTTCCTGTTCCTGCGGTGGTTTTGCTTGTCGCTGTTTGGCCATTGGCGGTTAGGTTCAGGGACTCTCGCAAAAGCATTCTATGGGAAGAAGACTTTGACTATGAAGAAGAAACTGAGACTTGTGCCTCCAGCGCAATAAACATCCTGTTACCGAAAGCAGAATTCCTATCTGTGCGCGATCACGGTATTCTCTCTCCGTGAAGATTTCTGTGGTGCTCATCACCCATAACGAAGAGTCGAATCTTCCTCGTACACTAGCCAGCGTGCTGCCGTTGCTTAGTGATGGGCTGGGAGAAATCATTGTGCTGGATTCCGGTTCGACCGATCGTACTTTGGAAATCGCGCGCGAATATGGAGCGAGAGTCTTTGTAGAGCCGTGGAAGGGCTTTGCCGGGCAGAAAAATTCCGCCATGGACAAAGCTTCGATGGACTGGGTGCTTCAGCTCGACGCAGATGAGGCTCTTGAGCCGCAATTGGCGCAAGAGATAGTGGAAACATTGGCGGGCAATTCAGCAAACATTGGATTTTGGATTCCGCGCAAGAACTTTTTCCTGGGAAAGTGGATCAAGCACGGCGGCTTTTATCCTGATCCCAAGCTGCGGCTCGTCCGGCGGGGCGCGGGGAGGTTTGAAGAATACGGCGCGCACCCCGCGATCAAAGTGGACGGCGCGACCGGCAAATTTTCCCATGCCCTATTGCACGATGCTTATCCGACATTGCGTTCTTACATTGATCACATGAACAGCTACTCTTCCATGGGAGCGCAAGTTGCGGTCGAAAAAGGCCACGTCCGGTTCAGCACAGCCAACATTGTGTTCCGGCCGTTGCTTACGTTTCTTTATAACTACATATTCCGCGCCGGTTTTTTGGACGGCCGCGAAGGACTACTGTTGCACCTCTATCACGCCGTGTATGTTTCATGGAAATACGCCAAAGCTTGGGAAATAAATTCAAAGCGGTCGCGTTGAAGCCGAATTGCGAAGCACACTTCGCAGTCACTTCTTTATTGCGTCCCACTGCGATTGAGCAATCGGCGCCGACGGAGTGCAAGCTGATGCCAGTGCGTACCACTGGCCGCTACGCTTGATGAACGTGTCCAGGCAGCTAACCGAATATTCGCCGTTCAAGGTCTGCTTCTTGTGTCCGCTATCGGTACTGATCTGTTTATAACCAGCCAGCGCGGTATCGCCGTAAATGTCAACTTGGAAATCGGAAACCGTGTAAACCGATTTCGCGTCCGGATCTGTGGGGTCAGACTTGGTCGCCTCGGCAACCACATCCTTCTTTTCCATCCGGTAACGCCTGCCAAAGGGGTCCACAAGCGAGACTTCGCCATCATAAAGATATTTCTGGAAAGCAGCTGACTCCTCCTGGCCAGCAACGCCAGTTGATGCCGCTAATTTCTGTTCGATTTCGACGATCTTCTGTTGGTCGGGTGAACCAGCGGAATGGGCGACGCCATCATTCCGGTTCGATTCGTTATTTTGATTTTGTGCCACGGCGAGAAACGAGCTGAACAGCACCAATAGAACCACGCCTTTGCATGTCATTGTCAGGTCTCCTCGGAAGCCGATAATTTTGTGCTGCCAGCGGCGATCTGTCAATCTGAGTGGCGAGGCTGCTTCTGTGAGACTGCGAATCCAGCCCTCGACTTGCCCAACCCGCTCTTCTATCATCCTAAGGAGGGCGCGCGAGTTATGGTTAAAAAAGAATTCTCCTCGAAGCTTCCTCTTCCCGATAGCCCGGTTTCCGACGTTCTGGACGGGCGCCATCCCTCCCCCGCCGAAAAAGACTGGGCTGAAAATGTTCTTGCGCCAGCCTTGGAGAAATCTCCGGAACGACCGATCGGGGCGCCGACTGGCGTCAACCTGAATAAAGACGGGCAGGCCAGATTTACGACCATTTCTGGAGTCCCCGTACGCCGCCTCTACACTTCAGCCGACCTTCCCGAGGACTGGAGCTACGAGAAGTATCTCGGATTTCCCGGGCAGCCTCCGTTCACACGCGGCATTCACTCAACCGGATACCGCGGGAAGCTATTCACAATGCGGCAATTTTCCGGCTTCGCATCTCCGGAAGAAACGAACCAGCGCTACAAATACCTGCTGAAAAGCGGCGGCAGCGGCCTTTCTGTCGCATTCGATCTGCCTACGCTGATGGGCTATGACTCCGATCACCCCGCCAGCGAAGGCGAAGTCGGAAAGTGTGGCGTGGCGATTGATTCCCTCGAAGACATGGAAATTCTTTTCAGCGGGATTGATCTGGAGAAGACAACGGTTTCAATGACGATCAATTCCCCCGCGTCCGTGCTGTGGGCGATGTATCTGGTCGTCGCGGAAAATCAGGGCGCGGACTGGAAAAAGATTTCCGGAACGATTCAGAACGACATTCTTAAGGAATATATCGCGCAGAAGGAATACATCTACCCTCCAGCGCCCTCAATGCGACTGGTGATTGACACATTCGAGTTTGGATCGAAATTTACGCCACGGTTCAACACGATTTCGATCAGCGGATATCACATTCGAGAAGCGGGATCCACTGCGCTTCAGGAACTCGCGTTCACACTGTACGACGGGGTCGAGTATGTCGAATGGGCGCGCCGGCGCGGTCTCGACGTGGATGAGTTCGGACCGAGGCTTAGCTTTTTCTTTAATGCTCACAACGATTTTTTCGAAGAGATTGCGAAGTACCGCGCTGCGCGCAAGATTTGGTATCGCGTAATGAAAGAGCGATTTGGCGCCAAGAATGGAAGATCGACGTTACTGCGTTTCCATACTCAAACCGCGGGTGTTTCCTTGCCCGCGCAGCAACCGTTGAACAATATTGCTCGAGTTGCAATTCAGGCCATGGCGGCCGTACTTGGAGGAACGCAGTCGCTGCACACCGACGCCTATGACGAAGCCCTGGCATTGCCGACCGAGGATGCCGCGCGGATCGCCCTGCGCACGCAGCAGATCATTGCTTACGAATCCGGCGTGACGCAGACTATTGATCCTCTGGGTGGTTCCTATTTTCTCGAAAATCTGACCCTCCAAATGGAGCAAGGCGCGGCGGATTATTTTGGCAAGCTCGATGCCATGGGAGGGATGGTGAAGGCGATTGAGCGAGGGTATCCCCAGAAAGAAATTGCTGAAGCTTCCTACCAATATCAGCGCGCGGTCGAGGCAAAGGAAAAAATTGTCGTTGGCGTGAATGATTTTTTGGTTGATGAGGAGCCTCACCATATCCTCTATATTGACGACACGGTTGAACGCCATCAAACGGCGAAGCTAAAAGCCCTTCGAGGCCGCAGATCAAACGACGAAGTACGACGCCGGCTGGATGCTCTGAAGGCGGCAGCGGCGAAAGAACCGGACCAAGGAAATAGCGGCCACATCTCCCAGTCGAACACCATGCCCTATCTTATAGACGCTGTACGAGCTTACGCCACCGTGGGCGAGATTTCTGCTGCTCTGCGCGACGCATACGGGACCTATACGGAAGTAAGCGTCACCTAGTTACCGAAGTTATACCTAAAAAACGAGATCGAACTCAGGTACTCACCCGATTCCGCCGATCCATTGGGTTTGAGAGGATTCAACAGGTGATTTATGGACCTTGAACTTATCGAATGGTTGAATATGGTTTATGGCGCGCTTGAGGAGGCCGATTCCGACAAGCGGGCCGATTTGTTAATTCACGCGAACTCTTACCTGGAGCAGGCGCGCAGCCTTACCCCGGCCACCGCCGAAATGCACGGAGATTGAGAAACCCGCTGCCCGGCGGTAATATTCTTGTGTCTCCGTGACTTGCCGCAGCCTGCATGCGAAAAGCGATTAACCATCTCAAAAAATCTGACCCGGTGATTCGCGAGATCATCAAGCGCGTCGGTCCGTACCGCATCGAATATGGCGACCCGGTCTTCCATAGCCTTGCTGAAGCAATCGTCTATCAGCAATTAAACGGCAAAGCAGCGCTGACCATTTTCAAGCGGTTCGCTGCCCTCGCGGGAGAACCTTTGACCCCCGAGGGAATCATGCAGGTGACGGACCAGCAAATGCGGGCGGCGGGACTCTCCAAACAAAAGAGTTCTTATCTGCGCGATCTCGCCGAACGTACCCATCGTGGAGAACTGAATTTCGAGGGCCTCGCCGAACTTTCGGATGACGAAGTCATCGAGCATCTGACGCAGGTCAAAGGAATCGGCGTATGGACGGCGCACATGTTCCTAATGTTTTCATTGCGCCGGCCGAATGTTCTCCCGACAGGCGATTTCGGCGTGAAGATGGCAATCAAGAAACACTATAAAAAGCACAAACCACCGAACCCGAAGCAGATGGAAAAAATTGCGAAGTGCTGGGAGCCGTACCGCAGCGTTGCATGCTGGTATCTGTGGCGGAGTTTGGACATCAAAACCATGTAATTCGTCGCCGGAAACCGCCTTCCTTGCGTGTGCCTTCGTGCCCTTTGTGGTTAAATCGTCTTGGATGCCTGAAGAAAAGATTCGCGTGCTGGTCGCCAAACCTGGCCTCGATGGCCATGACCGTGGTGCGAAAGTAATTGCCAGGGCGCTCCGCGATGCCGGTATGGAAGTCATTTACACCGGCCTGCGCCAGACACCGGAAATGATTGTGAATGCGGCGTTGCAGGAAGATGTGCACGTGATTGGACTTTCGATTTTATCCGGCGCGCATAACGCGATCGTTCCGCGAGTGTTGGATCTTCTGAAGAAAAATAAAATGGATGATGTGCTGCTTGTTTTGGGCGGAATTATTCCGAATCAAGATATTGAAAATTTAAAAACCTCCGGAGTTGCGGCCATCTTTCTTCCCGGCACCGCAATGGACGAAATCGTTCAATTCATCCGCGCAAACGTTAAGCCCCGCGGAGTTCCCACATCCAGTTGACGGTCGAAATCAATTCATCGAGACTGCGCGAGAATCTGGCCAGGACTGTCGGTCCGGCGCCGTGGTATTGGAAGACTTTTCCTGTAATTGATTCGCCAGACCGCCGATTCGTCTGGTCCCATCATGGTGAGGAGGGCGCGTTGGCCCATTTGATCACGCTGAATGTTGACGGGGAACCCGAGAAACCGCTTCTCGCGCTAAACACATATTGCAGGCCGTTCGTTATTTCGTCTTCGCGCTTGGGAGTTTGGTGTCCGGAAGGTCGCCATATTCGCTTGGTCTGTTTTGATTCCGCACTCCTCAAGCCTTTTGATTTGGCCGAGATTGCCGGATGGTTCAAACAATCCAGCGACCGGATTTACGCAACGACCGCGCCTATTGTCGAATTTGAAATACCACTTGCAATGCCAGCGGGAATGCATAACGTCGAAGTTCCAGGTGAGTTTCGAAGCGTGGATGAACTGGTCGTACCCACGAGCTATCCAGCTAAAAGTAATGACGATCCCGCATTTGCTTTGTACATTTTGTATCTGCAAGCTGGGTTAGTGGAAGTCCTGCCGCAAAAATGGTTCACCAGAAGTCAGTATGAAATCGGAAAACAATGGATCACGAAAGCTGTGCGCGATCTGGAGTCACATCGTATTTTCGGCGAATGTTTTGGCGTGGGAAATTTCCTTCTCGAAGAAGACGGATGCCGCATCGAGCGATGGATAGATAAAGTTTCCTGACCGCGACTTCAAACCACTCGTTGCGAACATTTGCTCTTGTGGTATACCGTAAATCCTTCCGCGTACCTGATTATGCCCGAGCGCGTCGAATCCGTCACAACACCAAAATCTCCGGCGATAGAGAGCAGGGTGGACCCCACATCCGCGCGATTTGAAGCCAACATGCGCTTCCTGGCGGATCTCGTGTCGCAGGTCCGCAACGAAGGAGAAAAAATTCGGCGAAGGCGGCGGCGCCAAGGCCATTGAAAACCAGCACGGCAAAGTCGCGGCTCACTGCCCGCGAACGCATCGCACTGCTGGCCGACCCAGGAACTTTCTTCGAACTGGGCATCTATGCCGCACACGGCATGTATGAAGAATGGGGCGGCGCTCCGGCCGCAGGCGTCATCACCGGACTTGCCCGCATTCAAACGCGCATGGTGATGATCATCGCCAATGACGCCACGGTTAAGGCGGGCGCATTCTTTCCGATGACCTCGAAGAAAGTGATTCGCGCGCAAAATATCGCCATCGAAAATCGCATTCCCACGATTTATCTGGTGGATTCCGCCGGAGTTTTTCTGCCGCTACAAGAAGATGTTTTCCCTGACACCGATGATTTTGGGCGCGTGTTTCGCAACAATGCCGTCATGTCCGCAATGGGCATTCCGCAAATTGCCGCCATCATGGGCATGTGCGTCGCGGGTGGCGGTTATCTTCCGGTGATGTGCGATCACGTTTTGATGACCGATGGCAGCGGGCTGTTTCTCGCCGGACCCGCGTTGGTGCAAGCCGCGATCGGACAGAAAGTCTCCGCCGAAGAACTGGGCGGCGCCGCCATGCATTCCGCAATCAGCGGAACCGTGGATTTTCGCGAGCCGAACGATGAAGCCTGCCTCGAGCGTATTCGCGCCATCGTCGAAAAATGGGGATATCGCCGGCAATCTCCGTGGGATCGCAAAAAGCCGGAAGCGCCGGCGCTGGCGCGCCGAAGAAATTTACGGCATTTATGATTCTTCTCCGGCGCGTCCTTATGACATGAAAGAAATTCTCGCGCGCCTGCTCGATGGCAGCCGCTTCGATGAATACAAGCCCGAATATGGCAAGACGCTGATCTGCGGCTATGGGCGCATCGGTGGATTCGCGGTCGGCATCGTCGCGAATCAAAAATTGCACGCGCAGAGCACCGACCACGAAGGCCACAAGCGAATTGAGTTCGGCGGAGTCATCTATACGGAGTCCGCGGAAAAAGCGGCGCGCTTCATCATGGATTGCAATCAGAATCTTATTCCCCTGATTTTCTTCCATGATGTGAATGGCTTCATGGTAGGCCGCGATGCGGAATGGAGCGGCATTATCAAGGCCGGCGCGAAAATGGTGAATGCGGTTTCAAACTCGGTGGTGCCGAAAATCACCGTCATTGTGGGCGGATCGTTCGGCGCCGGGCACTATGCGATGTGCGGCAAAGCCTATGATCCGCGCTTTGTTTTCGCGTGGCCGACCGCCCGATATGCGGTGATGAGTGGCGACTCTGCCGCGTCGCACCTTGGTCGAAATCAAAATTCAGCAACTCGAACGTGGCGGCAAGAAACTGAGCGAAGAAGAAAGAAAAGAGCTGTTCGAATCGGTGAAGCGGACATATGACGAGCAAACCGATCCGCGATACGGCGCAGCCCGTCTATGGATCGATAAGATTATCGATCCAATCGAGACTCGCGACGCCATTTCACGCATTGGAAGCCGCGGCTCTAAATCCTGATGTGCCAGAGTTTAAGGTTGGAGTGCTGCAAACGTGAATTACCACGGAGGCACTGGGACACAGAGAAAACTAATTCATGAGGAGATCACTGAGAAGTAATCGGTGCCGCGATCGAAGTGCATAGCGCGATCGGCCCTGGTCTGCTCGAGTCAGCATATGAAGAATGTCTTTGCCATGAATTTCATCTGCGTGGAACCACGTTCCAGCGGCAGGTGCCCTTGCCCGTGCAGTACAAAGGCGTCAATCTTGACTGTGGTTACCGCATTGACATCATCGTAGAAGATGCCGTCATTCTAGAACTAAAGTGTGTTGAACACATCCTTCCGGTGCATGAAGCACAACTACCCGCGTACTTGAAGTTAACCGGGAAGCGCGTCGGGTTGATTCTTAACTTTTACGTCCCGGTTCTGGCTCGGGGCGGTATCGTAAGAAGAGTTCTCTGATTTCTCCGTGCTCGGTGTCTCAGTGGTGAATATGCCTAACGCAGTCAAACTCATTGAATGCCCGCGGGATGCGTGGCAGGGACTGAAAACGCAGATTCCTACGGACATCAAGATTGAATATCTTCGCGCGCTCATCAGCGCTGGGTTCAAGCATATTGACGCGGTTTCATTTGTCTCTCCGAACGCAGTTCCGCAGATGGCAGATTCGGAAGAGGTGATGAAGGAGCTTGGATCCGCCCGATGATGTCGAGATCATTGGCATTGTGGTCAATGAAAAAGGCGCGCAGCGCGCTATAGACACGAATTCCGTTCGGACGCTGGGCTTTCCTTATTCTGTTTCGCCGACATTCTTGCAGAACAATCAAAGTCAAACACTGGACGAGGCGATTGATGAGATGGAGAAGATCAAGAACAAAGCGGAAGACGCCGGACTCGATACGGTGGTTTATATTTCGATGGCTTTTGGAAATCCGTATGGCGACGAGTGGAATGTGGAAGAAGTTGTCGATGCCGTGGACCTGCTCGAATCCTATGGAATCAGGACAATCTCGCTGGCGGATACAGTGGGACTCGCAACGCCTACGCAGATTGGCGAAACAGTTTCAGCCGTGATTGCGAAGTTCGGATATCTGGAAATTGGAGTTCATCTGCATGGCCGTCCTGAGCAGGCCGCCGAAAAAGTTCCCGCCGCATACGACGCCGGCTGCCGCCGCTTTGATTCGGCATTGGGGGGATTGGGAGGATGTCCTTTTGCGCAGGATGCATTGGTGGGAAATATTCCGACAGAAAAAGTGATTGAGGCGCTGAAGCAACGGGTGCGGACTTGCCTGCGTTGAAATCTTTCGATGTGTTGCTGCGAGCTTCGGCGGAAATTGGTGCACGTTACACGAATTCGTCACGCCGCAGATTGAAGCACGATTATTGGAATCTTCGGCGCACGCATCTCATGAAATTTGAAACGTTAATTTTCGGAAATCGCGATCGAATTGCGACGATCACGCTAAATCGTCCCGAGAAGCGGAATGCGATCAGTTTTCAACTTCTGAACGAATTGATGGCAGCGCTTGATGAAACTGAGAAATCGAATGCTCGCATTTTGTTCCTAACGGGCGCGGGAAAAGCTTTTTGCGCAGGCATGGATCTTGACGAACTCAAGTCCCTTGACGGGAAAAACGCCATGCTCGAAAACGTGCAAGATTCAGCGAACATGGCTCGCATTTTCCGGCGGCTCTATGAATTTCCTATTCCTACGATTGCCGCGGTAAATGGTGCGGCCATCGCGGGAGGAACCGGATTGGCAACCATGTGCGACTTCACGCTGGCGGTGCCGGAAGCAAAGTTTGGATATACCGAAGTGCGCATTGGATTTGTTCCGGCAATCGTCTCTTCAATTCTGGTATGGCAGGTAGGACATAAAGTTGCGCGCGACCTGTTACTGACAGGACGATTATTCGACGCGAGCGAAGCATTTCGTTATGGATTGGTGAATGAAATCGTTGAGGCGGACAAACTAATGGATCGTGCCCGCGAGCTCGCGACGCAACTTATGGAGAATAGTCCTACTTCGTTGTCGGCGACGAAGCGGCTGATCAATGGATTTATCTCCGCGCAACTGGACGAGCAAATCGCGGAAGCCATCGAGGAGAATGCGCGCATCCGGACCACTGCAGACTTTCGCGAAGGAATCACTTCATTTCTTGAAAAACGCAAGCCGCGCTGGACGGGCCAAATGAATCATTCGGACCACCATCTGCGAAACCAGGTTGCGAGTTCGCTACGCGGAAACGGACCAGATGGGAGTCGTCTACCATGCCAATCATTTTATTTGGTTCGAGGTTGGACGCGTAGAGTTCCTGCGGCAGTTAGGCTTTTCCTATCGCGACATGGAAGAAAAGGATCGATGCTTCATCGCGGTCGTGGATGCGCGTTGCCGATACAAAGCTCCGGCGCGCTATGACGACGAAATCACTGTCCGAACTCATCTGAAGAATGTGCGCGAGTCTGTGATTCATTTTGCCTACGAACTGATCAGAACAAATGATGGCGTGCTATTGGCCGAGGGCGAGACAACCGCATATCGTGACCGACTCAGATATGAAGGCTACGGCACTTCCGGAGAAATACATGAGTGCGTTCCGGGAAGCGATGGGCAAGTAAACTGTTTTCCGGATTATCCTTCGGCTTAACAAGGCGGCTAACTCCTTTGCAAGCTCTTCATATTAACGGTAACGATCTCACTCTCGAAGCTGTGCGCGAAGTTGCGATGTCAAGCCGGCCTGTGCTGCTTGCCGCCGATGCGCGCGTTGCGGTTACTCGCGCGCGAGCTGTTGTGGACGCTGCTGGTCGCGGACAACAAACTTGCCTACGCCATCACCACGGGCGTGGGCAAGCTCAGCGATGTTCGCATTGCCGGCGAACAAATCCGCGAACTGCAAGTAAATCTGCTTCGCTCACATGCCGTGGGAGTAGGCGAGCCGCTGCCTTCAATTGCTGATACCGCGCGATGATGCTGCTTCGCGCCAACTCCCTTGCCAAAGGACATTCCGGCGTTCGACCCGTGATCATCGATACACTCTGCGAAATGCTCAATCGCGGCGTGACCCCGTTTGTTCCATCGCAGGGAAGCGTGGGCGCAAGCGGCGATCTGGCTCCCCTGGCGCATCTGGCGTTGGTGCTGATCGGCGAAGGCGAATGCTTTGATGAAAAGAGATTGCGCATGCCTGAGTGCCGAAGCGCTTGCGGCCGCGCCGAGATCAATCCGCTCGTGCTCGAAGCGAAGGAAGCGGTTTCGCTGATCAATGGCACCCAGGCCATGCTCGCCATCGGCGTGCTTGCATTGCTGGCGGCGGAAACGCTTGTCGATTCCGCCGATGTAATTGGCTCGATGACGCTGGACGCGCTCCACGGAACTGATGCGGCCTTCGACGCGCGCATTCACAGCGCGCGTCCTCATCCCGGACAAATCAAGACCGCCGCCAATCTGCGCAAGATGCTGGCAGGGCAGCGAACTTCGCGAATCGCATCGCGATTGCGGCCGGGTGCAGGACGCGTATTCGCTGCGCTGCATTCCGCAGGTGCACGGCGCGGTTCGGGACACGCTGACTCATTGCCGCGGCATCATGGAAATTGAGGTCAACTCGGCGGTTGATAATCCACTGGTCTTTTAGAATGATCCGAAACGAAAGCGAGGGCGATGTAATTTCCGGCGGAAATTTTCATGGCGAGCCTCTGGCTTTCGCTCTGGACTTTCTTGCGCATTGCTTTGAGTGCGCTGGCCGGCATCTCCGAGCGGCGATTGAACGGTTGGTCAATCCAGCTTTGAATGAAGGACTGCCGCCGTTCCTGGCTTCCGGTGCGGGGCTGAATTCCGGATTCATGATGCCGCAGGTCACGGCTGCCGCGCTGGTGAGCGAGAACAAAATTCTCGCGCATCCCGCCTCGGTGGATTCAATAACGACTTCCGGCAACAAAGAAGATTATGTTTCTATGGGCATGACGGCGGCACTCAAGCTGAAACGAATCGTGGAGAACACCCGCAATGTTATTGCGATCGAAGCAATGGCCGCCGCGCAGGCTTTAGATTGTCTGGCTCCGCTGAAAACAGGAGAACGAGGACAAGCGGCGCATGCCGCGATTAGGTCCGTTTCCCCGACAATGGAAAAAGACCGGGTGATGTACGAAGATTTTGCCAGAATCGCAAAACTGATTGGCGAAGGAAAGATTGCCAAGGTAATACGATAGGGTTCCTGCGAGTGTTGCTGGGAATTACAACGGGTGAAGGCATGGGCCTTCGTGATCTGATATTCGGCAATAAGAAGTCGGCACCCCAAGTCGAAGACGGCAACCCTGCGCTCGTAGAAGCGATGCACGAACTTGCGTTGAAGGAATGCCCCAAGAACCGCAAGAATGTTTACGAAGCTCTTCTGGGGGCGTTGCTTTTAATCCCAGTCCCGGAAATACCGCCCGGTCTCAATCGTGCTCCCGGTCTGCACACCACCACCACTGACGTACAATTCCAATTTTTCGATGCCGCTCGACCGTAACAACAAACGAGTGGCTCCCGCCTTTACCGACGCTCAGGTCTTGCAGAACTGGGATCCTAATACTCCTTATATCGGAATAAAAGCTCAAGAGTTTTTTCGACTGGTACTGGGAACGGACGTTCAAGAGGTCGTGATCAATCCCTTCGATCCAATCCGAAAAATGATACGCCCGGGAGGGCGGGTCACACGAGCAGAGTTGGACTTGTTGTCCAAAGGAATTGTTCCGAGTCAAATCGGACCAAAAGGGCTTCAGTTCCAACTCAAATCTGATGAGCCGAAATATATCGGGATCCCGGCTAAGCGCCCCAGTGCTGGTATAGAAATGTCCCTTCGAGACACAGCCTCGAGCGTACCGGAAATTGACGAGCTTTACTTGTTTCAAATGGCGACGAAGGAATCCTCGCACACAGTGATCGGCATCGTTCTAAATAAAATTATCCCCCGAAATTTGGAAGATCAAATTGCGGCAACTCTTGGGGAACATATTCAGCCGAAGATCGAGAAGGGTGAATCGCTCGACTTCCTAATCCTTCGCGGATCTATGCGCGACCAAGTTAAAGTTTCTGGCGTCTTAATCTTTCGTAGGTGATTCGCGTTTCACCGAAAATTTAGCGGCTCCCGACTGGCTGAGACCTTCAACTCCGTACTCTTTCTCTGCTAAATTGATTTTGATATGAAACCCGCGCGCAGCTTTGCCAGCGACAACAATGCCGGAATTCACCAGGAGGTCCTGGACGCCATCGCAATGGCGAACCATGGTCACACGGTGGGCTACGGAGACGACGCCTACACAGAATTGGCCGTCCGCAAGTTTAAACAGCACTTCGGGAATGGCATTCAAGTTTTCTTTGTCTTCAACGGGACGGCTGCGAACTGCCTGAGCCTTAAGGCGCTCACTGAAGCTTACAACGCCGTAGTCTGCGGCGAGGCTGCGCACATTTATGTGGATGAATGCGGCGCGCCAGAAAAATTTACTGGGTGCAAACTCATTCCCATAGCAACATCGGACGGGAAACTTACGGTTGATGCGGTTCGTCATGCTTACCACGGCATTGGAGATCAACATCACGTCCAACCACGCGTGATTTCGATCACCCAGGCCACGGAAGTAGGGACGGTTTACAAGCCCCACGAAATCGCTGCCCTTGCGGAGTTCGCTCATGATCGCAACATGTTTCTCCACATGGATGGAGCGCGAATTGCCAACGCGGCTGCTAGCCTGGGCCTGAGTCTTCGTCAAGCCACTCGGGATGTGGGAGTAGATGTGCTTTCGTTTGGCGGAACGAAGAACGGACTCATGGGCGCGGAAGCGGTAATCTTCTTCGACAAAAAACTCAGCCGCGATTTCTTGTACTTGCGTAAACAGGGAATGCAACTCGCATCAAAAATGCGCTTTATCGCGGCGCAATTCGAAGCTCTCTTATCCGACGATCTCTGGCTCAAGAGCGCCCGCCACGCAAATCGAATGGCGCGATTGCTGGAAAAAGAATTACGCAAGATTTCGAGAATTAGAATTGTTTATCCAGTCGAAGCGAATGGAGTGTTCGCGCAGATTCCTCGCAAAGCCATAGCAAAAGTGCAGAAGCGCTATTTTTTTTATGTCTGGAACGAAGAAAAATCCGTGGTGCGCTGGATGTGCTCGTTTGATACCACGGAAGAAGACGTGTACCAATTTGCAAAGTTTGTGAAGGAGTCAATTAGAACTTAGCATCTGAGATCATTTATCATGGGGTGTTCCCGATGAGGAGGCGTCCATGCATCTACTTGGATTTTTCTTTTTCCCGTTCTTTGGATTCGGGTTTGTACTTTATTTCCTTCCCACGATCGTCGCCCTGCTGCGCGAAAGACACGATAAGCTTTCCATCTTCCTGCTGAATTTCTTTTTAGGATGGAGCGTTATTGGTTGGATCATTTCCCTGGTGTGGGCGTGCAAGAGCGAGCGGGTCGTGTACGTGCAAACTGCGCAGCGCAATTAGGCAACCAATCGCGCGGCCTCTTTCGCGTAATAAGTGAGAATAATGGTCGCACCGGCTCGCCTGATCGAAATCAGGGACTCCATCATCACGCGATCCCGGTCAATCCAATTATTTCTTGCAGCTGCTTCGATCATTGCGTACTCGCCTGAAACTTGAAAGGCAGCCAAGGGAAGATCAAAGCGCTCTCGCGCAGCGGCAATCACATCAAGGTAAGGCATTGCCGGCTTTACCATGATCATGTCTGCGCCCTCTTCGACGTCGGCCTCAATTTCGCGCATGGCTTCCCGCAAGTTCGCCCCATCCATCTGGTAAGAGCGCCGATCGCCGAATTGCGGGACCGAATCAGCGGCTTCACGAAACGGTCCGTAGAAACCGGAGGCGAACTTCGCGGCATACGAAAGAATAGGAGTGTTGGAGAATTCGGCCTGATCCAAAGCCTTGCGGATCGCGCCCACTCGTCCATCCATCATGTCGGATGGCGCAACGATATCCGCCCCCGCGCGGGCGAGCGAGACAGATGCGCGGGCAAGAAGCTCTAAAGTCTCGTCATTCGCAATTTCGAAGTCTGGATGAGCACTGCCTGCGACGATTTCGCCCGACTTTTTTGTCGCCCCTTGCGAATTTTCGCTGGTAGGCGCTTCTGCCTGTGTAGCGGCCGCGCCCAGCGAATTCGGAGTTCCAGCCTTTCGCACAACTCCGCAATGCCCGTGCGACATGTATTCACACAGGCAAACGTCGCCGATGACGATCATTTGCGGGATATCGCGTTTGATGGCGCGGGTCGCTTGCTGCACGATTCCATTTTCGTCCCACGCGCCTGAGGCAACCTCGTCTTTCCTTTCAGGTAGGCCGAAAAGAATGATCGCAAGGATGCCCAGCGAAAATGCTTCGCGCGCCTCTTTTACGGCCTCGTCCACAGAAAGATTAAATACGCCAGGCATGGAACGTACTTCTTTGCGGACGCCCTTACCCGGGCAGACAAATAATGGATAAACAAATGCCTCTGGAGTAAGCCGAGTCTCGCGCACCAGCGAACGCAAAGGCTCACTTTGACGAAGACGGCGCAGCCGCGTTGTAGGAAATGCCACGGCCTGATTCTAGCAGGGAGAAGAAATGATGAAGTACTTATTGCTTCTCCGGAGTTGGCGCAACCGCAGGTTTTACAAATTTCGATTTGTCAATCGGAACGTTCTGCTGCATTTGCTCAATTTGAATTGTGGAACTGCCTCGGGGGTGCGAGGTCGTCCACCGGAATGGCGTTTTGACCCCGCCCTGATCGCGGTAGTCGCTGTAATCAATTTGTTCGGGATTTAATCCCAGAGGCGATTCCGTGTAACGTATCTCGCGCACCAAAAGCGATGACTGTTCATCGAAAAAGAGCCGCATGGGCGGTTGTCCCTCGATCGCCCCTAAAATCACATATGTCGGACGGTCTCCAATTTTATCTTCGCGCTCCACGCGCAATTCCTTGAATACCTTTTTTGCGTCCGCAGGAAACTGCGGATCGGCGTCGAGCCGGGCAGCAGCGAGGTCAGAACTCGACAACTCGCGCAACGACCGGCCCGGAGCGCTAGACCAGCCTTGCTGGCCATCGGAAGCAGTAACATTCTCCCCGTTGGGCAGATGCATGACCACCGCGGTTTTATCAGGACCTTGAACAAAAATGTCCACTGGGAACTGGCGGGGGCCAAAGGTAACTTTGCCTTGTTCTATGCGGCTCCGCACTTCTTGAATCGCCTTCATGCCGCCCACGGCCTGTACATACTTGTCGAGAATTTGATCCACGCTTGGCAGATTTGCGGGCGGGGCTTCCTCGTCCAAGCCGGCGGGGAAAGGCGGCGTCGCCTCTGCGCTGATAATCGGAATCGCTACTGGCTTCGGGGATCCGCGATGGCAGGTGAAGCACGTAACCTGGCGATGGCTGTCGAAGTTTTCTTGGTTGATGATAATCATCATCTGCATCATTTTTCGCGCGATCTGCTTGGGCTTTTTATCGTCTTTGTCGAACGAACCCTGCATGTGACAAAAATCACACTGGACGCCGAGAGATGAGGTCATGAACTGCATCGCCGGAATCAGCTGATCGGAGGGAACGTCCTTCAGTACCTTGATGTTCTTATAAACCTGTTCTGCGGTTTTCGAAGGCGAAGGCTCCGGGCGCGCTTCTCCGGACTGTCCTCTCGATGACGATCCCATGAGCAAGAAGCAGGGGATCATTAAAAGAATCGCTGCCGCCCTGATTTTCGACATGGATGAAAGACCGATGACTGGCATACGGCATTCTATTGTAAAGCTAGACGCTTGCGGGGCCTTCACCGTTAAGGTGAGGAAAGCTCGATGGAGGGACGGGCGTCCCCGCCCGTCCGAGCGGATTCCCATTTATCGACAAATTTGGGACATATCCCTTGGTCTGATCCGTGCGAAAGAAGGCGCGACAAGCCTTCAATAGCCGCGATCCCTTCTAGCACAGAAGCGAACGCTGAATGCGGCAGGCTATGGTAGCTACGGCGGACGTCCCTACGCTACTCATAACTATTCGTGCATGGCAACGACGGAGTGGTTTGTCCGCCTTCCAGATTATTTATCACTGACTCCTGTTGCAGCACGAATTTACCGTTTTGATTGACGTAATATTTCCAGTCATAAAGGCCGACGCCGTAGCCGAGGCTAAAAACTTCCATGTACTTGCAGGCTGCGTAACTCTGGTTGCAGCTGTATTGGTAGGTAAAATATCGAGTCGGGACAAAGCCGAGCTGATCTAGTTTTACTGTCACCGGCGCCGATGTCGAGTTGACTACGTTGCCTAAAGGTTGACGCTGAAACGATTGGCACTGGGAGAAACTTTGGTAGGTCGTACGAGCCGCAGGAATTAATATTGTCCCGCCAGCCGCCCAAATCCGAACACAACGCTGCGTCATGGGCACGTCAGTATCGAATCGTTTAAAGCTGGTCGGATCATTCCATCCCAATTCCGTGGCGCGATCATAAACATACTGGCTATCGAATCTTTTTATGTCCCAAGGGGAGCCCGCAGCGCTCTTGATCCAAAGAAAGTAGCCAGACGCCGCATATTTGTTAGTGCCATTGTCTGGGACAATGGACGTGTAAATCGGATTGGCATTGCCCGGCCCCATGTGGTTGTCCACGCGGTTTGGATACGCCATTACAAAATAGTTCATCATGTCTTCATACCCAACAGGGCATGCAAAGCTGGATTGAGCCTGGCTGAGGACCGGACATAGAATCGAAAACAACGCAACGAGTGCAAATTTCACTGCAAATCTCCTGAGACTGCGGCTTTGCGGACAAGGATGCATGCCCACAAAACTGTGGCAAAGTTCCAGCGCCGGACGGCAGAACTTTTGCTTAGTCTTTATTTTTGGGATGGCGAAGGCCGTTTAAGCCAACGCATAAAAAATACTGTCATAGTGCGCGTCATCGTTGCAAGGATAATTTGTACTTATAAGTAGTTTATGACTCGCTTCTCTTTGTTCGATGAATTACGTGCCAGTAAACATTGATCTACATGGGGCGACGATTCTCGCGAAGTTCCACAATGCTAGAATTCTCGGTTCGTCGTCTTGAAGGATGGTTATGCCTAATGCTTCTCCAATCGCCTCAGAACCTCTCCCGCTCATGAATTTTACGGATGATGAAATTCTTTTTCGCGACAACATTCGCCAATTCGCAGATGAAAAAATCCGGCCTCGTGTCAAGGAGATGGACGAAAAGGGCGTCTTCGATTCGGCCCTGATTCAAGAGTTTTTTCAGATTGGGCTGATGGGAATCGAAATCCCGGAAGAATATGGCGGGGGAGGAGGCAAATTTTTCGAGGCGATCCTTGCCGTCGAGGAACTCTCGCGTGTGGACGCTTCGGCCGGCGTGATTGTGGACGTCCAAAATACGCTGGTAAACAATGCGCTTCTGCGGTGGTCCTCGAAAGATCAGAAACAGCGGTATCTTCCGCAAATGGGTGCCAAGATGTGCGGCGCCTACGCTTTGAGCGAAGCGGGATCCGGTTCTGACGCATTCGCGCTACAAACCAAGGCCGAACTGAAGGGAAGCGATTATGTTCTGAATGGCCGGAAACTTTGGATCACCAACGCCAAAGAAGCCGGCATCTTTATACTTTTTGCAACCGTCGACCCGGCGGCCGGCTACAAGGGCATCACTGCTTTCATTATCGAAAAGAATTTTGATGGACTTACGGTCGGCAAAAAAGAAGATAAGCTCGGAATTCGCGCGTCGTCCACCTGCGAACTGATTTTGGAAGATTGCCATGTTCCCAAAGAGAACGTGCTCGGAGAAACTGGCAAGGGCTACAAGATTGCCATCGAGACTTTGAACGAAGGTCGAATTGGGATTGCGGCCCAGATGGCGGGAATTGCTCGCGGAGCCTGGGAGTACGCCGCAAATTATGCCGGCGAGCGCAAACAGTTCGGGAAGAAACTTTCCGAATTTCAGGGAATTCAATTTCAACTAGCTCAAATGGCCACTGAGATCGAGGCTGCACGTCTTATGGTCTACAACGCCGCCAGAATGAAAGATGCCGGAATGGCATTCGTAAAAGAAGCCGCCATGGCCAAATTGTTTTGCTCGCAAGTCGCCGAACGAGTGACGTCGCTTGCCATTGAGATTTATGGTGGGTACGGCTTTACCAAAGACTATCCAGTCGAGAAATATTGGCGCGACTCGAAGATCGGCAAGATTTACGAGGGAACTTCCAATATGCAGCTGGGAACCATCTCCAAGCTGGTTCTCGGCGGCAAAGCTCGCTGAACTTGCTTATGCGATCTTGCCTATAATGTGCACGAAGTTGCAATTACCATCCACGCGGATACTGGTCAACTTCGCCCTAAACCCTATCCTGACAAACAGTTAGCGTCATGCTCTCTCTTGGCTGCAAAGGTGCATTTCTCATCGTGCTGGTAATCGGGCAATGACTTCAGATCGGAGCAGACATTGGTGACCTTGGCCTTAAACGATGCGAATGTTGTTCCCAAAAAAAGAAAAGGGATGCTGCCAGTTTTGATCGTGCTGTTTCTAATTTCATACGGATTAATGTCAGTGCTGGTCGTGGAACAGGGGCGCACCATCGAATCTCAGCGTGGACTGATTCGCGATCTTTTCAATGACAGCACCGAACTGAGCGCGCTAAAGGCGAAGGAAGTTCTTCGAGAACGCGCAATGGCCGATCACGCAGCCAAAGTAGGAGCGCAAACGGCAATCCAGCAGTCACAAGTTTCGCCACATGAACGTGCGAGAAATAAAAATTCCGTAAGATCGCAAACTCCGGCGCTCCAGAAACCGCCAAAGCCGGCAGCGGATAGCGCAGATGCCCGCAGAATTCCTCTCACAATATAGAGAGAGGAGCAGCGAGCAATAGAAACAGGAACTGAACTGAAGATCGGATTGCAATGAAAATGAAGGCTCTAGCGACTTTGATTTTGATGGTTTCGATAGTCGGACCTCAATTGGGGCCACCAAAGCAACTTCCCGCCCACTTGAACGGCGCGCAAGCCCGAAAGGGTGGCCAATGGTATTTAGCTGAGAGCGGACATGCAGTCTATTGTTATGGTCCAGTAATGGTGGTCACCGAACCTACGGTAGGATTTCTGCGGGTCGCAACATTCTGCCAGGGTGAGAAGTCCATGGTCCCGCTCAAGGACTAGCTCCCCTCGCAACCTCTTACCTCACTGCGGTAAATTGTATTCATGCCGAAATTTGAAAGGCACATCTTTGTGTGCTGCAACCAGCGTCCGCCGGGACAATCGCGCCCCTGCTGCGATCCTGAGGGGACCGCAGCTCTACAGAAATTATTCAAGCAGAAGCTCGCCGCCTTAGGGCTTAAAGGGAGAGTGCGGGCGAATCAATCCGGTTGCCTCGATCAATGCGAACATGGTCCCAACGTTGTGGTTTATCCCGACGCGATCTGGTACGGAGGCGTAACCGCCAACGATGTTGACGAAATTATCGAATCTCACATCCTTGGCGGAAAACCGGTCGAGCGGCTGATGACGGCGGATCATTGCCTCAACACCGCCAGTTGCGAGCATAAGGCCCCGAAAAATCCGCCTGGCGGCAACATCTTATGAGCCACCATCGCACTCGCGGAAATTCCGGGTGAGATCAAGCCTGAAGGACTCCAAAACCTCATTTCGTAGCAAAAATCAACAGATTTGAGACAAAAAGCAGCTTGCAGGACCGAGTGGGGCACGGGACGACGGTCTTTATCTGTAACGAAATGAACACTTTACGTTGCCGATGCCGCACTCTTCAGTAGACCATATAAATGCCAAAAAAGCCGTGAAAACACACGGGCACTTGTGACAGTGCGTTTTTGGAGTATGAACTTAGACGCAATCTCCATGGACGCATCAGTTTAGCGGGGGCAAACATTAATTCCGTTGATTTTTGCAACCAAGGGCCGCTCCGCGATGAATTTATGCGTGGACCGGACTGATAAATGCGCCAAGGGCATCATCCAGAGTGGGGAACATGAGAAAAAGAGATTCCACGCGCGTGATCTCGAAGAGTCTCAGAATTCGCGAGTTTATTCCGGTGAGAACGACCTGTCGTCCCGCCTTGTGGCAGCTGATGTAAGCACTCACAAGCGATCCCAGGCCAGCTGAGTCAACGTAAGGGACTTCCGCCAGGTCCAGAATCACAATCGGAGCCACCTCATTTCGCATAGCATTCTGAAAAGATGACACAGTCTTAGCAGTCATCGGCCCTTGCAGGCACAGGATGCCATGTTTCAGTAGGCATTCCAACCGCTCAATGACCAGGGCGTCTAGGGATAAATCGCTCGACATGGTTCCGAGATTGTACGGGCAGTGCGTAAAGTGAGCAACCCGAGGAGCACTTCTGAGTCGAGGCGATAGTAATAACCCATAAGGGTAATTGGCTGGGATGGGGAGGTCGTTCATCATTAGATGGGGGGGACTATGAAGAATATATTCTTTGCAATTTTACTTGCCGGTGCCACCGCAGCGTTTGGCCAAAGCCAGGCAGTTTTGAGCAACCAGCTTGTAATCGGTGATCATCCGGAACATGCTCAGCGTGCGCCGCTGGCGCATGAGCAGAATCTGTGGGGCGACGATTCTCCATACACTTTTGCCAAGGGCGAGCTGCCTCTTAGCGAGTTTGCGAGAGCATCGGCGGCGGTTCCGCTGGGGGATGTGGCGCGCAACTACAGAAAAGAGCACGCTTCAGTCAAAAAAGCCGTTATTGTCTGGGCAAATTAAAGGCTGTGGAGGGAAGTCGAAACGATGCGATAACCCTCCGAAAGCTGTCACCCTGCAAGAAAACTTCATTCTAATTTCCGCAGGGAGGGTTTTGGTAGGCGCGGCAGGAATTGAACCTGCAACCCTCAGATTAGAAATCTGATGCTCTATCCGTTTGAGCTACGCGCCCTCATGTGCGGCTTTTGCCTCCCCATTTCTCTGGCCTCTCCTCGCACGATTGGTCTTTGCGGCTCAATCGCGAGGCAGTTCCCAAAAGATCGTGATAATCAATCCCACATAAACAGAATCGGTATTTCTCGGCGCAGAATTCAAAACACATTTGCTGACAGCAAACTGTGACGTGATTTTACCCTCTCGCCTACGGTATGATCCGGATCGACTCTTCGGCAAGAAATATCTACGGTTTGTTGTAGCATCATGCTAATTTTGTGTGCACTGCCTTACCGCGAGGTTTCTTGACTGCGCTTGGCTCAATATAAATAGTAATTGATTCCCTCGAAGGGAGAGATATTTATGATGACGTCCTTGGGATCGAAGTCCGTGGGATCGAATACGAGATCGCAAATATTGCGGGGTACATCGGGCTTACTGATTGCGTTGGCGCTCGCCAGCGTATCCGCATTCTGCCAGAACGGCGTAACTGGCGACGAGGCAACTGGGTACCGCATTCATGTGATCTCGCGCAGCACACAAGCCGTGGATTACCGGCGCACTGGTTCTACTCACGTGAACCTTCGCGGAACCGATCTCATGCCCGAAGTAAAAGGCGAAGCCAAGGTGGAAAGCAGAACAGGGCGAATCGAGATTGACGCATCGTTGGAACACTTGCGTCCGCCAAGCACCTTTGGCTTGACCTATCTCACTTATGTCTTATGGGCGATCACGCCGCAGGGCGGCCCCAGGAATCTTGGCGAACTGATCCCTAAAGACGGTCATGCCAACTTAAAAGTGACCGCGGATTTACAGGCGTTCGCTTTGATCGTAACCGCAGAGCCATATTTCGCAGTATCCCAGCCAAGCGACCTTGTGGTGGCTCAGGACATTGTGCGCCAGGACACCAAAGGCAGGATTGAATCCGTCGAAGTGAAATATGAGCTATTGCCTCACGACTTCTATGCGGCGCAAGTATCTCAAGTGCCGGAGTCAATTTTTGGTGTAGACAGGAAAATTCCGCTGGATCTGATCGAAGCCAGAAACGCACTTCGAATCGCCAAAGACGCTCATGCCGACCAATATGCAGCGTCTATTTATGCAAAGGCGCAGGCGGATCTGGATCAAGCCGAGGATTATTACCGTCGCAAACAGGGCATGGGTCCGATTGGCACCGTGGCCAGAGAGGCCAGCCAAACCGCCGAAGAAGCGCGGGTAATGACGTTGAAAGCCGAAGAGGACGAACGCAGACAACGTGAGAAAGATGCGGCCCGGAAGCGAGCTGAAGACGCTGAGGCAGAAGCTCAAAGACAGCAACAAGAAGCTGAAGCCCAACAGCGAGCCGCAGCGCAAGCGCAAGCCGCAGCCCAACAAGCGGAAGCGACAGCACAGACGGAGGCTCAACAACGCCAGGAAGCGGATGCCGCGCGAACTGCCGCCGAACAAGCTAAGGCGCAAGCTGACGAAGCTCGACAGCAGGCAGACCAGGCCCGCCAACAAGCCGAAGCCGCTCAGCAACAATCCGCACAGCAGGCTCAGGCAGCCGACCAGGCTCGCCAGCAGGCTGAGGCACAGACCGCTCAATTGCGCGCCCGGCTGCTTCAACAACTCAATCAAGTCTTGCAAACCCGGGATTCTGCTCGGGGACTGATCGTAAGCATGCCGGATGTCCTCTTCGACACAGGCAAAGCGAATCTCAGACCCGCCGCGCGTGAGCGCCTTGCGAAGGTCGCAGGGATTTTGCTCGCGTATCCCGATATTCGTGTCGAAATTGATGGTTACACCGACAGCACAGGGACGCTCGCTTTCAACGAAAAACTTTCTCAGGAGCGAGCCGCCGGAGTCGAATCGTATTTGGCCCAGGAAGGAGTTGCCGGTACCTCTATGACGACTCAGGGATTCGGTCCGAGTGATCCGATTGCCTCCAATTCTACTTCTGCGGGACGGCAGCAAAACCGGCGCGTCGAAATGGTGGTTTCTGGGGAGTCCATTGGCGCGGCGGTAGGTCAAAATGGCGCGGCTGGCCAAACAGTCCCGCCCACGCAAACAGCTCCCGCACCTCAATAGTTGGCATTTCCAACGATTTACTTTCAGCCGGCGGATTTCAATCTGCCGGTTTTGTTTTGCGCGTAGACACCTGACAGCCGCAAAAGCGGCAAAGGCACGGTATTCTGTCGTGGCCCCCCGCGGGCTGCATCCTGCCCACATGCCTGCAACCGGTTCAACACGCCTTGCTTACATTGACTGGATGCGCGGCCTCGCCTGCGTGCTGATGTTTCAGACGCATTGTTATGACGCATGGTTGAACGACAGTTCGCGGCGAACTGATTTCTTCACCTGGTCACAGCTTGGAGGAACTTTTCCCGCGCCGTTATTTCTCTTCCTTGCAGGAATCTCATTCGCGATGGTCACGCACAAGTTGCGCGGAAAAGGCTTGACCCCCGCAAGAATTGCCCGAACAACCATTGGGCGTGGTGCGGAGATTCTTGCTCTCGGCATTCTCTTTCGACTGCAAGAATATGCAATCTCGTGGGGTTGGGCGCCGTGGAGCGACCTGCTGCGCGTGGACATCTTGAACGAAATCGGTATGTCTTTGATGTTGTTGGGAATCGTTTGCTGGGCCTTCTACCGGGGAGGACGCGATCAATTCCGAATGATTGCTATCGCGGCCGGAATTGGCCTCACAATTTCACTGCTCAGCCCATTGCTATGGACTTCATGGCGTCCAGATTGGCTGCCTTGGCCAATTGAGTCATACATCAATGGAGTGCACAATCTCGGGCAACCCCAATCATGGCTCTTTCCAATTTTTCCCTGGTCAGGCTTTGCATTTGTTGGCCTTGCTGTTGGGTTTCTGTTGCTGAGTGACTGGGGGCAGAAGTTGGGATCGCGGATATTTATCTCCGCGGCTTTAGCCGGGATTGCGCTTGTTTATTTTGGTCGGTGGGTCGAAGCACAGCCCTATCATCTTTACGCGACGGATGATTTCTGGCACACGAGCCCCAGTTTTTTCCTGATCCGGGTCGGATTTCTGCTGGTGATTCTCGGCGCCGCTTACTGTTGGTGCCGCTGGGGGCTTGGGCAGTGGAGATTCAGTCCTCTGATCCAGTTAGGGCAGACTTCGCTGCTGGTGTATTGGGTCCACATTGAATTTGTTTATGGACGCTTATCGATTCTGCCGCATCGCGCGGTCGGAATTAGAAGAGCTTCTTTAGGATTGTTAACGATTTTTTTGGCAATGCTGTTGCTCTCGACGATCCGCACACGATTCAAATCGCGGTCGGAAGTTCGGCTCCCCGCGACAGTGCCGGTAGACTGACAGGTTGAAAGTGTTTGAGGTGCAACTTGCTTTGAAAGTGCGGGGTTTCAGCCGCGCCGTAAATTCCCGCCATTGTCAAAGCTCTCAAAGAGACTAGCGAATATTGTTCGAGAGTTGCAATATCGCATTTTCGACGAGCTTTAGACCAATCGCCCAGCGTTGGCGCGCGAATTCCTCATCCGAATCGTAGCCGAATAGATAAAAAGTAATGTAGAAGCCCTCCTTCGTCCGCTCGTCCGCATCGTGGTAATAACATCGGCGAATAAGAAACTCGACGGCAGCCGGAATCTCTGGGGCTCGCGCCAGGAGATCTGTAAGACGCTGGGCTAGATTCTCATGGTGCGGCAGGGAAAAACGTCGCGGCTCCTCGCTAAAAAACAGATCAAGGTACGATCCGTATTTTACCGGCGCCGCGAAAATTTCTTCTTCGGGATTTATATCCGTGGACACCCACACATCGCACTTTGCAGTTTCGAGAATACTGTTGGGCGAATTGATGGCTGCCAGAAAGCCGGCGAGTTCCGGCACCCGTTGTGCCTCTTGAACATCCTGCAAAAGCTCAGGATGGTGTTTCAGGTCGTAATATTGCAGTCCCTGATCGTGAGCCGACCAAGGCAATTCCAGGACCTCGTCGTCGGCTCCGAGTTCAATCGAATAATCGGCTTGCACGGGGTTTCCCCCCATTCACTATTTCGCTGGTGCAGCTTGAGGCGCCGGAGTCGCGCTTTGAGGCGCGAAATTTACTTTCGGAACCTCCCGAGAGCCTTCCGATGCTGCGAAATATGCATTATTCGGTTTGAATCCCGCCCAATTCGCATAAATGTTGGCGGGAAATTGTTGGATGTATGTGTTGTAATCCTGCAAAGTGTCGTTATATCGCTTGCGCTCGACCGCGATGCGATTTTCGGTTCCCGCCAATTCATCCTGTAAGCGAAGAAAATTTTCGTTCGATTTCAGTTGAGGGTAGTTCTCCACAATCAGAAGCAAACGCCCTAATGCCCCATCAAGCTGTTGGTTCGCGGCAATCTTGTCGGTGGGATTTCCGGCGGAGAGCAATGCTGACCGGGCTTTGGCGATGTCGCCAAAGACTGTGACCTCTTGCTGCGCATATCCCTTTACGGTCTCGACCAGGTTCGGAATTAAGTCAGCGCGCCGCTGGAGCACAATGTCCACCTGCGACCATGCGGCTTTGACTGCTTCGTTCTTGGACACAAGCGTATTACGAACGCCAATATACTGGCCGCCAACAGCCAGCACGATTAAAACGATTACACCGATTACGACCAAGGTCTTGGACATTTAGCTTCTCCTGTTATCTTTCTTTTCCAGTCGTAGCTCCAAAGCGATGGAGTGAAGGGTCCATCGTTGCCACGATTATTATGCCGATGCGCGTGAATCTAACATTGTATCTACCACGTTCGTAATTTGCTGCACCGCTGCCAAATAGCGGGCGCAAAGGTCTTTCACATCGAACTGTTTCCGTTCCGCCTTGTGCTCGCGAATATCCAGCAATTGCAGGAATGGAGAAGAGTCGAATTGAATGTGAGACGAGAGCGCCTGAATCGCTTCTCTCTTTGTTGTGGGGGCCGCGACTCCCAACGCAATCAGAGTATGCCGGAATAAGGTTGCAAATGCAGGCAAAGACCGAAGCAACAGTTCCCAGAGTGCGCGCTCGTGGCCCGAAATCTCCAATATTTGCTGACGCAGAAGAATGGTCTTCTCGCGCAGTTCGTACTCGAGTTGTGCGCGGTGGAAGTGCATGGGGATTTTTAAACCGGTCAACAAGTCATCACCGAAGAGCACACGGTGCCGCTGCTGCATATCCAACAACTCAATAGAAAATACATCCGTCGAACGATTCAATTCGTCGCCGGTGAGGACAAGCGGCGGGTGATGCTTTTTATCCGTCCACCATTTCACGACCAGCGCGATCGCCGAGAGCGTAGCAAAAGAAGTTTCATTCAAAACACACAAAAGGTTAACGTTGGAAAAATCTGGATGAAACTCTCCAGTTGCGGCAGAGCCGTAAAGAACGATGCTGCGCAGATTATTCCCCGCCGCCGATCGCATCTTGCTGACGAACTCATTGATTTGCTTTTCAGGAACCATTGTTACCTCGCTTATTTACCAGCCGCCGCCGGCGCCGCCGCCCCCGGTGCTTCCTCCGCCGAAACCGCCAAAGCCCCCACCACCCCCGCCGAAACCACCGCCTCCGCTGAAACCACCGCCGCCGAAACCGCCACGCCCTCCCGACAAAAGCATCCAGAAGAGCACGCTCCGTAGTGGCGTGAAGAGAACCAGCAGCAGGATAATAATGCCGATAATGATTTTGCCCAGCGTCAATCCAGGTTGAGATTGGGGCTCGCTTTCAGCGGGTTCATGCGGTTGAGCCCCCGTGAGATGAATTCCCGCATCCTGAGCAATGACATCAGCTATCCTGGAGGTCATTAGCGAGACCGCCCCGCTGTAATCACCGGCTTTCAGCGATGGCACTGCTTCACGGCCAAAGCCTCCAACCTTGCCATCTGGGAGAATTGGCTCGAGTCCGTAACCAACTTCCGTCCAATACTTGTGATCCTTGACTGCAATTAAAATCAGTACACCTTTGTCGCTGGACTTGCTGCCAACTCCCCATTTTTGAAACAAATCAACCGCATATTTCTCGACATCCTCACCATCCAGCGAATTGATCGTTACGACGGCGATTTGTGCGTGTGCTTTTTCGTCAATCTGCTTACAGATGTCATCGAGTTGCGTGACAGTGTTTTGATCAATGACGTGCGCGAAGTCGCTAACGTAATCGGTGGGCTTAAACTGCGCAACCGGTTCGGCATCAAGAAACGACGCGATGACGATCAGAAAACCCGTCAGCAATCTCGTTTTCGCGGTGCGCGTCATCGAGGCTGATTGTATAGGAGATTCGCAACAAGTCGCGTTTAGGGGCAGCTGGGCCTACGTGGTAATGGGTTGGAATTGCCGCAGAAACTCTATAACCTGCTGTTCCGCCCAGTAGCCGTCGTATCCGTCGCGGTCGGCGATGAAGGAACAGTGGCCGCCATCGTTGGTCTCAAGAAATGTAATGTTCGGATTCGCGAGAATCTTCGCCCGTGTCTCCGGCAATAAACGAATGAACGGATCATTCTTTGCGTGCAGAATCAAAGCTGGAACGCCGATTCGATCCACAACGTTCGACGCGGCCGCCCGCGCGTAATAATCCACCGCTCCGTCAAATCCACAATAGTGGGCGGTAATTTTATCGTCGAATTGACGCAGGCTGCGCAATCCGCGAAGCCGCTTTACGTCGAATGAATTGGGAAACATCTTCGCTTTGGCGCGTAACCGGCGACGCATCTTCCACATAAAGTAAATTTCGTAAAGCCGATTGCTCAGAAGATGCAAAGCATCCGACGAAACCGCCAGGTCCATGGCTGGGCATACCGCAACGACCGACCGAAATTGAGGCGGCCCTTTCGTGCCCCATTCCCCGGCCAGCTTTAAGACCAAATTTCCGCCCATCGAGTAACCGACCAGCGCGAATGCTGAGATTGCATCATTTGTTATCAAGTGACGCGCGACTGCGGCAACATCCTGCGACAGTCCGGAATGGTAAAGGGTAGGCGCGAGCTTTTCCGTGCCTCCGCAATTCCGCTGGTTCATAAGTACAACGTTCATCCCCGCCGCCATGCCTTTATTCGCAATACCACGCATGTATTGCGAATCGCTTGAGCCCTCGAGACCATGCACCGCAATAACGGTCAATGCCCGCTCGCGATTTCCCTGCCAGTAACATTGGCACAGGACTTTGGTACTCGCTTCGACCTCGATCAGGCGGTTCTCAGGCGTAGGCAATGCGATTTGACGCGAAAAAAAATAGCTGGCCAGGGTTTGAATATGTCCACCACGCAAGCGGCGGCGCGGCAGGAATGTAACATCCTGGGATTGCAGATTCGGCACTATTTGATTTTAAATGGAGTTGCCGGACTTAATCTGTTCAACGAGGTTTGGGATGCCAATTTTTGAATATGTCTGCGAAGGTTGTAAGCACGAATTCGAGGCACTGTTATACGGAGATCAAAAGGCTGAATGTCCGAAGTGCCATGGCAAGAAGCTCGCGCCACAGCTCTCTGTGTTTGCCATGTCATCCAAATCAGCTTCCAGCGGGGCCACTGAGGCGTCGAGTTCCGGCCCATGCGGCAGTTGTGGAGATCTTCGAGGTCCCGGCGCCTGCTCGATGCCCGATTTCGACTGAATCGGCGTCTTCATAGAGTTACGCAGGCGAACGCGCCCATCCAGCCTGTGGTTGTCATGTGAGAACTTTGGGCACTCCTCCATATAACTGCCGTAAGTTTCCTTCCTTTCCCAATTTCTCTACTATCGCTGCATGGATCGTCGCCGCAGCCCTCGAGTCGAAGCAGTATTTCCGGTCCGTATCTGGGGGCTGGATGCGAATGCGAATCCTTTCATAGAGAACGCGCGGGCTACCAGCATCAGCAGCGGCGGAGCCCTCATTCAGGGATTCCGCCGGCAGGTTCGACTGGGCGAATTGCTGGAAGTGCAACTTGGCGCAGAAAAGCGCCAGTTTCGGGTGGTATGGGTAGGCAAAGCGCGTAACGGTGGCGAACTGGGCCTCGAAAGCGTCTCTGCAGAGGCTGGCTTGTGGGATATTAATCTCTACCGTTGCATGCAGTTCGCGGCTCACGGCTAGTTCTTCCTGATTCCACCTAAAACGCAGTCTCTATTTCTAACTCTACTGCGTTATACTTCGGGGTTCAGCGGCATTCGCGAACCCAGACTCACATCCTGTGAAGCGCAGTTAGATGGTCGTCGTATCCGTTGAATGGGGGCGCAGTATCTACGCCCTCTTTCTCTGTGAGTAACGGGGTCTATGACTGACGGGAAGAAACTGCCCGATTCTGACGCTCCCACAATGCCAGGAGTGCCAATGTCGCCTCTGCGTGCTGATGTTGCCGACGCAGACTCCCCCTCCGTCTTCCCACCCTAGTGATGCCCCAACCTTGCTGGATCATCAATCCGTCCCAGCAAGACGGAGCACCAGCCCTGGATTCGAAGATCTCAGCAGTCAGCTTGTCTTTCCCGAGGGAACCATACTCTGCGAACGCTACCGGATCCTGCGCGTCCTTGGACAAGGGGGCATGGGCGCCGTGTATCAGGCACGCGACCAGGAACTGGACCGGGTAATCGCGCTGAAAGTCATTCGTCCGGAACTTGCCAGCAATCCCAGCATTCTTCAGCGCTTTAAACAGGAACTGATTTTGTCGCGCCATGTCACCCACAAGAATGTCGTGCGAATTTACGACATGGGCGAGGCCGAAGGCACGAAATTCATCACCATGGAGTACGTGGAAGGCGAAGACCTTCGCGGCCTGCTGAGCCGCAGCGGGAAGCTGGCACCTGGAGACGCCGTAGAGATTATCGTGCAGATCTGCCGGGCCCTCGAAGCCGCCCACATCGAAGGAGTCATTCACCGCGACCTTAAGCCGCAAAATGTGATGCGCGACCCGCAAGGTCGCGTGGTAGTGATGGATTTCGGCCTGGCGCGCTCTTTAGAAGCCCCCGGCATGACGCAGACGGGCGCGCTCGTTGGCACCCTCGAATATATGTCGCCCGAGCAGGCCATGGGGGCAGATCTGGATCAGCGGTCCGACCTTTTCGCATTGGGACTCATCTTCTACGAGCTGCTCACCGGAAAAGTACCGTACAAAGCCGACACCGCAATTGCCAGCCTGATGAAGCGCACGCAGGAGCGGGCCATACCCGCGGCGGAGATTGACGCCAGCGTGCCGAAATCGTTGAGCTCGATCGTCGCGCGGTGCCTGGAGCGCGATCCGAAGGATCGGTACCCCTCGGCGCACGAACTTCTTCAGCAATTAGAAGCCTGGCAGGGGAATCCCGGCATCAGCGCCGTCGCACTATCGCGGTTGTCCTCTTCGGCGCCCTCTCGCGGCAGCAGCGTCCAGATTTCGCTGAATCTGCCGGGAAATAAAGGCTGGATATGGATCGCGGCTGCCGGGGCTTTGATCGCGGCATTTTTCGCGGTGCCCGTCACTCGCCACCTGGTCTTTCATCCGTCCCGCATAGCGTCTTCTCAAAGTAAAGGTCCGACAATAGACGGAATTCCTGATATCAGTAAGGGGAAATTTCTGGCGGTGCTCCCGCTGAAGATTGTTGGGGATGAAAAAGCACTGCGCTACGTGTCAGAGGGATTAGTTGACGCGTTGTCGGCGAAGATGTTTCAACTCCAGGAATTACACGTGGCTTCCTCCGCAGCCGTCGAAAAGGCGGCAGCCACTGGAGAGCCGATCCAAAAAATCGCGCAATCTCTGGGCGTCAACTTGATTTTGCAAGGCATGGTCCAGGGCACGCCTGACAAGCTGCGCATCACCCTTAACCTGGAAGATGTCGGAGCTGGGCGCCGCATCTGGAGTCAGGAATTTTCCGGCGTACCACAAGATCTGCTTACTTTGGAAGATCAAATATTCAATTCCGTGGTTGGCGCGTTGAATTTCAATCCCACTAATGATGAAGCTTCGCGAACCGGAGTGCATCCTACGGAAAATGCGCAGGCTTATGACCTCTACTTGAAGGGTCGTGATGCCCTGCGCGGAAATGAAGGCACGCGCGACACCCAAACCGCTGTCCACCTCCTGGAAAGCGCACTGCAACAGGATCCCAACTTCGTCCTGGCTTATACGGGGCTCGCCGATGCAGACTTGCGGCTCTACAGCGACACGAAAGATACCCTGTACGCGGAAAAGGCGCTGGCCGCAGCCACAAAAGCCGAGAGCTTAGACCCTGGGCTGCCCGAAGTCCACTTAGCCTTGGGGAGCGTGTACACCAATACGGGCAAGACGGCAGAGGCTATCGCCGAGTTGAAGCAGGCACTGACGTTGGCTCCGAACTCGGACGATGCTTACCGCCGGCTGGGCAAGGCCTATTTTGCAGCAGATCGCAAAAAAGAGGCGCTTGCAGCCTATGAAAGCGCAGTCGCGGCGAACCCATATTATTGGAGCAACCACAACACTCTGGGCGGCGCGTACCTGCAACTGGGAGAAAATGAGAAAGCGCTGAAGGAGTATCAAAGAGTAACCGAACTCGCTCCGGATAATCCGCTAGGCTATCGAAACATGGGAATAGTTTATTACCGGCTTGACCGCTGGAACGAAGCCATTCCATCTTTTCAAAAAGCCCTTCAGTTGCAACCCGACGCCGGGACATATTCCAACCTTGGAACGACATATTTCTTTTTGAAGCGTCATGAGGAAGCCATCAAGATGTTCGAACAGGCGGCGCAGTTGACGCCAAAAGACGAGACGATTGCCGGCAACCTGGCCGACGCTTATCGTGCGGATGGGCGCACAGCAGACGCCAATGCGACTTACGATAAAGCCATACACCTGGCATTTCTTCAGCTTCAGGTCAACCCGAAATCTGCCGGTGTTACAAGCGATGTGGCGCTGTACTACGCGAAGAAGGGAAATGCCGCTTTAGCGCTGCAATACATTCATCAGGCACGTTCGCTCGATGCGGGCGACCTGCAACTTATTTACGACCAGGCTCAGATCGAAGCGCTGGCTGGCAAGCATAAGGAAGCTTTGGCAACGTTGCGTAGTGCTTTCCAGAAAGGCTACTCGCCCCAGGAGGCAGCGAATGATCCTGAGTTGACCTCGTTGAAGGGCTTGCCGGAGTTTACAAAGCTGGTTAGCCAATACTCGAAGAAGAAGTAGGCAAAAGGCCCCACTTCTTGCAGGCGGCAAGAGCTCCAGCCGTGGCAAAAAAGAGAACTGGAAGACTGGGCTCTGGTACGGGCACTGTGTCACGGCCCTGGCCGTTGAAATCCGTAGCTACCCAGTTTCCGCCGTCATCGGGGGCGAAGGTAAGGTTAAACGTCCCGCTATCGCCGGAAGGAATGTCGCATGTAGGTTGCATTACGCAGAAAAGATATACCCCAACGGCGTTTGGATCTGTGATACCAAACTGCGAAGAGTCAGCGCTGTCAAATTTAAAATCAGACCAGCCGGAAAAGCCAGGCCCGAATTCCACGGTTACGAGCCCAATCGGCTCGCCCGGATCCCAATCCAAAAGGAGTGCTCCCCATGCGTCTCCGGAATCATTCTGAAAAGTCAGAGATGTGTTTCCAGTAATTCCGAAACTGAAGTTGTCAGAAGAAATCTGGGTGCAGCCAGGAGCGACGCAAGGTGGATCACCAATGATCATCGTCGGATCAGAGTCGGCAAATGCGGCAACACTTGCAGCCAGCATCACCCCGACAAAAAGGAGCTTAACCCATCTTTTCACGTGCATCTCCTGACAGGCGCGAAATTTTCGCCAAAGTCAGTATCGCTTATTTCCCATCAAAGTCAAGATTAAATGTTGTTGAAAACCGAGCAAAAGCCGCACTGCACAAGGCTTTTCCACAAGCCAGTGAAGATGCAAAACCTTGCATAGATGGTATCCCTTAGATTTTTTTACCCTGCTATTATCTCCTTATCCTATGAAAACTGGCATTATCGGCCTTCCCCAGGTTGGCAAAACGTCTCTATTCCGGATCCTAACCAAGGCGAACCTTTCTGAGCAGGCGTACACCAATCCACGTGAAGCCCATGTGGGAGTCGCAAAAGTGCCAGACGACCGTCTCGACCGTCTGGCGGCGGAATATAATCCTAAAAAACTGACGCATGCTTCGGTTGAATACGTTGACGTTGGCGCAATCGGCCAGGATGCATTGAAGGAAAGTGGATACATCGGCCACCTGCGCAACGTGGACGCCCTGGCGCATGTGGTAAGAGCATTTGACGACGCCTCGATCCCGCATGTGGGTGCTGTTGATCCTCTTCGCGACATCAAAAATGTTGAATTCGATCTTATGGTCAGCGATCTCGGGCAAATCGAAAAGAGAATTGAGCGCGTCGAGAAAGATCTGAAAAAAATGCGTTCTCCCGAACTGGAGAAAGAATTCGATCTTCTCAACCGAGCCAAAGTCCAACTGGAATCGGAACGGCCTCTGCGTGAGATGGAGATGACGGCGGAGGACAAGAAACGTCTGCGTGGATTCATGTTCCTCAGCGAGAAACCGATTTTGTATGTTCTCAATGTAAATGAGAGCGCGCAGTTGGGGAAGGATCTCGAGGGCGCGGTAGAGAAATACAAACTTTCCGATATGGCGTCACGTCCGAATGCGGGTGCAACGGCGATCTGCGGCAAGGTGGAGGCGGAACTGGCGGAGATGAGCGATGCGGATGCAGCTGAATTCCTTTCCAGCTATGGCCTCACCGAAAGTGGATTGGTTCGGCTGATCCGCACGACCTATGCATTGCTGGGAGTGATCTCGTTCTTCACAATCGGCGAAGACGAATGTCGCGCATGGACTATTCCAGTGAACACACGCGCAGTGGAAGCTGCCGGTGCGATCCATTCTGATCTATCGAAGCACTTTATTCGGGCTGAGACTATTCGTTGGGATCAACTGCTGGAAGCGGGATCAGAGGCCAATGCACGTTCCAAGGGCATTCTGCGGTTGGAAGGGAAAGAGTACATCGTGCAGGATGGTGATGTTATGCATGTGCGGCATAGTGGGTGACAAACCGACACTTTATATCCAGTTCCCAGAATGGAGTTCTTTGTTGTCAGTTTTGTTCAGATATCACAGCTTTCCGACTGCATTCATGCTTAAGTATCCGCATGGGACAGTCTTACCGACAACTCATTGCCTGGCAGAAAGCCATGAATTTTGTCATGGATGTTTACAAGGTGACGAAGGCATTTCCGCGGGATGAAACGTATGGTCTCGCGAGTCAATTGCGCCGGGCGGCGGTGGCAATTCCTACAAGCATTGCCGAAGGGCAGGCACGATATTCATCCAACGAGTTCTTTCATTCTCTCGGCCGCGCCCGCGGACCTCTCGTCGAAGTCGATACTCAATTGATCATCTCGCAGAATCTCGGTTACTTCGATGCAGAGCATGGGCAACAACTCCTCGACAAAGCCGCCGAAGTAGGGAAGATTATCAGTGGACTAGTCGCCGCAATTCGTCCAGCAGCCTAACTGGGAACTAGGAACATAAGAACTGATATCATCCCTGCTCGCAATGCACCCGATCATTCTTAGCCTGCTGCTCGGCCTCACCGCCGCTGGTGCGAACCTTTTCGGCGGCGCGATTATTGTTCAGAAAGATTGGGACCGCTCTTATCTCAGATATTTCATCGCGCTGGGCGCGGGCTTCATGCTGGCGACAGCCATCGTCGAAGTGTTTCCGGAAAGTATTAAACTCGGCGGCAAAAACGCAGCGTTTCTTGTTCTGCTTGGTTACCTGATCATCCATTTCTTCGAGCATGCGGTGACGCCGCACTTTCATTTCGGCGAAGAGACGCACGGTCACGAATTTGTCCATGCTCATAAGGGCTATTCTGTCGTGATCGGGTTAGTCATTCATACTTTTTTTGATGGAATCGCGATCGCGTCAGGTTTTCTGGTTTCTAATTGGTTGGGATGGATTATCTTTATCGCCATTTTTCTTCACAAGATTCCGGAAGGCTTTACCGTGGCTTCCGTAATGCTTGCGAGTGGGCAGAGCCGCAGAATTGCCTGGGGAGCTTCTGCGCTGCTCGGGGCAGCTACTTTTGCAGGAGTGTTGACGATGGCGCTGTTGAAGAAAGAAGTGAATTTTGGCTTGCCGCTCTCCGCTGGAGTCACAATCTATGTGGCAGCGTCAGACCTTATTCCTGAAGTCAACCGTGAGCCGGGAGTAAAAATGGCACTGGTTGTATTTCTTGGCGTGGGTTTCATGTTCCTGCTGGATCACATCGTCCACGGTCATTGAGGCGCCTCATTCAACAGTATGCTTCGCGGTGTATCCCTCCCGGGCGATGACTTGATATTTCACATCCTTCCCCTGCTGATCCCGGATTTTCAGAGGGCCTGCCATCAGGGGCAACGACGTCGACTTTCAGTTTGCGATAGGTGCCATCTAATTTCGTATTCGTAGGATGATAACTAATCGCATATTCATTTCGATATCTCCGCTGACATCATGGAAGGCGTCCACCATGTCGCCGACAAACCTGGGTTGGTAAAATCGGCCTCCGGTCAGACGGGCGAAAGTCTGCATTTCATTGTCCGCCTGGAGATAGTCCATTTCGTGTAATCGGAATACCGGCGCCATGGGGCGCCGCCCCTCCGTGACTTTCAAAGTATTCCCTCTCCAACCATCCAATGCTGATCGGAAAAATGGTTACGTCTTTAGTAGTTTTGACTTTCTTTGTAATTTGATTGAGATTCAGTTTGCTGAAGCTGTCAAAACCGCTGCTGATCAAAATAATGTACTTATGACCCTCGATGCGATCCATTCGGTCAAGCGTGTCATAAAGCGCGTCGAATAGATTTGTCTCGGCAAAACCGGGGATGCGCAATTGATTTAAGGCGCCCATGACTTCCTGTTTGTCCTGGGTGAAGTCCACGAAGGTATGAGGCTTCATGTCGTAATAAACGACTGCGACCCAGTCATCCTTTTTCAATGTGTTGGCGAAGGCAGTAGGAGGCCTTAAGGGCGTCAATCAGAAAACCGTAATCCGTTGATGCAAACTCAATCAGCATCACTGCCGTGATCGGAGCTTCCGACACTGTGAAGTTGCTTATTGTCTGCGGGACACCGTCCTCGGCAACGCGAAAGTTCTCTTTCTTCAGATTAGGAATAAACTGGCCGTCCTTGGTTGTGACCATAAGCATCAACATTGACGATTGGGACGTCCAGATGGATGGAGTAATCCGGGATGCCTTCCACCTTTTTGGGCTTTTCTGGCGGAGGCGCCGGTGGCTCCTCAGGCTTCTTCGGGATAGCGTAGGGACCGGTTTCGTTCTGCGGCCCACCCGCGTCAGGCGGTGCCTCTTGCTTTTGCTGAGTGTTTGTCGGGTTTGCTGACGATTGATCGTTCTGGGCCGAAGCCTGCTCAGGCACTCACTGGAAGAGAAATAAACCCGGCAGCCACAAGAGGATGAAAAGACAATACTTGCGAACACAGCCATAGGCTTGGCTTTGCAGCTTAGAAAACATGCTTCCTCGCAAAGTTCTTATGCTAGTATAGACGCACGGCTTCGCGAATGGGATGTTTGCGGGCTTTAGCTACTCCTCTCCTACCAGCAACATTGATCGAAATACGCGGAGTTTAACTTTGCAGGACCGGTTGGCGGTCCTCGGGGAAAAACTTTAATGAGACGAGTCACTCTCGCGTGCGCCGCGGTGTTTTTGGCCGCGGTTTCGGGGACAATCCAGGCGCAAATCCCGAAACCCATTCAAACTATCCCCGTTAGTCAGATCCATGCTGGAATGCGTGGTGTTGCCTACACTGTCTTCCAGGGAACGAAGCCCGAATCCATGGGTGTGGAGGTTCTTGGCATTCTGAAGAACGCCAACGGCCCCAAAGGCGACATTATTCTCGTCCGCCTCTCAGGCACCAAGGCGGAATACGACGGAGTGGTTGCTGGAATGAGCGGAAGCCCAGTTTATTTTGGCGGAAAATTGGCGGGAGCGCTGGCATTTCGCATTGGCGAATTCTCCAAGGAGCCCATCGCGGGTGTAACCCCAATTTCTGAGATGCTTGAAATCAATGCTATGGATTCCAGCCCTATGCCGGGACCCATCGAAGCGAAAGCTGAACCGGAAATGCCACGGCAAGACATCTGGCCCGGGTATTAGTAGCTCTCCAGCAACAAACTTCGCCAATTATCTTAAGCCGATCGAAACTCCGCTTGGTCTTTAGCGGCTTCACCGAAGACAGTGTCAAACTTTTTGCTCCCCAGTTTGCACAGGCAGGCATCGTACCGGTCATGGGAGTCGGATCAGTAAGTGATGCCACTCAGCCCGATCCCGTCGTGCCTGGTTCCGCGATCAGCGCGGTTTTAGTTCGTGGCGACATGGATATTACTGCGACTTGCACCGTCACTTACATTGATGCCGGACATCTTTTGGCATGCGGACATCCGCTGATGCAATTCGGCATGGTGGATTTGCCGATGACTAAGGCCGAAGTCTTGGCTACGCTTCCTTCGCCGTCAAACTCATTCAAGATAGTGAACGCGACCGAAACGGTGGGTGCCTTCGTGCAGGACCGCCACAACGGCATTCTCGGAGAGTTCGGAAGGAAACCTGAAATGATTCCGGTGACCCTGTCCATTCACGGCGGAGTGGCGGCGAAGGAATTTCACTATGAAATTCTAAACAACGCCCGCCTTAGTCCGGTAGCCATGATGGCGACAATTTTTAACGCGCTGCATGGCGTCAATGAATACGGAGACGAAACAACGTACCGCATGACGGGGGGAATAAGCGTGGATGGTTTCCCTCAAGTCGCGCTGCAAGATATCTTTTCAGTCGGCGATGGAAGTCAACCAGCCGCCGCGCAGGCTTCGACGGCAGTCGGCGAATGCTTCGGCCGAATCTACGACAATCCTTATTCCGTACCCGACATCCGCGGAGTCCACCTTGACTTCGAAGTCTCTCATGATCGGCACTGGGCGCGGATTGAGAGTGCGCGGACACAAGCTACTGAGGCGCGCCCAGGGGACGATCTTCTTGTGGAAGTCATGCTCCGCCCATATCGAGGAGATGGCGTCGTGAAACATATTCCCATCCACATTCCGTCTTCGACTTCCAAAGGGCCGCTTCGAATATTAGTCAGCGATGGCGACACGCTCGATCAATTGTATCGCGGTGTTTCGACGGCACATTCCAAACTCGATCTGGCTTCCACCATTGCGGTTTTAAACAAGCAACACGTAAACAACCGTGTCTATGTCTCATTAATGGAGGCGGATCCCGAAGCCATGATCGCTGACAAAGTTATGCCAACGCTTCCTTTCTCGGTTATGAATGTCATGGAAGGTATGCGGGGGACCCAAGACATGGTGGTATTGGGTGAATCGTCGGTGAATGAAGCTTCGACCGATCCTCTCGATTACGTAGTAGCCGGCGCGCAAGTCTTGACGATCAACGTCAAATAGGGCGAACTCTCTTCCTAGTCCGTGACCTCTGTACCCTGGACCTTCCTGTAATCGTTCTGCGCGTTAGCTACGCGTGGTACCCTGACTTTTCCTGTATCAGACGGAGGCACTACGGTGAGAATCCATGCTCGGACTCTAATTATTCTCCCTGCTTTTCTCCTTGTCACCGCATTGTGCTATGCGGAGGGCACTCGCACCTGGGAACAATCAAAGTTCGAGGAACTGGAAAAAGGGACGACCGATGGAGTTGCGATTCGAAGTGATGGAGGCATTGAACTCGCGCCCGCGTTCAAAGCAATAGCCACCATGCCCTCACCGTACGTGTGGGCGATTGCGGCCGACAGGGACGGCAACCTCTTGGCAGCAACCGGAACTCCGGCGCGGGTGTATAGAATTACGCCGGACGGGAAGTCCATCGTCATTTTCCAATCGCAGGAACTTCAGGTACAGGCCCTTGCCGTGGATGAGAATGGCACTGTGTACGCTGCGACGAATCCTGATGGAAAGATTTATCGCCTCGAACAGGTCGGTGCCGGAGAAAATCCTCTAAAGCGGGGTAAAACGAACCATGCATCGGGGGCGGACACAACATGGAACTCGTCGGTCTTTTTCGACCCCGAAAGCAAGTACATTTGGGACCTCGCTCTCGATAAAAACGGCAATTTGTATGTCGCCACCGGTGATCACGGAGAAATATTCCGCGTAACTCGCGGCGGAGACCATGCGCTCTTTTTCAAGAGTGATGAAACACATATTCGCGTACTCGCGTTTGATCGTCAGAACAATCTGATCGCCGGATCGGATGGCAGCGGACTGATTTACCGAATTTCTCCCAATGGCGAAGGGTTTGTCCTCTACAGCGCGCCCAAGAAAGAAATTACGGCGCTGGCAGTGGACAATGGCGGAAATATTTACGCCGCCGGCACCGGAGAAAAGAACAGTCCGGCGGTTCTTCCTGAGATAGCTATTCCCTCCCATGCATCTCCGCCTCCGCCGCTCAATGGTGGGTCCGCAATAGGACTTTCGAAGAGTCGTTCCATGTCGGCTGTGCCAGCGGTTCCAGGAAACTTTGCAAATTTCAATTCCAATGCGACGGGCGGTTCGGAAATTTATCGCATCTCTTCAGATGGCGTTCCATCTCGAATTTGGAGTTCCAGTGATGCGCTGGTCTATGCGCTCGCATTCGGTCCGAGCGGGGAACTGTTGGCGGGCACCGGGAATGGCGGTCACATTTTTCAGGTTAGTGGCAAGCAGAACTTTACCGATCTGCTTACGGCGAGTGCCAGTCAGGTGACCGCGTTCGCCGGAGCGCCAAAAACCGGCCTCTACGCAGCGAGCAGCAACCTCGGGAAAATTTTCCTGCTGGGTGCGTCCTCCAATGCCAACGGCAACTACGTCAGCGACGTATTCGATGCCCATATCTTTTCCCGATGGGGACGCGCTGAACTACGCGGAAGCGGAGACGTGGAGCTTTTTGCAAGAAGCGGCAATGTGGACAATCCCGACCGTAACTGGAGCGCATGGAAAAAAGTCGAATGGCAGAAGGATGCGGAAATTGGAGTTCCAGCCGCGCGCTTCATTCAATGGAAGGCGGTGTTGAATGCGGGAAGAACCTCTCCCCGGGTCGAGAGTGTGACGATAAATTATTTGTCGAAGAATGTTGCGCCTGATTTCGACGATGTCGCGATCGAACAAGGCGTGCGTTACGACCCAAGCGGAAAGTCATCCACGGGTAACGGAGGCGGCGCCTCGAATGTTTCGCATGGTGAAAGCCAGCCAAATGCCACTTCTGATCGTTCGTCTATAGGAGTGAGGTGGAGCGTTCACGATGACAACGACGATGACATGGTTTACTCAATTTATTACCGCGGCGAGGGCGAAAGCCGCTGGCTGTTGCTGAAAGATAATCTCAGTGACAAGTTCTACTCTTTCGATTCATCCCTTCTTCCCGATGGTGCTTACATTGTCAAGATAGTGGCATCGGACGCGCCTTCTCATTCTCCTGGGGATGCACTCACCGCCGAAAAAGAAAGCGGACGCTTCGAAGTGGATACGACTCCGCCTCGAATTGAGGACCTTCGCGGCTCGGTCGAGGGCGGCCAAGTTCACGTGACATTCCGTGCAGTTGACGGCTTTTCTCCAATTCAAAAGGCGGAGTACTCAGTGGACGCTGGGGATTGGCAATTTGTGGAACCGGTGGGGCAGATCTCGGATTCTAAAACCGAAAGCTATGATTTTCATGCTGAATTGCCACGTAGCCTTGACGTGTATGTTGCGGGCGGCAATTCCAAGCAGAGAAACGCAATAACCGCGGAGCATGTTGTTGTAGTGCGCGCGTACGACCGGCACGACAACATGGGGTCCGCCAAAACTGTAATCGAGGCGAAATAGGTCGGCGAATCTTCTTCCGCTCTGCGCCGAGGCTCGCCGCGCTTTCAGAACTTAGCGTTTGCCACGAGATTTTCGCGGGCTTTTCTTTTTCGAATTTGATTGCCGGGATATCGGAGCCGATGAGGAAGGTTGCCCTCTCCGGCTTACGCTTTTGCCAACGACCAATGACGAACGGCCAATGACGGCATCCTTCAGATTTGCCATCTCTACGGCCGCCAGTGCCGCTTCAAATCCTTTGTTGCCCATTTTCAATCCGGCGCGGTCAATTGCTTGCTCTAGATTGTCACAGGTGAGCACTCCAAAGGCATGTGGTACGCCAGTTTCCTGCGCAGATTGCCCGATGCCACGTGTGACCTCGTTGACGATGACGTCATAGTGGGCCGTGTCGCCGCGGATTAGGCAGCCAAGACAGATGATCGCATCATATTTTTTCGTTTGGGCAAGAGTGCGTGCAGCGGATGGAATTTCAAAAGCGCCGGGAACGCGGATGATTTTTATGCTAGCGTCTTTCGCCCCGCAACGGACCAGACCGTCCACTGCACTGTACAGGAGACGGTCAGTGATGAAAGAGTTGAAACGGCTAACTACGACACCAAATGTTTTTCTGGAGCCACCTAGTCCGCCCTTGATCTCAGGCAGCGATACACCACGTAGTGGTCGTGAATTGTTTTTCATCAAGATCTAGCCAAAGTCAGTGTGGAAGAGCGGCGCTTCAGCGCCGCGTTAAATCTAAGTGCAGAGGTTACGCGGCCCTGAAGGGCCCCTCTTCCACGTCCGCGACGATCCTCGCTGTTCTATTTTCCCTTGAATTGCGCCAGGCGTTTTTCCAAAAATGCCATTGTTCCTTCTTTTTTGTCTTCGGTTGCGCAAGCTAGGCCGAAGAGTGTCGCTTCCAAATATAGGCCTTCGGATAAATTCATCTCCATGCCTTTATTCACCGCTTCCATTGTGTATTGCACAGCCAGCGGCGCATTGGCAATGATTTTTTGCGCGATGGCCTCGGCGCGGGGAATCAAATCCGCCGGCGCTGTGACTTCATTCACTAATCCGATGCGATGCGCTTCTTGAGCGCCGATCATTTCGCCTGTGAGCAAAAGCTGCATTGCGATACCTTTGCCGACAAGTCGGGGCAACCGCTGGCTGCCGCCATATCCCGGGATGATTCCTAATTTGACCTCTGGTTGGCCGAGCTTCGCGGTTTCACTAGCGAGACGCATCGTACAGGCCAGGGCAATTTCGCATCCGCCGCCAAGGGCGAATCCGTTGATGCAGGCGATTACAGGCTTGCCCAGATTCTCGATTAAGTTAAGAACGCTCTGGCCGCGGTGCGTGTACTCCTTGGCGGTGATGGCATCTTGCTTGGATAGTTCGGCGATATCCGCGCCCGCAATGAAAGCCTTCTCGCCAGCGCCAGTCAGGATGACTACGCGCACGCTCTTGTCGTTCTTTATTTCGTGAAAGGCGGTTCGCAACTCTTCCATGGTTGCCATGTTGAGTGCGTTGAGGACCTTTGGACGATTTACGGTGACGTAGGCGATGGAGTTGTTCGTTGAGACGAGAATGTTTTCGAAGGTCATAGGTCAGAAACGCAACGCAGCCATAGGGTTCAGCAATCCTGAAACCCTTGTCATTCTGAGCGAAGCGAAGAACCTGTGCATCTGATTGCAGTGCCCGAATACATAGGTCCTTCGCTTTGCTCAGGATGACAAATATTCCGTGGTCATTGGAAATCAATCAAGAGAGTCATAGCTTATTTGCCTTCGGATTTCCTGGATCTGAATAATCGTAGAATCCCTTGCCGGTCTTACGTCCGTACCAGCCTGCCATTACTAATCTTTTCATCAGTGGAGGCGAGGCAAATCTGCGCTCTTTGAATTCGTCGAACATTATGTGGGTGATGTAGTAGGTCGTGTCCAATCCGACAAAATCCAGCAACGTGAATGGACCCATGGGATAGCCGCATCCCAACTTCATGGCGTTGTCAATGTCTTCAATGGAGCCGACGCCTTCTTCATAGGCGCGAACGGCGTCTAACATGTAGGGGACAAGGAGCCGATTGACGATGAATCCAGTTTTGTCGCTGGTGCGGACTGGAACTTTGCCCAGCTTCTGCGCGAACTCGTAAGCAGAATCATAAACTTCAGCGGATGTTGCAATGGTGCGCACGACTTCAACCAGCTTCATCAATGGAACCGGATTGAAGAAATGCAATCCGACGAAACGTTCTGGCCGCTTGGTCGAAGTCAAAAGCTCAGTGATCGAAATAGAAGAAGTATTGGAAGCGAAGATCGTGTCTTTCTTGACGATGCCGTCAATCGAAGCGTACATCTTCTTCTTTTCTTCAACGTTCTCGATGATCGCTTCAACAATGATGTCGCGGTCTGCAAGATCCTGCTTGTTCGTAGTGCCTTTGAGTCGAGAGCGAATTGCCTCAACGGGTTCCTTCAGCGTTCCTTTTTCTGAAAATTTCGCCAGCGACTTTTCAATTGCGGCGAAACCTTTATCGAGATATTTCTGCTCGACTTCCAAAACAGTGACTTCGAATCCGGCGGTCGCCGCGACTTGTGCAATGCCCGACCCCATAAGCCCACAACCGAGAACCCCAACTTTCCTGATTTCCATGATTCCTCTTTTGATGATGGCGTTAGTCTAGCAGCGGCAAAGCCGCTTTCGCCACAGCGGACGAACCTGTGCCCGATGGGGGGACTGGCGATTTAGATCTGTTGGATTTCTATCCGGAAGACTACTTAAGCGACTGCGGCAGTCGCCAAGGCGGGGGCGATAATCTCGACGTGCCCTGAACTCTGGGTGATGCCCACGGTTAATGCGCGCTCGGCGCGGTTGATCACTTCGGTGACAATGTCCACCGAATCAAACTGCTCGCGCACGACCGCTTCGGCAAGGCCGGCATGGAAGGGAATCGCAGCGTCTTTATCGAAGACAGTCAGCGCGGAAACCAGTTTCCGAAGTTTCTCTGCGGCTATCATGCCTTCGGTTGCGGAGGTCTCTCCGAGAACGACCGCGATGGTTGTCGTGTCATAGCGAAATGCGAGATCGTTTTGCCGGATATTGGCGGCGAAGAGTTGCCCTATCTGGCGCATAGTGGATTCAACCGCGCTTTCGCCGAATTCTTTTAGCATGGCAGCTCGCTCTCCGAGGCGTACTAATAAAACACTCAGAGCATTGTTGTGTTGAACAGCGCGGCGAGTTTCCGCTATCAAGAGATCAAGGTAGGACGCGCGTTTCAGAAGGCCGGATTTCTCGTCCGTAACCGAAAGATTTTTGACGAGCCGCCGCAGTCCCGCGTTATTAAGAGCAATCACAATCTGCTCGCCAATCGTCTTCAGCATCATGACATCGCCGGCGCTCCAGGTATGTGGAGTTTTGTTCATGAGCAACAGAACTCCAACATGGTCTGCACCGTCGGAAAGACAGATTGCCAACAATGAGCCTACCGATAGAAGTCCGAGGTTTTGGCGGACCGACGTCAATTGTGAAGCGGCAATTGTATTGGGGACCATCAATGTCCCGGTCGGGGCTGCCAGATCCTGAACCGCCGCTACTACCTCTTCCAATGAGTGAATATTGCCCGCCTCCAAGGCCTCGCCGCAACGCTCCTTGAGCAGAGTTACGCCAAGGCCGGGCTTGCGCATGGCTGCCACGCAACGATCCACGTTCCACTGCGCCCCGATTTCATTTACCGCAGTCGAAAGCACGGTGTCGGCGTTAGCCTGGCGATACAGCAAGCGGGTGATCTCCGATATTCGCGTGAAATTGCTCATTTCCGCGGAATCATTTGACGTTGGAGATGGCGCAACGATAGCGGATTGGACGAGCGGAATGGGCGCTGCTACCGGCGCGCGTTCAGATGAAGGAACGGAAGCGGCCACTGGAGCTGCGGGAGCGGGACGGGTCCCAGAATTATAGGATTGGGTGAGCCCGGCGGCAAGATAGAGTTGCTGCAAGTCCTGATTGCGCTCTTCTTCGCGAGGGAAGAGTTCCTGGATGCGCTGCAAGCGCTCAATCGCCTTGGAACGCATTCCGTACTGAACCAGAATTTCGGCCTGAAGCATCAGATCTTGCAGAGTGGAAGCGCCGAGCACTTTATCTTCGCCACGGCTCTGGCTGATAGACGTATCCAAACTGGTGAATCGTGATGCGATTACTTTGTAGCGGTTTTCATCAATTTTTCCGTGCACCATTTCCAGGCGTCTTTGCTGGCCGGGCTCGTAAGCATCAATCTCGGCAGAGCGGTCCAGAGCTTCGGCCGCTTTGTCATATTCCTTCAAGCTGATATGCAGGTCGAACAGGCGAATTAAGGTTTGGAAGTAATCGCTTTCGCGATTTGAAGCATTGAACAGCGCACTCATGAACTCCAGAACTTCCGCGGAAGCTCTGTGCGATGCAACCACCTCCTGCATGACTGTCAGGTAAAGTTTGCGATCACCCTTTAGCCGCTGGTGCTCGCCGAGTTTACGACCCAACTCGACAGCTTCCGTATCCTGCTGGGCGTCAATCAACGAGCCAATCAGGTTCACGACATTTTTCATGGTGCCGGGATCGAGCTCGAAGAGTTGCCAGATAATGGTGGCGGCTTCGGTGAGACGATTTGCGGCTAGAAGCGCTTTGGCGTAGCTTTCGCAGAATTCCGGCGGCGCGGATGGCGCATTGGCGAGGGGTGCGAGAACGAAAATCGCAGCTCCAATCTGGTCTTGCTCGAGTAAATTCCTGCCATAAGCTAACGCGATTTGCGGATCGGTTGCGTCTTCGGCGAAAGCACGTTCGACCCATTGAATTGCGTTGGCTCCGGCATTTTCCGCGAGTCCCGCGACTTTCATATACGCCTGCGCGGCCTGTTTGTGATTTTCGAGGTCCGACGAGAGTTGAGCCACTCGAAGCAAATTCTTTTGGTTCGGTTCAAGGGACGCAGCGCGCTCGAGCACAGTCATGGCGTCTTGTTTGCGTTCCAACTTGATCAATTCCTGGTATGCGTCTTCGTAAGTCTCAAGAGCCAGCTTTGGGTTGGAACCTTCAAGCAATTGGCCAAAGCGAATCCGCTGCTCGCAGGTCGGCTTGGCAAAACGGGCGAGTTTCTTATAAGTGAGGCTGGCGCGAGTGGCGTCGCCTGCCTCCGTCTGGCGCTGGAATAGCTCTCCTAGCAGGTTGACTGCGTCCGGAATGCGTTGCAGTGAAAGGCATATGTCGGCTGCCATTTGACGGACGGTGTCGTTGGAAGTATCGGCGGCCAGCACTTGCAGGTACTCTTCGAGGGCTTCGCTGGGTTTTCCCTTTTGCAGGAGCTTTTCGGCCCGCTCCACATGCTTGGGAATCTCGCTACGTTCGAGTCGTCTGGTGGTGTCTGACATTGAAAAAGTGGGCGCGGAGTGGGCCTCTAAAATTCTAGGAGCAGGTTATCGCAGCATCAATCAGTTACGGCGGCCACCGATTACCAAGGTCACCGCGGAATGAGCATCCCGGCGAAATGTTCGAATCGGTTACTGAAGTAAGTCAGAAAATGCTCTTTCGGCTGCGGCGGCCTCGTTTCTTGGGTACGCTCGGAAGCGGCGCCAGTGTGGTGAAGGCTGGCATCCCAGAGAACCATCTTGAATTTTTACTTGGCGTACGTGATAGGTCATGGAGCCGATGGCAGGCTTCTGGCTGCCGCGATGGTCGGAGTCTTTGGCGGTGTGTACCTGTTCTATCGCGGATTCCAAGTCTTGCAGCGAAAGCGGCTCATCGAAAATACACCAACGTCCAAGATTCGCGGCGCGGCATTGGGACTTGTAGAAGTGAACGGTCTTGCTACCGGTCCGTATACGATCACGGCTCCGGTTACCGGGATCGCCTGCTACTACTACCGGTCAGTCGCATGGCAAATGAAGCGGACGGGCAAGAATGAACATTGGGAAAAGGTTGCCGACGAGAGTCTGCACGTCCCGTTTTACGTAAACGACAATACGGGGACTTTATTAGTGGATCCGCAGGGTGCGGAGATGGATATCCATCGCGACTTTTGCGAACTCTACAGCAATTCAATATTTTCCGGGAGTCTTGGTGTTCCCTCCGGCGTCGGCGGATTTCTGGGGCGGCACGGCATTGACTGCGGCAAGAAAACTAAAGTTGAAGAATTTTGCATCAAGCCAAAAAATTGCCTTTTCATTCTAGGAACCCTAAGTCAAAACCATGGCGTTGCAGTGAGCAGCACGCCAGTACGAAGCCTGATAACGGATATGCCGAAGTTTTCTGCGCCGAGTCCCCTGCTTTCATTCCAACCGGCGCTTTCTCACACGGAAGAAACCAGTGATCGGACGTTAGAAAATACCGACGCAGCGGAAGTGGTCCGGATACAGGGGAGTCATCAGTTCGGCGAATCTTCGGGCATGACCCAGCAGGGCAAGGTTGCATCTGCGCTGTTGAGGGCGGGGATCACCAATCCGACAGCATGGGCTGCGGCAGGCGTGATGGATGTGAGCAATCCCAGATCAAGTGTGTCTTCGCGGCTGAGTAGTTTCGCAACGGGTAGTGCCGCTGCCGTTCGCACCGCTCTCGAACCATTCGACCTTCATCCCGCGACCGTATTGATGAAGGGGCCACGTAATTCAGCATTTTACATTTCGTGGAGGAGACAGCGAGACGTAGTGAAATCTCTGGGATGGAAATCGGCATTCATGATTTGGGGAGGACCGGCGATAACAGTGCTCTCTGCTTATTTACTTTCGGAATACTTTGGATTGTTCTGATTGGACTCTGGGCTTGCAAAAGAAAGGCAGAATTTTATGACCTTACCGTTGATCGTAGTTTTGTTTGCTACGGCTGGAATCGTTTGGTATGTAGTGATGATCTTCAACGACCTGATCGCGATTCGCAGTGACGTTGATAAAGCCTGGTCGAACATTGATGTGTCATTGAAACAGCGGCACGACGAACTGCCTAAGCTGCTGGATGTCTGCAAAGGCTACATGGAATTCGAGCGGGACACTTTGCAGAAGGTCACGCAGGCCCGCAATATGTATCAGCAGGCGGTTTCTATTGATCAGAAAGCCCAGGCTGATCAGGGCTTGACCTCGGCGTTGCGCGGATTTTTCGCGGTCGCGGAAAATTATCCCGATCTGAAGGCCAATAGTAATTTCATGCAGCTCGAGAAAAGAATTACTGACCTGGAGAGCGAAATTGCCGACCGGCGTGAGTTCTATAACGATGCGGTGAATACTTTAAATATTCACATCCAACAGATGCCGGATACTCTTGTGGCGAGTTTCATGAACCTCACGCCACGTTCCATGTACAAGGTGGAAGAGGCTGACAAGGCTGATATTCCGATGACGTTCGCCGCGTCGCGGTAAGCACAGCGTTATGGCGCCGCTATGCGGCTCATGTCCAATTTGCCCGCATTGCTTACTGCTGTTGAGCTACTTTCCCAATTAGCTCGGTGCCCGAATCTTCCTGCAAGACGTAACCGTTTGTGTTCGAGATCATGTAAAAGACAAGATTGACGGAAACACTGTTGATCGAGCCGGCGACCCTTCCATTCGCGCCGACCGAGTAAGTGCCAGTGAGAAGGCCGGGGGTATTCGTAACTCCGCTGTCATTCACCAATTCATTCAGCTTCAGGTTACCGGCTCCATCCCATTGCAAAGTGCCCACGCGGTCAACGAAAGCATTGGGGCTAAATCCATCCATCATGAACGCGAACTGTCCGTTGATGGAACTGGTCGAGAACGCCGTCGTCTGTTGCAGGTTGGCGGTTCCGTCTTCTACTAAAGAGCTATCGGTCGGATTGCTGGCGGTGACAAAGAAAGCCTGCGACGGGCTGACCATCCAAAATACTTTATTCACGGCGCCAGACGACGATGTGAAGCTTGCCGTCACGCGACCGTTCGAGGTCACCTGATAGGTCCCTGCGGTGATTGGGACGTTGCTGAGAGGCGTGCCATCCTCAACGGAGTCGAAGGCACCCGAGCTGATCGTGCCGCCGGAAGCTGTGAACTGGCCCACGGTGTTAACGGAATCCGTTCCAAAGTTATCGTCACCCTTGGCACCGAAAGCATAGCTTCCGGAGAAAGAGGACGCCGAGAAAGGCCCTCCGGTTTGCATTACGGCGCGGCCGTGGCCTCCAATATTTGCGGTTGAATCAGTCGCCAGCAGCCGGATGTTGTTGCTATCCACGATGTAATAGTTGAATGAAGAAGTGACGCCCGCGCTGTCGCTGAAACTTCCTGTGCCGCGGCCGTTGGCGATGGGGGCGTTGAAAGTGAAGTTGGTTAATGTTGGCGAGCTCGCCGTTCCGGATTGATTCACATCCACGCTGCCGCTCTGGAAGATCCCGGCAGAAACAGTAAACTGGCCGACTGTGCCGACTGAACCTTGTGCCGACGTGGTGTGCATCCGAAACACGAAAGTGCCAGTCGGGGCCGCGGAAGCTGCGCTGGCGTTTTGAAGTTCGGCAGTGCCTGACGCATTTAATGCGTCGGCCTCGACCAAATAAACGGTGGAAGAGCTAGCCACGGTTACCTCAAGGTTAGAGCTTTGAAACGCGCTGCCATTCAGAGTAAGTGTTCCGGTGCCATTGCTCGAAATTGAGTAGGTTCCGGAAATGCTATTCCCAAATGAAGTCCCAACGCCCTCCTCGGTGGCGTCGTCAACACCGCCGGTAATATTTCCTTTTCCGTCAGCGACAAATACGCCGGATTCCTCGTACGGCTCACCGCTGGAATCGTCTGTACCTGAGAGGTGGTACACGTAGGAGCCAGTCAGACTGGCGTTGGAGTTGCTACCGCTGCCGGCCGGAATACCATTGATGCCAGGGCCTGCTCCGCAACCCAAAGCCGAAGCAAGTCCCAGCAGAATCGCCGCGAGAAATAATTTCTTCATAAAAGAAAAGCGCAGCTCCAGCTGCGTAGCTCCTTATAAGGTTTAATGTCCAGCGCCAGTATAGATTCGGGCGAGGGAAAAAAGATGCCCTGCGTCCCACTTGTGTTAACACAGATGGATGCGAAAAGTTCTTCGAAAGTGGCTTGCAAGCGTGGCACCCGACAATCACGGGGAAGATTTTGAGCGATCAAGCAGTTCGTTGATCCAAGTGCCTTCGAGGGCGGCGTGCTGAACTCGGGCGAAAGCTCCATTCCCAATCCTGTGGTACTGGGGATAAAAGCAGATTCCTCCGGGCTAAGCGCCCGTTCGGAATGACAATGGTCGAGAGGAGTCAATGTCCCCGAGCCAAAGGGAGGCTTGAATGGAGCGCGCTGACAGGTGGTGTAGGGGTCCTTCGTTGGAAATCATTCGCTAGCGAATGATTCCGCTGCCTCAAGATGACAATGGGTGGAGTGGGCGGGGGAATTGGCTCTGCCTGGGGCTTGGTGGGTTACCGCTGGGTCTGTTCCGCGGGGATCAAAGCTTTCTGTCCGAATCTCGCGCTTAGCCAGACGGCGAGGCGGTATCCGAGGAGGACGAACAGGATGAAGCCGTATTCTAGAGGCTTGGTCATGTCGGCCTTCACGAGCCAGAGGTAATGGATTACCCCGGCGATCGCGCTTATGTAAATCAGGCGGTGCAGGGCCTGCCATCGCTTGCCTCCCAGGCGGCGTATCCAGCCGGTGGTGGAAGTGATTGCCAGGGGAATGAGCAGGACGAATCCTGCAAAGCCAACCGTAATGAATTTTCGTTTCACTACGTCCGCGAGCATGTCGTGAACGTTGAAAAACTTGTCCAGCCATATGTAAGTCAGAAAATGGAGCGAAACGTAGAAAAACGCGAAGAGGCCAAACATGCGGCGAAAACGGATAAGCCATGGCTGTTTCGCGAGCTTGCGTAGCGGAGTGATAGACAGGGTGATCAGGAGGAAACGCATCGTCCAATCACCGGTGGCGTGGGTGATGACCTCGATTGGGTTGGCTCCCAGGTCTTGCTGGTAGGCCTTCCAGCCGAGCCTCATCAAAGGCACGAGGCAAAGGATAAAAACGAGCACCTTCAGCCAGCGGATTTTGGCGGGGGCGCTCAGAAATTTTTCTTCAGGTCCATTCCGTTGTAGAGACTGGCGACCTGGTCGTAGCCATTGAACATTAATGTGGGACGCTTGAAGAACTCTCCCAATCTGCGTTCCTTGGCCTGGCTCCAGCGCGGATGATCCACGTGAGGATTCACGTTGGAATAAAAGCCATACTCATTGGGAGCGGAGCGGTTCCATGTGTTCAGCGGCTGCTTGTCAACGAACCGGATACGAACGATTGCCTTCGCGCTTTTGAAACCATACTTCCAGGGAACAACCATGCGGAGTGGCGCTCCGTCCTGGTTCGGCAAAGCGGCTCCATACATTCCGAAACAAAGCAGCGCGAGAGGATGCATGGCTTCGTCCATGCGCAAGCCTTCGACGTAGGGCCAATCGAGGACATTGGTGCGCTGGCCGGGCATCTGCCGCATATCCAATATGGTGGTGAACTCGACGAATTTTGCTTTGTCGAGCGGCTCGGCTCGCTTGATCAGTTCGCTCAGCGAGAAACCAATCCAGGGCACGACGATGGACCATCCTTCGACACAGCGATGGCGGTATATGCGCTCCTCGGGAGGCGCCATCTTGATGATTTCATCCACGTCGAGGACTTGCTTCTTCTTGACGTGGCCGTCAATGGTCACCTTCCAGGGGCTTGTTTTGAAATTTTTGGCGAGGCCTGCCGGCTCGTATTTATCGGTCGAAAACTCGTAGTAATTGTTGTAGTTGGACACATCTTTAAACGGGGTAATTTTCTCGGTGGTGGAGAATGGACTTTTTTGTAGTCCTTGGATGGGGGGCAGCCCGGAGCCGCTATCAGCCCGCACTATGGAAGGCGATATCAAGTTGCGGACGCCCAGACCGGCAACGGCGGTCGTACCGGCAACTGCCATGCCGGCGAGGAATTTTCGGCGGTCCAGATAGATTCGGTGGGGCGTGACTTCGGACCATTTGATGTCGGAAGGTTTCTTTATGAGCATAAAACTACTCTCTTCAAAGTACGATTAAGATCGCTTGCTGGATTGCTGACTTTATTCTCTTCTAGATATGACGCTTATAGTAGCGAAAAGTTGCCACCGGATGGACGGGGGATTCGGGGCAGTAATAACATGGGCATCAGCGGTGATTGCGATGGGGAGCACTTCTCGGGAGCAGCGAGAGCGTTTTGATGAGCACCTTATTCAATGCCGGAATTTTTATTTCTGCCGCGGAATCTCCGCTTGAGATTGCTCAAATTCGTGAGCTTTTCACGGAGTATGCGGAATCCCTGGGATTCAGTTTATGTTTCCAGGATTTTGATCGCGAACTCGCCGGATTGCCAGGGGATTATGCGCCGCCGCACGGGAGACTATTGATAGCAAGGCGTGGCGGGGAGTCAGCTGGTTGTATCGCCCTTCATCCCTTCGAACAGACTCCCTTTGAGCAGGACGGACTCGAACCGATCTGCGAGATGAAGCGATTGTATGTTCGCCCACAATTTCGTGGAAGTGGTTTAGGGCGTTTGCTGGCAGAGAGGGTGATTGCAGATGCGAAAAGCATGGGGTACCGAAGGATGCGCCTCGATACGGTGGAACCAAAAATGAAGAAAGCAGTAGCGCTTTACCGCGCTTTGGGGTTCAGGGAGATCGGGCCTTATCGGCCTAATCCGATTGAAGGGGCGATGTATATGGAATTGGAATTGTGATTTCTGCGCTGCGATTCCCTCGGGGAATTTGTCGAGTAACAAAACCGTTCGCTTTAGGTATATTTATCGCGGCTGATGCGAATCTTTTCATGCAGCTTTTTTGATGCAACTAATTTTCTCTTGCCAGAAGGTACTCTTCTGGTTACTATGCAGACCATCCGCATCACCTGTCGGCAGTTTCCTTTATGAACATTGGCGAGACCATTAGAAACTATCGGTTGCAAAAGGGAATGTCGCAGGGCGACATCGAAAAGCGTACCGGGTTATTGCGTTGCTATCTTTCGCGTGTGGAAAATGGCCATACGATCCCGTCGCTGGATACGCTTTCGAAGATCGCGGGCGCGATGGCGCTTGCCGCTATGGCAATTTTTCTCGGAAGAGGGGCACACGAATGGATCGAAGGGATTGCCTCAACTTTCTGATGATGAAGTACGTTTCCTGAGCCAGGTCCGCAGGTATGCGGTCAGCTTGAACGACAGCGACCGCAAGTTAGTGCTGGCCATGGTCAAGAAAATGGCGGCGAAATAGGCTTTTGGCTCTTGGCGGAAAAGACTCGTTGGTCCCACTGAGAACAGCAGATTCCTCCGGGCTTCGCCCGTTCGGAATGACAAATTTTGAGGTGTGGGGGAGCTAGAAGTTGCGATGCTACCCTAGATTTATTCCCGATTTATTTAGGGCTCCGGCTAAGATTCAACGTCAGGGCCAACATCGAAATAGTAACTTTTGTTCCATCCCTCTCGTGCTCCCGCGGTATCTCGCTTCGTTCCACCGAACCCCCTAAACTGTATATGGAGAATGTCCCGTGGTCATTGACGAAGAGCTCACATTACTCGAGTCGCACCTGCGACGGCTAAAGATCGAGTACGAGGTATTCTTCAATAATCCGACCAAGAAACCACCGACCGATATCGAATGGAAAGTGCTGAGCCTGTTGCGGAAATTCAGCGACGGGGGCGGACGGATCAGTTTTTCGCAGCGATATCGCTACAACGCAATCGCGCAGCGCTATGCGATTTACAGCGACTTGTGGCGCAAGAAAGCTCGCATACGAGAAGAAGGCTACAGGCGGCCTCAGGACGCTCTTCTATCGGTGCAGGGAGTTCGGCCTGAAGAACACGAGCCTGAACACAAAGTGTATGGTGTTTCACAGGCTGCGCTGGCGGTTGTGGCTGCGGCCGCGGCTCCCGCGAAAGAGGAGCAGGCCTTCTCCGTACAGTGCTCGGACGCACGCGCGGAAGTGGATAAAGTGGCAAAGTTATATAAGGCGCTCACGGAAGCAAAACAGAAAGCCGGGGAAGATGTTGCCGGAAACATGGACAATTTTGCATCTTTCGTTCAGAAGAAGACCGATCAGATCCGCAAACAATATGGCTGTCACACCGTGGAATATACCGTCGAAATACAGGACGGCAAGGTGCGGTTGAAAGCCAAAGCAAAGATATAGTTCCGCCGCGCATTGTTAAGCCCACTTCTCGATTAAATACTTCGGATTCACATCCAATCAAAAACCGAATCTTCCGCAAGCTGATAGAATTTTCTTCTGCTGTCATTTCGTATTCGAGATCATTCCTCTATGCCTATTAATCGTGCCCTTCTCAGCGTTACCGACAAGACAGGACTTGTAGAATTCGCAAAAAAACTTTCCAAAATGAACGTCGAGCTTGTCTCCACTGGAGGTACAGCAAACCTTTTACGCGACGCAGGAATCCCGGTGAAGGATATTTCGGAGCTGACGGGATTTCCCGAGATGCTGGATGGCCGGGTAAAGACGCTACATCCCAAGGTCCACGGAGGCATACTGCATCGCCGCGAGAATCCCGCGCACCGCAGCGCCGTCGCGGAGCATGACATCCAGCCGATTGACATGGTGGTGGTGAACCTTTATGCGTTTGAAAAAACCGCATCAAGGCCGGGCGTGCCGTTTGAAGAGATTGTCGAGAATATAGATATTGGCGGGCCTTCGATGATCCGGTCGGCGGCGAAGAATTTTCAAGATGTCGCGGTGGTCACTTCCCCTGCGGATTACGATGCGATCGCCAAAGAGATGGCCGATCGCAACGGATCACTATCTCAAGAAACCAAATGGCGCCTTGCGCAAAAAGCTTTTGCAGTGACGGCCGCTTACGATTCGGCGATTGCCTCGACGCTGGAGCGCGTCAGTTCAAATGGCCATTTTCAGCTTCAGGATGACGGCGGTTTTCCGCAAACGCTGCGACTCTCGTTCAGCAAGGTGATGGACCTCCGATACGGTGAAAATCCGCACCAGAAAGCTGCAATGTACTCCGACGGTTCACCGGGCGGGGCTGCCAATGGACGGCAGATTCAGGGCAAAGAACTCTCTTACAACAACATCGTGGATATGCAGGCGGCATGGGACGTGGCACAGGAATTTGAGGAGCCGGTCTGCGCCATCATCAAGCATACGAATCCAAGCGGCGTTGGCACAGGCAAGTCTCTGGTCGAAGCGTATCGGCGGGCTCTGGAATGCGATCCCGTGTCGGCCTTCGGAGGGGTAATTGGAGTCAATCGTACGGTGGACGCAGACGCCGCAGAAGAGATGGCGAAACTCTTTCTGGAGGTTATAGCCGCGCCTTCTTTCGATGATGGGGCGAAAGCTAAGTTTGCCGCGAAGAAGAATCTTCGGCTGGTCGAAATAACTCCTGTCCGTCAGAAATGGGTGCTGAAGAATATTTCTGGAGGCATGCTGGTGCAAGATACTGACGCGCATTTGTTGGAAGAAAAAGATCTGAAAGTGGTCTCGAAACGGCAACCGACGGCGGAAGAAAAACGGGCCTTGCTTTTCGCGTGGAAGGTCTGCAAACACGTGAAATCCAATGCCATCGTGTACGCGCGTGAAGGGCAGACTGTGGGCGTCGGGGCGGGACAGATGAGCCGCGTGGATTCATGCAAAATCGGCGCTTCAAGGGCTGTTCTGCCGCTAAAAGGGGCGGTCGCGGCGTCAGACGCTTTTTTTCCGTTTCCCGACGGAGTGCAGGAGATCGCGAAGGCCGGCGCGACTGCCATAATCCAGCCTGGAGGCTCGGTGCGGGATCAGGAAGTGATTGATGCTGCGGATGCATTGGGATTGGCGATGATTTTTACTGGGGTGAGACATTTTCGGCACTAGCATCGCATCAGCATCCCGCTTAGCCATTGCACTCTCCTTGGGGTCCCTCCGAATCCTCGTACTTCGCGGCAGGTGACCCGCACAACGCAGTTTTCGTTGAGTGTAGAATTTTAGTCCGGGTCTAATATCAACCCGAGTCTTGCACAAAATCCAGGCAAGCCAAAAGCTGGCCTGTGCGGCCCCCTGAGGTTTGGGACTCGCGGTAGTCAACGGTGAGAGTCTTTTTTCGCTTCACGATTCTAGGCCCGCTAGCCGTATATTCCGGATAGGAGCCTCGAATGAACCTTAGAATTACGACAATTCTGTTGGGTTTGACACTGTGCCTGTCGGCCAATGCGCAGCAAAAGCAACAACCGAAGACTGGACCAGTTGGACGTTACCAAATCATAATGCACCAAGGAGAGATGCCACGCATGAATACATTTCTCCTTGATACGATGACCGGGAAGGTGTGGAGCATGGTTTCTGCTCCGGATGGAAGTACTTTCTGGGAGCCTATGGATAAAGTAGACAACTTCGAGGAGGAGACTGCCTTTATCAGAAGACATCAGAAAGAAAAGAAGGATGAACAGCCGTCGAACTAGACCGAGGAGGCCAGTGTTCGGGCGGGGAGTCCCATTCAAACATGTTTTTGGCTTGAGTGGTGCAGTTCATCGGTTGGACGAAGTTCCCGCCGGTCGCTTTTTTGTGCCGTCTCCTTCGACTCGACCTCATTCGATGACAGCGAGTTGCTGATTTTGGATCACTTCCAAATTTAGAATGGGCCACCGTCCGTCAAAACGCTTCCAGGATCCCGGTCATGCGCCACACTCTCTACAAGTACTGCGACGAACGGCAATGGGCCACTGCTTTTCTCGACGGGAGGATGCGCTTTCGCTCCCTGTCCTACTTCCGCGACTATGAGGACGAGCAGGTACGTGGTGACACGAGCGAAGGGAAGATGATTTTTCGCCCTGACGGCGGGCTGGTTCTCACCAATCACACCCAAGGCTGGACCAAAACAATTCCATGGAGTTTCAACGCTACAGCAAACCAAGATGAGATTTTCGTATTTTGCCTGAGTAGATCGTTCACACAGGAACTCCGCGATCGTTTTAAGGCGGTCTCTTGCGTCGAGATTCTCAATATTAACGCCTTTTGCGAGAGAGTCGAGTCCGCTATACCGGGAGAAGCGACATTTCCAGGAAAGCCCGGAAGGCAACGGATCGGACAAGCAGTGGAATACTACGAGGAAACTGATAATTGCAATCCGACCTGGGCTTGTCCGGATATGATCGCCGCCTTAAAGCTCAAAAGGTTCGCGTGGCAGGACGAATATCGGCTTGTGTTTAGCCTCAATGACGCTTTGAGGTTTGAGAACGCGCAATATTGTTTAACACGGAATGGTAGTTCGGAACAGCCAAAGACCGCGCAGCATCAACACTACGATCTCGACGCGGGAAGCCTTCGAGATATTTGCCGACTCCATGAGTTCGACAGAGAGGGAATCATCTCCAAATCGTGACCATACTGAACAAGTGGCCCATTCAAGCCTGGTTTCGGCTTGAGTGTGGCAGTTCTATCGCGGGACAAAGTTCTCGCCAGTCGCTTTTTCGTGGCGTCTATTCCGACTCGATCTCAGTCCGCCCCTCACAGCCAGTCGCTTTTTGGCTCAGCCTCCAAATCCCCACCCTAAATTTCGCAAAGGACGCGAAATTTAGAATGGGCCACCCGGGATTTCGCAAAGGGCGCGAAATTTAGAATGGGCACTCGTCCGTTATCTCAGCGGTAGCGTTCGTATATAATTTTGGCTGGTTTGTGGGGATTCTCTGCATCTGAAAGGCCCTCAATTGGTTGACGAAGTTGAGAATTCCGAAGACTGGATGCATTACTACCACTCCGCTCTGCTGGAATTGGATTCCGATAAGTTGCGGGAGCGAATTCAGAAGGCGGAAGGGGCCATTCAAAAGAGGCTTCAGTCCGCGACCGGTGGGGAAGAATCCCGGGCGATCCGAGACGCGCTCCAGAACCTGCGCGTCCTGCAACAGGAACTGAAGTCTTCCGTCGCCGCGAGCCGTGGTTCCCGCCACGATCATCCCGACTTCAGCGGTGAATATGTCGTCTTCGTGGACGCAAATCGGCGTTACGTAGATGTCACGGACGGAGTTTGTTTGCTGCTCGGATATAGCCGCGCAGAATTACTGGGAAAGACCATTGATGAAGTCACGGCCCCCGAGATCAGGAACACGGTTCCCGACACCTTTCAACAATACGTTGATGCGGGGGGCTTATCGGGCCAGTTTCTGTTGTTGGCTCGAGACGGGCGGAGAGTCCCTATCCGGTACGACTCCAAGGTGTTCCCCGACGGCTGCCTGGTAGCCCGATGGGAGCCTCTTCCGTCTGCGGCCTGACTCGCGGTTTACCTCGGGAAACCAAGAGCCGTGTACCTACGGTTACGACATTCTTCTTCCCGATTCGCCTTTGATCGCTTCCGGGCAGTTTGTGGGTTTACAATATCTAAGCACCTGCTTGCGTTAGTTCAGCATCCAATTCGTGTGGGTTCGCACATCTATTAAAGGTCCCGATGAAGATTATTTACCGGCTTTATTTCTTGTTTTTTGTGGTAGCGACTGGTTTAGCCCAACAAGCAGGAAACGCATCCAACCCCGCCACCGCAGAATCACCGCACAAAGTGGACCGGGCGGCCGCATATTACCACTATGCGATGGCTCATATGTACGAAGATCAGTGGTCTGTCTACGCGCGGAGCGATCTCGCCAGCAAGGCCATTGACGAATATCGCCTTGCGATTGAAGCAGACCCCTCGTCTGAATATTTGAACGCCGGACTGGCGGAGCTTTATGCCAAAACCGGCCGCATCCGGGATGCGGTGCAGGAAGCGCAGGACATCCTTAAGCGTGACCCGAATAATCTTGAGGCGCATAAGTTACTGGGACGAATCTATCTTCGTTCGCTCGGCGACATGCAAAGCGGCACCGGTTCGGATAACGTGCTGAAAGCAGCGATAGACCAGTACGAACAGATCCTGAAAATTGAACCGGACAACGCCGACGATCATCTCTTACTGGGCCGGCTGTATCAACTGAATAAGAATTTGCGGAAGGCGGAAACGGAATTTAAGACCGCAATCAAACTTCAGCCGGATTCAGAAGAGGCAATCACTACTCTTGCGTTGCTTTATAACGACGAAGGCGATACGGCACGGGCGGCGCAAACGCTGAGTTCGGTGCCTGACTCCGCCCGCTCGGGCAAGCTCTATTCGGCTTTGGGCTATACCTACGAGCAACAGAAAAATTATAAGAGCGCCATTGACGCGTACCGGCACGCCATAGAACTTGACCGGGACAACCTCGACTCGATCCGCGGACTTGCCGATAGCCTGCTTAATGACAACCAGACAGATGCTGCACTCGATCAATACAAGATTGTTGCCGAGGCGAATCCTGAGGATGCGAAGACATACATTCAGATCGCGGAGATTTATCGCAGGAAGGGCAAGTTCGATCTGGCGTTGGAAAATTTGAAGAAGGCCGGATCCATCGTGCAAGACTCCGCTGAAGTTTCTTACAACATAGCAGCGGTCTACCAGGCCGAGGGACATTACGATGAAGCGGCGCAAGTCTTGCAAGATTTATTGAAGAAATCGGAGAAGTCGGACAACTCCTACTCTCAGGAAGAAAAAGACCGGCGATCAGTTTTCCTGGAGCGGCTTGGAGCTGTCGAACGGGACAATAACAACGATCCGGCTGCGCTTGAATCGTTTCGTGCCATGTTGACGTTGGGCGACGAAAATGCCGCGAGGGGTTATCAAGAAATTATTGATACCTATCGCGAGGAAAAGCAGTGGCAACAAGCGACGGATGTCTCCAAAGAATCGGTCGCCAAGCTTCCGAAAGACAACGATTTGAGAATGGTGTATGCCTTGCAATTGGCTGATATGGGCCAGGCGGACGAGGGCATTCAGCAAGTGAAGTCATTGCTGAAGGGAACTCCCGCGGACCGCGAGATTTACATCACCCTCATTCAGATGTATACGCGCCTGAAGCGCTGGCAAGATGCAGAAGACGCATTGAGCAAACTCGACCAGCTTTCCACCAAGCTGGAAGAAAAACAATACGCGAATTTTTTGCGCGGGTCGGTTTTGGAGCGGCAAAAGGAATATGGTCCTGCGGAAGACAGTTTCCGCAAGGTGCTAGCTGAGAATCCTCAGGACGCGGCGACTCTCAATTATCTTGGATACATGCTTGCCGACCGCGGCGTGAAACTGGATGAGGCTCTCACACTGGTGAAGAAGGCGGTAGACCTCGATCCTACGAATGGCGCTTATCTGGACTCGCTGGGCTGGGCATATTTCAAGCTGGGCAAGTACGATCAGGCCGAAGATAGCCTGAATAAGGCGTCGCATTTGCAGCGAATGGGATCCGATCCGACGGTTCAGGAACACCTGGGCGACCTCTATCAGAAAACGGGCCGGTTGAAGCTTGCCGCAGCGCATTGGGAGCGTGCCATTGAGGAATGGAACAAGACGGTGGCCGCGGAAATTGATCAGGACGACGTCGCGAAGGTACAGAAGAAGCTCGATTCCGCCAGAGTGAAGTTGGCCAAAGAAGATTCGGCGCAGAAATAAGGCGTCACTTTGATTGGTTTCTTGCGGCGTCGCCTGTGCTCTTATTCGCCGACTCTCGCTCCAGTTTCCAAGGCTTCGGGCCGGGCACGTTTGGTGGAGTGACCATCTGAAGCTCGGCTTGGTCGTCTGCGGTAAGTCTTATCTCTGCTTTGATACTGTCGCCATCTTCGTCTTTACACGTGATGTGGAGGGTTTTGCCAGTCACCTTGGATTCGATAATCGGATCGCTGCCTTCAATTTGTTCGGCGCTGGTGAGTTCGCCGTTGTCGTTCAACTGGATTTCGCCGCGACTCACGGTTCCGGTGATTTTGCCGTCCTGATTATTCAACACGACCGTTTCGAATATCTTTCCTTTGAATTTTGCGTGCCACGGTCCGACAAATTGCTCGAGGCCGGCGTTCGCGTTACTGCTGGGCGATGCTTGGGCGGGCGCGGCTTGAGCAGAGAGTGGCGAATAGCTAGTGATGCAAAGGGCAAAGGCGGCGATCACTTGCATGAGGACGCGAGTCTTACAGATTCCAAACATGTTCATGATGCAATCCTTTCATGATCTGCACCTGCCCCCGAGTGAAATGGCGGATGACAGCGCTCTGCTAGACTTCGGTTATGCTCGCCGATTACGCGGTTCACAAATCCAGTGGACGCCGATTTGCCGAACCGTCACATCTTTATCGCAACGAGTTCCAACGCGATCGTGATCGCATAATACATTCCCGCGCATTTCGCCGTCTAGAAGCAAAGACTCAGGTATTTACACGGCGCTACTCAGACCACTTCCGCAACCGGCTTACCCACACAATTGAAGTTGCCCAGATTGCCCGCACCATCGCCACCCAACTCAACTTGAATGTTGATCTGGTTGAAGCGCTGGCGCTTGTGCATGATGTCGGGCATCCGCCTTTCGGCCATGCCGGGGAACAGGCCCTGGATCGTGCGATGCGCGAGCACGGTTCTTTCTTTGGCGACACAGAAATCGGCTTCGATCACAATCTGCATGCGCTCCGCATCGTCGAGGATTTCGAAATGCGGTACCCGTCGTTTCGGGGATTGAATTTGACTTTTGAAATTCGCGAAGGAATCATCAAACATTCTCGTGACTATGATCCGGCGGAATATCCCGAGCTTTCGGAATATTTATTGGAATTGAGTCCGCCGCTCGAAGCACAGTTGATTGATCTCGCCGACGAAATCGCATACAACACCGCTGACCTCGATGATGGATACGAAGCGCATTTACTGAGCCTCGAACAAATACTTGAAGGCGTACCAGTATTTGGGGAGTATTATCGGCAAGCTGATAAGCAATATCCGAATGCTCTCGAGAAGCTGAAGTTCAACGAGGCGTTGAGGCATGTGCTCGACCGGCTTGTCACAGATTTGATTGAAGAGACGAAAAGGGAAATCTCAGATGCTGGCATCAGGAGTCTCGACAGGGTGCGTTCCTGTCCTAAACGGCTTGTCATGCTAAGTCCGAGGGTGGAAGAAGAGAGGCGGGGTATAAAAGAATTCCTGCACACCAATCTTTATTTCAGCGAGACACTCGATCCCGACAAAGTTGACGCGGAGCGCGTGATCAGCGACCTGTTCGGATTCTGGATGGCGCATCCAGAGAGTCTGCCGAGGGCATATCAGGATAAGGCTCGCGAGGAACCGCTTCCGCGCGTAGTCTGCGATTACATCGCGGGCATGACTGACAACTACATCCACCAGCAGCATGGGAAGTATTGCGGGAGGAAGGGCGCTGGCGGTGGTGCAAGGGGCTGATTTTGTACGACCCATTTCGAAGGAGTATTTTCTGGTGCTACACGCCGGATCCCCATTCGACTCGCTTGCGCTCGCTCAGGGCAGGCTCTCTTTTCGCCCGCTGGAGAGAGCGCGGGTTTTCGGGATGGCACCGTTGCAGAGTGATTTTCATTCTAATGCGCGTCTTCGACGGGAGGCGCGGTGTCTGGGGTATCCACTTTTTGCGCCAGCGGATTTGGCGGCAGCTCCGGTGGGGGTGCGAAGGTTTCCGATTCTTTCCCGGCCATGGCCACTTTCATAAAATCTATCCAGATGGGGAGCGCGGCACGTGCTCCCGTCTCGCCTGATCCCAACGATTTCTTTTCGTCGTAGCCGACCCAAACTCCCGTTGTAATCGAAGGAGAAAAACCGACAAACCATGCGTCGGTGAAATTGTTCGTCGTGCCGGTCTTTCCAGCCAGCGAATATTTCATGGTGGCGGCAGAAATCGCGGTTCCGTGCAGCACTACGTCCCGCAGCATGGATGTCATCAGCCGCGCGGTTCTGGCGCTGACGACATCTTTGACCTCGGGAAAGTCCTCTTCTAAGACTCGCCCATCGTAATCCGTCACCTTGGTTATAAAGCGGGGCACGATGCGCACACCATCGTCAGGAAAAACGCTGTATGCGGATGTTTGCTCGAGAACGGTAACCTCCGCGGCGCCCAAAGCTACCGGCAAATATTCGGGCAGGTTGGAAGTAATTCCAAAGCGGTGGGCATAATCAATTACGGTTTTGATTCCGAGTTTTTCGGCCAGTTTGAGAGCCGGGATATTCAGAGATTGAGAGAGAGCCCGTTTAAGAGTAATCGTGCCCTGAAAATTTTCCTCGTAATTGTGGGGAGCGTACGTCCCCGATGCGGTTTGAAAAATGGTCGGGGCGTCAAGAATTGTATCGTCGGGTCTCGCACCCTGATCAATTGCCGTGGTGTAGACGTAGGGTTTGAACGAGGAACCGACCTGCCGCAGAGCTTGAGTCGCGCGATTGAACTTGGAAAGGTTGAAGTCGCGGCCGCCCACCATGGCCTTAATGCTTCCGTTCGCATTATCAATGGCTACGAGCGCGCCTTGTACGCCGGAATCCTCTTCCAGGCTTACCGCAAGTTTTCCCGAGGGAGTCAAGGAGACGATTTTCACGTAAATGACGTCTCCCGGCTTAAATAGCTGCTTGATGGTCTGGTGTGTCCAGGCGATTTCGGCTTGAGTCAGAAGCGCACCGTAGCGCCCAATCCTGATCTGGGCCGTGGACGGAGACGTGGATACCACCAGCGCGTGCATGTAGTCGCCGGGTTGGGGATCGTCTTGCCAATCAGGATGCGAATAATTAGCGATAGAAACGCCATCGGCGAGCACATTATCCAAGTGGCCCCGCCAGCCATGGCGGCGTTCGTACGTGGCGAGGCCATCGAAGACAGCGCGATTGGCGGCTTTTTGCAGATCCATGTCCAGCGATGTGTAGACACGCAATCCGCCCTCGTGAACTTGATCGCTGCCATACTTGGCTTCCAGATACCGGCGGAGTTCTTCTACAAAATAAGGGGCGAGAAAGTTCGGGTCGTGCGCGACATTCAACACCAGCGGTTGGTCGCGGGCCTCAGTCGCCTGTTTCTCGGTAATCTTGCCATCCTCCAACATGGAGTTGATCACCAGATTCCGCCGCCGAAGCGCCCGGTCGGGGTGATTGATTGGAGAATAATAAACCGGTCCCTTTGGCAATCCGGCGAGTAGCGCGGCTTCATCCAGGGTGAGCTGCTTTGCTGGTTTGCTGAAGTAATACTCCGACGCAGCCTCAAAACCATAGGTTCCGTGGCCAAGAGCAATTTGATTTGCATAGAGCGTGAAGATTTGCGGCTTGGTGAAGCGACGCTCGATCTGAATGGCCAACAACGCTTCCTGAACTTTGCGGCGGAAGCGCTTATCTGGAGAAAGAAAAAGATTGCGGGCCAACTGCATGGTGAGGGTCGAAGCGCCCTGAGCCGTTCCTCCCGACTTGATATCGCGATAAGCAGCGCCTGCGATGCGCCAGAAGTTGATGCCGGAGTGCCGGTAAAAGTCCTTGTCCTCGACAGAAACAAGAGCCTCGCGCAATACGGGCGGATAATCTTCGTAGGACGCGACGACCCGCCGCTGCAAGGCGAATGAGCCGATGGTTCTTCCCTGATCGTCGTAAAGTTCGGTGATTGAGTTTGGGCGGTAGTGTTCCAGTTCTTCGATTTCGGGCAAGTCAGTGGAATATACGAGGATCAATCCAGCGGCGGCTCCGGCCGTAGCCGAGATTAAAACCAGCAAGGTGAAGAATAAGTGGTTAAACAGCTTATGGCTGGGCTTAGTCTCAGGAACTGGCTCGGATAATAGGGGACTCATCGAGATTAGGCTGGGGCGGCAACCGGAACCCAACCTTGCAAGGCACCATCGTCAGCAACGCGGACCTGTGCGTTCCCGTTTTGCCAAGATAAATGCATAGGTTCTTCGCTGCGCTCAGAATGACAATTTTCCGCGCAACTTCCCCGGATTTCTTAAATCCTGGCTGCTAAAGCGCTGTTTAGGTGGTCCGCTTCTTTAGCACTTCAACTGCCTTTTCCAGTTGCAGATCCGGCTGGGCTGACGGTTTCGTATCTTCGGCGGAAGGCGTGGCACTTTCGTCGTCATCGGGAAGTCCCGCATTGTCATCGGTGTCGGCTACCAGCACGTTGGGCGTTATTGCGGAGTCCTGTATCGCCTTCCCGCTCGGGGTGTAATACTTCGCGATGGACAGGATCAATGCGGACCCGTCCTTCATCTCGATCGTCTTCTGCACGGTGCCGTTTCCAAAAGTCTTGTCGCCGACAACATCGCCGCGTGCATTTTCGAGAATCGCAGCGGCCACAATTTCAGCCGCGCCAGAGGTTCCCTTGTTCACCAGTACAACCAGCGGGAGATCGGAAATGTCCTTGGAGGGGTCGGCATTGAAAGCCTGCCGTGGGTATTTTTGCCCCTGGACGTAAGTGATGGTGCCGTGATTGAGAAAGAGATTTGCGGTGGCGATGCCCTCGGATTCGTCGCCCTCAGCGCAGTTTCGGAGATCAAGAATCAGTTTCTTCGCACCGGTTCTTTTCAATTCCTTTAATCTTCCGGCGATTTCCTCCGCTTTTCCCTTGGTGAATGCGTCCACTTTGATTTCTGCGATTCCGGGCTCAACTGTTTTTTCGATAACCGGTGGAACTTCAACCATAGCGCGCGTGACTACCGTCTTTTGAGGTTCGGCACGAGTTGCCCTTACCACCGAAAGAGTCACGGTGGAACCCGGCTCCCCGGAAAGCAGGTTGTGAATTTCGCCCAACGACATCTCTCTCGTGCTCTTGCCTTCAATGGCTTCGAGGATATCTGTGTCCTGAAGGCCGGCTTTATCCGCGGGACTGCCGGGAATCACGGAAATTACGGAAGCATAACCAAAGCGTTTGGATACGGCGGCGCCGATGTCTCCCTTTGCCTCCGTCTTGTGCGCTTTGTACTCCTTGTATTCTGCGGGACTCAAATAGCTGGAATTCGAATCCAGAGACTCCAGCAATCCGTGCAAAGCGCCATTGGTGACATCAGGAATGTTTGGCTCCTCTACGTATTCGCTGTGTACTCGCGACAAAACTTCGCTGTAGACCTGAAGCTGGCGATACGCCCCATCATTGTTGTTACTGGAGGCGCGAACACCGGTCATTCCTCCAACAAGAGTAAAAAGTAATACAGCAGCGGAAGAGAGCAGAATTGCAGACTTAATTTTCATGGACATTTAGATTGATTATCCCCACTGTTAGACACATCCGGCAGAAGCCGCCTCTATTATATCTTTTGATGCGGTCATCCGCTGATTTGGTGCCGGGAATTCGTTCGATGGTAACCGGGCCATTCTGAGGGTCCAAAGTGACGCTCAGAGGCGTCATCGGCTTGAATGGGCTACCGCTCAATCAACCTAGGAGCTTAGCGCTGGTTTGGTGTAACCGAGGACGGGTCAGGCAGAGTTGACTTATCTCCCCCGCGAGGAGCGCCGTTTGGGCCGGAGCCCGTGATGTGGTAATCCGTATAGTCAATACTCAGCACTGCGGTTCCGCCAAGCCGGACCTGCGTAATGGACTGGTTGTGCGCCGGGAGCCAGAACTCTCCAATTTTGGTCCAGGTATATTCAATCTTGGTTCGACTTATCCAAAATGACGGATTCTTAGCCGGTTCCCCCTCCATTCTGCTAACTGCGAAATCAGTCGGATCCACCCAAATCTTGCCAACGTACAGAAACTTGCTCTTTTCGTGTGGCTCAACACTCAAGATGTAAGAGTTGCCCTGCGGGCCAGGTTCGGTGCCAACGAGCGTGAACTTGTAATTCTGAGGATTGAGATCCATCCGCTGTCGATTTTGCTGCTGGAATGCCTCCTTTTCGCTATCGAGCAATCTCAACAGTACACGATTGATTAAAACCTTAGCGCCACTCTCTGAGATCACCTTGAAATCTTTTTTGTCGGGAGCGGTGTAGGTGAATTCGACTTCCAATTGCGCGCTGTGGGTTCCTAAGAAGCCGTGGTAGTCGAGGTGGTAGAGTCGTTTGCCACGATAACCGCGCAGATCCTGAGCCCGCTGGCGATTTGCGGCGACAAGCTTAGAGACTATGGTCTCGACAGATGGAGTCTGGGCCGGACGTTCCTCGGCAAAAGCTATTGGGGCGTGCACCATCAGAAAGCACAATACCGAAACCAATCCCGCCAACTTCGTTTGGACCGCCAGGGGCATTGGTGCTTTCATGACCGTGTCAATTTCTGTCTTTGGTCCGCGCATCGCTCCGAGATTATAGGTGCGAAAGCTCATCCTGCTCTTCTTTCTTATCGTCATCGTAAAGAAATCTTCTTTCCAGATAACGTCTCGCGAGTTCCCGGCCACCCAAACCAAACGCGATTGCAAGTCCCAGCATAAGTGCGCCAAAAACCAGGGTAAACGCGACAATCACGGTACGCTCGGCCACTCCTATTTCCTCAAAGCACATGGAGAGCGTGAACACGACGATTAATACCCGGACCATGGAACTAATCAGCCGCGGCGACGGCAGATTGGCGTTGACCGCGGCCAGGAGTGCCGCGCGGGAAAAGAAGCTGGCTCCCAGGAGGCCAACGAAGAGCAGAAATACACCCGCAAACAGGCGCGGCAGAAAACTGAAGAAATCATAAATATGCTCCTGCATGCCTACGATATCCAGAACGCCGATACCGATCAGGATGAACCCCAGCCAGGCCAGCCAAAAAACGAACCGGCTCAGAAGCTCGGAGGGCACGGGGAGGGCTGCTTTATTAAGAAGCTGGGCCGCGCCGGCGTGCTCCGATATCTTGTCAAACCGGATCAGGCGAAGAACGCTGCGCAAGATGTATTTCAGCAGGTACGCAATAATCCAGCCGACGACCACAATAATCAGCATCTCGAGCAAACGCGGCAAGAAGTGCGCGGTGCTCGCCACGATTTCTCGCGTGGCCCGGGTTAGTTCGGTAACAATCAGGTCCCACATTTCGCCCTCACTTCCTTCCATTCCATATTTCGAGAAGATACGGTTTGAGCCGTTCAAAAGTCAGGCAAAGATTCTCCACGTTTTCCTCAACATCTCCGGCGGATGAGTCACGATTCTCGACCAGGAATGTGTAGGTCTTTCCGCGATACAGAGGCGCCATCGCCTGGATAATATGATCCGGGCTGATCACCTCTTTGTGGTAAGCGGCGGCAAATTCATAGACGGTACGAACCCACAGTTCATCGGAGTACTGAAAGCGATCTTCTCCAGTTGCCGCGGCTTGATTCAGTTCCGCGAGAGTGGAAGCCGACAAAATAGAATTCAACACGGGATTCAGTTCCTCCAGGCCGTGCACGAACATTTGATATAAGCGCTTGCGGTTTACGCGGACAGGTTCCATGCTCATTTCCGCATCTGGACTGGTCGCCGTGATCGTTTCGGTCGCACTGTTCGCCGGACAGGCTGGAAAATTCCGTCCTAAAGCCCAGAACAGCACCCCCACGCTCTGCCGGAGGGCCTGCACCAGATCACCTGAAGAATGGTCAATCCGTGGCCTGGGACCGAGAAACGATTGCGTAAGGCGAAAGCCGCCAGTGATCGCTGAGATGACAAAATAAGTTTCGGCTCCATTTTGAATGGCGGGCTGCGACCAAATATCCTGCTCAAGAAAAAAGCTGGCTAGCTTGCCCGAAAAAGCGAAATCCGCAGGGTGAGGTTCGCGCACCGGTTTGCAATACAGGGCACGAGTCATCGGGTAAACAAGATTGCGAACCAGCAATCCATCAAACTTATTTCTGCGATAGACCGGAGTCACCATATCAACATTGTCACGGCTTACGGGCCGCAATAACCGCTCAATCCATTCCGGCTCGATGCTGACGGAATCCGGCGAAATCACCCCACATATTGTCGCCCGCACCAGGTCGGCTGCGGCAACGATGGTGTGAAGGCCAGTCCCATTCTCGGTGTTTCGTTCATGAGTCGTGCTTATGCAATGGAGAGTCCGCAGCGCGCTCGGATTCGTGCCCGGCGCCAAGTCGCTGATGGATGCAGCCCGGACGATATCCTGGGTCGAATCTCTCGATCCTCCATCCACGTTCACGATGACAGAACGTTGCCGGGGGAAATACTTCAGCAATCCGGAGCGTATTGATTGCACGACCTGGCCCACAGTGGCGGCATCGTTAAGGGTGGGAACTCCGATGAGAATGTCCACTTCGCCGACATTCATTAATTCACGAAGAAAATCATCCGTGAGAATGCTTTCTTCGGCCAATCAATTTCCTCCGTATAACATCATTGGAGCGAGTTTGTTCCCGGAAATGCTGATCAAATCTTTCGCAAGCGGAACCAAAAGAACTGGTACGGGCCCATCGTCAAGAGGTATCGGCGATCGGTCACTCGGGGAAAGATATTCTTTCCGAACATTTCGATCAAGATATCGCCCTTATACCTCTGCAAATCCAACTCTACAACCTGGGCCGAGCTGGAGAGATTGTTCACCGCCAATATCCGCTCTTTTCCCAATTCGCGAACGTAAGCCAGCACACGGTGATTCGCGGGATAGAGAAATTCCATGGAACCACGGCCGAACACAGGCATAGATTTTCGCACTCTTAGGATGCGTTTCATCCAGGAAAGGAGGGAGTGATCGAAACGCTTTTGCGAATGGACATTGACGGCCTGATATCCATATACGGGATTCAGCATGATCGGGGAATAGAGGCTTTCAGGATCGGCGGAGGAGAAGCCGCCGTTCCAGCCGCCGTCCCATTGCATGGGAGTACGAACGCCATTGCGGTCGCCGAGGTTCACGTTATCCCCCATGCCGATTTCGTCTCCGTAGTAAATAATCGGCGTTCCGGGCAATGACAGCAGCAGGCCATTCATAAGCTCAATGCGGCGGCGGTCGTTATCCAAAAGCGGCGCAAGCCGGCGCCGGATGCCTACATTCAGGCGCATGCTCTTGTCTTTGGCGTACTCGTCATACATGTAATCCCGCTCCATGTCGGTCACCATTTCAAGGGTGAGCTCATCATGATTGCGGAGAAACAGGCACCATTGGCAGGGGTCAGGGATGGAAGGCGTTTGCTGCAATATTTCAGTAATCGGTTTGCGATCTTCGAGCTTGAGGCCCATAAACATACGGGGCATCAGGGGAAAATGGAATGCCATATGAAATTCGTCGGCATTTCCAAAATAGGGACGCAAATCCGCAGGCCACTGATTCGCCTCTGCGAGGAGCATGCTGCCCGGAAACTCCCGGTCTAGTTTGGCTCGCAGCTCTTTCAGAACGGTGTGGGTTTCGGGAAGGTTCTCACATGACGTTCCTTCGCGCTCGACGAGGTAGGGCACGGCATCCAGCCGGAAACCGTCCACTCCCATATTCAGCCAGAACTTCATCACATCCCACATCTCTTCGCGGACGGCGGGATTGTCGTAATTCAGATCGGGCTGATGGCTGAAAAAACGATGCCAGTAATATTCTTTCGAGACTGGGTCCCACGCCCAATTGGAGAGTTCCGTATCCGTAAAAATTATGCGGACGCCACGATATTTCGTGTCGGTTTCGCTCCATACATACCAATCGCGGCGGGGATTGTCGCGAGAACTTCGTGACTCTTGAAACCAGGGATGCTGATCGGACGTATGGTTCAGCACCATTTCGATGATGACGCGAATGCCGCGCTGGTGCGCCGCATCCAAAAACAATTTGAAGTCATCGAGCGTGCCATAACTCGAATGAACCGAGCGATAGTCGGCGATATCGTAGCCGTCATCCCGCAAGGGCGAGGGGAAGAAGGGCATCAGCCAAATGGCGGTGATGCCAAGGTCTTGCAGGTAGTCCAACTTCTGGGCAAGACCGCGAAACTCTCCGATGCCATCCCCATTACTGTCGTAGAAGGTCCGGACGTGGACCTGATAGATGATCGCGTCCTTGTACCAGAGCGGGTCTTGCGGAAGCGCCAAGAATGTTCTCCTTCAACACGGCAGTGAGTATTATAGAGGCTCCGTGACTCCAAGCTCGCAGCCGGTAGTTTCTCCCGATTCACGCGTACGAAAACAGGGCGCAAGCCTCTATGAGTTCTTTGGTCCGGGGGGATTGCTCTCGCGCACCCATCCGGCGTATGAATTCCGCCGCGGTCAACTTCAGATGGCACAGGCCGTGGAGCAGGCGCTCGACGAGAAACGACACTTGATCGTGGAAGCAGGAACAGGGACAGGCAAGACCCTTGCATATCTTTTGCCGGTGATCCAGTCGGGGAAGCGGGTCATTATTTCCACGGGCACAAAGAATCTTCAGGAGCAACTCTTTCACAAAGATATTCCGTTTCTTGAACAAGCTCTGTTTCCTAACGGCGGAGGCAAACTCAGCGTCTGTTACATGAAGGGCCGCAATAATTATCTGTGCCGGAAAAAGCTTTATGACTTAACCTCGCATCCCGTATTGAGCGGTCTTGAAGAGATCAGTCATTTCGGAAGCATATCGGCCTGGGAGAAAACGACTGAAGCCGGCGATCGCGCGGAGCTTTCGGAGGTTTCAGAAAGTAGCGTCATATGGCACAAGCTCGATGCGCGCGCAGAGGCATGCGCGGGACAGAAGTGCAGCGAGTGGGACCGCTGTTTCATCACCGAAATGCGCAGACGTGCGATGGAGAGCGACATCGTCATCGTCAATCATCACCTGTTTTTCGCCGATTTGATGATTAAGCAGGCTGCGGAAAATGCTCCCGATGCCGGCATTCTGCCTGACGTGGGAGCGGTGATCTTCGACGAAGCGCACGAACTGGAAGATGTTGCGGGCGCATACTTCGGAGTGAGCGTCAGCAATGCGCGCATGGACGAATTAGCGCATGACGTGGAGGATTCACTCCAGCGCAATCGCCTGTTAACAGCGGCGCTGTCGGGCGCGATTGGAAGGTTGCGCGATTCGTCGGGATTATTTTTCTCTTTACTGCCCGTAGGGAAGGGACGCTTTGCTTTCGAGAACCGCCGGGATTTTCTGGAGGAGAATGGCGAAGAGTATCTAGCCTTGCGGAACTCGCTGCGATGGCTTGATTCAGAGTTGCAGGGGCTACCTGAAAAGCCCGAGGAAATCTTTACTTTTTCGCGTCGCGCCGCGGAACTCGATCACTCGCTGAATTTCGTAATGGAAGAAGAGAGCCTTAATACCGTTTTCTGGATTGAGCGGCGAGCAGCTCGCGGCGCGGGCGGACGCGAAAGACACAACGTCTTCCTGCAAGCGACTCCCATTGACGTTGCGCCCATTCTAAAGATGACGCTGTTCGATAAATTGGAATGCGCCGTCCTGACATCTGCAACTTTAGCCGTGGGAGGCGGCTTCGACTACATGCGGCAGCGGTTGGGGCTTGAACATCCTCGGGAGTTGCTGCTGGCTTCTCATTTCGATTACGAAAATCAAGCGATCCTCTATGTCCCGCCGGACTTGCCCGATCCTCGCACGCCGGAATTTGTGGCGCAGGCCGCGGAGCGAATTCGCGAACTGCTGGAGATCACTCGAGGTCGCGCCTTTGTGCTGTTCACCAGCTATGCGCAGATGAAAGAGATTCATGCAAGACTATTAGGGCAGATGGACTTCACAATGCTGCTTCAGGGAGATGCCCCCAGAAACGCCCTGCTGGAGGAGTTCCGCCTGACTCCGCATGCCGTGTTGTTCGCAACTTCCTCGTTCTGGCAGGGCGTGGATGTGCAAGGAGAGCAGCTTAGTTGTGTGATTATTGACCGGCTTCCATTTGCGGTGCCCACAGATCCGATCGTTGCCGCGCGCGTCAAGGCCATTGATGCCGATGGAGGAAACGCATTCTTTCAATATCAGGTACCGGCGGCTGTAATCAGTCTCAAGCAGGGCTTTGGAAGGTTGATCCGTTCGCTGCACGATCGCGGGTTGTTGGCGTTGCTGGACAACCGCATTTTAAAGAAGTCATACGGGAGAGTGTTCCTCGAGAGCCTGCCGAATTATCGCAAAACGACCGCCCTCGCGGACGTCGAGGAGTTTTTTGGAGTTCATTAGCGCCCGGCGATAATCGGTTCTCCGCGATACAATAGTTGCCAGGGATTTTCTGGAAATCACGAATCACTTAAGAGGATTATGTACGAAGTGACGGTCGAAGACTCGTTTGCGGCGGGCCATTACCTTCGCAACTATAAAGGTAAGTGCGAGAATCCGCATGGGCACAACTACAAGCTTCGCGTTACTCTTGCCGGAAATGAGTTGGATAAGGCTGGGTTGCTTCTAGACTTCAAAGACTTGCGCGAAGTGATGAAGCACGTAACCGATCGTCTCGATCATCGCATGATCAACGACTTGGAGCCGTTCACGGCACTGAATCCATCGGCTGAAAATCTTTCTAAATATTTTTTTGATCAGACAAATGCAAAGCTCAATGCGGTGACCAGCGGCCGGGTTTGGGTGAAGAACGTTACCGTATTCGAGACTGAGACAACGACCGCCACATATTCGGAATAGACGCATTTGTTGGGTGGTCCTTCGACTGATTCGAGGAGCCCACTGCCATGTACATCACAGAAATCTACAAATCAATTCAGGGCGAGTCCACGTACGCGGGATTGCCGTGCGTTTTCGTCCGTTTGACGGGCTGCAACCTCAGGTGCGACTGGTGCGACAGTGAGTACACATTTGCGGGTGGTCACCGTATGTCCTTGGAGGAAGTGATCCATCGAGTTGAACAACTGAGTCCCTCGGGAGGTCTGGTGGAAGTGACGGGGGGTGAGCCGATGTTACAAGAGCGCGAAGTCGTTCCATTGATGGAGAGCTTGTTAAACAGCGGTTACACAGTGCTGCTTGAAACAAGCGGAGAGCGGCCTCTTGAGACGGTGCCGAAAGCAGTGGTGAAGATTGTGGACGTGAAGTGTCCTGATTCAGGCGCGGCAGATAGCTTCCGTCTTCAAAATTTGGATACCCTCGATTCCAAGGATGAGGTCAAGTTTGTTCTTAACAGCCGGGCAGATTATGACTTTGCGCGGGCATTTGTCGCGCGGCATGTTCTGGATCAGCGTGTGAACGCGGTGCTCTTTTCCCCGGCCTTCGCAAAGAATGCGTCAAACTCGCGGGACACTTCGCATTGTTGCGTAGACCCGCGCGAATTGGCTGAATGGATGCTGGCGGACAATGTTCCCGCGCGACTGGGATTGCAACTGCACAAATTCATCTGGGATCCAGCACTCAAGGGAGTTTGATTCTGGGAGTGTTGCGACATCCAGTTCGCATACACCTTTTTCTACGATGAAGCACTATGACATTTGACTCACCAAAGAAGTCGCGCGCCGTAGTGCTTCTCAGTGGTGGAATGGATTCCGCCGTGTGCGCCACGCTGGCTGCCCGGGATCACGATGCAGCGGCCGTGCACGTCAGCTACGGACAGCGTACTGAACAGCGCGAACGGCGGGCGTTCGAGGGGATTTGCGACCGCTTGAAAATTCGCGATCGTCTCGTAGTGCGGAATGATGCGTTGCGGGTCATAGGGGGCTCGGCTCTAACCGACATTAACATCGAAGTTCCAACAGCAGCTTCGCACTTATCTTCCTTTGGCTCGCATTTATCTTCTTTTGCTTCGTCTGATATTCCGGTGACATATGTGCCGTTCCGGAACGCGCACTTCCTCTCTGTCGCGGTAAGCTGGGCGGAAGTGCTGGGAGCGCAAAAGGTTTATATTGGGGCGGTGGAACAGGACAGTTCGGGTTATCCGGATTGCAGGGTCGCCTATTACGATGCTTTCAACGAGGTCGTAAAGACTGGAACCAAAGACGGAAAAATTGAAATCATGACCCCGTTAATAAAATTGCGCAAGGCCGAGATTGTCAGGCTTGGAGTTGGACTGTCTGCGCCCTTCGATTTAACGTGGTCTTGTTACACTCGCGAAGATGAAGCCTGTGGGGAGTGTGACAGTTGCATTTTAAGAATGCGGGCTTTTCGTGAAGCGGGGGCGCTGGACCCGGTTCCTTATCACATCAATGTTGCGGAACATGCAGCTTCACAGAGAAATTTGGAATCTTAGCAGCGGAGAATAACGAAATATCCGACTCGGGAGGGCAAGATGAAGCGATCTTTGATGGTCCTGTTGTTGGCGGTGGTAAGCGCGGGCGTTATGCAACTTCCGGTGTTCGCGCAGGATTTCGCCCAAGTGAAGGGTGTTTGCAAAGACCGGGACGGGAAACCCCTTACGGGCGCGGTAGTCGAATGGCTGAACCTGGAAAACGGCAGGAAATATGACGTCAAAACCAACAAGGACGGAAAGTATTTTTCCCTGGGTCTCGATCCCGGCAATTACAAGGTAACGCTACTCAAAGATGGCAAAGAACTTTTCCATGAGGATAAGCACAACCTTACGCGGGACGAAGCGACCGGTGAGGTGGACTTCAATTTACAACAAGAGCAGCAGAATGCCGAAAAGGGCATCGGACTTACTCCAGAGCAGGAAAAACAGCGCCAGGAGGCGTTGGCTCAGCAACAAAAAGAAGTCACGACAGTCAAGAGTCTGAATGAAAAACTTACGGCAGCGAACCAGTCCATGAAAGCGGGGGACTACGATACGGCTGTTACTACCTTGACCGAAGCTACTCAAATGGACGGGACTAAGGACGTGTTATGGGCGTCTCTTGGCGATGCCTATGCAGGGTCAGGTTTGAAGCAAACCGATCCTGCCGAGAAATCGAAGAGACTCGAACAGGGAATTCAAGATTATTCCAAGGCCATAGAGCTTAAGAAGAAGGCGATGGAAGCTGGCGCGAAGCCTGCCGACAGCGTACAACTCGCGGGCATTTATAACAACATGGCCCGCGCCGAGGCAAATGACGGCAAAGTGGACCAGGCCATAGCAGACTACAACCAGGCATCTCAATTGAATCCTGGCAACGCCGGCCAGTACTACTTCAACCTTGGCGCAACCCTTACCAACGCCAATCACACTAACGATGCGAAGATGCGGCAGGCAGCGATTGAGGCTTTCGATAAATCTATCGCCGCAGATCCTAATCGTGCGGATGCTTATTACTACAAAGGGACCAATTTGGTGGGAGGCGCGACCCTTCAAGGAGATAAAATGGTCGCTCCCGAGGGAACAGCGGAAGCGTTTAATAAATACTTAGAGCTACAGCCCACTGGCCCGCATGCCGAGGATGCGAAGGCCATGTTGGCGAGCATGGGAGCCACGGTGGAGACGACCTTTGGAAAGAAGAAGGCTACTGGTAAAAAGTAGATTCTCTGCGGATTAACCAAGAGGGACGGCTTTTAGCCGTCCTTTTTGTTTTGGAACCCTCGTATCGTCTATCGTTTCCATCTCAGTTACCAAAGTCTGTGAGCCTCGGTTCGTAGAAGCATCCCTATTGCTTCGCTACAGTAAAGACTGGTGCGTCTGCTCGTATTTCCCGCTCCGCGACGCAATCAGCTTCGGTTTTCAGACTATGCCAGCAGCCGGTAAAGCCGTCATCCCGAACAGAGCGACGGTACAAGAATTCAGCGCGACGTCTACGTCCGAAATCATGGAACTGATGTTACGGGCGCAGGACCACGTCAGCGACTTGATATTCTCGCCGGGACGCATGCCGCAGGTAGAAACCCACGGCAGATTGGCGGCTGTGCCATCTCTGAGCTTTCGTCCGCTCACCGCCGACGACACCCGACGTATCGCTTCCGATCTGATTGGCAGCAACAAACCCGCCATCACCATGCTGCGAGAACAAGGATCGTGCGATATTTCATATGGACTACCCGGCTTGGCCCGATTCCGCGTAAATATTTTTATTCAGCGGGGTAGTTGCGCCGTGATCATGCGCGTGATCCCGGGAGAAATTCCAAGCCTGGTCTCGCTAGGGCTGCCGGCGCAATTGGGAAAGATCGCAAATCTTCGAGATGGAATTGTGCTGGTTACGGGCCCGCGAGGATCTGGGAAGTCTTCGACTCTGGCCGCAATATTGGATCACATTAATCAGGAGCAGAACTGTCACATCATCACAATTGAAGATCCAATTGAGTTTCTGCACAACCATAAACGCGCAACAGTTCATCAGCGAGAGTTGCACAGCGATACGCCCAGTCTCGCTCTGGGTATGCGGGCTGCACTCCGGCAATCGCCCGGTGTGATCATGGTTGGTGAGATGCACGATCGGGAAACCATTGAAATGGTTCTTCAGGCGGCCGAGACCGGCCACCTGGTACTGACAAGCATGAACACCTTGGACGCGGCCACCACGGTAGACCGCATCGCGAGTTGCTTCCCTACCGGCGACCAGACGTCGGTTCGAGAGCGGTTTGCGAAAACATTCCGCTACATCATTTCGCAACGCCTCATCCCAAGTGCAAACTTGATTCGCCGGATCGCGGCGGTCGAAATTGTTACCTCTTCCGCTGAGACTCGCGCCTGCATCACCTCCGGGGAGAATCTGAAAGATAATCTGTTGCCAGCCATCATGGCCGGAGCGCGCGAGGGAATGCAACATTTCGATGGTGAGATTGAGAAACTCGTCCGCGCGGAAGTTGTGGAACTTGAATCAGCCTTGGCGAATGCAACAGATCCACAAGGATTACGGAAGCAATTTCCGGGACTGGCATCTTTGAATTCGGATTCCAATCTACAGTTCACGGATTATTAAAATCTTCCAGAGAATAAGGGACGCCAGGCGCTGCAAGTTCAATCCTATCGAAGCTGGAGGGTGTCTTCCTTTTCCTTCTCGGAAGGCAGGTAGCTTACGGCGGCGGTGCGCTCCAGTTTGTCCCAGGCAAAGCGCTGGCCCTGGATGGCGCGCTTTAATGTCTTGAACAATACGAGCGAGAACAATTGGCGATACGCGAAGCGCTGTAGCCATATCTGGCTTAGCAAGGATGCATCTTCACGAGCTTCCGGTTCACGACGCTCCAATGCGAACGCGATGGCGGACGTAATGAAATCAATAAGTAGAAAGACGGCAAAAAACATTACCAATCGCTGAAAGCTGGCGGGATCGGTGGATTCCGGGTGAAACCATTTCTGTACGAAATACTTCGCAGTGCCAAACAAGAACATGATGTCAATTAGAGGCGAGACCAGCGGCAGCAGGATTTGAAATACTACGATGTTGGGTAAAGCGACCCAGCCCAGCACGCCCTTCCGCCCAAAAACAGCGCGATGTTTCCAGACAGCCTGGAGAATGCCAAAGGACCAGCGAAATCGCTGTCGCATTAACCCATTGGCGCTGATGGGCGCTTCCGTATACGCCAGCGCCAAATCCTCATACTCGACCCGGTAACCACGCCTCAGCAATGCCATGGTCAAGTCAGCATCTTCGGCGACGGTATCGGTGTGATAGCCTCCAACTTCACGCACGGCCGACGTTCGCCAAGCGCCGATTGCGCCGGGCACGACGCTGACCGCGCCCAGAGTGTTCAGTGCACGACGCTCGAAGTTTTGGCTGGTGATGTACTCGAGCGCCTGCCAACGCGTCCAGAGATTTATCCGATTGCCGACTTTTGCGTTTCCGGCGACCGCGCCTACTTTTGAATTCAGGAAATGCGGAATCACTCTGGAAATAGCATTTGGGGAAATCACGGTGTCCGCGTCAATTCCCATAAATATTTCGTCTTCGACATACTGGAGGCCAAAGTTCAACGCCTCAGCTTTGCCTGAATTTGGTTTCGTGAGTATAAGCACTTGTCCGGAAGCTTGCTCCGAGACAAATGCCCGGCGAGCAACTTCCAACGTATCGTCGGACGAGCCGTCGTCAATGACAATCACCCGAAAATTGGGATAGTTCGACGAGAGCACACTGCGAATCGTTCGTTCGATTACCTTCCCTTCGTTGTAGGCAGGAATCAGGACCGCGACAGAAGGTTTGTAGGACTCGGCATCGGCTGGTAGTCCATATTGCCGTTTACGAAAGCGATCGAAGATTGCGAATGCGCCGATAAACAGTAATCGCCCGGTCATCAGCACATCGCCCAGGAAAAACGTCCATGTGATGGCGTGATCAATGAATCCCCAAAGCCAAAAGGCGATACGAATTGCCGTGGCTGCCCAACGCTCATTGGGCGATATAGCGGGCATCACGTCGGCCCGCGTCTTGCCAATCAATTGATAGACCGGCACGATTTGGAGACCTTTGGCTCGGATTCCATCAATGATCTTTGGCAGGGCGAGGAGCGTTTGCAGCCGGTTGCCGCCGCCATCATGCATCAGGACTACGTTTCCGCAGCGCAAGTCTGCGGGTGCGCAGGGAGGCAGGTGGTCAAGCACATCGGATGTAATCTGAGCCGCGGACGGTCCCTGCCAATCGTTGGTGTCAATCTTGTCGCCGACCGTGATGTATCCCATGTCTTGAGTGAACTCAAGGGGACGCACTTGATCTTCTGTATCGGGCTCGGCGTCAATGGAATAAGGAGGCCGGAACAAAATTGTTCTGATCCCCAGGCGGCTGGCAAAGAGCTGTTCGGTGAGATTGACTTCGAGCCGCATGTATTGGCCCGACAAGTTGCTGATGTCAGGATGAGTGAAAGTGTGATTCCCGATTCCGTGTCCTTCGCGGAAAATACGGGACGCAATTCGAGAATTGTTTTCAGCCTCAAGTCCGATCAGAAAAAACGTTGCCGTGGCGTTCTTTTCTTTCAGGACGTCAAGGATTTTGGGTGTCCATTGGGGATCAGGTCCGTCGTCGAAAGTAAGCGCGATTTCGTGGGTACTTGCGCCGTAACGGGCGACGCGATAGGGCTCAGGGAGAGGATCGAAAGTCTCATCTATGATCTGGCCCGACGAGTCCAGTTTAATGGTGCGAGTGCCGTTGGTGGGACGAGCCTCAATTTTGAGGATCTCGCCGGTCCCTTCCATGTCCACATCTTGTCCGGGTGGCACGTCTTTTAGTTTGTCCACGGCAGTCGGATCTTCCGGAGAATCCCACACCCGCCAGAGTGTGCGGTCCTCCGACCCCAATCGCCAGAGAGCAAAGGTTTGGATACCGAGGCTCTGTGCCGCCCGCATCTGGTTGAGCGCGGTGGCGGCGTCAAGGAACCAGACATCGTGCTGCAAGTTTCGGTCGTCGAGATAGCTGATGTGAGGATTTAGGCTGTCGCCGTCAAAGTCCACATCTTCTTCCGAATCTCGCGCTGTGAGCCATGCATCCTGCACCGATACAACGAAATCCTTCACCCCGGGGGCAGCGGACCCTTTTTAGGCTTATGTACCCAGTCGTATCCGTAATTCGCGATGGCGCAGATCAGCTTGTTCCGGGGAATTTTTGCCGCCGCAGCCTGAAGGTTTCCGACAAACCAATCCTGGGACGCAACTGGGCCGGCTGTGCCCGGTGATGGATAGTGCTCGTCGTAATTCATGAGAACCACTCCGTCGGCCGCGGCGGCGACCGCGGGATAATTCCACTCATCATTTTTCGACGGCGCACTGACGTAAAGCTTCATCCCCTTGGAATGCAGGTCGGACGATAGTTCGCTGAGAAGCGCAAGAAATCCCGGCTGGCCTTTTTTGGGGAAGGTTTCGAAATCCACCATCAAGCCGCGGTATTTGTCGCTTGCAAGGAATGTGTCAACCTGCCGGCGGAAGTGGTCACGAGCCTGCGGATCATTCAGGAATCCGCTTATATCCACCCAATCAATACCGTCGAAGTTGTTCACGAGGGGGTAAACGTCTGTTCCCGTGTCTTCCGACTTCAGGAACGACATAACTTTCGTGTCCACGGGATGGATAGTGGCACCTTGTATCAGGTCGAAGAACTTGTTGGTTTGCGGATCCACTCCCTGCAAATGACCGTCAGGGGTGAGAACGTGCAGCCATTCGGGATAGAGAATGTCTATTTGTCGCGCATACTCGCGCAGGGACGAATAACTCGCAGCATCCCAAGAGACGTAAAATGCGGCGCGAACACTTTGGCCAGCGTTGAGCTCAATCTGCGAGGCGCGGGTTCCAGATTTCAGGTGTCCCCTCTTGAAAGCCAGTTTGCGCCGTTCTTTCGCTTTTTGTTTTTCAGCCTCCTTCAAAGCATGGTACGGCTTTTTCTCTGTAGGGAGGAAAAGCTGAGGAAGGGGCTGCCCCCGCAACGTGCTGTAAACGAAGAAAATTACGAGCAGGGTGAGAGCCACGCCCAGCACGTCAAAGACAGTACGCAGACGCTTCCAGCGCGCTTGCCGAGGATCGTAAAAGACTGATTGCGCCATTTAAACCAGTCCCATCCTAAGCTGTGGGAGGGGGAGGGTCAAACGATTGATTGCGCTGATTCCAGGCGTTGGCGCGAACATTCGTGAAAGATAATCCAGCCAAACGTTTATATTCGCATCGTGCTCAAGATTGTTCGCGAATCCAAGGCGTTCTTTATTGGGTCAACGATCTCCGCATTCATTCTGCCGCTGGTTTTTATTTTTAGGTTTCCCAGCGTAACGACCGATTCGTTCATTTATGGGGATATAGCCAAGAATTGGTTGCAGCATGGGATTTATGGAATCAGCAACGCCGGCGGGGTTACGCCAACCTGCATTCGCCTGCCGGGGTACCCCGCGTTTCTTACGGCTGTTTTTGCCATTTTCGGGATGGAACACTACCGGGCTGTGCTGGTAGTGCAAATGTTCATGGATGTGGGCACTTGTTTTCTTATAGCGGAGATAGCCCGTCGAGTGTTTGGTCCGGGATCGGCAAGGGTCGCATTCCTGTTGGCCGCCCTCTGTCCGTTCACGGCCAATTATGTTGCAACCGCGCTTACGGAAACGCTGGAGATTTTCTTTACCGCGCTTTCGTTGAATTTTGCACTGGCCGGGCTTGAGGGTGACGGTATGCGAAAAACCGGAGCTTGGATAGGGTGCGGCCTCGCAACCGCTGCCACGATTTTGTTGCGGCCGGATGGCGGTATCTTGCTAGCCGCGATTGAGTTTTTTCTACTGTGGACGGTCGCCCAAAGGCTGCGCTACAGGCTGCGAGTTGTGGGCCTTGCGGGAGCGATGTTTGCTGTCGGAACAGTTTCTATAGCACCGCTCATTCCGTGGACCTTTCGCAACTTGCATACCCTGAATCGTTTCCAGCCATTGGCGCCGCGATACGCAAATGACGAAGGCGAATTTGTGCCTACGGGATTCAATCGTTGGGTGAAGACATGGATGGTTGATTACACATCCGTGGAGGAGATTTATTGGCCAGTTCCTGGCGAGCCGGTGGATGCAGCAAAGTTGCCGGATCGTGCTTTTGATTCCATGAAGCAGCGAAGCGAAACGCAGCAACTGCTCAACCAATATAATTCCGCGCTCTACGTCAGCCCGGAACTGGATGCGAAGTTCGGCGGATTGGCAGCGCAAAGAATAAGTAAATCCCCATGGCGATATTACGTGTGGCTCCCAGCGTTGAGGATTGCTGACATGTGGTTCCGACCGCGTACGGAAATGCTGCCTTCCGATAGCCGCTGGTGGGAGTTTAACGATGATCCAAAGTGGTCAGCCCTCGCTATCGGATTAGGATTGATTGGAATATTCTATGTCGCCTTGAGTCTGGCAGGGTTTTTTCAAAGAGGTGTATTCGGGCATGCCGGCTTGTTGGCGACATTTGTGGTGTTGCGATCTTTTTTTCTGGGCACGCTGGAAAATCCCGAACCGAGATACACGCTGGAGTGTTTTCCTGTGATTATAGTTTTTGCGGCGGCGGCATTTCACGCAAGGCGAACGGCTATCAATCCGCCGGACGAACTACGCCAACGGGGAATCAGTCATTCTGAACCGGGTTCGAACGTGTTCGGAGAGTAGTTCGACGGCGCTGCGGTTGCTGACTGGATCGGACTGGGCCAGATATTTCATGGCTTCAACCAGCAAACGCTGCCCATCCACATAGCGCGGATCGGGATTGCGCTCGCGGCGCTTGCGCCCCATCTTGGGAGGAACCGGGATCGTGAATACCTTGGCCATTCGAAAAAGAACTATCCGGGTCGTGGTTCTTTGCGGTTCTAAATCTGAGTACAGAGGTCCCGCTTCGCAGTATAACGCGCCATTCTCATATTTTTCAGTCTAAATCTTTGGATTCTGCGGATCGTCAGTGGGTTTCCACCGTGGTTTTGCCGCTCGTCTTTAATCGAAAAGCGCTATCGGGGATTTTCTCGTTCAAAACAATGTTGGAATACTTGTTGAGACGATAATCGCCTTCCTGAGCGATGAGTTTTTGCTGGATAGATATTCCGCGCGAGTCAATCCACAGCTCGATGTGACTAAACATGTTCTTGACCTTCTCCGATTTGGGATCGAGTTCCAGGCGGTCGGTTTCGGTGCCGCTCACATTTTCACGGCCACCATAGGTCACGCCAAAAGACTTGAGCATATCCCGGGAAGAACCGCCGAACCCCAAAACCAGGAAGCTTTCGACAGCCTCATTGCTCTTGCCGGTACCGTAAATATCGAGATGGTCGGTACTGGGCTGGAAGAGTTGAACTTTGCCCCCACTATACAGCACAAATTTTTCCGCAGCCGAGGGGCCAGCCGATTCGTCCTGGCCAGGAGGGCCTATGACATGAGCGGCCATCTCTACCTTGGCGCCCGATTTACGAAAATATACTTTTCCTTGTTGTTTGTCGGTTTCGTCCACGGCCTTCGTGTACTGATCCCACTCGAAGCTTGCCTCGGCCGAACGAAATTCGGCAGATGTTTGATCCATGCGGGCAAAGACAGCTTTCAGGTCACTAGACTGCGAGGTCGCGGGCTGCTGCGCGGTAACAGTCCCGGTCAACCACAACATCGAAACAGTTAGCGCGCAAATTAGACTACGAGATTGCATTCCTCGGCCTCGGTAATTAGTTGCAAATCTGACGCTATTGTTTGCGGACCCAGACTTTATAGCTCCGTGCTTGCCCAGATCGGTCATGATCGGTCTCATATCTTTCAATGCTGGCCTTCCCAGAAATTGGCTCGATGATTTGTAACAGTTTTGCTCTCACTTCCTGGTCGTTCTCGCCTTGTATTGTTGACGCGTCAATTTGAAAAATCAGTTCGCCCGCTTCGCCCGCTACTACGACGACTTCGGTACGATGCGGGTCGCGCTGCACCGGTTTGTCTTTAAAGTTGATCCAGTAAGGAGAAAGAAATATAAAAAGCAAAATCAAGGTAACCATGACGTCATACTGAATCGTGCCGCGTTCGTAGGACCACAGAATGTAGTCTCGAAGGGTGCGCCAGATTCCAGTCATAGAGACATTGGGCTCGGCGGTGGTGGCGCTGGTAGTCGTGGCGAGTGCCTCACTGCTGTGCAAGTCTATTTGCTGTTCCATGCTCTTGCAATGTGGATTCACTGGGCTGAGAGTGAGTCCCCCTGAATGGATTCTAGAAGCGTTTACGGGAAATCAAGTCCGTCCCCATGTGTGCGCGCAGAACTTCCGGAACAGTAACGCTGCCATCGGCGCGCTGATAGTTCTCAAGGATTGCGAGCCAGGTGCGGCCCACGGCAAGCCCACTTCCATTAAGCGTATGAACGAACTCAGTTTTCCCCTTCCCATCGCGACGAAAACGAATATTCGCTCGCCGCGCCTGAAAGGTCTCGAAATTGGAACATGAAGAAATCTCGCGAAACGTCTGTTGCCCGGGGAGCCATACTTCAATGTCATAGGTCTTGGCCGCGGAGAATCCCATGTCGCCGGTGCAGAGAGAAACCACGCGATAGTGAAGTCCCAGCTTTTGCAAAACGGCTTCCGCATTTTGAGTCAGCGTTTCCAATTGCTGGTAGGAATCATCGGGACGTGCAAATTTGACCAATTCAACCTTTTGAAACTGATGTTGCCGGATAATGCCGCGCACGTCTTTCCCGTAGGAACCGGCTTCGCTCCGGAAGCAAGGAGTATATGCGGTGAGCGAGACCGGTAGCCGGGAAAACTCGAGAACTTCATCACGGTAAAGATTGGTGACTGGAACTTCTGCGGTTGGAATCAACCAGAGATCACTATCGCCATGAGGTACGCGGAATAAATCCGAAGCGAATTTCGGCAGCTGACCCGTTCCATACATAGAATCTGAGTTCACCAGGTACGGCGGAAGGACTTCAGTGTAGCCATGCTCTGTGGTGTGCAGATTGAGCATGAAGTTGGCCAGCACCCGTTCCAGCCGAGCGCCCATATCCCAATAGACCGCAAACCGCGATCCTGTGAGCTTAACGGCGCGCTCAAGGTCCAGAACTCCCAGTTCTTCTCCGATTTCCCAGTGAGGTTTGGGAACGAAATCGAATTCGGGTGGCGATCCCCAACGGCGAACTTCGACGTTATCTGCCGCGGAACGACCAACCGGAACGCTGGTATGCGGCAGGTTAGGAATGCCGACCAGGACCTTGCTGAGGCGCTGGTCGTATTCTTCCGCGGCCTTTTGCAGTTGCTGAATCTCTTCGCGAAAATTCCTGGTTTCTGCTATGAGTTCACTGGCGTCTTGCCCACTTTTCTTCAGTGAGGCGATTTCTTCCGACACGCGATTGCGGTGTGCTTGCAGCGTTTCGGCGGACGAGATAGCCTGCCGCCTTTGGGTATCCACCTGACCGAAATCCTTGAGCACATGCGAAGGATTCATTCCCCGCTGACGAATTTTTTCTTCTATTAGCGGCAGATTGTCACGAACAAAGTTCAAGTCAAGCATAGAGAGTCACTACTCTACAGAAAAAGGGGTGCAGATTGCACGAAGTGGAAAATCCCCGGACTTATCTTTTTGCCCCTGCTGTTCCGCGGCTGTAAACTGTCACGCAATGACTGTGTCCAATGGCAGAAGGACTATGACAAGCCCGGGTTGCCTTGGGATTGATTCCTCAAACTCCAGGCCGGTGTTACGGGAACCCCGATGACGACTTCCAAGCAAACTGGTAATGGACCTGACCTCGCAGTTAGCGTTGCCGGCATTCCGATTAAAAATCCCATCATTGCAGCCAGCGGAACTTTCGGATACGGAGTTGAATTTGAAGATATATTGCGCCTTGACCGGCTGGGGGGATTCGTAGTCAAAGGGTTATCGCAGGAACCGATGGCTGGCAATCCCCCGCCGCGGCTGTATGAGACCGCGGCAGGAATGTTGAATGCGATTGGGTTGCAGAATATTGGAGCCCGTGCGTTCATCGAAGAGAAGCTTCCTCATCTTAGGCAAATAAAGAATATCGTCGTTTTCGCCAATGTGTTCGGCTATACCCGCGCGGATTATGAGAAAACTATTCAGATTCTCAACGAAGCGGAAGGCATCGCGGCCTATGAACTGAATGTTTCGTGTCCCAACACGACTCAGGGTGGAGTTCAATTTGGAGGAGATCCTCGATTGCTGGACGAATTGGTGAGTTCTGCCAAACGAATTTCGCGACGGCCTTTAATTGTGAAGCTCTCTCCCAATGTGACCAGCATTGCGCAAATGGCCATTGTGGCTCAGGACGCCGGAGCCGATGCGATCTCACTAGTGAATACATTTATTGCCATGGCGATTGACCCGGAGACGCGCATGCCGAGAATTGCGAACGTTACAGCGGGGCTTTCGGGTCCGGCAATCAAACCAATTGCGCTGCGAATGGTGTATGACGCGTATAAAGCGGTGAAGATTCCAATCATTGGCATTGGCGGCATTTCTACTGCCAGCGACATTGTAGAGTTTATGCTCGCGGGCGCGACGGCAGTGCAGATCGGAACCGCGAGTTACTGGGATCCTCGCGCAGCGGAGAAGTTGGTCAATGAACTGACGGCCTGGTGCGTCGAGCATAGAATCGAGCGTTTGGCCGAACTTGCTGGCGGGTTAATCACAGAGTAGCGGGACGTCAAATTCCATGGCATTTCCAGCGGAAGTGATTATCGTTGACGGCTATACCAGATTGATCCCGGCGATCTAAAATTCTGGCCTTCGCCCCAAACCGCCTGCGTCTGACCTTCGCTATCAATGGCTATTTGAAAATAATCACCAAAGGGAAAGCTGAAGCCATTGGGATGAATGTAGCTGTAGCCTTTGACGAAACTGGAAATCTGTTTTTGGCGCCAGACGCCGCCTCCATTCGAGGAAACACGGGCAAAGACATTCCAATCCGGGTCATCGCGCAAATCCATCCATGCAATCCGCACGTCTCCCTCGCCGCCAGCGACCATAGCAGGAAAAGCGTGTTCCACTCCTTCGGGCGCATCGGACACATCGGTTTTTTCGGCCCAAGCTGATCGCCCATTTGCCGAGGAGGAAAAGTAAATTCGTTCTGGGCCTTTATCCACCTTGCTGGAATTCCACAAGGCGTACAAGCGTCCAGCCGCGTCAGATGCGATCGTAATCTGCGCTCCCAAATATCCTGACTCGCAATGAGCGGCGGAGCAGTCGGGAGGAGATCCGGAAAGATCCATGAGCGTTGATGTCCACGTATTACCTTCGTCCGAGGACTGACTGACATATAAATTCGCTCGCCCCTCCAGGCCACCGTTTTGCGGATAGCCTGTCCATGAGACAAACACGCTGCCATTCGGAATTACGGTTGCTCCGCCTGCCAAAGCTTCAGCAAATCGCGAACTCGAATTTATGTTGGCCAAATTGAAAGTAAGGCCGCCATCGTGCGACGCCGCAACCCAGATTTTGCGCGAGCGGCTAAATCCTACATATATATCTTGTCCGCGAACGGCAAGAACTGGTTTGTCAGACTCCGTGCTGGAATGGTCGGCAATTGCCATGGACCAACTTTTTCCGAAATCGGACGATTTCGCGACAACCGTCTCTTTTTTATCGTTCTGCAACCACGCCGCATACACCGTTCTTTGGTCAACCGGATCCACCACGATCTGCGGATCAAATTCGCCCGATTCCGGCGGGCCTATTTCGCGGGGAGGCAGCCAGGAAACGCCATTATCTTTGCTGACTACCAGAATCATGGACGGAATAGGGCAGGAAGCGCATCCGGGAATGCGACCGTACTGAGGGTAGAGAATATAAACATGCCCAAAGCCGTCCGCGGCGATCGCGGGCTCCCATTGATCTCCTGTGGGGAATCCCACTCGAGCTGGCATGGTGAAGTCTGTGTTCTGTGCGAAAAGGGTTGGAACAACAATGGCTGATTGGAGCAGCGCTGCTTGGAGGACAATTACGAGCGCGTATTTCCCACGTAAATGCCTAGGTTTAGGAGCCACAAAACCTCTAGGCGGCTGGGGGTACCGCGCTATTTAACTCTATCCGGGAGGCCGCTAACCGTCAAGCTACAAGGACTTGGGGTAGCGGGTCTTAAATCAGTGATTAAGACACTACCGGACTTGGGCTAGTGGGTCAGTTTGATTTCCACAGATGATGCTTCGCGCCAACCCAAACATCTGCTGCGAAGCGGATTGACAAGGGCCTTATCCTGAAATCACTTGGAGAGCGGATCTCATAACCTATGAAGCATCGATTCTTGCTCCACTCCTTGAATCACTCCATTCTAGTGGTCGACATTTCGCAGTTTGGCGTGGCAATCGAAATCAATTCACGAACCGGAAACACGACGATGGTGCCTGCACTTCGATTCATCAACTGGAGAGAAGCGGAGCACTATTTCCGAGCAAAGGAAGCCGACACCGATACGATCGAACGGACCCACGCTCAACTATCCAACAACAACACGGCCGTAATGACAATCGTTTAAACGTGGAAATCAAACTGACCCACTACCGGACTTGGGTACCCCCGCGCCAGACGCGGAAAGCTGAACATATTCTATTACATAGAAGGATTCGCTACGGGTGGTCTATCTGCAAAAGAAAAGAATTGATTGAAGTTTCTCGTCGTACGGATTCCAATTTCTTCGGCGGGGAGGTTGAGAATCTCACCCAATTGCTTGGCCACGTGCGTCACAAATGCAGGTTCGTTCCTTTTGCCGCGAAGTGGAACCGGCGCGAGGAACGGGCAATCGGTTTCGATCAAAATGCGATCGAGCGGAACCATTTTAGCCGCGTCGCGAATCTGTTGCGCCTTGGGGAAGGTAATGTTCCCTGCGAATGAAATCAGGAAGCCCATGTCGAGGGCACGCTTGGCGTGGGTGAAAGTGCCGGTGAAACAGTGCAGTATTCCGGTCAGACCGCTCGGCACCCAGTGTTCCTGTAGGAGGTTCAGGCAATCTTCCCAGGCATTTTCGCCGCCTTCGGACGGCCTGCAATGAATGATGACCGGCAGCTTTGCGGCACGGGCTAGTTCGAGTTGCTTGACAAACACTTGTTTCTGGATATCCCTCGGGGAGTGGTCGTAGAAATAATCCAAGCCGATCTCTCCCCACGCAATCACTTTCGGCTGGATGGCCAATTGTTCTAATTCCGAGAAAGCTGCATCGTTCGCGAGTTTCGCATCGTGCGGATGAATGCCGACGGTGGCGTGAATGAAATCGTGCTGTGCCGCCAATTTAACAGCACAATCCAATGAGCCAGGGCCGTTTCCGATCCCGATGGCAAGAATTGTTTCTATGCCGCTTTCGCGCGCGCGGGCGAGCACCTGATCACGATCGGCGTCGTAACGTTCTCCTTCGAGATGCGCGTGAGAGTCAACGAACATCAAAAAACCACGTAGGGACAGGCAGCCCCCACCCGTCCACGCCGAGTGAAACTCGGCAGCGGGTTTCCTCCGCGAGTGATCGAACCCTTCATCGTTTATTTCAGTCGCATCTATTTCAGTCGCGTCCCCACCGGCACATCCTCCAGAAAGCCCGCAAGCACGGCCTTTCCACCCTCCGGCGACGCGGCAACGATCATGCCATTTGATTCCAATCCGCGCATCTTCCGGGGCGCAAGGTTAGTTACAACTACGACTTTGCGGCCAATCAGCGACTCGGGAGTGTAAGACTCGGCAATTCCCGCAAGAATCTGGCGAGTTTCCGTGCCCAAATCCACTTCGAGACGCAACAATTTATCAGCTTTTGGCACTCGCTCTGCTACTTTGACCAGCGCAACCCGCAATTCGACCTTGGCGAAGTCGTCAATGCTGATCTTTCCGTCGTTGGCGGCCGCTGGTGTTTTCGCAGCAACATTTTCCGCCAGTGATTTAGGCGCCTCGGCAACTGTGCCAATCGAAACATCCGAAGCTTTCACTTCAGTCGTGCCCACTCCACTGCGTTCCTGCTCTTCCATCTGCTGCATCCTTTCGATTGCGCTTTTGTCGGCTCGAGGGAACACCGCTTCAATATTTTCCAGCCTCGTCCCCGGCTCAAGCTGTCCCCATTTCAATCCGGATAAGTCGAATTTTTGAATGTTGCCAAGTCCAAGCTGCGACCATATCTTCGCAGTGGCGTCGGGAATTACCGAATGAGCAAGAGCGGTGACAATCCGCAGAGCTTCCGCGGAGGTATAAAGAATGGTTGCCAACCTCGTTCGGCTCTCTTCATCTGTTTTCTCTCCCAGTGACCATGGGGCGTTCTCCACGATGTACTTGTCCACCGCCGCGACCAGTCCCCAAGCGGTTTCCAGAGCACGCGAGAAGTGCTGCTGATCGAAAAAGGCGTTGTAGCCGCCAATTATTTCTGTGGCTAACTCTGCAATGCCTTTGCCGCCTGCCTCAAGCCTTGCGGACGGACCTGGAATGTCGCCGTCGAAATATCGCTTGATCATGGTAAGCGTACGGCTGGCAAGATTTCCCAGACCATTCGCCAAGTCTGCGTTATAACGCTGGACCAGGGCATCGAACGAGAACGAACCATCCTGACCGAACACGATTTCGCGCAATAGAAAATAGCGCAACGCGTCCGCGCCGAGCACGTCGAGAATCGTCTCCGTGCGAACGATATTTCCGCGCGACTTCGACATTTTGCTTTCTTCAAAAAGAAGCCATCCATGCGCAACGATGCTTTTTGGAAGCGGCAAGCCGGCAGCCATCAAAAAAGCCGGCCAGTAAACACAATGGAAGCGGACGATTTCTTTGCCGATCATTTGAATATCGGCAGGCCAATATTTTCGGAATGCCTCTTGTGCGCCGGAATGCGAGGATCCGAACCCAATGGCCGTAATGTAATTAGCCAGCGCATCGAGCCAGACGTAGATCACGTGTTTCGGATCGTCTGGCACAGGAATGCCCCATGAAAATGTGCTGCGGCTGATAGAAAGGTCGCGCAATCCCGAGCGCACAAACGAAGCCACTTCATTGCACCGGGTTTCGGGGCGAATAAAATTCGGATCGTCGTAAAGAGCAAGCAGCTTGTCTTGAAAGGCCGAAAGCTTGAAGAAATAATTTTCTTCGTGGACCGTTTCGGTGGGGCGTCCGCATTCCGGACAAGGCTCTCCCGGACCGACGTCCACGTAGAGTTCATCAAACACGCAGTACTGACCGGTATAGCTGCCTTTGTAGATGTACCCGTTGGCGCGGATCACGCGCCAGAGCTCCTGCACCCGCCGCTTGTGCCGGTCTTCTGTCGTGCGGATGAAGTCATCGTTGCTGATCCCCATCCGCTTCCACAACGCACGAAACTTGTTCGACACTTCATTGGCGAATTCCTGCGGAGTCTTTCCTGCGGCTTGCGCGGCGCGTTCGATCTTCTGTCCATGTTCATCCGTTCCAGTGAGAAAAAATGTATCGTCGCCGAACATGCGCTGCCGCCTCGCGATGGCGTCGCACGCGATGGTGGTATACGCGTGTCCAATGTGGGGACGGGCATTGACGTAGTAGATCGGAGTCGTAATGTAAAACTTTTTGGGCATTATCTTACAAACTAAACACTGTCATCTCGAGCGGAGAAAGATCATCCGCTTGGGGATGATCTTTCGTAGTCGAGACACCTGCTCGCCAGCTTTCCGGAAGTACCCTGCCACCCTGCTGCACAGGTCTCCATGCAAAGCAGCAGGTCTTTCGACTGCGGGGAGCGCACTCGCAAGCGAGTCCGCTCCCTTCGCTCAAGATGACAAATTAAAAGAAAATGACGAACCTGTTAACTAGAAATCTTCGTACGATTTTCACCCTTCCCATACGCACTCAGCGCCGCCTGCATTACATCTTTCAGCGGCACGTGATTTTCAGTCGCGATTCTCCGGCAATCTTCATATTCCGGCGCGTAGTTAGTAATGGTTCCATTCACGTTGGCAACTTTCAACCGCACGTCGCCCCATGGCGTGGACACATTAATCCACTTTCGCGTGAGCGCCTGCCGCTGTTCATCTCGCCGCCGAATGCCCAATGTGCTGGTCTCGAGAAAGATCAAATGAGAGAGTGCCGCGGCATCCTCCGGCTTGCATAACACTGTCAGCAACATTCCAGGACGATTCTTTTTCATTTGCACCGGAATTCCGAACACGTCTAGCGCCCTTTCTTCGAGAAGGCGATCCATCACATAGCCAAATACCTGTGGATTCAGATCGTCCAGGTTCACCTCCAACACGGTAATAATCTCCCGCGAAGTCGAATCTGGTTCCGAATGGCCCAGGGTCAATCGCAGTACGTTTGGGCGGCCAGAGAAATCGCGCGTGCCTGCACCATAACCTGCCTTTTCAATCTTCATTCGCGGAAACTCGCCAAACCGGGTGACCAGCGTCCTCACTATGGCCGCCCCTGTAGGGGTCACCAATTCAGCCTGAATGCCGGATGAATAAACAGGCGCCTCCTTCAGAAGTTCAACAGTGGCGGGCGCTGGTACCGGGAAAACTCCGTGAGCGCACTCTATTGTGCCCCCGCCGACGTTCAATGGTGAGCAAATGACTTGATCTACGTTTAGGGCTTCGGTTCCGACCGCTGCGCAGACAATATCCACCATCGCATCAACAGCGCCAACCTCATGAAAATGGACTTTCTCAATATCCATGTTGTGAATCTTCGCTTCGGCAGCGCCCAAAGCCTCGAATATTTTAATCGCAGTATGCTTCGCGGTGTCGCTGATTGACGACGCCTTCAAAATGATTTCGCGAATCTCTTTCAGCCCGCGATTTGGCCCGTGCGAATGGATACGCCCATGCGAATGATCGTGCTCATGGGAGTGACTGTGTCCGTGCTGCGACCGCGGGCATGCTTTTCCTCCGAACCCGTTAGGCGCGGACGATCTTGTCCTTCCACGGTGCAGATATCCACCTTGGTTGCGCTGATGCCGCTGCGATTCACTCGGGAAATTTCCAGTCGTGCTCCGATATTCAATCCCGCGACCGCGTCCTCGAACAACTTCAGAGGAATCCCGGCGTCCAAAAGGGCGCCGAGAAACATGTCGCCGCTGATTCCAGAAAAGCAATCGAGGTAAGCAATTCGCATGAAGGAATTCCATCGTTGGCCGTTGGTCCTTGGTCGTTGGGAAAAACCTCGGGCCACGCCATCGCTAGAGAATCATTGGCCAACGACCAACGACGAACGACCAACGACCGAACGACTGATTTTCATCATAGGGAACGCTGCCAATGCCGTCAAACCTGCGCATCCACGCAGCTCTGCTACAATCGCTATCTTCTCCAATCATTTAGAGGAACTCTTGTACCGCCATCTCCAACACAGGTTAAGCGATCACATCCACGAGTTTCTCCGCCGAACTTACGATCTCGATTTGCCGAACATTGTGATTGAACAGCCACCTCGGGTCGATCTCGGTGAGTATGCGCTACCTCTGGCGTTCGAGCTGGCGAAGAAGCTCCGGAAAGCCCCGCGAAAAATTGCCGATGAGATTGTGGCTGGCATCGGTCCGATTGATGGCTTTGAAAAGTTTGAAGTCGCGGGCGCCGGATATATCAATGCATATGTAAAGCGCGGGCCAATGGCGACTTCTCTGGCAGAAGATGAAGCTCCGAGATCCGGAATTCCTGATGGCAAAGTTCTGGTTGAGCACTCGAGTATTAATCCGAATAAGGCAGCGCACGTCGGTCACCTTCGAAACGCAATTCTTGGCGACACTTTTGTCCGTCTGCTGCGATTTTCGGGGAGGGAAGTTGACGTCCAGAACTACATTGACAACACTGGCGTGCAAGTCGCGGACGTTGTAGTTGGTTTTCTGCACATTCAGAAAAAAATCACTTGCGGAAATCGAACAACTCGTTCGTGAGCCGCGATTCGATTATTACTGCTGGGATCTCTACGCTCGCGTTTCCGCATGGTATCAGGAGGATAAGCAGAACCTACAAGTTCGTTCGAAAACACTTCACGATATCGAACAGGGTAATAACGAAAGCGCAGCCGTGGCCGACCTGATTTCCGTGGCTGTTCTTAAGCGGCATCTTGAAACCATGGACCGGCTCGACATTGAATACGATTTCCTGCCGCGAGAGAGCGAAATTTTAAAGCTGCACTTCTGGGACGCGGCTTTCGACGAAATTGAAAGCCGGCAGCGTGTTGTTCTTCGAGAATGAAGGGAAGAATAAAGGTTGCTGGGTGATGCGGCGGGAGGAACTAAGTCGCAATCCCAAGAACTTGAAGACGAAGATCTGCTGAAAACTATTGGACTGAAACCTGGCGTGGACATTAGACCAGATGAAAACGCAATTTCGGAAGAAGACCAGAAAGTATCGTGCGCTCAAACGGCACCGTCGGCTATGTCGGCAAAGACATCGCCTATCACATGTGGAAGTTCGGATTGCTCGGCCGCGATTTTGGATATCGCAAATTCTATCGCTATCCCAATGGGCATGATTGCTGGATTTCGACGCACGGAGGGTGCGCCGGATCATCCGCATTTCGGCGATGTCGCGGAAATTACAACGTTATCGATGCCCGCCAGGCCGAAGCGCAGAACACAGTGATCGAAGCATTGCGCGCGCTCGGACACAACGAAGCAGCCGATCACTACACTCATTTTTCCTACGAGATGGTTGCGCTCACGCCGCGCTGTGCCGCCGACTGGGCTATCAGCTTATCCGAAGAAGAAAAAACTCGCTCTTATATCGAGGTCTCGGGACGCAAAGGCTTTGGGGTGAAAGCCGATGATCTATCGACAAGCTGATCGCTTCGGCGAAAATTGAAGTGGACTCGCGGCATCCTAATTGAGCGATGTCGAGCGATCGACCATCGCCAACTCAGATTGCTGTTGGCGCACTGCGTTATTTCATGCTCAAGTTCACCAAGCAATCGGTGATCGCATTCGATTTCAAAGAGGCGCTCAGTTTTGAAGGAGAGACCGGGCCTTATGCGCAATATGCGGTGGTGCGAGCTACGAATATTTTTCGCAAAGCAGGCATTGAGTCGGAGACATTGAAAGAGGACGTAGCACGCTACGCCTCTACAGGTGATTTGACAGGTATCTCAATGGCTCGATACAGATGATATCTGGGAGCTTTGGCTGGCGGCGTCGAAGACTTCTTACGTGATTGACCAGGCAATTGCCACCACTGAGCCAGCTTATCTGGCCAAGCATGCGTTTCAATTGGCGCAGTTGTTCAATGTTGTTCTATCACCGCTATCCCATGATCGGCGAAGAGGATGAGGATCGGAAAAAGTTTTTGCTCGCTACCGTGTTTGTCGTGCGCCGCGAGTTAACGCGGGTGCTGTCAGTGATGGGAATCACTGTTCCAGCCGCGATGTGAATGTCTAGCTGTTTCCGCGGCCGCCGAGCATTAATCCCGCCGCCCACAACTAGTAGCACGATGCTCACGACTGGAGGCACGCGATCTTCATGATGAGTGGTGACGCCCAGGTGCACATCGCCGGCGCTGACGCCGTGATGTTCGGAGTGCGGCACGGGAACAAAGAACGAAAAAATTCCCAGCACAAGACAATCAGTCCTACCGAACAGGCTCTGATCTCCGAATAGCAGTTTCATAAAGACCTGAGGTTCGCGCACTTCAGATGCGCAATCAGATGCGGAGGAAGTTGCAGAGAAGCCTGCTTGGCGTTTAGGCGAAAGCCGACAGCCTGGATTTACCCGCCAAAATCCTCTCGCAAACTCGATCAAGACCGTACTGCGATTCCCGAGGGACCCTTCGCGATCCACGGCTTATTGTCTTCCATCCATGCTGTGCCGGCGATGTCCAGATGAAGCCACGGCGTGTCCTCGGCAAACTCTTTCAGGAACATTGCGGCGCTGATCGCGCCTCCCCAGCGTCCGCCGGAGTTCACGATGTCGGCGATATTCGAATTGATGTTCTCTCTGTATTCATCGTCGAGCGGCAAGCGCCAGAATTTTTCTCCAGCGTTATTCACGGCTTTGCTGAATCGCTCATACAGTTTGTCGTCGTTTGCAAAGACGCCCGGCATTGACGTGTGCCAGTGCCACGACCACGGCGCCAGTTAGTGTGGCCGCATCAATCAGGTGCGTGCAGCCGAGCTGGCGCGCGTAGGAGAGGCCGTCAGCGAGCACCAGTCGTCCTTCCGCATCGGTGTTGATGATCTCGATCGATTTTCCTGACATCGCGATCTGCACGTCGCCAGGCTTTTGTGCTTTTCCGGAAGGCATATTTTCGGACGCGCAAATAATCGCGGTTACTTTGATTTTCGGTTTCAGCAATGCGATGCCGCGCATCACTCCGATCATGGCTGCGCCACCGGCCATGTCGTATTTCATCTTTTCCATTCCGTCGGCGGGCTTGATGGAAATTCCGCCGGAGTCGAAGGTGATCGCTTTACCGACCAAGCCTAAGTACCGGCTTCTCCGGCGCGCCCGCGGGTTCATAACGTAAAACGATTAATGCCGGGGGCTCGTCCGATCCCTGTGACACTCCCCAGAATGCCCCCATCTTCAAGCCGCGAATTTTTTCACCGTCGAGAACCTCACACTTCAAACCAACTTCCGCGGCCATCTTTCGCGCGCGTTCGGCGAGCATCGTGGGAGTCATGTGGTTGCCGGGTTCATTCACCAGTTCGCGAGTGAAATTCTGCGATTCGCCGATGATGCGAGCCTGCTCCACCGCCTGAGTTAAAGCCGCTTGATCGCCGCGAGCAATTACGGTGATTGAGTCAATCTTTTTGTCCTTGCGATCGCTCTTATATGTGTCGGGATCAAAGTTGCCAACGAATGCGCCTTCAACAATCGCACTCACGGCGTCTTCATTTTTAATGTTTCCGGTTGGGGCGAGAAACGCGAAGGTGCGGATGTTTTTTGACTTGAGAAATCGCACCGCTGCCCCGGCCAGCTTTCTTAACTCCGATGCGGTGAAATTCTTCGACTTTCCTCCGCCAATCAGCAACAGACGCTTCGCTTTCAATTTCGCGGGATGATGCAGCAAGGTCGTCTCGAGCAGCTTGCCGGAAAGTTCGTCGCTACTAATGACCTCCTGAGCGGCTTCTTTGACGGCGCCATCGCTGGTTTCGATAAATATTTCAGTTTTATCTTTTGTGCCCCGATCAAGAACAACGGCGACGAGGCATTCGGTTTCAACTTCAGCAGGATTTGCAACAGAAAGATTTGTTTTCATGGATTGAAACAGTATCGTCGGGAGGCAGGGAAAAGTGCAAGCGGGAGACGAAATGGTAGGTCTGACCTAATCCAAGTCTGACTGACCCAGGTCTCGCAAACGCGGCGAGACCTGGGGCGCCGCAAATTTTCTTTGTTCTGATCAGCTTGTATGCAGCCCGTCTTCTAGTGATTATCGTGGTCCCGGTGGCCATTGTCGTGATCTTCATGGTCCCAGTGGCCTTCGTGCAGCTGCCAGCCCTGTTGATAATGGTCATAGTGTGGATGATTCCAATATGCACCCGCGTAAGGAGGTTGCTGCCAGCGCCCTGCAACCCATTTGTAGTGGTGGCCGTTCGGCGCCCAATAGCCCTCGACCCAACTGTAACCGGGCCCGGGTGCGTCGCCCCGTCGCTCATATCGCAGCGGAGGCGGAGCGCTTCCGATGTAAAGAGAAACCTGGGCAAAAGACGGGATTGAGATCGCTGCCATCAACAACAGGCCGCATAACCATTTCAATTTCATTATTTTTTTCTCCTGTGAATTTCAAGTGTGAGGTTTAATCTCTGCGCCGGACAAGTTCGGTTTGGCCAATCTAAGGGGCCGGATCCTTTTGCCGGGTCGCTTTCACTCCGGTCAAAATTCCAATTCCCACTAAGACAATTCCACCCACCACAATCCAATGCGCCGGTATATGCATCAGGACAGCGCCGTAGACCAGGCCTGCCACGACGATCACAAAACCGGTGATGTAGAGTCCAAATGACACTTTAGATAACCATCGGACGAATCGCCATTTCCTTTAAGTGATTTTCAAAAAACAGGCGTCTCGAAATTTCTGGCAGAACGGGGAGAAACTGATTTCTCAATAGTGTCGCTAAGCGTAGTTCAACACTGACCCGAAAGCTGTATCATATTGCTCAGATTGGAACGACTGCTCGACACTTTAGTTTTGGGATCGCCGTTCGCGCAAAGATTTGGCCTAAAAAAGCACTCCGAAATGGCTTCCGATGCTTTGCCTTAATTTCAATTCAATCTGTCTAGTGATGGTCGTCGTGGTCGCGCCAGTGGCCATTGTCATGATTCTCGCGATCCCAGTGTCCTTGGTGTAATTGCCAGCCTTCCCGATAGTGGTCGTAATGCGGATGGCTCCAGTATGCGCCTTCATACGGTGGACGCTCCCATCGCCCTGCAACCCAGCGATAGTGATGACCATAGGGAGACCAGTAGCCTTCAACCCACACAAATCCTGGAGCCGGAATGGGTCCGCGACGCTCGTACCGAAGCGGCGGCGGGGGTGTTCCGATGTAAACAGAAACTTGTCCGAACGCAGGAACCGCTAATGCTACCGTCAACAATGCGGAACAGATTCGAAGCGATTTCATTTTGGCCTCCTAGGATTGGTCCGTCTCAACTATTAACCCATGCGTAAAGAAAAGTTGTTTGATGGTACGCGAACGCACGGAACGCCACCAACTAAATATTTCACGGGAACGAATGCCATCATCGTGATTTGCGGTTCCTGATCGCCTCTCTCGACTCTTTGTCTGCGGTGCGGCGGCGCTCGGTCTCACGTTTGTCCCAAAGTTGCTTGCCCTTTGCCAGAGCGAGTTCCAATTTCACTCTGCCATTCTTGAAATACATTCGGGTAGGAATCAGTGTGAGTCCGCGCTGCTGTGTCTTGCCGATAAGTTTCCGAAGCTCCTCTTTGTGTACCAAGAGCTTGCGGGTGCGCAGTGGTGCGTGGTTAAAAATGTTTCCGTGCTCATAGGGGCCGATGTGGCAATTCAAGAGCCAAAGTTCGTCGTCTTTGATTAATCCGTAGGCATCTTTGAGGTTCGTCAGCCCGGCGCGGACGGATTTCACCTCGGTACCGCTCAAAACAACCCCGGTTTCAAATTTTTCCAGCAAGAAGTAGTTGTGAGCAGCGATCCTATTCACAGCGGCATCACGCTTGCCCGCAGCTGTGGGATCGCGTTTAGGTTCCTTTTCAGGGTTAGGCTGGACTTGATAGCTGGATTGTCGCGTCATAAACGGGCATGAATAGGGTACCGCATATCCGAGCAATTCAAGGGACAGCTGTTTCGCACCATCGGCAAAATATCCTGTGTACGAATGGGAGCAGTACCAAAGTGGCTAAAGGTAATCAAAACAGCAGTTTCGGTTGCTTAGAAGGCAATGCTATAATCAGCCATCTCACGTCTTCTACAGCAAAAATCGGGATGTCCCACCTCGAGTCATGCTTGATCCACGAAGAAGACTTGCCTGCGAGGAACCAGTGATCAGAAGCCAGTTTCGACCGGCGGTTATCGCTCTGCTTGTTCTAGCTGTGACTTTGCCCGCGGCGTCGGAAAGCGCCAAGTCCTTATATAACAAAGGCAAAGACGCCGAAGCCCGCCAAAACTACGAACAGGCTTACGATTTTTATAAGCAGGCTTATGGCCAGAAGCCGCAGGATACCAGTTATCGGTCCGCGTACGAACGGCTGCGCTTCCTCGCCGGCGCTTCCCATGTTCACCGCGGCCAGTTGATGCGTGAAGCAGGGAAGTTGGATGATGCGCTGCTCGAATTTCAGAAGGCAGCGGAAATTGATCCTTCGAGCGCCATAGCTCGACAGGAAGTGATTCGCACGAAACAGATGATTGAGGCGGCCAAGACGGCCGGTCCGAAGGCGTCGGTGGCGCCCTCCGCGCTGGACAGAAGAGTGCAGGAGGCCGCTGGCCCCGTGGAGCTGGCGGCCATTCAGAACATACCTCTGACTCTGAAGATGACCCAAGATACAAAGATTGTTTATGAGACCGTTGGCAGAATTGCCGGAATCAACGTGCTTTTCGATCCCGACTATACGTCGCGGCAGATCAAGGTTGACCTGAATTCCGTATCCCTCGAAGAAGCCCTGGAAATTGTCGCGATGGAGTCCAAGACATTTTGGCGGCCGGTAACACCGAACACTATCTTCATCGCTGCTGACAATCCTGCCAAGCGCAAAGAGATCGAGCAGAGCGTTATCAAGACTTTCTACCTGGCAAATCTTTCGCAGCCGACCGAATTGCAAGATGTAGTGAATGCCCTGCGCCAAATTCTGGAAATTTCCCGGATTCAACCTTTGCAGTCAGAAGGTGCAATTATTGTGCGCGGTACTCCCGATCAGATTGCGCTCGCGGAAAAACTTGTAGACGATCTCGATAAGTCCAAGCCTGAAGTTATTGTTGACGTGGCGATCATGCAGATTAGCCGCGACAAGACGCGTACTCTCGGCATCAACCCGCCGACCAGCGCCAGCGTGCAATTGCAGCCGAATATTAATACCAACGTGAGCACGCCGAACAGTAATGGGACGACCACGCCTTCTACTTCTACTACTAATGGAATCACGCTGAACGCTCTGGGAAATTTAAATGCCACTGATTTTCAAGTAACGATTTCGCAGGCGACTGCCACGGCACTCTTCAGTGACAACAACAGCAAGTTGATTCAAAATCCACAGATTCGTTGCGTGGATGGTCAAAAGGCTTCGCTTAAGATCGGCGAACGCATCCCGATCGCCACGGGTTCTTTTCAGCCCGGCATTGGAGGAGTCGGTATTAACCCGCTGGTAAATACTCAGTTTCAGTACACAGACGTGGGCGTCAACATTGATATCACTCCCAAAGTTCATTCCGATGGTGATGTCACTTTGAAGATCACCATGGACATTTCCGCGGTGGATTCATTCCAGAATATTGGCGGCATCAGTCAGCCTGTAATCGGTCAAAGAAAAATTGATCATGAAGTTCGTTTGAAGGAAGGCGAAGCGAACCTTCTGGGTGGAATGCTGGAGGATTCGCAGACACGTTCTTTAAGTGGCATTCCGGGATTGGCACAAATCCCGATCTTGAAATATTTGTTCGGGCAGACCAATACGGAACGACGGCAAACAGAAACTGTTTTTGTTCTCATTCCCCATATTGTGAGAGGGCTGGTTATTTCCGACCTGAACCAGAGAGGCATTGATGTGGGCACGGCGAATTCTATCGAGTTGCGCCAGATGAGCCATGCTTCTTCACCGGAGGCTCCCGCCGCAGCGCAGGGTCCTTCAGCGTCTGCCGCGCCTCAAGCGATGGCGCCTGCCATGTCGCAGTCTCCCACTCAGCCGGCGGCTCCTATCACCACCGGTGCAAGCTTCGCATTTGATCCGCCTTCGATCACGCAACACGCGGGCTCTACTTTCGCGGTAAACATCATGCTTTCGGGGGTGCAGAACGCGTATTCAGTTCCCGTTGAAGTGAACTATGACCCCAAGCTTTTAGAAGTAATCAACGTGTCCAATGGACCATTTCTCTCGCAAGATGGGCAAACCGTGGCACTGATGCATCGCGATGATGAGACGACGGGCAGCTTGCAAATCAATGCAACCCGCCCGCCGGGCGCGACTGGAGTGTCCGGACAAGGAGCGATTGCAACCTTGACTTTCAAAGCCAAGGCTCCGGGCACCTCAACATTGGCGATTTCGCGCGGTGGTGCGCGTGACCCAGCGATGCAGGCTCTGCCGGTCGCCGGGACCGTAGCTCAAGTTGCGATCCAGTAAAAAATGAATTCTACATATATTTTCGGAGCCAGGAAGGAGTCGCATGGATTCACTCTGATTGAGTTAATCGTGGCGACTACTATTCTGACGATCTTGACCGGCATGGCCATACCCCTGGTTCGGATAACGATTAAGCGTCAAAAAGAGCACGATTTGCGCGAGGACCTCTGGGAAATGCGCGACGCGATTGACCGCTACAAAGACGCGGCGGACCGCGGCGCATTTCAGACCAAAGTGGGCTCGGACAACTATCCTCCCGATCTGGAAACTCTGGTGAATGGCGTGGACGTGCAAGGGAAAAAACTGAGGTTTCTGCGCAGAATTCCGATAGACCCTATGACGAATACACCCGAATGGGGTCTGCGGGCCATGCAGGATGATCCGGATTCCACTTCCTGGAGCGGCGACGACGTTTTCGACGTTTACACCAAGTCACAGGATTCCGGGCTTGACGGCACTCATTACAAGGACTGGTAATGGCAAGATCTCGCAATAAACACCGCGGCTTCACCCTGATTGAGTTGATGATCGTCATCAGCATCATCCTCATTCTGGTGGCAGTGGCTGTGCCAAATTATCGGGCTTCGGTGGTGCATGCGAGAGAATCCGTTTTACGGCAGAACCTGTTTACATTGCGATCGGTTATTTCGCAATACACTTTAGACAAAGAAAAGGCCCCTCAATCTCTGGATGATATTGTGCAGGCAGGCTACATAAAGCAAATCCCCACTGACCCGATGACCGCAAAGCCCGACTGGACTGTTGAGCAGGAAGATTCCACCATCATGTCGGTGGACCAGGAAGATTCAGGGATTGATGACGTGCATAGTTCATCAGAGGCCATCTCGAGCGACGGAACCGCGTACAACACCTGGTAGCGGCGGCCCGCGATTAACCTGCATTCCGAAGATGAAGCTGCGGATTACCCCTCTGAGCGGCGCTGTGTTCGAGCGAATGCTTCACGAATGCTGCATGCGCGCGGCTGCGAAAGTGCTGTTTGAGCTGCACAATTCCCACTCGTCGAAAAGCATCGTCGTCATCAATCGCGATGAAGCGGCACCCTTTTCTTGGCTGAGCGGCCATTGCGGGCACTACGGAAACTCCAGCGCCGGCCGTAACCATGGCCAGAATGGTCGCGAACTGACCACTTTCAAAGACTACGTTCGGCTCCAACCTCGCGCGGCCGCACGCAGACAGAGTATTTTCGCGAAAGCAATGACCATCTTTCAGCAGAAGAAACGGGTCTCCCTCAATCTGCTTCAGTTTGGCGGTCCGGTGGGAAGCCAGCCGGTGATTACGTGGCACTACCAGATACAGCCTCTCTCGCAGTAATTCCTGACAAATAAATTGACTGCCGGGAACCGGCAGCACAAGGCACGCCAGATCAATGGTTCCATCATGGACGTGGTCAAGAAGTTCAGAGGTCAGTTCTTCGACGACGCTGACGCGAATCTGGGGAAACTTCCGGCCAAATGTCGCCAGGCATTCCGGCAAGAAGTAGGGAGCCACGGTCGGAATGGATCCGACAATGAGTTTGCCCCTTTCCACTCCGGCCATCTCTTCGATTTCCTGTTTGGCATCTGCAACTTGGTGCAAAATCGCCTGCGCACGCGGCAGAAATGCTTCTCCAAACGAGGTTAGCCTTACTGATTTTCCCAGGCGATCAAACAATCGGGTGCCGAGTTCATCTTCTAATTTGCGAATCTGCTGCGACAGCGACGGTTGCGCCAAATGTTCCTGTCGGGCAGCACGAGTAAACCCACCCGTCCTTGCTACAGCGCAAAAATAACGAAGCTGATGGATTTCCATGTCGGATTTCTCGCAAAGGATAAAACTATGAGCCTGATAGAAACTATATCTTAGACCTATAAGCGCCACAGCGGTAATCTGCGAGGAGACTCATAAAACTTCCAGGAGGTAGCAATGCCAGAAAAAGGCAATCAAGTTGTGCAATATGGCGACGTCACACAACGAGTAGGCGTTGAGGTTATCAGCGCCCGCGGTGTGGACGTTCCAAAGTTAATCAAGATGCTGGTTGCGAACGCCGCAGCGGAATTTGCCAGCACTTACTATTACTACACCATCCTTCGGATGCATCTCGCCGGACACGAGGACTACAAAGAAATATGCGAGGACGCTCGACTCGAGGATCGAGCGCATTGGGAACTCATAGTGCCCCGTATTTACGAGCTCGGTGGAGAGCTGCCGAACGATCTGAAGGAATTTCATGATCAGGCAGGATGCGCCGCCGCCAAGTTGCCGAATCCTCCGACGGCCGTCAACATTCTGACTCTGCTGTTGGAGTCGGAACGCTGCGCCATTCGCAGCTGGATCGCCATCTGCGATATGACGTTTGGCAAAGATCCCCGAACTTACGATATGGCCTCGAGGATTCTCAACGAGGAAATCGAGCACGAAGCCTGGTTCATCGAGCTGCTGGCCCACGAGCGGGATGGAAAATCCATTCCTTCCGGGCATTTCCGGCGCGGCGAACCCGGACACGCTCCATACAGCAAGAATGCTGCGTTTTACAATCCATAGCCTCTTTATATCCCGTTCCTGTTTGACATCCGGTCAGACAGGGACGGGAATTACGAATCCCAATGCAAGCCGCATCGAATCTTTTTCCATTGTCGGCCCCTCCTTGGCCGTCGCATGGTTTAATCGATAGATGACACTGCCCTCAAAGACTTTTGACGTGCAACTTTTGTTGCCTGAGGGCAAGCGAACCGTTCATGTCGGTTCCAAAGAACATATTTGGGATGCTGCCTTCGCTCAAGGTGTCGTTTTGCCCGCATTATGTCACCAAGGATGGTGTCTAACTTGCGCTGGCCGAATCGAATCGGGTGAAAACACCGATCAATCGGATTCGGTCAGCTACTATCCCGAAGATCGTGAAGCTGGCTTTGTGTTGCTGTGCACGGGGAAACCGCGGTCGTCATTGCGGATTATCACGCATCAGGCAATCGCGATGCGGAAACATCGCAAGCAAAAGAATCTGCCGGCGCCCTACTCATAGGCGACGAGCGCTTCGGTCAGTGCCTGGGGGGATTTTCCTCTTCTTTCCACAAGCAACTTTCATATCGCACAGCTTCTCCACAATCTCATGCAAGATTGCACTTGCGGATGATTCTGCATTCAAGCAAAGTGCCGACAGTGCAGTTTGAGATGTCTTGGGAAAAAGCTGATTGCGATGCGGCCGACGGATTTTGGCGGTTACTGAGGAAATCGCGATAAGTTTCTAAAATACGCTTCGGCGGATAGAGGAAATTTCGAAAGTTGTGGCCTCCTCAGAGGGTCCTCCTCCACGGTCATGACTACGACGCCGGGCTCGCAATGAAAGCACGTCATTGTCCGGAAACGGAATTTGGGAGACGTACTCAGTTGGGAACACTGTTCTTAGAGAGCGCGTGTTCTTGATGGGTACGGCGTCGCATGAGTGACGTTTCCTGGGACAACTCAAAAATACGGCTCAGGTGGCTGGCCTGGGCCGTATTTATTTTCACGTCGATTCTGTTTCGAAGATCGAGGACGACCTTTGCAAATCTCCGCGCGGCGATGCTTCGCTTTTTGTTTGCCTCAAAGAGCGCAATCAGCTAAGCTGCAATCAGGCCGCCAACAAAAATTACGTTTACACCAAGTTTTCCGAAGAGGCACTTCGAGCACACAGCCAGAGCAAGTTTATGATTCGCTCATCCGACAATTCTTCTTACCATAAATTTCTAAATCAAACATAGATGGCCACAAGCGAATATAGTCTTGCGCATACTTTACCGGCGAATATTGAGGCGGAGCGCTCTATCCTAGGGGCGATCCTTCTCGACAACTTTTCCTATAACGAAGCGGCGGAACATCTCCGTCCTGAAGACTTTTCGCTCGACTCTCACCGCCGCATCTATACGCGAATCATGGAGTTGATGGAGTCGTCGCGTCCCGCGGACTTCATCACACTCATCGAGGAACTGAGGCGGAGCAAAGAGCTCGAGAGCATCGGCGATGTGGGTTATATCTCGGGTTTGATGGACGGAGTTCCCGACCGTCCCAGCATTGAGCACTACATCAGGATTGTTCGCGATAAATCTCTGCTCCGCGGCCTTATTCACGCGGCCAATGCCGCTATCACCCGGGCTGCTGATCAAAGCGATCCGGCGGAAGAAATTCTCAACGACGCCGAAGGCGCGATTTTTCAGCTTTCTGAAAAGCGCATTGGCCGCGGATTCATGGGCATCCAGGAAATCGTCAAGGAATCGTTCGGTTCCGTGGATGCCTTGCTGCAACGCGGACAGCGCATCACTGGGTTGGCGACGCACTACACCGATCTTGACGAGATGACCAGCGGATTTCAGAAGTCAGATCTCATCATTATTGCGGCTCGTCCGTCTATGGGAAAAACGGCATTCGCGATGAACATCGCGGAGAACACCGCCATCGAAGATCAAAAAGTAGTGGGAATGTTTTCGCTGGAAATGTCGCGCGAGGCTTTGTTGCTGCGACTGTTGTGTTCGAAGGCAAAAGTAGATTCGCACAAAATGCGTACCGGATCGCTCTGGCGCGAGGATATGGCTAAAGTTGTCGAAGCGATGGAGCAGCTTGCGCAGGCGCCGATTTTCATTGACGACACGCCGGGAATTTCCCTGAGTGAAATGCGTGCCAAGTCGAGACGGTTGCAGCAATCTCAAGGGAAACTCGATTTAATCATTGTGGATTATTTGCAGCTTATGTCGGGCGGCGGCCGCCGTTATGAGAACCGGACCCAGGAAGTCTCCGCGATTTCGCGTGGCCTGAAAGGATTGGCCAAGGAATTAAAAGTGCCCGTTGTCGCTTTGTCGCAATTGAGCCGTGCGCCCGAGAGCCGTGGCGGCGATCACCGTCCTCAACTCGCGGACTTGCGCGAGTCGGGATCCATCGAACAGGACGCAGATGTTGTAGCTTTCATTTTCCGCGAAGAGGTCTATAAGCCGGACGAGCCGGAACTTGAAGGAGTCGCCGAAATTATCATTGCCAAACAGCGGAATGGTCCGACTGGAAGAGTCAAAATGGCGTTCCTGAAGAATTCGACTCGCTTTGAGTCATTGGCGGCCGGAATGGGTTCTGTTGAGTAGTGTTTTCAAGGTGACACCCGGAGAAAATTTAATGGTCCGCCCTGTGGAAAACACTGTGGAAGCTTGGACATATTGAATTTCCCATGGACAATTTAGTTACCCTAACGCGGTGTCGGGTTAACGACAATGCAAACAACCATCGCATTTACATGGAGTTAGCATCGTTCGTCTGTGGGTTTCCGCAGCCTGCGGGATTTGCCGAGATTAAAGCAACCTCAGAGATTTGCACATTCTGAGGGGCAGGCCGCGAAAGGAAGGTCGCCGAGGAATGGATATTCGGGCCAAAGCAAGAGAATCGGCGGAGACTCAAGAGTGAGCAATTTGTCTAGCGGATTCCGCCACAGCCGGCTTCAGAACCGCGATTTCATTTATCCGCAGTTATCGCTTCCTATTCAGGTTAACGCTCTATAAAATACGGGGTTTTGCGTTCTGTAAATTGTTCCAATCCACTCGGGGGGACTTGCATGAATTTCCGGCGGACCGGAAAGTGCTGTCTGTTTTTCTTTTTGTTGCTTTCGTCATCCTGGTCATTGGCGGGGGACACGATTCCTCATGCCGCCTGGAAACGGCCGATCGGTTTACCGCTCGAAAATGCGGGTGGCCGAAAGCCCGCGCTTGCTGCGACTGGGATGATTGACGATGGCTATTGGCAGGGCGCCCCGGTCGGCGGATTCGGCGCGGGCACTTTCTCACGAACCTACCGGGGAGATTTCGCCCGCTGGCATGTGAAGGGCGGAGTTCATAAATACCAGACCGTCTGGGAAAACCAGTTCGCCATGTATCAAAAAGTGGACGGCGCGACCGACGGAGTTGCGCAGGTCTTGATGGCGGGGCATCCGGATAAAGGGGAGCTCAGAAGTTGGAAATGGGATTATCCAGTTGGCGCGGGTGACTATTATTCTCTTTATCCGAAATCCTGGTATGACTACCGCTGGGATAAATTTCCCGCGCACGTAACCCTTGAACAATTCTCGCCGGTATTACCAAACAATTATCGTGAAAGCAGCTATCCGGTTGCTGTCTATCGCTGGCATGCTGAAAACCCAACCGACAAGACGGTCACGGTTTCTGTGCTGCTCTCATGGAGCAACATGCTGGGATGGTTTCGTGATTTCTCGCCGAACATGAATGGCGCCCTCGATGCGGGGAATCATAACCGGTTTGTGGCAAAAAGCGCGGGGACAGACGGTCAGATGAAGGGCATTGTCTTCGACCGCATTCATCCTAATGGAGTGCGAGACGATTGGGATGGACAGATGACGATTGCATCCCTCGAATCGCAGGGCGTTGAGATCACATACCAAACCACATTCGTTCCAGAAACCAGTGACGAGATATGGAAGCCGTTCGCCGCGGACGGACGCCTTTCGAACAGCGATCAATCGTGGGTGAGCAGTGGAGAACATCTCTCCGGGGCCATTGCGGTTCGATTCACCCTGAAGCCGGGAGAGAAAAAAGTGATCCCGATGGTGATTGCGTGGGATCTGCCGGTTGTGACTTTCGGGTCGGGACGCAAATGGTACCGGCACTATACGAATTTCTACGGCACGTCCGGAACGAATTCGTGGGACATTGCTCGCGATGGATTGATGAATGCCGCCCAATGGAGCGATGAGATTGATGCGTGGCAAGCGCCATACGTCAATGATGAAAGCAAACCGTTGTGGTATCGCGGAATGTTATTCAACGAAATGTACATTCTGGCGGATGGTGGTTCATTCTGGGGGCATCCGGTCGGCGCGGATCCGAAGACTGCCGACACATTTTCATTCCTCGAATGCTTTGACTATCCGTACTATGCCACCCTCGATGTCAGGTTCTATGGTTCGATGCCGCTGGTGAAGTTCTGGCCAGATATTGATAAGCAAGTTCTGCGTCAATTTGCCGATACGGTTCCTGAAAATTTGACCGATAAATATGAGTGGACATGGAAGTCACAGCAGACGGGAAAGTTGAATTTCAGAGTTCGTAAAGCCAAAGGCGCCGTGCCGCACGATCTGGGAGTTCCGCAGGAAGATCCCTTTGCCCAGATCAATTCCTTCAGCTGGCAAAATACCAACGACTGGAAAGATCTGAACAGCAAGTTCGTGCTCATGATTTACCGCGATTACGTTTTCAGCGGCAGAAAAGATACAGAATTTCTGCATTACACCTGGCCTTCTGTGAAGGAAGCTCTTCAACATCTTGAGCAGTACGATCGCACCGGTGATGGGCTTCCGCAAAATGACGATTATCCCGACCAGACATACGACGTATGGATTGTGCACGGAGAGAGCGCATATTGCGGAGGATTGTGGCTGGCCGCACTACGCGCCGCGGAAGAAATTGCGCATGTCCTGGGCGATATGCCTTCCGCAGCCAGGTATCATGCGATGTTTCTCAAAGGCCAGGATACTTACGTCAAAAAGCTATGGAACGGAGATTACTTTCGCTATGACACTATGAGCGAGTATCGCGACAACGTGCAGGCCGACCAGCTTGCCGGGCAGTGGTACGCGAATATGACGGGGTTGGGCGATCTGGTTCCACGCGAGATGCAGTTGAAGGCGCTGAGGAAAATCTACGACTTCAATGTAATGAAATTCTCCAAAGGCGAGATGGGCGCAGTGAATGGCATGGGCGCGGACGGCAGCATCATCACGACCAATGAACAGGTGCAGGAAGTTTGGACTGGAACTACTTTAGGTGTTGCCGCGCTGATGTTAAGCGATGGCATGAAAGACGAGGGATACCGCACCGCATGGGGCGTTTATCACACTACCTATGAAACCAAAGGCTATTGGTTTCGCACGCCTGAGGCCTGGGAGAAGACCGGGTACTATCGGGCCTCGATGTACATGCGTCCAGCGGCAATCTGGGCAATGGAGATGACATCGCCGCCGAAGTAGGGATGAGTTTTATGAGCCCTGGAAAAAAACGGAGCGGGTACGCAGCTTGTCTAATTTCTTCGCTCCTGCTTATAAGCTGCGGACACAGAGTCAACACATCTGCAACCCCGATCCCGCCGCAAATGCACGGTGGATGGACGCTCGTCTGGAGTGACGAATTTAACGCCCCGGACGGCTCTGCTCCCGATTCCAGCAAGTGGACTTTTCAGACCGGAGGAAACGGCTTCGGTAATCAGGAGTTGGAGTATTACACCAGCAGGCCGCAAAACGCGGTAATCCGAAATGGCAATCTCGTCATCACCGCGCTGAAAGAGAATTACACCGGCCCAGACGCCGTTTTACGTAGCTACACCTCCGCAAGGTTGAACACCTCAAAGAAATTTCAGCAGGCCTATGGACGATTCGAAGCCAGAATAAAAATCCCTTACGGACAAGGCATGTGGCCCGCTTTTTGGATGCTGGGGAATGACATTTCCACCAACAACTGGCCGGCCTGCGGTGAAATTGACATCGTCGAAAACATTGGCCGCGAACCTTCCATCGTTCATGGAACCATACATGGCCCTGGGTACTCCGGAGGACATGGCCTCAGTTCGTCTTTTTCATTTCCTGACGGTCGCCGATTTGCGGAGGACTATCACCTTTATGCGGTCGAGTGGTCCCCGAACCAAATCAAGTTCTATGTGGACAATAACCTTTACGCCACGCGGAAACCCGCCGATCTTCCGGCGAGAACGAAGTGGGTTTACGATCACACTTTTTTTATTATTCTGAATCTGGCGGTCGGGGGAGGGTGGCCAGGCTCTCCAGACGCAACGACCGTGTTTCCGCAACAGATGCTTGTAGATTATGTCCGCGTTTACAAACCCGCTGGTTCGTGAGCATCGCTAAGTAAAGCGCGGAGGTCACCTGACTCGATTCGGAATCCAACTGGTAAACATCACTTCCCATATAAGTTTTTCGTATTCCGCGCCCTTCCACTGCGTTTTTCATTCTGCTGATTTTGCCTCGCTGCGACGATTTTAATTTTTTACATAGATTTTTCTTGACATTGTTTTAGGTTGAACCTAGATTCGCATGAAGTTGGAACTTGATAAGTTTGGTTCCAGGGATAGGCTAGCTCTGGCCCTCCCAGACTCAATGGCTACAAATCTTGCCCCGGTGGATTCCAGGGAAGTTGTTCGTTGCGACCGTTGCCTTCTGGTTCAATTCCGCACAACTAACAGCATTTGCCGCCGATGTCGCGGTTCGCTCGATGAGGACGAGCCGGAAATTATTTCCGCTCCTCCACCACCGCAAGTGATGCCCCATCATGGTCATGGGCGTGGCCACTTGCATCTGGCCGCGTCAATCCGGTCCATGCGTCTTCGCAATGGACTGAGCCAGCGTCAACTGGCGTTGCGCATGTCAGTGCCGCGGACCTATGTTTCTAAAATCGAAAATGAAAAGGCTACTCCGACGCTGTCTTCTTTAGACAGGCTGGCGCGCGCTTTGGAAGTCACCATACCGGACTTGCTATGCGGCGGCGAGAACAATCGCCAGGAAGAAATCGGAGAGCTGATGAAAGACCAGTTTGTTGCGGAAATGCTGCCATTCCTCTCGGAACTGAATGGCATGCAGATGTCGAGCGTCTTAACGCAAATGCGGGATTTGACGATACGACCGCGACGCACCGCATAGAGTGTTTTATCCGGGCGACCAGCCAACAACAGCCGGGACCGAGAGGTTCCGGCTTTTTTGATGCGACCGATTACCAGATTTTTCGGCTGGAAAACTCCCGCACGTCTTGAAAGATGAAACCCGCGATGCTTCGACGTCCGACAGCGATCTTGGCATCTCCAGACATTCCTGGCATCATTCTGCCGTCTCCGTTGGAAAGCAGAACAGTCGCAACGTAGAAGGCTGGCGGCGCAATCCCTTTGTACTTTTCTTCGTTCACCAGCCCTTGATCAATAAAGGATGACGCGGGCGCGAGGGAGTTCACTTGTCCTCGAATGGGCTGAAATCGAGATTCCAGTTTCAGGGAGACCTCTGCATTCGGCGACACTTTCGGAACTTCAAATTCCGGAATAAAAACGCGTGCCTGCATGGTGCTGACGTTGTCAACCTCTGCTAATTCGGTTCCAGATTCAACCATGGACCCAGTCAGATCCTTTAGCGACGGAGTGACCACCAGGCCAGCGATCGGACTTCTCACTTCGAGTGCGGCCACTTGTCCGGAAATGTCACGGTAATGCTCCCGCTGAAATGAGCGTTCATTTCTTGCTTGTCCAATGTTGTGATAGTCCAGCTGGGCCCGCCGGGCTTCTGCTTCTGCGGAGTTCAGGTCCGCGTGGGCATTGTCCGCCTGACTTTCGAGTTTTAAATTTCTTAACGTTAATAACGGTGCGGCCGCAGCTACCTGCATTCCCTCGTCGGTCATCACCCCGATGACTTCCCCCGGCTCAGCGGCTCGTATTACCGCTCGCTGCTGTGGCTCTAGAACGAATCTTCCACTGACAGTTTCACGCCACACAGGCGCGAATAAAGCCATCAGAACGAGTGCTCCCAGTGCAAAAGACTTTGGTGAATTCAATCGCGCGCGAAAATGTTGTCGTTTATCCAAATAAAAGTCTCGCATGAATCTCCCTGACGACCGCACGCGGGCCTTGAAGATCAACAATGCCAGCGCGGCCGCCGGCAAAAAGGCCCACTGCGGAGTGAAGTGATTGGCAATGTTGTAGGAGAGGCGCACTATAGCAAATAGAACCACGTAGCTGTATGCCCCGGAAATAATTGCATAACTCACAAACAGCCAGCGGCGCTGTCTGCGGAGGTACGGGACTTCGACGGGAAGGCGAAACAAGTTGTGTTTTACCCAGGACGAAAGATATTCCGTCGAACTTTCTTTGATCGTAGGAATGCCTATGAGCTCTCCAAAAAGGTAATAGCCATCCAGCTTGATTAGCGGATTTAGATTCATCAGCACAACGGCTACGCCAGTAATGAGCATGACCTTATAGGCGAAATCATGAACGGGGCTGCCGGCAGGCGTTCCCCACCAAATGATGCTTGCCACCGAACAAAACATTAGCTCGGTCCAGATTCCTGCAAAGATAGCGGCAATGCGCTGCCACTTCCCCCCATAGACGTAGACTTCCGTAATATCGGCAAAAAACGCGGGGGAAAGATAGACCAGCAAGAAACCCGTACGATGAACTTCTCCCCCGAAATGCTTGCAGGTCAAGGCATGCGCGGACTCGTGAAAAAATCCCAATCCGCAAAACAACAGCCAAAATTCCACAAGGTCCATCGCGCTTTTGTCGGTGAAGGTGTAATACTCCAGCGTGTCCCGCCAGATTTCGCTCCACCCGCCAATGAAAATGAACGTCATCAGCGTAAATAAAACGAGCGTCAAAAATATGAACCACGGGGTATAAACGAACTTTACAAGTTTATGCAGCCGGGTGATGTGAGCATCGGGGTCCCATGAGGCCACGACTATGGATGACAAATCCATTGATTTTTTCTTGACTTGCTTTTGCCGAGTTTCGGCAAGCTTCTGGCTAGCGGTAAGGTTCTTCTCAAGCGGGGTCTTGTACCAGAAATCCAATTCTTCGAGCGAATCTGCAAATTCCCGAACCTGGCTTTCGTCGAAGGCGGTGTTGGATTGCTCTTGATAGGCGTCGGCAACCTGGCGGTACGATCGTTCTCCATTAAATAATTGCACGACCGCCCACTGCTCGGGATTAAACCGGTAAAGATAAGTTCCGCCGGAGATTGCAGCTACCAGCGTTGGAGTTCCGCCCTCTACTTGCTCGCGCATGATCAGCTTGGGATGGATGCGCGGGTAACTCTTGGTTCGGCGCGCAGGCAGATCTGGAAGTGCGACGTTGAGGACTTCAGAAAGGTTCATTGAGAATTGTGGAGACGGATGTTGGCGGTCATTCCGGGACGAAGTCCCGTGGTCCTTCCCAATAGTTCGGCAGTGACGTCAATGGTGTCGCTCGAAGGATCTACCAAGGGGCTGACCATCATGACCATCGCCTGGTGAACCTCGCCCGGAGCGCCTACAGGAGAAACTATCAGCTCAGTGCCTCTCTTCACCCTGCCGACATAAGCCTCAGGAAGAGTGAATTTCAAACGTAGTGGCCCGGTCGCGGATATCCAAAACAAGCGATCGTTTTTTGAAACTTCCTGTCCAGTGTGGATGTAGCGGCGGGCAATTATCCCGGCGAAGGGCGCGGTAATATTGGTTTTTTCCAATTCGAGATCCAAAGACTTTGCGGTATTTTGCGCATATTTAAGATTCTCTCTCTCACGCTCTACCTCGAATTGCACGGCTTCATGCTGATACCTCGCGTGATCCGCGAGTTCTTTAGAGATAACTTTTGCGTTCCACAGGGCATCGGAACGCTCGAAATCAGAGCGAGCTACTTTCTCAGCGGCTTCCCAATTTTTTACGTCTGCTTCAATGCTGCGCGCTTTAGCGGCGGCGGCGTCACGGTCGGCAGTGAGTTGGCGATTGTCGAGTTTGGCGAGGAGTTTTCCCTTAGCAACGCTCGCTCCGGTATCGGTAAAGATTTCTGCTACCACTCCGTCACGCTGCGCTTCTAAATCAATCTGATTTTCAACCACTATTGGCCCGGTAGCTATGAAGTCGGGTTGAACTTGTTGCGGCTGAACGGGCACAGTAGCGGCGTAAGTCGCAGGTTGCGGGGTTGCGGCCGCAGCTGGCGCAGGGGATGAACTGCAACCGGAAAGAATGCAAAGGAGGGCGGCCATAACAGTCAAACACGGCATCGTGTTCGTTCCGATCACTAAGCGTCGTCGTTTATTCATCCGTTTATTCATCTGCTGAGAATCCTAAGTCAATTACCATCCGAACCAGGACCACAATTTAGTCCAAACCCACATGCCAATTCCACGGAACAACACATAGCCGGCAGGATGGAACCCGACAGAAATTTTCCCCAAGCCCTGCATACCCGGACGAAGGAGCCCTTTGCTGTTGGGAATATCTACGCGAGCCACAAAGACTCGATGATCAGATTCGACTTCTTCGCGCGGGCTGACCACCGTAACCAGGCCATGAAAAGTCTGAACCGGAAAGCTTTCTAATTTGACGGAAGCGCTATCACCTACTCGCACAAGCGACACATCACTCTCTCCGATGCCGACATCCACCGTCACATGAGCGGTCTCAACCATGTCGGCAAGCGTGTCGCCATGTGCCAGATGCCTGCCGACCGAGTCTTCCACGTGCGGAGTTGTAATGATTCCATCGAAGGGAGCGTGAATCATGGTGCGATTCAATAGCTCGCGATTCCGCGTCAACTCGGCGTTCCAATAATCCGCCTTCACCCGTTCGGTTCCTGCCTGGGTTCCATCTCCTATTGAGAGGGAATGATTCATCGCTGCCATCGCTTCTGAATATCTCGCCTGCGCGGCGGCGAGTTCCGAACGGGGATTCCAATCCTCAAGCGTGGCAAGAACCTGGCCCTGTTTTACCTGTTCGCCTTCGCTCACAAATACGGCTTTCACTACTCCATCCAGGTCAGACTGAATATGCGCCGACCGGCCTGACGCAACAGTACTGTCTCCTGAAACCCGCATGGGAAAAGGGCAAAATATAAGAAACAGAAGCAACGCACAGGCCAACGCGAAGGACGCGATCCGGCGATGCCTGGCCATGGCCATGAACCTCCGCTTCCTTTGCAGAAGCGGCTCCAAGACGTTGATGAACGGCACCTCGCGGTAAAGAGAGGCGTTCCGCAGTGCCACAGTAGCCTGCGCGGCCAGCACTTTAATAATTTCCAAATGCGCGGGGTTCAGAAAATCGGGATCGCTACTTTCAAACGAGAGCAGACCCAGCTGCCCCTGATCATCAATCAGCGGCAGGGCATAGAAGGAGCGCATGCCGGTTGCGGAAAAATATTCGGCAAATTTGGCTTGCGTCTCCGGACGAGGATCATCAATCACGTCCTCTCGTTGTGTGACATAAATTTCGCTGGAAGAAATCGATGCCCACTCCAACATGTCCTTCAAAGTCCGCACTTGAGGGTCAGCGGAAACAATATGCGGCATCCCTGAAATCGCTTTGAGCTCGAGCACGCCTCTTTGCTCCAGCGCAATCGCCGCCCTTTCAAAAGAAATGATGGACTGAGTACGGTTCACTATGGCCTGAAGGACACCATCGAGATTCAGGGTCGAAGTGATTTCTTTGCTGATCTCCACCAGTGTTTCGAGAATTTCGACCTTCCGTTCAGCTTGCAGCAGGCTGGCATTATGGAGAGCATTCGCAGCCGTTTCGGCGACCGTCGTGAGAAGGAACAGGTCATCGTCGTCGAATGGCTTTCCGTCGAGTTTGTTGATGGCTTCGACGACCCCGACCTGGTTTTCCTGGGCGACGATGGGAACCGCCAGAGCGGAGAAAATAATCTGTTCGCCCGCCTCTGCATTGCGCGCACTCAGACGTTCGTCGTCCGGATCGTCAATGAGCAGTGGTTCTCCAGATTCCGAAACCGCACCAGCGATCCCGTCACCGCTTTTAATGAGAGTACCTATGGCGGTGCTCGCGTCTTCGCCTTCGCGATTTAGCAATATGAGCTCGTTTTCATCTTTGACCAGCCACAGGTTCACAGCCTGAACATTCAAAATCTCGCGAAACTTTGAAGCCACGATTGGGAGCAAGCTATCCATTTCCAGCGTGGAGTTGAATACTTTCTCAAGATCGTAAAGTTGAGCGAGGCGCGAAATTGACTGTAACTGCGAATTCCGTTCGCGCTCCTGCTCCAAGGCGCTCGCTATTGCTGGCGCTACGAGGTCCACAAGTTCAGTCAGTACGCCGAGATCCTCCTCGGTCAGAGGGCTATTGAAACTGAGGATTTCTATGACCCCGATGAGAGCGCTATCCACCAGAAATGGCACATAGGCCAGAGACTTGAGAGTCCGGCGGGCATGAAAGTGGGCGTAGTCTTCGCGCGTAAGGTTCGGACCGGAAAACAAAATGGCTTTCTGCTGTTCCGCCACCACGCCAAGCGTGCCGGAATCCAGAGGCACTACCTCATTTTCAAGGCGCGCCTCGCCAACGATCGCTTTAGCGCTCCATTCTTCTTCTTCGGGGTTTTCGATAACGTAAACCACGACCGACGCGTCGCGGAAAATCTCGACTACGTACTGCGCGAGCAGCAGGGCGCGAGGACGCACCTCCCGCTCCCGCATCAGCGCGATCAGCAACTTTTCAGGAACGACGGTCGAACCCGACTCCTGGGTAGCCATGGCAGGGCCTTTTCGCGACAAACCGCTGGATTGGCGGCCGCGAAGAATTCGTGCAAACAGGGGAGGTATTACTTCAAAGCCGTAAACTTAACGCGCCCGAACTTGAAGCGCCTCACTAAGTTGAGCGCCGCACTTTAACAAACGGAACCGACGAATGTCAATCGCCACGCCGACTATAGCAGGGCAATGATTTTTCACCAAATACTCCCGCGGCATCTAGTCTGCTTAATATAAAGCCGCCCCGGCCCTGGGAAGAATAGGACGTGACCGACGTAGTTCCTGCAATTGGAGCACGATGTCCGCTGCGACAATGGAGAAGGCAATACAACCCCACACGATGGTCTCGATGGCTGGTGTGCCGAGATTCTCCCATCGAGTCACGCCAGCAATGACTCGCACCTCAAGAAAGATAAGGGCGACCGCAAAACTTCGAGTCATCCATTGACGGTGCTGTTGGACTTTTCCTTTAAGGATGAGTGCGAGCGCGATGCCGGTCGTGAGCATCCATAAGGTCGCCTGGACCCCAGCGGCCACGCTGAATGAGCGCGGCCCGCCTACACGCTCGTTGAAGAACTGGATGTAAAGCCCGAGCGGACCAGCAACGAAGACTCCTCCAACATAGATCCGACCGACAATTCGATGAAGCTTCGTGAAACGTTGCCGAAGCCGGTCGGAAAACTGCATCGGACCCAGCAAAAGGGCGCATGCGCCCGCCAGTCCATGAGGTAAAAGCCACCATTTGAATGGCTGATAGTGGTGCCATACGGGGTCATTCGGATGAATCAGGAAACTTTCGTTGTGAAACAAGACGTAGGCCAACATGACGCCAGCGAAGGCAAACAGCAGATACTTTGGGCGCATCCAGGAGCTACGCTGGAGTGGAGCGACTGTGGTGGCCATAGATTACTTCTCGAAAACCGGTTCGTGCTGCAAGGGACTATACACTGAAAACGGCTCGGGCGGCTGCGTTGAGATTAACGGGCGCGGGCCATGCGGCTTGCGATCAGAGCAATGGGCAAGCCTACGAAGATTGTGTGTGAGATCACGAGATTGAGAAGCGAGATGAGCGAGGCTGGCGGTTGTTTTGGAGCTGCGGAAAGCGGAACAATCAAATAGTGCATAAAACAAAATACTCCGAAGCCAAAAATTGGCCCGAACAATGCCGGTTTCTTCAATAGGGCGGGGAATGCCAGGCTTAATAGGCAATAGGTTGTTGCTATTGTCAGCGCGATCAGAAGATGAATGCCGCAGCCGATAAGCGCAGCGCCGGATCCTTCATGGAAGGCTCTTACTCCGAGCAGACCGCTCGCAATGAACTGGAAGACCCGGGTGGCTGGCACTCTGCTGATCCGCGTGATAACCAGAGCGGCGTCCAATCCATCAAGCGCTCCGGCCACAAGCCCACCCAGGAGTATCGTCTCCAGGGCTCGACTTCTTCGAATGGGGCCGATTGCTTCGCTGCTGATCATCTAATTGAATTCGGAAGATCCAAAACACCTAAGCACAGATGAGTGACCTAGCCACCGGCGATCGCTCCGATGATTAGAAAGGGCTCCGCGCCGGATGCGACCGATTCAGGCAATGGAGTATCCGGAGGCTCGTGAGACAGATCTTCCTCGCAGGCGAAGAATCGCAAGAAAGGGCGTCTCTGTTGCGTGTCATGATCGCGGATCGTTCCACGCAGCATCGGATAACGGGCCTCAAGCGTATCAAGCACCGTTCGCTGCGTGATTGGACCGTCCACTTCGAGCGTTACCTCACTGCCCACGTGCGCAAGTGTTCGCAAATGTTGCGGCAGTATGACTCGGATCATATGACCGTTCTACAAAGACTCTGTCGGTGGTCGTGCGATTTTGTGACAGTAATACTGATTATGAAGCGTCCCCCAAAAAGTGAATAGACCGCCTGGGAGTGTTGAACCGATTAACGAACGCTTCAGTTGTGATCTCCCCCTCCGTGCTTATGGTTGCAGAGTTTGCAGAGCGTGGGCGGTTCGGCGTTATCCACGAGGTGATGCACCGGCTTGATCATGCGCAGGTATGCGAACACCGCCCTCAGATCATCGTCAGTCATGTTGCGGAACGCCCACCAAGGCATGATCGAGTTCAACTTGCGCGCGCCAACATACCCGGTGCGTATCGTTTTGATGAACAACGCCTCATCGTAGTATCCGATGCCGGATGGATCTGGCGTGAGATTGGCGGAGAACACTCCGTTGTCCATCGGGGAGCCGCCAGCCAGATCCATCCCAGGAATCGGATTAAACTTCGGATCACGGGGCGTGTGGCATTCGCTGCATGTGGCTATCTTAAGCAGGTACGTGCCGCGCTTGACGAGCGTCGAGACATCCGGTTCCGCCACAGGTTCGGTCACCGGCCGAGGAACCGACTGAACGAGGCGGACAAATATGAATGGAATTTTTGCCGGAGGCAGGTCGCTGTGGACCGGCGGCAGGCTGCGAAGGAAGACCACAATGGAGGCCACATCTTCGTCGGACATATCGCGGAAGCGCTCGTAAGGCATTACGGGAAACAGTGTCCTTCCGTCCGCGGCGATGCCTTCTCGGATCGCACGGGCGATAGCGTCATCGCTCCACTTGCCGAGGCCGGTATCCGGATCAGAAGTAATATTAGGTGCGACGAGGCGAAGATTGCCTTCGTCATACAAAACGTTCCCAGCACCTTCTTTGGAGAGCAGCACCGGCGGATCCGCTTTCTCATCATGTTTAGCATGGCAGCCCATGCAATTGATTACAGCGTGCACCAGATACTCTCCCCTGTGCAGGCGCTCCGGTGTAGCTTCAAACTTGCGCGCGGTAAGCGGACGCTTCTTCGCGCCGATTATCGGTCGCCAGCCCACGGTAAAGGTTATGGCGAAGGCGAGGAGCACCAAGATAACAAGAGTCCCGTAGCCGAGAATTCTTCCAAAGATCTTCCCCCATCTCTTAGCCATGTTGCATCTCCATGTTCCATCTCGATCGGCTCGATTTCGAAACGATAAGGGTACCGGAAGCAATGCCCATCAGCCGGGACCATTCCGGGGTCGCGGGCAGACGGCCCTATATACACCAAGAGACGGCGGACAACAATTGAATAATTCTTCCGGGAGGACGAACGAAAAGTGTCGGTTCTGCAGATACGATGCTTTGAAATATTTCGCCTAATTGGTGGACTCGAAGACTTCACCAGGCCCGAAAGGCGAGCGCACTTTCGGCATGGTCAGGCGAATCTTTCCGCGGCGCGTGCTTTCGCCTTGGCCGTCTCTTCTTGGCGGTTCTTTGGATGCGCGCTGGTTTCGAGTGAGCGCAGTAGGCGGCCCGAAATCGCCGCGATTTCATCAGCAGCGGCCAGGAACGCGGCTTCGTTTGCCTTGGACGGCTTATTAAATCCTGTAATCTTTCTCACGAACTGGAGCGAAGCGGCTCGAACCTCGTCGTCCGTGACCGGCGGATCGAAGTTGAAAAGAGTCTTGATATTTCTGCACATCGCGATGACCTCAGAATTATCGAAGAATTAATGTCGCGACCACTCTATATTCTACGCATCTCAAGAGCGTGAAAGGAACCTCAACCATGCCAAAAAATAAATCGCTTCGAGAGCATCTTGTCGAGCTTCTTAAAGGCGGCCACGCCCATGCGAATTTTGAAACTGCCATCAAGGGTGTGCCCCCAAATCTTCGAGGAAAGGCGCGCAAAGGAGTCGAGCATTCGCTGTGGCAACTTCTTGAACACATGCGCATTGCGCAGTGGGATATTCTTGAATTTATTCGCAATCCTGATCACGTCTCGCCTAAATTTCCTGAGGGCTACTGGCCAAAATCGCAAACCCCGCCCAGTGAAGGCACATGGGATAAGTCCGCGAAGGCTTTTCGGGCCGATCACCACGCGCTGATCAAGCTGGTGGAAAACGAATCCACAGACTTGCTCGCCAAAATCCCACATGGGGATAGCCAAACCGTTCTCCGCGAAGTGTTGCTGGCCGCCGATCACACCGCCTATCACCTGGGAGCTTTCGTACTATTGCGACGCTTGCTGGGAGCGTGGAAAGAATAATTCCAAGTGGTCAATGAGCATTGACCGGGCGGATGGTCCGCTAGAAGCCGGCGCCCCGAAACACCTTGCGCAATATTTTGCTCAGCCGATCGTCTTTCATCAGGAAAGCACGAGTTTATCTTGTGGATACCGGTTCGAATCCAAGCCCCGGCATTGGTTGTGCGGAGGGTGCCTCAGGCGTAACATGTGCGAAACTGAAGGCCCAAATTCCAAAATACGGACTAGCCAAAATACGGATAACAATGACCGCCTTGAGCGAAACAAAGCCGGTCCCATTGTGTTCAATCAGAAGACGGCTCAGCGTTGCAATAACTGAGTCACACGGAGGTAGTTACCATGCAAAACTTGCGCGCGATTAGAAATTTCCTGCTGTCGCTCTGCTTATGCCTTTTGGCAGTTGCATCCCTGGCTCCGACTTCTTCGGCGCAAATAGCTATCTCTGTCCGTATCGGGCCACCAGCGTTGCCGGTATACGCCCAACCTCCATGCATTGGCGAAGGATATCTGTGGACGCCAGGCTACTGGGCGTACGGTCCTGTGGGCTACTACTGGGTTCCGGGCGTTTGGGTGCGGCCACCCCGCGTTGGTGTGCTATGGACACCCGGTTATTGGGGCTTTGCTGGTGGCCTTTATGGGTGGCATGCGGGCTATTGGGGCCCTCACGTGGGATTCTACGGAGGAATTAACTACGGCTTTGGATATGGCGGAGTTGGCTTTGGAGGCGGAATGTGGTCGGGCGGCGCTTTTCGATACAACACCGCTGTCACGAACGTAAACACGACCGTCGTACGCAACGTCTATGTAAATCGCACGGTGATTAACAACACCGCCGTAACTAGAGCAAGTTTCAATGGCGCCGGCGGAGTGATGGCGCAGCCGCGTCCTGAAGAGCAGGCAGCCATGCGCGAGCAGCACTTCGAACCCACGTCCAATCAGATGTCACACGAGCAGGCGATGAGCCACGATCGCAATCAGCTTGCGTCCTTCAATCACGGAACTCCCGGCACGGCGGCGATGGATTCGGTCAACGGACGCCGCTACAACCAACAGGGACGCATAGCTAACGGGATCTCCTCGGGGCAACTCACTGCGGGCGAAACCAAAAATCTAGAAAATCGTGAAACTAGTCTCAATGGCACCATTCACAACGACCGCGCCGCCAACGGTGGCAGGCTCACGCCGCAGGAACGGCAGCAGGTGAACAACCGGCAGAATAATTTGAGCCGGTCCGTCTACGATGACAAACACAACGCCAATACAGCGCACTATGGCAACAATGAAGTCGGTGCGCGCCGCGACTTGCAACAGCAGCGCATTGCGAATGGCGTTCGCAGCGGACAGATGTCCCCTTCGGAAGCCGCAAGAGTGGAAAACCACGAGCAGAACATTAACCGTCACGTAGCCGCGGATCGCTCCGCAAATGGCGGGAAACTAACTCCGCAGGAAAAAAGGAACATCAATCAACGCCAGAATAACGCGAGCAAACAAATCTACAACAAGAAGCACAACGAAAAGTCCGCTCCCCGCTAACGGCAAGTGGTGGCGGGCCCCACCTTTACGTTTTTTTTACGGTGGGAACGACAAGGTCGGCAGTCACAGCTTTTCGTTGCAACCGCGAGTAAGCTCGCTTCATGCCAACGTCTGCACTTCCACCGACAACACCGCGGGAAGATCGCGCACGATCGGCGACCAGTTATCTCCCGCATCGGCGGAGGCATAAACCTGGCCGCCTGTGGTGCCGAAATAGATTCCGCATTTATCGAGTGAATCTACGGACATCGCATCGCGCAGCACGTTGACGTAGCAGTCTTTTTGGGGAAGGCCTTTGGTTAGCGCCTCCCACTCGTTGCCTCCGGTGCGGCTGCGGAATACGCGCAGCTTGCCTTCGTGCACGTAGTGCTCTGAGTCGCTCTTGATGGGGACCACGTAAATTGTCTCCGGCTCGTGCGCATGCACGTCAATTACGAAGCCGAAATCGGTTGGCAAATTCCCGCTGACTTCGCGCCACTCGTCGCCGGCATTGTCGCTGCGCATGACGTCCCAATGCTTCTGCATAAACAGAACGCCGGGACGCTTCGGGTGCATGGCAACGTGGTGCACGCAATGGCCGACTTCAGCCTTTGGATCGGGGATATATTGCGATCGCAATCCTTGATTGATCGGCTTCCAGGTCGCGCCGCCGTCATCGGTGCGAAACGCGCCCGCCGCAGAAATCGCTATAAAGATTCGCTGGGTCTCCGGAGTACGAGAGCTGGGGTCGAGAATGATCGTGTGCAGGCACATGCCTCCGGCGCCAGGCTGCCACTTCGGACCAGTGCCGTGCCCGCGCAGGCCGGAGAGTTCTTTCCAGTTCTGCCCACCATCTGTCGAGCGGAAGATGGCTGCGTCTTCAATTCCGGCATAAACCGTATCTGGATCCGAAAGCGATGGCTCAATGTGCCAGACACGCTTGAACTCCCACGGATGTTGCGTTCCGTCGTAAAACTGATGGGTGGTGAGTGGCTTGCCGGTTTCCGCAGAAGTGTCATAAGCGAATTTATTACTGTCGGTCTTAGGCGGACCTGGCACGGCCGGCTCACCGGCAGGCGTTCCCGGCTGATGCCATGTCTTGCCGCCATCGTCGGAGCGTTGAATGATTTGCCCAAACCATCCGCTGGTCTGCGACGCATAGATCCGGTTGGGGTCAACAGGCGATCCCTTCATGTGATAAATCTCCCATCCGGCAAAATGGGGACCGCTGACATCCCATTTCTCGCGCTTGCCGTCCGACGTCAGGACGAATGCGCCTTTGTGAGTGCCGACTAGAACGCGTACTTTGGACATGGACTGCTCCTTGTATGGATTTCCAATATTAATTCGTTAGCAAGAGAAGGTGGTGGCGTTTTTGCGATCCTTGACTAAGTCCCCTGCTTGCCTTTTTTCATCCTTGTAATTACAATGTAATTACATCGGGTTTTTTTATGAAAACAGAACTGGTGCGTATCGGCAACTCGCGTGGCATTCGCATCCCGAAACCTTTCATTGAACAATGCCGTTTCGGCGACGAAGTGGAGCTAGAGGTTGAGAATGAGCGCCTCATTATTTCTACAGGTCACTCTCCACGTCAGGGTTGGGAAAGCCTTTTCCACGCCGCCGGCGCTTCAGAAGATAACGAGATCCTTCTGGAGTCGGCAGACGCGAATGAATTCGACCGCAAGGATTGGCGATGGTGAACCGCTCTCCTCGACGCGATGAAGTCTGGCTCATATCACTCGACCCAACCCACGGTGTAGAGATCAAAAAGACCCGGCCCTGTTTGGTCGTCTCGCCCGACGAAATGAACCGCCATTTGCGGACCGTTATTGTTGTGCCGATGACCACTGCCATGCGACCTTATCCCACGCGTGTTCCGCTACGCTTTCAAGGAAAATCCGGACAGGCTGCCCTCGACCAACTGCGAGCGGTGGATAGGCAGCGACTGGTTCGTAAACTGGGAACGGTTTCGCCCGGCGCCGCGCAGCAGGCTTCAGCCGTTTTACTCGAAATGTTTGCTCGCTAGAGCCTACGGCTGAAGACTCCGTGTAACATTCTCTCAATTCTTCGGAAAATTCGGATCCGCTTTTACTTCGTTAATCTGCTTCGTGTGGCGCTCGCTGTGGGCTGCGATGAACAGCATCCATTCATAGGCGTCCATCGGCTGACCGATAGGACTATCAGCAACGTGCTCGCGCAAATCGGGAGTTGATTTCAGGAACGTAATCGTTCTGGCGCGGCTCTTTAGAAAATGATTGAGGCTTTCGGACGGAGACCAGCGGCCCGTGGGCACGAGCTCAGGAGGCGCCTGCGCCTTGTGGCTGCGGTCGGGAATCATGGCCAGGACCATCGCATCAATTTTCGCTGTGTCGCGATCTGCTGCTCCGGCCGGAGCTTTCATGATTTTTTCCGTGACATTCTGCATGAGAAAGTCTTCCGCAAGCGCGATATGTTCGAGCGTCTCCGCCACGGACCATCGGTCGGGCGCGGGTTTGAACTTCATCTGCGCCTCGGAGAGTCCCTTCGTGGCTTCAACCACACCATCACGGGTCTGTTCGAGATATTGAACACCATTTTCGCGATCTGCCCGCGTTAGTGCTTGACTGAATGCGACCGCGCCCAAGAGCAGCAGTGCGCAAAAATGCAGCGAAACTTTTCTCATAGTGATTCTCCTGTGATCATTCGTTGTTCGATATCCGTCTCATCCGTCGTATGCCTTTTGCAAGCCTTTTACGTCAATCTTAATCATCTGCATCATGGCTTTCATAACTCTTTGCGACTTTTCCGGGTCTCGATCGTTCAACATCTGGGTCAGAATTGTGGGAATGATTTGCCAACACAGACCATATTTATCTTTGAGCCAGCCGCATTGAATTTCTTTTCCGCCGGCTGAGAGCTTCCCCCACAACTCGTCCACTTCTTCCTGCGTCTCGCAGTTCACGAAAAAGGATATGGCCTCGGTAAATTTATATTGCGGGCCTCCATTTAGCGCCATGAATTCTTGACCATTCAACTGGAAGGTGACGAGCATGACCGAACCCTTTGGTCCTGGCCCGGTGTCTCCGTAGCGAGAAATCTTCCCCACTTTTGAATTCTTGAAAATGGAGACATAAAAATTGACCGCTTCCTCGGCCTGATTGTCGAACCATAAAAATGGTGTGATTTTTTGCATGGCTCGCTCCACCCTACATTTCCTTTTCGCAATTGATCATCCACGGGGTACCGAATTGATCTGTGAGCATGCCAAATCGCGCCGCCCAAAATGTTTCCTGAATGGGCATTTGCACGGTGCCTTTTTCCGCCAGTGCATGAAAGATGCGCTCGGATTTTGCAATGTCGTTTAGGCCGATCGCGACCGAAAATCCCTCCGGTTTTTGATATCGTCCGGGAGGCGCATCGGCACCCATCAATACTTGATCTCCGATATCCAAAGTTGCGTGCATAAGTTTCTTTTGCCAATCTGCGGGGACATCTTTCGACATCGGTGTGCCTTCGTACGGAAACGTAGCGGCGATTTTACCTCCCAGGCACTTCTCATAAAACTTGAATGCGGCCTCGCATTGGCCATTGAAATTCAGATAAGAATTCAGTTTCATAAATTCCTTCCGCTTGGACGATTGATTAGAACTTCTTTTCGCGTGGGATTATGTAGCATATTACTTGTGAATTGCAAGTCATATTTGCTATTGTGAAAATGTGGCAAAGAAACGGAAGATGAAACGCCGGTCCGAGTGTCCTCTGAATGCCTCTGTGGAGATGCTGGGAGACCGCTGGTCCCTCCTTATTATCCGCGATATGATGCTTTGCGGATTCCGAACGTACGGCCAATTTCTCGAGTGCTACGAAGGAATCGCGACGAATATACTGGCGGACCGCCTAAGAAAGCTGGTCGCTTATGGAATCATCACGACACAACCGGATCCGTCGGATGGACGAAAATCAATTTACCTTCTGACGGCAAAAGGGATTGATCTCGCGCCCGTGCTTACCGAGATGGTTCTGTGGGCGGCGGCGCACGAAAAGACGGGAAACCATGTTCTAGTCCAGCAAATGCGCGCTGACAAAGCGAAAGTCATAGCCGATGCGCGAAAAGCGCTGGGTAGACCAGCGCTCCGCCCAACCCTAACGTTGCCATTGTTGAAACAATCCTGTTTTGCCGGCCAACTCCATCCACCCAAACTTCGCACTATACTCTTAGCGGGGAAATTCTATCGTCACGCTCAACGACATTCGGGAAGCTCAAGCACGTCTTCGCGGCATGGCCGCTCGCACTCGTCTTATCGAATTAAATTCCGAAGACTTGAAAAGCAACGACTGGGAAAATGGCCCCCGCGACTTCGCTCGGGATGACAGTTTCACAGATACTCGAAAACTATATCTGAAGCCCGAAAACCAACAGCCCATCGGAGCGTTCAAACTGCGTGGAGCGTACAACAAGATCGCGACGCTAACCCAAGGCGAGCGAGATCATGGAGTGATCACCTATTCCAGCGGAAACCACGGCCAGGGCGTCGCTTATGCGGCTCGTGCCCTAGGAGTCAAGGCCGTCATTGTGATGCCAAGAAATGCCCCGCCGATCAAGCTCGATGCAACCACGGCCTTAGGCGCGGAAATAGTGCTCGTAGGCCCGGGCAGCGCTGAGCGGCAGGCGAGAGCAGAGGAATTGGCAGCGGAGCGAGGCTACGTGATTGTCCCGCCTTACAACGATGAAAAAATAATTGCCGGTCAGGGGACGATCGGCCTTGAGATATTGGAGGATATGCCGGACGTCGAAACTGTTTTCGTTCCGGTTGGCGGAGGCGGGATGATCAGCGGAGTTTCCGCCGCGATCAAACTGAGTGGTTCGAAAGCCAAAGTCATTGGCGTGGAACCCGAACTCGCCGCCGATGCACAGGCTAGCTTTAGATCCGGGAAAATAGTCGAGTTTGCCGCCGAGCAGGCCTCCAGCACCATGGCCGATGGACTGCGAACGCAAAGCATCGGCGCCATCAACTTCGAGCACATCCGCAAATACGTGGACGATATTGTTACGGTGAGCGAAAAGGAAATTCGAGAAGCGGTGCAGCTGCTGGCATCAAATAAAGATACGGTCGCCGAGCCGAGCGGCGCCGTGGCCGTGGCTGGATTTCTTTTCCGCGGCGATCAGCTGCTGAAGACGCATCTGAATGTTGCGGTAATCAGTGGCGGAAATATTGATCCGGTAATGCTTCGCGAAATTATGGCATCCAACTCTTCAGGAGTAAGTCAGAAGAGATGACCCGATCTTTAATAAATCTATTCGCCTTAACGGTTCTCTGCTGCGGTCTGGCTTCGGCGGACGTGGTGCGCGGCGCTCCCATCCGGGTGGCGCCCATCTACCTCTCTCCAGACTCCAGCTCTACAAAGATGGGAGATCTGGATCGGGGGCGCGAGGTCATCATCCTCGAAACCAGTCGTGACTGGCTGAACGTGGAAGCCAACATGACAGAAGAGAGAACCATCACCGGATGGATTGAAGGAAAATATATTGTCCAATCGTCAACTCCGGACGGCGACAGAATCCTTTTCGGGGAAGCTGTTGACTCCGAAGATCAAGCGAGTCGAAGCCATGGCCGCAATGGCGCGGCTCAGGATGCCATGCGGCTCTATTATGCAGTCGCTGAATACTTTCCGACATCGCCCCTGGCGGGCGAGGCTATGTACCGCTCCGCAGACATTCGCTGGCAAATTGAAAAAGTGGATGTAATGTCGCGCCCATCCGCCAAAGAGCAGGAAGCGTTTTTGCGTGAAGGAATGGAAGAGAAGTACATGAAGGAAGTCATGAAGAAGTTTCCAGGCACGAAATGGGCTGACATGGCGGCTTTTCATTTGATTGACAACAAGCTGTGTGGCGATTGGCAGGCAATGTCGAAGTGTCCGCAGAAAGAAGCGGAGATGTACGAAAAGTATGCGAGCGAGCATCCTGAGTCTCCAAATACGGCGGAGGCGATGTATGACGCGGCTTACCGCTGGTCAGCTCTGATTGAGATTTACAAAACCGAAGGAGAGGCTAAAAAATCTGAGCAGTCTAAGGCCAAGGCTTTGGCTGCTGGGCAAGCAGTCGCAACGAAGTATCCGCAGACAGATTGGGGCGCCCGCGGACAGAGACTCTTGTATTACGTCCAGCAGGGTATTCCGACGTACGGCAATGCGGATTAGAGCAGGGCCGAATCAAATAAGCTAGCAATCTCACCTGTCATTTTCTGCAATACTCCTTCAGTAGTCGTTTGCATGATCGTGCAGCGCATGCTGCAATAACGAGTTCTTCATTCCATTCGCCGAGGTGACTGATTGCCAATCTATCAAGCCATCGTGCTGGCCATCATTCAGGGCCTGGCGGAATTTATTCCGGTGTCCAGTTCGGGTCACCTTATTATTGTGCGCCGCCTTTTGGGATGGAATGAGCTTTCGCCGGCCCATGAGCTCACTTTTGACGTGGCGCTACATTTTGGGACGCTGCTCTCCGTATTGCTTTATTTTCGTCGGACATGGTTTCAGATTATTCGAGCGGCGTTTGGTGGGAAGGTAGTTCGCTTCTCGGAAACCAGTAATTCGGACCAGAGTTTGAGCACCGAGGAACAACAACAAGAACGCATGCTGCTTTGGTTTCTAGCCATCGCCACAATCCCAGGCGGCATTGCCGGAAAATTGCTTGAGCACTCGGCGGAGGACTACTTTCGCGAGCACATCTATCTAATTGCCGGAGCGCTGATCGTGGTGGCGTTGTTCATGTGGTGGGGCGAGAAGGTGGACAAACTCACAAAGCCGCTCACCAAAATAAGTTTCTTCGATGCCCTGTTCGTCGGCTGCGCTCAGGCTTTCGCTCTACTGCCCGGCGTCTCCCGCTCCGGGTCCACCATCACGGCAGGCCTTTTCCGCAACATGACGCGTGAGGCGGCGGTGCGGTTTAGCTTTCTATTGTCCACGCCGCTGATTGCAGGCGCGGTAGTCCTAAAAGGCTACGAAATGAGGAAGGAAGGGCTGCCCGAGGGAATGCATGCCCCATTTATCGTCGGGGTGCTGGTTTCGGCAATCGTGGGATACGCGGCAATTGCATGGCTCATCCGCTATCTTCAAAACAATACCCTCAAAGTGTTTATTATCTATCGCATCCTGCTCGGCATCGTGGTTATGGTGCTCGCGTATTTCTGGCATCTGCAATAAGAGATTGAATCGGCGAGGCAAACTGGACGGGCGGGGACGCCCGTCTTTCCATTGCGACTCAGCGGCCACGAAGCTGACTTGATACTCTCCGTTTCACTGCGGCATTGTAGGGTGACCGGGTTCTTGGCATAATTGAAAGGCTCTGGCGTAGGTCAGGCATTGTGGGCTTTTGCCTGCGTGCGCGAAATACGCTGAATGAAAGTTTTTCCCAGGATTTTCGCACCCACCAACAACCGGCGGCTCAATGAGCTGATCGGATTCCTGTTGTGTGTCTCCGCGCTCCTTTTGTTCCTTGCGCTGGCCTCCTATTCGCCGCTCGATCCCTCGCTCAACAGTGCCTCGGTTCTTACCGGCTCGCGGGAAGCTCGAAATTGGATCGGCGTGGTCGGTGCGCTAATTTCCGATTTGATTTTGCAGGGATTCGGAGTTGGAGCATTCCTGCTTCCCTTATTTGCCGCGGTTCTGGGAATGCGGTGGTTTCGCTCCCGCAAAGTTCCGTCTCCAGTCGCGAAAGTGCCTGGGCGGAATCTGGCTGCTCATGTTCGTCCCTGCGCTGCTGGCGTTGTTTCCGGGACATGTCCGATGGGTGGGAGTAATTGCGATTGAAGGCATTTTTGGAAGAATCCTCGGGGACTTCCTGATTCATTACTTCAATCTGGCTGGCGCTTACATTGTGTGCGCGAGCTTCCTGGCGGTCGCGCTCTATCTCTCGACTGCATTTTCTTTTTCGGCTGTCCAGACTTGGGCGCCTACGCGATTCGCTTTTGTCGTTGCACTGTGGAATCGCTGGAAAGACTGGCGCGAGGCCCGGGCCAAGAAACGGATGCAGAAGGAGTTGGAAAAGCGCCGCGCTGCGCCAAAGCCAGTGATCACGGCTCGATTGATTCCCGCGCCGGCGGAGACTCCTGCTGCGAGTTACCTGCGGCCGTCGCCGAGCCGGTTCGAACCGGGATTGACCGCACGTTCGCCGAGGAAGGTCACGGCACAACTGCGTCCCGCGAAGCCGGATTTTGCGCCCGAAGTAACCGATCGCGCGGACAGCGGTCTGAAGGCTAAAACCACGCTTCCGCGTATCGCTGGAGGATTTAAGCTTCCACCGAGTTCGCTGCTTCATCGTCCGGACGAACAGCAGGCGATTGATTCCGATGAATTGAAGCTTCTCGCGCAGGTGCTCACGTCAAAGTATGCCGAGTTCGACGTGCACGGACAGATTACGCAAATCAATCCCGGGCCGGTGGTCACGACATTCGAATTCAAGCCGGAAGCGGGAATTAAATATAGCCGGATCACAAACCTTACCGACGATCTTTGTCTTAGCGTTGAAAGCGGAGAGCATTCTCATCGAACGTATGGCGGGCAAGTCCACGGTTGGAATTCAGGTTCCTAACCGCGATCGCGAAATTATCTGGCTGCGCGAAAATATCGAATCGCAGGAATTCATTGGCACGAAATCGAAGCTCACGCTGGCACTCGGCAAAGACATCAATGGACGCATCGTAACCGCCGACCTTGCGGGCATGCCGCATCTTTTAATCGCCGGATCGACTGGCGCGGGCAAAAGCGTGGCCATCAACGCCATGATCATGTCCATTTTGTATAAGGCGACGCCCGAGCAGGTACGGCTTGATTCTGGTTGATCCCAAGCGGCTGGAATTGGGAAATTATGAAGGCGTCCCGCATTTATTTACGCCGATTATCACCGAGCCAAAGCTTGCGGCAAACGCTCTGCGAAACGCCGTTCGCGAAATGGAACGTCGGCTGAAGCTGCTTGCCGAAAAAGGCGTCCGCAATATCGAGCAGTACAACAAACTATTTGATGAGGATGGAACCCCCAGCCTGTTCGGCGATTCCGATGAAGATCGCCCGCTGCCATTCATCGTGATCATCATTGATGAATTGGCCGACCTCATGATGCTGGATTCCGGCAACGTTGAAGAATCAGTCACTCGCCTCGCGCAGATGGCGCGCGCCGTGGGAATACATTTAGTTCTGGCGACACAGCGTCCGTCGGTGGACGTGATTACCGGATTGATCAAGGCAAATTTCCCGGCACGCATCTCGTTCCGCGTCGCGACCAAAGTGGACTCGCGCACCATCCTCGACGCCAATGGGGCGGAAGCCCTGCTGGGCAAAGGCGACATGCTTTATCTTCCATCGGGAAGCGCACGTGTTCATCGGCTACACGCGCCTTTCGTCACCGAAAAAGAAATCGCCGCAGTCGTCGAATTCTGGCGCTCGCAAGGGACGGCTGAGTACGAAGAGAAATTTCTGGAAGCTCCGAAAGAAGATCACGAAGGTGGATCTCTTGGCGCAGAGCGACGGCTCCGAAGAAGAACACGATCCTGCGTACGAAGATGCCGTTCGCCTGGTGATCGAGTTTGGCAAAGCCTCGACGTCTCTGCTGCAACGCCGCTTGCGAATCGGTTACGGACGCGCCGCTCATCTCATAGACCTGATGGAACGCGACGGAATCGTAGGGGCTGCCGATGGACCAAAGCCACGAGAAGTTTTGAAGCGTCCCAGCTGGATCACGGAAGTGGAAGAATCAATTCCCTAGGCGAGGTCAAGCATTTCGGTTGAGGGTAGCTCAGAATCTCGATTCGCAAGCCCATCCGTCGTGTAATTCACCGCAGACAGAGAATGAGAATCCCGCCGAGGAAGAGATTCACCACCAGCCAGAGCAGGCCTGACGAAAACGAACCAGTGCGAGTCACCAAATAGCCCATGATGTAAGGTCCCACGAAACCGCCCAAGCCTCCCACACAATTGATTAATCCAATGGACGCCGCCGCTGCGGATTCACCAAGGAATTTAGAGGGAAGGGTCCAGAAAGTCGGCTGGTAGGCATTTATAAATGCGGCAAAAAGAATGAAAAAGCCCAGCTGCATCCAGAGATGGGTGCCTGATGCGATAGCCAAAACCAGGCACGCTGCTGCCCCAATTAAAGATATTGAAGTGTGCCATCGCCGTTCGCGGGTGCGGTCGGAATGCCAGGCATTCAGCATCATCGCAACCAGCCCGGCAATATACGGTAAAACGACCAGCAATGTTACTCTTAAGGTAGAAAGCCCCGACGCCCGCTTCAAAATTGTTGGGAACCAGATGATAAATCCATACATTCCCGTGCTTCCCATGAAGTAAATCAAGGTGAGCAAGAGCACATCTCGCTGGCGAAGCGCCTGCCAAATCGTATAACCACGCCGGCTTGCCTTTTCCTGTTTCTCGCGTTCGAGTTCGCCGGTGATCCAGTCGCATTCTTCTTTGGGAAGCCACGCCGCTTGCCGGGGCCAATCAGTCAGATAAAAAAGCGTAACAAGTCCGAAAATCACTGCTGGAACACCTTCGAGAATGAATAGCCAGCGCCAGCCCTGCAATCCAAACCAGTGCAACCGCAGAATCTGACCAGCAATAGGGGAGCCGAAAATATTGGAAAGAGGAATAGCCGTCATGAACACGGCGATCGCTTTTGCGCGGTCCTCCTTTCGGAACCAATGCGTGAGATACACGATGATGCCAGGAAAAAACCCGGCCTCGGTGGCCCCTAGAAGAAACCGGGCTGCGTAAAATTCCCGCGAAGTATGAACCAGTCCGACCAACGCAGTCATGATTCCCCAGGAAATCATGATGCGAGCGATCCACCGCCGCGCGCTCCAGCGTTCGACAATGAGAGCTCCGGGGATTTCAAGCAGAACGTAGCCGATAAAAAAAATTCCTGCGCCAAAGCCGAACACGCGATCGCTGAAGGAAAGGTCGTGGGACATTTCCAGAGCGGCATAAGCAACATTTACGCGATCAAGAAAAGCGATGACATAAAGCAGCCAGAGAAAAGGAAGCAGGCGGCGGGCGATCCGGCGTCTGGCACTGCGCTCGACTTCGGTGGATGAACTCATTGCTTCTAGCCGGTAGTGGAGACTTGGCTCGCAATAGCGTTACCGACATCGCCGGTTCGAGCGTTGCCGCCAAGATCGGGAGTGTGCATTTTTCGGTCTGCCAGAACTGTTTCCAACGCGGTTTCTATTGCGGTTGCGGCGGCGGGTTCGCCAAGATGCCGCAGCATGATGGCCCCAGACCAGATTTGAGCGACCGGATTGGCGATGCCTTTCCCAGCGATGTCCGGCGCAGAGCCATGAACCGGTTCGAACATTGATGGATACAACCGTTCCGGGTTGAGATTTGCGGATGGCGCCAAGCCGATTGATCCTGCCACAGCTGCCCCGAGGTCGGACAAAATGTCGCCGAAAAGATTCGATCCAACGATCACGTCGAACCATTCAGGGTGTGAAACGAAGTGAGCGGACAGAATGTCAATGTGATATTGATCCGAACGAACGTCGGGAAATTCCTGGGCCATGATCTTGAAACGCTCGTCCCAGAAAGGCATCGTATGCACGATTCCATTTGATTTCGTGGCCGAAGTGACGTGGCGCTTGCGCTGTCGCGATAACTCGAAGGCATACCGCATAATACGGTCGCAGCCGCGGCGGGTAAAAACGGCTTCTTGTATTGCGAGTTCAGCATCGGTATTCCGGAAGAGACGCCCGCCTGCCTCGGAATACTCGCCTTCATTGTTTTCGCGAACGATAGTGAAATCAATCGCGCCGGCTACAAGATTTTTTAAAGGGGAGTCGATGCCCTTGAGAAGGCGTACTGGCCGCAAGTTCACATACTGCTGGAATCCGCGACGAATTGGGATCAGCAAGCCCCACAGTGAGATGTGGTCAGGCACTCCCGGATAACCCACTGCTCCCAAATAAATCGCGTCGTACTGACGCAACTGGTCCAAGCCGTCTTCGGGCATCATTCGCCCGGTCTTGAGGTAGGTTTCGCAGTTCCAGTCGAAATGCCGCCATGAAAGAGTAATGTCATAGCGGCGGCCCGCAGCCTCCAAAACGCGCAGACCTTCGGGAACGACTTCGCGGCCGATGCCGTCCCCTTCGATGACTGCAATTTTGTAGCTCTTCAAGATTAGTGAGGCTGAGTGGCTGAATAATGTTTGGTCTGCTGGGTTCGGGAATTGAAAACGTCGAAGCTGCCGTTTTTTTGAGCCGTCAGTTCCAAATAGTTCGCCGGCATCTGGCGAGTCCGTGGGATTGGCAATGAGATCGGCTGAAGTATTATGTGCTTCGCCACCCTCCTCGGAAAAATGCAATTGCCAAAGATCTTCGAGGTGTGGCGATTTCTTAATGACGTCAATCACGGAAGGAGTTCCGCCCTTTTTAGCTCCGTTATCCATAATCGCGACGCGAGGATCAATCCCGTAAACCAGTGCGGGGCTGCTGCTCTGGGACCAACCATGATGGGAGACGATGTAGATATCTATTTTGCCCAATTTATTTATCGGGCACATCAGTTCCATTTCTTTGTCGTGGGTGAGATCGCCCAAGTCCAAAATTCTCAGCTTGCCGAAAGTGATTAGCGTACCTAGCGAACGCAGGTTTTCTGTTTTATCCGCAAGGTACGATTCGGCGCCTTTGCAAGTTGGATTATCCTGTCCCGCCCCCGGCAGTGGATTCTGAATCAACGCGCCGTCCGCGCTGATCACGGTCGTTTGAATACCCTTGACGGGGAGAGAGTCGCCGGGCTTGGGAGTGATGTGCTTGTACTTGCCCGTCGCCAATACTTTTTGGTAGGCCTGCCAGTCCGCAACGGTAGGTGCGTCCGTGGTCTCGCGGTTCTCGCCGTGGTCAATAAATGTTCCGACGGGTATTCGCTCGACAAGTTGTGGAACACCGCCTACGTGATCTTCATGAAAATGTGTAATCAGCACATAATCAATTTTCTTGATTCCAGCGTTTTTCGCTGCTGCAACAATGCGGTCCGCATCGCGGCCCTCGTGACCGGGCCACCCGGTGTCAATCAATAGGGATTGCCCTGCTGGCGTGACGAAAAGGGTGGCTTGGCCTCCCTCAACGTCCACAAAATAGATTCGGAGCGTGTTTGTGTCGGCCAATAGTGGGGTTGAAAATATGGAACCGGCAAAAGTACAAAATATTATTGCAGCGCCCATTGACAGAACAATTGAGTGGAACATTCTTGGCCGCAAGTCGAATCCGGCAAAAGCGGGGATCATAGTAGAGGCTCCCGGTAATTATGTTCTCGAATAAACCACAGAGATCATCATGCGGACGCATCTTTTCGTCAAGTTAAAGATTACGTTTACCTGCCCTTTTTCCGATATTATCGGATTGCTCTTACGTTGTGAAATCCAAACGGCATTTGGAAGGCCATGATGGCAGAACTCTCTACAGTGAGGAAAATTAGCCCGATGCTGGCGGTGGCCAACATGGAAGAGAGTCTCGCGTTTTACCAGGACATTCTAGGATTTAAGACAGTCTTGAAGTCGCCGGATTACTCGATCGTCGAGCGGGATGGCCAAACCATTCATTTCCAGAAGGCTCTATCTGAGGAAGTCATGAATTGTGTTCGCGGGCACACCGAGATTTACATTGAGGTTTCTGGAATCAATTCTCTTTGGGAACACGTGAAAACATTCAAGAATCGTTATCGAATAAGGGATCTGTTTGCCCGGGAATATGGAATGGTCGAATTCCATATTTCTGATCCCAATGATTGCCTGGTATTTGTCGGGGAGCCGCTTCCCAATGAGGCTGGCCCGGGCGGCCCGAAATAATTTAGTACGAAGGGTAGAGTCTAGAAGGCGATCTCTGTCGAAGATCACCTCGCCCAGTATTGGAGAGTACGGCAGATGAAAAAACTCCGCAGTCAGGAATGGTATGGGAGACAGGACCGCGACGGTTTTATGCACCGGAGCTGGATGAAAAATCAGGGCTGGCCACACGATCTGTTCGATGGCCGGCCGGTGATCGGAATTTGTAACACTTGGTCCGAACTGACGCCTTGCAATGCGCATTTCCGCGAGATTGCCGAATTTGTGAAGCGTGGCGTCTGGGAAGCTGGGGGCTTTCCCCTTGAGTTTCCGGTGATGTCTCTGGGCGAAACTCAAATGCGGCCGACGGCGATGTTGTTTCGCAATCTCGCCAGCATGGATGTGGAGGAGTCAATCCGCGCCAATCCTATAGATGGCGTAGTGCTGCTGATGGGCTGCGATAAGACGACACCGTCTCTTCTAATGGGTGCGGCTTCGTGCAACCTTCCAACCGTTGGGGTGTCAGGCGGTCCCATGCTTTCCGGAAAATTCCGTGGCAGAGACATTGGCTCGGGGACAGGCCTTCTGCAAATGTCGGATCAGCTGCGCAAGGGCGAAATGGGTACAGAAGAATTTTTTGCGGCGGAAAGTTGCATGCACCGGTCCAAAGGGCATTGCATGACTATGGGCACGGCCTCCACCATGGCTAGTATGGTCGAAGCGCTGGGAATGAGCTTGCCCGGCAATGCGGCTATCCCTGCGGTGGACGCGCGACGCAATACCCTCGCTCAGATGACGGGTCGCCGTGTAGTTCAAATGGTCAAAGAAGATGTCTGCATCTCGCAAATCCTGACGCGGCAAGCCTTCGAAAACGCAATTCGCGCCAACGCCGCGATTGGAGGATCTACCAATGCGGTGATTCATTTGATCGCTATCGCAGCGCGAATTGGCGTACCGCTTTGCCTGGATGATTTTGATAAGCTCGCGAACGGTTTGCCGTGCCTTGTGAATATTCAGCCGTCGGGCAAATACCTGATGGAAGACTTTTTCTATGCTGGAGGACTACCCACCGTTCTTCGCGAACTCGGCGAAGCGGGCGTGCTTAACCGCGATGCCGTGACAGCGAACGGAAAGCCGATCTGGGAGAACGTCGTTGATGCTCCCTGTTGGAATCGAGATGTAATCCACAAGTTTGCCGAGCCCTTTAAATCCAATGCTGGCATTGCCGTACTCCGAGGCAATCTCGCACCGGATGGCGCAGTCATCAAGTTGTCCGCAGCCAGCCCAAGCCTCCTGCAACATCGCGGTCGCGCTGTAGTTTTTGAAAATGTCGAGGATTTTCACTCCCGCGTCAATGACGACAGCCTGGATATTGATGAGAACTGCATCATGGTTTTACAAAATTGCGGGCCACGAGGCTATCCGGGCATGGCAGAAGTTGGCAACATGCCCTTGCCAGGAAAATTATTGCGGAAGGGCGTCACCGATATGGTTCGCATTTCCGACGCGCGAATGAGCGGAACTGCTTACGGGACGGTTGTCTTGCATGTTTGCCCGGAAGCGGCAGCAGGCGGACCTTTGGCGCTCGTGCGTACCGGGGATGTCATCGCGCTCGATGTTCCTGGGAGATCGCTGAAACTGGAGGTTGATGAAGATACACTCGCTGCTCGCCGGAAGCAGTGGACAGCGCCTCCATTGCCCGATCGTGGCTGGGTAAGGCTCTATACCAAACACGTGCTTCAGGCGGATAAGGGAGCAGATCTGGATTTTCTCGTCGGCGGCAGCGGAGCGAAAGTAGCTCGCGAATCGCATTGAGCCTTCGAGCAGCTTACGCAGGTAATGATTCTAGGTTGAAACCCCCGAGCATCATGCGCGGTTTTTCTCCTCGAGTGTCGGCGTGATTCAGTTCCGTCTGGATTGTCCGTTTTTCTCCCGGCATGAGGGTAAAGTAATTGTCACTGTAAATAACGGGAAGAATCCGGTCTCCGCTCTTCTCACGTACTACTTTTAATCTGGTCATGAGCGACGGGTAGGCGGAAAGATTGTGCACTTGAGTCGTCAACTTCCATAGTCCGCCTTGTCGCGTAGTGTTCGTCGTGGTTTTTATGTGAGCCTTGGGCAGTTGGCGAATCGCTCGATGGTTGCCTTCCTGCATCCCACGCAGGTAAAGATTTGTCGAGATCGGATTGCCCGCGCGTGAGAGGGTGAGGCGAATGAAGTGTACGGGAGTCAATCCAGTTGGATATTCGATGTGCATGCAATTGGCGACGCTGTCTTCGGCGCTGTCGAGAGAGGCGGTGTTTTTCCACTTCGGCGATGCGTCAATGTTCAGCACCTCGGCCAAGGCGGTCAAACCGCGTGCGTCCCCGGCACTATAGTTCACTACCTCAACAAAGTCGGTTATACGATTCCATTGAATGTGCAGCGCCTCACAAACATTCTTGCAGGCGAAGTACGCCGCGGTCGGTTCGAGATAATAGTCATAGGTCTGCCACAGTAATGACGGCCAGCACGAGTGACTCATCCAAAGCAGCAAGCCCATGCGGTTTTTGCTTTGCGCTTCGAACTCGGCGCGAAAGCCGTCGTAGTCGAGGAAATGCGCGAGGGAAACGAACTCTTCCAGGTTATTGCTACTGCCATAGGCATTTTCCAGCGTATCGAAGAAAGTTGGGCCACGGTGGAACCCACCTTCAGGAAAATCGTGCAATCCCCATTCGAGTCCCGGAGGCCAAAGTGCATTCTTTGGCATCATCGCCCGCACACTCTCGATGGATGGAATATTCGGCATACCGATTTCGCTATGCAGTTTGGGATACGCAGCCATCGTGGGATAGAAAGTGAGCGGCATCGCCATGTACGGACCACCGCCGCCAACGACATCGTCGGCAGAACTCGGAATGTAGTGGAGGTCGGGATGCAATTCCGCCAATATGCTGCGTATGCCATCGTCGAGAGGCTTCGGCGGGAAGCCTTCGTTGCGGCCGCAATACAGGCCGACTGACGGATAATTGCGAATGCGAAGCACGGTGTCCTTCACATTGCTGAGGAACAAAGCATTGTCGTCAGGATTGGGGCCGTCCCACGGATTCGCAAGCCAGAAGTCCTGCCACACCAGGACGCCGTAGCGGTCGCAAGCCTCATAGAATTCGTTGTCGCCAATCTGGCCCACCCAATTGCGGATCATGTTGAAGCCCATCTCGCGGTGGTAGCGCAGGGCAGCGTCGTATTCGCGGGCGCGATAGCGAAGCATGGATTCGCTGAATCCCCAATTGCCTCCGCGAGGTATGAAACGGCGGCCATTGATCAAGATCTTCAGCACGCCGCCGTCTTCGCTGTAAGACATCTGGCGGATTCCGGCCTTCAGTGTCTTTGTGTCTGAACGCGAACCATCCTTCAACTGAAATGTAAGTTCCACGTTGTACAAATTCGGATCGCCATAGCCGACTGGCCACCACAGCTTTGGGTTCTGTAGGCGCAATGCTGGATGTGTCGAGGGATCGAACTTGACGCGATTCCTGGTTGGTGATTCCGATGACCCATCTAACGTGATGCGCTGCTCGAATTGCACTTCTCCGAAGCGGCCGCGAAGGGTACCTGCAACGGACGAAGCCTGATGATTGAGTACATCAACCTCAATGCTCACGTCGGCGTGCGAAGTATCGGGAAGGTTCAGTGAAGTAGCCACGAAGGGATATTCAAGAGTTACTGGTCCGCTCGTTGAGAGGTAAACATTCCCGACAATGCCGGTATTTCTGCCGCGAATGGTGGGAATCCAGTCCCAACCGACGGAGGCGTGATACGTAGGGTTATCGGCTCCGAGAGCGCCGCCGTTCGGACCGCCGTTTTCGTAGGTCTTCTGCTTACAGCTTCCGGGAGTAGCATTTTTTTCGATTCGTATTGCAAGAGCATTCTTCTTGCCGGGAAGCAATTTGCTGGTTACATCGAAGCGGCCTCGCATGAATCCGCCTTCGATGCGGCCAATGTGCTCACCGTTCAGGAAGACAGTGGCTTTCCAGTTGATGCCATCGAAGTTCAGCCAAGCCATTTTCTCTGGAGCAAGAGCGGGCGCGATAAATTCCGTGCGGTACCAGAAGTCGGAGTAGAAGAACGAGTCCGAAACGTACAGCTGGTTCTTGCCGGAATTCGGATCAGGGATGGCTTCAACTTTGAGGTACGACGTGAGCACAGTTCCCGGTACTGTCGCGACCACCCACGCGTCGTCGTGAAAGCCCGGCTTCGAAAGCTCCTTCCCATCTGCTTTGACAAGCGAAAGGCGCTGTAAGCGCCACGCGCCTCCCGCGAGATCGAACCGGCTGTCGGGCTCGCCATCGGGGAGGATTGCAGAAACGAGCTTCGGGCGGGCTACAGGGCCGCCGCGGCCGTACACTTCAATTTCGCTGAGAATATAGCCGTCAGGCGAGGTTGGCCGTTTCATCAGCACTCGAACGTATCGGCCGCGGGCAGGCGGGGTCAGTTTTACATCGGCAAGGAGTCCCGCCTCATCAGCGAAGGTATGCAGGTCCCGCCAGCTCTCGGCGTCGTCTGAAACCTGTATGGAACCCTCAGCCGCTCGCGCGATCCAATACAACTTGACGCGATCAAACTCGCAGCGAGCGCCGAGGTCAACATAAACCCACTCTTCGCCAAGTCCAGCGCTCATCCACGCGCTCGTGAAACTATAGGGGCCACCGATCTGCACCCGTTGGTCGCGATTATAGAATTCAATCTCGCCAACTCTCCATTGCATGTAGGCAGTTTGGGGCGGGGCGCTCGGAACCGCGCATTCGATCTGATAGAAACGGTTTCGGCAAGTCCGGCCGAAAGTGATTGCCGGAATAAACAATTGGCCCGGCCGCGCGAAATCTTGCGGATAGCCTTCAACCGACACCGGCTCAGGTGCAGATACAGCGCCGACCTTCTCCCATGTGCGACCGTCATCGGAAACTGAAACCGTAAAGCTCATGTCCGAAGGAGCCGCAGCGCCTTGCGGAACAACGACCACATCAATGCGATCAACTTCGGGAAGGCTCGTGCCGCCGCTCAAGCTGAACTTGCAAGTTGGCATGGGGGCCGAATACCTCCACGGAATTGGTGCGGGAGTGATCGAGCACCAGTTCGCGCTCGTTCTTGGGCAGTGCACCGCGAGAACTGGTGGAGGTTGCGACCCAATCGGGTAGCCGCGTGTCTTTGATACCGTCGGTTACCAACTGCGCGGTAAGATTGTAGTCGTAGCTGCTGGAATGGTAAGCGGGCCTCAATAAAGCCAAGTTCCGGTAGGTCACACTGTCAATCACGAGTTCGGGGCTGAAGTCTTCTCGAGGGTCGCCGGGATAAATTCCAAGTCCACGAGTAAATTCGCTTTTGATTTTTCGAGCAGATACGGCAGCGAGCGATTCATTGCCGGCTATAGCCGCGGCGCCGGGAACTTCTAAGCCGTTGATAGGGGCCGCCATCCCTCGAAACTGTTCCAAGGCCATTCCAGCACTTGCAATGGCGCTCTTTTTCAGGAATCCACGCCGCGAAGTTGACAGTCTAATTTCCTCCTTTCAATCTTTCATTTCAGACGCAGAGCATTTGCCGTCGAAGCGAAAGTCTAACCCCAGGCGAGCATTTCGGGAAATGAATTAGCTGAATCGTCATTGGAGGGGGTCCGGCGGGGCCTGCGATAGTCTTAAAATCTGGACTGTGGCATGGCGAAGTTCTCTTCATTCATTTGGTGCTTGCGCCTGCAAAACGATTGGGTACACTGTTTCGCCCTACATTTTGAAAGAGAAAATCATGGGAGGCCACAATGAAGCTCCGTGCCCAGAAAATCATAACCTCGGTGTGTCTTCTGATTGGCTGCTTGAATCCAAGGGGCGCGCACGGCCAAGTGCTCAACCTGTCCACAGACCTCGTGGCAAAAGGCATAGCTGCATCGAACATGACGCCCAATACCCCCAGCCTTGACGCGCGTCCACTCTTTCAGGCGGGTATAGAGTACGCGTCTGCAAACCACATACCGAAAGTCGTGGCCGACCGCGGCAGTTATTACTTTCTCAGCTTGAACAGCCCATATCAACACGTGTATCTCAACGCCATTGCGAACGTCACCGCAGATCTCAATTATTCGGACCTTTACTTCGCTCTTGGCAACATCATGGCCATAGACATTAATAACAGCGTGAATCTCACGCTGAAGAACTTTACGGTGGACTATTTGCCATGGCAATCGCCGCTTACTCCACTCCAAGCTGAATTGCCGTTTACGGAAGTCACAGTCACAAGCGTGAACCCTTGCCCTCCGCAGTGCGGCACGCCGCCATGCACGCCGGCATGCGCGCCTCCGATCGTGAGTTTCGTCCAGGACGGAAATTACCCGTTGCCTTCGACATTTAATTCTTTAACCGTGCCCTCCAGCTATGTCAACAATGGCTACTTCGCATATATCTTTCGGAATGGCCAGCAACTCAGCGGCACGGGACGGATGCAGGTTATACCCACAAGTTTGGGCGACAGCACTATTCAGCTTGCCGGAACCGAACCCTGGACCACCGCTACACAGCTGAACACAATTCAACCCGGGGACACACTGGTGCTGGAGTGGCGGGCAGGAATCGGAGCCATTTTCGCCAGCGGTTCGACAGGGCTCACGGTCCGGAACGTCTCGGTTTACGCATCGGGATTTATCGGAGTCTTCCTGGCAGGATCGGCCATCACCGTTGATCATGTGCAGGTAATTCCCCGCCCCGGCACCGACCGGTTAATCAGCTCAAATGCGGACGGCATTCATCTCGCGCGAGCAGGTGCGAACAATGTGGTCACGAACAACACCGTAAAACGAACTTGCGATGATGCCATTGCTATGGATGGCCAATGGGCTGCAATTGTCGCCGCGCCTTCGAGTTCCACGAGCGTGCAGGTGACTTTGAATAACACTGGAACGCTGACAGTTGGGGATACCTACGATTTCATCAATATCACCAATGCGACCATCGCGGGGACGGCAACCATTGTGGCAGAGAGCGCTCCTGACAAAAATGGCGTAATCACCCTCACGCTCGATCATGCCATCGGGGGATTGCAACAGAACTTCGGGGTTACGCCCGATGATCCACATCTGCGTGGCTCGGGCACGGTTATCAGCGGGAATCTGGCTCAGGAAATTGTTTTCGGCCGTGGCATCTATCCCGCCGGCGTGTCGAATGTCACTATTCATGACAACATGACCGAGGCAACGAACCGGAGCGGCATCGTGGTAGAGCAGGACGAGGCGCTAAGCTATAACTACAAGACTGGACCGTCGTCCGGCATCACCATCGAAAACAATATTGTGGACGACGCACTGGGTTACGGGATTCCAAGCGCGAGCCTGCTGACCGACGCCGCCGGAATAAACATAGTTGCCTACGATCAACATTTCGGCTGGGTAACCACTCAGTCGCTCACCAATATTTCGGTGGACGATAACTTTGTCACCAACGGAATCCGCACAGGTATCCGATCGGAAAACGTGAACGGTGGAACAATTACGGGCAACACTGTGCTGAACTACGGGGCTGCGCCTGATAGCGACTTATGGTTTTTGCCGGTTTGTTCAGCTTGCGAAACCATTTCACAAGTTGAGGCGGATTTCGCGCAACCCGTGCTCGTAGTCAACAGCACTTCCGTGAGCGATACCGACAACACCACCAGCGGACCGTTGGTAAGAAATCAGTCTTTTGCCGATGGCAGCTATCGGTTTTCGCCATCGTCTATTGTGGTAGCGACTGGAGAGAACTTCACACATCGCAGCGGTACCGCCAGCGCAACGTCGCTGCCTCGCAGACTAGCGGGCGTGGAAGTGGCGGTAAAGGATAGCGCGGGGGTCTCGCGGCTGGCTGGCCTCTACTCGGTTAGCCCGACGCAGGTTGTATATGTTGTGCCACAAGAGACCGCGCCCGGCGTGGCGACTGTGACCGTCGCGACTCAGGCAGGCGGTGCATTGATCTCGTCCTCAGCCCCGGGACTGTTTTCGGCGGACGCAACCGGCAGCGGAGTTGCGTTGGCAACCGCGGTGCGGACCGACGCCAGTGGCAAGCAGATTTCTGAGCCTGTGTATCGCTGCTCGACGACTTGCGTGCCGGTTCCGCTACGTCTCGGGACCCGCTCCGACGTCTTTGCCGTCACGTTCCAGGGCACCGGCATTCGAGGAAGTTCGCTTGAGAACATGGTCGCGGAGGTAGGAGGACTCCCTTTGAAAGTCGAAGCGGCCGGGAAATTGGCGAATGCAGGTCCTGGGATGGATTACGTGACTGTGAGTCTTCCCCACAAACTGCGTGGTGCAGGAATAGTGCCGGTGGTATTGACAGTGAATGGTTTCACATCGAACGCTGTGACTATCGAAATCAAATAGTTCCCCCAAGATCAGTGGGGATATATTTGGTCGCTAAGTTTTTCACCGCGTCTACCACAATTGGTTCTTGTCACCTTTTGGGAACCAAAATTGAACAACGGGTGTTCATACATGCGCTCCTTTCTCATTGCAACGTTCGTCGTTGTTCTCGCTGCCCCCTTTGGGTTCGGCAAAGTGGTTGTATTTTGGCAGGACGGTTTCCCCACAATCGCCAGTGCGCCGGTTAGTCGCCAGACTTTGGTGAAGTCACTGGAAGGCATGGATCCGGTTTTTCTTGATCTGAATGGACTGAAGAATCCGGATGCACTGGCTTCCGTTGATCTTCTCGTGCTTCCTTACGGATCGGCCGTCCCCACCGACGCATGGCACAGTATTCATGCTTACCTCGAAGCGGGAGGAAATCTTCTGGTTCTTGGCGGCCAGCCGTTAAGAGTGCCGGTGAGCGCATCTGATGGCAAGTTCAGCCAGTCACTCCCGCAAGATACTTACTCGCGAGAGTTGGATTTTCGCCACAGTTACGAAGTACCTGTCCAGAGTGGAGCCGTCTTCGGTTGGCGTGCGGGATATTCGTTTTTGCATGCGACGAAAATTCGAGCACGCCGCTTCTTCGCCGTCGAAGGTCATCTCAATGGCCTTGGCTATATGACGAACTCCGATGGCTTGGAGGTTGCGGCCCCTGTCATAGTTTCAGACAACGGGGGGCAGGCAGGTAGGTTTTCGGGGTCGCGCATCGTCGCGTTGGATTTCGATCCTGATCCCGGCTACTGGGACTCTCCCGACGGAATCTCTCTGATCTCGCAAGCAGCGGAATACGCGCGCCAGGGCGCCACTTCATTCTGGCTGGAAATGCTCTTCTCAACCTTGAAGGCAGGAGAATACCCCCAAATCGTGGTTCACCTGCGTAACACCCGCCGGGAGGGGCTGGCGCAACCACTCACTGGAGACGTCAAAGTTGAGTTACTGTCTGGCAGTACAGTAGTGGATACCGCTCACGTATCTTGTTCGGGCAACAGAACGGATGCCGAAGTTTATTCGAAGAAACTTCTATCGCCAGGTTTTTACATCGTGCGAGGGGTTTATGAGGATGACGGGCGACCCCGCGAGTTCTACCAAAATGGTTTTTGGGTCGAAGATGAAACATTGTTGAACTCTGGCCCAGTCCTGGGAGTCAACGGAAACTTCCTTACCCGCGACGGCAAGCCATTTTTTCCAGTGGGAACCAATTACTTCAGCACCGAAGAAAACGGATGGGATTTTTCAGGGCCACGAAATTCATGGATTTGGGAAAAAGACTTCGCCGAAATGGCGCAGAACGGAGTCACTTTTATTCGCACTGGCGTCTGGATGCCTTACAAGAGATTCGTAGAGCCTTTGACTGACCAGGTGAACGAGCGTTTCTTGCGGAACCTCGAAGCCTACCTGCTTTGCGCGCGCCGTCATAACATTATTGTGAACTTCACATTCTTTGCGTTCGTCCCAAGAGTGTCAATGCGGTTTGGTCCGCCCTCAGGACCAGGATCAGCCCCGCCCGAACCAAACGCGTACATTGATTCCGCAAACATCGAGGCCGAGAAAGATTACATCCTGTCGGTCGTAAATCGTTTCAAGAACATTTCCTGGCTCTGCTGGGACTTGATTAATGAGCCAAATTTTTCAAATCCTAATCGGCTGTGGCATGGGAACGCGCCCAACGGCGACGGAAGCGAACTCGCAGCCTGGCATAAGTGGCTTAAGGAAAAGTATGGAACTCTCGACAACTTGAGCGCTGCGTGGGCAGTTACGCCCCAAGAGTTGGGCGGTTTCGACAATGTGCCTCTTCCGAGTGAAGCCGATCTAACTTTTGAACGCTACGGAAATTCAAGGCAAGTGCGAGCCGTGGATTACGGTTTATTCGCGCAGGACGAATTCACCGATTGGGTTCGAGGCATGGTCGCCGCAATCCGGAGCACCGGAAGTAAGCAATTAGTAGACGTTGGTCAGGATGAAGGCGGAGTTAAAGACCGAGTATTGAATCAGTTCTATGCCTCCGCAGGCATTTCATTTACGACGAATCACACTTATTGGCAGGACGACGCTCTCTTGTGGGATTCGGTCGCGGCGAAAGTGCCAGGCGTTCCCAACATCACCGGCGAAACTGGGTATCAACCTGTTTGGAATCCGGACGGTACCTGGCGTTATGACGAGCTAACAGGTTTTCCATTGCTCGAACGAAAATGGGCGCTCGGCTTTGCCGCGGGCAGCAGCGGAGCATTGCAATGGGATTGGGACCGGGAGCCAGATTTCGGGATGAAGCGAAGCGATGGCTCGGCAAAAAGCTGGGAGCCCATGATGCGGGACATGGGACGTTTCGCCGAAAAAACAGCGCCATCTGCCACCGGTCTGACCGAGCCGGAGATTGCTATTGTTTTGCCGCAATCGCTTCAACTTTCGGTTTGGAACGGGTTTGCAGTTGAGGCGCAGCAAAAATGCGTTCGCGCCCTCTATCAGTACGCGCGAGACGAGGCGTATGTCGTTGGGGAATATCAGATCGAATCTCTGGGAAATCCAAGATTGATTATTATTCCTTCTCCGTTTGAACTGACGGACCACGCATGGCGGGTTGTGCTTGATAAGGTGAAGGCGGGCGCGACGTTATTGATCTCCGGGCGGTTTGATGAGGATGCTCATTTCCACACCACTGGACGCCAGAATGAAGTGGGATTGAATTATGATCCGGGACCGTTGACGGCAAGAGAAAACATTCTGACGTGGCCCGGGGGCGAAGCTAAGCTCACTTATTCAGGCGACAAGACCACTTATCTGGACCGTGCATTCCTTCCCGACGGCCGAACTTTTTCAACGACAGCGCTAGGCCAGGGAAAAATCATCTTTTCAGCCCTGCCGTTGGAATTGAACGACAACTTGCAGGCCATGGGCGATGTGTATAAATATGCGGCGAAGCAAGCGGGCGTCACTTCGGCGTACTCAACGACCACGACGGATCCCGGCATTCTGATTTGTCCAACCCGCTTTCCGCATGCAACCTTGTATGTGGTCACGTCGGAATCAGGCGAATACGGCTGATGTCTCTTTTGAGGATCATCGCAGCGGCAAAAGTTTCTCGACAACTCTAGAAGCTGGGCATGCGGCGATGCTCGTGGTTGGAGATGAGCGGCCAGGTACTGGCTTCGTACGGCTGGAAATAATTTGATCACTTCTATTCTCTCGAAGTCTCACGGAGGCTTGATAAAGATGCTTGCTCCCCGATTTCCATCATGGCGTCAAACAGGGATGTTTTTTCTTTGTTTGATTGGAATGGCTAGTCTCGGGTATGCCCAGGGAAATCCGCAAACCATCGGTGAACCGGATTCTTATGGTCCATTCAACGCCCTGTTTCTCGCCGGGGGAGACGGCCTAAGTAAACCTCTCGCGAAAGATGACTCCATATTGCATGCGGATTCGCCCTGGTCACTGTATGGGTGGGTGAAGGCCGCAGAATCTCTGAATGCTCCGAGCTTGATTGCAGGTTTCGGCAATCCTGAGGACGAGTTTTCGAGGTACATTGCGATTGATGGCAAGAACGTAATTTTATGGATGGGTAAGAACAGCATCGTGTCGGGTGCGGCGATGATTGTCTCCGGCAAATGGCATTTCCTGACCGCAACCTTCGACGGCGAACAGTTCCGGCTTTACAGTGACGGAGTACAAATAGCCAATGGAAAGCTCGATATTGGAAGCGTGAGTCCAGCTTTGCAAATGGCGCCGCCTTTTCTACCGTCTTCGGATTGGAAACATTTTGGCGGCGCGCTGGCTTTTATAACCTTGACGCGAACCGCACTGACGAGCGACCAGATCAAACAGCTCGCGCAGCGGCCGGAAGATTTTTCTCTGATCGAATTTGAGGAAGGGTCGAAGCCATGGCCAGTGCAAACGCGGGGGCAGGCGGGATACCGCAGTCCGCAAGACCCAGCGACGATGCCCCACACCAACGCGTCATTTTCGCAACCAGTGGCGAAACCGCTGACCAAAATTCAAGAAGCTCTTCAACCGAATGGCGAAGAAAAGTGGGTGCTCGCAAACGGCTGGAAAATGACTCCTGCCCCCAAAGTAAATGCGGACGGTGCCACGATCTCGCAGTCAGGCTTCAGCAATCGCGATTGGTGGCCGGCAACTGTACCGGGCACCGCCCTTACTACCATGATTGATCGCGGTGTTTATCCCGATCCAGACTATGGAATGAATAACCTCGCAATTCCCGAGAGCCTGAATAAGCAGGATTATTGGTATCGCGTGGAATTTCCCGCGCCCAAAACCGCGCTTGATCACCGTCTAACACTCACTTTTGAAGGCATCAATTATGCTGCCGAGGTTTGGCTGAATGGCAAGTCTCTCGGTTCAATCAAGGGCGCATTCATTCGCGGCGTGTTTGACGTGACTGGGGTTATCAAGCCTAAGCAAAACGTCCTGGCCGTGCGGGTTTCGCCTCCGCCTCATCCCGGGAATTCCCCAGGAACAATCCATTAAAGGTGGCCCGGGAGAGAATGGCGGATTGATGTGTCTGGACGGCCCCACTTTCGTCGCGACCGAAGGATGGGATTGGATTCCCGCGATTCGAGATCGCGACACCGGAATATGGCAGCAGGTGACGCTCACTGCAACCCGCGAAGTAAAGATCGAAGACCCGCAGGTCGTTACCAGCCTTCCGCTGCCAGATACCAGTCGCGCTGATGTCGAGATTATGTCCCGCTCGAAAATCTTTCGAGTTCGCCAGTCGAAGGAAAACTCGAAGCCTCATTCGGCGACATCTCGGTCACAAAACAAATCACACTGCCTCCCGGCAAAACCTCCGTAAAACTGGCGGCCTCTGAATTCCCGCAGCTGACCGTCCAGCATCCTCGATTGTGGTGGCCGAACGGCTATGGCAAGCCCGAACTCTATACGTTGAAGCTGTCTTTTTCGGAAGGAAATTCCGTTTCCGACCGCAAGACACTGCGGTTTGGAATCCGCGAAATCACTTACGAATTGGGTTTGCTCGACAGCGCGGGAAATATGCGGCGTGTGGAATATTCGCCAACCGCTGCTCGCATGAAGGACGAAGAAGTCATCAACGTCCGTCACGAAGGCATCCGGCAGATTCCCGCAGCCGAACCGTATCCATCCATCTTCCCGCCGGAATGGAAAGAAGGTTGGAAGTCGTGGGCGGCATCATTAACTCCGCGAGGCGAATCGTCATCTTCGATAAAAATGGTCGACGATACGAAGATGGCGCACTACCTGGTCATAAAAGTGAATGGAGTGCGCATCGCCTGTCGCGGCGGAAGTTGGGGCATGGACGATTCGCGCAAGCGTGTGTCCCGCGAAAAACTCGAACCTTATTTCCGCCTGCACCGCGACGCGAATTTGAACATTATTCGCAACTGGGTGGGGCAGAGCACTGAAGAAGTTTTTTATGACCTAGCCGATGAATATGGCCTGCTGGTGTGGAACGATTTCTGGGAATCCACGCAGAACTACAACGTCGAAGCTGAGGATCCGGCACTGTTTCTGGATAACGCTCGCGACACCATCCTGCGGTTCCGCAATCATCCTTCGATCGTATTATGGTGCGGCCGCAACGAAGGTGTGCCGCAACCGATCATCAATGAAGGACTCATTGAACTGATTCGATCGCTCGACGGCACCCGATATTATTCGCCGAGCTCGAACCAGATCAATCTGCAAAACAGCGGGCCGTACAAGTACACCGATCCGGTCCTTTATTACACCGCGTTGAATCGCGGCTTTTCGGTCGAGACCGGAACGCCGTCATTTTCAACGCTGGAATCATTTCGCGCGTGGATACCGAAAGAAGATCAGTGGCCGATCAGCGATGATTGGGCCTACCACGACTGGCACCAAAGCGGAAACGGAGACATGAATCCCTTCATGGCCCAGATGCAGGCGGAATTCGGCGCGCCGGTAAGCCTAGAGGACTTCGAGCGCAAAGCGCAGATGCTGGACTACGTAGATCACCGGGCAATTTTTGAGGGCATGAACGCTCATCTATGGTCCCCCAACAGCGGACGAATGTTATGGATGACACAGCCTGCGTGGCCAAGCAATACCTGGCAAATTATGAACTCGGACTACGATACGCAGTCTTCCTACTACGCAGTAAAGAAAGCCTGCGAGCCGGTTCATGTCCAACTCGATCTGTCGAACTATGATGTTGGCGTCGTCAACACAACTACTGATGCACTTGCGGGATTAGCGGTTGAAGCAAACGTCTATTCTCTCGACAATAAATTGCTTTTGCATCAAGAAGAGAAAGCGAACGCAGATGCCGATAAGCTCACCAACGGGTTCAAGCTTGAACTCGCACCGTTGCTCGCATCACAGGGAGTTGTGCTGGTAAAACTGGAGTTGCGGAATTCCGCGGGCCAGGTTGTGTCCGACAATTTCTACTGGCTGGGAGCGACGAGTGAATCCTATCGAAATTTGAACCGGCTAGCTGCGGCTGTCTTGTCTGTGACAGCCCAATCCAGCCGCGAAGGCGACGATATTCGCATTCAAGTGCAAGTTCATAACACCGGCGCCTCTGCTGCGCTGTCCACCAAACTTACACTCCTGAACGCGGCGGATGGGACTCGCATATTACCCGCATACTATTCCGACAATTACGTCTCACTCTTGCCCGGAGAAACCCGTGAAATTGAAATTCAGTACCCGGCGAAATCCGCAAATGGGGCCCCACAGTTGGCAGTTCGTGGATGGAATCTGACCAGCCAGGTCGTTCAAGTCGGACAATCCTCAACATCTGTACATTGAGCAGTCAAGCAACCGAACGGAGCGTGTAGGGAACGCAACATGGCAGATCGTTTTCCGGCGACTTCCGAATATTGATTGCCCTATTCTCGTTGCTGTAGCAAACTGTACCCCACGTCGGAGTGACTCTCAGGCCAAGGAAGCGCACCACCGCTTGGAATTCACATACAGCATCGTGCTTCCCGCCTATAACGAAGGCGCACGCATCGGCGAGACCTTGCAGAGAATCCTCGCTTTTGTGGGCAAACAAGGCTGGAATGCCGAAGTGATCGTTGTGAACGACGGCTCTACCGATAACACTGCGGAAATTGTAAGGCTGCAAGGCGTGCGCAATCCGGTGGTGCGTTTGATAGATAATCCCGGCAATCGCGGCAAAGGCTACAGCGTTCGCAATGGAATGTTGCACGCGCAAGGGGAGATATTGCTCTTCAGCGACGCCGATTTGTCGTCTCCCATTGAAGAGGCGCCAAAGCTCTTTGCGGCTATTAAACAGGGGGCCGACATTGCAATTGGATCGCGATGGCTAAGGCCGGAACTTCAAACCACGAGACAACCGCTGCGCCGTCAGATTTTTGGACGGGTTTTCAATTTGGCGCTGCGAATCATTTTGGGCCTGCATTATAGAGATAGTCAGTGTGGGTTCAAGGCCTTCAACCGTCGGGCAGTTGATATCGTCTTCCCGATGCAGAAGATCGAGCGATGGGGATTCGATCCGGAGATTCTTTTTCTCGCCCGAACATTTGGTCTGAGGGTTGAGGAGGTACCGGTAAGGTGGGCTCACCGGCAAGGCGGAAGCATTCACCCGGTACGCGATGGCATTCGGATGGTCGGAGAAATGGTTAATATCCGCTGGAATGCACTCACTGGAAAGTATAAACCTACGCAAGTGGGGCTGAAGTCTTACACCTCGAAGCTTTAGGAAGCAATGGCCCTGATCGAGGTCAAGGGCCGGACCGTAACGCCGTGGCCTTCTTGAAAACTTAAAGTCATCTCTGCCGCACACGTCTGACATAGCCAGAAGAATTCAATCCTCCGCGGTGGCTTCTTTGCCGCACCATTTGTAATTGATGTCGGTAGGGATTCCGCGGCACCTGGTTTCATGTCAATGCGGAAGAGCTTGCCCTCGTGCAGATAGCGAAATGAAGTTGGACAGTCCGGGTTGGCGCACTTCGAGAGCATTCGGCCCTCCCCGAAAAAGATATATAGAAATTGTACTCCCGCGGAAAGGGACGGTATTCAACAATTTAATTCGAAAATCATCCGGAAATCGGGAATGCTCAGCTCGCGATATTTTCGGTGCATTGCGCGGAAAGCCGAATGGCTTCCGCAATCTTTCCTCCCATTTCTTCGGTGGAGAGAGACTGGCGACCCTGTTTAGCCACATCGCGCGTGCGATATCCCGCGGCCAATACGCTGGCCACGCATGATTCTACGCAGGACGCTTCGCGCTTCAATTTAAATGAGTGGCGTAGCATCATAGCTGCTGAAAGAATCGCTCCCACGGGATTGGCAATATTCTGTCCAGCGATGTCGGGCGCGGACCCATGAATGGGCTCGTAGAGCCCAACCGGTCCACCAACGCTTGCGGAGCCAAGCATTCCAAGCGAGCCGACCACCGACGCAGCCTGGTCAGAAAGGATGTCACCAAACATATTCTCGGTCAGTACAACGTCAAAGTCCGCCGGATGGGATACCAGTGCCATGGCGGCAGAGTCGACATACATATGGGATGTCTTAACGTCGCCGTAGTCCTGGGAAATGCGAGTGACTACATCCCGCCACAGGCGGGAGCAATCGAGCACGTTAGCTTTATCCACGGAAACCAGAATTCGCCTTCTAGATCTCGCCAGCTCGAAACCTACCCGGGCCACGCGTTCAATTTCTTTTTCTGTGTAACGCATAGTGTCAGTAGCGCTGCGGTCACCGGTCGGGCCTTGAATCAGACGAGGCTCCCCGTAGTAAATTCCTCCGAGAAGCTCCCGAACGATTAGCATGTCAGTTCCCTTAACGATCTCGGCTCGCAGCGGGGAGCAATCTTCCAGAGATGAATAGCAGATCGCCGGGCGCAGATTGGCAAAAACTCCCAACTCGCGGCGCAATCTTAGCAGTCCACTTTCGGGCCGGAGATGACCGGGGAAGTTATCAAAGGATGGGCCGCCCACCGCGCCTAGCAGCACCGCTCCGGAAGAAAGACAGGCCTGCAAAGTGTCATTTGGGAGCGGGTCTTTACTGCTTTTTAGCGCCGCGCCACCAATGTCTTTCCTGGTGCAGGCGAGTTCATGCCCGAAGGTGGCCGCCAGTTCCTCAAGCACGCGAACTGCCTGATCAGTCACCTCTGGCCCGATCCCGTCGCCGGGCAGAGCGGTTACTTTAATGAGCATTGGTAAAAATCCATCTCCGACAGATAGACCCTACAGCTCGACTATTATGGCTTTGAAAGGCCGCTGTTGTTGCAGAATTTTACGCTGAGAATTAGCGATTGTATATTCGATTGTTCGACGCCGAACCAGGCAAGGAAAATGCTTTACACGCCCCAAAGGTAGTCTTCTTGCTCCGAGTGATGTTCCGTCGCGGCGTTGTATGGAAGCGTGGCCGCACTGTAGTCGGAGGGAAACGGAGGAAACGGTTTTTTTGGAGCACCGCTTGGAGCGGCTGCAGCCACCGAAAGCTGCGAACTTGGGCGAATCCCGCGGGTCTCTCGAATCAAGTCGAGCAAGTGATGATCGTGGACGTGCTTGATCTCATCGGCGAGAACCACAAACTGCCGGTAAATATCGTCTAATTCTCGGCGATCGAAGGAGTACCCGAGTTGCTCGCAGCGAAGGCCCAAAGCATGCCGTCCGGAATGTTTGCCCAGGACTAGCGTTGAGTCGGGAACGCCAACGGACTGCGGCGTCATAATCTCATAGGTCAGACGGTTCTTGAGCATGCCATCCTGATGGATGCCTGCTTCGTGGGCGAATGCGTTGCGTCCGATAATCGCCTTATTCGGCTGCACCGGGACTTCGGTGATTTCACTCAACAATTTGCTCGCAGGAAATAACTGTTCGCTTACGATGCCCGTGTCATAGGCATACCTGTCGGAACGGACCCGGAGGGCCATCACGAATTCTTCAAGAGATGCATTGCCGGCGCGCTCGCCGATTCCATTGATTGCGCACTCGACTTGTCGAGCCCCGGCTGCCACGGCGGCGAGGGAGTTCGCAACAGCCAGACCGAGATCATTGTGACAATGGGCTGAGATTGTAACCTTTTCAATCCCGCGAACATTTTGGCGGATGCCCGTGATCAGTTCGGCGAATTCCGCAGGTATGCTGTAGCCGACGGTGTCTGGAATATTTAATGTGGTGGCGCCAGCCTCGATTACCGCTTCAAGGACGCGGTAGAGGAACTGCGGGGACGTACGGGTCGCATCTTCTGGAGAAAATTCCACATCCTGGCAAAAAGATTTGGCCAAACGAACGGAATCACGCGCCTGCTCTAAACATTGTTGCTGGGTGATTCGCAGCTTGTGCTGAAGGTGAATCTCTGACGTAGCTAAAAAGACATGGATCCTTGGGCATACTGCTCCCGCAAGGGATTGTGCCGCTCGCTCAATATCTTTGGTGCATGCTCTAGCCAGGGCAGCAATAATAGGACGGGGAACTGCGGCCGCAATGGCCTGGACCGCGGTAAAGTCGCCCTCTGACGCAATGGGAAATCCAGCCTCAATTACGTCCACACCAAGGCGGTCGAGTTGATGCGCCAGGCGTAGCTTTTCTTTCACATTCATGCTGCACCCAGGCGACTGTTCACCATCTCGCAATGTCGTGTCGAAAATCGTAATTCGCTGACGGTCCATTTCCCATACCCCCTGTTTTCTCTGACGCTTACAATGATACGGCGAACATCAGAATGAAGGAAAGCTAATAATATTTAGACAAATATCAGACATACTTATTATATAAGAGAAAGTTATAGGAGGTGAATAATTAACGAGTTGTTTATGGATGTTTTCACGCCGTCGACTCCCGAAAACAGATTAGTCAGGTTCGGTAGGTATGAACAAAGCCTCTTGTTATAATAGAGGTACGCATAAGGCCTGAATGTCACGGTTAGAAAATCTTTGGCCGTCCCACAAGAAGCGACACGGCGGCATACTCCTTATTCTTTTGGCGATTTCACTCTTGACTGTGAGTCTGGGGACGCGCACAAGCACGCCCGTGATCTCTCACGGCGTAGCGCTGGACTGGCATTCGCCACGAGCCATTCGGCAACATCTGGCCACTGACGCAGCGCACTGGGTTCCTCCAGTCGCAATTGTAATGGCCAATGAAATTGTTCAGTCCTACCCCCTCGTTTCGACGGGGCACCCGCCAATTCCAAGTGTGTTCTTCGAATCGAGCTTATACAACCGGCCTCCTCCCGGCTGCTGACTTTCCAGACATAGCGTTATAGGCGGCAAAACTGTGCCGGTGTCATTCGCTCCATTTTTCTGTTAGCGAAGGGATTCCGCATTGCGGTAATGTCCCCGACGATCAGGAAACTAGAGCGAGTTCTCCATTTCGTCCTAGTATCACTTGCCGCAGCGATCGTGACACCCGATGAAGAGCTCTGCGATCAAGACAAAGTGAGTCAGGAAAAGGCTGGCGAAATGAAACCAAAGCAAAGGTACATGATTTTTGCAGGGATAGTGGTGGCTCTCTGCCTGGTGGCGTTTTTGTTGATTCGAGGGAAGAGCGCGCAGGTTGAGGCGGATGAACAGACTTCCATTCGTCCGGTCGCGGTGGCGTTGGTGAAGCGAAGCTCCATTGTGGATACCCTCACGCTCTCGGGCGCGTTCCAGCCATACCAGGAAGTGGACGTTCACGCCAAGGTAGCAGGGTATATCCGCCAGATTTTTGTGGATGTCGGCGACAAAGTGAAGGAGGGCCAGGTTCTCGCTGTGTTAGAAGTCCCCGAGTTGAGAGCACAGATTCTCGGCGCTGAGGCGACTATCGAGCACAGTCAGAATGCAATCCGGCGTGCGCAAAGTGAAATCGCACAAGCTCAGTCCGCGCACTCGGCCGCTCACTTTGCCTATAGCCGCTTAAAGCAAGCTTCAGAGGCGCGACAGGGATTGATCGCAGAGCAAGAGCTGGAGGACTCGCAGGATAAAGACAAAGAAGCCGAAGCTGAGGTGGAGAGTGCGAATGCGTCGCTGGCAGAGGCCGAAAGTCAACTCTCGATTTCAAAAGCCAGTAGTAAACAGCTTGCCGCAATGGAAGCTTACACGCAGATCACGGCTCCCTTTGACGGCGTGATCACGAAGCGTTACGCGGATACCGGTTCGCTGATCCAGGCTGGGACTGCCTCCGACACGCAAGCCATGCCTGTTGTCCAACTTGCAGAATGGTCGAGGCTGCGGCTCGTAGTTCCGGTTCCGGAGTCGGACGCTGCCCAGATTCGACTGGGGTCGATGGTTCAAGTGCATGTTGCGGCACTTGGCCGTGATTTTCAAGGCCGGGTGGCGCGCTTTTCCGATGCGCTCGACCAGCAGACCCGGACGATGCACACGGAGATTGACGTCGAGAATCGCGATGGAAGCGTAGTAGATGGGATGTACGCGGAAGTAAACCTCTCTCTTAATAAGAAAGACGCGGCTCTTACCGTACCCGTTCAAGCCGTGCAGCGCGACTCTTCTGGAGCAAGCGTATTGATCGTGGACAACGATGCCCGGATACAAGAACGGCAGGTCAAGTTGGGAGACGAAGGAAGCAACCGGGTCGAAATTCTATCGGGCTTGTCGGAGAAAGATCAGGTTGTGATCGGGAGTCGCAGTCAATTCCATGTGGGAGAAAAAGTGCGGCCAAAGATTATGGACGAACAACCCGGAGAGTCGGGGGGGAATTCTTAATGTCTCGCTTTGCCATTAAGAATCCATACATCATCATCGTCTGTTGCCTTGTCATTGCAATTGTAGGAAGCACGGTTCTTGTGCGAATGCCGGTTGATCTCTTCCCGCCAATCAATATTCCAGTCGTCGTAGTCGCGACATTCTATTCCGGAATGCCGCCCGAGCAAATCGAGACAGACATCACAGGACGATTCGAGCGATTTTTTACGCTTGGAAGCAATATTGATCACATTGAATCCCGTTCGCTTCCAGGGGTCAGCTTAATCAAGATCTATTTTCAGCCCGGAACCAACCCCGACGCTGACCTAAGCGAAGTTTCCAACCTCGCAATGGCAGATTTGAGAAAGCTTCCACCGGGAACGCTGCCGCCAGTGGTCCTGAAATTCGACGCTTCCAGTTTGCCGGTTTGTCTCATCACCCTAAAAGGACAGGGATTGAACGAGACTCGGCTTCGCGATCTCGGACAGTACGACGTGCGAAATCAGGTTGCGAATGTGCCTGGAGCTTCGGTCCCGCAGCCATTTGGAGGGCGCTATCGCCAGATCATGGTTTACGTGGACCCGTTGAAACTGGAAGCTCACCAATTGAGCGTGATGGATGTGGTGCGAACGGTAAACGACAGCAATTTGATCCTGCCGGCGGGGGACGTCAAGATCGGGCCGCTAGATTACAACCTCTACACCAACAGCCAGATCCCAACTACGCGAGAAATTGACAATCTTCCTTTGAAGACCGTTGGGAACGCGTCAGTTCTAGTGGAGGATGTGGGTAAGGCCGTGGACGGGCATGAAATTCAAACCAATATTGTCCGCGTGGATGGCCAGCCGTCCGTTTACCTTCCGATTCTCAAACAAGGCGGAGACACGAACACGATCGCGGTCGTCAACGGGATTAAAAAAGCTGTGGGTGATCTAACAGATGTTCCGAAGCAGCTCGTAGCCAAAGTGGTTTTCGACCAGTCTGTCTTTGTGAAGAAAGCGATTGATAACCTGCTCCACGAAGGCGGGATCGGCCTTATACTCACCGGGCTCATGATCCTGCTATTTCTGGGAAGCATGCGGGCGACTGCGGCTGTGTTCCTCTCGATTCCGCTTTCGGCGTTGGCGGCGTTTCTCGCGATTAGTGCCATGGGCGGCACCGTCAACACCATGGTGCTGGGCGGATTGGCGCTGGCTTTCTCTCGATTGATTGACAACTCGGTCGTGGTTCTGGAAAACATTTTCCGCCACATGGAAATGGGCGAATCGCCTGAGGTAGCCGCGGAAAAGGGAGGCCAGGAGGTTGCCCTCCCCGTACTTGCGGCGACGCTGACCACGGTTGTTGTTTTCTTTCCGGTTGTATTTTTGTACGGAGTCAGCCGGTTTTTATTTATCGCGCTCGCGACCGCCGTTGTTCTGTCTATGCTGGCATCATTTTTTGTCGCAATGACAGTTGTGCCATTGTTCTGCGCGAAATGGATCAAGTCGCCTCACTTAGTGGATGAGCACGAAACTTCTGACTCGCGCTTCGGCCACGTTATCGCTGGATTCAACCGCTATTTTGACAAGCTCTTAGGTCAATACGACCGTACTGTCGGACGCGCCTTAGTACGGCCGGCGGCGACCACCGTGGGGCTGGTAGGTGTTGCACTGTTGAGCCTTGCTCTATATCCGCTACTGGGGGTCGCCTATTTTCCACGCACCGATCCGGGCCAGTTTTTGATCAATGTCAAAGCTCCGTCTGGAACGCGGATTGAGCTGACGGAAAAATATATAAAGCAGGTCGAAGATGAAATCCGGGAGATTGTGCCTCCGAACGAATTAGGCATGATTGTTTCCAACATTGGCGTCACACCTGGATTCTCTGCCATTTACACACCGAATTCTGCCCAGCACACAGCCTTCGTTCAGGTCAGTTTGAAAGAGGGACACAAGGTTGGCAGCTATGAATATATGAACCGCGTGCGCACAGCCTTGCGCAACGATCTCCCCGAACTGAGCGCGTATTTCCAATCGGGAGGGCTGGTGGACTCAGTTCTCAATCTTGGAATGCCGGCGCCGATTGATGTCCAGGTGAGCGGCATGAATCTTGACGAGACCTTCCAAAGCGCCAGTAAAATCGCCAATCAGATTCGAGGCCTCAAGGGAGTTAGTGACGTTCTCATTCCTCAGGATGTGGACTACCCTGCATTGCAAATCAATATTGATCGCGAACGCGCAAGCCTGGTAGGACTCAGTCAAAAAGAAGTCGTTGACAATGTCATTACCGCCCTGACTTCAGATCAGATGATCGCTCCCAGTTATTGGGTGGATCCAAAGAGCGGAAACGATTATCTGTTGACCGTGCAGTATCCGGAAACGCAAGTGAAGTCACTCAATGATCTGAAGCAGATTCCCATACGTGCCTCGGGGAACCTGCGCACCACGCAACTCGATTCTGTTTCTGATATCTCGCAGATAGAGTCACCCACAGAAGTAGATCACTATCAGTTGCGGCGCGTGATTGACGTGTACGTTGCTCCCAAGAGTGAAGCGCTGGGAAAACTGGCCAGCTCAATAGACGGCATCATTTCACGAAGCAAGTTGCCGGAAGGAGTCCGCGTCACTCTTCGGGGCTCGGTACAGGGCATGAGATCTTCGTTCAAGAGTTTTGGGCTCGGCCTGATTCTGTCGGTAGCGCTCGTATACCTTATTCTCGTTGCGCAATTTCAATCATTTCTTGACCCGTTCATTATTCTTTTCGCCATTCCTCCCGGCCTTAGCGGTGTCCTGTTGGCGCTGTTGCTTACCGGCACGACCCTGAACATTATGTCGCTGATGGGATTGGTGATGATGGTGGGAATCGTAGTCTCAAATAGCATCCTGATCGTGGATTTCTCGCGGGCACTGTGGCGGGAAGGGAAGCCGCTGAAAGAAGCCGTGGCAGTCGCCAGCCGTATTCGTCTGCGACCCGTTCTGATGACGTCCTTAGCGACAATTATCGGGCTGATCCCGATGGCTTTGAAGTTGGGTACCGGGGCTGAGGCATATGCCCCTTTGGCTACTGCCATCATTGGAGGATTGTTGCTCTCAGTTGTAGTAACGGTCTATCTGGTGCCCGCCGCATATTTGTGGGCACACCGGAAGGAAGAGATTCACGCACAGGAGTTGCCCGCATGATGCCAAAAATTGTGTTGCTCCTTTGTATGTCGTCTCTGAGATTGGCATGCCTTGCACAGCAGAACCCTTCAGACAACCCTCTGGAATCCGACCCGCGAGCATTGAGTGCTCAGAATATTCCCAACGCGCCGGTTCCAAACAATGCCCAATCTCCGCAGGCGGTCACAAGTGTAGCGGCTCGTCTTGGCATCAAGGATGCTGAAGCTACCGCTTTGAAGAATAATCCTGCGATTTCGGTCGCGCGGTTAAATGCACTTGCGTCAGAACAGGTCACGCGAGAAGTCAAGTCCAGCCTATGGCCCACTTCTGCCGTGGACCTCACAGGCGTGGATGCATTCAACAATAGCCGGATCAGTGCCGGTGGACTCAACAATCCAATTATTTTCCCGCGAGCCGCGGTCGGAGCCAATGTCAGCCAACTTATTACGGATTTCGGCCATACAACTAATCTGGTTGCCAGCGCCCGTCTGCGCGCAGAAGCCGAAACTCAAAATTCGCTTGCGACAAAGGAGCAAGTGCTGCTGGCCGTAGATCAGGCGTTCTATAGTGCTCTCGCGGCTCAAGCCGTACTGAAGGTGGCGCAGGAAACGGTGAGCTCGCGCCAATTGTTGACGGATCAAGTGTCGTCTCTAACAAAGAGCAAGTTAAAGTCAGACCTGGACCTCAGTTTTGCCAATGTGAATCTTGCGCAGGCGAAATTGCTGCAACTCGATGCGGAAAATGATGAGCAGGCAGCCATGGCCAGCTTATCTGCAATATTGGGCTACTCTACGTTAGAAAACATCACTCTTGTGGAGGGCACCGAACCGCTAATTCCTCCGCCGGGCGAGCCAGACCAGTTAATCGCGGAAGCGTTCAGTAAGCGTCCGGAGATACTGGCCTTGGAATTCGAATCACAATCTGCGGAAAAGCTGCACGCAGCGGAGCGCGATCAGTCTTTTCCAACGGTTAGCGCGCTAGCCGCGATCGGGGACGCGCCAGTCCGCGATGACCGTCTCTCCGCTTCCTATGGCGCGGTAGGCGTTAACATTCAGATTCCAATCTTTAATGGCTTTCTTTTTAATGCTAGAACTCGGGAGGCCGAGTTGCGATCGCAAGCCGCGAAGCAGCAAATCCTTGATCTTCGCAACCGCATTTCGCGCGACGTCCGAACAAGTTGGCTCAATGCCAGGACTTCCTACGAGCGAGTTGCCGTGAGCCGGCAACTACTGGATCAAGCCAATCAGGCACTTGATCTCGCGCAGACCCGATACAACCTTGGATTAGGTTCTATTGTGGAATTGAGCCAGGGGCAACTTCAACAAACTCAGGCCGAAATTGGCAGCGCTCAAGCGGACTACCAGTATCGGCTTGCTCTGTCTATACTGCGCTATCAGACAGCAGGGCTCTAGCTCCGGCCTCCTCTCAAAACTTTTCTGTTGGTCAAAATTTTACCTATAATGGGTGAAATTCGATCACTCAGTTGCGAATCTCCATGGGGAGGGCTCAACCCGATGAAAATTGTGGGATCAGTAGGCGCGCGACGTATCGCAATATTGACCACGGACGATGCCATCCTGCCTGAGATTCAGGAATGGCTGGCGTCAAGCTTCCATACCACGCTTCTTAATTCCTGGGACGAACTCCAGCCCCTTCTGGAAGCTGTCGAGATTGCCGCGGTGGTCGCCGACATCGAGACCTCGGCCGGGTCCAGCGAAGACTGCCTGAAGTTACTACAGGATCTTCGAAACTTAAGCTCAGATTTAGTCCTGGTTGGGCTCACACGTTCTCGAAGCAAGACTTTGACCTCACAGGCTCGAGCGACGGGTTTAGATAAGCTCTTTGTGGCTCCGGTCGCCTTTCAGGAGCTACAGGGCTTCTTGACGCAGGCGCTGAAGGATCGCGATCTCGAGATCCAGAATCGTGTCTTGAGGGAAGAAGCCTCCAACCGGTCCTCTTTCTGTGACCTGATTGGCGGCAGCGAAGGGATGCGAGTCGTGTACGAGGCGATTTCTAACATCGCTGACAGCAACGCCACGGTTCTGGTCAGGGGAGAGAGTGGAACGGGGAAAGAACTCGTGGCACGCGCCATAGTGGCGACAGGGTCGCGCCGCGATGAAGCCTTTGTAAGCGTTAACTGCGCGGCCTTACCCGAGACTTTGATTGAAGCGGAATTATTCGGACACGAACGAGGTGCTTTTACGGGAGCGGATGTCGCACGTCCTGGATATATCGAGCAAGCTCATGGGGGTACGTTATTTCTGGACGAGATCGGAACCCTGGGGTTGGGCCTCCAAAGCAAACTCCTACGCGTATTGGAACAGCGCATGGTTCAGCGGATTGGAGCCAAGTCTTCAAAGAGAATTGACTTTCGGCTGGTTACGGCCACGAATGAAGACCTGGAAAATGCGGTCCATACCGGGAAATTTCGCGAGGATCTCTACTACAGGATCAATGTCGTTCCTATCATGCTTCCACCCTTGCGAGAACGCCCGACGGATATCTCCCTGCTGATTGATCACTTTCTCCGGCTGTATTGCGGCGCGAATAATATTCCGTTGAAGCAAGTGGATCCCGAAGCGCTGGAGATATTGGAGGAGTATTCATGGCCGGGAAACGTGCGGGAGCTGGAAAATCTGATGCAACGGCTGGTTTTAATGGCCCCTGGTGCTGTAATTAAGGTGAAGAATCTGCCTCAGCAGATCCTTTACGACAGCACGGCTAAGCAAGAGTCGTTTTTGATTCCAGAGGAAGGGATTTCCTTCGATGAGGAGATTGCGAAGATTGAAGTTGCATATATCAGGGCATCGCTCCGCAGAACAGAAAACAATAAAACGGCTGCGGCAAAGCTGCTGGGAATTGACCGGCAGAAAATGAAATATCTGTGTCGAAAGTACGGGATTGCGGAATCTGGTTAAAAATTTACTACCTATTGGTTAATTAATTACCAAGCCGGAGATTTTGATCTGGCGTAGGTCTCAGGAATATCAGCTCAATCTTCCTAAAACGTTCATTTTGAAGACCAGGAGATATGTCCACGGAATGCACACCGATGTGGCATGACTCGTGCAATAACACAATGCAAGAGCGGAGCGAAAGCAGACCGCCTAACAGATTCCGGACTCAACGTCCAACGGAGGATTTAAAATGTCGGTACAAAAAAAGTCCCTGATCAGCAATAACGCAGCCGCACGAAAAGCAATTATCGCCACCAAGGCTCCTTCATCTAATTTCTCGTCCGATCAGCCATTAGCGACCAAGGGTGGATTAGCCACGAAGGGTGGCTTGGCGACGAAGGGCGGCTTGGCGACGAAGGGTGGCTTAGCCACGAAGGGTGGACTAGCCACGAAAGGCGGCCTGGCGACCAAGGGTGGACTAGCCACGAAAGGCGGCCTGGCGACCAAGGGTGGGCTAGCCACTAAAGGCGGTCTGGCAACCAAGGGTGGACTAGCCACTAAAGGCGGCTTGACGACCAAGGTTGTTCTTTAAGAATGTTTGTCGGGAGGCGATCGGTGACTTCAGCCAGATCTGCCAGGCGTTGAGCCAAGTTCGGAGTCAGAGATCCGGCCTGAAAGCGCCAGTGATAGTTCCCATCAAGTGTGCTCGGTGTGGTTCGAGGCTCGCGCCGAGCATATCTTGAGGGGAAGTGGATATCTGCTTTAGCGAAAATTCCCCAAGCCTTCCTTGTCGGACTAACTCTCCAGTCTGAAACGATCTTCGGCAAGCGCGTAGAGAGGCCGCCAAACCAAGCGGTTCACTATCACAACGGTTGCCGCCATGAGTATGGTGGCTGCGAGAAGCAGTTTGAAATTCCCGTCGTCACTCGCGCGGCTGATAATTGCTCCCAGGCCAGTCGTAAAAAATGTCTGTCCTTTAAAATGAAAATATTCGGCGATTATGCTGGCATTCCAGGCTCCTCCAGACGCCGTTACCAACCCCGTGACGAGGTAAGGAAAGATTCCCGGGAGAATCAGTTTTCGCCAGCGTTCCGCGCTCTTGATCCCAAACACCGAGCACACTTCTTTCAAGTCAGTAGGGATCGCCATGGATCCAGCAATCACATTGAACAGAATGTACCATTGCGTTCCGAGCAAGATGAGAATGACTGAACCAATGTTCAGACCTCCGCCTGCCTTAAGCAAAATCAGCAGGACAACAGGAAACAACGCCGTCGCTGGGATGGATGCGGCGATCTGCGCCATGGGCTGCGCAACTCGAGCTAATCTCGGACTAAAACCTATCCACACTCCAACCGGTATGGTCCATGCGGCGCCAATCAGTAACGTTGCATTGACGCGTAGGAATGTTGCAGCCAGGCTAATGAAAAGTTGTGCCACATCGGCATGAGTCAGACTGGCGAGCAAAATGAGCACGCGCAATACGGAATAAATGATGCCAGCTATAGCAATCGCACCGACGGTTCGGGTCACCCACTTCTTGGCAGTGCTTGGGGTGGACGCAAGCGGTTGAACTTGATGGCGTCGAGCAAAATGAGAGGTCAAACTTTCTCGAATCGGCCCCAGTGTCCTGCTGCCCACGTATGACAGACTCCGGGAATGTTGCAGCATAGTCAAAACCCATGAACGTGGCGCGTGAGCGCTTTCCACTTGTTCGACTTTGAATCTCTCACCCCACGCGATGACGGGCCGCCACACAAACTGATCAAGCAGCACGATCACCACCACCATGGTCGCCACACCCCACAGAATGGAACGTGTGTCCCCTATGCTGGCGGCGGTTTGCAAGTACGAGCCGAGGCCCGGGAGCCGGAAGTCGCGGGAACCCAGCACGAACATCTCGCATGCCATCAAAAAGAACCATCCCCCAGCGACTGACATCATCGAATTCCACACCAGCCCAATCGCAGAAAATGGCAGGTCTATCTCGATAAAACGTTGCCACCAGCTAAAACGGTAAATCTTGGCGGCCTCGCGCATATCCCTCGGAACACTCTTGAGCGAAGCGTAAAAACTAAACGCCATGTTCCAGACTTGTCCCGTAAAGATGAGCAGTATCGCGCCCATTTCTGCACCGAGCTGCCGGGTGGGGAACAAAGCCACCATCGCCAACATAACCCCAGGCAAGAAGCTGAGCACGGGAATGGACTGCAAAACGTCCAGTAATGGAATCATGAAACGCTCAGCAGTTGGATTGTAGGCGGCAACATACCCATAGATGAGGGTGAAGGCCAAACTCAACAAATACGCAATCGTGATTCTCAGCAACGACAGCGCGGCATACCCAGGAAGCGCAAGCGGGCTACGCGAAATTTCCACTTGAGGAGTAATTGGACCAAGCCAATAACGCGACACCATCAGCACGCCATAGAACACGGAAATCGCTAATCCGAACATAAGCGCATCCGAGAAACGGGAGGCGCCCATATCGGGTAATAGCGACCAGAGGCGGTATGGAGAAAATGGCCTCTTGTTGTTCATCTTCATGCGGCACCCGGGTTCGCTGCATCCGTCTGTTCAGTCGGCGGGTCAGTTAGAATAAACCGGCCATTTTCGGGATCGTGATCGAATATCTCAGCGTAGCGTCCCCAAACCATCGCGGTATTAAATTGGAGATCCACTTCGTCCTGAGTGAAGTGTTCGTCCAGGATGTCCCGAAAGAATTCATCTGGAATGGAATGGTCGGACTTCGCTCTTAGTACGCTGTCAATGCATTGCAAGATTGTGATGCGCTTCAACGCTGCATCGCGAAACAGCACCTTGCGAGTAAGAATGTCCGCTTCGGCGAAAGCGGCCCCCTCGGGGGTAATTTGAGCTTCACCCTCTTTTAATGTGGCAAAGCCCAACATAACGCATGACTCCACAATTGGCAGCAAGTCATCCACATCCATGGATAACCGAGTGGCTAAACGATAGAGATCTTCTCGACCGTCGCCGTCATGCAGAAGTTCCAGCAACCCGGCGATTCCGCCTGGGCGCGCGTGCGGCAACATTTGATATTTCGGTTTGGTGCTAGAAGACGACCCGGAGCTCATGGGTACTGCTGCTGCGGGATATTCCATGTCTGGCTGAGTCATAATTTCATAGATGTGGTCCACGAATTCGACAAACGGCGCAGCCTTGCGGTTTCGAGGGTGGGGAAGTGCAATCTCAAAGTCGGCGCGAACACGTCCGGGGTTTTTACCGAGTACAACGACGCGATCCGCCAGCAACACCGCCTCTTCGATATTGTGAGTGACTATAAAAATGGCGCTGGTGGGCATTTTTTTGTTCAGCCAGAGTTCCATTAGCTCTCCCCGCAGATTTTCCGCGGTCAGCACGTCGAGCGCCGAGAAAGGCTCATCCATAAACAGCACTTCGGGTTCAACGACCAAAGCCCGGGCAAAGCCTACGCGTTGCTTCATTCCTCCGGAAAGTTCCTTGGGATAGGCTGTTTCGAAGCCGTCAAGACCGACTGTGTCGAGGATCTTCAATGCACGCTTGCGGCGCTCGATTGCCGCCATGCCCTTTGCTTCAAGTGGAGCTTCTACGTTTTCGAGGACATTCAGCCAGGGGAATAACGCGAAGCTTTGGAACACAATCGCAGCGTTCGGAGAACGTCCCGCTAGGGGCTGGCCGTGCCAGAGTACCTGGCCAGACGATGGAACTGAGAGGCGCGTCAACATCCTGAGGAGAGTTGATTTCCCGGATCCCGAGGGGCCGAGGAGGGCCAGGATATTTCCAGAGCGAATTTCCAGATCAGTCGGGGCAAGAACCTCGATGCGATTGCCGTCGGGCTGCAAATAGAATTTTTCCACAGCTTCGGCCTTTATGATCGCATTCGTCACTGAGGTACACTCCGAGACTCGTTTTCACCTCTACACGATTCTTGCAAGTTTGGAAACCCGAGCCGGTTCGAATAGCAAACGAAGGAATCTCGCCTTTCAGGCCGCCGTTACGGTGGGAAGGCGATCGGTGACTTCAGCCAGATCTGCCAGGCGTTGAGCCAAGTTCGGAGTCAGAGATCCGGCCTGAAAGCGCCAGTGATAGTTCCCATCAAGTGTGCTCGGTGTATTCAATCGCGCCTCGGCGCTCAGGCCGAGCACATCTTGCAGGGGCACCACCGAAAATTCCGCGACTGAACTCTGAGCCAGTCGAATTAATGCCCAATTGATTCCGTCCTCGCATCGGCCAACCAGACATTCCACCGCCCTCCGCTCCCTTTCGCTAATCGTATTCCACCATCCGAGCGCGGTGTCGTTGTCATGTGTGCCGGTATAAATCACGCGATCGGTAGTCAGACGATGCGGTAGATAAACGTGAGCACCGGGATCTCCGAAGCCAAACTGCAATACCGCCATGCCAGGAATCTTGTGGCGCTCTCGCAACTGTGTGACGTCTGGGGTGATGACCCCGAGGTCCTCCGCAAAGAATGGAAGGGTGCCCAGGGATTCTTTCAGTTTGTAAAATAAGTCATCGCCTGGCCCATCCACCCATCGCCCATTTACAGCTGTGGGTTCGTTCGCGGGGATCTCCCAAAACTGGGCGAATCCGCGGAAGTGATCGAGTCGAATGTAATCGCAGGTCTGAGTCGCCCAGCGGAGGCGTCGAATCCACCACTGATATCCCCGAGTCCGCATGACATCCCAGTTATAGAGAGGATTTCCCCAGCGCTGGCCCGAGGCGCTGAACGCGTCAGGCGGCACGCCGGAAACGACTTCCGGCTCAAGATCGTCGCGGAGACGGAAGATATCGCGATTGGCCCAGACATCCGCACTGTCGTAATCCACGAATATCGCGATATCACCTACGATGCGAATGGAACGTTGCGCACAGTAAGTTCTTATTGCGCGCCACTGCTCATAAAAGAAAAACTGAATCACCCGGCCAAGGGCGAGCTCATCTTTAAGTTCGGTCCGAGCCAGCTGCAAGGGGTCAGACTCTCGCCTTGCCAATCCTGATGGCCAATGCTTCCAGGACTGACCGTGATAACGCTTCCGCAATGCGTCAAATAGTACGAAGTCTTCCAACCACCAACGGTTCTCTTCGCAGAAATTTTCGAACCTGGATATTAGGTTCCGATCTTCGCAGGTCAAAAAATTACGAGCTGCATCGGCCAAAAGTGGAAGTTTGTGGCTTGCCGTCTCTTGATAGTCAATTGGGCGTACTTCCTGCGGCAATCCTTGGAGGCGAGACTTCTCAATTAGCCCAGTTTCGGCGAGACGCTCCAAACTGATCAGCAGAGGATTTCCTGCAAAAGCGGACGTAGATGAATACGGCGAAGTCCCGTTAGCCGGCGGCCCCAGCGGAAGAACTTGCCACAACCCCTGCCGGGCAGCGGCAAGAAAATCTATGAATTCATAAGCGGCGGGACCTAAGTCGCCAATTCCGCCACGAGATGGCAACGAAATCGGATGGAGCAGAATCCCGCTTAGGCGAGGGAATGACATGGTTCTTTCTTGGAGGCAGTATTTAAGTGAGAGGTCTACCAGACCGTAATTTTAATGTGCAGCCATCAGAAAATTCGCGACGGCTCCACGGCGCGCAGCGGAAAAGCAAGATCAGTCTCTACTCGCCTTCCTGACCTTGCCCTCCGGTCAAACTCTTGAGTTCCTGTTCGTTCATTTTTATTTTTCTGGACTTCTGCATTTGCTCGCGCGCATTGGCCACGAACATCTCAAAAAGATCGTTCTGCTTGGTCTGAAGCAAGGAATCGCGAATCTGATCCTTCTTTGCAGCCAGTTCTTGCGGACCGGGTTCCTGCTTCTCAATGACTGCTAAAACCACCCCGGTGCTGCCATTGTTTATGGGGCCGCTCACTTCTCCGGGTTTGAGTGTAAAGGCTACAGAGGCTGCTCCAGTCATGGAGCCGATATCGGGTACCTGGCCATCCGGCAGGACGAAATCGCTAGTCTTGACCGTAGCTCCCAGTTCCTTCGCAGCTTTCTTCAGGTCGTGCTCTGCCTTGGCGCGGTCCGCGAGTTCCCGCGTTTTTTGTGTAAGGAGAGCCGCGGCACGCTCATTCTTGAATTCGCTTTCAACGCGGCTACGGATTTGTTCGAACGCCGGCGTAGATGCGGGTTGAATCTGCTCGACTTGGAATACCGCGAAGCCCTGTGGCAATTGCACTTCGTCCGCTGGCGATTTGTCAGGAGTCCCAAAAACCGCGTCCATAAATTGGGGCGAACTCCCGATGCCGGGCAGCGAATCCGTCCGGCTTAGGAAGTCCGTGCTGACGATCTGCAAACTTTTAGCAGCCGCGGCTTTATCCAAGCCCTCAGCGCGAGCCTGGCTAACCAGGGCGTTGGCTTGGGAATCCGCAGCCTCCGTCGCTTTCTGCTGCTGGATACTCGGTTCGATCTGTCCTTTCACTTCATCCAGCGTCTTAACGTGGGCTGATTGCTTGTCATCAATGCGCAGGATAACGAAAGCATACCCGGCGTTGATTACGTCGCTGGTTCCGCCCTTGGGAAGAGAAAAAGCTGCTTTATCAACTTCCGGCACCGGAAATCCGCCGTGATTGATCCATCCAATTGAGCCACCGCTGCTGGCACTGGGATCCTCGGAGTATTTCTTTGCCAGATCCTCGAATTTTGCTCCGCCTTTCAATTGCTTAAGAACGTCGTCCGCTTTCTTGCGGGCTTCGTCCAGAGCTTTCGTGTCCACTTTGCCATCGGCCGCAGGGAGCGGGGTCTTAATCAGTATCTGGCTGACTTTTACCTGGTCGGGAGATCGGAACTCATCGCGATGCCGGTCGTAATAAGTTTCCAGCTCCCCGGCGCTTACTTGTTCCTGCTCTCCAAACCGCGCGGTATCGAACAGCACATAACTTATCTTTCTTTTCTCCGGAATCGAATTGGCGTAAGTCGCCTTGTTGCGATCATAGAAAGCCTTAAGTTCGGCGTCGGCAGGATGAATGTCTTTAAGAAGATCGTCCTTTCGCAGGACCGCGTAATCGAACTTGATCTTGGAGTTTTTCTTTAAAAATTCTGTTTGGATATCAAGATCCGAAACCATCGCCCCGCCACCAATCATTTCGCGAAGCTTATCCAGAAGAATCTCATTTCGCACCAATTGCTCGAATTGGGGGATGGTCAGATCGTGTTGCTCAAGGATTTCTTCGTACTTGGTTTGTCCGACAAAATTTCCGTCAACGAAGAACGCTCCGGAGTATTGCGGATTGTGCTGCAATTCATCGCGAAGTTCCTCGTCAGTCACGTGCAATCCCATCCGGCGGGCTTCAGCCAGGACGACCTTCTGCTGAATAAGATTCTCTGCGGCGCGACGTGCAAAAAAAGGCATCAACATTGACGTCTGAGCGCCGCCCTGCGGGAATTGTTGCTGAAGCATCTGCCTGGCCTCGCGCTGCACTTCGAGGGTGGTCACGTCTTCTCCCGCAACTGTCGCGACGACGCCGCGGGCGGGTCCTCCGCCGCCGAGGAAATCCGAGCTTCCGAAGCCGGGAACCAGAGTTATGACCATCAGAACGCAAATAATTGTCAACAGCCCGCCAAGCACAATTTTCTTCACCGGCCCAGGGGTTTGCAAAAATCGAATCATTTTGACGTTGCTCCAGAATTAAGGCAGAAATGCGGAATAACGATTATAAACCAAGGAGGATGGTGGCTCTGTACGAGTGTGGCCTGAAATCCGTGCACCCTCGAGATTTTCGGCAGCCGCTAGGCCAGAAACCTTGCGGCAGGGTGATTAGGCTCTAACGTGTTCTTTAGTGAATCCGTGACGCTGGAACTCTTGTCTCCGCTGACCGGCAGGACAACCATCAAGGTAGTTCCCGATTGATCTGATTGAACTTCAAATTGGCCACCGAGTTCCGTGACTCGCTCCCGCATCCCGGCCAGCCCCACGCCGGCTGCGCTACCGGTGTTGCGAAAACGTTCCAACAGAGTTTTCGATAAGCCCTTACCGTAATCTCTCAGCCGTAAGGTAATTGTGGATTTGCTGTTTTCGACTCGAACATCAACACGGCTACTTCCGGAGTGGCGATGGGCGTTCATCAGCCCCTCCTGCAAAATTCGAAATAGGGTAAGCTCCACCACATCGGCCATCCGGCTGGTTCGATCGGGCAATTCGAGATTTACTTTGAGATTGCTGCGCTTCGAAAATCCGTCAATATACCACCGTGCGGCCGAGTAGAAACCTGCTTCTTCGAGAAGAGGGGGATGAAGCAAATAGGAAAGAGTGCGAATGTCGGACACCGCCTGTCCCAACAAACGGCGAGCTTCCACCAAATATCCCGAATCCGCAGTTCCGTTAGAAGCGAGCAAGCCAAGATTTATTTGCGCCGCGGCCAAAGATTGGCCGAGGCCATCGTGCAATTCTCTTGCCATGCGGCGGCGCTCATCATCCTGTGTGCGCAAGAGCTGGGCCGAGAGCTTTCTGAGCACACTGGTCCGCTGTTCGACCAGGGATTCCAGGCGGTCATTTGCTTCCCGCAAAGCAAGATGGGTCTGCTTTAGTTCTTCCAGGTGATCGCGAATTTCATATTGACGGGCGCGCGCACGTGAAGCGGTCCTCACCATACTGAGAAGGGTCGCCGGTCGAACCGGCCGCTCGAGGAGGGAGAGATTACCTAATGCTGCGCGAGATCGCGCCGCCTTTTCCGACAGTGGAGTACTGGCGCCTCCTCCGGTCAAAATAATAAGAGGGAAGTCAGACCAGGGAGGTTGACTTGCGATACATTCGCCGAGAAGCTTGGTTGCTTCCTCATCCAACGCTTCTTCGGTGATCACGGCGGCGTCGGCGCCATCTTCTATGCACTGCGCCAAATCGCTTGGATTTTTAACCGCTTCTGCCAAAACGCCGGACTTCAGTAAGACCTCGCTGATCAGCGCTGCGTCTTTACCGAAGGGCGCAAATACAAGCAGTCGAAACTTAGACTTCTCCTCAGTTGCCATTGTCCGACGATTGACTTTCCGCGTTGTACCCATTGCGAACCGTTGGTATTCCGCTCAAAACCCCTTGAAAATCTCTTAGCGGTTTACCGATATGGATTCGATCAGGCCCCAGGGAAAGCTCGCGAATTGTACGCTCGTGTCCTCCACTGCGCTTCTTGATAATGGAAATTGCCTGGCGAACTTCTCCGTGAACTTCAAAATAGCGGAGAAGCAAAATGTTGTCGGCCAAATAGCTCACGTCCACCGGCGTCTGCATCAGGCTTCCCAGCGTGCCTGCTTGTGCGAGTATCACGAGGGTCAGAACGCCGCGGTTATTAAGATAGGAAAGCAATTCATGAAGGTGACTAGCAAGAAACTGCTCGCCGGGCATGGATTGCAAATATCCGTTGAGGCTGTCAATGACGATGACGCGAGCATTTTGCTCTTCGACGCAATTTCGCACGCGCTGAACAAACTCCCCGGGAGACATCTCCGCCGGGTCAATTTGATCGAGAGTAACTCGCCCAGATTCGACGTGTGGACGCAGGTCCATCCCTAAGCCTGCCGCACGGGTAATCAGAGTATGTTTCCCTTCCTCGAATATAAAGAATCCGCAATTCTCACCCTTTTCAGCGGCTGAAATTGCCCACCGAATCGCGATCGTAGTCTTCCCGCACCCGGCTGGTCCCATGATCAAGGCACTGGTGCCGCGGTCAAGTCCGCCACCGGTGAGTGCATCAAGCTCCTTGACTCCGCTTGGAACCGGGCTGATCTCTGACTCCCCCCGATATTCAGCTGCGATCAGGCGGGGAAAAACGACGACTCCGCCAGTGCGGATCACGTAATCGTGAAAGCCTTCCTTGAAACTACTGGCGCGCAATTTTGATACCTCCAGCCTCCGCTTTGCGTCCCCGTAGTCGCGAGCTTGCTTTTCCAAACAGACAACGCCATGCACAATACTATGCAGTTGGAGATCACGGTCACCCATCGTGAGGTCGTCCAACAAAAGTACTGTGCAAGTGTTGCCTGCCAGATAGTTTTTCATGGAAAGAATTTGGCGCCGATATCGAAGTGAATCGCGCGCCAGCATACGCAGTTCGGATAGCGCATCAATCACTAGGCGTTCGGGTTTGACGCGCTCCACTTCGTCGAAAATAGTTCGCATCCGGTCGGTGAGCTCAACTTCTGCGGGATGAAAAACGGTGTATTGGCTTTCGGGTTTGAGTTCGTCGTCGCCCGGCATCAATTCGAAGATTTCAAGGTCCTCCGTCGAAAATCCGTGCCCGCGGGCGACGGCCAGCAAATCGCGCTTTGACTCCGAGAGCGTGACGTAGAGGACTCTTTCTCCATTCTTTATGCCCTCGATTATGAATTGCAGCGCCAACGTGGTTTTGCCGGCACCGGGGTTACCTTCCAACAGATAGAAATGGCCTTTGGGATAACCGCCATTCAAAATATCGTCCAGCCCGGCGCATCCCGATGAGATACGGTCGTTCTGAACCCCGATTGCTTCCACGGATACCTGGTTCACAGTTCGCTCCTGACCAGAAACTCACCAGTTCGGGGCGAACGGGAAAGTCGCTGCATTCCAAGTATTTAGAATGGGCTGTGCGGCGGAAAGCCTCCATAGGGATATTCAGGTAGGGTCTTGGGTAAAATACTTTATTTCCAGAGGGCTATTTGGAAGTGCGCGCCTGGAGAAGGGCTTCCAATGCGCCAAGCAGATACTGAGGATCTTCCTCTCCTTTGCGAATCCAGACGTCGGCGACGCCCAGCGTTTCATCCAGCAGCGTTCCGTAAGCGGAAAGGATAATGATCGGAACATTAGGTTTCATGCGCTTAAGCTCACGAGCGGTGGTGACACCATTCATTCCCGCCATCCAGTAATCAAGAATAACTGCGTCAATTTCTTCCGCTTCAAAAATCTTGATGCCCTCGGCCCCCGATAACGCAGTAAAAACTTTGTGTCCTGCGGTTTCAAGCAAAATTTTTCGGACTTTCAGTCCTGGTTCTTCATCGTCAATGCAGAGAATTGTGGATGGTTTGGCTGGCATGGGGAAGGATAGATTCAGACTCGCTGACAGATAGTTGCCTGCTTGCTACTGCAAACGCGGCTTTTGGTTCTTTGAAGTTGGATCCACCGCGGCCAGGATTGCTGCTACTACTTCCTGGGCAGGGCTGGATTCTTTGTAAACCTCTTTCACTCCGTAGTTGATAGCCGACTGCAAAGTTAAAACATCGCCATTAGAGGGCGCCAGGACAGAAACGAAAGCTCTTGGGAACACCAGGTGCAGAACGCCTGCCAGAGGCCATCCGTCGCCACCTTCCCGCAACTGCGCCGCTACGATCGCAATATCGAAATAGTGGTGTGTGATCGCAAGCAGCGCCGTCGGAAGGTCCCGCGCTAGGATTGCGGTAAAGCCATTCTCCGATAATGTGGATTGTAAATTCGAGAGCACTGCCAAGTCTGAATGTACGATTAACGCCATTCGTTGAGACTGTGCTGTTTTCTGTGATTGCATTCTAGCCATTAACTACCTGTCTCCTAAATCGTGAGATCTTAAAATCAATCGGTTTAACGCGGAAATCAGCTCTTCCAGTTCTACCGGTTTGTATGCCATGTAATCGATTCCCATATCGAGCGCCGCCCGCGTATTGTTTGCGCTCGCGAAACCGGTGCAAACCACGACCGCGGGCTTAGGCTTGCAATTCATTGCGGCGCGCGCAACCTCCAATCCAATATCCTCTTTCTCCATATTTAGATCGGTGATGACGGCGTCAAAATGTCCGTTCTTGGTAAGTAAAGCCAGGGCTTGAACCGAATTCTCCGCAGTGGCCACGTCATATCCCTCATGTTCAAACACCATGCTGAGCGTCCGCAGGATGCTCAGCTCGTCATCGACGAGTAGGATAGAGGGTTTAACAGCCATTTTGAGGAATAGCCTCTGGGGGAGTCTCAGAATATAACACTTTTGCTAATGAAAGGCCTACAAATCTCCCTAAAAATCCGAACTATGAAGAGGCAGCGGAGTGAAGCCTCGCCGCTCTGAAGGCGACCAGCCGGAATAAAGCGGTCTTGATTTCGTCCAGATCTACTGGCTTAAAAGCAAAATAATCCACTCCGAGCTCAAGCGCAGCCCGCAGGCGTTCGACCGTTGGATCGCCCGTATATACAAGAACAGCGGGCACGCGCTTACGCTTTTTGGCTTCGCGTGCGAGCTCCAAACCCATCCCTTCTCTGTCTAGGCTGAACTCAGTGATAATCGCGTCGTAATCATTATGACGAATGGATTCTTGTGCGGTTTGAAAAGTGTTGGCGGATTGAACTCTGAAGCCTGCTTCTTCAAGTATGGTCGTAAAAGTGTATAGAATGGAGGGTTCGTCTTCCGCCAGTAGGACTGTCCCACGAAGCTCGCCGTGTTCTACCATTGCTTATTGATCAAGGGCCGAAATCTGCGCACGCGCCAATTTACTGTGCGTTAGAACGGTTGGGGATCTGACTTTTCGATGAGAGGTAAGCAGATCCCGTTATCCCAAATATTGAAAAAGTTTTCAAAAAAAATCGTTAAGGGAATTAACTTAGGCCTTTTCTTTGCGTTCGGAATCCTGATGCATGGTCACCGAAGCGCCGCCCAATTGACCGCTGCCTGGGCGGAAAGTTAATCCCCCGGGAGCCTCTTCAGCCGGCAGTCCCGCCAGTTCGCGCTTATGCTTTTCTAGATCTCGCAGCTGTCGGATAATCGCCGCCTCTTCCTTCACGTATTCTTCTTCGGAGAGTTCACCCGACTCGAGTTCGAGTTGAAGTTCGAGTAAGCGCTCTTTGATTGGCGCGTCGTCGGTATATTGCTCTTCCGCCATTTTTTGCAGGGTTCGGAATATAAACTTGAATCCTGAAATAGGCAGAAGCAGCAGATCGTCAATCAATAGCATTTTCAGTCTTTCAGTTCAGGACGATGAAACACGCTCGAGCTTGAGTCTAATGTTTACGAAGTTATATGGGGGCCATGGGCCCGTATATTTAAACTTTAGTCGCTTCCCATATTTCTTGGCGATCTTATTCACGATGCCATCGAACTCGGCCTCACGCCTTCTTTCTACGAGAAACGCCGCGTTCATAATCATTTTGTCCCCGATAGGCTGGTTGTCCCGCGACGCGACACAGACGCCGCGCAACGACTCATAAATTTCCCGCACATACTGCGCCGATCGTTCTCCCATCGCCTTATCAATCATGCGTCCCAATTGCATGCGAGCCAGATATGTGGATTGCAGATGTTTGCGAACGATTTCAAGATGGAATCTGCCGATTTCTTCATCCTCCTGCTTTAGCTCTTCGATAATCTGATCGCGATCCCAGGTTACTTTCAGACCAAATTCCAGTTTTCCGGCCATTTGATTCAAAACGTCTTTCAATGACGGATAAATACTCTTCAGGACTTCTCGAATGTCATCATCCGTGCGAAACACGGTTCCGAAACTCATCGGAATAATCGTATAGCCCTTCATAACGGTCTCAATCACGTGTTCGTGAGCCAGGGCGTTTTCGCGGGTTGGATCGAAAATAAAGACCGTCGTGTTGCTAACAACCGCCGCGATGTCGAGGTATTTCACCATGTACACCAACTCGCCAGTGCCGCCGATGCCGATCTTTCCGAACGTGGCTGGTTCTTTCGACTCTACGATTCCATAAACATATCGTCCACCACTGCCCGCCGGGATATCGGAGAGAGGGGACTCATCCGAGATCTTGACATGGACGTCATCTCGAACTTCTTTTGGAATTTTGCGTGTTGTTTTCTTAGTCTTGTTTGGCATAAGTCCCTTTTGCCCGGCCGCAAGGTTCGCGCCACGAGCCTTACGATTTAAAAGCTTCGGTCACCGCGATTGGGAATGCAAGTTTGAAAATCGTGCCTTTTCCAACCGTACTGCGCAGCTGGATTCGCCCCGCATGATTTTCTACAATTCCCTTTACGATCCAAAGTCCAAGGCCCGTACCCTTTTCACCCTTAGTCGTGACAAAGGGTTCGAACATGGACGACTGTAGGTCTCGCGGAATGCCAGATCCCTGGTCCGCAATCGTAATGGTCACCCATCCGTGAACTCCGTCGGGCGCCCTTAAATGCTTCGTGCGAATAGTTAGTTTTCCACCATCCTGCATGCTGTCACGTGCGTTCACGACAAGATTTGAAAATAACTGGCGAAACTGATCCGATGAGCCCTTCATCGTCGGAATATCGCCAAATTGCTTGTCCACGATAACACCGGCCTTCGATAATGGCCGCGCAAAAAGAGCCAGCGTATCCTCCAAGACGTTATTCAGGTCGAAACCGCCCAACTGTGCTGTATTGCGATACAGACCCAGCATCTGGCGCACGATTCGCGTCACCCGCTCGGTTTCACTCCTCAGGACTTCATAAACCGGCAGCGAGGACTCATCAAGCTTGTCCTGGAGGAGATAGATCGCATTCTTGATCGCCTCCATCGGATTATTAATCTCGTGAGCAATGGTTCCGGCCAGACGTCCTGTCGCCGCAAACTTCTCCATTTCCAACATCCGTCGTTCCAGTTGTAACTGCTCCAGCTTCTTCCATGTGGAGAAGTCCCGAAGCACTGTCACGGTATATGCGACTTGTCCGCGCGCGTCGTAAATCTTGCCGGATCGCGCGGCGTATTCGATTTCATTCCGGGTTCCTGGATGGTGCAGATGAACCGATTTGTTTTCCTTGTCCACGAATGAAAACGTGAAGGCGGTCAAGTATGCGTCTAATTTTGCCTGATTCTTCACGATTTGCGGATCGCGGTATTCGTTGGCGAGACCGAAAAGCTCTTTGGCTAGTGGATCGAGCAGCACGATCTTTGCAGAGTTGTCGGCGACCACGATTGGATCGCCCACATTTTCAATAACAAGATTCAATCGGTCGCGATCCTGACGTACTACTTCTTCAGCGGCTCGAAGTTTCTCAAGATTGTCGCGAACTTCCTGGTCCGCTCTCCGTAAGTCGGTTACGTCGCGCATTACGGTGACGATTCCGGTACGCGTGCCGTCTCGCGTGGATGTTGGAGCGCAGACGGCCTCGAAGAGTACTTCCTCGCCCTCCATCACGTCTACTAGAGTGAAGTCACGGGAGGCATCCGTCCCGCTCACGACCATTGAAGACAGCGCCGCGGAGAACAAAAGATTATTCATCTGCACCGCCCGGCGGCCGCCTTCGCTGATCTCCTCAGGAATCCTGAAGAAACGTTCCGCCGCCTTATTCTGGATGATCACACGGTGCTGATTGTCGGTGAGAATGACCGGGTCCGCCATGCTTTGCATGACCGTTCCCATGCGCGAGATGGTGACATCCATGTCTCGCATGTGCTGGTAGTAATATTCCGCTTTATGAAGGCGAATCAGGTAGCGATTCCCGAGATCCACCAGCGATCTAACTTGCCGCATTTGCTGTTCTGCGGGTTTCTTCTGAAGTTCGGTTAATACGACGTTGGCATATCCGCGTATTCCACAAACTGCGCAGGCTTGCTGTTGCATTTGAAATCGGTCGTTCTGGAAGTTCTGGACGGCCAAGCAGCTCTTCCTTCGCTCGCCTTCTGCCTCCCAACAACTGTTGCGGCTGCCGTAAATCATGGGGAAGGCGTATAAAGCATTTTGCCTGGATGGATCACTCGGTAACAGCGCAGGCTTTAAACTCTGAATAACGCCGACAACGGAATCTTCACTTGCCCAAAAGGAGGTATTGAAATTCGCGAGGTACTTCTTGTCGCAGTTCAGTGACGAAGTTGGTCTGATCTCACCAGTTTCAAGGTCAACCTCCAGCACCAGCGCACGAGGAAATCCCAAAAGAACGATTTCCTCAAGCAAAGTGGGAAGAATTTCCTCGGGGCGCTCAGCGGACAGCAGCCGCACCGCCGCAGGCTCACCCGGTTGATGCTCAGACAACCGCTCGTGTTTCCGCCGCGGGTTTGGGGTGCCCATGCGTTCCGCTCCCCTCACTTAGAAAGCCCCTATCAGCGGCGAGCCCTGCGTCGAGCAGGGGCGCGGGTGACCCGTCGTGTGGTCTCCACTTCCATCTCGGGTTCTTCAGACTCAGTCAGCTGTGGCCGCGAAACTAGTCCCGTTAAGCCTACGGCATCGGCATACTTTAGATATGTGTCAATGGACGCCACGACAACGCGAGCTTCGACCGTGATCAGATCAATTCCAACCAGCGAAATTCGCACCCATGCGTCAATGACGATGCCCTTATCGAGAATACGATCGAGCACATCAATAAGACTGGAGCCGCCCGACATCCGTTCGACAGCCATGAAGAGTTCCTCCTAAAATTTACTAAAGATTGCGTTTGCCGCGCTGCGATCCGGGCACGCTTTTTCGCGGCGCACCTTTCCTGCTTTCTGGAAGTGCAACTGGGGGAGGCGGCGTCTGCATGGTCAAATGCGGGTCATACTTCCACCAGTTCAGACCGATTTGCTCAGCCTTGTCCACGGAGCAAACCAGGAGTCGAATCCGGATGGTCAACAACTCGACATTCGCCAACGAGATGCGGACGTCACCAGCGATAACCAATCCCTTGTCCAGAATACGGTCCAGGATGTCAAGAAGGTTGGTAGTCCCAGAAACTGTTGGCACTCGGTCCATAGACTTATTCTTTGCTCTTTCTTGCGTTGGGGGAAAAGTAGATCGCGTTCTTCTGAGGTCGTGATGCTAACTGCTTGTTAGCGGTGTGTCAATGACGGAGCGCCAAAAAACAAAAGAAAATCTTCATTCACTGATTTGGACTTCACTTATCCAGTAAATGCCCTAAGGGCCCTAAATCAATATTCAAATCCGCTGGTGTCAGTCCGAAATTTGCCGCCAATTCATGGATTTTTGCCTCGAGCACCATCAGCGATTCCCCCATTTTCTCGACCTGATTTTCTGCTAATGAACCACCCTCCATCCGGCGAATTGCCTGCCGCTCCAGCACCTGGCGCAATAATTCGACGAGACTTAGAACCAGTCTGGCCAATCCCTGCTCAATGTTTTCCGGCGAACAGTCAATTCGTTGCATCGGGGCGACGACGCTTTGCGGGGCCGCGCCCTGCGCGATTTCGATCAGCGCTTCATCCGAATCCAGCATTATTCCTCTTTGAGAAACTGGCTAGCTGGCCATGGGCCGCTGAGCCGAGCGTCGAGGCCGTCTTCAAGTATGACTGCCCGCACTTGGGTTTGGAATTTCCCTGACCGAAGCGCGTTCGACAAGCGCGAAACAACGAACGCCTTCGCTCGAATCTGTTTGACGCCATCCTTTAGTAAAAACAAGGCAGGCTTGCCGCAAAACCTTTCGCTGCTACTTCAAATTTCTCGTGCCGCGCCCGTATCCTTTGAAGATACTCCCTCCCGGAGGGCTTCGTCTCAGAGCCTTGGCCTAAGGGTTCGGCAGGATTTTGGAGCAATCGTGAATCTTTGAACTGAAGCTTGATCTCCATCTGTACCACATCTCGAAGCCGGATCAAGGCCGAGCGGTATTCTACCGAATGTTCCGCCATGTACGCGGTCAGTTCCGGTTCGCCCGGAAGCACCGTAGGAAATCGAAAAGGGATGATTGCAGTTTGCTCAAATATTTTCTCGAGCACGTCGTGGAAAGTTAACGCTGCATCTCGAAGTTGAAGACCCGAAAATGAAATATCCGCTGTACTCCGAGACACAAAACATTGCAGTTCGCCATGTTTCACGGCCTCGACGGTTAATCCGTTCACTCCTGTTGTTGGGACCTCAACAGACGCCGACGTTTCGGTAATGCAGTAAACAAGAAGTGGCATGACGGGTGGCCAAATGGATTAAGAATTGGATTTCGGCACATCGTTTTGCAGGTGCTTAAGTGCGGTCTCGATGGAAGTGAGGATTACGTCGAGACCGAGATAAACAAGGTCCACACCGGCCAGAGAAATAACGATACTTCCACGAATAACGACTCCGGCATTGAGCACGTGATCGAGAATGTCCAGAAGAGAGGTTTCGTCCCCGGAATGAGTATCGGTAACCAAAATACTGTTTGCAGGGGATGACATTGCGGGTCCTTCTTCCATTTACTTTCCGGAAACGAAAGAATACGGTGGCCACGGGCCGGTGCATTCGATTTTTCCTGTATCCGCCCATTTGGCGGAGTATTTCTTCAACATCGCTTCGAGTTTTTTTCTGTTGTCGCGCTTCAACAATACAGAAGACTGCCACTGCAAGCCGCGTTGTCCTCCGCTAATTCTGCCTCCATCCGATACAGCGACGGAAATACGGCGCAACGCTGCGGAAAAGGCATTCAATTCTTCAGCGTCAATTCCAACGGGAGGCCGACGGAGCAAAGCCGCTTTTGTTTCAAGATAGCCTCTTCCCGTGGAGGGCTTTTTTTCGGGAAGTCGCAGCGCTGGGGCCACGGCGAAAACTTTCACTCCCCATTCATCGCAGCCATGAATTCTGCGAAGATCAGACGCCAACGACTTTTCTCTCTTTCGCAAGTCAGCTTTTAGCGAGGAAGCATCCAGAAACACGGTTCCGAATCGCGCGGGGAGAATGTCAGTGCTCTCCGCGATTGCCGAGACAACGCGTTGGTGACGAACTCCGGCTTCGCTCAACCAATCGAGATTCTCCATGTTCTTAGCCAGGTCGTCAGCGAATTCCGTTCGCGAGACATGGCTGACCCAGCAGGTCAAGCCTGTGCAGATCATCGGTTCGACCGCTGCTTTGCCATCCACTCCAATGACGGTAAGCCCCGGGACGGACTTTGCAGTCACGCCGTAAAGATAGGCCACTGTCGAAGACCGCGATGGCCTCACGCGAATTGCCACAGCTCTCCCGTAAATTTAACTAACGCTGATTCGCCGGCAATCTCCGCGGAAAAGTTCCGCACTGCATAAATATCAATGCCAGCATATTTCTTCTTGAGACCCGCCATCATGCTCTGCTGCGATTGAAATGATCGGCGGCATCGCGGGCAGTTGCCGACGTCTTTCGAGAAAATAACGCGATTAAGAAAAAGGGATTTCGGAATCATTTGCAGAGTTCTCAAGCTGGAAACTAACCGTTCGGTTTCTCGATCTGGCAACAGTTCCGGCAATAAAACAACGTGAACGTGCGTTCCGGCTTCGTCCTTGAGCAGAGTTGCCAGCTCGCGAACGCGCTGGCCCAGTTCCGCTATTTTGACTGCCGCATCACGGGCAGCCGCTAGTGTACGGTGCGCCGCCATGGTTTTCAATAAAGGCCTTGTCCAGGCAAGGATACGGTCTGGCATTCGCAACAATTCCAGCGCGTGCCCGGTGGGCGCCATGTCAATTCCCACTCTTTGAACGTGATTGGCGAGTAAATCCAGAACGCGGAAGATTGCCATCACTTCATCTACTCCGGGAGGAACAATCTCCAGAAGCTCGGACAACAGTTGGCGCTCGAATGAAAGATCAAGATGGATTCCCGCTACTTCCGCTCCGGTCGCGTTTTCGATGTTCGCCCTGACCTCACGTACCCATTGCGTGAAAATCGCGACGGAATCCATCTCGGACGCGAGAAACTTTCGAATCCCCAAGAACAGGTACGGGTACATCTCCGATTGGCTTTTGAAAAATATCGTCTAAAGACGGTGCAGGATCTACCGAGCAGATCTGAACTGGATGCCGTTTTTTCTTGCGAGTGCTAAACCCGAGGGCCGCGGAAATCGTCGTCTTCCCGACTCCACCTTTCCCTAAAACAAATGTAAGGGGCGCCTGGAGGGTCGGCCATTCGACTTTCTTTAATCGCATCGGGCTTACTTTTCTCTTGGGAAGTCGCGATGTAAAATCAGCTCCTCCGAAAACGTGATCAGCAAACTTTTTTAGGACAGCCGTCCCCGCAATCGGGATTCCAACATCTTCGCCAACATGAACCAATTGCGTCGGAAAGTGCTTCGTCAGAAACTTCTGCGCTTCGCTCGTGAAACGGGCCCGGTTCCGGCATAACTTGCAGTCTCCGGCTTTGCGTACGGAACGATTCAGAACGATCTCAGAAATTTGCAACGGCGGCGAATACGTCTTGAGTTCGTTGGCACATCGCAAAGACTCATTTAGCGAAAATGTTTCCGGCGTGGTCACCAGAAACAACTCCGCGCTGCCGGCGAGAGCTGTGTGAACGCCTTCGACAATCTTTCGCCATTGTTCGATGAAAGCTAATTTCCCACCCTCTTTAGCGTTTCCGCCGAAATGAGCTGCCAGCAGACGGTCACGGCTCGCCGCAAGCTCCAGAAAATTCAGGAAATTAAGAAAATGTTGCGGCAATCCGAAGAGCCGCAGGGTATGCCCAAAGGGCGCAGTATCCACGACGATGTGCGTATATTTGCCAGATGACAGGGCGTCATGAATCGCCAGCAGCGCCGCTACTTCCGCCATGCCTGGCAGCGTCGTGTCCAGCAACGGCTCAATGTCCTCACGGGAAAAAATCGAGCCGGTCTCAAGAATCTTAAGAATATTCTGTTTGTGTTCGACAAGAAATTCGGCAAAGAGTTTCCCGGAATCAATCTGCCAAGCGTCGAGATTGCCGCGTCCGCCTAGCGGAATTGTCGCAACAGCGTCTTTCAGCGGCTTTTTCAAAATGTCGGACAAGGAATGAGCGGGGTCGGTGGAAAGAAGCAGTACTTGCCCACCCGGATTCGATCGTGCTGTTCGAACGGCATAAGCGGCCGCCACCGTAGTTTTGCCGACGCCGCCCTTGCCGATAAAAAATGACAGTCTGCGCACCTGGCTATTGTAGCGATTGTCATTTTTGAGGACTTTCTTGGGCACTCTGAGTTGCCAACCGCGGAAGATGCTGTAACATGTGCGGTGCCGCCGTCCGCACGGATAAAAGTGGTTGAAGTTTTTTTCCGGAATGGCGCGTGAACTGTCCGCGAATCCACTGTTCGAGGTGAAGCGAATATGGCGCTAGCTCCAGCAGGCTCGTCGAATGTAGTTGTCAAGGAAGCCCCGAAGAGTTACGCGGGTCCCCTGGCCGTCGTTACCACACTGTTTTTCATGTGGGGAGCGCTCACGTCTTTGAACGATGTGCTCATCCCCCACTTCCAGCATGTTTTCAGTCTCAAGCTTGCCGTGAGCATGCTGGTGCAGACGGCATTCTTCTCGTCATATTTTGTTTTTTCAATACCGTCGGCGAAGATCATTGACTGGATCGGATATCAAAGGGCAATGGTCACGGGCCTCTTAACTATGGGCCTCGGCGCGTTCCTGTTTGTTCCCGCGGCGAAAGTTCCCTCATTCGCACTGTTCTTGACGGCGCTGATCGTACTCGCAGCAGGAATCACACTGCTTCAAGTTGCGGCGAATCCGTATGTGACTGTGCTGGGGAAGCCGGAGACCGCTTCGAGCCGTTTGAATCTGACCCAGGCTTTTAACTCCCTGGGTACGACCATCGCTCCGTGGATTGGCGGGTTCTTCATTTTGACCGCTGCGACTTCGGCGATGGCGGAGGACCCGGTTCAACAGGCCGCTTCGGTAATCAAACCATATGTCTTTCTGGGAATCGCGCTGGCATTGCTCGCGGTTCTGATTGGGAGTTTCAAGCTTCCGACGATTGAGTCCGCGCAACACCACATTGGCGAGAAGGTAAACGATTCGATCTGGAGCCATCCAAATCTGGTTTTTGGCGCAATCGCAATTTTTGTTTATGTCGGCGCAGAGGTCGCGATTGGCAGCTCCATTGCCAATTATCTTGCACTGGATAACATCGGCCATTTGGTTTCCAGTTCAAACTTCCCCGATACCGCGCTCCGATATCAGGAAGCTCTGCGGGCCGCTGCGAAATATATTTCGCTGTACTGGGGAGGCGCGATGGTCGGCCGCTTCATCGGTGCGGCTGTGCTGCAAAAGATGAGGACCGGCCCCGTACTAGCTTTCTGCTCGATTATGGCTGCGGCGCTCGTGACAATTTCAGTTTTAAGCAACGGGCACGTAGCGATGTGGTCCATTTTGCTGGTTGGCTTCTTCAACTCCATCATGTTTCCGAGCATCTTCACGTTGGGGGTCGCTGAACTTGGGCCGCTCACGGGAGATGGTTCCGGCATAATGATTATGGCGATTGTGGGCGGCGCGGCGATTCCATGGATCGTGGGAAAAATCGCCGATATGATCAATGCCAAGTCTTATGGAGGCGTAATCTGGGGGCAGGGAATTCATTACGCCCTAATTGTGGCGGCGATCTGCTATTTGTACATTCTGTTTTATGCGGCCAGCGGATCCAAACCAAACAGCGAGCGTCACCTGAATGCGTAGGAAGCGTCGCGCGATATCGCAAGACGAGCGGAGAGGTTGAGCCTGATGCGGCATCGGCATTTGATATTAATCGGAATTTTCTGCGGCGCTTTGCTCTCGATCCAATCCGTAATCGCCCAGCAGTATCCCGCGAACACCTACAGCGAAATGCGATGGCGCATGATCGGGCCATTCCGTGGCGGGCGCACTCGCGCAGTCGCCGGCGTTCCAACGCAGCCCAACGTTTTCTACATTGGCGCAGTCAACGGCGGAGTCTGGAAGTCCAACGACTTCGGCCGCACATGGGCCCCTATTTTCGATCAGCAAGATACGCAATCCATCGGTGCGATTGCAGTCGCGCCTTCCGATCCAAATATTGTTTACGTTGCGAGCGGTGAAGGATTGCATCGTCCCGACCTTTCCGTGGGCGACGGAATCTACAAATCCACCGACGCCGGCAAAACATGGACGCATCTTGGCCTCCGCGATGGTCAGCAAATTCCCGCGCTGGCGATTGATCCGCACAATCCGAATCGTTTGTTCGCAGCGGTACTTGGCCATCCTTATGGCCCCAATGAAGAACGCGGAATTTTTCGCTCCACCGACGGAGGAGAAACCTGGCAGAAGGTTCTCTACAAAGACGAAAATACTGGCGGCTCCGATGTCGAAATGGACCCCTCGAATCCCGCGGTGATTTACGCATGCTTATGGGAGGCTCGCGAAGGTCCGTGGGAGGACAACAACGATTTTGAAGGCAGCGGTGGCGGACTTTTTAAATCTACCGACGGCGGCGACACCTGGAAGCCATTGAGGAATGGTCTGCCTGCTGACCTATCGCAAATTAATATCACGATTGCCGCCAGCCAACCGAGCCGCCTTTATGCCGCTTTCGCTTTGACCGCGCGCGGAGATTATGGCACCGACAAGGACTTGGGCTTTTATCGCTCCGATGACGCGGGAGAGAACTGGTATCGAGTTACGACGGATCCTCGTCCCGCAATGCGCATCGGTGGCGGCGATCTGATGGTGCCCAAAGCCGATCCCAAGAACCCGGACATTGTTTACAGCACGAGTATCGTAACTGTCCGGTCTACAGACGGTGGCAAAACTTGGACCAGCCTTCGCGGCGCGCCCGGCGGGGATGATTATCAGAACATCTGGATTAATCCAAACCACCCTGACATTATTTTGCTGGTGAGCGATCAGGGTGCAATCGTCACTGTGAACGGCGGCGAAACGTGGAGCTCATGGTTCAACCAGCCCACCGCCCAGATCTATCACGTAGCGACAATCAACGATTTTCCCTACGGTGTTTGCGGAGGCCAACAGGAAAGTGGTTCAGTTTGCACTTCCAGCCGTGGCAACGACGGCGAAATCACGTTTCGCGATTGGCATCCTGTAGGCGTAATTGAATACGGCTACGTCGCGCCCGACCCGCTTGATGGAGATTTGGTTTACGGCGCGGGACGGAATGAGGTTTCGAAGTTCCACTGGTCCACCGGACAAGTGGAAAACGTTACGCCGATTCCGCTTAAGACGGAGAAGTATCGCACGGACCGCACTGAGCCTCTTGTGTTTTCTCCGCTTGATCCGCACGTTCTTTATTACGCTGCCAATTCTCTTTTCAAGACGTCCGATGGCGGACATTCCTGGCAAAGCATAAGTCCTGATCTTACGCGGGAGAATCCCGGAATCCCTGCGAGTATTGGCGATCTAGTCTCGAAAAATCCGAAGGCCGGGAAACAGCGTGGCGCAATCTATGCCGTCGCGCCATCATTCAAAAATGTAAACACAATTTGGACAGGCACCGATGATGGACTCATCTGGAAGACCAGCGACGGCGGCAAGAACTGGTCGAACCTCACTCCACCCGAACTTACCGCCTGGAGCAAGGTTACACAGATTGCCGCATCGCATTTTGACGACCAGTCCGCTTACGTTTCAGTCAACCGTTTCCGCATTGACGACCTTCGTCCATATATTTATCGAACGCACGATGGTGGCAAGAGCTGGAACCTGATCACTGAAGGCCTGCCTGCGAATTCTCCTGTAGACACAGTGCGCGAAGATACCGTGCGCAAAGGCCTGCTCTTCGCCGGAACCGAGACTGCCGTTTGGGTTTCATTTGACGACGGCGATCATTGGCAGTCGCTCCAGTTGAATCTCCCTCAAACCTCAATGCGTGATCTATTAGTCCACGATAACGACCTGATCCTCGCAACTCATGGCCGCTCATTCTGGATATTGGACGATATTTCCCCCTTACGGCAACTCGCGGAATCGAATCTGGGGATCAAGCCATTTCTGTTTCAGCCCGAAGACGCTTATCGCGTTCGGCGGGATACGAACACCGACACTCCCATCCCGCCCGATGAACCCGCCGGAGAAAATCCTCCTTCCGGAGCCATTATTGATTACTTCCTGCCGCAACAATCTTCGGGGCCGGTATCGGTGGAAATTCTGGACGGGCACGGAAAACTCGTTCGCCGCTATTCCAGTGAGGACAAGCCTGATGTGACGCAAGCGGAAATGGAAAAACAACTGATTCCGCTGTACTGGTTGCAAATGCCGAAAATTCTTTCCGCGAGCGAAGGCATGCACCGCTGGGTTTGGGATTTGCATTATCCCGCTCCTGTCTCGGCGACGCATGAATACCCAATCGCTGCGGTTCCCCATAAGACCCCCCGCGATCCCCAGGGACCTGTTGCGGTGCCCGGACAATATACCGTCAGGCTCACTGCGGATGGCCAAACCTCAACACAATCGCTGACCATCACGCTCGATCCCCGGATTAAGGCAACTCAAGACGAGCTTGATCAACAGTTAAATCTGGCGATGCGACTGAGTGCGATGACAGCCGAGAGTTCCCGCGCAGTGATGCAGGCTCGCTCCATTTTGGAGCAGATTAAAACCATGTCTTCGCAGGCCAATGGTGCCGCGCTTGAATCTTTGAATTCGCTGCAAGGGAAAGTAACAGCGATTCTGGATAAAGCAGATTCAAATCCCTCACAGGAACCGACATTGCATGAGGTGAACACCGACATAGGCTCTCTTTACGCAGACGTCAATAGAGCGGACTCCGCGCCAACCGAAGCATTAATCAAGGCAACCAAGGAAACCGGACGAAACCTTTCTGACGTGATAAAGCGTTGGAATGAGCTGGAGTCGCATGATCTCGCGGATCTAAATCGGCAACTCGATGCGGCAAAATTACCCGCAATCAATCCTGAATTGAGCCCGCAATCTGAGGAAGCTCATAGCAATGAAGAGTAGCCGCTGATCATTCTCGCAATGTCAAAGAAGAAAAAGCCGGGCCGATTTAGCGCGGTAAAAGAAGTGAAAGCGATGGCGCGGGAGAGAATCGGTATTCCGCCCACGGGGAAGGTAGTTCCGGACAAAAAGAAGAACAAAGGTGCGAGAAAACACAAATCAACACTAGCCAGAATGTTGACCGGCGACGACCTACCCTTCTGAACTATTGACAGGCCGGAGTGCCGTCGAGAACTCCTTTAACATCAGCGGAACCGACCACGACTGACCCAGCCGCAGGATTCTTGGGATTGCTATAAAATGTCGCAGTCACCTGTCCGGACCCACAAGTATTCGTTGCGGTTACAAGACCGGTTTGGGTGATAGTAGCGAGATTAGCGACGTCTATCTGCCACAGAACCTGATTCGTAATATCTTTCGATTCAGGTGGATGTATGTATTGCCCGATCGCGGTAAATTGCCCTTGGGCGCCAACTCCTTCAAATACGAATCCGGACGGCTGAAGGGTAATGCTCTCCAGCGTCTGATCATGTCCACAGCTCAGCAAATTGGTAAAACACAAAATTATAATTGCGACCAGTAATGACCGGTACTGATTACGACTCATGACTTCTCCTGAGTAACACTTCTTCCGGACGGGGTTGGCTAAATCTATTAAAGTAGAGAACAAAAAGCAAGAGTCCGAAAGTTATGCGTGCTTTGAACTCGCTTTAAGATCTTATTCAAAAAACCTAGGCAAGATCCCCATGCTTCTTGTCGAAACCATCAACTCGGCAATTCTGACTAAAGGGTACAATGTTGCGATGATTACCAAAGAATTGATGGACATCCTGGTGTGTCCGGTGTGCAAGAAGCCGTTGGCGCAGAAAGAAGATGGCTCTAGCCTGAAGTGTGAGGAATGCCGCCGCGTGTACCCCGTCCGGGATGATATCCCGATCATGCTCGTGGATGAGGCAACCATTGATCCCTCTTAAGCGGGACGGTGCACGGTTCGAAGTGCGTTAGCGCTTTTTATCTTTGGTTACCGTGCTTGCCGGAGTAATAAAGGGACGCCGCAAAGGAACGATTGCTCCCTTGGACGCGTCCGTGGCCGCACTGGCGCGGGCGAGAACTTCTTCCTGAATATATTTTACGAAATCCTGAATCTGCCGCTGCATCTCTTCCATGCGCTCGCGCATTTGCAGGATGATCGCCATGCCCGAGATATTTACACCTAAGTCCCGAGCCAGAGACAAAATAAACTCCAGGCGTTGCAAGTCTTCATCGGTATAGAGGCGGGTATTGCCTTCGGTTCGGGACGGCTTAAGCAATCCTTCACGCTCATAAAGACGCAGGGTTTGCGGGTGAATTCCATACATCTCCGCAACCGCCGAGATCATGTACGCGCCTTGCGATTTTCGTTTCGTCATGAATGGGATTTCATGGATGAAAATGCTCTTGGGGACAATATATCAGGGGCGCAACTAACCTCTCACATGAAGGTCCTTTGATTCACGTAGGGAGCGTGTCCTCACCTGTTCGGCGGTGCGAAGCCCCAATCAATCTATCGAGCTGGCCGCAACGCGCGATCCACAAAATAAGCCGCGATGCCCGCCGAAGCCAAAATCATCCCAAGTGAAAGCGAACTCATTCCCAGCACCCATTCTCCCTCGCTCCGAAAGATCGAGAATCCCAGCAGCAACATCGGCCCTATACCAACCACGATCGCCCCGAACATTCCTCCCGGCACGCGGAACGGCCGCGGAAGCTCGGGCTCACGCAGCCGCAGAGCTATTAACGCCGCGAATTCGAGGAGCAAGCTAAGCCCATACAATAAAATATCTATCGTGACCAATCTCTCGAAACCCAATCCCAGACACAGTGCCCAGCCCACGGCGCAAGCGATAATCGCTACCCATGGCGCTCGGGTGCGCGGATGTAGCTTCGCAAAAACGCGAGGTAACATTCCATCCTGAGCCATGGCGAGCGGAACCCGCGAGTAGCTCATCACCAATGCATTAAACATGCCAAACGCACTGACCATTCCTCCAACAACTAACGCTATACGCAGCAGCGGTCCACCCAACAAGCCCGCAATATCCGCCCAGGAGCCAGTTTCCCACGCACTTGCAGGAAGCTTCGTAGTCCAAATTGCGGCAACGGGCAGCACGTAGCTTAAGGCCACAATGGCTACCGCCAACAACATGGCGCGCGGATAGGTTCTCTGAGGACGCTCCACTTCAGTGGCGACCGTCGAGGCGTTGTCCCATCCCATGTAATTCCACATGGCGACGAGGAGTCCACCAATGAGAGTGACTTTTGAAGTCGTCGGCGCCGTTACGGCATGAAGCAGAGCTGAATATTTAAAGGGAGCCAGTACCACAATCATCGCGAATGGAGCGGAAAGTAAAACGAAAAGCCAAAGAGAAGTGGTAGAGACGACTCGCACCCCAGCGATATTGAGAGCCGCGGATAGCACAACGACGCTGATCCCCACGATCCATCCGCGATGACCTTCGGCGAACCAGGGAAATAGTCGGACGAGATAGGCGACAAAAAGCGTCGGATAAATCGCCATATCAAAAATGGACGCCACCAGCGAAAGCCACGCTTCCTGGAATCCCCAAAAATCGCCAATGGCGCGGCGCACCCATGCGTAGTAGCCGCCTTCGCAGGGAAGTGCGCTCGCCAGTTCGGCGATCATCAGCGTCGTAGGAAGGCTCCATACAACCGGGGTCAGGAGCAGAATCAGAATTGCGAGTCCATATCCAGCGGCGTGAATAATGTCCTCGATTCCGTAAGCGCCCCCCGAGACCATGAAGAAGGTCGCGGCGACCAAGGGCCACAGCGTAAGGCGGGAGGAGTGTTTGTGCCCCCGGACTGGTTTCGCTTGGGTGTGTGCAGCCAGCTTCAACGCCCTCCATAGAAATTTGAAAAGGAATCGTGAGGATAAGGCAAATTAGATCTAATGTGAAAACAAATCAGGATTTCTCTGAATGGACTTGGCAGGATTTCGCTGAGGGACTATGATCTTGTTCCAATCAAAGGAGGGAAATGTGAAGATAAGGTTCTCGATTTTGCTACTAGCCGCTCTGACCTCTTCGGGATTTTCTCAGACCACCTTTACGCCTGATCAGGTAAAATTCGGTCCTGCGCCGCCCTTTGTATCGGCGGGTGCACAGTTGGCTGTATTAGAAGGCGACCCCCTGGCCTCAACGGGGGATTTCACAGTTCGCCTTAAAATGCCGGACGGGTATAAAATCGCGCCTCACTGGCATCCCAATCGAGAGAATGTAACGGTGTTGTCGGGAACTCTGAAGGTCGGCATGGGCGACAAGTTTGACGCAACGCACATGATGAGTTTTCCGGAGGGCAGCTTCGCATACCTCGATCCAGATATGCATCACTATGCGATGAGTAGTGGGGAAACCGTAATTCAAATCCACGGAATGTCGCCCTTAAAGGTCAATTACGTCAACCCGGCTGATGATCCGAGCCAAGCAAAGTAGAGCCGGGCCTGCGTAGTGTAGGTCTGTTACACTAAGCCACTCGCAATGCCCGACGTAAACGCAGAGCGCTGGAATTGGCCCATGTGGTCGGGGTTTCTGCTCGCGTTGGGCGCCGTCCTGAGCAACATATTCTTTTTCGCCCATCCCCCCGGACAGCAGGTCATACCATGGTTGAGCCTGCTGCTAGCCCTCGTCGCGTTAATTTTTGTGGCAAGGGGACTATGGCGAGTTTTCGCGCCGCCGGGCATCCATCGCGGCAGGATTCTGAGTTCGGTCCTCTCATTGTTTTCGCTTCTGCTCGCCGGCGTGGCAATCTTCGCTTTCTTCCAGGCTCGCGCCCTCCCGCTCGCCGCAGGTGCTCCTCAAGTGGGGCAAAAGGCGCCTGACTTCACGCTGGCCGATATCGCCGGTCGGTCGGTCTCGTTAGATCAGTTGTTCGCACCGGCAGCCGACGGTATCCCGCCAAGAGCAGTATTGCTAATTTTCTATCGCGGATATTGGTGACCCTTCTGCAACCTCGAGTTACGAGGAGTTGAGAAACGGCTAGGTGAGTTTAGCGCGGCAGGCGTCAGACCTGTGGCGATTAGCGTAGATTCGCCCCAGGTTTCGCGTGATCTAAGCAAAAAAGCAGGTTACACCTTCACGATTCTGTCGGACCCAAACACCGCGGTCATTCGTCGTTACAATCTGCTGCATGTGGGGGGAGGGCCTGACGGGCATGACATCGCCCGGCCAGCAGAATTTCTCGTCGATTCATCGGGAGTCGTGCGGTGGACGAACTTTACCCAAGATATTCGCGTGCGGGCGCGGGCGGAGGAAATGCTTGCGGCGGCAAAGGCCTTGCCACAGCATTAGACTTCCTTCCACAATTCCGCGCGCGGATCTTCTGGATTCAATCGGGCCAACTCTCGCAGGATTTCTTTCGATCGCTCATCCCGGGGCATTGGCACCGTGACTTTAACCTCGACGATTTCATCTCCGCGCGCGCCTTCTTTTGTAGCCGAAGGAACACCCTTTTCGCGCAAGCGCAATTTCTGGCCAGATTGAGTGCCCGGCGGAATCTTCAGTTGGGTGCGGCCGTCAATGGTCGGGACTTCGACTTTCGCACCCAACGCCGCTTCCGTTGCGCTGACCGGAACCGTGATGCGAATGTCGTCGCCATCGCGCTGAAAGATGGGATGGTCACCGGCGCGGATGATCACATATAAGTCGCCGGGCGGTCCGCCGTGAGCACCTGCATTGCCTTTTCCGGGTATCCGAATGCGCTGCCCGTCACGGGTGCCAGCCTTGATGCGGACCTCAAGCGGTTCGGTTCGTTCCACACTGCCCTCACCGTGACACGCCGGGCAGGTCGAGATGTTTCGGCCAGTCCCATGGCAGCGCGGACATGGAACATTAAACTTCATCCGCCCGCCAGTCTGCGTGACCTGACCTTTTCCGCCGCACTCAGGACATGTACCCGCGGCTTCTATGAAACCATTTCCACGGCAGGTGGAGCAGGTATCGCGGCGCGTGATGTTGAGCCGCATCACGCCGCCGCGGATCGCGGTCCAGAACGGAACGTTGACTTGATATTCAAGATCGTGGCCCGGTTCCGGCCCCCCGGCGGCTGCGGCGCCACCGCGTCCTCCAAACATCCCAGAGAAAACGTCTTTGAAGCCGCCCGAGCCTGCGGATTGTTTCCCGCGTGCGCCCTCGAATAAATCTGAAAAATCAAATCCTCCAAAATCGAAGTTCGTTCCTTGGGGACCGGGTTGTCCTGCACCGGAGCCTCCGCCGGTCCCGGGCTGACCGCCGCCGTGGCTGTATGCATCGGCTGCTGCCGGATCAATATTGTCGGAATAAAATCCAAGCTGGTCGTATATCTTCCGCTTTTTCGGATCGCTCAGAACATCGTTGGCTTCAGAGAGCGACTTGAACTTTTCTTCGGCACCCTTGTCGCCGGGATTGACATCCGGATGATATTTCCGCGCAAGCTTGCGGAATGCTTTGCGGATATCGTCAGCCGAGGCGTTCTTCTTTACGCCGAGAATGCCGTAGTAGTCTTTTTGGGCTGTGGTGGCCATTAGTTTTTAGTTGGTCATCCTGAGCGGCGGGAATCGTTCATCGCTTTCGCGATTGAGTTTTGCGCGTTCGCAATCGAATCTTGCTGGCGATGGGCCGAGGGTTGCATAGGTCCTTCGCTCTGCTCAGGATGACAAAAAGTTTAAGCTATCTTAACTTTATATTCGCTGCCCTGACCTGTTTAGTTTTGAATCTTGTGGCTGCCTTTCGCCGATCCCCCGAAGCGCTCGTACTTCGGCACATCCACGTAGATCGGGATGCGATGCACTCCGGTTGAGGTGGGAGCGAAAACATACCAACGCCCTTCATCTTCTACGAAATTTAAGAAATAGTCTTGTCCGTTCACTTTAAATTGCAATTTAAATCCCCCTGAGCGTCCGAGGAAGTCTCTCGGGATGTTCGCTCTAAATCTCAGTAATAAAGGGGCGCCGTTTGGCGCCCCTGCTGATAGCTGACGGCTGAGAGCTGAGAGCTTACTTCTTGTCTTCGACGTCTACGTACTCGGCGTCAATGACTCCTTCGTCTTTCTTCTGGCCGTTGCCTGAGGCTCCGTTCGCATGCGGGTCGGGACCCGCCCCCGGCGTTGGGCCTGCGCCCGGTGCGCCTTGTGGCTGAGCCGCTTTGTACATCTGCTCAGCCAGTTTGTGCGAAGCCTGGGTCAGGGTTTCGCGGGCTTTGTCCATGGCGCTCTTGTCGCTGCTCTCAAGCGCCTTCTTGGCGTCGGCTATTGCGTTTTCGACGTCTCCACGCTCGGAGCCGGAGATCTTATCACCCTGTTCACGCAACATCTTTTCCACGCTGTAAACCATGGAATCGAGCTGGTTCTTGGACTCGATCTCCTCGCGCTTCGCCTTGTCCTCGGCGGAGTGCGCGTCGGCTTCCTTCGCCATACGTTCGACTTCGTCCTTGCTGAGGCCAGAGGATGACGTGATGGTGATCTTCTGGTCTTTGCCAGTGGCGTTATCTTTCGCGGTCACGTTTAGAATGCCATTGGCATCAATGTCAAACGTCACCTCGATTTGCGGGATCCCACGCGGCGCTGGCGGAATTCCGGTTAAGTGGAATTTGCCCAGCGTCCGGTTGTCACGAGCCAGAGGACGTTCGCCCTGTAGTACATGGACTTCGACCGAAGTCTGACTGTCCGCTGCGGTCGAGAACGTTTCCGTCTTTCGGGTCGGTATGGTCGTGTTCCGCGGAATCATCGCGGTCGCGACGCCACCCAAAGTCTCGATCGAAAGCGATAACGGGGTTACGTCCAGCAGCAGAAGATCTTTCACCTCGCCGCCGAGCACGCCGCCCTGAATTGCCGCGCCTACCGCAACGACTTCATCCGGATTGACGCCCTTGTGAGGCTCTTTTCCGAACAACTCTTTTACCAGCGCCTGAATGCGCGGCATGCGAGTCTGTCCGCCGACCAGCACGACTTCGTCAATCTTGCTGGAATCAACGCCGGCGTCTTTCATGCACTGTTTGCACGGGCCGACGGAGCGTTGAATAATGTCTTCAACCATGGATTCCAGCTTCGCTCGCGTCAGTTTTTTAACCAGATGCTTCGGACCGCTGGCATCGGCGGTGATGAATGGCAAATTGATCTCATGCTCCATGGTCGTGGAGAGTTCGATCTTCGCCCGTTCCGCGGCATCACGCAGACGTTGTAGAGCCATCTCGTTGCCTTTGCCGCGCAGGTCGAGGCCTTCGTCTTTCTTGAATTCGTCAATCAACCAATCAACAATGCGTTGATCCAGGTTGTCGCCGCCAAGATGCGTGTCGCCATTTGTGGCTTTTACTTCAATCACGCCTTCGCCGACTTCAAGGACCGAGATATCGAACGTTCCGCCACCGAAGTCGTAAACGGCAATCGTCTCGTCTTTCTTCTTGTCGAGTCCATAAGCGAGTGCTGCCGCCGTTGGCTCGTTGATAATTCGCTTCACATCGAGGCCGGCGATTTGTCCGGCATCTTTAGTGGCCTGGCGCTGCGCATCGTTAAAATATGCAGGCACGGTGATGACGGCTTCAGTGACTTTTTCGCCGAGATAGTCTTCAGAAGCCTTCTTCAATTTTTGCAAAATCATCGCCGAAATTTGCGGAGGCGTGTACTCCTTGCCCTGCGCCAAAACGGCAACGTGGTCGCCGGACTGCACGACCTTGTATGGAACCATCTTGATTTCTTCCGTGACCTCGTCGTAGCGGCGTCCCATAAACCGCTTGATCGAGTAAACTGTGTTTTCGGGATTGGTGATGGCCTGACGCTTAGCGACTTGTCCGACTAAACGCTCTCCCGTCTTGGTGAAACCGACGACCGACGGGGTGGTGCGGCCACCTTCTTCGTTGGCGATGACCTTGGGCTCTCCACCTTCCATGACGGCTACGCAGGAGTTGGTGGTACCGAGGTCAATGCCTATAATCTTGGCCATAATTCATTCCTCCTAGGTTATAAGTTCTTATTAATCAATCACTAAGCTTATAAGGGCAACGCAATAATAAGACTTGAGTGAATCGTTGTCAATGTTTAGATGCAGGAAAATGGCGGGAGTTGCAGAAGTTGTCGCCAATCTGGGCGGACATGGAATGAGAGGTTCGGCGGTATGAATCGGGACGAGGAAAGCAGCGCCGGACTGTGCGCGAAATGCGTGAATTCGCGAAGAATTACGTCCGACCGGGGGTCTGTTTTCTTTCTCTGCGAGCTGTCGTTTAGTGATCCAAGGTTCCCGAAGTATCCGCGGCTACCGGTGTTGAGTTGTGCTGGATTCTTGGAAAAACTGGCCCCGAATGCGTGCCAGAATACGTAGGAGCGTCCGGCCTCTGCCGTCCAAGCCCCTGCGAAGCCCCGCTGAGTAGGGCACGAGACTTTCAATCTTGCCGAAAATGTTAGGGGGGTTGCCTTGAAGGGACGCGCCTTCAAGCGCGCCGAAAAGCCTGTTATAGCCCAACGGCGGGGCTGAAAGCCCCGCTCCTTCAAAGCTATTTCAACTGTCAACACTTTTCGCAAACTAGCGAGCCTTGCTTGCTCCACCAGATGGGGACGTCTGGGTCTACGTATTCATGGCACCATCAGACTTCCATCAGTTCTTTTTCTTTATTTCTGTTGAGCTCTTCCATCTTCCGAATTTCGTCGTCGGTGAGCTTTTGGATTTCGTCCATCGCGCGCTTCTCGTCGTCCTCCGTAATCTTCTTGTCTTTCATGGCTTTCTTGATGGCGTCGTTGCCATCACGGCGTATGTTGCGGACTGCCGTGCGATGTTCTTCGAGGACTCTATTGAGGTGCTTGACCATGTCTTTACGGCGCTCTTCGGTCAGCGGTGGAACCGGGACGCGAATTATTTTTCCGTCGTTCATCGGATTCAAGCCGAGTTCCGCAGTGCGAATTGCTTTCTCAATCGCCGTTAGCGACGTGGGATCGAATGGCTGGACTGTCAAGAGCTGAGCCTCCGACGCATGAACCTGAGCGATCTGATTGATCGGCATTTGCGAGCCGTAGTAGTCCACGGTAACCGAATCCAGCATGTGGACTGACGCCCGTCCCGTACGAGTTGCGGCCATGGCTTTGCGGAAGTCATCAACTGCATTGTCCATGCGCGTTTTGAGCTGGAGGTAAGTTTCTTTCAGGCCAGGAATTGCGGCCATTGTGGCTTGAGCCATTGTTTAGCTCCAAAAGAAGAATTAGAACGTTGAATTATACCTTGGCAGCGGCGGCCGACGCGCTCACCAGCGATCCGATTTTCTCGCCGGTAAGAATCTTGCGGATGTTTCCGCGCTGATTCAAATTGAAGATGATGATCGGCAGATTATTGTCTTTGCAAAGCGAGATCGCGGTGGAGTCCATCACTTTCAGGCCTTGTTGCAGCACTTCCATATAAGTGATTTCGGTAAATTTCTTGGCGTCTCTTACCAGCACCGGGTCGGCGTCGTAGATGCCATCCACCTTAGTGGCTTTCATGATGACTTCAGCCTTGATTTCCATAGCGCGCAACGATGCCGCGGTATCCGTCGAGAAATAGGGGTTGCCAGTCCCGCCGGCGAAAATGACGACGCGATCCTTCTCCAGGTGCCGTATCGCGCGGCGCCGGATAAAAGGTTCGGCGACCTGATTCATCTCGATTGCGGATTGCACGCGAGTGTGAATACCTTGTTTCTCCAGCGCATCCTGTAGCGCAAGGGCGTTAATCACGGTTGCCAACATTCCCATTTGATCGGCCGATACGCGGTCCATTTCGCGCGCCTGTTCGGCGACCCCGCGGAAGAAGTTTCCCCCTCCCACAACGATTGCTATTTGAACGCCGAGAGTGTGAACGTCGGCGAGCTCCGCGGCGATCTCATGGATTCGCAGGGGATCGACTCCGAAACCTTGGTTGGCGGCGAGGGCTTCGCCGGAAATTTTAAGGAGGACGCGCTTAAAGACTGGGGTTTGCATTTCATTTCTCGGTTCTTGGAACATAAAAAAGGGCGCCAAAGGCGCCCTCGAATCATTCCGCTTTTTGATCTGGCTTTGTGATGGCGACGGTTTCGCCCGCATCACCCACTTTAAAGCGGGCAAATCGGCGCACCGCAATGTTCTCGCCGAGCTTGCCAATTTTGGTTGCGATCAATTGCGAGATCGTCACGGTCTGATCTTTGATGAAAGGCTGCTCGTAAAGGCATACTTCTTCGTAAAACTTTCCCATCTTGCCCTCGACGATCTTTTCCACGACTTGTGCGGGCTTGCCAGTTGCCGCCGCCTGAGTCCGGTAAATATCTTTTTCGCGCTCAAAAGACTCCGCGGTCACGTCCTCTTTGCGGACAAATTTTGGATCGGTAGCAGCAATGTGCATGGCAATGTCATGCACCAGCTCTTTGAAGTCATCGGTGCGGGCGACAAAGTCGCTCTCACAGTTTACCTCGACTAGCACTCCAATTTTGCCACCGGCGTGAATGTAGCTTGCCACTGAGCCTTCACTCGTAGCGCGCCCGGCTTTTCTTTCCGCGACGCTGGCGCCACGCTTGCGCAGAAGAACGACGGCAGCTTCGATGTCGCCCTTAGCATCGGTCAGGGCCTTCTTGCAATCCATCATCGGGGCTCCACTCTTATCGCGAAGCTCTTTTACCTGGGAGGCCGAGATATTCGTGTTGTTGTTGGTCGTTTCCATATCTTTAGGATGAGTCCTTCTCGCCTTGCAAAATTTAACCCGCGGCTGACGACCTGCGCGGGTCTATTTTCGGAGGGCCGATGCCTGTATCGAATGGCTACCGGTCAGAATGTTTGATGCTCAACTTCGGGAGCTTCGACTTCGGGCTCTTTTGCCGCAATCGGTTGTTTGCGGGTGCCGGAGCCGAGCACATCCTCCATACTGATGTCTTCGGCAGTTGCGTCACTATCCCCGGTTTCCGGCGCGCCTTCCGCAGGTGCTTCGGTAGCTGCCAGAGCGGCCTGCTGGGCAGCCGCTCCTGCCGCCGCCGCGAGATCGGCGTCATTCTTATCGTTCATGAATTGCGCGCCCTCGGCGACCGAATCGGAAATCTTCGATGCAAATAAACGAATCGCCCGCAGAGCGTCGTCGTTTCCGGGGATCACGTAATCCACTTCGGTGGGATCGCAATTTGTGTCCACAACTGCTACCACGGGGATTCCAAGTTTGCGTGCCTCTCTTACGGCGATCTGCTCTTTGTTCGAGTCAATCACAAAAATCGCATCTGGTAGGCGATTCATGTTCTTAATGCCGGCAAGATTGGCTTGCAGATGTTTGCGTTCGCGTTCCAGCTTTATGACTTCTTTCTTGGGAAGCAACTCGTAACGGCCATCGGTCGCCATTTCATCGAGCTCTTTCAGGCGCTTCACCGACTTTTGTACTGTCACCCAGTTGGTCAGGAGTCCGCCGAGCCAACGTTGGTTTACGTAGAAACCGCCACAACGCGTAGCTTCTTCGGCGATAGCGTCCTGAGCCTGGCGTTTAGTACCGACAAACAAAACAATTTTGCCCTGCGTTGCCAGATCCTGTACGAACTTCGACGCCTCTTTGAACATCTTCAGAGTCTTTTGCAGGTCAATGATGTAAATCCCATTGCGCTCTCCGAAGATGTATTCCTTCATCCGCGGATTCCAGCGCTTGGTTTGATGCCCGAAGTGAACTCCCGCTTCGAGCAATTCCTTCATGGTGATATTAGCCAATTAACCTCCTCGTTGAGTCTGCATCAGGAACTGCGTTCGCTCCCGATTGCCATTCCCGTCCCGGCATGCCAGCACGGGAAGAATTTTGAAAACAGCTCTTTACACTTTGTCATTCCGAGCCGTCCGCAGTCGCGCTTGCGCGATGAGGACGAGCGAGGAATCTGCTTTTACCGCTTGCTGTATTGGAAGCGCTTTCTGGCGCCTTTTTGTCCGTACTTCTTGCGTTCTTTAGAACGCGAGTCGCGGCTGACCAATCCTTCGGTCTTCAACTTCTTTCGCAACTCAATGTTGAATACCATTAGCGCGCGCGCAATGCCCAACTTAATGGCGTCGGCTTGACCATTCACGCCACCGCCCGTGACTCTGGCAACGACATTGAAGGTATTCGCCATCTCCGTCGAGACCAGCGGTTGTTTCGCAGCAGCCTGCTGCGAAGGAGTGACGAAATATTCTTCGAAGGCGCGCCCGTTGATCTTAAATTCGCCGCTGCCCGGTCGCAAATACACTCGCGCTATCGCCGACTTGCGGCGACCCGTTCCGTAATATTGAACTAATTCTGCCATTCTTAGCTATCAGCACTCAGCCGTCAGCTTTCAGCTAACCGGTGCTCAACCTTTCAAAGAATTCGATCCGCAACTTCTTGAAACTGGAACTTATTTATGCGCGAACTTCCAGCGCCAAATCTTTTGGCTTCTGCGCCTGATGGGGATGTTTATCCCCACGATAAATATTCAACTTAGTGATCATCTGCTTGCCCATTTTGGTCTTGGGCAGCATCCTTAGAACCGCCTGCTCGATGATGAGTTCTGGTTTGCGGGCCAATCGTTCACGATAATCTTCCGAACGCAAGCCGCCAGGATACCCAGTGTAGTGTTTGTAACTTTTCTGTTCCGCCTTCATGCCGGTGGTCTCGATCTTGTCAGCATTGATGACAACTACGTGATCTCCGGCGTCAATGAACGGGGTATATTGCGGGTTTTCTTTGCCCATCAGGATCATCGCGACGCGCGACGCGAGACGACCAAGCGTCTGCCCGGAGGCATCCACGACGTACCACTTGCGAACGATTTCCCCCGCTTTGGGGAAATAGGTTGACATGCAAATCTCCCAGAAATAAAAAGCCCAGAAATATTAAAGAAGACCGCTGAGCGCCCTGGAAGCGCCGAAAGGCGCAGGCCACTATGCGGGCAACCACAGGACTTCCAAAGACTTAAAGATAGCGTAGCCGGAAGTAGATTGTCAATGGAATCAGCGAGATTTCGCTAACGCTTTCCCAAATCCCAACTCATTTCCCGCAAAAGCGGCTTCGGTTGAGTCATTTTCCACGACTTGGAATTGCCTCGGGCGAGCAATGGCAGATTGGAAACCTTTAGCTATCCCGCTTTTCGACCGGCAGGCGCCGTCGTCGCAACTCCCAGCTTTCGCAACCGGTCGCGCGCCTGAAGTGCCTCGTTACTTCTCGGATAACGAGCGATCACATGCCGAAGCGCAGTTACACCGTCATCTCTCTGACCAAGTTCAATCAATGCAAATCCCTTTTTCAATTCCGCGGACGCGGCTTTGTTGCCGCTTGGGAAGTTCTGGAGAACCTGATCATAGTCTTTCGCAGCGGACTGATAGTCTCCCTTGCGGTAGGCGATTTCAGCCAGATAGAAATAACAATTCCCTGCCAGGTCGGTATTTGAATAGTACTTTACGTAATCAGAGAATTCCTGCATTGCGAGATCATTGTTTCCGCCGTTGTAATCACGCAGCGCGTTGTTATATAGAATGTCGGGAGGCGGCGCTTGTGATTGAGGAGGTGTTGCCGCCGGATTGGTTTGAGCGGGCTGCGCGTTCAGGTTTTGCTGGGCTGCCTGCATGTCCTCCAATTGTTTGCTGACCTTTGCGAGACGCGCTTTCAACTCGTCCAAGCTGTCGTTCAACGCTTGGATTTGCGAGGAGAGTTGCTCTACGTGGTTGCCCGAATCACTCTGTTGCTTTTCCAGGGTGGTTTGAAGGCTCGTGATGGCGGCCGTCACTTTATTCATGCTGTCAGTGTTCTGGTCCATCAGGTTCTTCATGACCCCCATGCGTTCGTCGAACGACTGTTGCATGTGGGTCATCTGCGTCTGCAACGCCGTTACCTGATCCTGGAGTTCGATGATGTCGCGGTTGACTCCCCAGGCCGGAGTGATAAGTGGAGTTGCAAGAAAGAGAACGATAAAAGTGAAATAGATGTAGGTCCGCTGGAATTTCATAGTCGTTTCCATTACTGCCGTAGCCGCCCGTAGATCGCTGGAGATAATGCCGGGGTCATTCTGAGTCCCCAAAATTGCTCAGGATGACCCCGGATGACCTAATTATCTCTGATAAACGAAATGCCCGCGCCGGTTTTGCTGCCAGCACTGCTCGTTAGATTCAGTGCAGAAAGGCTTTTCCTTTCCGTAACTAACCGTCTTTATGCTGTCTCCGCTGATGCCCGCCGAAACGAGAGCACTTTTTACTGATCCAGCACGGCTATCACCAAGAGCCAGATTATATTCGGTTGAGCCGCGCTCGTCGCAATGTCCTTCAATCGTGAAGTGAACATCGGGATGCTGCTTCAGGAAACTGACATCTTCCTGAATTGACGATTGCTGATCCGAACCGATGTCCGATTTGTCATACGCGAAGTAAATGTCCTTTATGTTCTGCGAGAACAGTTCCTCTTCGGTAGCGTTTGACGTGGGCGTAGGCGTGGGAGCCGGCGGAGGCGCGTTCACAGTCACACGGGCTGTTGCCTCTTGAGTTCCACCCGAACCTTTCGCGGTTAAGGTATACGTCTTTGACTCGGAGGGCGTCACTTGTTGTGAACCGTTGGGCTGCACGGCGCCAATGCCTCCAATGCTAACGTCGGTAGCGTTGGTTGTTTGCCAGGTCAGTGTGGTGGATTGTCCCGGATCCACGGTTTCGGGATTAGCGGTGAGTGACGCCGTTGGCGAAGCTGGTGGCGGCGGTGGCGGCGGCGGCGGCGGTGGTTGTTTCTTGTGGCAGGCGCCTAGGAACATAATCGCGCCTAAAACAAATATAAGGATAGACCACTTCGTTCTTCGTTGCTTCACGTTTTTCCTCCCCAGATAAAGCATTTTGTAATTGAGTAATTGAATTGAGTAATTTCGTAATTGGGTAAGTGTGCAATTCAAATCGAAAGATTTCTTGCCGAGACCTTCAATTGCCCAATTACAAAATTTCTCAATTGCTCAATGCTACTGACTTTCAATTACCTAATTACCAAATTGCTAAATTACCCAATGCTTTTATTTCCAACTCCAGTTCGGTTGCGTATTTCGTCCCGAAAACGTTAGGCGCTTCTGGCCCGTACCGTCTGCCAGCATGCTCCAAATTTCTTCGCTACCCGATCGGCTCGATTGAAAAACAATATGGCGGCCATCGGGAGCCCACGAAGGAAAATCATTGCGTCCACCGTCGTGCGTCAGCTGCACCCACTGTTTCGTGGTCACATCCATAATATAGATGTCTTGAGCTCCGGGCTCGCCCGGGCCATAGTGACGCATCCACGCGAATACTAGAAGCTGTCCATTCGGCGACCAGGAGGGCGATACCGCGTAACCCTGATCGGTGAGCCGCTGCGAATTGGTCCCGTCGGCCTCCATGGTATAGACCTCGGGCAAGCCACTGCGGCCGCTGACCCACGAAATTTGCGCGCCAGTCTTCCGGTTCCACACTGGAGAAACGTCGGGCCCGTGCGAAGTGGTCAAGCGTTTCAGATTCCCCCCGGACGAATCCACGGTATAGATTTCGGAGTGTCCTGCACGCGAGGAGGAAAAGGCCAGCTTGGCGCCGTCAGGCGACCAGGCGGGAGAAAGATTGGTCCCTCCAAATCGCGGAAATGAAACCGTGCGGTTCAATTCCATCGAGTACATCAAAATTTCCCAACCCGATTTCGTCATGGAACTGAAAGCGAGGCGCGAGCCATCCGGCGAAATCCGTGGAGAAAGCGAAATTGAGCCAAGGTGAGTGATCTGGTGCTGATTCTCGCCGTCATAATCCATCGCCCAAATTTCTTTGTGCCCGCTGCGGCTGCTCACGAAATAAATTTGGGTTTCGGCAATGCCGGGCACATGCGCCACCCAAACGAAAGATAATTTCGTCGGCAAATTTGTGGGCAATCATCCGTGCAGCATTCACCGTGGGCACGTCTTGATATTGCTTGCCCAAAACCTGCGGCGAGGTAATGTTCTTTACGTCGTACAGCCAACCCTGTACCGTGAGGCTATTGCCGGAAACTCCAAGATTCCCGAAAGCCAGCATCGAAGCGTTCGGGGGAGCTGAGCTCCAACCTTCGAACTTAACGTCAGCAGGCGCTCCAACGGCCCCCAAAGGATAGAAACTCTTCGAGACCATATCGAAGATGCCCGCATTGTCCAGATCATTCCAAAGTGTGTCATTGAACGTCTTTAGCAAATCGGCGTTTTTCGCGTCCGCAGTGGATGCCTTAAAATCGGACGCCGCCAGCCGCACTTTTTCGACGCCCAAGCCCGTTCCAGTTTTGATCCAATCCTGGGCTTGCAACATGGGAACTCTCAGGCACAGAACAGTCAGAAGCAGGGTGAATGCAATACGAAGGAAGCAGGAACGTCTACCGGAATTAAGCCGCTGCGCTACCTGCATGGAAGGGTTGAATTTACCGCGATATATCGTATTACGACATAAATTATAGTTCAAGATAAAATCACTCCATGAATGTTATGCGAGAGGCGCGCACATCCGATGATCGTTACTCACAACCGATAAGGGAACCACAATAAACCCCACTCTATCTTTTGTAGTCGAACCAGAACTCAACTGAAACCTTATTTGCCGAATAATCGGTTGGCAGCGGACCAAAAGTATCAATACGCTGCAAAGCGCGGATCGCGGACTGGTCCAAAGAAGGCACTCCGCTTGATTGCTCAATCCGCACGTTGGTTGGCTGCCCATCCCGCGTAATGTCGAAAGTTACATAAACCCTCTGGGCCTGTCCTATACGCGGGTCCACCTCATATTTCAGCCAATTCTGCGAGACCTTTTGCTGCACCACGCGCACGTACCAGGCGAAACGTGTTCCAAAGTCCCCTCCGCCGCCAGTGAATCCAAAGCCGCCCTTCGCTCCCCCCGCATTGAACATGCCATAGGGACCCTGTACTGGACCGCCTTCGCCGAAGGGTACCTGGTTTTCGGCTTGTTGCAGTGGGGCGGGTTGCGGCTTCTGGTGAGTCTCAGTAGTAATTGGTTTTGGCTTCGGTTTCTTCGACTCCCTGTCGGGAATCGGGATCGCTTCCGGAGCTTTTTCCTCAGGCTTCGGTTGCGACTTCGCCAGGCCCTTGGATTCATTGGCAAGAACATTCTGGGTTTGCTGCGGGTTAGCGGGAAGCGGAACCGTGGTCACAAGGGTCACCCCTATGGCATCTCCGCCACCACCGGCGCCCCAACTGCCGCCGCCTCTTCCCGGACCAATGACTGCGTACAACAGCACAGCGCCCGCAAATGCCGACGTGCAGGACCACCGACCATCCCAAGTTGCGGCCCCAACTGTCGTGTTCGAAAAATATTTCAGCGTTGGCTGCCATTAGCTTGGAGAGGTTGGGTGACGATGCTGACGTTGGTGATGCCGGATTGCTTCACGGCGTCCATGACAGTGGCGAAGGCTCCGAAGGGGACATCCTCATCGGCGCGGACGAAAATAGATTGATGTTGGGGATCGCGGATCTTCTGGCGAAGCTTGCTTCCAATCTCATTGATATTGATGGGATCATTCCCCAGGAAAACCCGCTGTTCCTTGTTAATACTAATTACAAGGCGCTCTTCAGTGATTTCTTTGACGGTCCTGGTCTTAGGAACGCTGACCTCGATTCCGGATTGCAAGACGGGAGCGGTCACCATAAAAATAATCAGTAGCACGAGCACTACGTCTACCAAGGGGGTGATGTTAATGTCGGCAAGCGCGATCTGAGTCCTTCCGTTAGCTGCGGTGAAGGCCATCAGCGGCGGGCCTCAGTGGTTTCAACGCCTCGATACGATGCGGGCGCTGGCTGACGCTCGACGGCATTCAACATCTCGAGGGTAAAGTCGTCACCCCGGGAGGCGAATTCGCGAATGGAACCACCAATCAAATTGTAGGCAATGACGGCGGGGATGGCTGCGGCAAGTCCGGCGGCGGTCGTGATTAGAGCTTCTGAAATTCCGGGCGCAACCGCGCGCAACGTCGCCGCGCCCGCCGTGCCGAGTCCATGAAAGGCGTCAATGATGCCCCAAACGGTTCCAAACAGACCAATGAAAGGCGTCACCGCGCCAGTGATGGCAAGCCATGGGAGGTTGCGCTCAAAGCGAGTCATCTCTTCTGAAGTGGCAATCTGCATGGCCCGCTGAACCGCGATGGGATTCCCTACAACACCGCTCTGGCGACGATATTCCTCGAACCCACTCTCGAAAACTCCAACCAAGGGGCTGGGACGGAACTGTTCGGCGACAGCCCCGACGTCCTGCAAGCGTTGAGCTTTGCGGAACGCGCGAACAAATCTTCCGCTCTGGACCCGCGCTCGACGCAGCAGGCTCCACTTAGAAAGGATAATTGCCCAGGAAACCAGACTGAACCCAAGCAGGATGACTAAAACAACTTTGGCGACTGGGCCGGTTTCGCCCACGAGATCTGATATTTCGCCGCTGGCCACTACCGCAAAGAATGGGGGAAAATACATTAGGTTTGGGAGAATGCCTTAGTAGATTAGTAACTTTTGATTATAGACCAGTATGAATCGCAACTTTTCTCGCGCATCCGGTTCATTAACACTCCGCAAAAACGCAAAGCCCATACCCCCGCCTCGAACGAAGCCCGCATCATAAGCATGTCAGAAGGGAAAAGATTTTCGCCACTCGTCGGCGTACAAAACTCACCCTGAAGGAGGCACTATGGCGCACTATGGCACCTTACGTGACAACAGTCTTCTTGATTCGCAGACAGAGAACGCCGACGACATTCGGGGCGCGACTGTTTACGGAGCGGGGGATAAGAAATTAGGAAAGATTGACGATGTGATTTTCGATCACGTAACGGGAAACATTCACTACGTGGTCATTGATACGGGAGGATGGCTTTCCAGCAAGAAATTCATCGTACCCCCTCAACAACTTCGATCTTCCGCGGCACATAAAGATGACTTTGAAATTAACTTAACCAAGGATCAGATACAAAAATTTCCACCCTATGACGACTCAACCGTCGAGTCGGAGGGGAAGTGGCGCGACTACGAGAGCCGCTACCAGGACTCATGGGTAGGCGGAGCCGTCCAGCATCGGGAGGGAAGCGACCACAATGTGACGCCGACGGCGGCGGAAATGCCTCCTGAACCCGGCTCGATCGGTAGTCAAATTAGTCCTGAAGAAAATGCCAGTCTCACCGCGGAACGAATTATTCCGGCCGGGGCAGACGAGGTCGTGATCAATAACTCGGCTGTCGGCATTGGTAGCCGTTGGTCAAACTTCGAAGATCGCCTGCGGCTACGCCGTCGGGATATTACCAGCCAGTGTGAAACTTGCCGAGCGGAATCCGCGCCGGGAACAGCTTCCGACCGCGAGCGCGACGAACTGCGTAAAGCGAGTTAGTTGAGAGACCCCAAAACTCTAAAATGTGCCCCGCCCAAGCTTGGTTTGGGCGGGGTTTTCTTGTCCCTTTTCCGGAGCAAAGCTTCGACGGGTGCCCATTCGTATCTGCTATCCTTGCGCGAAACATTCTGTTTCATTTTTTGAGGCGGCGATGCTGGTCGAGCTTCGGCTTGAAAACTACGCAGTCATTGATAGTCTCGCCGTTGAGTTCGGCTCCGGACTCAATCTCTTAACCGGTGAAACCGGTGCCGGCAAATCTATCCTTATTGATGCTCTTGCCTTACTCCTGGGAGAGAAAGCTTCCTCCGATGTGATTCGATCGGGCACGGAGCGCGCCGTTCTCACCGCCGTGTTTGAATTCGAAGGCCAATCAGAAAAACACGCTTCCAAAATACTGGAGACAAACGGCATTGACAAAGATGACGAACCATCTCTGATCTTGCGCCGCGAAATTGCCGTTGGCGGCAAAGGGCGAGTCTTCGTCAACAATCAACCGGCCACGGTATCCGTCCTTCGTCAACTGGCCCCTCACCTTGCCAACATTCACGCGCAGAACGAGTCCATTTCGTCCTTCGATGGCGAGGCCAGACTCGGCCTGCTCGATGAGTTCGCGGGAATCCAGATTGCGAAAGTCGAGGAATCCTCTGCTCGCTGGAAAAATGTTGCCCAACGTATCAAAGACCTCGAACAGGATGAGCAGGACCGTCTCCGTTCGCTCGACTTATGGAGTTTTCAGAAGCGCGAGATCGAAGAGGCCAAATTGCAGCCCGGCGAAGATGAACAGCTAGCCGCCGAGAAACGTGTTCTGGCCAATGCCGAGAAAATTTATACGGCCGCGATGAACGCGTTTGATCTCTTGTATGAGGGGAGCGCTTCGACTTCCTCTTCATTGCGGTCAGCGCAAAAACATCTGGAAGAACTGGTTCGTTATGAACCCAAGTTTCAAGAGTCGCTGGCGGCGCTGGAGACAGCACGCATCAGCGTGGAAGATGTCGGAGCAACGCTGCGGGATTATGCTGGCGGAATCCACGCGTCCCCGGAACACCTGGCCGAGGTTGAAGACCGGCTGGCCGCAATTGACCGTCTGAAGCGCAAGTATGGCGCAACGTTGGACGAAGTTGTAGCTTTCGGAGGCCAAGTCTCGCGCAAGCTTTCTGAGATGGAAAATAAAGACGAAACTTTGCGCCAATTGCACGCCGAACTCGACGACGCGGCGCAAGGATATCTGGATAACGCGCGAGAACTCTCCAAGAAACGGCGCGCCGCGGCCCGCAGATTGGAGAAACTGGTCGAGGCGGAGATTAATGACTTAGCCATGAAGGCGCGTTTCCAGATTGAGATTACGGGGAGCGACGATGAAGGGAACTGGTCGGCGACAGGCTTTGACGAGGCGATTTATATGATCTCCACGAACCCCGGCGAACCGCTCCGGCGCCTGGAGCAGATCGCGTCAGGAGGGGAGTTATCGCGCTGCATGCTTGCCTTAAAAGCCAGCGTGGAGGCAGGTTCGGCGGGTTCGACTAGGAATAAGAAAATTGCCGGCCAACGGACGCTTATATTCGATGAAATAGACACTGGGATCGGCGGAAGTGCGGCGGAGGCGGTTGGGCGGAAGCTAAAAAGTCTGGCAAGATCCAATCAGGTACTTTGTGTGACTCATCTGCCGCAGATAGCCACCTTTGCCGACCACCACTATTTGATTGAGAAGAAAGATTCGAGTGAGCGGACGCGAACCAGCGTTCGACCGATAACGGGGCGGGAACGAACCGAAGAGATTGCCCGGATGCTAAGCGGCTCGAAGCTCACGAACACGTCGCGGAAGCACGCAGAGCAGATGCTGAAAACAAATGCCTAGCGCAGGGGAAGCGATATTGCGAGAGGAGCCGTTCCAGCAAGGTGACGGTTACCGAAGGGCTCAAAAAGCGCAGGCGAGAGCCTTCGAGTCTGGGGCCAATAGAGCCGCTGGATTTTGAGTTTGCGCAAACCTCAAATATTAGCTAATATAGATTAGCTAACATGGAAACGATAACCATTCACAAAGCAAAGACACAACTTTCTCGCCTGATCGAAAAAGCCTGCCGGGGCGAAGAAGTTGTTATAGCCCGAGGCTCGAAGCCAGTGGTTCGGATCGTCGCCATTGAAGACGTTCTCGGCGACCGGAAGCCTGGAGCGTTGAAAGGGAAGCTAAAGGTTGGTCCCGAGTTCTTCGATCCTTTGCCCGACGACGAACTGGAACGTTGGGAATAAGTGGCGTTGCTCTTGCTTGATACTCACGCGTTCTTGTGGTGGCTGTCCGAAGACCGGGCTATGCCGGAATCTGCACGAAGAGCGGTCGCAAGTAAGGGCAATACTGTAATGGTGAGCGCGGCATCGGCGTGGGAAATCGCCACAAAAGTGCGCCTTGGGAAGTTGGCTTCGGCAGGCCGCATTGTCGAAGAGTTTTCCGCTCATCTCATTAATGAGAGATTCGTTGGGCTATCGGTTACCCCTCAACACGGCATTCGCGCGGGCTCCCTGCCAGGGCCACACAAAGATCCCTTCGATCGCATGCTGATTGCGCAGGCACTCGAGGAAAATTTAAAGATAGTCAGTAACGAGCGGATTTTCGAGGGCTACGGTATCGCAAGGGTCTGGTGACAAACCGTTCACCTCCGAATATTCCCCAATCGCTGCTAATCCTATGCGATTCTTTGGCTTACGTTGACCAAAGGGGTGCTTTCAGATAGTTTTAAGAGAACTTGATGACGGAGAAAGTGTATCCTTGAACAAGGAATCCTACTTGCCTGAAACTGGGAAGACCCTGCTGTTATTGAAGCCACGCGGTTTTTGCGCCGGCGTGGTCCGGGCCATTGATATCGTCCGAATTGCTCTGGAGGCGTTCGGCCCCCCCATCTACGTCCGCAAAGAGATTGTCCACAACCGCTTTGTTGTGGAAGAGTTGCAAGGCAAGGGCGCGATTTTCGTTGACAGCGTCGAGGAAGTTCCCAATGGCGAGCGCGTTATTTATAGCGCGCACGGAGTATCGCCCGAAGTGCGCGAGGCCAGTCGGCAGCGGGGACTGCGTGTTATTGACGCCACCTGCCCACTAGTGACCAAGGTCCACGTGGAAGCCGTGAAGTTTGCGAAGGAAGGCTACTCGCTGATCCTGATCGGGCATCGCGACCACGATGAAGTCATAGGAACTCTCGGCGAAGCGCCCGTCGTAACACAAGTCGTGGGATCGCCGCAGGAAGCGGCTTCGGTGATCGTGCCAAATCCCGATCGCGTTGCTTACCTGACTCAAACCACTTTGAGCCTCGACGAGACGAAAGACATCATTGCCGCGCTTAAGCTGCGCTTTCCAAACATTAAGGCTCCGGCCGCGCAGGATATTTGCTATGCCACAGAAAACCGGCAAGTTGCGGTGAAACATGTTTCTTCTGACGCCGAATTGTTGCTTGTCGTGGGTTCGGACAACAGCTCCAATTCCAATAGGTTGGTGGAAGTCGCCCGCAATTTGGGCACTGGCTCGCATCTAATTGATAGTTATCGCGACATTCAGCCAGAATGGCTCGAAGGCGTGAAGACCATCGCGTTGACTGCTGGGGCATCCGCGCCAGAGTGCCTGGTGGAAGAAGTAACGAAATTTCTGGGCACAAAAGGCTTCGACAACGTTCAAGAGGTAGAAGTGATGCCCGAAAATGTGCGCTTCGGATTGCCTCCCGAGATTGTGGAAGCAATCGCGAGCGCACCGACTGGTGTGGCGGCTAGTTAACATCTAAATATGGAAGAGACCTCCTCCTCGTCTCCGCCGGCAAAGGCTGGCCTTCAACTACACTTTGGAAAGATTGCGGATATAGGCAATCGTGTCGCTGCGGCAATTAATCGTGCGCGACAGTGTCTCTTTTCCCAGCAACACGAAGAAGGATACTGGTGTGGCGAACTTGTAGGCGATGCTTCACTACAAGGGGATTACATTCTCCTGCACACGCTGCTTGGTTCTGCAAACCCTGAACGTTTTCAGAAAGCTGCGAACCATATCCTGCGGAATCAAAATGATGATGGTGGTTGGAGTATTTATCCCGGAGGACCATCGAATCTTGCGGTTTCAGTCAAAGCCTATTTCGGCTTGAAGCTTGCCGGTTATCTCGCAGACAATCCTGCGTTGAGGCGCGCACGAAAGAAGATTCTTGAACTGGGGGGCGTTACCAAAGCCAATACTTTCACGAAAATTTATCTCTGCTTCTTTGGGCAGTACGATTACGATGCGGTCCCTGCAATTCCGCCAGAGATTGTGCTGTTTCCCAATTGGTTTTGGTTCAATATTTACGAGATTTCTTCGTGGTCGCGGGCCATTCTTGTCCCCCTTTCGATCGCTTATGCCAAGAAGCCCTTTAAGAAGATTCCGGATGAAATGGGCGTGGAAGAGTTGTTCGTGGGCGGGCGGGATAAGTCACGCATGCATCTGGCTTGGGACAAGAAATTAGTCTCATGGCGGAATTTCTTCCTGGGCCTTGACCGCGTCACTCACTGGTTTGAACGAGTGCACATTCGTCCTTTGCGTTCGATGGCGTTGAAAAAAGCAGAGAAGTGGATATTGGAGCGCTTCGAAATGAGCGACGGCCTGGGCGCGATTTATCCCTCGATTATGAATTCAGTTATCGCGTTGCGGTGCCTCGGATATTCGCTCGACGATCCGCAGGTGATTCGCGCTCTCGATGAATTCGAGAAATTGGGAATCGAAGAAGAAGATACGTTTTGCATGCAGCCGTGCAAGCCTCCGGTGTGGGACTCGGCTTACGCCCTATTTGCCCTCGGCGAAAGCGGCGTGCCAGCGGATGATCCGCGCATGGTGAAGAGCGCAAATTGGATTCTGCAAAAGCAAGTCCGAACGGTTGGCGACTGGAAGGTAAAAAATAGCAAAGGTCAACCCGGCGGCTGGTATTTCGAATTCAACAATGAGTTTTATCCCGACGTGGACGACACCGCCATGGTGTGCCTGGGTCTCGCACAAACCGAGCATCCCAATGGCCGCTACCAGCGTGAATCGGTGCAGCGGGCTATTGACTGGATTTTTTCCATGCAGTGCCGCAACGGCGGATGGGCTTCATTCGATAAAGATAACGATCGCATGGTTTTTCAGCACATTCCCTTTGCCGATCACAATGCCATGCTCGATCCTGCCACGGTTGACATTACGGGACGCATTTTGGAGATGTTGGCAGCCTACGGCTACGACCAGAGTCATCCAGCGGTTAAGAAGGCGATGAAGTTCATTCGCGACGAGCAGGAGCCTGACGGTTCCTGGTTTGGCCGTTGGGGCGTCAACTACATTTACGGAACTATGCTCGTCCTGCGAGGTCTTCAAGCGATGGGAGTTGATTACCACGAGCCTCATGTTCAACAGGCAGCTGAGTGGTTGAGAATGGTGCAGAATCCCGACGGAGGCTGGGGCGAGTCCTGCGATTCCTACGATGACCCCAATACCAGAGGGGTTGGGCCCAGCACTGCATCTCAAACCGCTTGGGCAATCATGGGGTTGCTGGCAGCAAACGATACTCGCAGTGACTGCGTGGCTCGAGGCGTCGCGTACCTATTGCGAACCCAAAAGAAAGATGGCTCATGGGACGAGGTTTATCACACCGGAACCGGATTTCCTCAGGTGTTCTATTTGAAGTACGACATGTACCGTCTGTACTTCCCCCTGATCGCGCTGACCACCTACCAGAAAGTGATGGCCGAAAAGAGCAATTAGCAGTCGATCAGCACTCAGCACGCGACCTGAAACCCTAATGCTGAGTGCTGAGTGCTGAATGCTGGCTTTTATTACGGGCGCAACTGGTTTTCTAGGCAGCCACGTTGCCCGTGTCCTGCTGGAACAGGGCGCCGACTTGCGGCTTCTGGTACGGCCCACGAGTGATCTCAGGAACGTTCAAGACTTGCGGGCCGAGCAAGGCATCGGCGATCTGCGAGACTCCGGCTCCATCGAAAAAGCTATGTCAGGATGCGACGTGGTTTTTCACGTGGCCGCGGACTATCGTCTTTGGGCACCTGACTCAGATCAGATGTATCGTTCGAATGTCGAAGGCACCAAAACAATTCTGAGTGCCGCGCGCAAAAACCGGGTGCGGCGGGTCGTATATACGTCCAGTGTGGCGACCATGGGTTTTACTGCCGACGGGAGTTCCGTGGATGAAAATTCTCCAGTGTCGCTCGAGAATATGATTGGGCACTACAAAAGATCGAAATACATGGCGGAGCAAATCGCGATCGCCGAGGGGCGAAACGGACTGGATGTGGTGATCGTGAATCCTAGTACGCCGGTCGGCGAACGAGACATAAAGCCGACTCCGACCGGTAGAATTATCTTGGATTTTCTGAAGAAGAAGTTTCCAGCCTATGTGGATACGGGATTGAACTTAGTGGATGCAACCGAATGTGCGCGCGGCCATGTCGCGGCGCTGGAAAAAGGGCGCAGCGGCGAGCGCTATATTTTAGGCGGCGAGAATCTGACACTGAAACAAATACTAGATAAACTGGCGGTTATCACCGGGCTACCATCTCCTACAATTAAAGTTCCGTACTTTGTCGCGCTTGGCAACCGGCGTGGTGGATGAAATATTCACTGGACGCATTCGCGGACGCGAACCCCGCGCAACCATTGATGCCGTTCGCATGGGCCGCAAGAAGATGTTCGTTTCCTCTGCGAAGGCCGAACGCGAATTGGGATGGAGATCGTCGCCGGTTGACGGTGCCTTGCGCCGTGCGGTGGACTGGTTCCGCAGCAACGGATACGTTTCTGATTAATGTAGCGACGGGCGTCCTCGCCCGTCCAGGCCGAGCGAAGCTCGGCGGGGACGAAATTGCCAGGCTCATGCAAACTTGCAATCATCGCTGCTCTCGAACGCGAGATCCGACCGCTCGCGAAACAGTGGCGCGTCGCGAGGCAGCAATTCGAAGGCCGCCAATTCAAGTTTTTCGAACAGCGACGAGGTCAGTTATGGTGTGCGGAGGAATTGGAGCCGAAGCTGCTCACAGGGCCGCCGAGGCGGTCATCAATATTTATCATCCGGTTCTGATTCAGTCGGTTGGGTTCGCGGGCGCACTCGACCCAAAGATGAAGGTAGGAAACATCTTCATACCGGCCCGCGTAATTGATGGGAATGACGGTAGCAGGATTAACGTTGGATCGGGAACAGGCACACTTCTGAGTGTTGCGACTGTTGCCGGAGTCGGGCAGAAGGCGAAATTTGCGAATAATTACTGGCGCAAACGCCATAGACATGGAGGCTGCTGCTGTCGCACACGTAGCACAATCTCACGGGATCCGCTTTCAAGCGGTGAAATCGATTTCCGATGAGTACGATTTCGAAATGCCGCCGATAAACCGGTTTATCCGTTCCGACGGAGGATTTCGTGGCGTATCATTTGCGGGATTTGTCGCGGTCCGCCCATGGCTATGGAACAAGGCACTAAGCTTGCCAGAAATAGCGAGCAAGCGTCCAGATCGTTATGCCAGTGGCTGAATGATCAGCAAACGAATCCGGAAAAGTTGGACTATTCGGACAGTCTCCAGCATCCAATTGAAAGAGAACCTAAACGGCCGAAGGCTCAATAAATAAATGGCGATTGCCGGGCAATTCGCAATTGAAGAATCGGCGATAAGCCATCCCGTGCCACCATGCAGGCCGCGGTTTATCGCGGCGTGAATGATGTTCGGCTTGAAACTGTCCCCGTTCCTGAGATCGGCGCCGGGAGATCTGCTGATTCGTGTACACACTTGCGGAATCTGCGGCACCGATCTGAAGAAGATCGCGACCGGCTCGCACTCGGCCCCGCGAATCTTCGGCCATGAAACCTCTGGCGTAGTTGCCGCCGCGGGCGAGCGGCGTCACCCAATTTCAAACTCGGCGACCGGGTAGTGGTGTTTCATCACATCCCTTGCGGCAATTGCTTACTACTGCCAGCACAAGACTTTCGCCCAATGTGAGACTTACAAAAAAGTGGGATGCACGGCGGGTTTCGAGCCCTCCGGCGGCGGTTTCGCCGAATACGTTCGAGTCATGGATTGGATCGTTCAGCGCGGCACGGTCCGCATTCCTGACGGCGTCTCGTTCGAGCAGGCTTGCTTTCTTGAACCGGTGAACACCTGCATGAAGGGAATTGAGCGATTGCAGCCATCGCCGGGAGAAACGGTTCTCGTCATCGGGCAGGGACCCATCGGCATCTTATTGGCTGCATTGGCGCAACGTGCGGGCGCAAGAGTAATTACTTCCGATTTGTATCCGCAGAGGCTTACAATATCTAAAGAGTTCGGATTGGAAAATTCATCGACGCTTCGCGTGAAGATACCGTCAGACGGTGCGAGGGACTGACGGAGGGGCGCGGCGCCGATGCTGCCATTTTGGCAGTGGGTGGCAATGGTCTGATCCAAGACCGCGATGGACGCGGTTCGTCCCGGGGGACGAGTGCTGTTGTTTGCGCAGACCGCACGGGGCGAGGCCACCATCGATCCGGCGGCGGTTTGTGTGGATGAGAAGACTTTGTTGGGTTCCTATAGCGCTTCGGTGGATCTGCAGGAGGAGTCTGTGCAGTTTGTGATGGGCCGTGAAATGGATTTGGAACGGCTGATCAGCCACCGGTTTCCTTTGTCGCAAAGCCGTGGAGGCTTTGCATTTGGCGGCGCATCCCCAAGCCGGATTCGATGAAGATCGTGATTCAAGCCGGGCAGGTTCTGTTCGGGCAGAGAATCGGAAGGAAACTCAGAGTGAACGGAAAGATGACCGCCGCCGTCCTCTACGGGAAAGAGGACGTCAAAATCGAAAGAGTGCCGATCCCCCGCGTGGGGAAGGGGAAGTTCTGGTCAAAGTGCAAGTCGCCCTGACCTGCGGCACCGATCTCAAGGTCTACCAGCGCGGCTATCATGCGCGCATGATTGTTCCTCCGGCGTTGTTTGGGCACGAGCTAGCCGGAGTGATCGAAGAAGTTGGCGCCGGCGTTAGCGGATTCAAGAAGGGCATGCGGGTTGTGGCGTTGAACTCCGCGCCCTGCCAGATGTGTTTCTACTGCTCCAAGCATCAGGAAAATCTCTGCGAAGACCTGCTGTTCAACAATGGCGCTTATGCGGAATATATTCGCATTCCCAAGCGGATTGTCGAGAGCAATATGCTGGCGATTCCCACGCATGTGAGCTTCGAAGAAGCCGCGATGGTTGAGCCTCTGGCCTGCGTTCTGCGGGGCTTGCACGAGACAGGCGTAGAGATCGGCGACACGGTCACGGTCATTGGCGGCGGTCCCATTGGCCTGATGTTTGTGCAGGTGGCAAAGCTGTGGGATGCAATGTGATTTCGGTGGTGAAGCGCGATTCGCAAGTTGCAGCGGCCAAGCAGATGGGCGCGCACGAAGTGGTGCAGATCACAGAGGTGAAAGATCCGGTGAAGCCGTGCGGGATTGTCACCCGAGAAGCGTGGCAGCGATGTAGTGATCGAAGCAGTGGGCCGTCCTGAGGCGTGGGAGTGGGCGATCGACATGGTGCGCAAGGGCGGCACGGTGAACTTCTTTGGCGGATGCGCCAGCGGCACCAAGGTGCAGCTCGATACCAATCGGCTGCATTATTCCGAACTCACGTTGAAAGCCACGTTCCATCACACGCCGGAAACGGTGCGCAAAGCTTTGCCTTGATCGCGGAAAAAAAGATTCGATCGACCGACTACATTACGGGCGAAGCGCCGCTTTCGCGGTTGCAGCAGGTTCTGCAGCACATGCTGAACCGCAACGGCGACATCAAGACCGCCATCATTCCAGGCCATTGATTCGATTAGAGTCTCTGGATTCGTCAGGAGACGCGTTGACCATGTCATCCACAGCTACAAACGATTCCCCGCTGGTCGCCGGTCCTCCTGTGCGGTTAGGCTGGCAAGTTCTTCCTGCTGAGTACGCTATTCCAGAGCGGACGCCTTCGATGACTGAGGCGCAGCAATATTGCCGCCGGCTGGCGCGATCGCACTACGAGAATTTTTCCGTGGCGACGTGGTTCTTGCCTAAACGTCTGCGCCAGCATTTCTACAATGTCTATGCGTATTGCCGAATTTCGGATGATCTAGGCGATGAAGTCGGCGACCCCAACTTATCGTTGCAATTGCTCGATCAATGGGGACGCGAACTCGACGCGTGCTATTCCGGACACGCAAGGCATCCTGTCTTTGTAGCCTTATCCGAGACTATTCGCTTGTTTGATATTCCGCAAAAACCATTCGCCGACCTGTTGACCGCCTTTCGTCGGGATCAGACGATCACTCGCTATCCGACCTTCGATGATCTCCTGGGGTACTGCGTAATATTCCGCGAATCCGGTCGGTCATCTTGTGTTGTATCTCTGTGGCTATCGCGATGCTGGAGCGGCAATCGCTCTCCGACTTCACCTGCACCGCGTTGCAGCTGGCAAACTTCTGGCAGGATGTAAGCAGGGACTATGCCAAGGGCAGAATTTATCTGCCGCTCGAAGACCTTGGCCGTTTTGGTGTGATGGAAGCGGACATCGCCGATGTTCATAACAGCGATGAGTTCCGCGAAATGATGCGCTTCGAGGTGGAGCGCACAAGAGATTGGTTTCGGCGTGGATATCCTCTGATCGACATGGTGAATCGCGAGCTGGCTGTTGACCTCGAATTGTTCACTTGCGGCGGCGAGGCAGTCTTAAACGCGATCGAAGGTCAGAAATATTGTGTACTTGGCAAACGTCCGGCAATTTCCAAAGCGCGAAAACTAGGTTGCTTGCTCGCGCGGTGATCGGCAAATTCGTATGAGTACGGTCTTGCAGCAGATGCCCAGTTATGCAGCCCCGAGCGCATCGCAGCTTGCGATGGCCTATTCCGTCTGCCGGGGCATCACTCGAAGCGAGCCAAGAATTTTTACTATGCGTTTCTGGTACTGCCACGCCACAAGCGCCAGGCTCTGTGTGCCGTATACGCCTTCATGCGCAAGTGTGATGACTTGACGGATGATGTTAGCCTGCCGCAAACGGAGCGACGCCAGAAGCTCAGCGAATGGCTCAACGCTTTTCATAGGAATCTGGCAGGAGAGCCGACGGATGATCCAATTCTGCTGGCGCTCACGGATGCACTGCATCGCTTCAATATCCAGGTTGGATGGCTCGATCAGCTGGCGTACGGCACCGAGATGGATGTAATGCCGTCAGCCGCGCCCGATGCCAATGGTTTGACCGTGAGTTATTACACCTTCGAAGACCTTCGGGTATATTGCTACCGCGTGGCGTCAGTTGTTGGCTTGGTGTGCATTCGCATCTTTGGATATCGCGATCCTGCGGCTGAGTCGCTGGCTGAGCGATGCGGGCTCGCCTTTCAACTCACCAATATTATCCGGGATGTGAAAGAAGATGCGGCGATGGGTAGGGTTTATCTGCCCGGAGAAGATCTTGCCCGATTTGGAGTGTCGGCGTCGCAACTGGTATCGGCTACGGACCCGGCTCCTTTCCGCCCGTTGTTGACCATGGAAGCCGAGCGCGCGCGTGAATATTATGGTGCGGGAGAACAACTGATTCCATACATTGATGAAGACAGTCGGCCGGCGCTATGGGTTCTGCTCACCATTTATCAGCGCCTGCTCGAGAAAATCGCCAGCCGCGGCTTTGATGTATTCCATGGCAAAATAAGTCTCAGCACTCGCGAGAAACTCGTGATTCTTGGGAAGGGCTTCGTGAAGCGTCTCGCTTGAGAAACGAATCGTTACTGCCTGAGCCCACCTTGGAGTCTCCACAAAGGGTTTCTGCAAACCTGCCCACGAAAGTCGCGATCATAGGCGGCGGACTGGCGGGACTTGCCGCCGGTACCGCCCTCGCGGAAAACGGATTTCAAGTTTCGGTTTTCGAGCGGCGTCCGTATCTTGGCGGACGCGCTTCCTCCTACCAGCATCCCGGAACCGGCGAAATCGTGGACAACTGCCAGCATGTTCTTCTCGGTTGCTGCACAAATTTGATTCGCTTTTATGAGCGGCTTGGCGTACAAAATAAAATCCGCTGGTACGATCAGTTAACTTTTCTGGAACCCGGCGGACGCGCTTCAATTCTCAATCCCTCGCGTTTACCCGCGCCGTTTCACACTGCTCCAGCTTTCCTTCGCGCCGCCTGTCTGAACATGGCAGACAAACTGGCGATTGCTTACGCCATGATGGTGTTGGCTCCCAAAACTCCCCGCGATACCGGCAAATCGTTTCTCAGCTGGCTGCGCGAACATCATCAGACGGAACAGGCCATTGACCGCTTCTGGAAAACAGTACTGATAAGCGCTTTGAACGAGGATTTGGACCGCGTGTCCGTTCCATACGCCGCCCAGGTTATTCGCGAATCTTTCCTAAAATCGGCGGCCGCAGGCCGCATGGGCGTCCCGTCGGTCCCACTGACGGAGTTGTACGGCGTTGCGGGAGAATACATTCAAGCGCGGCGCGGAGAAGTTCGAGTCCGCGCAAGTGTTGAATCATTGCAGCCGCAAGCCGACGGCGTGAAGCTATTCGCGGGCGGAAGCGAAATGATTTTTGATTTCGTAGTCTCGGCTGTGCCTTTTGATTCCTTGGCCAAGATATTGCCTCAGACCTCGGATGTGGAGCCTCTGCGGAAGGCCTTGGCAAGGTTCGAAACATCTCCAATTACAGGAATTCATCTTTGGTTTGATCGCAAGATCACCGATCTCGATCACACGGTTCTTTTGGACCGTACGATCCAATGGATGTTTCACAAGTCGAAGCTGCTCTGGAAAAGCGGAGACAACACCAGCAGCTATGTCGAGCTAGTTGTAAGCGCATCGAAAAGTTTGGTGAATAAATCCCGCACCGAAATTATTGAACTGGCAGTGAGAGAACTTCGGGAGTTTTTTCCTCACGCTCGCGGCGCAAACCTAGTGAAATCCACTGTCATCAAAGAAGTCCACGCAACTTACTCACCACTGCCCGGCGCGGACGAATATCGGCCCAATTCGCAGACAATCTGGCCCCGTGTTTTTCTGGCCGGTGACTGGACGGCAACCGGGTGGCCCGCGACCATGGAGGGCGCAGTAAGAAGCGGTTATGCCGCAGCTGAGTGCTTAACCTCGGCGTTAGGACAGCAACAATCCAAGTTTCTTGTTGAAGATCTGCCCTCGACCGGCCTCATGAAATTATTCGAGTGAGCTAAGATTCATGGGTTGTACTCATGGATGGGTTTGAATAAACTCTCGTCATCCTCAGCCGGCTGGTAGCTTCCGATCATGCAAACCGTTACGCCTCGTGATTCACCGATGCCGGTGTGGAATCGAGAGTCCATCGTTGAGTTACTAACGCGTGAGCTCGAGCGAAGCGAATCCTCTGGGGCCAACTTAGCTGTGATACTGGCCGGACTCGATCAGTCCAGCACCAACCGTCAACCCGGGGCAGTTCAAAATAATCTTATTTTGCCTGAAATTGCGAAGCGATTGAGCGGATTGCTTCGCCGTTACGACTACATTGGCCGCTATAACCCAACGCAGCTTCTGATTTTGGTGCCCGGATGGGAACCATCAAAAATTGCCACTCTGGCGGAAAAACTTCGTCAAGCGGTTGCCGAATCGCGAGTGGCTGTTTCCCGATCTGAAGTGGAAGTCACGATGAGCTTTGTGTCCGCCGTCTCCGCGGACTTCAAAGCTAGAATTAACAATGAAGTTCTGGGGCAGATTGAAACGGCTCTCGTCAGGATCGAAGAAAGCGGCGGAAACCGCGTAACGTCACTGAACAGCGCCAGTAAGTCTGAACATCCCGCGCTGCGTAAGCGGCGTCGCAGCAGAATTTCGTGGGTGCTGGGCGGTGTCTTCGTCCTCGCTGTTGCGGTTTTATTGTTTCTCACTCCCTCGTGGACGTGCGCGCCAAATCTGATGGGTGATATTTTCGATTCCGGAGAACTGCCTCCGCCGCTCCCGGCCAATTGTGTTCTCACGTCTGAGCGGCCGACCGAAACAATGATGCAGACGATCAGCAAGCAGCCGGATCTCGGCGATCTGGAGTTTCAGGGAGCCGTAACATGCAAAATTTCTTCATCGCCGAGGTCCACCCGCGTTCAGGATCAACAGTGGCTGGGGAATTTATATGCCGACGGAAGACTTCATTATCGGCGGCACATTTTGGTGGCCGCGTCGCAAGATGTGCCCGGAGGCAAATTATTTACGGTCCAACAATATCTGATGCCATGGTGGCGATACTTGAGTCAGACCGAAGAGTATTGCAGACTCCAGGATCCCTCGTGGAAGTGAATTGCCACGCGGATGGAAACCTATGCTGCCAGCAGTATCACTCCTCCCGCCACTAGCAATGCGGCAATCCATCGGCGATGATCTACTTTCTCATGTAAGAAGATTTTCGCCGCGACTGCGTTAGCGATAAATGTCAACGCCGCCGCCGCTGGGCCTATCAAGCTCACGTCATTCCACGAGAGCGCAAATAAGAGGCTATAAAAAGCCAGGGTCATGCAAAGCACTCCGCAAATAAACCAGGGATTGCGGAGAATACGTCCAATAACATCCAACGCTCCAGTTCGATGCCAGAGCTCGCCAACATCCCCTACCTGCTTCATGGCATGAGAGAGAAGTACGTCGCCCGCGCATGACGTGATCACAATCGCGACGACCGAACTCCACGTATAAATAATCTGCCTAGTCATCTGCCCTCGCGCCGTGATGCTGCGGAACCTGCGCTTCTTGCTGCGAAGTGTCGCCGCCAGAAACCGGGGTGAGTTCGGGACCGCGAGTCACGAACCCGACGCCGGCCGAAATGAGAGCGATACCCAGCCAACGAGTCGTGGAAATCTGTTCGTGCAGCAAAAATTTTGCGAACAAGGCCAGCAATACATATCCCAAAGATGTCGCAGGAAGTACATAGGTGAGGTCAGCCCAGGAGAGCGCAGTCATGTAGGAAGCGAAAAATCCCAGCAAAAGCAAAATCCCCAGAGCGACCCAGGGATTTAGAATTGCCAAAATAAGACTGGGAATATGCTGAAGAGAAACCGAGCCGACTTCCTTCATTCCCCGCGATAGAAGGGAATCGCCAGCCGCCGCGCAAATCGTCACGCCGGCCAGCACCAGATACTTGCGGAAGGTCACACTGTTTCCTGAATCTTAGACCTCAACCGGCTCGCGCGCCGCCGCAGCTACCTTGTCATCGTGGCGCTTGTCTTTGACCCACTTGTGGCGCATGGCTCGAACCTTCAAAAAGGTCTTGGCTTCCTTGTAGAGCCGCTTGCGATCGTTGCTGTCGAACGCGGCCTTTCGCAAGATGCGGAACGCCGCCTTCGGCCGGAAATAATATTCGTCGTAGAAGCGATGTACCGCGTCCAGAATTTCGTCCGCCGGCAGTCCGGGATACTGAATGTGCGCCAGTTGGTGGCCGCCCTCGTCCACCATCTTGTTGTCCGCCACCATGAACCCGTTCTTCATCGCGTAGTCGTAAAGCTCGGTTCCGGGATAAGCGTGCGCCACCGAAACCTGAATGGTTTCGACATCCAGTTCTTTGGCGAACGCGATCGTGTTGTTGATGGTCTCGCGCGTCTCGCCGGGCAAGCCCAAGAATGAAGTCGCCGTGAATGACCAGTCCGAGCTTGTGGCAATCTTTGGTGAACTGCCGCGCCCGTTCGATGGTCGCGCCCTTCTTGATGTTTTTCAGGATCTGCTGATCGCCGGATTCATAGCCCACGATCAGCAGCCGGCATCCCGCTTCCTTCATCGCCTTCAGAGTTTCGAAATCGGTTGTGACGCGGGAAGTGCAGGACCAGGTCAGGCCCAGCGGCTTCAACTTGGCGCACAACTCGATCGTTCGCGCTTTTTGAATGTTGAATGTATCGTCGTCGAAGAAAAATTCTTTTACTTCCGGCCAGATATTCTTTTACCTTCGCCATTTCGGCGGCCACGTCGTCGGTGGAACGCTTGCGCCACGCATGTCCGCTCAACGTCTGCGGCCACAGACAGAAGGTGCACTGCGCCGGGCAGCCGCGCGTGGTGTAAAGCGAAACGTAAGGGTTGAGCAGGAACGGAACGTTGTAACGCGCAACATCCAGATCGCGCTTGTAAACGTCGGTGACGTGCGGCAGCGCATCCAGATCCTGAATCTGCGGACGGTCGGGATTGTGCACGACCTCGCCGTCTTTCAGGAAAGAAATCGCCCGCAATCTCTTCCAGCGGCTTGCCCTTGCGCAAACTCCACCACAGCAGTAATCAAATTCCTTGCGGCAGATGAAATCGATCGCCGAGCCATCCCGCAACGATTTTTCCGGAAGCACGGTGACGTGCGGTCCCACGAATGCAATCTTGATCTTCGGATTCGCCTCCTTGATCTTCTGCGACCAGCCGAATGTCGCCAGGAAATCCCGGCGTGCTGGTGAACAGCACCAGAAATTCGTAGTCCCGCGGCAATCTTGATTGTCTCCTCCGCCGAAACGTGGTGCGGCGGCGCATCCAGCAGCCGCGCCCCCTCCAGCATTCCGGCCGGATAAGCCAGCCAAACCGGATACCAGTAAGACTCGATTTCGCGGGTGGCGGGCCAACGGGAGCCAGCGCCGCCGTCAAAGTTTTCAAAAGAAGGGGGATTCAGAAACAATGTTTTTAAAGGCATAGGTTTGAATAACTTATCTTATCATTGATGGCGAGACTTTAGGGGATCGGCGGTGTCTCTTAGGTACACCCCGACGACCACCAGGAATCACGCCAAGTGGTTAGCCTTAAGGATATTAAAGCCGCAGCCAGGGTCCAACGCGTTTACGCCAGATGGCGGTTTTCAGCCCTCCAGAGGCAAAATTATGCCTCGCGTGGGGGAAAGGAGGAGCCTACCGCCACTATGGGCCGCCTCATCAGCGGAAAGTGATGGTGTTCCTCACGGCTTCGATTCCGATTGTATTCTTCCTAAGCTCCTCGCCGAACGTCTGATCCCGCTTTCTCTTGCGCATCATCGATCTTGTAGCCTTTCGGATCAATGAATGGATTTGCTGTGCCAGACTTCATACGGGCGAACTTGCGATTCCATTCCATTGTAATTACCTTGAGCGCCGAGGCAGCCATCCACGATGCAGGCTTTTCACGCCCGAAGCGGCATTGATATTCCTTGGCGATTTGCGGCTACTGCTGTTGCCCACCAGTTTGTATCCCGGGATTAACGTTGGGACTGCCCACCTTCACCACGGCATATGACTTGCCACCTTCGATTACTTCTGTTCGTCCACGTTGTAGTGCCTTTGGTGTGTCCGGGGGTTAGGTGCGCCACCAGGACTGGCCTCCAAGGCGCACATCGTCGCCGTCGTGCAGAATGCCGTCAGACTTTCGTCGGCTTGTACTGCTTCTCCGGGTCCGCGCCGTACTGGAAATCACTCTTACCACCCCCCGTTTCTGACGACCGCGATCGTCCCGCTCCATGACGAAGTACTTCGCTCCAGTCATTTCTTTCTGGCGCGCGCTTGCCTGCGGCAATGGTCCCAATGCGCATGGCTGATCAGTAGAATCTTGACGTCGCTGAATCGAAAGCCAAGCTTCTCTACGCTGTCGCGGATCGAGCGGAACAGAACTTGTCCAGGCTGCTGCTGATACGGATGTCTCCCTTGGGCGTCGTGATCAGAAACGAGGCGAGCCCTCTGCTACCGACGTAATATATGTTCCTAATCACGCGATATGGCGGGAAAGTGCTCTGTCCAATCAGGAGTGGCCTGAGCGCAAGGCGCAACCTGCAAGCCACAGCAAGGCGATTGCCGTGGCTGAAGGACCCACGGATAGCTTGCTCAAGGATTCGACACAGCGCGGCATTGTTTATGTCTATTTACCAGTTTCGACCCACGTCTCTAAATCTCCCGTGGCTCGCAGCAAACTAATCCTGGCCCGCTCCAATTGAAAGTCGGCATCCTGAAGGGCATCATAACGTTCGTCAGTTTGGATTCGTGCGTCCACAGCATCGTGAAGCGTCGCAGTGCCGGCATCCATCCGGATTTGTACCGCTTCCAGATTTGATTGGGCAATTTGATTGGAGATATCCGCGACTTCCCGTGCCGCGTGCAATTGCTCCACCGTGCGCTGCAATCGCAGAGCCTCCACTGACACTTGATTCTTGGTGACTTGTACCTGCTTCTTGGCATGAATCAAATCCGCATCTGCCCCTTGGACTCGGGCATGTTGCGAGAGGCTAAAAAAAGGAAAGCGAATCACGACTCCCAGAGTTGCATTGTTTGGCTGAAAACTTCCAGCTCGAAAATAGTTTTCGTAGTTGTTGAAAGTGGAAAGAAGTGCATATTGTGCCGCAAAGTCCACGGTCGGCCACATTGCACGATGTTCTCCGCGTGCCCTGAATCCGGCGGCCAATGCGTGGGTTTCGGCCGTCTGCACAAGCGGGCTGATCTGGACCGCTTTCGCGGGCGCATCATCTTCTGGCTTGGTCGCAGGTAGATCAGGGATAGATTCCGGCTCGGTCACAATCGAAGCCGATGCTAACCCAGTAAGCTGCGCCAACCGCTCGCGCAGCACGTCAATGGATCCCTGGGCTTCAGTGACTCTGAGGTGAGCTTGCGCCGTGGTCAATCGTGCCTGATTCCGCTCCAGAGGATTGTCAACTCCCTCACGAATTCTCTGACCCACGATATTTTCGATTTTCAAAGCGTCAGCCTGCTGCTGTCGCAAATGATCAATCAGGGATTCCCATTTGCTGAGTTCGAGATATGTCAAAACCGTGTCCTGTACCAGTTGGTCGCGCTGATCCTTCGATTGAATCTTCGTGGCCTGCCACTCCGTTTTGGCTGCCCGCGTAAACTCCCGCAAGCCGGGATTGATCAGGGAAGATTGCGCGTTCACATTAAGAATCGAGGGAGCCGCGTTTTCTAGGCTCAGCGGAAATCCCCACGTCGCTCCCAGTCCAGACCCCACCGCGATCTGCGGAACAAATTGATCTTTGGTTTCAAGATACGTGGCAAAAGCACGCTGTTCGTCGTCCTTGCTGGCGCCGACCACCTCACCATGGCTGATTGCCAGCTCAACTGCCCGCTTCAGCGATATTGGCTCGGCCAGAAGTATCGGGGACAAAACTTGAAAAATAAAGATGAAAAGAATTGGCAAACGTGCGCCACGGGAAATGATGCTCATGGTTATGCCCCCACGATTGTTGAGATTCGATATTGGAGAGTATCTGCCTCAGTTCAGACGGTTGACGCGATCCAGCGCCTGGTGCGCAGGCTGGAAGTCTTTCGCCAGTGACAGGGCCGCCCGATATTCATCGGCGGCGGCCTGCTTGTTCCCTTGCTCTTCGAGAACTGTTCCCAGCAAGTAATGAGCTTTGAATGCGGGCGCCTGTTCGACAGTGGATTGGGAAGAAAGATACTGTCGCAGCAGGCGCGCAGACTCAGGAACATTACGCTTGGTGCGTATCAAAAGCTCCGCCGCGTCCATGACAGCGCCCGTGGGGTCCATCTGCGCGGTGGCGGCGTTCTGGACGGCAGACTCCATCTCGTCGAGACGCCCAATATGCCGGTAAAAAATTGCCAGATTCAACCAGGAGTTTGCACTTCCGTTACTAGCCTCAATGGCTTTTCGATATTCTCTCTCGGCGGAATTAAAATCTTTTTTCTTTTCGTCTAGCCGTCCATTGACCCAATGCGCCTTCGCCGGATCAATCCCCGCAAGCGACCTGGCCTGAGCCTCGGCCTTGTCTCGTCCTCCACCGACAATCCCCGGCGCTTCTAAATAAAACTCCGCCAAATCCGTGCGCGCGTCTATATTTCTGGGATTCAGTTGCACTGCCAATTCAAACTCCGACCGGACCTTATTTGCCAATCCCGCAGCTGTCAGAAATCCAGACTTGTCTGCTTTTTCGCCGTAAGCCCGCCCCAGCCAAAGATGATAGCGGCTGTTACCCGGGTCGAGCGCAATCGCCTTCTGGCAAGCTGCGATGCCGCGATCCCATTCAGCCAAAGTAAAGTATGCCCGGCATAAAAGGTTCTGCGCTCCCGCGTCATTGGGAGAAACAGTAATTTTGTGCTGCAAGGTTGCGATGGCTTCGTCCACCCGTCCTTGAGCCAGTAATGACGAAGGATCATCCGCCGCAATTGCCGATGCGCACAGCATCAGCGCCACAACTACTGTGGAAGCGATACGAAATAACCGAACCGTGAATTTAATGAATCCCAACATTCTTAATGAACCACCTTTACAATCAGCCCGCTATGCAGGGGCTTGGAATTAGTTGATGCGAGAGCGACGAGTGCCTTTTCAGGAATGCCGCCGGTGATTTCCACCTGCGTGAGGTTGGAAATTGACGTTTCCACGTCCCGCCGCTCGAGTTCGTTGTCCAGTATCTGGTAGAGATAAGGCTTGCTGTCATCCTGATGAATCGCTTCACGGGGAACGGTCAGTGCGCCTTTGTGTTCAGCAGTCACGATGCTGACTCCAACATTCACGTTAGGCAACAGCTTCCTGTCGCTATTGCTCACTACGCAAGTGGTTTCCCCGACGTTTCGAGTGCCATGGAGTCTCAATGTGGCCGGCACTGAGGTTAGTTGACCATTCCAAACACGTCCCGGAATCGCATCCCAGGTCACTTCGATTGGTTGCCCAGGAGCCAACCGGGCGACGTCCGGCTCGTCTACAAACGCCCGCACCAGCACTTTGGATAAATCAGCTTCCTGCAAAATTAAATCGCCCGGATTCACATAGGCTCCCTGATGAACGGGAAGTGAATAAACTATGCCGTCAAACGGCGCGCGCACATTGAGTTGGCTGAGCAGGTCTTGAGCCGCCGCATAAGCACTTTCCGCCTGCCCAGTTTGCGCTTCGACCTTCGAAATTTCGGGCCGGGAATACCGGTCTTTCTGCTTCTGTTCCAGCAACTCCAAATCTGCATCCGCACGCTGCAACTGCTCTTCCGACGCCTTCACCTCACCCGGCGAGGCTGCGTTGTTTTGTTGCAATCTGCGTAAGGCATCGCGGTTTCGCAGGGCAGCGTCACGCTCGGTGCGTGCTTTTACGAGATCCGATTGCAACGTCAATACCTCTTCCTGGTTCCCGCCGCTGTGGATTGCGCTTGACTCGGCGTCGGAGCTTCGCATCTGCGACAACGCCCGCGCCGCCTGCTCCCGCGCCTCGGCATCATCCATCTGAACTAGAAGCTCGCCCTTCTTAACCGGATCGCCCTCTTTGACCAATAATTTCTTAACCGTCGTGCCCACCGGAGCATGCGCCTCAAAACTGTGAATCGGCTCGACTTTTCCGTTCGTAGTGACCACACTACGGATCGTCGTGCGCTGCACGGTAGTGGCGATCACTGGGACCGGATCGCCGCGGGACATAAATGATGCCAACAACACGATGCCGGCTACTATCGCGACTGACCATAAAAGCCAGCGCCGACCGCCGTTTTTGTTTTGCGAAGATGCCATTTAGAAATCTGTTCGCACCAAATGTATCATTGCTACTGGCCAGCTTCTAAAGGCGGACTTAACCGATTAGATGCAGGAAGATAGATAAAAATTCATCTTTCCTACCGCAAACTTACTCGTCCTGCTGGATACAATGAAGCATGCCCAAGCCGCCACGCTATACACCGAACCACGCTAAATCGGGTCTCGACGCCGAGTTCCCGGAAATTGAGTGTTGGCCCAATCAGTTTCCAGGATACGAAATCGTAATTGAAGACCCTGAATTCACTTCGGTCTGTCCCAAGACTGGGTTGCCTGATTTTGGCGTGATAACCATTCGTTACATGCCGGACAAGCAATGCCTGGAACTGAAGTCGCTCAAAGAATATCTTCACTGCTATCGCAATCTGGGCATTTTCCAGGAAAATATCGTGAACCGGATTTTGGAAGACGTAGCGAAATGGTCGCGTCCAGTATGGGCTGAAGTCAAAGGGGACTTTAGGCCGCGCGGTGGGATTTCAACGGTCGTGCTGGCAAGGTGGCCGAGGCCGCAAGCAAAAACTAAGCGCTGAGAACAGAGAACTGGTTTTAAATAAGCGGTGTCTTCAGGAAAACGTCGCACACGTAACGAATCTTCGTCTCCGCAGAGTTCAACCTTCGACAACAGCGAATCATTTCATCGCCATGTTATATTCCACGCCAAGTGCCTTCCCGCAAACTCTACCCTCGAACCGCGCTCGCTCTTCTCACCGCGCTGAATTTACTTAACTATATTGACCGATCGGTTTTATTTGCGGTACAGCCGTTGGTACAAACCGAATTTCATCTTACGAAGGCTCAACTTGGCTACCTCACCAGCGCCTTTCTAGCTTTCTATATGGTCGCGGCTCCGTTCGCGGGCCCGCTCGCAGATCGTTATTCACGAAAAGTGATCATTGTGTTGGGAGCGTTCTTTTGGAGCGGTCTAACTTTACTTACCGCCGTAACGCATACCTATTGGGAATTATTACTTCGTCACACGCTGGTCGGAATCGGAGAGGCCACGTTCGTTACGATTGCTCCATCACTTGTCGCTGACCTTTTTCCGGAAAACGTGCGAGGCCGCATATTCGGTATTTTTTATCTGGCGATTCCAGTAGGCACAGCGGCCGGATACATCGTGGGAGGAAAGCTAGGGCCGACCTTTGGATGGCGTTATCCCTTCTACGTCGCCGCCCTTCCCGGCTTTCTGCTCGCCCTTGCTTTGCTTTTTATCCCCGAACCGCCGCGCGGCCAATATGACACTCAAAAAGAAACACCGCAACGAGGAACGTTGCTCGGATTGGCTCGCAATCCCGCTTTCTTAACTGTGACCCTCGGTATGGCCGCAGGGACCTTCTCGCTCGGCGGGATCCAGGTCTGGATGCCCACGTTTCTTTCCAGCGCCCGCGGCTACAGTTTGGAAGCAGCCAATCTGATGTTCGGAAAGATTGTAGTGGTGGCGGGTATCGTGGCTTCTCTAGCCGGAGGATGGATCGGCGATTGGCTGCTCCCCAGAATGAAAAGCTCGTACTATTTCGTCTCCGCCCTCAGCATGGGGCTCGGCGTTCCTGTGATGATTGTCGGCCTGTTCAGCCAGGGACGATTCATGATGCCCGCCATTGCCCTTTCTGCGTTTCTTCTTCTGCTGAACACTTCGCCGCTCAACACCGCGCTAGTCAATTCCGTCGGCGCGCACATTCGTGCAACTGCTATCGCCGTCAATATTTTCATCTTTCATCTTCTCGGCGACGTTCCGTCTCCGACGCTGATGGGCATGGTTGCCGACCGGCATTCTCTCCAAGCCGCTTTTATTTTGCCGATTATCGCGATGGCCATCTCATCTGCCATACTGTTTTACGGAATGCGATTTGCCACGGAAGTTTCGCCGATAAGAGATGTCGCGATCGGCGGCGACCACCGAGGATGATTTATTTCCATTGGATCGCCGGCTGCATCCTGGGATTGGCCTGGTTATCGCGTCTTGTCGCGGCGGGGTTCGGAATGCGCAAGGTCGCGGATATATCGCAGCCGCAATGGAATCTAACGCCTGAAACCCCCGAATCCGGGCCCCGCGTAAGCATCGTTGTTCCCGCCTGCAACGAACAACAAGACATTGCGCGCACGCTCACTCAGTTGCTGGCCCTCGACCACCCAAACTACGAGATCATCGCCGTGAATGATCGCTCCACGGACCGCACCGGCGAAGTGATGGATTCGGTTCTCGCCACGTCGAACGCTCAAGACCGCCTAAAAATCATTCACGTCCAAACGCTGCCTGAAGGCTGGCTCGGAAAAGCCCATGCCATGTGGACCGCCGCATCACAAGCTAAAGGCGATTGGCTCTTGTTCACCGATGCCGATGTGCTTTTCAAACCCGATTCCCTGCGCAGGGCACTCGCCTACGCCGAAGGCTGAACAGGCAGATCATCTCGTCGTGTTTCCTCGCATGATCATGAAGCAGGCGGGCGAGAAAATGATGATCGCCTTCTTTCAAACTTTGTTTGTCTTCGGACATCGTCCCTGGAAGGTTGCCGATCCCAAAACGAAGGATCACATGGGGGTCGGTGCGTTCAACCTGATCCGCCGCGAAGTTTACGAGGCAATCGGAACCTATAAGGCGCTTCGCTTCGAAGTTCTTGACGACATGAAACTGGGAAAAATAGTTAAAGAATCTGGCTATCGTCAACGCAATGTTTTTGGAGAAGACTTGATTACGATCCGATGGGCCAGGGGCGCCATGGGAGTCGTGAATAATCTGACCAAGAATTCTTTTGCGATCCTGTCATTTCAATGGCCCCGAGTTTTACTTTCAGTGGCGGCTCTTCTATTCCTGAATTTGTTGCCGTTTATAGGGGTGTTGCTGGCGCATGGGGCGGCGAAAATTCCTTACGCGATCGCCCTATTTTCCATGTTTTCGATTTACGTCGGAATGTCCTGGAAATCGGCAGTCCCCGCATACTATTTTCTCCTGCATCCAGTCAGCACCATATTGTTCGCGTACACGATGCTGCGCTCGATGACGCTGGCGTTGTGGCGAGGAGGCGTGGTATGGCGGGGGACAAAATATTCTCTCGTCGAGTTGAGGAAGGGACTGGTCTAGGGATTCTCCCCGGCCGGCGAGACACAACTACAAAAAACATCGGCGGTAATCGGAACAAGAGAATTCAGCTATTGATTTTCCGAAGGCTCCGTATCACTGGGAATGTCAATGGACCCCGTTGCCGTTTGTTTTTTCGTGTAAACCCTTTTCGCTTTGGGCGCATGTGATGTTCCGGCGCTGTAATGTCCCCGTTCTTCAACATCGTAAGCTTTCATAAACGAGGGCATCTCTGTGTCCTGCGACAACAAATCGCGGGAGTTTTGCAAAATAATCTCTGTTCCTCCATTCGATTCCTTTAATAGGCCATGCATTTCTATGGTTCGTCCTTGCAATTCATGCAGTCCGGCGATGCTATTAGGGTCATTTGCGGAGACTAAGGCAATGAAGCCACACTTTCCCTGGCCCTTGCAAAAGCTCAAGCTCGCATAGCCTGGTTGAAGGTCATTGACGTGAAACACTTTTCCCTTGACGCAGCTTGTTTCACCAATATGCTGGCGGGCTTGCGTAAAAGGAATACATCCTGCGAACGAAAGAGATGAAATGCAAATGAGTAAGATCAATTTAATTGCGGCAAATCGAATCATAGGGACTCCTCGGGCCACTTCTCTGGCGGCTGAAGAGAATGGTAGGCCTTGAATCCGCTGGTAAACGAAAGTTAAGAAGAAAATTCGGGAAGCGTCCCAGAACAGGAACGACGTCGCAGGGCCGGATCGCAAAACCCAGCCCCGAAACGTCCTCGTTAGGAGGAAAAAAGAGGTTAGCCGAACGCCTTTACGGCTACGGCTTCGTCGTCCTTGACGTCGAAGACGGTGTAGAGTTTGGTGATCTGCAATAAATCGTGGACCTTCTTGGTCAGATTGAGCAGCTTGAGATCTCCGCCCTGATTTCGCACCGTGGTGAATGCGCTCACGAGTTCGCCAATGCCTGAGCTGTCAATGTAGTTGACATCTCCAAGATTAAGCAGAATCTTCTTCTGTCCCTTGGAGAGCAATTCACGCACAGCGTCACGGAGTGTCACGCTGCCCTCGCCTAACGTGATCCTTCCGCTGCAATCCACAATGGTCACCCCATCCACCTGACGAACGCTGGTCTTAAAGTTCACTGGGACTCCTCCTTACCGCCCGCGGCTGATCCGCGGCCGTGTTTTACAAGTTTGATTTCGGTGCCCGTGTGGGAGGGGTGAATTTCCACCTCATCCATGAACGAGCGGATTAAGAAAATACCGCGGCCCGAAGTCTTCAAAAGATTGTCTGGCGACAGCGGATCCGGAATCTTTGCCGGATCCAACCCTTTTCCCTGATCGCGAACCGTGATGACCAAATCGTTGCCGGTGGTCTCAAAATCCAGGCTCACTTTTTTCCCCGGATCGTAAGCGTTGCCGTGCAGTACCGCATTCACCACCACTTCACGGACCGCCATCGAAATCTGCATCACCTCATCTTCTCCAAAGCCATTCTCCGCCGCGATCCGGCTGGCGGTTTGCTCCGCGCTATCCACTGTCTCCAGCGTCGAATCGAGCGTATAAGAGACTCGCTGTTCGGTCATAGCTATGGGTGACGGGCGGCCAGCCCGATTGTGGCTGGCATTTCCTGCCCGGAGCATACTTGACTGAGCCTCATTAAGAACGCCCGCATGGCGGAGTCGGTAGTTTGCCTTGTAGGTGCCAAAAAGTCAACGTTATGTGCTGGTTGATCATCCTTGGTTGCCGCTGCCAGGGTTGGTTCATTCTTCCAGACGCCGATTGCTCATATGCTGGAGGATATGTTACAAGCCAGACATGCGTAAGTGGATGAGCGACCGTATTAAACGCCGCAAGAAGGACCCCCAGGAAAGCAAGGCTGAATCTGCGCAGGCTCCTTTGCAGCCCGCATATTTCGACGGTGAGGCTTCAACTTCGGGGACTTCCGAGCGTCAGACTACACAAGCGCCGCTGGCTGATGTTGAAGATTCTCGAGGCAATCAAGCGGATACACCGCGCGGGCGAGTGAGCTCGCAGCCCGGCTTACACGAGGCTGGCTCAAACGAAACTGACTCCGGAAGGGTGGAAGTGACGGCCGACCAATTCGCAAAAGCGGAGGCCCAATCGGGTTCGCCGAACCCGCGTCCTGCAAATACCGTGTCTCGGCAGGGACGCCGCCGCCGAGGAAGAGGTGGACGAGGCCGCAGTGGTCCTCGATCCGTCAATTCTCGACCGCCTGTTGCCAGCTCGTCCGGCGGGCCGATTGCGGGGGATACAACCGAAGCAGGGCAAATGGTTGCGCAACCCGGCCAAGGTGACGCGACGCAATCGCCTTCGGTCCCGCGTGTTCCGAAAGGCGTTGTGGTCCTAGCCATCGGGCTGCCTGGATCCGGGAAAAGTTCGTGGTTCAAGCGCCACAACATCGCGCCGCTCTCCAGTGATCTGTTGCGGGCGTTGTTATTCGATGACCCTACCGAGCAGCGATTCCAGGATTTAGTGTTTTCGAATCTGCGCTCCATGCTGAAAGCGCGTTTGATTGCACGTCGTCCCCTGAACTACGTGGACGCCACCAACCTCACCTCACACGACCGCCGGGGATGGATCAAGCTCGCCCAGGATTATGGATACGAAGTCCAGGCAGTCTTTTTTGATGTTCCCCTTGAAGTTTGCCTGGAACGCAACCGGAAACGCGAGCGCGTAGTTTCAGAGGATGTGATGCGAAGGATGGCGTCGAAGCAAAAACCCCCAACTTTCGAGGAAGGATTCTCAAAGATTACGGTCGTCAAGGTGAAGCAGAAGGAGTAGGAGCCCACGCATCCCTGAAAATTTGACTAAATTATGGGCTAGATATTTCAAGTATCGAGAGCCACATTCCTGCATTTCATAACTCGTAGCGCTTGATCATTCGTTGACTGGCCGGAGCGGCGTCCGTAAGATAAGGCGACCCGAAAATCGGACTGTTCCCGAATGATTGGCCAGACCATCTCGCATTACCGAATTGTTGAAAAACTGGGCGGCGGCGGCATGGGCGTCGTCTACAAGGCCGAGGATACTCGCTCGGCCGTTTTGTCGCGCTCAAATTCCTTCCCGAAGATGTCGCGCAAGACCCGCAAGTTCTGGAGCGATTCCGCCGCGAGGCGCGGGCAGCTTCAGCCCTGAACCATCCTAATATCTGCACCATCTACGAAATCGGTGAGCACGATGGCAAGCGTTTCATCGCCATGGAGTTTCTGGATGGTCTGACGCTGAAGCACCGTATCGGCGGGCGGGCGCTCGAGATCGAGACCGGATTATCTTTAGCAATTGAAATTGCCGACGCACTGGATGCCGCCCACAGCGAAGGCATTGTTCATCGAGACATTAAGCCTGCCAATATCTTCGTCACCAAGCGTGGACACGCCAAGATTCTTGATTTCGGTCTGGCAAAGCAGACGCCGGCAGCGGGACGGGCTGATGCGGCCGCCATCGACGCAACCGCGGGAGTTAGTCTTGAATACCTAACCAGTCCGGGAACAGCCATTGGCACCGTGGCGTACATGTCGCCAGAGCAGGCGAAGGGCAAAGAACTCGACGTGCGGACCGACCTCTTTTCATTCGGCGCTGTGTTGTACGAAATGGTGACTGGCGCCGTACCCTTCCGTGGAGACACGTCGGCCATCATTTTTGATGCAATCCTCAATCGCTCTCCGGTACAGCCGCTGCGTCTCAACCCTGATGTACCACCACGGCTGGAAGAGGTCATTAATAAAGCCCTTGAGAAGGATAGAGACCTACGCTACCAACATGCCTCGGAGATCCGCAGCGACCTGAAGCGATTGCAGAGAGATAGCGGCTCTGGTCACCGGATGCCGGTGCAGGCGTCGGAATCGACAGAAAATCCGTCACACCAGAGCGCGCCATCCCAGGCAGCGGTATCGTCCGCAGGTGGTTCGGTCGCGGTTCAGGCCTCATCTTCCCAAGTCGCGGCCTCAAGTTCGAGCGTCCGAGTAGCAGCGCGAGAACACAAATTTGGTCTGGCGGCCATCGTTGTGGTCGCTCTTATTTTGGTAGCCGCCGGAAGTTTCGGTATCTACACGTTTCTTAGCCGCAGTGGGCCAATTCCTTTTCAGAATTTCACGATCACGCAGGTCACGAACACGGGCAAGGCGGAAAACGCAGCCATTTCGCCCGACGGCAAGTACGTTCTGAACGTGCAAAACGACAATGGCCTGAAGAGCCTGTGGTTGCGCAATGTACCGACCGGCAGTGACACGCAGATTGTCCCTCCAGCCGCTGCTATCTACAAAGCCCTATCCTTCTCGCCAGATGGTAACTACGTTTACTTTCGAAAAGCCGGCCTTAATACTGCGACCGAATGGGATCTTTACCGGGCTCCGGTTCTTGGTGGCACGCCGCAGGTGATCCTCCGAGATGTTGATACTGGCATCACGTTCTCACCGGACGGTCATCACATGGCTTATGCCCGCGCCAACGATCCCGATGTGGGCAAGTATCGTTTGCTGACGGCTAATCTGGATGGGAGCGGTGAAACCGTCCTCCTCATCGCGCCGTACAGTCTTGCCGATATGCCTCAGTCCATGGCTTGGTCGCCGGACGGGAAGCGGATTGCTTACAACGTCTTTACTTTGGGCGATGCTCTGGGCAGCATCAAAGTTTTCGATATTGCCGGCAAGCGAGTCGATCCTTTTACCTCTTTCAAGAACGAATTGGTGTCCGATGTCGTGTGGTTGCCAAGTGGTCAATGGCTTCTGGCTATGTACGGTGAAAAGGGTTCGAGTTTGCACCAGATCGGCCTGGTTTCTCACACCGGAGGATCAATCCTTCCTATTACACGAGATACAAATGGGTATTCAACACTGACCATTTCCGCGGATGGCAAAACTGCGGCCACCGTCCAAGTAAGAATCACCCGTAGTCTGAATTTGCTTCCCAGTGCCGGTATACAGAAGAATGCTCCCGAATTTGTTGCGGAAGCACAGGACGTGCAGTCCATAGCGTGGTCTGCCGACGGAAAACTGCTGGTTTCCGACGGAAAGGGTTTGCGACAGATGAACATCGATGGTGCACAGCAAACGACTATACTCAACGACCCAAACTCATGGCTTGTTGACATGGCGCGCTGCGGAGATCGCTATCTCGTTCTCTCGTGGGCTTTCCACGACGGCACGAACCGGGCTGGCATCTGGCGAGCCAATGCGGACGGTTCTAACCCGACGCAACTGTCCAGAGGAAAGTTTGATGTTGATCCTGTGTGCTCTCCGGATGGAAAATGGGTCTACTACTTTGATTCGTGGAAGGCGAACTCGGCGATGAGAGTGCCGCTTCAAGGCGGAGCACCGGAACCTGTCCCTTCGAGCGATGTTCCCAACATGTACGGGTTTGGAGCGGGCGAGACGATTTCGCCAGATGGAAAACGACTGGTTTTCAACGCGGAATCAACGGTCCCGAACAACCCGCAACAAGTGCTGAACAGGTTGGCTCTGGTCGAACTTGACGCCGATGCCAAAGGGCCATCCAGTCCACGTCTCATTCAGCCCGATCCTCGTATTACTGGGGGAATCGGCGGCAACGCCTTTGCGAATGACCTCACTTTCGCCCCCGACGGAAAATCAGTGGCTTACATTATTCGCGATAAGGGTGTAGATAACATTTTCGTGCAGCCTCTCGATGGCTCCGCAGGACACCAGATCACGAACTTCACCTCTGACAATATCGCGGAATTTCAGTGGTCGCCGGATGGAAAAACTCTCGCCGTCGCTCGCACCCACAATACCTCCGATGTGGTTCTGCTCCAGGAGAAGTAAATAGTTAGATCATTGAAGTGACTTGGGCTCCATCTGCCACGTCTTCCAAATGCAGCCAGTTGTTGACCATAAACGGCCCCGCCCATAAAATCAAAACTGCGGAAAAGATTCCGCTTCAGCCGCGCCTTGTTGCCCCCTCGTTCAATGGTAGGACAGCAGATTCTGGATCTGCCTATCGGGGTTCGAATCCCTGGGGGGCAACCAATCTTTTCTTGTGGCGTCTTATGGCGTGACCTCTACCTGTGTTTTTAGCCGAATATCCGCGGACGATGTGCCAACCCTGAGTTCTAAATGATCGGGTTCGGTTACGAAGCTCCCTTGGTCGGCGTCCCAATAAGCGATATCGCTGCTCTTTAAAGTGAAGTGGACCGCCTTGGTTTGCCGGGGACGCAGCGTGATACGTTCAAATCCCTTCAGTTCTTCCAGTGGCCGGTCAACCTTCGAGCCAACGTGCTTCACGTACAACTGAACGACCTCGTCTCCGGCCATGCTTCCTGAATTTCGTACGTTAACGGAGATCGAAACTTCTCCTGAAGCTGAAAGTTTCGCCGAACTTGTTTTCAGATTCGAGTAATTAAATGTCGTGTAACTCAAACCGTAGCCGAATGGATACAGCGGCTCGCCCTTGAAATACATGTACGTTCTGCCGTCGCGAAGGTTGTAATCCATCATCGGGCGGCAGTTGATCGAGCGATTGTGGCCACGTCACCACCAGCCTGCCGCCAGGATTGTAATCGCCAAACAGCACGTCGGCCAAGGCGTTGCCTTCTTCCTGGCTGTCATGAGCCATGTGAACGATTGCCGGAACGTTATCTTTCGTCCATTGAACGGCGTAAGGAAAACTTGCGATGAGAACTACCACCGTATGGGGATTGACCGCGTAAACCTGCTTCACCAATTCTTCCTGTTCCAGCGTAATGGACGTGCGGTCAATCGCCTCTTTGCCATCGCTTGGCAGCGGACACTTGGCCCACCCGGCATTGCATGTAGGATGATTTCCCACGACAATGATCGCGACGTCCGCCGTGCGCGCAAGATTTACCGCCGCATCGTTGTCATTGTTTCGCGCGTAGTTGACGGTGACCGCGCTGCCGAGCTTGTTCTTGACGCCATCCAGCGGACTGATTGCGTACGGTGGGGTGCCGCTATACCAATCCAGCAGAACCTGATTTGCGTATGGGCCAATGACCGCGACCGACTTCAGCTTTGCCTTATTTAGCGGTAAAAAGTGCTCTGAATTCTTCAAAAGCACAATGGATTCCTGCGTTACCTTCCGCGCCAGATCTTTGTGCTGCTGATTGTCCCAGGGTTCCGTGTCGCCTTTGATAGTGCTGTACGGGACCATCTGTGGCGGATCAAGCAACCCAAGATGAATCATGACCCGGTAAACGCCTCGCAGGTTCTCGTCAATTTCGGATTCATTCACCAGCTTTTGTTTGAGGGCGTCTTTAAGGCCATCTTGATATCGGTCGAGAAATTGATTGATTCCCGCATGAATGGCACCAGCCGTGGCCTGGGCAATGTCGGGGTAATATTTGTGCTGTGTCACCATGTTGGTAAGAGCGCCGGCGTCGGTGCAGATGATTCCGTTGAATCCCCATTCATGCATGGTGATATCTCGCAAAATGGGCTGGGCGGCCATGGGAATGCCGTTCCATGCGTTGTATGCGGTCATGTAAGCGCGGGCGCCTCCGTCAACAATGCCCATGCGGAAAGGGACGGAGTAATATTCGCGCAAAAGCCGTTCGTCGAAGTCGGAAGAGGATCCGCCGCGTCCATCTTCATTGCTGTTAGCCAGAAAGTGCTTGAGCAGGGAGGCCGTGAGCCAATATTTCGGATCATCTCCTTGCAGCCCCTTAACAAATGCCGTAACCAACGTTCCCGTGAGATATGGATCTTCTCCGTATGATTCTTCGCTGCGCCCCCAGCGAGGATCGCGAGCCAAATCGGAGTTAGGAGCGCGAATCACGATTCCGCCGCGGGGCCGAAGTTCGCCATTGCGCATGACCCGGAATTTCTCGGTCTGAAAAATGTATCTCGCTTCATAACCTTCGATGGCCGCAGCCTGGCGAAGCAACGCAGGATCCCACGTCTCTCCGAGGCCGACGGATTGCGGAAATTGTGTTGTAGGAAATGGCTGTAGCCCTCGACCTGCCCAGCCGCCAGGGCCTCCGAGGGCTAATCCGTGAAGTCCTTCGACGTGTCCCGACCCGTGAATGCCCAGCCTTGGCACATCGGGATTCGTGCTCAGCGCCTTCATCTTTTCGTCGAGCGTCATCAACGAGAGGATGTTATTGATGCGATCTTCGACCGGAAGATTGGGATTTTGAAACGGGTACGCGTGCTGCTGAGCGAATAATGGGATGGCGGTTAGAAATAGTAGAAGAGAAAAGACAAGTAGAGGACTCGTTGGTTTCATGATTTTCCGCAGACAATTTGCCGCAGATGAAGTCAACAAGGTTGCGGATGGATTGTCAAGGGTGCAGGAGAACGCGGCAGAAAATCATTCAACCACAAAAAACGCGAGGTCTCACGAAGGCCAATTTCGATGCTTTCCTTCGTGTAACTTCGTGTCCTTTGTGGTTGTTAGGTTTCGTAAGCTTGACCGAACTTGGACGCAAATGTTCAGATTGGCTTACGATCTATGCTTTCTGCGCTCGCTGTGCATGAAGCAGCCTCAAAGTAGGACCTGTCCGGAGCGTACCAAGCCTTCTCATAGGTATCGCCAGCTTTGCGAATCGTGTCGCGATTGCCGTCTTCCCATGTGATACGCGCCTCTCCGTCCACCACGAGCCACGTTCCGTGAGAAGCTCCAATGGTTTTTCTGGCGACGCCATCGCGTTCGAGCGTGATGGTGAAATATGATCCCGCGCAGTCTCCAACTCTCCATGCACCCAGAAAGCGCCCTTGTCCGGCGGCGGAGACTGTTGTGGGATTGCCTGGAAACTCAATCCGCGCGACATCGGACATCAGAAAGCTCTTGCGATGCCCGTCTTTGAATACCATTACAACTGAATTCCGGTCGTCTGAAGATGATGGAGATTGAGCTGCGCCGATAGAAACAATAATCAGAAATGACCCGAGTATTGCAATGGCTGCTTGCAAGAATTTGTGCATGGCACGTTCTCCTTTGCGTATCAGAAAATAAGATCCTTGAATAAGCCGGAAGAACCCATTGAAAGATACGCGGTGGGAGCCGGTTCAGTTCCAATGTGGTGAAATGTATTGCAAATATGCTCCAATCCCAAAATTGAATCATTCCTAAGCGTGACGCTTCCACCAGCCTTGCAAGGAATTGGGCGCGGGACGCCTCTGGTTCATCAAGCTGGATTGTGTACGATGGCTTATCAAAGGCATGCCAGAGAAGGTCGGCGGCGACGTTAGGTTCCAAGCCCAATTGGATTTTTCGGTTTAAGATCGGGCAATGCGAGTAAATCCTGATTTGCCACAGTCGCCGACGATCAAAATCTCCGGGCGCGGCGCTGCCCGTCTCAAGGCAGGTCACGTCTGGGTTTACCGCTCCGACATAGTTTCCGCCGATGGAGTTCCCGCCGGCGCTCTTGCCCGCGTCACCGATGAACGCGGCAAATTTCTGGGGATGTCCCTCTACAGCAGCGCCTCGCAAATCGCGCTGCGAATGATTTCTTCAGAGCCCGTTCATGATCTCGCAAAGCTACTGCGAGAGCGAATCAAAGCAGCTATCGAATACCGCGCAAGAATCGTTCGCGACACCGATGCTTACCGGGTTGTTTTTAGTGAAGGCGATTTCCTGCCGGGACTTATCGTGGACCGCTATAACGACATTCTCTGTCTTCAGGTTTTGACTCAGGCCATGGATTCGCCGTCAGTTCGCGAAATTGTCGTTGCAGAACTGAGCGACTCCCTCAATCCAGCTGCGATTGTCGAGCGGGTTGATCCTCGTATTCTCGAACTTGAACAACTTCCCACCCGGTCTTCCGGGCTGGTTCAGGGAGAAAAGACGAGCACCATCATCTCCATGAACAGCGTTCGATTTTACTACGACGCCCTTGAGGGCCAAAAGACTGGGGCATTTCTCGATCAGCGCGAGAATTATGCCGCAGCTCCGCAATATGCCCGCGGCGAGGCACTCGATGTCTTCTGCTATCAGGGAGGCTTCGCCCTGCACATGTCCCCGCACTGTTCCAGCGTCACGGGAGTAGACAGTTCTCGCCCGGCGCTGGAGCAGGCCGACCGCAATGCCGCTCTCAATAGTCGGGAAATCGAATGGATCGAGGCGAATGCCTTCGACCTTCTCAAAGACTATTCGGCCAGTGGAAGGAAATACGACACCATTGTTTTGGACCCTCCCGCATTCGCCAAGAGCAAGCGAACCCTCGATACCGCAATGCGCGGATATAAAGAGCTTAATCTTCGCGCCCTCAAAATGCTGCGTCCCGGTGGAATGCTTATTTCCTGCTCGTGTTCCCACCACGTTAGCCCCGCAAACTTCCTGGAAGTTCTTACTCAGGCGTCTCAGGATGTCCACAGAACTATTCGGATCGTAGAAAACCGTGGACAAGCCAGGGACCATGCCATCTTGCCAACGGTACCTGAAACTAGCTATCTAAAATGCTTTGTAGTGCATGTAAGTGCATGATGTATAAGCGCAATTCGCCCTCTCTGCCAAACACTGTGGACCCGGATCAGGTTCAGGCAAATTACGAGAAGGGCATTTTGAAAATCAGCCTTGTAAAGAAAGCCGAAGCCAAATCGAAGTAAATCGAAGTAAACGTCGGCAGCGAGAAGACGCTGGAAGGCAAACAACCCAAGAGCACGAGTCAAGCCGTCTAAAATCGCAACGCAAATGTAGGAGCACCCGCCCTCGCCTGTCCAGTCGAGCAATCGCGACGAATCTTCAAACGGGAGGCGGCGAATGTAGCGCCTCCGGTTCTTCTTGAAGATGCCTCTTGGCCATCTGGGTGGGTTGGTTACAATGCTGGAAGGACAACACACCCGTGAAGGCGACGCTTGAAGCAATCAACCAGATGCAAACCGACGGCGTGATCGGTAAGTATGCAATTGGGGGAGCGGTTGGTGCGACGTTCTACCTCGAGCCAGCAGCAACTGTGGACTTGGATATTTTCGTCATCTTGCCCAGCGCTGGCGGATTGCTGACGTTAGCTCCGGTATACGAATACCTGAAGGCACATGGGGGGGTTGCGCAAGATGAATACATTGTTCTGGATGGCTGGCCCGTGCAGTTCCTTCCGCCGGGTAGCGATCTTGAGGAGGAGGCAATCGAGAACGCAGTTACAACCTCCTTGGAGGGGGTCAGCACCTTTGTCATGACGGCTGAACACTTGGTCGCGATTGCGTTGCGGATAGGACGGGCAAAGGATCACAACCGGGTTCTGCAATTTGTCGAGCAAGACGCAATTGATAGAAACGTGCTGCAAGGTATTCTCGAGCGTCACGGGCTAATTTCGAATTGGAAGCAATTTGAGCAAAAATACTTGGCTGGAAATTCATGAGCAAACCGAAACTGAAGGCGCGGATGAGATCTCTCAACTTCGACGAGAAGATCAAGATTTTGGAGAAGCTACGAGACCGCAGCCGTGCGATTGCTGCGAGCGGGCTGAGAGGGAAAAGCGTGAAAGACGGTGGTAGTAGGGCCGTCAAGAAAAATCAGGACTAATCGGTGTGGCGCGGGCGTCCTCGCTCGCGAAGTGGTGAGCCTTCGTTGATGTGAACATCCATTAGAGTCAGCCCGCAAGGAATTTAGAACTGGAGATTTTCTAGTTGGAGCAAGGAGCAATGGCAATTCGTTTCGACAAATTAACGCTCAAGGCGCAAGAGGCAATTCAAACCGCGGGCAATCTCGCCTCAGAGAATGGCAATCCCGAGGTCATGCCCGTCCATCTCTTGACGGCTTTGCTCGACAATCGCGAAGGAATCGTTCGCCCCATCCTGGAAAAGATCGGGATTGACCCCTCGGCGATCTCGCGTGAATTGCAAACTGAGATCGAGCGTCTGCCAAAGCTATCCGGCGGAGGAGCAGCCCAGCCCACGCTTTCCACGCCACTGAATCAACTGCTGGAACAGGCTTTCAAGGAATCCAGCAACTTCAAAGACGAGTATGTTTCCACCGAACACCTTCTGATGGCGGCAGCACAACTCAAGCGGGACGCCGCAGGCGCTCTCCTATCGCGTCTAGGCGCAACCCACGATGCCATTCTGAAAGCGCTGACTACGGTACGTGGTTCACAAAAAGTCACGGACCAGAATCCCGAAGCCAAGTATCAGGCTTTGGAGCGATACGCTCGTGATCTTACGGAGCAAGCGCCGCCGCGGCAAACTCGATCCTGTGATCGGACGCGACGAAGAAGTTCGCCGCGTGGTTCAGGTACTTTCCCGACGTACGAAGAATAATCCTGTGCTCATTGGCGAGCCAGGCGTCGGAAAAACCGCGATAGTAGAAGGCTTGGCGCAAAGGATTATTTCCGGCGACGTTCCGGAAGCTCTGAAAAATAAACGCGTCGTCGCACTTGATCTCGGAGCAATGCTGGCAGGCGCAAAATATCGCGGAGAATTCGAGGATCGCCTTAAAGCGGTACTGAAAGAAATCGAAGACTCAGCCGGCCAGGTAATCCTGTTCATTGACGAATTGCACACGCTGGTTGGCGCTGGCGCTGCGGAAGGCTCGATTGACGCGTCCAACATGCTCAAGCCCGCCTTGGCGCGTGGCGAACTGCGGGCCATTGGCGCGACTACCCTCAACGAATATCGCAAGTACATTGAAAAGGATGCCGCCCTCGAACGCCGATTTCAAATCGTTTTCGTCGGCGAGCCAAATGTCGAAGACACGATCGCGATCTTGCGCGGCCTGAAAGAACGCTACGAGGTTCACCATGGCGTCCGAATTAAAGATTCGGCAATCGTTGCGGCTGCGACGCTTTCTCATCGCTATATCTCCGACCGCTTTTTGCCAGACAAAGCGATAGACCTGATTGATGAAGCCGCCGCATCCTTGCGAATTCAAATTGATTCCATGCCCACAGAGATTGATCAACTGGAGCGGCGCGCAACGCAACTTGAGATCGAGCGTCAGGCTTTGAAAAAAGAAAGCGACCGCAATTCCAAAGAGCGTCTATCCGTTATTGACCGCGAACTCGCCGGCATCCGCGAGAATGCGAATGCGCTAAAAGCAAAGTGGAAGCAGGAAAAGGATTTGATTGCCCATTCTCGTGAGCTCAAAGAAAGAATCGAGAAGCTCAAGCTTGAAGAACAGACTGAAGAACGCAGAGGGAATTTGCAGCGGGTTGCCGAAATCCGCTATGGGTTGTTGCGGCAAACGGAAGAAGAGCTTGCAAAGCTAAGCGCGCAGACGGACGTGCAAGGCCAGTCTCGAATGTTGAAGGAAGAAGTGGATGAAGAAGATGTCGCCCGCATCGTCTCCAAGTGGACCGGCATTCCGGTTTCGAAGATGCTCGAAGGCGAGGTCAAGAAACTGATCACGATGGAAGATCGCCTGCGCCAGCGTGTCGTCGGACAAGACGCGGCCCTCGAGCGTGTCGCCAATGCGATTCGCCGGTCTCGCGCCGGCTTGAGCGACCCCAAGCGCCCTATCGGGTCGTTTATTTTTCTCGGTCCGACTGGTGTTGGAAAGACGGAACTGGCGCGCGCTCTGGCGGAATTTCTTTTCGACGACGAGCATTCGATGGTCCGCATTGACATGTCCGAATACATGGAGAAGCATGCCGTCTCGCGCCTCATTGGAGCACCTCCCGGATACGTCGGCTATGACGAGGGCGGCCAGCTCACGGAACAGGTTCGCCGTCATCCTTACGCAGTGATTCTTTTCGATGAAATAGAGAAGGCACACCCTGATGTCTTTAACGTCCTTCTACAAATTATGGACGATGGACGCCTTACCGACGGCAAAGGCCGCACCGTGGACTTTCGCAACACGGTCATCATTATGACCTCGAACCTCGGATCGGCCTATCTTCAAGCCGAGAACCTGCGGAACGAAGACGATTTCGACGCTGCCGGCAAGCAGGTGATGAACGTCCTGCATGGACATTTCAAGCCCGAGTTCCTCAACCGCGTGGATGATGTGATTATCTTCCGCCCGTTAGGAAAAGATCAGTTGGTCAAGATCATCGAGCTGCGGCTTGAAGATGTCCGGCGCTTGCTTGCAGACCGTAAGATTTCGCTGGAACTCACCGACGCGGCCAAAGACCTGCTGTTTGCCGAAGGCTTCGATCCGAACTTTGGCGCGAGGCCGCTGAAGAGGGCGATTCAAAAAGTCATTCAGGATCCATTGGCCATGAAAATTCTCGACGGCAAAATACTGCATGGGGATCATGTGGTTGTGGACGCCAGCGGCGGGAAAGTGAAGTTCGAGGTCAGCCAGCGGGTGGGAGATCGCGAATCAACGACACCCATTGGTTCAAGGTAGAGACGGACGTCCTCATCCGTTCAGTTCGAGCGCGCGGGCGCTTCATCTTGATCCTGGTGAACGCACGGTTCCTCATCTCTTTTGAAACGCCTCCGTGACGGGTGCCTGGTACAAATACCAGACAATCATGACCCTGACCACGACTCCCAGTCCACTCCAAAACAATGCAGGACGAAAATCCACGGCCGCAGCTGAAACGCTTGGAATTAACATCACCATTCCCAGCAAAGCAGCAACGATCGCGGCCCACCGGGCCCAGTTGTTTAGTTTAAGAAGTCCGAATCCAATTGCCACACCGACCGCGCCCATCAGCAGAAACATATACGGGCCCGCGAGTTCCAATCCATTCAATAATGGAGCGCCCATCGTCATCGAAACTGCTCCCTGCCAGGCGAACATCAGCCCGCAGATGACAATGAGATAAGCGCCCGCGAAGAGAAACGTCGCAGCTGCGCCCGTGACGCCAGAAGGACGGTGCGTCGAGATTGGCGACTCCGGCAAGCTCTTATCGTATGGGAAAACAGTCGGATGTACTTTTAGGGATTTAACGGTGGCGGAGATCGTGGCATTTTCGCAGTCACGCTCTCATCCGCTTTTTCATGCAGTTCACGTACTTCGGCAAACTCCTTTTGCGACGCCGTCTTGTTCCCCATAGCCTGATAAACCCGTCCCAGCCGGAAATGTGCGTCGGGTTGGGCGGGGTCCAATTTTTCCGCGTGCTGTAACGCGGTTATCGCTTCGGGATAATGTTTCTGCTCCGTAAGAATGGCTCCCATATCAATGTAGGCAATCCGAACGTCGCCCCTTGCCTGCACAGCTTTGCTGAGAAGGGGCAGGGCTCTGTCGAAATCATTCGCCTTCATTTCAATATCGCCCAGATAAGCCATCGCCTGAGCATTATTCGGATTGATGGCCAGTTCTTCCTCGAAGGCGGCTTTCGCCTCGCCATATTGATGACTTTTCCAATGCAGGTAGCCGAGGCCGAAATGTAAGTCTGGTTCGCGCGGCGCAGCTTTTATGGCGGCCTCAAACTCAAGGATCGCTTCTGGCGTCCTCTGTAGCCCATCGAGAGCTTCGGCGGCGAGCACGTGGGCAGCGGGTGAGTCTGGACTCATCTCCAGGATTCTGTGGTACGAATCCAAAGCGCAGGAGTATTCCTTGGCCGCGAGGCAGCTTTGCGCGAGTATCCGCTGAAGTTCGATATTCGAAGGATTGGATTTCGCCGCGGCACCCAGATACTTGGATGCCTCGGTGAATCGTCTCGCGCCATAGTAGCTGAGACCGAGGAGGGTGCGAGCTTGCGCGTTCTTCGGATCGGACGCCAACGCGCCAATCAGAGGCGCAATCGCAGCCTGAAAATGTCCTTGTTTGAATTCTGCCAAGCCCAGGTCCAGTTGAACGCCAGGTAATCTTGGGTTCAGTGCAATGGCCTTCTTGTACGCGGGAACAGCTTCCGCGTAGTTTCCTTCTTTGGACAGCGCCAGTCCTAAGCTAGCGAATGCGGCGGCATCACGAGGATTTTGCTGAGTAACACTGCTCCACTCTCTAGCCGCCTCAGCGAACTTTCCTTCCTGCTCCAAGGCGACCGCGTCCGAGGGGCTTGGCGTTTGCGCCACAGCGCAGGCAAACAAAAGCATAACGGCCAGGCCCAGCCTCCAACCCCCAACCACATTCTTATTCATAACAGTAGCAACTGCCGCGATTCTACCGTACAAGACGGGCTCAGATTGCCTGACCCGCGCCGTAAAGAGTTCGGCTTCAAGAAAAAACCCGCTCGCCCAGAGGGCGAGCGGGTACTGAGTAATCCGAATGCCTAGAAGACCAGCTTGGCACCCAGTTGGAATTCGCGAGGATCAGCGGCAGAAGTTATCTGACCGAAATTCCCCGAGCCGAAATTGTTACTGAAGCCACCGTTCTGGCCCGCACCGCCCAACTGCGTGTGGTTCCAGGCGTTGAAGGCGTCGACGCGGAACTCAAACCGTGAGCCGCGTGATTCGCTAATCAGGAAGCTCTTAAACAGTGAGAGATTCCAATTGTCGTTACCCGGACCACGTAGCGCGTCGAACGGCAGATTACCCCAAGTTCCAGCAGTTGGACCCGCAAATGCCGCCGGGTTGACCCACTGTATACCGGTCACCTGCCCCGCAGGGTTAAGGACCGGAGTCTTGGGGTAGCCAATAGACCCAACCAGATTTGGCCGGTTGCTCACATCGCCGCCAGGGAAGACGCTGGCGACGTTATTACCATTTATGCCTAGGTTATAGGGGATACCCGATTGGATGGTAACAATGCCGGACAGTGACCATCCGCCTATAGCCGTCTTCATGAAGCGGTTAGAACTGTCCCGCAGGAACGGAATCTGGTAAACGAAGTTTACGAAGAGTACGTGCGTACGGTCAAATGGAGACGGGCCGACGTCGTATCTCCATCCTGCGTACGGGTTAGTAACAGCGTCTAAGTCAAAACCATTGCCGCTGCTTCCCGTGGTGGCATCAACTGCTTTGGAGTAAGTGTAGCCAACCTGCAGTTGAAGGCCATGCGAGACTTGACCTCGCAGTTCCGTCTGCAGAGAGTTGTAATGCGAATTGGCGCCATTAAACGCCTGTTTGATGGAGGTGTAGCCCTGGTAGGGAACCACTCCATTGAAGGCCGGCTGTGCACCGGTACAATTCGCCGATTGCTGTAAGCAAGGCAACAGACTTTGAGATGGCAAATTGATTTCTTGCCAATAGCTCTGATGTCTATCAACGCTACCGACATAAGAAACCGAGAAAACGGCATTGCCACCAAGTTGTTGCTGAACACCCGCGCTGTATTGCGAGGTTCGCGGTGTTGGGTAGTTATCATTTATGCCAACCACTCCGGATGGCACGATGGGAATAGTTATGGTTGAGGCAGGCTGAGTAGCCGTAGCCTGAGTGGTATGAGGATCGGAGAACAGTACGTTCGTGGCTCCAAGGCTGTAACCAAATGGAGGGTTGGTAGCACCGTTGTACATATCATTGCCCTGGATGCGTTCGTACATCAGGCCGTAGCCTCCACGGATCACAGTCTTGCCACTTCCGGTCAGATCATAAGCAAACCCCAGACGCGGCCCGAAGTTCAACCATGAGTCCTTCGCCAAGCCCTTAGGAACCCCATTCTTGCCTGAAAAGCCCAACCCATTCAGGTAGAACTGATAGCCTTGCAGGGGTGCCACTGGGCTTGTCCCCAATCCTGGACTGCTGGATGAGATTTGACTGTCAGACGCATTCGCCCATACTGGCGCATTGGCAGGGTTGTAGAGGTTGGGATAAAAGTTTGTCTGATTGCCGTTGGCTTCGTAGGTGTGGGGAATCCCATCCCAGCGTAGTCCAAGGTTAAGAGTCAAACGGTTCGTAGCACGCCAGTTGTCCTGAAAGTACGCATCCGGGGAAATGGCATTCCAATACCCCGTACCCTTGTAGCCGTTCTCTGCATAGTGCTGCGCATCCCCGATAATGAAATCTGCGTAATCAAAACCGCAGCTTACAGTACTGGAAGACGAGCAACCAGCCGGAGAAGTAGCCGATCCATCGAAGGTAAATCCGCCTTGAGTCTCGGCAAAGTAGTCCTGGACTTTCTTGTAGATCGCCCAGCCTGCGCCAAGCTTCATCTGATGCGAACCTTTCGTCCAGGAGACATCATCACGGACCTGATAATCATCCGCCGTGTTGTTCCACGGAGTCCAGTTTGCCGTGTAGTTGTCGCCCATTGCCTGCGACAGGTTGATGTCAGGAATTCGATTATCCACATTCGTCCCGGTGAAAATCCGGTTCGAACCCTCGGTGAATCCTGACGGCTGTTTGTATACACCAAGAGGCAAAATGTGGATACGGTTTCCGTCATAGGCGAAGGCGGTCTCATTCAACAGAGTCGGACTGATGACGTAAGTCGCATGAACCACTCCGCTGAAAGAGGGATTGCCGAAGGTGTCGCCGACGCTTGGATCGTTATCGCCGCTCCACTGTGTTGTCCCGTAAGTTTGGATTGCCTGATCGTCAATCCAGTGTCCAAAGATAGAGAATTTATCCGTAAATGTGTGGTCAATACGGACAATTTCTTCTTTTCCAGAGGTAGGTTGATTGGCTCCGCCGATAAAGTTAAAGCCACTGGTGGGCTTTGGGAAGAGTCCCGCCGACAGAAGAGCAACCGAATTAGGGTTTACCGCGCAAGCGGGAATCGTATTGCTAGGAAATGGCGCTCCAGGTGTAAGCCCGGCGCAGCCCGGAGCAAGCTGAGCAATATTGGCTGGAACCACCGCGTTAAGCGGGTTGCCGTTGGGGAGGACGCTCGGCAGTACTACGTCGCCGGCAGCATTAGGATACATGCTCGCCTCCGGCTCTTTTACGTTGAAGAGACCGCCGGCAACATAACGGCGCCACTCCATATTGTAAAAGAAGAATGTTTTCGGAGTTGAGGTGCTCGGGTGAAGCGAAACCGGCCCCCCCACGTTGAAACCCCAATCGTTGAAGCGCAATTCAGCTACCTTGTTTGGCGCCGGATTGAAGTAATTGCGCGCGTCCAGCGCGTCGTTCCGCCCGTAATAGAAGGCTGACGCATGAAGCTGCTTCGATCCTGACTTGATAACCATGGACATCGTGCCCGCCGAAGATAATCCGTATTCAGCGCTGTAGTTCGAAGTCAGAGTCCTGAACTCGGCTATTGCGTCCATGGATGGGAGAACATCGGCCCCGCCGCCACCCCCGCGATCCGCAGCTTCGCCACCGTCAACCAACCAGAGATTGTGGGCCATGCGCTGGCCGTTAAAGCTCACGTTGAAGTCTCCGCCGGCAGAGGTGGGCACCTGGAAACCTGCCTGCACGCTCGTAGCACCGGTGGTCATACCTTCAAGCTCGGCTACACTGCGTCCGTTTACCGCCAACTGACTAATCTGCTGGCCGTTAATGACGTCACTCATTTCACCGGAATCGGTTTGTACCTTCACGGCATCGGCTTCAACCGTGATGCTTTCCTGGGTCGTGCCCACCTTCATATCAAAGTCAATGCGGGCGCGGTCGCCTACATTCAGCACGACCCCGGTCTTTTGCGCCACCGCGAAACCCGCTGCGTTGGCTTTCACGCTGTAAGGGCCAATCTGAAGACCGGGCAATGTGTACTGCCCAGCGTCATTTGAAGTAGTTGTGCGCACGTCGCCGGTGGCGGTCTGGACCGCGGTAACCGTCACGTTCGGGATAACTGAACCCGACGGATCTGTAACGGTTCCGACTATGGTTGCTTCCTGGCCGAACGCCAGAGAAGCGAAAGCCAAAAGCGTCACAAACAGACTCACTGCGTAGATCACGTGGCGAAGTTGGGAAGAGATCCGGATATTGCGTACGGTGAACCATGACGATTTCATTGCAAGCCTCCGGGCTTTGTCTCGGTTTTAGTGGGAACGTTAACGGAAACGTTTACGATCAGCTTTTTAGTCCCTATGTATGAGCTTTGTCAAGCAGATTTTTTTGCGGCGCTTGGCCGAAGTATCGCGGAGGTTTCCATCTCGTAGAGGTAACTCCTCAATTCGGCTCAAACTGGCCATGGGCGGCATTCCAGGCTACTTGGCGTAACGTGGAGACTTCGGTATTCTTCGTAAACTCTGTGAATCGCCCCGAACCGACAATCGGCTCTCCAGTAATTGTTCTCAACGATCTCGTCAAACAATTCGACCGGTTCGCAGCCTTGCGCGGCATAACCGGAGAATTCCTGCCGGGGCGGCTCTATGTCATCCATGGCGACAATGGCGCAGGCAAAACCACGTTATTGCGCACCCTGGCGGGACTTTCGCGGCCGACGCGAGGACTGGTCTCGATACTAGGCACTCATGACCTGCGCTCAGTGTGCGGGCAGATTGGCTACATGGCGCACCCGTCGCTGCTTTATGACGAGCTAAGCGGAATGGAAAACCTGCGGTACTTTAGCGGGCTTTACGGAATTCACGATGAGCAGCGTTATTCCGACGCTATTCGCAAGGTTCACCTCGACCCTTCCCTAGTGCGTCCTGTTGGCCAATATTCGCAAGGGATGAGGCAGAGGATGTCACTCGCCAGAGCGCTGGTCAACGATCCGAAAATTCTCTTGCTCGATGAACCCTTTTCCAATGTGGATGCCAGCTCCGCCTTTGAATTAGTGAATCTGCTGAAAGCCATGCGGGACGCCGGTAAGACTCTGTTCCTGGTTACCCATCAGGCGGTGCTTCTTGATGGCATAGCTGATGAGTTCGTATTTATGGACGCGGGCAGGATTGTCACCCGGACTCCGAAACGAATGTCCACCACAAGGCCATCGCAATGAGCTCGTTCAGAGCGATTACCCTCGCGACTCTGGTAAAAGATCTGCGCTTGGAATGGCGTTCGAAAGATGCGATCAACTCGATGTTGTTCTTCGCCCTGCTCGTAGTTGTGATCTTCAGTTTTTCTTTCGATCCAACTGCCCAAGAATCCCGGCAGATCGCAGGCGGGCTGGTATGGGTGGCATTTCTTTTTGCCGCTGTGGTTGCCCTCAATCAAACCTGGGCGCGAGAAATACGCAACGCAGTCCTGGATGCCTATCGGGTTTCGCCTGCGCCAGCGAACTCGCTGTTTCTCGCCAAGGCTTTCGGCAATTTTATTTTCGTCAGCATTATCCAGGCATTGATGACGCCGCTGTTCACTATCTTTTACAACTTGCGCCCATTAGGTCCCACGTGGGAATTAGTCCCGGTTGCGCTTCTCGGAACCTGGGCACTGGTAGTAAATGGCACTTTTTTCGCGGCAATGTCGTTGCGCACGCGCAGTCGCGAAATCATGCTGCCCATATTGCTTTTTCCATTTTCGATTCCAGCGTTAGTAGCTATGGTCCAGGCCACCAACACGATTTTGAGTGGGCAAGACTCCGCCAAGTTCTGGATCGTATTGCTGCTAACATATGACATTGTGTTTACCATAGCCTGTTTGTTGTTATTCGAAACCGTGCTGGACGCGGAATGAAAAAAGCGTTTCCGATTCTCGCGATTCTAACCGCCGCTTTGCTGGGCTATGCCTTCTATGAAGCGATGTTCGTTGCCCCGACCGATCAGATGCAGGGAGACGTCTATCGCATCATCTACTACCACGTCCCTTCGGGATGGACGATGTTCATCTTCTTTTTCACGAATTTTGTTGCGTCCATCGTTTATCTGATTCGTCGCAACCCGAAGGCCGACGCCATTGCCGTGGCTGCCGCCGAAGTGGGTCTGGTTTTTTGTACCGTTGTGCTCGTGACGGGGCCGATCTGGGCGCGGCCGGTTTGGGGCATCTGGTGGACTTGGGACTGGCGACTGACCTCAACCCTCGTGCTCTGGCTTATTTATGCGAGCTATTTACTCTTGCGACGCTTTTCAACCGCAGGGCAAACCCCCGTTCTAGCCGCCGCCTTGGCTATATTCGGCGCTTTAGACATGCCATTGGTGTACTTTTCTATCTGGTTTTTTCGCACTCAGCATCCGCAGCCCGTCGTCGGCGGAGGCGGCTCGATTGCCCCCAGCATGCTTCGCGTATGGATGATTAGCTGGGCGGCATTTCTCTGCTTCGGTTGGCTGGTTTTCTGGCTGCGTTATCGCTTGGAAATTCTCAAACGCGAGGTGGAAGAAACGCATTCCCTCGAAGCCATGCTCGAGGAGCCGAGGTTCCGATGAACTATCTCTATGCCGCCTATGCTGCAACCTGGATCATCCACGGGAGCTACCTTTGTTCCCTTGCGGTCAGATATAGACGGCTGAAACGCGAAATGAAAGATCTTAAGACGAGGCCGTAACTGGCAGCCTCAAAAAACAGAACAGCACTTCACGCCGAGAAGCCTTCGCAAGATTAATTGAAGACTAAATTGAAGATTAATTGTCGAGGGCGGCCGACGAGTCTTCGTTCGGATTCGATCTTAGGAATTCGTATTCCTCAATCACCGCGGCAACGCCAATGCGCGAAACCGGCAAAGGCTGTTCGATCCGCACGATCCGCGCAATGAAGCGTACCCGCACCGGATCGGTCAGAGTAATATTTGGAGGGAAGGTCATGGTGACCTCGATTAAGCTGCCTTGAGTAACGGGCTGGTCGAGGTAGAAAAAGATTCCGCGTGCGCTGACGTTATGCGTTTCCGTCATGATCTCGCGGGACTCGGTCTCCGAGGGAAATTTCACCGAGGCGGGCAGGCGCATATAGAATCGCCGCATCGTGCGCCTCTCCTGCGATTGATACTGATTCGATTGTTGTTCCTGTAACATCTCGATTGCCCCAATAGACCGCGGCAAGGCCTCCGATTCGCAATTTCCCTTGTCAGACTCAACCAGTTGCGTGTTCAATGCAAGCGCAAAATGCTGGGAAATCCCTAAGTTAATGGCATAGGCGGCTCGTATTAATCCGGAGCTACTAACACATACTGATGCCGCCAAAAGCAATCGGAGTTGACAAGTTTTTGCCTCCTGCTTTGGAATTGGACGAATATAGTCGAAACTCGCGCCGTTTCTTTTCTGCGCAACGAGTCATTCCGGGCAGGACGGCATCTCCAGCACCAGTTGGCTGCATCTCACAATTCGGCCAAATCACTAGGGCCTCATCTTGACATGGTATCCGTCAGATGTTTAAGTAGTTACTTACTTTCACCACAGGTGACAGCGGACGCATTTCCGCTTCCTTACGCGGAGCCGGAGTATCTTGCACATTATTTCCTTCTTCCTCTCCACTAGATCGGAAACTCGGAGGAGCTCTTGAATTTGAATTCCCGCAGTGCGGGGTCCGTAACCCCGCGCGCTTTGATTACTGTTGCAGCAATACTTGTTGGTGTGTCGGGCCTAATGCGCCTTGACGGTAACCGAAAGAGCCTGCGGCCGTCCCGGCCGGGTTTTGCGGACTCGCTGCAAATCGGCGCCGCTTATGGCCGCTTGCCTCTAAGTTTCGAGCCCAATCAGGGACAGACGGATTCGCAGGTGAAATTCCTGGCGCATGGCGGCGGATACGGACTGTATTTAACCGGGAATGGGGCAGTGCTGGCATTGCGCGCCGCAGGAAAACAGAACTCAGTAGTGGGAATGTCTCTAGAAAACGCGAATGGCGATCCGATTATTGATTCCCAGGGTCAACTCCCGGGCAAAAGCAATTATTTTGTTGGCAACGATCCGTCGCAGTGGCATCGCAACATTCCTCAATTCGCCCGCGTGCGGTATCGCGATGTTTACCCGGGAATTAGTCTGGTCTATTACGGAAGGCAGGGAAAGTTGGAATACGATTTCGAAGTGGCGCCGGGAGCCGATCCGCAACAGATCGCTCTTCGATACCAAGGCGCAGATCGGCTCAAGCTGACTCCGTCCGGTGACCTGGACATCGCCACCGGTTCCGGCGAGGTTCAATTGCAGACGCCGCACGTTTATCAGTATGCCGGAAACCAGCGCCGACCGGTGGCAGGGAAATTCGTGCTACGGGGTAGTAATCGAGTTGGATTCGACCTCGGCCCCTACGATCGCTCCCGCGCATTGATCATTGATCCAGTCTTGACCTATTCGACCTATCTTGGCGGGACTGGCAGCGAAAGCTGTTCCGCCATTGAACAGGCCCAGTTGGGTATAGCAACGGCTCAGTTCACTCCCGGATGCCCGGCGATTGCAGTGGACTCGGCATTTCGGACTTACATTGCTGGAGCAACAACGTCTGTTGATTTCCCAGGGGTAAGCGCTGGTTCGGGATTCCAAAAGTGTCTCGACACGCCGCCGGCGAACCCCGTCACCCCGGTCAGCCCTTCACCTTGTCCAACCGGATTGACGAACAGCGACGTATTTGTCGCCAGGCTGAACGCCACAGGCACCGCTTTGGACTTTGCTACATATTTAGGAGGAAGTGGCTCTGATGTCACCGCCGGAATGGCGGTGGATCAGAATTTCAATGTCCATATCGCGGGCACGACGAACTCCGCTAATTTTCCGACGCTCGTTAACTCATACCAACCCGCAGCCGCTTCCGCGGGAACCCATGTTTTTGTCAGCGAAGTCGCCGCGGGAGGCGCAGCACTTCTTTATTCGACATATCTTTCTGGCAGCGGGACCGATATTGCCACTGGGATTGCTATTGACACTCTAGGCAAAGAATATGTCACCGGTACGACGACATCCCCGGCCTTCCCGACAACGCCCGCGGCATTGCAGACCACGCCAAAGGCAGCCGATCAGTATTTTTTTACGAAACTAGACCCCACGATTACTGGACCCGGCGCTCTTCTTTATTCGACCTATATCGGCGGCAGCACGCCAACAACGGGAGTCACCTTGGGCGGCGGTATCGCCGTGGATACCAGTTGCAACGTCTATCTCACCGGGGGCACGAATTTTGCTGACATGCCGACTCTGAATGCGTTTCAGGGTACAAACCTGGGAGGCCTCGATGCTTGGATCGCGAAATTCAGCGGGCCTTCGGGCTCCGCGTGCGGTTCGCAACTAGCGCTTACCTACTTGACGTATTTTGGTGGGACCGGAGACGACATCGGATACGGAATTGCTGTGGATACAGGACTGAGCGCCTACATCACCGGTTCGACGACCTCCACAAATATTGCCCTTCCTACAGGGTCGGGTAATCCGGTGTCATTCGCCAGTTGCCTGGATACACCGCCGCCTACGACAACCACATATCCTCTACCGCCTTGCCCTTCAAACGGAACGGCTCCCGATGCTTTCATTGCCAAGTTTGGAAGTTTAGTGTCCGGCAGCGCTTCGGGAACTAACGTTCCGTACCTTTACTTCACCTATCTCGGCGGGACTTTGGCAGATACTGGAACGGCCATCGCGACCGATAATGTAGGCGGCGCGCTCGTTACAGGTTGGACAAGTTCGACCGACTTTCCATCGTCCGTCTTGTCAGGTGGTGCGGTGCAAACGGTTTCAGGCGGGGGCAAAGACGCATTCGTCGCGCGCATTGATACGTCTACCGTTTGCAGTTCAAATCCCGGAGCCAGCCCTCCAGTCAGATGTCCGGGTTATTCCACATATCTCGGCGGAAACGGCACCGACATTGGCACCGGCATCGCCTTGGACTCGCAAAGTTCGGCCTATGTCACTGGAGAAACCGCTTCCACTAATTTCCCCGTACTCTCCGCTTTTCAAAGCTCCCTGAACGGTGCGAGCCCCGACGCATTTGTGACCAAGCTCGGTCCTATCGGCAGTTTCGTGATAACTCCCACGATTCCGACTACCATCGGCGTTGGCAACCAGGTCACCTTTACATATACAGTCGTCAACAATGGAGATCCGACCAGTAACATCATCGTCACCGATTCACTTCCTTCGTCGGAAGCTACGTTTGATTCCATCTCCACGACGCAAGGCAGCTGTGGCACCGCGGTCGGCTCGACGGTTACTTGCAGTATCGGGACGCTGAACTCTGGAGCGTCAATAGCCATTACGGTGGATCTGACTCCCACGGCGCCAGTCACGCCATTGACATCTCCCGGTGCGATATCAAACAGCATCTCCGTTACCGCCCCCGGAGCTCAAACCCAGACCGCCAGCAGCACCGCGCCGGTGCAGGATTTCAATATTGTCGTTGAGCCAGGAACCCCGTCTTCGATTACGGTTCCTGCGGGCGTGCCCGCAAATTTCACATTTCAAGTTACGGGCACATTCAGTAATTTTCCCGATAGCATTTCGCTTTCAGCCGCTTCCGGCTTGCCCACTCCTGCAAATACCTCGTGGACCACCAATCCAATTCCCAGTCTGGTCGGAAGTGCGCAAACCAGCACTCTAACCATAACTACGACGGCTCGCGTGACCACCACTGCATCCTTATGGCACGGACACGGGCCTCTCTACGCCACATGGTTTCCGATTTCAGGGATGGCTTTTCTCGGGCTCGGTATCGGCGGAACGATGTCGCGGAAAAGACGTGTACTTATAGGACTTGTTCTGGGTGGATTCTTTGCGCTGGTATTGTTCACAGCCGGCTGCAGCTCGAGCTCTACTACGTCTACAACCACGGGGACGCCAGCCGGAACCTATGTGATTGTGGTGGACGCAACTTCCGGAACCGCAACACGAACCACTACCGTGACCCTCATCGTGCAATGATCAAAGCGGTAAAGGAAGTTTAACGTTTGAGCGGCTGTAACAAGGCCTCACAAGTTAGGCGTTGATACAGACGGAATGACAAAGTTTGACAGATTCCTCCGCAACCGCGACTCAATTCAATTCAGCTAGTGTGACAGACGTCAGCCCTCCGCTCGCGTTCGAAAGGATTACGAATGTACGGTTTTGACCAGCGGCGAAACTTAGCGATCCGCTATTGATGTACTGCACGACCGGGAACCCTGCGGGCGTAACAATGATCTCGTACGATCCCGCGCCGAGAGATTGGTAATTAGAACTGTTTGTGAATCCCAGGGCACTGATGGTTGGTGTGACGCCTCCTGTCGGCGGCCCGGGCGAACCCGCAGGCAGAATGTACACATCCACAGAACCTGCCTCGACCGCCGCGTTGGCAATCCGCAAATTGAAGTTTCCTGAGCTCGGATCAGTCGTGTCATCCGTGAGCAACATAGGAGTAAGGTTCGCAGCATAGTTTGCCGTGATCAGAGTGTAATTCGTTGCCGCAATAAAGTGACGGTTTGGCTTATCGCTGTGGTAGTTGAATTCGATGGCTCGACTTGTAGCGTGTGAGCACCGGAGGTCACCGACATGTAAGTGCTCGGCGCTCCCAGAGCCAGATCGCTGAACAGCGTCGTACTGTCGAGTACAACGTTCATTGTCGTGGGCTCGTTGGGAGACGCCTGGAGGGCCCGCAACCGGCTCTGGGTGTCACTGCTACTACCGCAGTTCGATGAGAACAGCGCCAAAGGCCCCACCAACAGACAAAACAGAATGCGATACAGGAAACGCACGAATGGACCTCCCGAAATTTGATAGATGGATTCTCTGCGCACCTTGCAATTAGGAAAAAAGGCGGTTGCAAATGTTTTCAACGAACTTGGCAGCGAGTGTATCGGGGTGGCCCAGCAGAATTCGTAAAGAGTGGTGAAGATTCGTAAATGTTGCGCGATTCGAGGCTACAGAATTTTACGTTGGCGTTTCGGGACAAGCCGCATCTAAGAGAGCCGCGAAGAGGCATAAGAATAAAGCCCGTGGCATAAGCTATGGGGAAAAGTGGGAAATGAGGGAGCCCCGAAGGGGCAAGAGATCACCTAGGGCACTGATTCGTACATGACGAGTTCATCATTGATCCAGTCTATGCGCCGGCTGAAAGCTTGTGGTGGCTCTTGGCAGTTCCGCAATGCCGTACTGCCGGATTTTGTAGAGCAAAGCTTTGTAGCTGATCTGAAGAATCGCCGCCGCCTGCTTGCGATTCCAGTTGGTCTGTTCGAGTGCCTGCGCGATGGCTTCCGCTTCGGCTTCATCTTTCGCGGTGCGCGCCAGCGACTTCAATCCGCCAGGCTTCTCCGCGCCGATGCGCAATGCTGTGATCAGATTGCCTCGTTCGCCGCATCCTTCCTTGCGGGATGCAGTTCAGTGAACGCCAGCTTTTCGTCGCCGAGAATCAAGTAACGCTTCAGGAAATTATTTAGCTCGCGCAGATTGCCCGGCCAGGTATAGCGCTGGCAGGCTTGCAGCAACCGGCGAAAGCGGCAGTGGCGGTCGGGCGTACTGCTCGGCCATGCGGGTCATGAAATGCTTCAGCAGAATTGGAATTTCTTCTTTGCGTTCGCGCAGCGGCGGGAGCGACAACGTGAAGGCGTTCAGGCGGTAGTAGAGATCTTCGCGCAAGCGCTTAGTCGCCAGAGCTTCTGGAATATTGATGTTGGTTGCCGCCAGGATGCGCACGTCCACTTTGATCACCGTGCGGCCGCCGAGGCGCGAGAATTGCTGGTCTTGCAAAACGTGCAGCAGCTTGGCCTGCAATGCCGGCGGCATTTCGCCGATTTCGTCGAGCAGGATTGTGCCCTTGTTGCACAGTTCGAACTTGCCGGGCTTGGCATGAGTTGCGCCAGTAAATGCACCGGGCTCGTATCCGAATAGTTCGCTCTCGAGCAGGTCGGCGGGAACGGCGGCGCAATTCACCTTCAGAAATGTGCGATGCGCGCGCAGGCGATAGCTTGTGAATCAGCCGCGCCAGAACTTCTTTGCCGGTTCCGCTTTCCCCGAGCATCAAGACCGGAATATCTACGTTGCGACCAGTGCGGCCTGCGAGCGGATTTTCCGCATTGCCGGACTGGCTGCGATGAAGAAAACATCGTCGGCCAGCTCTTCGACTTCGCCCGGAAGTTCTGTTCCCTGGTTTCCAGGCACTGATCGATGACGGCATCGAGTTCGGCCTTCTGAAAAGGCTTGGTCAGATAGTCCTGCGCGCCGAGCCGCATGGCCTGCACGACTTTGCGGTATCGCTGACGCAGGAGAGCATCACGACTTTTAGTCCGGCTGGAGTTTTGCGCGAATCTGCTCGAGAGTTTCCAGGCCGTCGATGCCCGGCATAAGACATCGAGCAAGACGAGGTCGGGCTGCAAGCCTTTTTCGATGCGCTGCAAAGCTTCTTCGCCGGTGGAAGCGGTTTCCACTTTGTAGTCATCGACTTCCAGCAGCGTCTTGATGTAACGCAGCATGCCGGGTTCGTCGTCGACCAGCAGAATTTTAGCGGTTTCGCTCATCGATTTTTCCTTTGGCCTTGCCGCGAGATGGGTTTCAACGGAATGAGGAAAGAAAATTTGCAGCCCGCGCCGGATCGCTCTCCACCCAGATCTTTCCGCCCATGCCCTGACCAAGCGGCGCGCGATGGCCAGGCCCAAGCCCATGCCGTCCTTGCTTCCCGCTTGCCGGGAGCCGGAAGAAATCGTCGAAGACTTCCATGTGAAACTCAGCGGGAATTCCCGGACCAGTGTCGGAGACGCTTACCTTCACCGAGTTCGGCTGCAAATCACTGCGCCGTCGCCGGTCGGTTCCGACGCTGGCCGTTCTCTCAACCCGGCGCTCCCACATGTACGGCTCCGCGTGCAGCCACACCGTTCCGCCGGGAGGGGCGAACTTGGACGAATTCTCCAGCAGGTTCGAGATCACCCGCTCCAACTTTTGGGACGTCGAAAGGAAACCCGGCAGCTTTTCGTTGGCCAGGAAATAAAGCGCGAGACTTTCTCCTGAAAGCGGTTCGACCACAAGCGGCAAACGTCCGACAGGCACTCGTTCATGTCGGCTGCTTGATAAGTGCATTTCAGTCCGCCCGGTTTCGAGGACGCTGAAGGTAGGAAGTCCTGATGAAATGCTGCAGGCGCTGGCCGTTTCGACCGCATGTCGCCTATCACTTCGCGCTGACGATCGTTCAGATCTCCCAGCTTTTCGCTCTGCAGCAGCTCAACATAGCCGTTCAGAATGGCGAGCGGAGTTTTCAGATCGTGAGCCGCGGAAGCCAGCGCATTGTTCGTCCGCAAAAAGCGCTCCTGGAGTTGGTGATGTTGCTGCTGCAATTGAGTACATCCGGGATTCTCGCATGTTTCCTGACTACTGCCTTTAGCCGGCGACAAGCGGGATTCCGCTTTTGCGGCTCCTCTTTTAGGACTTGAGGCAGGCGAGGCACACGAATTTTCAGGTATCGCGGGCATGAATCGTCGTGCTCGTAGTTATTACTGAGGGGAGGGAACTGCCTTGATTCTTGCTAAGTTGCCGTGTGGAAATGCTAAGTCACACGCATCAGCGGTGTCAACGAAAAATGGAAATAGATGGTCACAAAAGAGAAAACAATTTCCTTGAACCATCTTTCGATTTCACCTTGCAACCGGTTATTCGGTAGGAACCTATACCCGTTCTAAGCCAATATTGTCATTGCCTTCTGCCGTAATTGTCTGTTTCCATCCCTCAATTGCCCATTTAGAGGCTGTATCCCGGCTGTTTACGCTGAAGGGTTCTCATCAGGCACTGAGTTCAGCGGCTTCGTTCCCGAAACCACATTCTGATCCGACGGTTTGGCCCCCCAAGTGCGATGAAACTGATGAGTCCCACCCCCCGAGGACCTGATTGAAACGAAGTAAATTGGAAACCGAGCGTCGCAAGTGGCCACGTCTCCCGCTTGCCATCCCTGTATTTGTCGGCAGCACGAATGGCTCCGGAAACAATCTCTTGAATTTGCCTCGGTAGTGAATATCTCCGCCGGCGGGAGCCCTTATTGCACTTTCCCGCTCTCTGCCCCTCTCAGCGACGGTTTTCCTGGAAATACCCAGCGCTCCGCCCGCTTCCGTTGCGTCTATAACCGCCAATTCTCGCACTATCCGGGCAGAAGCAGTTAGATTCGAACGCGCGGACAATTATCATTTAATAGGTTTTAAGTTCTCGACCCCTCTATCCATGGACTCCCGTCTGCGCATTCAAAGAGGCGGAAAGCCACTTCTTCGAAGTGAAAAATTTTTCCCACGTAAACCCAAAAGAACAGGCGCTTCCGCCAATGTCTTCGCGTCAGCCGCATGATCTAGTTCCGATTGACCTACCGCTTTCAAATCACGACGGTTAGGCCGCCATCGTCTCCTGTCACAAACTCCCTCCCGCAGTTTGGCGCTCGAGGTGCTCAAGAGTGATCAGGGAAAAGGAGCAACGCCGACAGATGGCAATCACATCAAGTTCAGTGAATCCGCTGGTTCAGTCGATCGGCGAGATGCCCCCCGACTCCATCGTTTTCGGCAAGTCAGAGGCGATGAGAGCGCTGCGCGAGCGACTTGACAAGGTCGCCAGCGCTAATGTTCCTGTCCTGATTGAAGGCGAGAGCGGTACTGGCAAAGACATCATCGCCCGCATGATTCACGCCGCGTTCGCCATGGAGACAGGGCCCGTATGTAAAAGTGAACTGCCCGGCGATTCCGGGAACCCTGCTCGAAAGCGAACTCTTCGGCTACGAAAAAGGCGCCTTCACCGGCGCATTTGGGACAAAACCCGGCCGCGTCGAAATGGCTCACCGCGGCACCCTGTTTCTCGACGAAATTTCCGAACTCGACCTCGCGCTGCAATCGAAGCTGCTGCAACTGCTGCAAGACGGGCAATTCTGCCGCATCGGCGCCCAGGAAGATAAGAAAGTTGAAGTGCGCATCGTATGCGCCACCAACCGCAAGCTGGAAGTGGAAATTGAAAACGGAACTTTCCGTCAGGACCTCTTTTACCGCATCAACGTAGTGAATCTGCAACATGCCGCCACTGCGCGAACGGCGCGCCGACATCGAAGATTTGAGCAGCTATTTTCTCGACTACTACAACCGCAAATACAATTGCCGCGCTCGACCCTTTCTGCGGACCTCATGGCAGTCCTGCAGAAATATCACTGGCCGGGAAATATCCGCGAACTGGAAAATCTGATTAAGCGCTACGTGATTCTCGGCAGCGAAGATGTGATTACCAGCGATCTGGTCGCGCGCGAGCCGGAATACTACATTCCCGAGATCAATCTTGACGGACCGATCTCGCTGAAAAAACTGACTCGGCAGGCGACACGCGACCTGGAACGCAAGATCATCCTGAAAGTCTTGCAAGCCCATCACTGGAACCGTAAGCACGCCGCACGCGCCCTGAACATCAGCTACCGGGCGTTGCTCTACAAAATCCGTGACGCCGGACTTCCGCCAATCGGTCGTCCCGCCGGCCTCCAGAGTCCATGCCGGATATCGCTGCTGCCTGATTTAGGGGCATAGACGGCGCTGAACACCGTGCCGGGCAGAACCACAGGCAGCCTGAAATTACGACTTCAGCTGAGCCAATTGCTTCTTCACGTCGTCCGCATCGCCGTAGTTGGGATTGAGCTTCAGCACCTTTTCCAATTGCTCCCGCGCCAGCCCGGACTGATCGGTTTTTTCGTAAGCTAGCCCCAGGTGATAGTGCAGGGTCGGATCGTCTGGCGCTTTGTTCTTTGCCTCGAGCTTTAGAGCTTCCTGGAAAAGATCAATCGCCGATTTGTAGGCGCCCTTCTGATAAAGCACCCATCCCAGCGTGTCGGCCGCATTTGGAGAGTCGGGCATTCCGCGACGTGCGGTTTGCGCGAGTGATAGCGCTACGTCCACGTTTCCGCCGGTTTGTAGCATCACGTAGGCAAGATTGTTCGAGGCCATCGGGTTATCAGGCTTGGCGTCCAGCGCCTTCTGATAGGCATCTTTGGCATTGGGCCAGTCTTTTTTTGATTCGTATAACTCGCCGAGAAGGATATAAAAACCCGCCTCCTTGGGATTGTCTTTGATTGACTGTTTATAAGTTTCAATCGCCTGATCCGGCGAACCTTCAGCGACTTGAACCTGGCCCAGCTTGAGCAGGGCGTCCGAATTATGCTTGTTCAATTCCGCGGCTTTCTTAAACGCCGCTTCGGCCTGGTCCATCCCTTTTTTGTTCGCGAAGAGAGAGGTGCCCAGCAGATCGTAGAAGGCGCTGTTATTTGGCGACTTTGCGATTTGCGCGTTCGCCGCGCTGATCGCTTTGTCCACCTGTTTCTCGGCTGTAAAAGTATTCATCAAGCCCGCAAGCGCATCCGACGAATTCGGATCGCGGTCCAGAGCCTGTTGGAAAAACGTTTCCGCGGCCGGAAATTGCTTTTGAACAAAATGCAGATTCCCCATTTGCAGGTAGCCTGCGGGCGATTGCGGAGCCAGTTCAATCGCTTTGCGCGCGTCTTGCTCGGCCGGAGCAAATTGCTGACGATTGATATATGACAGCGCGCGGAAGGCATAGCCTTCGGGAGACCCCGGCTCAATCGAGATAATCTCATTGGCCGTTTGCTCAAGCGCGGGCATGTCCCGTTTACGTAACTCCAGCGCGGCGAGTGCCCTCTGCGCCTCGATTAATTGCGGGTGGATGCGCACCGCGTTTTGCCATTCACTCTCTGCCCTGGCCAGGTCTCCGAGCTGCTCAAATGCCATTCCGAGGTGGTAGTGCGCAACAGCATTGTCAGGATCATTCTTGATTGCTGTCTGCAGGGTTTGCGTGGCATCATTTGCGTGGCCGTCGCGGATCTGAATCTGCCCGCGGAAAATCAACGCTTCCTCATCTCCCGCGTTGCTCTTCAATATTTCGTCGTTCAACTTCCGTGCTTCATCCAGTTGTCCCTTAAGGATCAGCAGTTGAATGTAATTCTTTTTCAACTGGGTGTCCTTGGGATGTTGCTGGTAGAGCGCCGCGTACTCGGCGGTTGCCTTGTCCACATCGCCGGTGGCGAAATAAAAATCGCCCAACATTCTGTAACCGGCGGAATTGTCAGGAAAATCTGCCTTCGCCTTTTTTAGAAATTCCTCGGCTTCCGCTTTCTTTCCTTCAGCAAGGTAGAGACGAGCAAGGGCTGCGCGGGGCTCGGGATCTTTCGGCGCAATCGCGATGGCATGGTTGAATTGCTGCTCGGCCTCGCTCAGGCGGTTTCGCGACTCATAATAGGCGCCCAGGGCCAGTTCAGCATTCATCGCTTTTGGGTTAAGTTCGATGGCCTTCTTGAAGTTCGTCTCAGCAGCGTCTGCCTGATTGGATCGCACCTGGAACATTGCCAGATTCAAATACGGTTCCCATTCACCCGGACTCAGCTCAATCGCTTTTTGAACCTCTTTCATTGCACCAGGTAGATCGTTCTGCGCCGCAAGCAGATTTGCTGCTGCCACATGTGCCTGTGGGTTATTCGGAGCCTTCTGCAACAATAGGTCCGTGTGTTCCTGTGCTTGTTTCAAGTCGTGACCCGCGATCAGGAGATTGGCAAGGTCAATGTGCGCCTCATAATTATCCGGCTGTATCTCTATGGTGCGGCTAAGCTCCTGGTAGGCATGCATCCAATCCTGAAGCTTTAGATATGTTTGCGCGAGGTGAAAGTGGGCGTCGGCATATCGCGGATCCTGCTGAATCGCGTTGCCAAACTGAATCGCCGCCTCCCGGTATTGACCCTTCTCATAGTAGCGCTGCCCGCTTTCAAAGTACTTCTGCTTTCGAACATTAGGATCCCGGGAGCATCCCGTAAGGAGAGCGGCAACAATTGTCAGGGCAAGGACGAGGCGAAATACGGAAGATCGCATCATTTTACAAGTCTCCACAAACCAAGCGCGGGCGCCGGTCGGAAATCTCGATCATGAATCTTGAGTAACTGTACAAAGGTTACTGCAATTGGCGGATAGAGGAAAGGTTACCCGCGTCACTGTTCACTGAAGGCGCCGTGATCACACGCAAGTTGTGTAAGAAGTGCATCGGCAAAAATTGGGAGAAAACAAATCCTTCCAGCCCTGAAGAGACACCGACGGCACGCGCCCCGACTCATTTCGGAATGTATTGATTCAGCAATGGGCCGATATTCCCGGCGAACGACACTAGCCGCTCTTGTGCATGCTCTTGAGTTTCGTCGGGCAATATTGGCGTCGTCACCCGTACCAGAGAGCCATCGCTTCTGCGCATCCGGATGGAATCGCTGATCAGGTAGAACTTCGCCCAATATTCGCTGGCCACTCCGCGGTCATGCGCCCAATACCAATACAGTACGAGTTGCCGATCCGTCCCCTTAGCGATTACGTAACGATTGACTGGAAACGGTTCATGTCCCGGTAAAGAAATCGTCATGCGGCTGGATTCGAGGGGATACCAACCCGATCCCGGAAGGCAATTCTTAGGAGAATGGATCGTGTCCCCCGCCTGCTGAGACGGGAAGAATGCTACGAATAAGCTGACATCCGGAGCGGCGGACGACTGATCCTGGTAATCCCTTAACAGGAATTGCCCCGGCCCGAGGACGTTAAGAGAGTCCTGTGGGATCTTGAGGTCCGTTCCGTCCCAATCTTTGAGATGAGACGGAAAGTTCTCTAAAGCGAGATGTGGCGGAAGGGCTTCATCGCTGCTGCGCGCATGCAAAAGAAGCGCCGCGGCAATCAGCACCGTCGCAGCAAGGGCGAATCTGATGTTCGCTGTCAATTGCTGGCCCTCGAATGCCGTCTACCTAATTGCAATATCTGATGCAGTAGATACAGCATCACGAGCGAAACCACAAACACCAGCCATCCGGAAAATTCATGAAAAAAGCCCTGCGCCTTATCCGGATCCCAATACTGAACCAGCAACCCGGTACCTACAATCCGGAAGCTATTCGCTGCCACCGCGATCGGAATAGACGCCACTGCCAACACGATACGCACCCAGATTCGCTTTTCCATCAAGTAGCCATAAATGATTGCAAGTGTAGTCAGCGACAGAAGCGACCGGATGCCGCTGCATGCTTCTGCCACCTCCAGGGGCATGGCGGGCAAATTAATAATGTTTCCTTCCCGCAAGACTGGAACGCCCGCCATCGGTAAGACCGCTGCGGCAACTTTGGAGGCTAGAATTTGCAGCGGAAAAGTAATCTGGTTAAAGACGATCGCCGGCAACGGGATCATCAGCAGCAAAAAAGCCCACGGGAATAACACTGCCCGGAAGTAACTCCATCCCTGAAAAAAAATTACTAATCCCGCGATGACCAGCAGTAACGACACTCTCGACAAGAACAGCTCCGCCCCAAGTACTCCTAATACAAGAATCAGCACACCGAAAATAAGAATAGGCAATCCCCATAAAGACGGCGCTGAAGGAACCTTTGATAGTCGAGCCCGATCCTGCCAAAGCAAAAATAGGGAAAAAAGTGGCACAAAGAACCCATGCGAAAAGTTGGGATCTTTTGACCACTGGCCTGCCAGATGCAGCATGATGTGGAAGTAAAGCCAGCCGGTAAAAAGCACCAATGCCGCCGCCCGCCACCATCGATATCTTTCACTGAGGGGCACGGCCTGCTCCGGCATCAGCCCCGTTTTCGCAACTGACTTCACGATGGACGGAGCATAAGCCAAATAGACGAAGCCACGCAATGTATATGAAGAACCCAAGGTAATTGCATCGTTCCGACCGCTCTTTTACGTTGTTTCCCAACTAGTGGAAAAGTTTTTCCTCAATATCTGCCACCAATCTCTCCATAGTACGCCTTTAGTTCCAAATAGTTAGATCGTTGAGCGACGATGCTGGGTGAAATTACGCCAGAGTTTGGTTACTACCGATTAGGAAAAGACTTTCCGTTTTGTACGGTTCAGATGTAGGGTTAAAAGTGCTCCAAAGATTGTCGTAGCTGCGGTATCCGTGCTAAACGCCACAAAACATTGCTCGCAGGTCTTTGCAGAAGGACATGGCCCTGGCCGAACGGGATTGGCATCGCTCTTGCACTTGGAGGGGTAACAACCTTTTTTCCGCATACCTCCCCCCAGTTAATTTTGAGAATTTTCATGACGAAGAGTGATTTCGGCTCAAAAACCAGCACGGCGGAATCGGCGAAGACTTCCAATACCGGAGATCAGGCGTTCGTGGAAGCCCGTAAGCCCGAGCATGCGGGCCGTCGAAATGGTGATCCATGAACTCGCCCAGAGCGATGTCCCCGTGCTGCTACTCGGGGAGGCTGGTTCCGGCAAACGCACAATTGCCCGGCGTATCCACGAAAACTCCCACGAAGACATTGCGAACTTCCGAATATTTAAATGTGCGGGTATGACCAGCGAGAGTTTTCAGGAATTGCATCGCGCCCGGTCATTCCACCGCAGGCAGTGTCTTCTTGCAGGAAATCGCCGATCTCGACGCATTCTGCCAGACCAGGCTACTGCAAGGCCTTTCCACCTTTGCAAAAGATGATGTCCCAAAAGTGCGATTGATCTGCGGTAGTTGTTGCGATCTCGGGTTCGAAGTGCGCGAGGGCCGGGTTCGCGAAGATCTTTACTACCGAATCAGCGGAGTCTGCCTGCGTTTGCCTCCTTTGCGCCAGCGCAAAGAAGATATTCCTGCATTGACGAGCTTCTTTCTCGCGAAATACGCGGCCGATTTCGACTGCCCAATACCAATCGTAAGCGTGCAAACTCAGCGGCTGTTTAACGAGTACTCATGGCCCGGCAACATTCCGGAATTGGCCGATGCCGTGAAGGCACTGGTGGCGCTGGGAAATGAATCGCTGGCCATGCGCGGTTTGCGTGCGATGTTAGCCAAGTCCGACCCAACGCCAGAAGGTTCCGCAGTTTCATTGAAGAGCGTGGCGCGTGCGGCCTCGAGGGAGGCAGAAAAAGAAGTAATCCTGAAGGCCTTGACGCGAACCCGCTGGAACCGCCGCAGGGCTGCCGAAGAGCTACAGATCAGCTATAAGGCGCTCCTGTATAAGCTGAAACAAATCGGTTATAGCGAATACGAAGCTTCATAGATGGAGAAAGTATGAGAGCAAGATCCGCGATTACGACAACATTACTGTTAGTTTTTATTGTCGGCGCAGGCTGGGCGCAGAGCGACGCAAAGGGTTCCGACAGTAACAAGGAAACCGGTCCCGCGCCAACTTCGACCGCCGCCACTTCGCTTCAGGAAGCTTCCTCCGCCGCGCCCCCAAGCTACGTGATCGGACCGGAAGATACGGTCCACGTTTCCGTCTGGAAAGAGTCAGACCTCACTACGACACTGCCGGTGCGGCCCGACGGCATGATTTCCTTGCCGCTGTTAAACGACGTACAAGCCGCCGGGCTCACTCCCATGGAGCTCTCCGCCTCCATCACAACCAAATTGAAGAAGTATCTGGCCGACCCTCGTGTGACTGTGGTCGTTACCGCCATCAACAGCAAAAAGGTCTACGTTACCGGCGAAGTTCTTCACAGCGGATCCGTCGCCCTGATGCCCAATATGACGGTGCTGCAAGCGCTGGCCAGCGCCGGTTTCACCCAATTTGCCAACACTAAAAAAATCTACGTTCTACGCACTGAAAATGGCAAGCAACAAAAGTTTCCCGTGAACTACAAGAACCTGCTACGCGGCGATGCCGCGAGCAACATCCTTTTGAAACCCGGAGATACGATTGTCGTACCTTAAGAAATTTACTCAAAAGTCGTGCGTGATGAGTCTCGTGCTGGTGGCGCTAATCCCGCTCTCTGCTTGGGCGCAGGACGACACCACCGCTCCGCAGAATCCAGCGGGCACCGACCAATCGGCAAACGGAAACGCTCAACAGGATCAGACTGCGCCCGCTCCCGCTTTTGGCTCAGGCGTAACGATACCTTCGGCCACCGAGAATCCGCCAATTTCCGGGCTTGATCAGCCGTCTCTCGAATCCGGCGTTGTTACTCGAAGTTTCTTTGTTCCGGGCGTCATTATTAGTGAGTCAGGAGATTCAAACATCGCCGGAAACTTGGACTCGGGTGACACTTCCAACGGCGCGGGTGGTGTTACTCACGCCCTTGGAAGCCTGACGCTTCAACGAATTTGGAATCGCTACGAAACCGACTTGCAATATGTCGGCGGAGGCGCTTTCTACGAAGGCGTCAATCACAGCGCCACTCAGACTCATGAAGCCGAGTTGGCTCAGCGCGCGATGTGGCGAACCGGTCAATTGGCATTGCGAGACAGCGTGAGTTACTTGCCGGAAGGGAATTTCGGCGGGGGATCATATGGAGGCGCGTCGGCATTCCAATCAGGCCTTGCCGGATTAGGGGCAGGTGCGGGCGGTATCTCGTCCGGTATCGGAAGTGCTTTGGGCGGCACGCTCAGCGCCGGCCAATTTGGTTCCGTCGGCCAGGCGCCGCGTCTTACCAATACCGTCGACGTTGACCTGGTTCAGGCTGCGAGTCCCAGGTCTAGTTTCACAATGGCAGGCAGCTACGGATTTGTACATTTCACCGATAACCCATTCGGACTGATTGATAGCAGCCAGGTCGCTGCGCAATTTGGATTCAGCAGGCAGATCAATCACACTGACCAAATTGCATTAGCCTACGGCTTTCAGGACTTTCGCTTTCCTCAGGTTTCCGGTGCCACGGTTACCACCAACACCGTTCACCTCGTTTACGGGCACAGGGTCACCGGACGGATGGATTTCATTGCGGGGCAGGCCCCCAATTCACTCAGATACAGAGTCCTCTATTTGGCTCCAATTCCAGAATCTCAGCGAGCGGAAATTTGAAGTTGCGTTATCGTCTCACGCGGGCCTCAATGCAGCTCGAATATCGA